>CALCII010000001.1 GCA_937907395.1 uncultured Chitinophagaceae bacterium
TCAATGAAGTACTTTTGCAAATGTATAGATGCGCCTCCCATATTGACGCAATGCGCCGTCCATTCCCTCAAAACTACAAAACTTTGTCTATCCATCCAAATATGAATCATTTTAGAGGAAAAAGAGCCGTTCATACTGTCACCAAACGCTTATTATGGGGCGTTTTTCTGTCCACGGAATTGTTTTGGCTTTAGGTGTTGGTCGGCAAGCTCGACGATTTCAGCTATTCTTTTGAGTCTTGTTTCTTGTTTTTTTGCAAGTGTAAGCCATTGTAAAATATTTCGCTTGTCCGATCTGCTCAAACTTACAAAGTATGTTTTTGCATGGGGTCTTTGTTCAAAAGCATCCTCTAAGTCAGGTGGGATTATCAAGGCTTCGGCTTCATCCAATATTGTCCAAGAGCCATTTTGTTTTGCAATTTCGACAATGTCAAAACCAGCTTTTGTCATAAGACCTTGTTTTGTCAGGCGTTCAATTTTTTCTTTATTTACTTTCGACCAAACACTCTTTGGTTTTCGTTTGCAGAAAAATTGCATAAACTTTTCATTGTCTATTGGCTTTGATTTGCTGTCTATCCAACCAAAGCACAATGCTTCGTCCACTGCATCGCTGTAAGATACAGTCGGAATATTTGTTTTCTTTTTGTAGTAGATTAACCAAATAGATTGTTGTGTGTCATGATTTTTAATTAGCCATTCACGCCATTCTTGTCGGTTTTTAGGATAAAATGTTTCTCTCTCTTTTTCCATTTTTATATTGTTAGTGTTGTTTGCCTACAATGGTAGATAACGTTTTGCCGCTTTGCGAAGGGCGGGAATTTCAGCACTAAACTTCATTAGATACACAAAGCTTGAATTTAGCACTTCACTGTCATAAAAGCACGCCCCTGCTTTTGCCAAACCGCTGTTAGTGGCTGCTCTATTTCTGTCCTTGTGAATGAACTTCATATTTCGTAAATGTCTTTCCGTTGAATTTGCAAAATGCTTCACCGTCTGTTACATACCAAAGCTCATTTTTCTTGTCTTTGTATATTGTCCATATTGAGTTGCCGACAAGCCCGTTTTTGGTGGTATAATTTGTCAAATTAGCTCCATCATACTTCCATACTCCTGCATCAATAGTTCCAATCCAAAGATTTCCATTTTCGTCTTCGTTTATTGTCCAGGGGCGGGCTAATGTTCCTTCCTTTCCCTGAAGTTTTTTCAGGAAGTCACGATTAGCTAAACCTTTTTCGTCCGTAAAATTTATAAAACCTTTTCCATCGAATTTGAACAAACCTGCTCCATTATTACCTGCCCAAATATTTCCAGATTTGTCCTGAAATAAAGTTCTTACAGCTGCTTTGTCTAATCCTTGCTCGGTAAAAAATGTAAAGGTATTTCCGTCATAACGACAAACGCCCTTTTCCTGAGTCCCAAACCAAACATTGCCTGCGTTGTCAGTTAGTGTGGAATAAACACTATATGGTCTGTTCATATCAGAGGGCGATGGTTTATATGTGTCGGGGTGAATGGTAAAACTTGTAAATGATTTACCATCATAAAAGCATAAACCGTTTAACTGCCCAAAAAAAAGTCCGCCTTTTGTATAGTTAAGTTTCCCTGATGGTGCATAGTTAATCTTGTCGGTATAGTTGGCAAACGAAACTCCGTTAAAACGACAAACGCCATCCCGTGTAGAGAACCATAAATCACCATTTACATCTTCGTCAATTTTCCAAACAAAATTGCTTACCAAACCGTGCTTGTCGGTAATATGTGTCAGCGTTTTGCCGTCATAACGATACACTCCTTCGCCATTGCTTGCGAACCAGTAGTTATCGTTTTTGTCTTGATAGATACAGTCAATGTTTTTGCCTATTTCAGAAACGGTGTCGCCAATACTTACAGGTATTTTCTGTTCAGTTTTAATCTCTTTTGGCTTTTGATTTTGTCCGTTGCACGAACTAAACGCAATCAAAACGCTGAAAAGTACTGTCGTGTTTAAAATCGTTTGTATTATTCTCATTTGTCCCTGTTTATTTTGTCGTTTGATGTTTGCAGATCGTCCAAGAGTTTCCGCTAACGGGCGGCGTATTTTTAGCACAAAAATTCAATAGAATTACGGCTATTGAACCTTGCACAAATGTTTCATAGAAGCACTTCAGCCCCGCTTTTGGCAATATCTTGTTGGTGGCAGTTATTTTTTTCGTTGTTCGATTCGTTTTAATGTTTCTAAATTCTTAATTTCTATTTTAGTTAAATAGTCTGATACATCTTTTTGAAAAGGTTTGTACCATTCTTTCTTTGTAAAATAAGTTTCTATCTCTCCACCTTTCTGAAAAAACATTCCATAATTTGCAAAAATAGTATTTCTTAAAATCTTCAATTCTTGCTTTGTCTTGCTTGCAAAATACTTTTCAGGTTTGATATCTAATGAAAGTTCATATCGTTCTTTACTATCAAAAAATGTGTCTATTGAATATGAATAAAAACCTACTTCAGCACTGTCTTTTTTATAATTTATACCTTTAATTGGATCGCTGAATAAAAGTACAGATTTCCTTTTTGTTTTTCCATCTTTAAATTCTACAAACTGCCCACTAAAATTGCCAAAGTAAAATTTATTTCCTACAATTCTTACGTTGTTAAATGTCTGGCACTTGTTTAACCAAGATTGATTTTTGAATCCAAGTTCTTCCGCCCAAATTCCATACCATACTTGAATAATTAAACTGTCTTTGTATGGTATAAATATCAAATCCCATTCAGCTTCCGATTCTCCAAAATGGTAAACTCCAACATTTTTCTTGTACGACTGTTTTAAAATTGTAAAATTCTTTTTGTCAAATTTGTCACCTGTAATCTCATTGAAAATATTATTAGGAATTTGTCCAAATAAATTGTCAGTTATTAATATAAATGCTATCAAAAGTAATTTGAAAAATGTCTTATTCATTTTTTATGTTTTCGTTTCTGTTTAAATTGCCACCAACGTTTTGCGGCTTGGCGTTCGGGCGGGATTTTTAGCACTAAACTTCATTAGGTGCACAAAATTTGAATTTAGTACTTCACTGTCATAAAAGCACGCCCCTGCTTTTGCCAAACCGCTGTTAGTGGCTGCTCTATTTCTGTCCTTGTGAATGAACTTCATATTTCGTAAATGTCTTTCCGTTGAATTTGCAAAATGCTTCACCGTCTGTTACATACCAAAGCTCATTTTTCTTGTCTTTGTATATTGTCCATATTGAGTTGCCGACAAGCCCGTTTTTGGTGGTATAATTTGTCAAATTAGCTCCATCATACTTCCATACTCCTGCATCAATAGTTCCAATCCAAAGATTTCCATTTTCGTCTTCGTTTATTGTCCAGGGGCGGGCTAATGTTCCTTCCTTTCCCTGAAGTTTTTTCAGGAAGTCACGATTAGCTAAACCTTTTTCGTCCGTAAAATTTATAAAACCTTTTCCATCGAATTTGAACAAACCTGCTCCATTATTACCTGCCCAAATATTTCCAGATTTGTCCTGAAATAAAGTTCTTACAGCTGCTTTGTCTAATCCTTGCTCGGTAAAAAATGTAAAGGTATTTCCGTCATAACGACAAACGCCCTTTTCCTGAGTCCCAAACCAAACATTGCCTGCGTTGTCAGTTAGTGTGGAATAAACACTATATGGTCTGTTCATATCAGAGGGCGATGGTTTATATGTGTCGGGGTGAATGGTAAAACTTGTAAATGATTTACCATCATAAAAGCATAAACCGTTTAACTGCCCAAAAAAAAGTCCGCCTTTTGTATAGTTAAGTTTCCCTGATGGTGCATAGTTAATCTTGTCGGTATAGTTGGCAAACGAAACTCCGTTAAAACGACAAACGCCATCCCGTGTAGAGAACCATAAATCACCATTTACATCTTCGTCAATTTTCCAAACAAAATTGCTTACCAAACCGTGCTTGTCGGTAATATGTGTCAGCGTTTTGCCGTCATAACGATACACTCCTTCGCCATTGCTTGCGAACCAGTAGTTATCGTTTTTGTCTTGATAGATACAGTCAATGTTTTTGCCTATTTCAGAAACGGTGTCGCCAATACTTACAGGTATTTTCTGTTCAGTTTTAATCTCTTTTGGCTTTTGATTTTGTCCGTTGCACGAACTAAACGCAATCAAAACGCTGAAAAGTACTGTCGTGTTTAAAATCGTTTGTATTATTCTCATTTGTCCCTGTTTATTTTGTCGGTTGTTTTTTGCAGATCGTCCAAGAGTTTCCGCTAACGGGCAGCGTATTTTTAGCACAAAAATTCAATAGAATTACTGCTGTTAAACCTTGCACAAATGTTTCATAGAAGCACTTCAGCCGTCATATTACCAAACCGCTGTTAGTGGCTGTTTTTCTTTCTATCAGATTTAGTGTCGTCATTTTATTATTAGTTCTATTGATGGTGCGTCAACTTGCAACGAACGTAATATTTGTTTGGCTCTTGTCTTATCGCTGATTTTACTTTTGTCAAACTCGTCCATAAGTCCACTAACAAATAATCTCTCATTGACTGTCATGCCGCCAAAACTTTGTGTCTTGTCCGAAGTTCCGATGTCAACCCAACGATTGTCAACCAACGTTTGAAAATGTCCCCACTCTGGTTTGCCATTTTCTTTGCCTTTTACTCTTGTTGGCAAAATGAAGTCGTGCTGGCAATTGTCTATTGGGTCAGCAATTAAAATCCAATTATTGCTGTCAATTTTGTATTCGGTTTTGCAAAAATCTTCGGCGTCTTCAACAGTGTTTTGAATATAGTCCGAAATTGAAGATGTGTCCTGCAAGCAGTCATAACCAAAAACATAAACACCGTCTGAACATTCATAAAGCATGACTTTTTTAACGCTGTCGTGTCCTGTCGTGAAAGCTATTTTTCTCATATTGGCTTTTCCTGTTTGCAGTTAGCTCATTTTAAGTTGTCATAGTCAATAAAGTCCCAAGGTATTTCTTTTTTAAATGTTTGGATGCTTTCTTCAAGCAAGTCCAACGAAATATCTTGTTGATAAAGTGTAACTGTCCTTGTGCGTTTTGTGTCGTCACGGAATATTTCAATTACCAACTTGTCGTCACGATAAATTTCAACACCAATACCGTCTCTGTCACTAACATCACTAGCAATTATTACTCTGTCTTTAGGTAGTATCATTTTTCTATTTATTTGTTATGCCGTTTTTCTCGCCTCGTCATTTGTCAATTGTTTTAGGTGGTATTGGATATTGAAAAGTTGTTTCAAAAGTCAAGCTGTCAGTAGCTTTTAAGTCTGTCCTTGATGCAATTTTTACAAACCAATATAAAATATCTAAATCCTCTTTGGTCATTTTACCAGTATTTTCATTAAACCTTGTCCGATGCTTTCGGAAACCATCGTGAACGAAAAATTCAACGTCTGGATGGTCGGTCTTTCTGTATTTTGTAGTGTCAATTCCTTTAACAATAAACTTGTCAAAACGAACTTGAATACTGTCCCAAGTTGCTTTTGAAATTGTCCCTTTATAATAGCCATTTTTGTCAGCGAACTGTCCACCGTAAAATGTTGCGGTCAAATTACTTTCAACGCTAAAAACTTGAAATGGACATTCGCTTTCGCAACCGTAACCTGAAAAAGCTACCGTTACTTTAGATATTCCTTTACTGTCAGGTCGTGTCTGTCCACAGGCTATAAAAGTCAGTAAGATTACAAATGGCAATATGTTCGTTGTCGTCTTCATACGGTTACCGCTAACGTTTTGCCGCTTTGCGAAGAAGCGGGATTAGAAGCACAAAACTTTCAATAAGCACTAGAGTTTATTAGAATTCCAATGCTCAAATTTAGCACTTCTGCCCCCATTTTGCCAAACCGATGTTGTGCGTTCGTGCTGTTTCACAGGTACGTCTCCAAAAATTTTATTGAGTCTTTCTTATCCTTAAAACTCGCTTCAATTCTGTCGCCAGTGTTGTATTTGATAATGATTTCGTATTTGCTTAACGGAAGTTTTGGCTTGTCCTCTGAATACTTTTTCAGAAAGTCAATTGCTTCTGTTACGCTGTTTGAAATGTTCTCTTGTCCATGAAGTGGTAAAATGATAATTCGTTCAATGAAACGTGAAACTGAATCAGAAAGCGAACTAAGAAATTCGTCAACACCCTTTTTATTCAGTTTCAATAACTCTTTGGCAACATCTTCTTTATTGGGTAGTTTATTCCAACTCTCGATTTTCTTTCTGAAATCTGCTTCTGCCGTTTTCTCATCAAAGTCTGCATTGATTCCGAATTTTGCAAATGCTTTTACTACCGAATCATATGGAAAGTAAAGCACACCAAAACCGAGTGATTTCAATTGTGTCAATGCTCCTTCGGTAAACACACCTGCTAACACAACTCCAACAAACGGTGATGAACTTTTATATTTGGTTGCCAATGGCAAAACTGCACTTTGTATTTCTTGTGCTTTGTTTCTTGAATGTTTGGTGTAACGTCTCCAAGCAGATTCAATAAACGCAACAGGAATTCCTATTTTATTTTCTGTTCCGCCACGTTCAAGCACAAAGTCTAAATCGTGTT
Source organism: uncultured Chitinophagaceae bacterium (assembly GCA_937907395.1). Lineage (GTDB taxonomy): Bacteria > Bacteroidota > Bacteroidia > Chitinophagales > Chitinophagaceae > Lacibacter. The sequence continues at coordinate 6,552 of CALCII010000001.1, forward strand.
TGTTGTTGTTGGCATCAGTCCAAGAAACTTTCTTTCCTGAACGTGCTTTACGTTCACCTTTCTTGTCAAGGTAAAGCTTATGCTTTCTTGCGAACTTCTGTAAATGTGGCTCCAATGCCAATTCTAAAAGGTCGCCAATTATCTGTCCGAATTTATGTGCTGGTGATTCTGCCATTTCTTAACTATTTATCCAAAGTCTGCCTTCGTGTAAAGGAACTGTGTGTTTTCTATTTTTCCATTTAATATTTCTATCTCTCAATTTTTCAAAAGAGTAATCACTGAAACCTGCTGATATTGCTAATTCGCCAAGCCATTTGTCAACAGGAACATAAATTCCGTAAGGTGCTGAATCGCCAACAACGAAACACATTTTGCAGTTTTCATTTGTTACTCGTCTTAAAGAATGAAAAACATCTGCAAGGTCGTTGAAGTATGCAGCTATCATTAAATGATAATTCTTTTTACCACCATGTTTTAAGCGTTCTTCTTTAAGCGTTCCAAACACTTCTAAAAGTTCCGATTTAATTATGTCTAATCTCGGATTTTCCAAAATGCTGTCAATGCTGTCGCCAAGTCTTGAAACATGTTGTGTGCAAGCTCTCACCAAATGTTTTCTCACGTTGTCTTGTAAGTCAGCCCAACCGCTAATGTCGCCCCAAAAAGTCATTTCAAGTCTTGTGGCATCTGCATAGTCGTAATTGTTGGCATAAGGTGGCGAAGTAATTACAAGGTCGCCCCAACCATCTGGAATTGATTCAATGTTTCTTGCATCTTCATTTAAAATAATTGAATCAACTACATTTTGGAAACGATTTTGAGTTCGTTTCATATCCAAATACATTTCATTAACTTTTGATTCAAAAGCCACAAAAGGGTCAATTACTTTTGACTTTGTTTTATTGGGCTGAATGTATTGCCATTGTGCCGTTCCAACGGGTGAAGTTGTTCTAAGAATGGCAGTAATGATAAACCAATTGAAGTTTTTAATTTCTTCATCTTGTTTGGTATCAAGCCAAGTTTGTTTAAGTGCTTCCAATTTCTGAATAGTTTCTAATGGATAGCAACTCATTATTAGTTTGGGAAATTCTGTTTGTGTTATCTTTTTGCCTTTAGCAATTTTCAATAATGTAAGTGCTTTCTCTTTAAATTTATCGGCAGGATAATTCCAATTTAGTTTTGCTTTTGCGATTCGATAAATATATGGATGTGCTTCAACTCCATAAGATTCAACACCTGCAAATTCGCTCTCAATCAGAACAGTTCCTGAACCTGCAAATGGATCAATAATTCTTGTTCGTCCATTGTTTATCTCTTCTCGGATAAGTTCGCTTACCCAAGCTGCTGAAAACCCTGCGGTGTATCTATACCATTTGTGAATTGGCATTTTCATGTTGTCGGCAAAAGTGGCGGTGTAATCCTGCTCAACTTTTACTTCGTTAGGGAATAAGTCTAGTTCCAGATTTTGTACTTTATAGGTCATTTCAATAGTTTTTGCTCTTTTTTAAATATGCAACTTTTTCTTCCGCTACCTTTAATGTATCAAGGTCTGCTTCCTCTTCTATAATCTTGTAAGCAAACTGATCACTCAGCATTTCTTTAATCAGGTTTTTTTCATTGACGCAAAAGAAAGCAGCAACTTGCTTTAATTGTTCTTTGGTTGGCAATCTTTCGTTACGTTCTATTTTACCCAGCAGGGATGTATCAATTCCAATGTCTGAAGCTACTACTCTAAGCGAAAGATTAGCTTTTTCTCTCATTGATCTGATTTTTTCGCCTATAGTAGTTATTTGCTGCTTTCGGGTAGTCATTTTAGGACAGAATTTGTCCAAATTTATTAATTGCTCTCATTTTTTGTTTTTTTTTCAGAGGAAGTTATTAACACTTTGTAATAGTAACATAGATTAATGCGGCTTTTAATGCCAGTTCATGCGAAGTGCCTAGGTCAATATTCTCAGTCCACCCGCTGCGGGATGTGAAGGGGTAGTGTGTAGCGTAGCGAAACACCGGAGCGAAGCGGAGCCCGTAACAGCCCGGACTGCAGATGATTGGTTTTCTGTTGCTGAAAGCCCCAAAGGAAAGTTTTTCTCTTGCGAACGATTGATCGTATTTGCTTTATTTTTACACTCTCAATTAAAGCTTGCTATGGTAAAAGATAAAATACTGGTGATTGGTGCATCCGGACAAATAGGAGTGGAGTTAACATTGGCACTACGTAAAATATATGGAAACCAGAATGTGATTGCCTCCGATTTGCGGGAACAAAATCCATTACTGGAAGGAACGGGTCCCTATGTGAGCTTGGATGTAATGAATAAAGAAATGCTTCATGTACAGGTGATTCGTCAGAACATCACACAGATTTATCTGCTGGCGGCAATTCTTTCAGCAACAGGTGAAAAGAATCCCAACCTTGCCTGGAACCTCAATATGGCCGGTTTACTGAATGTGCTGGATATTGCCCGTGAAGAAAAATTGCACAAAGTGTATTGGCCTTCATCCATTGCTGTGTTTGGCCCTACAAGCCCCAGGCAAAATTGTCCGCAACAAACCATTATCGAACCTGTTACCGTTTATGGCATCAGTAAATATGCCGGTGAATTCTGGTGCAATTATTATCATCAGCGGTATGGAGTAGATGTAAGAAGCATCCGTTATCCGGGTTTGATCTCTTATAAATCGGCGCCCGGCGGTGGTACCACAGATTATGCTGTGGAAATATTTCATGAAGCGCTGGAAGAAAATAAGTACAAATGTTTTCTGCGGGAAGATACCTACCTGCCCATGATGTATATGCCCGATGCCATCCGTGCCACGATTGAACTGATGGAAGCACCGGCAGAAAAAATCTCTATCCGTCATTCGTATAATGTGGGGGCCATCAGCTTTTCTCCCAAAGAAATTGCAAACGAAATTGCAAAGCACCGTCCCGGTTTTACCATCAGCTATGAACCCGATTACCGTCAGCAGATTGCCGATAGCTGGCCACAGAGCATTGATGATTCTGTAGCCCGGAACGATTGGGGGTGGAAGCCGGAATATGATCTTTCAAAAATGACAGCCGATATGTTACAAAACCTGCAACAGGTTTAGGTTTCACCTTGCGCAGATTTGATCTTACAGGGTTATATTTGCTGACTTTTTAACCTCTTTCTAAACGTTTAAATAACCAACAATGGCAGAAAAAATCAAAGTGGCCAACCCTGTGGTGGAACTGGATGGCGATGAAATGACGAGGATTATCTGGAAGTTCATTAAAGACAAACTCATTCTTCCTTACCTCGATGTGGACATTAAATATTATGATCTGGGTATGGAATACCGGGATGAAACCAACGACCAGGTTACTGTTGATGCAGCCAATGCCATTAAACAATACGGTGTAGGTATTAAATGTGCCACCATTACTCCCGATGAAGCAAGGGTGAAAGAGTTTAACCTGAAGCAAATGTGGAAGAGCCCTAACGGAACCATCCGTAACATTCTTGATGGTACGGTTTTTCGTGAACCCATCGTTATCAACAATATTCCCCGTTTGGTTACCAACTGGACGGCTCCTATTATTGTGGGACGCCACGCATTTGGTGATCAATATCGTGCAACCGATACCGTTATTAAAGGGAAGGGAAAATTAACCATGACCTTTACTCCTGAAGATGGAGGGGAACCACAAGTCTTTGAAGTGTACAATTACAAAGGAGATGGTGTTGCATTAACCATGTACAATACAGATGAAAGTATTATTGGTTTTGCACGCAGCTGTTTCAATATTGCCCTCAATAAAAAATGGCCCTTGTATTTGTCTACCAAGAATACCATTCTTAAGAAATACGATGGACGTTTTAAAGATATTTTCGAAGAAATTTATCAGAACGAATTCAAAGCACAATTTGAAGCTGCCGGTATTACGTACGAACACCGTTTGATTGATGATATGGTGGCGAGCGCATTGAAATGGAATGGTAATTTCGTGTGGGCTTGTAAAAACTATGATGGGGATGTGCAAAGCGATACTGTAGCTCAGGGCTTTGGTTCGCTGGGTTTAATGACTTCTGTTTTGATTACACCTGATGGTAAAACAATGGAAGCAGAAGCTGCCCATGGTACTGTAACCCGTCACTACCGTGAACATCAGAAAGGAAAACCCACTTCCACTAATCCCATCGCTTCTATTTTTGCATGGACACGTGGTTTAGCTTTCCGTGGAAAGCTGGATGGTAACCAACCGCTCATTGATTTTTGTAATGCACTCGAAGCCGTTTGTATTGAAACTGTGGAAAGCGGAAAAATGACCAAAGACCTGGCTGTTTGTATTCATGGTAATAAAGTGAATCACGGTGATCATTATCTCTATACAGAAGAATTCCTCGATGCAATCGATGAAAATCTGAAAAAGAAATTGGGATAATACTGTTCCTGAAATTTATACAAGCCCCGTTCATTGATTGAACGGGGCTTTTTCTTTTAAGGTTTCTCTAACGATTCAGGGTATTGTGTTTGTGATGATACAGGAAAAGGAAGCTTATGAAATCAAAACTCTACACAATTCTTCTTCTTTCTTTTCCTCTTTTCATTTCCTGTAAAAAATGGTTACCCGAAAACCGCATAGATGGTACATGGGTATTAACCGAAGTGGAGAAGCGAAGGCCCTTCAGTAACGAAACAGTTTATACGTTGTACCAGGAAGGACAATTCTCTTTCAATAGTAACGGTATGGCTGCCTATAATGATAATTATGGTTTGATGCAGGGTAGCTGGCAGATGCGGGATGTGCAGGGGCCTGTGTATTATGATGAGAATGGAAACAGACAATCAGATCATTCTCGTGTGCTGTGGATTCAATTGTATGATTTTAACAACAATCGTGTGATTGATTGGTATTTCGACCGGTTCGACTTCCGCAGCTCCGGTGACAGGCTGGTGGCATTTATTGAAAGTCCCAGCTACACATACCGTTATACGTTTCGCCGGTTGTAAAGACTGTCGTGGGTCAAGCAGGGAACTTACCAGAATCATTGTGCATGGAAGGAATGCCTGCTAGCTTGAAATTTTATTTCAGCTATGTTACGCCACAAACTATTTCATGCCGATGATGGTTCCGTTATCAGGGGAACAGAAATTTTCAGGGTAGAAGCATTGAGCGATGCGGTATTTGCTTTTTCTGTTTCACTCTTGATTATGTCATTGGAAGTTCCCAATACGTATGAAGAACTTCAATACACGATCAGCCATTTTCTACCATTCCTGGCAACGGTAAGCCTGGTCTTCTTTTTCTGGTATTTACAGAACCAGTACTTCCGTGCATATGGATTAAATACCAGCCGTGTGATTGTGCTGAACCTTGCATTATTGATCCTGATTTTATTTTATGCATTTCCTCTTAAGTTTCTGTTTTCTTTATTGCTTTCATGGATTACCGGCATCAATTATTTTGAGGAAGCGGTTAACCAGGGGAAAACAGTTTTAATGGAAGATGATTTTCCCAAGCTTATTTTATTCTTCAGCATTGGGTATGCACTCATCTGGCTTATTTTTCACCAATTGTACAGTTATGCATGGAAGCATCGGAATAAATTACAATTGTCGCCCGCCGAGTCAATTGTATTACGGTTTCAAAAGCAGGATGCCTTGGTGGAAATCCTGATTGGTGTTGTTGCCGCTTTTTGTGCCATGATGAAATGGCCAACCGTAAGCGGATTTGTTTTTCTTCTCATTCCGGTATGGCTGGTGTTGCAGCAACTGATTATTAAAAGAAGATTGAAGAAATTACCTCACAGAAAATGACGGATGATTCTGAAGTCAGGAAACGAAATGGTTTCTATGGAGTCTACAGTAACAGATGAAACTTCTGCACGGGGCGGACCTTGTTTGCACCAGGTAATTAATTCCTCAAGTTGGGAGTCTGTTCCTGTTGCTATAATTTTCACACTGCCGTTTGGTTGATTTTCTACTGTTCCCCCAATGTTCAGTTGTTGCGCTTTTTCCTGTGTATGTTTTCGGAACCATACTCCCTGAACTTTTCCTGAAACAATGATGCAGCAGGTTTTCATAATTGTTATTTGGTGAGATCGGCAACCGTTTTGCTTTCGAGAATTTTCAGATTGGCATCTCTCACTTTCGCCATCATATCATGCAGCCCGCAATGTTTTTCGTCGCAGTTTTTACAACGTTCATAAAAGTGAAGGCTCACACATGACAAAGGAGCGATTGGGCCATCCAGCAAACGGATTACACGGGCCAAAGAAATCTGTTTGGGCTTGATTTTAAAATAGTAACCTCCGCCTTTCCCTTTCTTGCTTTCCAGTACGCCATCTTTGCGAAGTGTAAGCAGGATGTTCTCCAGGAATTTCAAAGGGATTTTTTTCTTTTTTGCAATATCGGCAATCAGAATAGGTTCATTGCTTGGCTGTTGAGCCATGTAAGAAAGAGCCTGTAAAGCGTATTGAGTCTTCTTGGAGAGCATATCTTTTGTTTAACAAACCGAAATTACGTGGTAGCGGGTATTATAAGATCAAAGCGGAAAAATACTTTTGTCGAAAGCAAATTATGAAAATGAAATCTTTTTTCAAACTCGGACTGATACTCTTTTCAATGCTGGCATCACAGCAGATCTTCGCACAAAAGTCGAATCCCATACTGGGTGGTAACCTGGTGTTGGGAGGAGCTACCGGTGATTTTAAAAATGGCTATAAAAGCGTATCCGGGATTGATGGATTTATTGGCACTGGAAGTAAAAAGGCTTTTTTTGTACTATCAACCGGCTATTATTCATATAAAAATCAGGATGATAATACTCACGGAAAGATCCGGATGATTCCATTAAAAGCGGGATTTCGTTACTACGCAGCTAAAAAGATTTTCTTAACCGGCAATGCAGGTTTGGGCTTGCTCAAAGACGAAACGATGAGTTCATCTAAATCGAATTTTGTATATGATGCCGGGATAGGTTACCATGGCAGCTTCAGCAATATTTCATTGCATTATGACGGATGGAAAAAGCGTAACACAGATGGTACATCCAATACCATTCAGTTACGTTTAGGCTTTGCATTAAAATAGTAGGTTACACCAGTTTGTGCTCATACGCATATTTAATGAGCCCGATTACAGAGTTGGTTTTGGTTTTGCGGAAGATGTTCTTGCGGTGCGTTTCAACAGTACGTTCACTCAGAAATAATTCTTCCGCAATTTGTTTGTTGCTGTATTCTTTTTCGATGAGACGAACAATTTCTACTTCCCTGTTGGTGAGGTGATTTTCTTCTGATTCTTTTTTACGTTCACTTGCTTTGAGCATTTCCTGCAGTACTTCTTCACTGAAGTAAATACCACCTGCTGCAATTTTATCCAATGCGTTGAGGAATTCTGTCTGCCCGATGTTCTTTAATAAATATCCACTGATATCGCTTTCATCAATCATCTGGTTCACGAGGCTTCCTTCTCCATTCATGGAAAGTGTTATGATTTTAATGGACGGGAATTGTTTCTTTACCAACTTCGCCAGTTCCACACCAGTCATTACGGGCATTTGTACATCTGTGAGCAGGATATCTACATCCTGTTTCTTCAATTGATCCGGTACCGTTTCAGGGTGTGTGGTTTCCAGTACAATTTCGAAGCGGTCATGACCTTTCAATAATGAGTTGAGCCCATCAATTACAATCTGATGATCATCTACAATAGCTAATTTGATTTTGGTGTCAGCCATATAAAATCTAAGGTTTATCCGAAAATAGGGAAATTTAATTGTTCTGCCGCAGATCGGGCTGGGAGGGAATATGAATTACATAAGAGGTTCCACGGCCGGGTGCAGTATCTGTTTCAACTGTACCTTTTAAGAACTGGATCCGGCTCTGGATGTTTTTTAACCCCATTCCATCTTCCACGCTCAGTACATCAAACCCTTTACCATCATCTTCAATGGTAACACTGATGCCTTCCTTATCTTTTATTATTGAAATATCAAGATGGGAGGCTTCAGCATGTTTCAACGTATTGTTAATACATTCCTGAATCACACGGAAAAGAATGGTCTCTGTATTGCTATCGGGCCGTTCTGCAAAGCCTTCGTTGTAAAAACGGGTTTGCAAAACAGATGGGTTGATTTTGGATAATAGCTCTTCAATTGCTTCCGGCAAACCTTTATTGGAAAGCACAAGCGGCATCATGCTGTGAGATACTGTTCGTATTTCTTTACAACTATCATCTACCAGTTTAATAATATTTGAAAGCGACTTGCTTTCGTCCTGTGGGATGTTGATATTGTTATAGAAGGAAGAGAGGTTCATTCGTGCGGCACTCATCATTTGTCCCACACCATCATGTAGGTCCTGTGCAATTCTGGTACGTTCTTTTTCTTCGGCTTCAAGAATGGCAGAGGCGGCAAGTTCCTGCTGGTGCATGATTTCAGTTTGCAGTCGCAGTTGTTGTTTTACTTTATACCGGTTGTTGAGCAACCAGGCAATAAACAAACCAACAAGGATTACAATCGCAGCAAGTGCAAGTAAGAGGTTACGGTTGCTGATGGCATTTTGTTGTTCGCTGATCTGTTGTTCCCGCCTGCTGGTTTCATAAATAGTACTGATCTCTTCTATTTGCCTGGTTTTCTGTTCGGCAAAAAGCGAATCTTTTAATTGGGTATGCCATGTGAAATAGTCCAATGCTGTTTTATAATCTCCGGTCATGTTTGCCATCTTACTCATCTCTGCATAGTTGTTAGAGAGAAGTTCTTTGTATTGCATTTTTTCTGCCAGGAAAATGCTCTGGTCAAAATAGTATTTGGCACGGTCATACTTGCCCCATGTGCTGTAAAGTATTCCAAGGTCGGAGTAGCTTAATGCAAGTGCAAATGTGTCTGTTTTTGTTTGACGTATAGCTAAGGCACGTAGTTGATAATCTTCTGCTTCTTTAAAACGGTTTTGCAATAAATACACGCCCCCAATAAAACTGAAGCACCAGCTTTTACCCATAGTGTCTTTGAGAATATTTGCCATTTGCAAGGAAGCCTGGTACCTGCGTAATGCTTCTTTGTAATTGCCCTGGTATTCATAAACAACACCGCTTTCATTCAGGATCATTTGAATACCGCTGGAATCTTTTAATGTTTGGAAAAGGGTAAGGGAGCGATCGTAAATAATTTTAGCACGCTTCAGGTCCCTGGTTTTCCGATACAGTTTCGCAATATCATTTAATACGTAAGCAAGTTCTTTCCGTTTATTGTTGCGCTCATAAATGCCGGCTGCGTAGTAATAAAGATTGGCTGCCTTTTCAAGATCTCCTTTGAAGTAATTGGCAATTCCTTTGTTGCGGTTTAATTCTGCCAATGCAAAGGAATCCTTCAGTTTGTTTGCCAGTTCAATTCCGTTATCGGCCACAGCAATTGTTTCATTAAAGCTCACTGTACACAAACGTGAACTCAACAGTATATGTGCCTGCAATTTTTTTTCGTCGGAGGTGCTGCTGTTAACAACTGATTTCAGGCTGTCAATCACATGCATCTGCGCCTGCATCGGAATTGCAGGGACCAGCAGGCTCAATAAAAGAATTCGTTGAAGAAACAGGCGTATCACCTTTACAAGTTAAGGACTTCTTTCATTCCAAAAAATCCCTCTTTCCCTTTCAGGAATTCGGCGGCTAACACAGCACCTAAAGCAAAACCGGTGCGGTTATGTGCTGTATGGATGATTTCAATATCGTCCACTTCGGAACTGTAGCAGATGCTATGTGTACCGGGTGCCGGGTCTATGCGTTCGCTGATGATACTGAGTTCATCGGGCGACTTTGCCTCTTCGTTCACCCATTTTTGTTTGCGGGTTATTTCCTGCAGTATTTGTTCGGCAAGAGTGATGGCGGTACCACTTGGCGCATCTTTCTTTTGTGTGTGATGAATTTCTTTCATCGTTACATCATAGGAAGATTGATGGCTCATAAGCTGGGCCAGGCGTTTATTCACTTCAAAGAAAATGTTTACACCCACGCTGAAATTACTGGCAACAATCAAACCTGTTTTGTGAGCGGCGGCAATTTGTTTGGCTTCTTCCAGCCGGGCTAACCAACCTGTGGAACCACAAACAACCGGAACCTGGTTCGACAAACAGAAAGTTACATTATCAAATGCCGTATGAGGTGTGGTAAATTCTATCACCACATCTGCTTTACGGATATTTTCAACTGTGCGGTCCTGTGCATTATCAAGATCAATGATCAGTACCACTTCATGCCCCCGCTGTTTGGCGATTTCATGAATCGTTTTTCCCATTTTGCCGTAACCGATTAATGCAATTTTCATTGTTGCAGATTTACTATTAACGTGTTTGTTTGCTTCCGAAAGTGAATACCAGTCCAACCGACTTCTGCTGCGTTTGCGGTTGGTAACCGGGTTTGATGCGCAATGATAAATTATCATTTACTTCAAACGAATTCAAATGGCCATCAACAGTGGCGTCCACCACATTCAATCCCCAGCATACCAGGAATGCAAGAACGGAGTAATCTACATTCTGCCGTATAGCGTTTCTGTATTGGCGTACTGCTTCCGGATCAATGGGACGAAACTTAGGAGCTATGAGTGCGTCGTTTGAAGGATCGCTATCCATCATATAGCGGTAAGCATCACGTGCTGCCACATATTCATTCCGGTTGTAAATAAAGAATCCAACACAAGTGCCTAATGCTCCGTACACAAGTGGGATTTTCCAGTATTTTTTATTGTAAGCCTGTCCCCATCCGGGAATCATAGCAGAACGGATGGTGGCTGTGCGGGGAGAATGAATAAAAATTTTAGAGGTATCTTTTTTAGTAACGGTGTTGGTATCGGTTGGAACAGATGAACGCTTGTTGTTTTGCTGGGCTGTTGTACCCATTGCCAGCAAGCAACACAGCAGGACAGATAATAAATGTTTCTTGGTTGAATGATTGCTCACTGCTTACGCTCTGTTTGTAAATTAATCAACGCCTACGCCCAGTTGCTTGAGAATATGGTTGAACTGTTCCAGCGAAAAATATTCAATGGTAATGGTGCCGTTTCCTTTTTTAGAATGTTTCAGCTTCACTTTCGTGTTGAATTGAGAAGCTAAGTTATCTTCTATTTTACGGAAGGCCTGTTGCAGATCGTTCTTTACCTCTTTTTTAACAGGGTTGAGTTTGTACAATTGTTTTACAAGATTTTCTGTCTGGCGGACAGAAAGATCTTTGTCGGTTACTTCTTTAAAAATGTAGAGTTGTTTATCTACTGTATCTACATTGATCAGGGCACGTGCATGACCCATACTCAGGTTGCCCGAACGCACTGCTGTTTGAATATCCGGTGGAAGTTTGAGCAAACGAATATAATTCGTAACGGTGGTGCGGTCTTTACCCATGCGCTCGGCCACTTGTTCCTGTGTATAATCCAGTTCTTCCATCAGGCGTTTGTAACTGAGTCCGATTTCAATGGGATTGAGATTTTCCCGTTGCAGGTTTTCCAGCAAGGCTAATTCCAGTAGTTCGGTATCGTTTGCCTGGCGTATATATGCGGGGATGTCTTTTAATCCCGCTTGTTTGCTGGCTCTCCATCTGCGTTCACCGGCAATCAACCGGTATTTATTACCACTACGTGAAACGGTTATTGGTTGAATGATATCGTGCAGTCTGATAGATTCTGCCAGTTCATCGAGTGATTGTTTGTCGAAATCATGACGGGGCTGCTTGGGATTGATTTCAATATCATCCACAGAAATACGGATGACTCCTGTAGCCACTTCTTTCACTTCGGGTTTTAGTTGCCCGGCTGTGGTTTTCAGGTCTTCATCAATACTTTGCAGCAGGGATCTGATTCCCTTGCCCAGCGCATCTTTTTTATTAGGTTGACTCATAACGAACTTCACTTTTCAGTCTGCGAAGTACCTGAAAAATGTCCAATAGCCAAAATCCAATATAAGCAGGGGAAAATACCGGTAAATGGATTACTTGAAAAGGGTGTAGCCCAGCCAGGTGGCAATGAGCCCGATCACTACAGTTGCCAACAGGTATATAGCGAACAGAAAGATGCGGTTTTGTTGCAGCATACTCAGCATTTCCAATGAAAAAGCAGAATAAGTGGTGAAACCGCCGCAAATACCTGTTGCGAGGAATAATCTCCAGTTTTGTTCAAAACCGGAGTTGCGGAGCGATACGGCCAATACGGCACCAATGATAAAACAACCAATACTATTAACGAGGAATGTTGCCCATGGAAAATGTTGGGTGCGTAGCATTTGTGCCATCAGGTAGCGACCTACGCTTCCTAATGCACCACCTGCTGCTACAAGCATTACATTTTTCAACATGAGAATCAGAGGTTGCCGGTGAAAGTGTAGTTGAGATCTACCTGCCACAGCCCATCTTTTCTAACTACTTTAACCGGCATTTGTTTGTTTTTGTAAGAATTGGAATAGTTCACAATCACTACAGAGTCGCTTACATTATCAACCGAATGTATGATGATAGAAGCTTTTTTATAACCTTCTTTATCAGAAGCGCTCATATCGTCTTTGTATTTCTTTTCGATCTGATCCAGCTCAAAATTATTGATACTGTCTTTCAGCATCAGTTCACGAGCCCATCCGTACTCACCATTCAATGAACTGCGGATGAATTCACGGGCTGTTTCCAATGCATCATCCGGACGTTCTTTTTTATCGCCGCAGGCAGAAAAAAGAAATCCTGCAACGCCCAATAGTACTATGATTCTTTTCATAATGGAATCCATTCATTCAAAATTACAGGCAAAGCACCGTATTGCAAAGAAGTGATGATGAATAACTACGTTAAAAAAGAATCCCGCCTGAATGAACAGGGCGGGATCGCCGGTTTGTATCATAGTTGATTATCCATGCCGTTCCTGTTCCTGCTTATGATCTCTGTCGTAAGCTTTGATGATGGCTTTCACCAATCGGTGACGTACCACATCTTCTTCATCGAGTTCAATGTGCGCAATGCCATCAATATTTTTCAGAATCTGGATCCCTTTTTCCAAACCGCTTCGCTGATTTTTGGGAAGATCCACCTGTGTAAGATCACCAGTTATAATTGCTTTTGCATTGGCACCAATACGTGTTAAGAACATTTTCAACTGAAGGTTGGTGGTGTTCTGTGCTTCATCAAGGATGATGAATGCATTATCCAGTGTTCGTCCACGCATGTAAGCTAATGGTGCAATTTCAATGACACGGGTACTCATATAATAGCCCAGCTTATCGGCAGGAATCATGTCATCTAGTGCATCATATAAGGGACGCAGATAAGGGTCAATCTTTTCTTTGAGGTCGCCTGGTAAAAAACCAAGACTTTCACCTGCTTCTACAGCCGGACGGGTAAGAATGATTTTCTTTACCAGTTTGTTCTTTAAAGCACGTACAGCTAATGCAACAGCCGTATATGTTTTACCGGTACCTGCCGGCCCGATAGCGAATACGATATCATTTTTATCGCAGGCTGTTACCATACGTTTCTGATTCTGTGTTCTGGCCCTGACTGTTTTTCCATTGGGGCCAAACACCAGTACATCGCTGGGATGCCGTTCCACAAAATGATCCACCGTTTCCTGATCGTCGCCGCCAAGAATCTGTTCAAAATAATTTTCGCTGAGTTGTCCGTTTCGTTCCAGGTAGGAGACAAGCAAATCAATTTTTTCCTTTGCCTGTTCCACTTGTTCAGGGCTTCCGCTCAGTTTGATCTGAGTGCCCCGGGATAAAATTTTTAAGAGTGGAAATTTCTTTTTGAGTAGGTCGAGTTTACCGTTGTTAACACCAAAGAACTCAATAGGGTTTACGGTTTCGAGGTTAATGATTGTTTCAGTCAAAGCGTTTTCATTTTTGCTGACGGTTGTGTTTTGGTTTCAGGCAGTAACACAACAATCAATGTTCACAAATATGATACCGGTCGTTTTTATACTAAATACCCATCCTGTTTCAATATTAATCTTTACAATTTATATTTTACAAGGTTACTTATTCACAGCGTGTGGAAACTGTAAGTTAGAATGTTAGAGCGGATACACATTTGATCATTCTGTTATCAAATTACTATCAGCTTTCTTACATTGCAGGTATGATTCGTAAGAAGCCCGGAGTGGACGTGATCAAAGATGTATTGCAACTGATGCTGAAGGCAAGGCCTGACTCTTCTTTTGTTGCCAGTCTTGCTCAGCAATATGAAGAGCGGGGAGGCTTAAGCAAAAAGCAATTGGAAGGTTTGTACCAGAAAGCATTGAAGGTGCAGGATATTCCGGCACCTAAACTGGCAACACTGGAAGCGATCATTTTAAAGAAGCCAACAAGAGAACGATCCAAACCATCGGAAGCCACACCTGTGTTTATAAAAGATGAAGATACAGGAAGAGTGATCAACGCTATTTTGCAGAAATATCCGCAACACAAAAGAGTTTTGTTCTTTAAAGCAAAATATGATAACGATGAATTGTTTTCGGTAGCTGAGAAAAGTGAATTGAAACGCTTTGAAAAACTGCTTGGCTGATTACCAGCGGGCCACAATTTTAAAATTCACCAGACGGGGAGTTAACCGGTTGGGAATCGTAAACAGTGTGTTTGAAAAATCTTTGATGAGCATGTAAGAGATGGTATTGGGACGATCAATGACATTGAAGATTTCAAGGCTTGCCCAGATATTCTGAAAATTCCGGAACGGACTATGGCTTCTCCGGTTACTCTTTTCTGCATCGAGCAATAAAGCGCTGAAACCAAAATCCACACGTATGTAGGGGTCAATAATTAATGCATTACGGTATTTCACGCTGTTAGGAATATTGTAAGGTAGATTGGTTCCATACAAAAGGTTCATGTGAAATTTGAAGTTCTTATTGGTAGCCAGGTAATCTTGAATAAACATCCCAACTGTGAGGAAGCGATCAGTTGGACGGCGGAACCAGCCACCTTGTACCAATACACTATCATAGGGTTGATTCAATGAATCCAGTTTGTAATTGTACCATTGATCGTTATCCAGGTTCTCCCTCGTGCGCATGAAACCAATGCTCAGCCAGCTTTCGGCATCTTTTACTAATTCGCCAAATATCCTGGTTTCTATACCTGTTGCATATGCTTTTGCATTGTTGTTGCCAAAGTAGCGGATACGCACATTGTCTACATCATAGGGATCCACATCCCACATGTGTTTATAATAGGCTTCTGTTTGCAGTTTAAAAGGCCGGCCGCCCCATCCTTTGAAATTATAATCGATTCCTGCCACCACCTGCCAGCTCTTTTGCGCTTTTACAGCTTCGTTTACGGTTCCGTCATAACGACGAAGTTCCCGATAGAATGGAGGTTGATGGTAAGCGCCAACAGCAGCCCTGATCACCACATCTCTTTTCCATTGTGGTTTCATGGCAAACTGTACTCTTGGTTGTAAAAGGAATTCGTTATTTAAGGTGTTGTAGTTGTAACGAAGCCCTACCTGCAAGGTCATTTTTAAAGAGTCGTTCAGTACGATATTGTCCTGTACATATCCCTGAAATCTTGTAAATGATAAAGAAGCTTTTGATTTTATGACTTTGCTGAAGCTTAACAGGTTGGGGTTGAAGGGTAGTGTGTAGCCGGCACTATCCTGCATTTCCCATTCGTTGAGTTGGTCTTTGATGATTTGTTGCTCAATGCTGTGTCCCCACTGATAAAAATGTTTTCCTTTTTCCAGGCTTCCTTTATGCGTTGCATTATACACCTGTATGTTGAGGCGGTTGCGTGCAAAGTTCTGAAAAACGCCTGCCCCAAGCGGATTTACAATTAAACCAAATGTGCTTTTGCTCCGATCAAAATCACGTTCGCCAAATAAGTAGGCACCTGCTATATCAAATGATTCCCGTTCATTGTTATCGAACCGGCTGATCATCCACTTCAGCTTCAATTCTTTCCTTGGCTGATAGGTGGTGGCCAGTCCAATCATATTGGTGCTGTACTGGTCCACTTCAGCGCCTGCAAAATATACATCCAGTCCCAGGTTGGCTGTGAAATAAGGTGAGAATACAGAGGAAGTCTGGTTACTGAATTCCGGATTCAGTTTGAACTTGGTTTGTGAGGAATTGGCCATCAGCTCAAACAACCATTTTGTTTTTGGTTGCCAGGTGATATATGCCTGCACATCGTTGCTGGAGGGAACATAATTTCCTTTCACCTGCTGACTGCTGAGTAAGCTTTGGTTGCTCCTGTTTCTTGCTCCGACGATATACGTTACTTTATCGTCTTTGGATGAGCCTTCGAGGTGAACTCCTTGTTCCAGAAAAGAAACATAAGCCGAGCCACCGAATCCTTTGGGGCGTTTGTACTGAATGTCGAGTACAGAACTCATCTTATCGCCAAACTTCGACTGAAAGCCACCGTTATAAAAAGTTACATTCCGCACCATTTCAGAATTGATAAAACTCAATCCTTCCTGCTGGCCCTGGCGTACAAGATAGGGGCGAAACACTTCAAAATCGTTTACATAAATGAGGTTTTCGTCATAATTGCCACCACGAACCGAATATTGCGAAGTGAGTTCATTATTACTTCCCACAAATATTTTAATCAATGCTTCAATGCCGCCGGTAGTGGAAGGTAATTGCAATGCATTTTTCGGGTTAATGCGTATGGCGGATGCCTCAGTACGTATACGGTCGTCTTTTACTGTAATCTCAGTTAATTCTTTTGTGCCACGTTCCAGCCTTAATACAACCTGTTCTTCCTCACTTTCATTCAGAAAGAAATTCCGTTGCTCCGAACGATAACCCGTATATGAAAAAATGAGAGCGAAAGCTTTATCTGCCGGCACTGTGATTTTAAAATAGCCCGAATCATTGGTGATGGTACCGGAGGAACGGCCCAGTATGGTTACAGTAACTTTGGGTAAAGGGTTTTCATTTTCATCCAGCACTTTGCCGGTAACAGTAGCCTGTTTTTTTTGTGCAATCGTAATTACACTGGTTAACAAACAAACGAACAGGAGCAGTAAGGTTCTGGATGCCTTCATGAACATTAAAACTAAGTTATTCTCTCTAACGAAAATCCTCAGCGGATATTTTTTAATTGGCTGATAGTTGCAGTTGGGTTGGCGGATTTAAATACTGTATTCCCGGCTACAAGCACCGTGGCGCCTGCATCAATTATCGATTTTGCATTCTCTACCGTAACTCCTCCGTCAATTTCAATATCAACTTTCAAGCACTGTTCATCAATCATTTTTCTCAGTTCCTGGATACGATGGATGGTTTGCGGAATAAAGGTTTGTCCGCCAAATCCCGGATTTACACTCATCATGCAAACCAGGTCAATATCGCCCAGTATATCTTTCAGCAAGCTCACGGGAGTATGTGGGTTGATAGCCACACCGGCTTTCATTCCCAGCGATTTGATTTGTTGAATATTGCGGTGGAGATGGGTGCATGCTTCGTAGTGTACAGTTAAAATATCGGCACCTGCTTTTTGAAAAGCTTCTGCATATTTCTCCGGTTCTTCAATCATCAGGTGCACATCGCAGGTTTTGCTGGTAGCTTTCCGGATGAATTCAATGACCATTGGCCCAAAGCTGATGTTGGGTACAAATCGTCCGTCCATCACATCCAGGTGAAACCAATCGGCTTCGCTGGCATTCAGCATTTCACAATCTGCCTGCAGGTTCAAAAAATTGGCCGATAAAAGAGAAGGGGCTACAATGGGCATATAAATCTTTTTGAAGTTAGTTGATGGCACCTAAGCGTTTCAATGCTGTTCTGGCTTCTTCCAGCGATTGATCCAATGCAAGTGCCCGTTTGTAATTATTGGTGGCGTCTTCCGTCCGGTTCAGTTGCTCTTCTGTTTTGGCCATCCAGTAATAACCATCTGCAAAGCTATTCTTTATCGTGGTACTCATTCTGAAAATCTCAAGGGCTTCTTTGAATTTTTTCTGATCGTAATAAGCCAACCCTTTTTCAATATAAGCATTCAGATAGGAATAATCTTCTTTTATGATCTGATCATAAATGGCAATTGCTTGCGGGTACTGGTGTTTGTTGGAATAATAAATCCCTTTGATCATAAGTATATCGGAACGCATACGTATACCTCCCGGTTGTTGTAATAAATCATCACAAATGGCTATTGTTTTTGCATTTCCTGTTTCTGCATACAAATTCGCAGCCCTGAACTGAGCATCGGTAAAAATTCCGGCAGTATGCAATGCTTTTTCATAGTGTGCAATCGCAGCAACCGTATCCCCAATGCGTTCCAGTGCATCGGCTTTCATATACAGGAAGCCGGGATTGGCCGTGTCTTTCGCCAAAAGTTTGTTGATGTGGAGCAATGCTTTTTTATATTGTCCGGCCTCCACCAGCTTTTCCACCAGTTGGGGCCTCAGGCTGTCGGCCGAGACACTGTCTTTTTCAATTTGCTGTTCAAGGACAGTTACCGGGTTTTGCGCAGTGGTATCTGTTGCCGGAGTTTTATTCGTTCCTGTATTGTTACAGGCGGTAATGATGAGGGTACTGCTAAACAGTAACAAGGTCTTGATATTGAACATGCGGCAAATTTACTCAATTTAATTGACGGGCTTTTGACAAATGGTTGAATTTTACAGGTTCTTAACTGATACATTTGCAAAAAAATAGTAATGATGAAAAGGCTTCTGTTCGTTTCTGTATTTTTTCTTTTGATTGCAGTGCTTACCGCATTCCGTTTCCATGCACCTTTAACAGGTACTATCCAGAACGGCGATACGTTACTTTATCCGGAAGAGCATCATTTTAAAAATATCCGTCAGCTCACTTTTGGTGGAGATAATGCAGAAGCTTATTTCAGCTTCGATGGCAAATGGCTCATCTTCCAGAAAACAAATCCTAAGGAAGGCATCATGTGCGATCAGATGTATATCGCAAAAGTTCCCACCAGGCCCAGCGAAAAATTTGAACCCCGGCTGGTTAGCACCGGAAAAGGAAGAACCACCTGCGGTACGTTTACTAAGGATGGAAAACACATCATATATGCTTCTACTCATCTGAGTGCCGATACTTGTCCGCCGGTACCCGACAGAAGAAAATACGGCAACAAATATATCTGGCCTTTATATGATAGTTATGATATTTTCATGGCCAACCTTAACGGAAAAATTGTAAAACAACTTACACATAGTAAGGGGTATGACGCAGAAGCAACGCTGTCGCCCGACGGTACAAAGATGATCTATACCAGCACAAAAGATGGTGATATTGATCTGTATATTATGAACCTGAAAACCGGTAAGGAGGTGAAGATTACGAATCAGCTGGGTTATGATGGTGGTGCCTGGTTCAGTCCCGATGGAAAGAAAATTATCTGGCGTGCTTCACGTCCCAAAACAGAAGCCGAAATCAAAGAATACAAGGATCTGTTAGTTGAAGGATTGGTAGCGCCAACCAATATGGAAGTGTGGGTGGCCAATGCAGACGGAACGAACCAGCGACAAGTGTCTTCGTTCGGACAAGCAAACTGGGCGCCTGCCTATATGCCCGATAGTAAGCGTATCATTTTTGCCAGTAACCACGAATACAAACGTGGATTTCCGTTCAATTTATACACCATGAATGAAGACGGAACCAATCTCGTAAAGATCAGTCGGGATAAAGGATTTGATGCGTTCCCTATGTTCAGCCCTAACGGAAAAAAGATTGTCTTTTGCAGCAACCGCAATAACGGCGGCACAAGAGATACGAATATTTTTATTGCCGATTGGGTGGAATAGTATTGACGATACAATTCTTTTTAAATCATTTAGATTTGTAAAAAATTTAATTTATGTATAACGGCCTCTTACACCTGCATAACGCATTACGCTGGATCATTATCATTCTGTTATTGCTTTCATTGATACAGGCAATTACGAAGAATGAAAAGATTACAAAGACAAGCCTTTGGTTGCTCATTTCAGCTCATATAACCCTGTTGCTGGGATTGTTCCAGTATTTCAATAGCGAAGTAGTGGGCTTTCATATGATTGAAAACCTGGGAGGAATGGGTGCTGTGATGAAAGATAGTTTTGCCCGTTTCTGGGTGGTGGAACATATCAGTGCTATGGTGATTGCCATAGTACTGATTACAATAGCCAGGGGTAAAGCAAAAAAACTCAACTACAAAGCTGCCACCATTCTGTATGTAATTGCTTTGTTGCTTATTCTTGCAGCTGTTCCCTGGCCGTTCCGTGAAGGTATTGGCCGTCCCTGGTTCCCGGGAATGTAGTTGCTGGTTGAAACGTTTTAAGTTAACAGGTTGAAAAGATTATTTTTCAACCTGTTTTTATTTTCGCTCATAACTTATAACCTACAACTTAAAACTTACTACTTATTACTTCTTCCCCAGTTCAATCACTTCACAATCTTTCATGTTTTTTCCATCGATCACAAAACGAATGAGGGTTCTCATTTTATGCCAGCCTTGTTTACCGGCAGCACCGGGGTTCATGTGCAGGCATTGCAGTTGATCATCATACATAATTTTCAGAATGTGACTATGACCGGCGATGAAGAGTTGCGGACGATGAATTTGTAATTCTTTTCTTGTATCCGGATTGTATTTGGGAGGATAACCACCAATATGGCGGATCATTACTTTTACTTCTTCACAGTGAAAGACCAATTGTTCAGGGTAGAGGCTGCGTATTTCCTGTCCGTCGATATTCCCATAAACGCCACGAATTATCTTTACACTCGTCAACTTCGTTAACTCTTTCAACTTATCAACCACCTCCAAACTTCCCCAATCCCCGCCATGCCATATTTCATCGCATGTTGAAAAATGTTCAGCAACAGAATCGTCCAGGTAACCATGTGTGTCTGATAATAAACCAATCCGTGTCATATCTCAGCGTTTAACTCTTTTCTTACTTTCCTGCGTCAAAGAAGAGAAGACCAAAATTCGCATATCCAAACCTATTTCTTACTTTTAAGTAACGATTTGTTATGCCATTCTTCCGGAATTTTCTTTACTGGATTGATAAACGCAGGTGGAAATATGTTTTCATGCTGATGATGATTAATGATCAATGCAAAATGCAAAATGCAAAATGCAAAATGCTGAATGCTGAATGCTCAATGCTGAATGCAAAATGCAAAATGCAAAATGCTGAATGCTGAATGCTCAATGCTGAATGCAAAATGCAGCACTTCAGAACCTGTAGTTGCCATCAGCCTTAGGCATTAAGCATTGCGCTTTATGCTTTGATAACAACTTATAACCTACAACTTACAATTTCTTAAACATGCCTTACTACTATAAACTCGGAAACATTCCGCATAAACGACATACACAGTTCCGCAAGCCCGATGGTGGTTTGTACAGCGAACAATTATTTTCCACCGAAGGATTCAGTGATGATTATTCTCTGCTGTATCATTGCCATCCACCCACACAGATCATTAAAACAGAACCTCAGGTGGATGTAAGTCCGCAGGTGGCCGAAGAAAAGATGCTGCAGCACCGCTGCTTTGAAGGCTTTCATCTGAAGCCCGGTGGTGATTTCTTGGAAAGCCGTGTGCCTGTATTGGTGAACAGTGATTGTCATATTGTATTGGCGGCACCCACATCGGGTACCAAAGAGTATTTCTATAAGAATACAGATGGTGATGAAATGATTTTTGTACACGAGGGGAGTGGTGTGGTGAAAACACAATACGGACAGTTGCCTTTTTCATACGGCGATTATATTGTACTTCCCCGGGGAACCATTTATCAGATTGAGTTTACAGATGATAAGAACCGTTTGTTTATTGTGGAATCATTTACGCCGTTGCGGTTTCCTAAACGTTACATGAGTAAATACGGCCAGCTGATGGAGCATTCGCCTTATTGTGAACGTGATATCCGTCCGCCACAGGATCTGCAGACGTTTGATGAAAAAGGTGATTTCCTCATCCGTGCGAAGAAGAAAGGAATGTTATATGGTTTGCACTATGGAACTCATCCTTTTGATGTGGTGGGTTGGGATGGATGTTGTTATCCTTATATTTTTTCCATTCATGATTTTGAACCCATCACCGGAAGAGTACATCAGCCACCACCGGTACACCAGACATTTGAAACCAATGCTTTTGTAGTGTGCAGTTTTGTTCCCCGTTTGTACGATTATCATCCCAATGCTATACCAGCACCTTATAATCACAGTAATATTGATAGCGATGAAGTGATTTATTATGTGGATGGCGATTTTATGAGTCGCAAGAACGTAACCCGTGGTATGATCACCCTGCATCCGGCAGGTATACCACATGGCCCCCATCCCGGAGCTGTAGAAAAAAGTATTGGAGCAAAGGAAACGAAGGAACTGGCGGTGATGGTGGATACCTTTCGTCCGCTCATGCTTACCAGGCAGGCATTGGAACTGGAGAACCGAAATTATACGATGAGTTGGGCCGAGTAAGGATCCATTTTTCAGAGTAAGCCAACATGCTTTCAAGAGTGTATCAATTCAGTATTTAACCATTTGGTTAAAGTTTATTTGCCCGTGAAAGAATCTTGCCTACCTTTGTTAACCAAATGGTTAAACTGAATGGTTAAAACAGTTGCTGATACAAGTGCCCGGGATAAAATACTGGAAGCAGCCCGAAAGATCTTCCTTGAGAAAGGAATGGATGGTGCCCGCATGCAGGATATTGCTCTTGAAGCGGGAATCAATAAGGCGTTGTTGCATTATTATTTTACCAGTAAGGATGTCTTGTTTGAGCAAGTGTTCAGCGAGGCCTTTATACGTTTTATTCCACGTCTTAACAGAGTGATTGAATCAGACACACCTTTCTTTAAGAAAATTGAAATCTTCTGTGAAGAGTACCTGAATTTTCTCATCGCCAACCCTTACATGCCGCTTTTTATTCTGAATGAACTTAATCGTCAACCTGACGAATTTTTAAAACGTATCTGGAGTCATCAGAAGCCGAACCTGAAGTCGTTATTCATACAGATAGAAGAGGAAGTGAAAGCAGAAACTATTCGCCCTATTCATCCGGCTCACCTGGTGATGAATCTTATGAGTATGTGCATTTTTCCATTCATTGGTAAGCCTATGCTTCAGTTCCTTACCAAAATCAGTGACAAAGAATTTGCTGTACTTATGGAGCAGCGCAAAAAAGAAGTACCCGCATTTATTATTCAATCTATCAAACGATAATATAGTATGAAAAAATGGTTTTTTATCCTGTTACTATCCGGTGGTGCTGTTTCGGCACAAACGGTGACACTGGAGCAGGTTAACCAACTCGCCCGGGAAAATTATCCGTTGATCAAACAAAAAGACCTGGTGCGTCAGACGAAGGAGATTACCATTGAAAATCTCAATAAAGGGTATCTGCCGCAATTATCATTGAGCGGACAAGCCACATATCAGTCGGATGTTACAAAAGTGAGTGTGCCGGTTCCGGGCATTTCCATTCAGCCACCTTCGAAAGATCAGTACAAAGTAGTGGCAGATGTAAACCAGGTGATCTGGGATGGGGGTGTGATCAAACAGCAGAAAACCATGCAGCAGTTAAATGCAGAAGTGGAAGACCAGAAAATTGAGGTGGAGTTGTACAAACTAACGGACCGCATCAACCAGATTTATGTAAGCATCCTTTATATCGATGAACAATTAAAACAAACTGAGCTTATACGGAAAGACCTGGGCACTGGTATTAAGAAAGTGGAAGCACAGGTGAACAACGGTGTGGCTTTCAGGTCCAATTTATTGTTATTGCAGGCCGAACTGCTTAAAACAGATCAACGGGTAATTGAATTGAAAGCTTCCCGTAAAGGGCTGCTGGATGTATTGAGTTTGTTTACCGGCGAATCTTATAATGAAACAACTGTATTTGAATCTCCTGCGGTTATGGATGTTGTGGATGCTTCTGTGAATCGTCCTGAATTAACCCTGTTTCAAAAACAAAATCAGTTTTTCAGCGGACAAGCGAATCTTATCCAGGCAAAGAATCTTCCCAAAGCCAGTTTCTTTTTTCAGGGTGGGTATGGACGTCCGGGTTTGAACATGCTTGACAATCAATTCAGTCCTTTCTATATCACGGGAGTACGATTTAATTGGGCTTTTGGCGGATTGTACACGGCGAAACGGGAGAAGCAACTAATTGAAATCAATAAGAAAAATGTATCTGTTCAACAGGATGCTTTTCTTCTCAATACCAATACACAATTGAAACAACAACAGGCAGAGGTTGACAAAATCAATCAATTGATTGCAAAAGATCTTGAAATTATTGATCTGCGTGAAAAAGTAAAAGAAGCCGCCAAGGCTCAATTGGAAAACGGAGTGATTACGGCGAATGATTATCTGCGTGAAGTGAATGCAGAAGACCAGGCCAGGCAAACATTAATTATTCATCGTGTACAACTGGTGCAAGCTAAAATCAATTATCAAACGATTAAAGGGAAATAAATATATGCGACTCATTACAACTATTTTAGGTGCTGCTGTTTTATTGGCTGCCTGTAACAGAAACGGAAATAACTATGATGCTTCCGGTACATTTGAAGCAACAGAAGTGATTGTTTCTTCTGAAGTGCCTGGTAAAATTTTATCGTTAAATCTGAACGAAGGGGATACCATTCCTGCCGATAGTATTGTTGGTATGGTTGATGCTGCCAACCTGAATCTTCAGAAGGAACAGGTGGAAGCAAGTATTCATTCATTGGGTGAAAAAACGGCTGATGCTGGTCCGCAGGTAACTTTACTGCAGCACCAGTTAGATGTTCAGCAATCACAACTCAGCAACCTGCTGCACGAAAAACAACGGATTGAAAACCTGCTGAAACAGGATGCGGCAACCGGAAAACAACTCGACGATATCAATGCACAGATTGATGTGGTGAAAAAACAGATGGAGGTAACCCGTCAGCAAATCCGTGTGCAACAAAGCAATGTGAATACACAAAACAGGGGAATTCTCAGCGAAGCAAAACCGTTGGAGAAAAGAGTAGCGCAACTCAACGATCAGTTGAAACGTTCGGCTATAGTAAATCCTGTCAGCGGAACGGTATTGACCAAATATGCCGAAGCGGGGGAAGTAACCAATGCAGGCAAAGCCTTATATAAAATTGCAGATATGCGTGTCATGAAGCTGAGGGCGTATGTTACTGCAGATCAGCTGGCGAAGATAAAGCTGGGGCAGCAGGTAAAAGTATTGATTGATAATGGGAAAGATCAGTATAAGACACTAACGGGAACGATCAGCTGGATTTCCGATAAGGCTGAGTTTACGCCCAAGACCATTCAGACAAAAGAAGAACGTGCCAATCTTGTGTATGCCATTAAAATCAATGTGGCTAATAATGGTTTCCTGAGGATTGGTATGTATGGTGAAGTTCAGTTTCAATAAATCAACTGATGAAAGCTGTTTCTGTTGAACATATTATCAAAACTTATCCGGATAAGAAGCAAACAATTACTGCTTTAAATGATATTTCATTTGAAGTGAGTAAAGGTGAGTTGTTTGGGATTATTGGTCCGGATGGTGCCGGGAAAACATCTCTGTTCCGCATTCTCACCACATTGCTGTTGCCCGATAGCGGTAAGGCAACTGTAGAAGGATTTGATACGGAGAAAGATTACAAAGCAATACGTAAAATATCAGGTTACATGCCCGGACGTTTTTCTTTGTACCAGGATTTATCAGTAATTGAAAATCTGCAGTTCTTTGCTACTATTTTCAATACGTCAGTTGAAGAGAACTACGATCTCATTAAAGATATTTATTCCCAGATTGAACCATTTAAACATCGCAGGGCCGGTAAATTATCCGGTGGCATGAAACAGAAACTGGCGTTGAGCTGTGCATTGATTCACCGTCCCACTATTTTATTTCTCGATGAACCTACCACAGGTGTTGATGCAGTTTCAAGAAAGGAATTCTGGGAGATGTTAAAGCGATTGAAAGAACAGGGAATCACCATATTGGTATCTACTCCTTATATGGATGAGGCAGGTATGTGCGATCGGGTGGCATTGATGCAATCCGGTTCAATTCTCACCATTGATACTCCGGAAAAGATTGTTACATCTTTTAAGCATACATTATGGGGGGTGAGGGCGAATCAAATGTACCGGTTGTTGAATGACCTGAAAGCGATGCCTGAAGTTTCACATGCTTATCCCTCCGGAATTTATCATCATGTAATTCTGAAGAACGGAACTGAGAAGCAATTGTTGCAGCAATATCTCGAAGGAAAAGGACATGCAGAGCTGGAACTGATTCAATCCGTTCCAACAATTGAAGATTGTTTTATGAATTTAATGGAACATACAGATGCCTGAACAAGTGATCATATCGGCCCGTAATCTCACCAAACGTTTTGGCCATTTCACGGCAGTGGATACCATCAGCTTTGATGTGATGCGGGGAGAAATATTCGGATTCCTGGGAGCTAACGGTGCCGGTAAAACGACTGCTATGCGGATGTTGTGCGGTTTGTTGATTCCTACCTCCGGTGAAGCATCTGTTGCCGGGTTTGATGTGTATAAACACAATGAAGATATTAAGAAAAACATAGGCTACATGAGCCAGAAGTTTTCATTGTATGAAGATCTTACAGTTAAAGAAAACATGGAACTCTATGGAGGTATCTATGGTAAAGACAAAAAATACATCAAAGAAAAGACAGCTTCCATTTTAAAAGAACTGCACCTGGAGCAGGAGGGAGATAAGCTTGTAAAATCTTTGCCGCTGGGTTGGAAACAAAAGCTGGCATTTTCTGTCGCAATTTTTCATGAGCCGGAGATTGTATTTCTGGATGAACCTACGGGTGGCGTGGATCCAGTTACCAGAAGAGAATTCTGGAATCTGATTTATGAAGCGGCCGATAAAGGTATTACGGTTTTTGTAACCACACACTACATGGATGAAGCAGAGTATTGCAGCAGGGTAAGTATCATGGTGGATGGTAAAATTGAAGCGATGGATACACCAGCCGAGCTGCGGAAACAATATCAGTCGGCCTCTATGGACGATGTGTTTCTGAAACTGGCAAGAAAGGCAACGAGGAGTGAGTGAATATAGCCGTTAGCTTTTGGCTGATAGCTTTTAGCAATGAACCTGAATGAAAAAACCTGATAGAATGAAAAACTTTAAAGAACTGTTAATCTGGAAAAAAGGTATTGAAGTGGTGAAGCAGGTATATGAGCTTACTGTTTTACTGCCAAAAGAAGAAAAGTTTGGATTGGTTTCGCAAATGACCCGGGCTGCAGTATCGGTCCCTGCAAATATTGCAGAAGGAAGTAGTAGAAACAGTGATAAAGAGTATTCGAGGTTTTGCAGATAGCATTAGGGTCCGCTTTTGAAGTGCAGACTTATTTAGTAATTGTGAAAGAAATGGGCCTGACTGATCCTGTACGTATTGAGCAGGTAGAAAAAAATTTGGAAGAAGAAATTAAAATGATCCATTCATTTATCAAAAAACTATCAATCTAAGCTATCAGCCAACAGCTAATAGCCAAGAGCTACTTAAATGAAACAATTTTTATCATTTGTAAAAAAGGAATTCCTTCACATCTGGCGTGATAAGCGAACGCTTTTCATCTTGCTGGGTATGCCTATGGTGCAGATCATCATCTTTGGGTTTGCACTTACGAATGAGGTGAAGAATTCTCAGATTGCAGTACTGGATCAGTCAAAGGATGCCGCTACTGTTTCTTTAATTCAGGAATTGAATGCCAGCTTGTACTTTGATGTGGCGCAACAATTGACTTCTTCTTCTGAAATCGAAGCAGCTTTCCGCAAAGGGAAAATCAAAATGGTGGTGGTGATTCCGCAGCATTTTGGAGATGATCTGCAACATAATAACAAAGCTTCGGTACAGTTGATAGCAGATGCTTCAGATCCCAATGTGGCCAATACACTTACTAATTATGCTTCAGCGGTCATCATGGATTACCAGAACCGCATCACCCAACAGGCAAAATTGCCTTATACCATTAAAGCTGAGATCAGAATGTTGTACAACCCTCAGCTCAAAGGAGCCTACAATTTTGTGCCCGGTGTTATGGCAATGGTATTACTGCTGGTTTGTACAATGATGACAGCCATTACAATCGTAAGGGAAAAAGAAATGGGGACCATGGAGATTATGCTGGTTTCTCCTATGAAACCTCAAATGGTGGTATTCTCAAAAGCAGTTCCTTATTTATTATTATCGGTTGTAAATATTGCGTCTATATTACTATTGAGTACTTATGTACTGGAAGTGCCTATCAATGGAAGTCTCGTGTTGCTGGTTGGTGAGAGTATCTTGTTTACATTGGTATCGCTTTCTTTGGGATTATTGATTTCTTCGGCCGCAGGTTCACAGCAAACGGCTATGTTTATTTCTTTGGTGGGCATGTTTCTGCCCACGATCATGCTTAGTGGTTTTATGTTTCCCATTGAAAACATGCCGCTGCCATTACGTACGGTTTCTAATATTGTTCCTGCAAAATGGTATTATATCATTGTGCGTTCAGTAATGATTAAAGGTGTCGGACTGAAAGATGTATGGAAGGAAACAGTAATCCTTACGGGCATGATGTTATTTTTCTTAACGGTGGCGGTTAAACGCTTTAAAATCAGGTTGCAATGAGAACGCTTCCATTTTTATTACGCAAAGAATTCCGCCAGATATTCCGTGACAAGGCAATAGTGCGCATGATCTTCATTATGCCACTCATTCAGCTGATGATTCTTCCATGGGCAGCCGATTATGAGATCAAAAATATCAAGTTGTCGGTTTCCGATCACGATCATTCACCTTATTCCCGTCAGTTGGTTTCCAAAATCACTTCATCCGGCTATTTTCAACTTACCGGCTACACCGACTCTTACGAACAATCATTGGAGCAGGTGGAAAAAGATGAGGCTGATCTGATCCTTGAAATCCCTGCCGGTTTTGAAAAAACGTTGATCAAAGAAGATGAATCCACTTTATTCATCGCCAGTAATGCCATCAATGGTGTAAAAGGAAATCTTGGCAGTGCCTATCTGAGGAGTATCATTCAGGATTTCAACAGGGAAGTGCGGTTGGAATGGATTCAAATGCCCAGGTTCAGTCCGCAAACTCAAATCGAAGTCACCTCCTCCAACTGGTTCAATCCATTAATGAATTATAAGATTTTCATGGTACCGGGCATGCTGGTGCTGTTATTAACAATGGTGGCTACCAATCTAACAGCAATCAATATTGTAAAAGAAAAAGAGATTGGTACTATAGAACAGATTAATGTTACGCCTGTAAAAAAATATCATTTCATTCTCAGTAAACTCATTCCGTTCTGGGTATTGGGAATGATCGCAATGACCTTAGGCTTTCTGGTTGCTTATTTTGTGTATGGAATTTTGCCGGTGGGCAGTTATCTCACTATTTATGGGTTTGCAGCGGTGTACCTCTTCGCCGTACTGGGGCTGGGCTTATTGATTTCCACGTATGCTTCCACACAGCAACAGGCAATGTTGATTTCGTTTTTTATCATGATGGTGTTTGTATTACTGAGTGGATTGTACACATCCATTGACAGTATGCCGGAATGGGCGCAATGGATCACACGGTTCAATCCTGTACGTTATTTTATCGAAGTAATGCGTATGGTGGTGCTTAAGGGAAGCGGCCTCGCAGATATTAAATACCATTTACTTATTATTACCGGATTTGCTGTTGTGCTTAATAGCTGGGCAATTTTCAGTTACCGTAAGCGTAGTTAGGGCTTTGAATCCCCGTTTTTAATCGTTATATTAGGACTATTAAAAACGATTGCCATATGATCAAGATTTCCGATTTACAAGAAGGCGACCTGTTAATGGTCGATAATGAAGGCACACTCATGGAAGGCGAAGTGACAGGTGTTGATAATGTGCAGAAAATGGTCCGGGTTTCCACCGGTAACGGAGTGGAATTCTGGTATGAAGCCGATAAACTTTCTGCCATCCCATTGAGCGATGCAGCCCTGAAAAAGCTTCATTTTGAACGAATCGATGAAGAGGATGGTGGGGTTAAGTATATGAAGGGGGCTTTCCGGGTGCATTTAGCCAGAAAAGACGATTTCGGACATTTGGATTTCTGGTACCGGGAAGACCGGAGACATGTAAACCAGCCCATTTCCCTGCATCAACTTCAGAATTATTACCTGTCAATGACCAAAGTACACCTCACTGAGGCTGTGATTTAGGCTTTTTTCAGATCTTTGGCCCGAAATATCCACAAAAATTCAATTTCTTGGGGTATTTCGGGTTTTATTTTTGTGAACTTTCGGATTTTACTCCTATCTTTGCGACCCCAAAAAGTATGGCTAAACAGGATCTCATTAAACAGGATGGTATCATCATTGAAGCGCTCAGTAACGCCATGTTCCGGGTAAAACTCGAGAACGGACACGAAATTCTGGCGACTATTTCCGGTAAAATGAGAATGCACTACATCCGGATCCTTCCGGGTGATAAAGTAGGGGTTGAAATGAGTCCATACGACTTGAGCAGGGGACGGATCATTTTCCGTTATAAATAAGGAAACAGATAACATACAGCCGAAGGCTGTGAACAAACAACATAGTTATGAAAGTTAGAGCATCCATCAAAAAGCGTAGCGCCGACTGCAAAATTGTTCGCAGAAAAGGCAAGCTGTTTGTAATTAACAAAAAGAATCCCCGCTTCAAGCAGCGCCAGGGATAAAAAAGCTATCAGCGATTGGCTATTAGCTAAAAGCTTGTAACGAAAATAAAAACGAAAAATAATAACAGACTATGGCTCGTATTGCCGGTGTAGACTTACCAAAAAATAAAAGAGGAGAAATCGGACTTACCTATATCTATGGTATTGGTCCCGCTACTGCCCGTTATATCTTAGAGAAGGCAGGTATTGATGTAAATAAAAAGGTGCATACCTGGAACGATGATGAGCTGAATGCCATCCGTAACATCATTACCAACGAACTCAAAGTGGAAGGTCAGTTGCGTAGTGAAGTACAGATGAGTATCAAGCGTTTGCTGGATATCGCCTGCTACCGTGGTCTGCGTCACCGTAAAGGTCTGCCGGTACGTGGTCAGCGTACAAAAACCAACAGCCGTACACGTAAAGGAAAACGTAAGACGGTTGCCGGTAAGAAGAAAGCAACTAAGAAGTAATAAACGCCAAAAGCTGTCAGCAATTTGCTCTCAGCTTTTAGCTTTTATATATGCACCGGTTCTTTCAGGTCAATATCAGATGTTAGGTGCAAACGGAGAATTGATCTGGTCCTTGAAAAAGGATTATTTTAAAACAAGATTACCTCAGATTTTAAATCATGGCTAAAGCACAACAAGTCAGCGCAAAAGCAGCTGCAAAAAAGAGAGTAGTAAAAGTAGACGCTTACGGCGATGCTCATATTACTGCCAGTTTCAACAACATCATCATCAGTTTAACGAACAAACAAGGTCAGGTTATTTCCTGGAGCAGCGCCGGTAAAATGGGTTTCAAAGGCTCTAAGAAAAATACTCCTTATGCTGCCCAGGTAGCATCTGCAGAAGCTGCAAAAGTGGCTTTTGATGCAGGTTTAAAACGTGTGGATGTATATGTAAAAGGTCCCGGTAGTGGTCGTGAAAGCGCCATCCGTGCACTGGCACAATCAGGTATCGAAGTAACTATGATCAAAGACGTTACTCCGCTTCCTCACAATGGTTGTCGTCCTCCTAAGAAAAGAAGAGTTTAATAAGAAAGCTATCAGCTAATAGCTATTAGCTGATAGCTTTTTTCACATATTTGAATCGCCATTGATTCATTTTAACAAAGGGTGACTGATTGATTTTTAACGCTTTTACTGATCAGTTCACCGGTTTCAAAAAAGCGTAAATGAATAAAAACTATGGCACGTTACACTGGTCCTAAGACCAAAATTTCCCGCATTTTCGGCGAACCCATTCTGGGTAATGGCAAGTGGTTGGGTAAAAACAGCAACCCTCCCGGTCAGCATGGAGCACAGCGCAAGCGTAAAACGTTAGGTGAATACGCTTTACAGCTTCGTGAAAAACAAAAGGCAAAATACACTTATGGTGTATTAGAGAAACAATTCCGCAAAACATTTGAAGAAGCAGCCCGCTTAAAAGGTGTTACCGGTGAAAACCTCATGCGTTTGCTCGAGGCTCGTCTGGATAATACAGTCTTCCGTTTAGGAATTGCTCCCAGCCGTCCTGCTGCCCGCCAGTTAGTAAGTCATAAGCACGTTACTGTAAACGGTGTAGTGGTGAATGTTCCTTCTTACAGCCTGAAACCAGGTGATGTTATCAGCTTGAAAGATAAGAGCAAGGATAACACTTCTGTTACCAGCCAGGTGAAAGGTAAGAATCCTAAGTTCAACTGGTTAGATTGGAACGAAGGAGAAGTAAAAGGTACTTTCATTGCATATCCTGAAAGAGAAAGTGTTCCTGAAAATATTAAGGAGCAACTGATCGTGGAATTGTACAGTAAGTAATGCTGAAGGCGAAATGCTTCATGCATAACGCTATGGCTGTAAACTGGTAATATCTGAATGCATTGCGCATTACGCCTCAAGCATTCAGCATTAAAAACAAACATTAAAATCAAGAGTTCAATATGGCCATTTTGAATTTCGTAAAACCCGACAAAATTGTTCTTCAGAAAGCAACTGATTTCGAAGCACAATTTGAATTTCGTCCTCTGGAACCCGGTTATGGTGTAACCATTGGTAACGCTTTACGCCGTGTACTCCTTAACTCTCTCGAAGGTTATGCTATCGTTGGTATTAAAATCGAAGGTGCTGATCACGAGTTTGCAACAATCAAAGGGATTTCAGAAGACGTTGTTGAAATTATCCTGAACCTGAAACAGGTACGTTTCAAGAAAAAAGTGGATCATGAAGTAAGCAGTGAGAAAATCACGCTGAACCTGAAAAACAGAACTGAATTTACAGCAGCTGCCATTGGTGAGGCTTCTCAGAGTTTCGAGGTGATGAACCCCGAACAACTGATCTGCACCATGGATCCTTCTGCTAAACTGGATATTGAAATCAATATCTCTAAAGGCCGTGGTTACGTTCCTGCAGAAGATAACAAGCCCAAAGATGCCCTGTTTGGTTACATTGCTACAGATGCAATTTTCACACCTATCAAGAATGTGAAATATGCTATCGAAAACACACGTGTGGAACAACGCACCGATTTCGAGAAACTGGTAATGGAAGTGAGCACAGATGGTACCATCCATCCTGAAGAAGCTGTAAAACAGGCAAGCCGCATTCTCATTCAACACCTGATGATCATCACTGATGAAAACATCACTTTCGATAATAAGGAAGAAAAGAAAGAAGATGTGGTGGATGAACAAATGCTCCAGCTTCGTAAAGTATTGAAGACTCCGTTGGAAGATCTCGATCTTTCTGTACGTGCCTTCAACTGTTTGAAAGCTGCTAAAATCAACTCCCTGAGTGAACTGGTACAGTACGAACAGGAAGACCTGATGAAGTTCCGCAACTTCGGTCAGAAATCGCTGGCTGAAATTGAACAAGTACTGGGCGAAAGAGGCCTGCACTTCGGAATGGATCTGAGCAAAATGGGATTAGATAATATCGATTAATCTTATAAGTCAGCTATGCATCTGTATGGCTGACTCTTTTTTTAAACATAATCTTGTAATTCCTGACACGGTACAAGATTCAAAAACAAACATGTCATGCGTCACGGAGACAAAATCAAAAATCTGAGCCGCACCGCTTCACATCGTAAAGCGTTGCTGAGCAACCTGGCTATTGAGCTCATTACTCACAAGCGTATTGTAACTACTTTAACCAAAGCAAAAGCTTTACGTACATGGGTTGAGCCAATCCTCACCAAGTCTAAAAGCAATACAACTCACAGCCGTCGTATAGTGTTCAGTTACCTGCAGGATAAAGAAGCAGTAACAGAACTGTTCTCTACAATTGCTGAGAAGATTGCAAGCCGCCCCGGTGGTTATACACGTATTATCAAATTAGGCATCCGTCCTGGTGATAATGCAGAAAAGGCCATGATTGAACTGGTTGATTTCAATGAAATCTACGGTAAAGGCAAAGGCGAAGCTGCTGCTCCTGCTAAGAAAACACGTCGTGCAGGTGGTGCAAAAAAGAAAGCTGCTGAACCAAAAGCAGAAGCACCTGCCGCTGAAGAAACAACTTCAACAGAAGAAAAAGCAGCTGAATAAGAAATATGTTGAAAATTTTCTGATAGAGAGGCAGGCCATTTGGTTCTGCCTCTTTTATTTTGCACTCAGTTTTAAAACGACCATAATTAAGCAACAATCATGAAACCTACTTCTCACATGCCCACTTCCAACCAGCCAGCAATCCTGTTGCTGGAAGATGGAAATGTTTTTCACGGTAAAGCATTTGGTAAAATTGGCACCACCACCGGTGAAATCTGTTTTAATACAGGAATGACCGGCTACCAGGAAGTGTTTACAGATCCCAGTTATACCGGACAAGTGATCATCATGAATAATGTGCATGTAGGGAACTATGGCACGTTTGTAAATGATGTGGAAAGCGGTGGTGTGAAAATCAGCGGACTGATAGGCCGTAACCTGGAAGATCGGTTTTCCCGTTATGTAGCCGATGCGTCTTTACAGGACTATTTGGAAAAACAAAATATCGTTGCTATTGAAGATGTGGATACAAGAGCGTTGGTAACACATGTACGTACGAAAGGCGCCATGAATTGCATTATTTCATCTGAGATATTGGACGTTGCTCAATTGAAAGCAGAACTGGACAAAGTTCCTTCCATGGATGGGCTGGAGTTGGCCAGCACCGTTAGCACCACGGAAGCTTATACACTGGGAGATGAAAACGCTGATATTCGTATTGCTGTAATGGATTTTGGTACCAAGAAAAATATCCTCACCTGCATGACAGACAGAGGGGCATACCTGAAAGTGTTCCCTGCAAAAACACCTGCTGCAGAAGTGATTGCTTTCAATCCGGATGGTTATTTTATTTCCAATGGCCCCGGCGATCCGGCCAGTATGGATTATGCTATTGCTACGGTGAAAGAAATTTTACAGCAACGAAAACCAACTTTTGGAATATGCCTTGGGCATCAGTTACTGGCTCTGGCAAATGATATATCAACCTTTAAAATGCATCATGGCCACCGGGGATTGAATCACCCTGTAAAAAACATCATTACGGGACTGTGTGAAATCACCACACAGAACCATGGTTTTGGTGTGGATCCTGAAGCAGTGAAAAAAGCAGCGAATGTAGAAATCACACATGTGAACCTGAACGATGAATCCATTGAAGGAATCCGTTTGAAAGATCGTCCTGCATTCTCTGTGCAGTACCATCCGGAAAGCACACCGGGCCCCCATGATTCACGTTATTTGTTTGATGATTTTGTAAAACTGATCCGGGAACACAAGAATAATTAAGAGGTGCATTCTCTCAATACATAAGCCACAAAGAAGTTTGTCTTTGTGGCTTTTTCATTGGAATTGCCTTCGACAGGCTCAGGCTGACAATTCATTTATTGAATCAGGAATATCTTATTAATTGAACGATGTAAGTGACTATAAGATCAATAATTAAAATTAGTATATTCGATATATGAAGATTGCCATTATCAATGGACCCAATTTAAACCTGCTGGGCACACGTGAACCGGATGTGTACGGCAAGCAAACATTTGAACAATACTTTGCAGATCTGCACAAGAAATATCCTTCCATTGAATTCAGTTACTTTCAAAGTAATGTGGAAGGAGAACTGATCAATGAACTGCAAAGGGTGGGCTTCGATTATGATGGCATTATTTTTAATCCCGGTGGTTACACACATACTTCTGTTGCCATTGGTGATGCCATTGCTGCTATTAAAACGCCGGTTGTGGAAGTACATATCTCCAATGTACATGCAAGGGAAGAGTTCCGAAAAATTTCACATGTATCTGCCAAATGTAAAGGTACAGTAAGTGGCCTCGGGTTAAAGGGATATGAATTGGCCCTTTTGTCTTTTATCAGCTAAGGATTAATACTCCAGCTTCATACGGTTGTACCAGGGCTTTTGCAACGGCAATTGCTGCTTCATGTATTTATTCAATACAATTCTGAAGGTATTGGGTAAGAAAAGTGAATCTGTAATTGCTTGATAGTCTTTGTCGGGAAAATAAACCGCACTCAGGTTTTTGTAGATATGATCATTGCCAAATTTTTCACGATTGTATTTACGCATACCGTGATCTCCCTGAATAATAATCACAGCAGGACGTTGATTCTTTTCCTGAATCTCTTTAGCAAGGTTGATGATCATTTGCCGGGTGTAGGCGAGCTGCTGAATGTAAGCCGAACCATCTGATACTTTCTGTTCATAGATTTTTAAATTCCAGTCGGGTGTAGTTCCGGTGCTGTCAAATTTGAACGGATCGTGTGGCAATGAAAAATGAGCAAACACAAATTTGGGTTGTTTGTTCTTTAACGCAAGCGAAGAATCTATTATGCTTTTTGCTCTTGAAATATTGTATAAATCCAGTTCAATATATTTCTTGATTTCATTTGGAAACAGGGATGGTAAGCGCTTCATAAAGACCCAGCCAATATCCTGTTTCAACCGGTTGAAGAATGTTTGATTGCGAATCATATCTGTTGCTTCACCCCACCAGCCTTCTGTGGAACCAATACCCGGTTGTTGATGAAAGTTGAAGGAACTGGCATTGATAGTTGTATAACCGGAGCGGCGAAGAAAAGG
This sequence comes from uncultured Chitinophagaceae bacterium, assembly GCA_937907395.1. GTDB lineage: Bacteria > Bacteroidota > Bacteroidia > Chitinophagales > Chitinophagaceae > Lacibacter. Next base: position 43,205 of record CALCII010000001.1, read on the forward strand.
CATGAGCTGACTGTTATACAGCAGTTGATTGGCCTGGTATACTTCTTTGAAACTCACTTGTTCATTATAGCTGTAAGGGTATTCTCCCATATCAAACACCGAACAGAGTGATGGAATGGTGATGGAAAAACCACTTGTTGACAAGGGGGATACTCTGAAGCCCAGTTGTTGCAGTCCGCTGTCTAACGAACTGTTATCATAACCTGTGAGCGTTTTTACAGAAGCAGTAGAAGGGTGTTCGTCGAAAATAACATAGTAGATGTCGGGCAATGAGTCGGTGGTTGTTACCGGATTCAACACCGGAACGTTTTCTGTTTTGAATTGATTTCTTGTTGTATAATATTCTTTTCCTTTTATAACCGGCTGAATGAATTCGAATACAATCAATACAAGGAACGTAAGCGATAAGTAATTGTGTAGAGAAGGATATGATTGCTCCTTTTTCCGAAGAAGAAAAAAGACAGTTATAACAAGAGTGAAGATAATTGGCAGAATGACCGAGTAGTGTGTAAGCAACGAAAGAGCCGGAACATTTTTAATAGCTGTTAATGCCGATGAAAAAAATAAATAGATGATTAAAAGAAACGTGGTGAACAGGGCGCTGTTATCCTTATTTCTGAAAAGTACATTGAAGAGGAATACTAAGAAAGCAGGAGCAATCAGCCATCCAATTACAGAACCGGTAAGTTCTTTGAATGGAACTAATCCCAGAAAATCAAAATAATTATGAACAATAAAAAAAACAGGCACTGCAAAGCAATGGAAAAGCGGGGACGCTATTTTTTTAATGAGCTTCATTTATTTAATCTGGATGAAATGTGTTTCCGGTTTCAACAAAGGTAATTGCTGCTGAAAGTATCTATTGAAAATATACCTGAATGTATTGGTAGTATAAGCCAGTTCTTTTGGGATTTCCTGATTATTACCGGGGAAATAAACTGCATTCAGAACACTGAACACTCTCGGGCTCACATCTTCCAGTTCCCTGGCACCATGATCGCCCTGGAAAATGATAATGGCCGGTCTTCTGGATTGAGCTTTGATCTTTTGTGCCAATGAAACTATCAGCTTTCTGCAATACACCAACTGATTGATATAAAGTTGGGTAAAGGATTCAGATCGTTCATCCGGACCTATGTAGTCAATTTGCTTTCCGGTGCTATCAAATTTGAATGGTTCATGAGGGAGATACAAATGCGTATAGCAAAATCGTGGCCGGGTTGATCCTGTATCGGCGATTATTTGTTCCACACGTTGCAGACTTGTTGCTGTTGCCTGCAGATCACTTTTGTATAACTCGTGATCCAGATTTTTAAAAAAAGATGGCAATGCCCAATTGTAAACCTGGTACAAATGAGACGGTAAAGTTTGATTGGTGATTAATTCTTCCGGAGCCGACCATGCTGCATAAGGAATGGCAGACGTATCAGATGAATAGATCGGGAAAGTGGAAGCATTGATAATATCGTATCCATTTGATAACAGAAACGGAACAACAACATTTCTTTCAATCGACATACGTGCTTTGTACATTTCATGAAAGTTGATATTTGTTTTTTGTTGTAAAGGCACCTGCGCCATATTGAAGATAGACGCCATTGTTATCAATGTATAATTGGACGTGCTTACCGGTGCATCCGGGAATACAAAATCAAATTTCTGTAACGTACTGTCAAGTATATCATTGTTATATTGAAACTGTTCCCGGATAGCCGGTGTGCTTCCATGCATATCAAAGAGAAAATAATAGATATCCGGTTTTACAGATGTATCTGCAACTGATTTTTTCAATTCAGGTATATGATCTTGTATGAATCGATTTTGTTTTTCATTCTTTCCCTGCATTCGGAACAATAGCTGTACTGCATCAATTACAATAAAGCATAGCACAACAATCAACAGCAACCGGTGAAGCTTCAGTGTGGGTATCCATTTATTTCTCTTTAGCAACAGGAAAGAGAAAAGGGTAAGAATCAGTAACAAAACCAGAAATACGGGCCAGGAAAAAAGATGCCCGGCAACAGGAACCTGTATCAGCAGTTGATGAATCGCCACTGCAAAAAAATACTGAACGAGCAATAGAAAACTGAACAACCCGGCTTTGTTTTTTTGTTTCAGTAAAATTTTAGAAAAAAACAAACTGATTGCCGGAAGTAGTAGCCACAGAATAAAATGGATCCATAGTTTCCTTGGATCAACAAGTCCATAAAAATCAAACAGGTTATGGACAATGAAGAAAACAGGAAGCAGGAAACTGTGCAAAGGGTTGGGCGCTATTTGTTTCAGGAAGCGAATCATTTCTTTTGCATCAGGTAGAGCGTTCGTTCCGAATGCTCAATGGGTTCTTTTTTTATGATTGTAAAATAGGAAGAAAATGCGTGTTCAAATTCTTCAATGGTATAGTTGCTGAATATGTCTTCCCGGGTGCTGAGCATGCCAGTAACTTTAGGATCCGACTTTGGCACAAATTCAATAATCAGCTGCTGTGTATATTTTGCAAACAAAGAGGCTACCATTACAAATGGAATATTTTTTCCAATAGTAAGATGATGAATGAGTGCGAGTGCAAATCCAAGATCGAACTGTTTCCTTGAAAAAAAAGAGGTCTGCTCTTTATTGTCCCAACCCATCGCAGGCGATGGTTGTGTAATGTCTAATACCAACGGAAGAATGTTATGTATCTTTTCTTCTTTCAGATTGCTATGCAATGATCCGATACAACGGCTGTCAAAATCGGTAGACACAACAAATGCATCTTGTTTGCATAGTTTTGAAAACTCGCCTTCATTTGCTCCAAAATCACAAACTGTTGTATAGTTGAGTTGTTGCAACCACTGTTGCATTTTTGTTTTCTTAGCCGAGAGATAATTATTGCTGATGATGGTTTCTTCGTAATAATTACTCCAGGTGGAAACTTCTGTCGGTAATTTTAATTTGCTGATACAGTCTTCCAGGCTTTGCAGAATATTCTTCAACTGTTGTTTGGATAAAGGTTTTTCTTTTGCACTCCCTTGATCACCTTTATTTTTATTCTTCAAGCGTGCATGTAAGTGAACATGCAGGAACACAGATGCTTTGAATTTGGTTGTAAAAGGAAGTAAGCGGGCAGTATAAGATGCATTGACTCCTTCAGGGTGCGCCAATAATAATTGATGCACTTCCAAGCCATTATAGGCAGCCAGTAATAAAGGATTTAAAAAACATTCACAGAATTGGCGATAGGCAATCCATGGTGTCCCTTCTTTATACAATTCCAGCGAAAGAATGTCAATCAACTGAGGTTTGCCTTCCACAAACTGAATATTCAGGTGTGTGGCATCTTTCAGGATCATTCCTTTTTCAAGCGCCGTTTTACAAATGCGCAAGGTTGCCAATGCGGCATCCTTCAATTGTTCAAAACTCCATTCCCATGCATAATTTAAAAAAGGAATTTGCTGCGGGTGCAGGATTTTATAACAATTGCTGCTTGTGTTCTCTGTTGCTTCCACTTCTGTGAAAGGAAGCATGAGATGCTTTTTAATAAGTGTTTGATACAAGCCGGATTGCAAGAGGTGATCGTAGTGTTCACGATACAACGTTGATACAAAGCGGAATATTTGTCCGTCTTTTTCGAACACATATCCCGATGGATCACGGAACGATGCCGGATGATGGTTATTCGGCAGACTCATTCTCGTCTTCTTCTTTGTTAACCGGTCCTTTTACAAAAAAACTTTTCACCCAGAGCCAGGCGTTTTTGAAATAAAATAAAACGCCCAGCACTGCTGCAATAATTACCTGCAGCAGGTAGCTTCCGCTACCGGGATCAATGTATAACAAATGCATCATAAATAGCGGAGGTTGGTTTTTGGTGTCAGGGCCAGCAATGTTTCATACATCAGCTGAATGGTGTTTTCAATATCAGTTTTGTGCAACATTTCAACTGTGGTATGCATATAACGTAAAGGAATACTGATGAGCACAGAAGGGCAACCATCATTCGCATAAGCAAATGAATCAGTATCGGTACCGGTGCTGCGGCTGAGTGAACGCCATTGAACAGGAATTTTTTTCTTCTCAGCAATATCAGTTACAAAATCTAATAGTTTGTTGTGAACTGCGGGTGCTGTTGCCAGTGAAGGGCCTTTGCCACAAGAGATCTCTCCTTCCACAATTTTACTGATCATGGGAGTGGAGGTATCATGTGTAACGTCTGTAACAATTGCCACATTTGGTTTGATGCGACGGGCAATCATTTCTGCACCACGCAAACCAATTTCTTCCTGCACGGCATTCACAATGTATAAACCAAAGGGAAGTTTCTTTTTATTTTCTTTCAACAGGCGTGCCACTTCTGCAATCATGAAACCACCAATACGGTTGTCAAATGCACGGGCAATGTAATAGTCATACGAAAGTTCATCAAACCCTTCTTCATAAGTGACAACACATCCCACTTTAATGCCCAGTTCTTCCACTTCTTTTTTGGAACGTGCACCACAATCCAGCCAGAGATTATCCACCTTGGGTTGTGGTTCTTTCTGGTCGGGACTGTTCAAACGGGTATGAATAGCAGGCCATCCAAAGACAGCTTTCACAATTCCTTTTTTACCATGAATGAGTACACGTTTTGCCGGAGCAATCTGGTGATCCACACCTCCGTTCCTTTTCAGGTAAATCAATCCATCGGGTGAGATATAATTCACAAACCAGCTGATTTCATCGGCATGGGCTTCAATCACTACCTTAAACGGATGTTCGGGATTGATCACACCTACAGCCGTACCATAAGCATCGGTAAAATGAGTGTCAATATAGGGCTTTATGTAGTCGAGCCATACTTTTTGTCCGCTGGTTTCAAAACCAACCGGAGAATGGGTATTGTGGTAATTCTTCAGAAAGTCAATGGATGCAGCTGTAAGGATCGATTTCTTCTTCGTGTTTTTGGATGCTTTTGCCATAGAAACTGTTTTGGCAAATGTACTATTTCGCCTCCATTGAACCGCCTTTGTGTGTCAATGAAATGAAGCGGATTGTGATTCTAAAAAATTGTCTCTGTAACGGTTAAAACAGGTGCCAGTAACAAAATTCCGTCCACCCAGCCTAAGTAAAACAGGTCGCCGGGAGCTTTCCGGGAATAGACCAGCAGGAACCAGAGGGCAGCAGCATTTGCCAGCTGAAATAAATGATTGAAGTGATGCGTTTCGATGGCGAAGAACAGTACCAATAAACCATAGGCCAGCAGGTTCAGCAGAAAAAAGATCCGTTGCTGGTGTTCGTTAAGGTGATTGGCTGGTGTGTGAACGCCCCATTCGAGGTCAACCAGGTGATCCCGGTAATCAAAAATGAAAGTGGCCATTGCTACCAACATCAATCTTTCTCCAAACAGCAACAAAAAAGAACTGTCCATTGATTGATTACTCGCAAGTGCCGGCAAAAAAACAGTGGCATAGGCCCACACAAACCCTATAAAATAGCTTTTTATAAAGGTTAATACCAGCGGAAGCTGAATGGGTTTCTTCAATAACAAGGGAGCAGTGTAAGATGCATTTAACGCAATGCCGGCAAGGATCGCAATAAGTAAGGTAGGAAGTTGAAATGCAAAATAGATAGTTCCGAAAAAAGATAGAAACAATATTGCCCTTGTTGTGATTGGATGTTGCCGGAACCAATCGAGCTGTTCTGAATTTCTGTCTTTTAATGATCCAAGATATACATGCAGATTATAACTGAATAAGGTGGCGAAGAATGTGAATCCATAGAGGGTACTTTCATCAACAGAATGCTGAAGTTCAGTGATTGTTTGCCAGCACAAAAGAGTGGCTGCTGACGAAATCAGAAAATGATAAAACAGTAATGAAGTAACTGTATACTTAATTGGGTTCATTATAAACTGATCACAACAGGATTTGTTGTAACGGTGTCACTAATGTTACCGGCTTTATCTTTCACCCAGAATTTAAAAACAGATGTGTCTTTGCGTGGAGCACAAAATGGTCCGCCTATTCCTGCATATCCTTCCAGTTGCAGGGTAGAGAATTTCAACATAAAACGCACTTTCTGATTGCCGGACGGATAGGAGGGAATGGCGTAATTGAGATTGGAAATAGAATTACCCGGACAAGGAAATGCAATGGCGGCATCTTTTTTCAGGATAAATATACTATCGGTAACATCTCCTTCTTTATCAAGCACATCAAAATTGATATCAATGATAGTGCCATTGCCATTGGCGGTAGACACTTCACGAACATCCACCGATTTCATCTCAATCTTTGGTTTCGTGGCATATTTATCTTTTTTACAAGCCGAAAAGATAACGGACGATACAAGAAGAAGTAATAGTTTTGCCTTCATTGATATGCTTTCTCTTTCAAATGTACACAAACCATCAACAATAACACAGTGAGCCCGGCTTTTGTTAACAATCTTTTTTCTTCCGGTAAGGCGGATTTTTTTCAAAATGCCCGGGAGGTGTTTGCTTATCAACAAAAGGAGAATGAGGTATATCGTTTGTTTACAACTGTTTTGAAAAGGGGACTTTCATCTGTTCATGCTGTAACGGATTTCCCGTTTCTCCCCATCTCTTTTTTCAAAACACATAGAGTTGTTGTCTCCGCATTTGAACCCGAACAGGTATTTGAAAGCAGCGGTACAACAAAAACGGTTCAAAGCAGGCATTATGTAAAAGATATATCAGTTTATGAAGCTTCTTTTTTAAACGGTTTTCAGCAGCAGTATGGTAACCCTGCTGAATGGTGTATTCTAGGCCTGTTGCCATCCTACCTGGAGCGTGGGCAATCATCCCTGGTTTATATGGTACAAAAACTGATGGAGGAAAGTAACCATCCGCTTAATGGTTTTTATCTCAATGATTATGAGAAACTGAAAAAAACTATCGTGGAGACAGAAGCTGCAAAGCAAAAAACACTATTGATAGGCGTTACGTTTGCACTACTTGATTTTGCAGAGGAATTTCAGGTTAAGACCAATTATTTGACGGTAATGGAAACAGGAGGTATGAAGGGCAGGAGGGAAGAGCTTACAAGGGAAGAAGTGCACCAGAAATTAAAAACAGGTTTCGGTATATCATCTGTTCATTCGGAATACGGAATGACAGAGTTGTTGAGCCAGGCATATTCTATTGGTGATGGCATTTTTACTTGTCCGCCCTGGATGAAAGTATTAGTGAGAGATGAAGATGATCCTTTAACTGTGCACACATCAGGAAAAGGAGCGTTGAATATAATCGATCTGGCCAATCTTTACAGTTGCAGTTTTATTGCTACTGATGATATAGGCGAAGTATTTGAAGATGGAAGTTTCCGGGTAATGGGCCGGTTGGATAATAGTGATATCAGAGGGTGTAGTTTATTAGCGCTTTAATTAAATAACAGGATATGCTTTCAGAGAAGTTAAAAATGTTTGAAAACCGTTTGGTGAAAGTATACAAACACCGCAGCAAGCAGGCGAAGCGGATGGGTGTTACCTGTTATCGTTTGTATGATAAAGACCTTCCGGAATTTCCGGTAAGCATTGATCTGTACGAAGGGAATGTTTGTTTGAGTGAATACCGGGCCAAACACAACCTCACAGAAGAAGAACATCTGGACTGGTTGGAAGGAACTGTTGCTGTGATAGCAGAAGTGCTGGGTATTACAGATGAACACATTTATACAAAAGAACGAAGAAGAAAAACGGATCGGTTATCCCAATACCAGAAAACGGGTGAGGAGAAAGAATTTTTTAATGTACAGGAAAACGGCCTCACATTCAGAGTGAATCTTACCGATTACCTGGATACGGGTTTATTCCTCGATCATCGTTCCACACGTAAGATGGTGATGGATGAAGCAAAAGATAAAAAAGTATTGAACTTGTTTGCCTACACCGGATCTTTCAGTGTGTATGCAGCGGCTGGTGGAGCGGTCGAGGTAACCACTGTTGATCTGTCCAACACCTATATCGACTGGGCGAAAAAGAATTTTGAACTAAACCATTTGCAGAATCCGGCAAACTACCGGTTTATAGTAGACGATGTGAAACAATACCTGGAAGAATTAAAGCCGGGTAAGTTTGACCTGGTGGTGATGGATCCGCCCACCTTCAGCAACAGTAAGAAGATGAAAGACATACTCGATATTCAGCGGGACCATGTGGAACTCATCAATAACGTGCTGTATGCGTTAAAGCCGGGTGGAGTACTGTATTTCAGCACCAATGCCCGTAAATTTCAACTGGAGGAAGCGCAGATCAACGCATCTGTTATAAAAGATATCACCAAAGCTACCACGCCCTTTGATTTTGAAGGAAAATTGTTAAGATGGTGCTGGCGGATGGTGAAGTAGTTCCGGTGTTGTCATTTGCACTTATCTTGCATCTAAATTCGATTGCTTGTATGAATAAAGTCGTTACCAATGCAGAAGCGGCCATTCATGATATTGCCGATGGCGCTACCTTAATGCTGGGCGGTTTTGGCCTCTGCGGAATTCCCGAAAATTCTATTGCAGCTTTAGTAAAGAAAGGAGTGAAACAACTTACTTGTATTTCCAACAATGCAGGTGTGGATGATTTTGGTATTGGGCTCATGCTGAAGCAGAAACAGGTGAAGAAAATGATTTCTTCTTATGTGGGGGAGAATGCTGAGTTTGAACGCCAGTTGCTTAGTGGCGAACTGGAAGTGGAATTGATTCCGCAGGGAACATTGGCTACACGCTGTATGGCGGCAGGTTATGGTATGCCGGCGATTTATACTCCTGCCGGAGTGGGAACTGAAGTGGCAGATGGAAAAGAAGTAAGGATATTCAATGGAAAAGAATATTTACTCGAGTATGCATTTGATGCAGATTATGCCATTGTAAAAGCATGGAAGGGAGATACACAAGGCAATTTGATTTTTAAAGAAACCGCCAGGAATTTTAATCCATTAATGGCTATGGCAGGAAGAGTTACTATTGCTGAAGTGGAGGAGTTAGTTCCGGCTGGCGAACTGAACCCCAATGAAATTCATACACCGGGCATTTATGTGCATCGCATTTTTCAAGGTGTGAATTATGAAAAACGCATTGAACAGAGAACGGTAAGAAAACAAATAGTATAATGTGGCAATGTGAAAATTTGAAAATGAAACCATCTCTTCCAGTATAGAATACAATTTTCAAATTTTCAGATTATTCAATTTTCAAATTGTTCCTATGGCTTTATCAAAAGAACAAATCGCACAACGTATTGCAAAAGAGTTGAAAGATGGGTATTATGTCAACCTTGGTATTGGTATTCCCACTCTGGTTGCAAACTATATTCCGGAGGGAATACAAGTGGTGTTACAGAGTGAAAATGGATTATTGGGGATGGGGCCCTTTCCATTTGAAGGAGAAGAAAATCCCGATCTCATCAATGCAGGGAAACAAACCATTACTACTATTCCCGGTTCAGTATTTTTTGATAGTGCCATGAGTTTTGGAATGATAAGGGCCGGCAAAGTGGATCTTACAGTGTTAGGTGCCATGGAAGTGAGTGAACGGGGTGATATTGCCAATTGGAAAATACCGGGTAAGATGGTGAAAGGAATGGGAGGAGCGATGGACTTAGTAGCCAGTGCCAAGAATATTATTGTGGCCATGATGCATACCAATCCAAAAGGAGAAAGTAAATTATTACCTCATTGTTCTTTACCATTGACCGGAAAACAATGTGTGAAAAAAATTGTGAGTGACCTTGCTGTCCTCGATGTTACTCCGGACGGGTTTCAATTACTGGAGCGTGCCCCCGGCGTTTCTGTTGAGGAAATCGTTTCTAAAACAGCCGGAAAATTGATTGTGCAAGGAGAGGTGCCGGAAATGAGTTTTAATTAACTGAACATATATGAAATTAAAAACCCGGATCATTCCGGGTTTTTAATTGGAGATTAAATGAGTTCTGCTTCCATTCCTATTTCTTCTTTTGGAAGCGGCTTCATGCAAAAGAACCAGTCTTTACAATACATATCTTTTTCATTTCCTTTCATTCGGTCGGATGCGACTCCGCAACTATTAGCAGTAGGTACAATTACATCTTCACCCGGTTTCCAGTCGGCCGGTAGTGCTACTGCATGTTTATCGGCTGTTTGTAAACCAACCAATACACGTTTCAGTTCTTTAAAATTGCGGCCCAGTGAAAGCGGATAATAAATGATGGCACGGATAATGCCCTTCGGATCAATGAAGAAGACGGCTCTTACCGCTTTGGTGCTGCTTTCACCCGGTTGAATCATACCATACCTTTTGGCTACTTCCATGGTGATATCTTCAATCAGCGGGAATTTCACTTCCACATCTTTCCATCCACGGAATTCAATTTTTTCTTTGATGGTGCGCAGCCATGCAATATGGCTGTACAAACCGTCCACGCTCAATCCAACCAGTTGTGTATTCAGTTTTGCAAATTCGGGTTCCATTTTGGCAAACGTCATGAACTCTGAGGTACACACAGGAGTGAAATCGGCAGGATGACTGAAAAGTACCACCCATTTTCCCTGGAAATCATTCGGGAAATGTATATTGCCTTGAGTGGTTACAGCAGTAAAAGAAGGAGCCGGGTCGCCAATACGGGGCATGCTGATTGTATGGGAGGTTTCGTTTCCGTTAAGCATGATTAAATGTTTTTTCGTGAGTAATGTTAACGGTGCAAAGTACATCTAACGGCATCCCTTTTTCTGTGAGAAAAGTCATAGAAAGGAATGATGATGGGCTACCCTGGTACTATGACTACAATAACGGACTATATATACATCAAACCGGGGCAGGGTTGCAACTTGAAACCGGTAATCAGAATCATAGATGTAAAACACCTATGCAAATCATTCGATCCATTCAAAACCGTATTTATGAAATACGTGGTGACAGGGTTATGCTGGACGTTGATCTGGCATCTCTCTATGAAGTACCTACAAAAGTGTTTAACCAGGCAGTGAAACGAAATCAGAAACGCTTTCCACCCGATTTTATGTTTCAACTGACCAACGAAGAGTTTGATCGTATAAAACACTTCTCTGAAGAGGTATCCAATTATTCTTTGAGGTCACATTTTGTGACCTCAAAGAACGGCAGGGGAGGAACCCGGTACTTACCCTATGCCTTCACCGAACAAGGTGTTGCCATGCTCAGCGGCATTCTTAACAGCGAAAGAGCCATTTCTATGAATATCGCAATTATGAGGGCATTTGTGGACATACGCCGGGTATTGCTGCAGGATGCTGATCTGAAAGAGCAACTCGCACTTCTCAAAGAACGGATGGGTGAGCACGATGTACAATTAAACCAGATTTATGATGCCCTTGAGAATCTGTTGGATGAAAAAGCGGCAGAACGGAAATGGGATGAAAGGGAAACGATTGGGTTTAAGAAATCCTAGCGAAACTCGTATGTTTTCCTACTTATTGGATACTGCAAGATCAGCGTTTATGAAATTAATTCACCCCGTCAGCGGCTCAAAGCCTTGACGGCGGTTTACAGGAACAATTCCTAAGCATTTAAATAATCCCCGGGGCAACGGAAATGTAATTTGGTGTTGAAATATCCGGGTTCTTCTACTGCCAGACCCTGAGGTGACAGAAAACTGGTTAAAGGACAAAAATTTCTTAAACCATGAGTATTCGTTTGCAGTATTTTATGAATCGGGTGAAGGGGGGTTAGGTAAATGAATTATAATTAAACATATGAAGTAATGAAAGCATTCTATAAATATCTTTTCAAAGAATAAATTTGTAGCCAATACTTAAATTCAGAGGGATCGGATAGAAAGTTGAAAGTTCAGAGTTTGAGGAATTAGGACCTGCTTGTGTTGTAGGGATTCCAATACTTGTTAGAAAAAACAAATTCCCAATACCAATTTTTTTCTCAATGCCAGCCCCTAGAACAAATAATATATCAGCACCATGTTTCTCTGTGCCGTCTGGGTTTAGCTGAGAGGTTTCCATAAACCCCAGAGTATATAAGTCGTCGTTGTATAATTCGTAACGTGCATTACAGGGTGTATATGTAAGCGCAACTGCTATGTTTGCAAAAACATTAACACCATCTTTGTTTCTTCCGGAGCCTGTAATGTAAAACCGGTTTCCAAATTCTAATCTGTAAATTGGTACTTTATAAAGTGCAGCTACATAAATTCTTGATGGATTTGTGCCTGAGTTAAAAGCAATACCTTCAACAATACTTCTTGTTATAATAGGTCTGCAATAAGATGCATCTACGTAAATATTAAACAGACTTTCTTCTTTTGATATTTCAATCAGCAGGCCGCTACCAATTGTATTTCCTCCTGTGCTTTTATTAAGATTTCTTACAAAAGTACCATAAGGTGCTATGTTTATTTGTGCCTTTACAGTTAACACAATAAGGCAGAAAGTCAGGATAATATAAAGTTCTTTTTTCAAGGTTTTTATTTATTTTTAAACAAACATAGTCAATTAAACAATGAGACCCCTGATCGTTTCTCTTGTGCTTTTATTACTTTCTTGTAAACAGAATACTTGTCTTCCTCCCTCAATTTACATTGCTGAAAGTGTTACAATATTTGCGGGAGATACTTTAAGGTTAGAACCTCAATCAGTATCTGGGGCAGCTTATAAATGGGTTGGCCCTGGAAATTTCACATCTTCGCAAAAAGATGTGGTCATTATTAAAACTCCTAAAAGTGCTCAGGGTGAATATACTGTTAATGTAAAGTCTGGTGGATGTGAGAAAAATGCAGTCGTTTCTGTTGTTGTACTTGATACTCCACAATGTAATATATCTAATAATACATTATTATTCCCCTCTGCCATGTACATGCCCAATAGCCGTTGTGGTATTGGTGCTCCTGGTCAGTTTAATGTTAATCATTCTGGATTACAAGGCGATTTCCTTATAACATTTTTTACGGATCCTGTAAAAAAAGGAAGTTTTATATATAATGTCTCAACTCTTAATACCGAAGCCAGCGATGTTTATTTGCAACTTTCGGATGGGGGAGTGTGGCAGGGAATGAGTGGTAAACTATTTGTAAGGATAATAAATAATCGATTGACTGCTTCTTTTTGTGATGTTCCGTTTGGCAATCTAAATACAAGCATTACTCAAAAAGGTAGTGGACGATTTTCTTGTCAATGATTATTTATAAAATGAAATAAGTAAAAAAAAGTAATTAATTGATAAGGAAGCTTATAAACGAAACGGTGTTCCTTCAAAAATAATTATTATTGTCTAACCGGAGTCGGCTGGCGCCTGTACCGGTGCGATGGTAAATTTTAATGGGATTGATGAAAACATTTTAATTTAATAATTCAATAACCTACATATGAAGTATTTTTTTAATCTAACTGTAGTAATATTCATTTTTCTTTATTTGCCGGTTTTGTCAAACGCCCAGACAATACTTAAATTCTCAAACGGAGAGGAAATAACAGTAAGCGAAATTGATTTTAGTTACAAAAGTATCCGGAAAGTTAATTTAGGTGTTAATTTAGGATTAAATGGGTTAGCAGATATTCAATTTTTTAATGCCAGTTACATAGCCCCGGACAAATTATATTTATCTCTAAACACAGGGATTGCAGGAGGGCATGTAGAGTCAATTATCTTTTTAAAGGGTAAAACAATAGAAAAAAATAAGATGATTGCCTTGAAATATGAAAATGAAACTCCACGAATCCTGACGAGATACATTGCAGAGGTGACTGTTGAAAAGCGTAAACAGGTAGGATTGTATTTGGCAGTTTCTGATTACGGAAATATATTTAATATGTACAAAGGTGACCCAGACCTTGGGGTAGCTTCCTATGATAATAATGTGACTAATCTAACAACAATCTATGTTGGAGTTGGTTTTGTGAATTATTGGAATGCAAAAATCAAGATTGATGATAAGTATAAGCGACGAGTATTATTTATGGGTAAATCAATAATCGCTCCTTTTGTGTGTACAAACGGAAATGTTGTTAATGACAGAAGTCAAAATATTCTTCCAGCATATGGTGCAAGAATAACTTATGATTTTTTTGGCACAACAAGCCTGTTTGGCCTAACATTGAATATGAAAACTGGTCTTGATCTTTTTCAAAGAAAAGGTAAGGATCCGGAAAATATTTTTAAGCAAACCGGTGCTGCACCTATTTTTTCAGTCGGATTAGGACTAAGTACTCTTTAACTATTTTATAAACCTTATTTTATAGAAATTGCTACTTAAAGCTTAATTACCTTTTCCAAGTATAATTTTGTAGCGTAAGCTCAAATTTAGTTGGGTTGGATTAAATCTAGAAATGCCGAATAAGTGGAGGTAGTACCAAATTGCGAAGTTGGGTTGACATACGCCCTGATTCTACAATTTAATCTGCTTCGGGATATGGGAGAATATTATAATAGTTCTGTAATTATTTTTTAATTCTAGGACGATGATTATTAATATTATTTAAAATAATTCACAGGAATTTTCATTTTTCTTATACTCGATAAACTGAATAAACAGAAATAATATGAAACACAATAGTTTTTTATTGATGGTTTTTATTCTATTTGGAGTGATAACTTCTGGTGGCAAAACAATGGCCCAAGATTCCCTTTCAAATTGTATTCCCTCTGAATATAGTAAAGAATATATTCTCCTAGTTCAACCCTTAAAAAAAATGCAAAAAACCGGAACGCCAGCTGTTAACTTTGAGAAACAGGTAAAGAAATATTTTAAAGGTAAATATGAGATGTTGTCGCCTGATATTAATGTGGATTACAATAGTACTGGTTCAAATGGCGACTCTGATGTGTCAAACCAATATCAAGTAAAAATATATCGGTATATATTTAAAGAGGCTCGATACTATGATCGCAAAGGCAGAATGAGTTTACGCTATTATTTGCATGACCGATTAACTGGCAAAAATTATTCCTCCGTTAGGGGGGTGTTAAGAAATGTTTTTGCACCTATTTTGAATGGACTTAATGCTGAAATGGGCTTATAGGTTGTAATGTTTACTCTTAACACAGAATTAAGCTAATTGATTTTTCTTTCGCCTTCACATTGGCTCGTGTCTTCACAAACCAATCAGCCAAATAGTTATACCTTCAGCCCATGGGCTGCCGGATTGCAGCGTCACCGAAGCGTAGCGGAGGTATAGCGGAAAGTCAAATTCTTTTGATTGACCGGGATTGAAGCGTCCCGGCCGGGACAAATGTTGATTCCTGCACTACAGCTCACAGCCCCCACAGCCTTCCACCCACCATCAGGAAGAAAAACCCCAACGGAAGTGGAATTTTTCCCGATCTCGAACATTATTTATACTTTTTTGTATAAATAAGACCGTACTTTTGCGGGACGATAATTGTAGAATCTTTTAGATAAACTGATTAAACAAACTTGACATGAGTGAAATGCTGACCACCCTGGAGCAAACCGCCCTGAGTGAGTACAAGTATGGTTGGGTGACCAACATTGAGGCCGATGAAGCGCCTCCCGGTCTGAATGAAGACATCGTTCGCTTCATCAGTGCCAAGAAGAATGAACCCGAATGGATGCTGGAATGGCGCCTCAAAGCCTTCCGTCAATGGCAGAAAATGGAAGTGCCCCGCTGGCCCAATGTCACCTATCCCGATGTGGATTTCCAGGCCATTAAATATTACAGCGCCCCAAAACAAAAGAAAACGCTGAACAGTCTGGATGAAGTGGACCCCGAACTGCGTGCCACTTTTGAAAAACTGGGTATTTCACTCGACGAACAAAAACGCCTCAGTGGTGTGGCTGTGGACGCCGTGATTGACTCTGTGTCTGTTGCCACCACCTTCAAAAAGCAGCTGGGCGAAATGGGCATCATCTTCTGCAGTATGAGTGAAGCGATCAAAGAACATCCGGAACTGGTGCAGAAATGGCTGGGTTCTGTTGTTCCTGTGACTGATAATTTTTATTCTGCGTTAAACAGTGCTGTGTTCAGCGATGGTAGTTTCTGCTATATTCCCAAAGGCGTGAAATGCCCGATGGAACTGAGTACCTACTTCCGTATCAATGCGGCAGGAACCGGACAATTTGAACGTACCCTCATCGTAGCCGAAGAAGGATCTTATGTAAGTTACCTCGAAGGTTGTACGGCCCCTCAGCGTGATGAAAATCAATTGCATGCTGCGGTGGTGGAAATTGTTGCGTTAGACAATGCAGAAGTAAAGTATTCAACTGTTCAAAACTGGTTTCCCGGCGATAAAGAAGGAAAGGGCGGTGTATTCAATTTTGTAACCAAGCGTGGAATCTGTGCCGGCGTGAATTCAAAAATCAGCTGGACACAGGTGGAAACCGGAAGTGCGGTTACGTGGAAATATCCTTCTGTGATTCTGAAAGGTGATAACAGTGTGGGTGAATTTTATTCTGTTGCGGTTACCAATAACCGTCAGCAGGCCGATACCGGCACCAAAATGCTGCATATTGGTAAGAACACAAGAAGCCGCATTGTATCGAAAGGAATTTCTGCCGGTTATAGTCACAACTCTTACCGTGGATTGGTGCAGGTAGGAAAGAATGCTGTGAATGCCCGTAACTTCTCTCAGTGTGATAGTTTGTTGCTGGGCGATAAATGCGGTGCTCATACCTTCCCGTACATCGAAGTAAAAAACAGCACAGCACAGGTAGAGCATGAGGCCACTACTTCCAAGATTGGTGAAGACCAGATTTTTTATTGTAACCAGCGTGGACTTGACACAGAAACTGCTGTTGCATTAATCATCAATGGTTTTGCTAAAGAAGTTATGAACCAGTTGCCAATGGAATTTGCAGTGGAAGCGCAGAAACTGCTGGCGATTTCACTGGAAGGAAGTGTGGGGTAGCACCACAGAGACACGGAGGGCACAGAGAAATAATAACTGTACCCCAAGTGAATGAGAAAATTAAATTTTAATATATAAAAAATTACCTGCAGAACAGAACTGATCACAACAACTCTGCGATCTCTGTGCCTCTGTGGTAAAAAAACAAAGTATATGTTGCACATAAAAAATTTACAAGCCCGCATTGAAGAGAA
The DNA here is from genome assembly GCA_937907395.1 of uncultured Chitinophagaceae bacterium. GTDB lineage: Bacteria > Bacteroidota > Bacteroidia > Chitinophagales > Chitinophagaceae > Lacibacter. The sequence continues at coordinate 60,192 of CALCII010000001.1, forward strand.
AGAAATCTTAAAGGGCATTAACCTGGATATCAAACCCGGAGAAGTACATGCCATCATGGGACCCAACGGAAGTGGTAAATCCACATTGGCTTCCGTACTGGCAGGACGTTCCGATTATGAAGTAACCGGTGGTGAAGTGGAATTCAACGGAAAAGATCTGTTAGAGCTTTCGCCCGAAGACCGTTCCCGTGAAGGATTGTTCCTGGCGTTTCAATACCCGGTTGAAATTCCCGGTGTAAGTACCACAAACTTTATTAAAACCGCTGTGAATGAAATCCGCAAATACCGTGGTGAAGAGCCGATGGATGCAGTGGAGTTCCTGAAGAAGATGAAAGAAAAAATGAAGCTGGTGGAAATTGATCAGAGTTTATTGAGTCGTTCCTTAAACGAAGGATTCAGTGGTGGTGAAAAGAAACGGAATGAAATCTTCCAGATGGCGATGCTGGAACCAAATCTGGCGATTCTTGATGAAACAGACAGCGGATTGGATATTGATGCCTTACGTATTGTAGCAGAAGGTGTGAACAAACTCCGTGATGGAAAACGTTCTTTCCTCGTGATTACGCACTATCAGCGTTTATTGGATTATATCGTTCCCGATCATGTACATGTTTTGTACAAAGGGCGTATTGTGAAAAGCGGTGGCAAGGAACTGGCGCTGGAGCTGGAAGAAAGAGGATACGATTTTATCAAAGAAGAATTAGGAGAAAGCGTAGAGGCTTAAATCAGCTCACTGATGACATGGATGGACACAGAAACTATCTGTGAACTTCTGAGGAATCGGTGAGAACAAAAAATTGAAAGATGTCAGACTTAAAAGAATTAATACAGAATAAAATCAGCAAGGAACCTTATACAGGCAATGGTGCTTTGCAGGAGCTGAGCCGAAAAGGAATCCAGTTGTTCAATGAACAAGGTATTCCCACTGTAAAGCATGAAGAGTGGAAGTATACCCGTATTTCCGGGGTACTCAATAAGGATTTTAGTTATGCTGTGGATTCCACTGCTGTTACTACTGCTGATGTGGATGCAGTTCGTTTGCCCGGCCATGAAGCTGCCAATGAACTGGTATTCATCAACGGAATCTATCATGCCGAATTGTCAACCATCCGTTCATCAGCAGATGAGTTGGTGATTCTGCCGTTGAGTGAAGCAGCAAAAGGTGAATACAAATCAGTGGTGGAGAACAACCTGGGCCATAGTGCAAAATATCACACCGATGGTATCAATGCCATGAACAATGCATTTGCCTACCAGGGTTTGTTTATAGCAGTGAAAAAGAATAAAGCGGTGGAGCATCCGTTGTATTGTTACTATATCAATGATGCAAGAACCAACAGTGTGTTATCGCAGCCTCGCACTCTTATTCATGTAGGCGTGAACGCACAGGTGTTCCTGGTGGAAGAAGAAATCACCATGGGGACCAGCGATTCGTTTATTAATCGTGTGAGTGAAGTGGTGGTGGAAGAAAATGCCAATGTACATATCTACAAAATCCAGAATGAAGACAGTCACAGCAGTTGTGTGAAAACAACACATGTGCGTCAGCTGGGAGTAAGTAAAGTGAGCTCGGTTACTCTTACTCTCAACGGCGGAATCATTCGCAACAACCTGAATTTTATTTTAGAAGCACCCGGTTGTGAAAGCCATATGTATGGCTTGTATTGTGTGAAAGGCGAAACGCATGTGGATAATCATACCATCGTTGATAATGTAATGCCCAATTCTTTCAGCAATGAATTGTACAAAGGCATCATTGATGAAAATGCAACAGGTGTGTTCAATGGTAAAATCTTTGTGAGGAAGGATGCACAGAAAACAAATGCGTACCAGAGTAATAAGAATGTGCTCATGAGTGATACAGCCAGTGTTAACACCAAACCACAGCTGGAGATTTTTGCAGATGATGTGAAGTGTTCCCATGGTTGTACTGTAGGCCGTTTGGATGAAGAGGCTTTGTTTTATCTCCGTGCACGGGGTGTGGGAGAGAAGGCGGCGAAGGCTTTGTTGTTACATGCATTTGCAGGTGAAATTCTGGAGAAGATTGAACTGGAACCAATCCGTGGTTATGCAGAGCAGATTATTTCTGAACGGTTGGGATTTGAATTCTAACCACAGAGACACGGAGTACACAGAGATGAAAACACCAGATTTATACAGACTGAATAGCATTTCAGGAGCAGTAGTTGATTGTTCAAATTAGGGTACATAGAGAATTGGGGCCCGGCCTTCTTGAAAGTGTATATGAGGTGTGTTTGATGAAAGAGTTGATAACTGAAGGGTTGAGCGTTAAGCGGCAGGTTAGTGTACCTGTAATTTATAAAGGCGAGATAATTGATGTCGATTATAAAATAGATCTTTTAGTGGAAGATGAAGTGATTGTTGAGTTAAAAGCAGTTGAAATGATTATGCCGGTACATGAAGCACAATTGCTTACTTATCTCAAATTGTCAGAAAAGAAATTAGGACTTTTAATAAATTTTAATGTTAAACTATTAAAGGAAGGCATTAAGCGCTTTGTTTTATAACTCTGTGCGCTCTGTGCCTCTGTGGTAAAAAATGACTCAAACTATAGAGCATAAGATATTTAATGTGCATGCCATCCGGGAACAGTTTCCCATATTGAACCGGATGGTTAAGGGGAAGCCATTGGTATATTTTGACAATGCAGCTACTGCACAGAAACCCAAAGTGGTGATTGATGCATTGACGGAGTATTACGAAAAATACAATGCCAATATTCATCGGGGTATTCACTCCCTGGCAGAAGAAGCAACAGCAGCTTACGAAGCAACACGGGACACCATACAACAATTCATCCATGCAAAACACCGTGAAGAAATTATCTTCACACGTGGTGTTACTGAAAGCATTAATCTCGTTGCGTATACATACGGCAGAACCAATCTGAAAGCAGGCGATGAAATACTCATCAGTGGTATGGAACATCACAGCAATATTGTTCCGTGGCAGTTGGTGGCAGAAATCACAGACGCCACGTTGAAAGTGATTCCTGTGGATGAGAAAGGTGAGTTGATGATGGAGGATTTTTATCAACTCTTATCCGGTAAAACAAAAATTGTTTCGATCGTTCATGCCAGTAATTCATTAGGTACAATCAACCCGGTAAAGGAAATCATTGATGCCGCTCATAAAGCTGGAGCTGTGGTATTAATTGATGGTGCACAATCAACCGTACACCTTGATATTGATGTGCAGGAACTCGATTGTGATTTTTTTGCCATCAGTTCACACAAAGTATATGGTCCCACAGGTATTGGTGTGCTTTACGGAAAGAAGGCGATTCTCGAAGCCATGCCTCCGTTTATGGGCGGTGGTGAAATGATAAAGGAGGTTTCATTCGAGAAAACTACTTGGAATGATCTGCCCTACAAGTTTGAAGCCGGCACTCCCAATATTGCAGATACAGTTGCCCTGAAAGCAGCCATTGATTTTATTAATACTGTTGGTAAAAAAGAAGCACGTGCACACGAAGATGCATTGCTGCAATATGCAACAGCTCAGCTGGAAACGATTGATGGAATCAGTTTGATTGGACAAGCAAAACACAAAGTAAGTGTGGCTTCATTTGTGGTGGAAGGTGTTCATCCGCAGGACTTAGGTATACTGCTGGACAATCAAGGGGTGGCTGTGCGTACGGGTCACCATTGCACGCAACCATTGATGAATCGTTTTGGTATTCCAGGCACAACCAGGGCCAGCTTTGCCATGTACAATACAAAAGAAGAAATTGATGTAATGATAGCCGCATTACACAAAGCGATAAAACTGTTACGATGAGCGAGTCAAAGTCAATAGCACAAATTGAAAATGAAATAGTGGATGATTTTTCTCTGTTTGATACATGGGATGAAAAGTATGAGTACATCATCGATATGGGGAAAAAGTTGAAACCACTTGAAGAAGAGCATAAACGTGATGAAAACAAAATCAAAGGTTGCCAGAGTACTGTTTGGATGGTGAGTGAGTTCAAGGATGGAAAAGTATTCTATCGTGCAGAGAGTGATGCAGTGATTGTAAAGGGATTGGTGAGCATGTTGATTCTTGTATTGAGCGGACATACACCGAAGGAAATTATTGATGCAAAGCTGGAATTCATCGACAGAATCGGAATGAAGCAGCACTTGGCACAAACCCGCAGCAACGGATTGCTGAGCATGGTGAAGCAGATGAAACTGGATGCCACTGTTTACCTGGCGCAACAACAAATGAATCAGTAATGGCAATTGATAAAGACATATTGAATCAGAAAATCATCGACAAACTGCAGACGATCTTTGATCCTGAGTTGCCGGTGAATATCTATGACCTTGGGTTGATCTATAAAATCGACATCAACGATAAAGGTTATGTGCAGATTACCATGACACTCACAGCTCCCAGTTGTCCGGCTGCTCAGTCATTGCCTGTGGAAGTGGATAATAAAATACGTGAAGTGGAAGGTGTAACCGATGTGAACGTGATGATTACCTGGACACCCAAATGGGACAAAACGATGATGAGTGAAGTGGCAGCACTGGAATTAGGATTTATGTGATGTCAGGACGGTTACGTCAGACATCTTTGTTACGATGTCAGGACGTTTTACGTCAGACATCTTTGTTACGATGTCAGGACGCTTTGCGTCAGACATCTTTAAACGAATTAACAATTCAGGTTTTCTGAGCAATCAGTGAAATCTGTGAGAAACAAATAATACAACTATGGCAATGATTTCAATTGATAGTTTGATGGGCAATCAGGGTCCCAGCTATCCAGAACAGATTGTAGCACCTTACCGTAAAGAACTCGTGGAGATTGGTTTTGAACAAATGATGACGGTGGAGGAAGTAGAAAAAGTAATCAGCGGTAATCCCGGTAAAGTGATACTAGTGGTGCTCAACAGCGTTTGTGGCTGTAGTGCCAGAGTGAGCCGCCCCGGTGCCATCCTTAGCTTTTTCAATCATATGGTGCCGGATATAAAAGCAACATTGTTTGCCGGTATGGAGAAAGAAGCGGTAGCGCATTTCCGCTCTAAATATCTGAATGGTGTTACACCGTCTTCACCCAATATCCTGGTGATGAAAGACGGACAGGTATTGCTGCATCTGCAACGTCACCAGATTGAAACAACCGATGCCGGTACCATTGCCGATGCATTGATTAACGTTTACAACGAACAGTGTACACGTAAATCAACAGAAGAAGAACGTACCCATCTGCGGGCTTATTTTCAACAAGTGTACCAGGTAGATCCGTTAGCAACACAAGAATAAATTCATCTGCAACTGCCTTTGCCTTTATTCACCAGATAAACAAAAACAAATGAAAATTACCGCTACAGAAGAATATGGAATCAGAATGCTGATACGCATTGCGTCTGTTGATGCACCTGAGGGATTAAGTATTCCGCAGCTGAGTGAGGCAGAAGGGTTGAGTGAACCACATGTGGCAAAAATCTGCCGCACCCTTCGCATGAGCGGTTTCATTAACAGTACTCCCGGAAACAAAGGTGGATATGTGTTAAGCAAACCGGCGAATGAAATCATCATCAATGATGTGATGAAAGCACTCGGTGGCAGTATGTTTGATCAGCAGTTTTGTGAAGCACATACAGGCCTGGGACGTTTGTGTACGAATTCTGTTGATTGCAGTACTCGTTCTTTATGGAAAATGATTCAGTTTACGTTGGACAACCTGCTCAATAAATTAACCTTGGCTGATCTGATGGTAAAAGAAAAGGAAGTAGAACTGAAAATTGAAGAGGTGATAAAGCGTAATATTGAAGCTGCTGTACAATATTGAACTTGAAAGTTATTTAGCGCTTTCTATAAATCTATTAATCGTACGAAGCTCCTCTTTTGCAATTTTAGCAATAATACTTTCGATTTGATCTTCAGTTAGTTTCAAGTGATATGGAGTTTGAATTAATTCTATACTTCCTTCATAGTGAAAGAGTATTTCATAATAGAATTCTCTAAAAGTTAAAGTTATAGTTGACTTGTAGTTTTTCTCATTATTATTTGAGGTTTTAAACTGACTATGTTCAAATGAGAAAATTATCCAAACAGGGATTTTTTTGATTACTTTTTTTGTTAACTCAATGAAAACAGATTTAATATTTTCGTTGTTTGCATCTTTTTTCCAGCTTGCTCTTTCTTTATAGATAGTTGAAAAAGTAAATGAAAAGAAAAAAGAATTAAATTCACTTAAAGTTTTTTCTAATTTTTCGAAAAGAGGTAGGATTGAGTTTTTCAAGGTGTTAACATAAACCTCATCTGAAAGTTTAGTATCAATCCTATTAATATTAGATTTAAATTCATTTTTTAGTAAGCTTATCTCTTTTAAGTAGTCATTTTTTTCTTCAATGCTTTCTCCTTTTATAGCATTTGTAAATATTTGCTGCCATTTTAGAGATAAAATTGTTATGTAGTTAAGGAATGAATTTAAATCTCCTGTGTCTGCTTTATTTAATGCTGTTAAATAATTTTTTTTATCTGAGCTCTCAATTACAATCGGAGTGTATCCATTTTTCATTAAAAAATAATTCATTAGTAGTCTTGAAGTTCTGCCATTACAATCGTCAAACGGATGAATTCTTACAAATTTGTAATGTATTAATGCTGCTAATTGAACAGGATGTAATTCCTTTACTTCTTCTTCTGTTCTTATCCATTCAAGAAGATCTCCCATTAATGCAGGTGTTTCCTCCACCGATGCATATTGGAATATAGATCCATTCTCTAATCTAACATTGTTTGGGTATTTTTTATACTGGCCAGGTTCAATTAATCTTCTGGTAGGTTGCTTATCATAAGTTTCAGCTTCTTTATAAAATGGACGTACTAATAATATATGATTTATTTCTTTTATAAATTTTTCAGTAAGCCTAAAGTTTGTGTCTAAGGCTGCTTCTTTAATTAATTGAAGTGCTACATCATGTGCTTTCATTTCTTCAAGTTCTCTCAAAGAATATCCATCGCTACCAATCTTATCAAATATTAAAAGTAATTCTGTGTGTCCGTATGTAAGAGTGCTTCCCTCTAAATGATTAGAGTTGTAGTTGAATTCGAGTCTAAACTTTTTCCAAAAAGCTCGTTCATTACTTTCTTGGAATGGTTTATAAGATTCCGCTTCCTTTTTTAAACTGTCTATTTCAAAAAGTATATTTTTCACATACTAAATATAAACATTCTTTTTTAGTCGCAGATTTCATTCATCACTTTCCACGATTGTTCCGTAATCCACGAGTAATTCTTCCCCGGCTTCAATATCTCTGATTGCCTCAAAGAATTCCCCTTCATTAACAGAAATCACATTGGGCGTATCGGAATGATTCAGGTAAAGAGAAACATCCATCACTTTAAATCCGTATTCAGGAATCCAGTAATAGTTATCGTCAAACAAACAATAGGTTTCCACCAAATAGCGGCTGTGTTCGGGTAAGGAATCAATTTCACTGCGTTCAATTTTCAGGAACTCACCAACACCTTTGGAAAACATATTCCGGCATCCTTTCGGAATGGGCCGAATCGCAAATACGCCGTTCCCGTGCAAGGGGGATGGTTTAATTGTTACATACGTTTCGTGGCGGAGTTCGTGGAGCAGTTCTTCTTTGGTCATAACAGAAAGTTACAGTTTCCAATCCACAATCTGGTTCACCCATTCTTCTTTATACGGTGTGGTTACCTTGATGTAGTTATCAGTATAACCTTCCATCATTTTATTCTTGCTGTGTCCTTCAAATAAAACAGGACGGGTTTGTCCGGCATGCTGATTGGTGAAGTACTGCATCTTCATATAAGAAAGATTCCGCAGTGTTTTGTTACGGTCGTGACGAACATTTACGGGAACAACGGGTTCAATGGTTAATGCATGCGTATTGTCACGTTCTGAATATGTGAATACGTGCAGGTAGGAAACATCAATCGAATGAAGAAAATCAAAGGTCTCTTTAAAATCTTCATCTGTCTCACCGGGAAAGCCCACAATCACATCCACTCCAATACAACAATGCGGCATGAGTGATTTAATATGTTCTACTCTTTCTGCATACAGTTCACGTTTGTAACGGCGACGCATCATTCCCAATATCTTATTGCTTCCGCTTTGTAACGGAATATGAAAATGCGGCATGAATTTTTTACTGCGGCTTACAAACTCAATGATTTCATTGGTGAGAAGGTTAGGCTCAATCGATGAAATCCGGAAACGGTCGATGCCTTCCACTTTATCAAGTTCCTGAATCAGGTCAAAGAAGTTTTCTTCCCGTTGAAAAATAGAGAGGGGACCATTACCGTCCGTTCCTTTTCCAAAATCGCCAAGGTTCACTCCTGTGAGCACCACTTCTTTACTTCCTCTTTGTGCAATCTCTTCTGCATTGCGAATCACACTGGCTATGCTATCACTTCTGCTTTTACCACGTGCCTGTGGAATGGTGCAAAAGGAACAGGTATAATCACAACCATCCTGTACTTTTAAAAAGGTACGGGTACGATCATTGATGGAATAAGAAGCATTGAATCCGGTAACATCATCAATATCACAACTGCTGATCTTAGTGCTGTCGCCTTTACTTAACTCTTTAATGTGCTCAGCAATGTTGAATTTTTCCGCAGCACCCAACACCAGATCCACACCCGGAATCTCTGCAATTTCTTTTGGCTTCAGTTGGGCATAGCAACCGGTAATCACCACCAGGCTTTCCGGTGCTTTCCGTTGAATGCGGCGAACGAGCTGACGGCATTCTTTATCGGCATTATCCGTTACGGAACAGGTGTTGATGACATACACATCGGCCTGGTCGTCAAACTCTTTTTTCTCAAAACCTTCATCTTCCATCAGTCGGCTGATGGTGGAGGTTTCGGAGTAATTGAGTTTACAGCCGAGGGTGTGAAAGGCTACTGATTTTGCTTTTGTCATCGGGGCGCAAAGATACAGTTTTAGGAAAACATGCACAGGACGAAACACTGATCCCGTAAGCTTTGTGGAAGGTTTCGGCAGTGAACGCTAAAAATCTTTATACTTGCGCATGAATCTGAAAAAAGCGCTTCCTTTTTTATTCCTTGCGGTATTGCTGGCAGGCGCTGTTCTGATACGGCAATGCAAGGCTAACCGGCAATTATCTGATAACGATAAGCAGAAAAAAGTTCAACAGGATCAACCGGATCAGCCCACGAATCCACAAACGGGCGACCTGGATGTATTCCGGAATCCGGATGCCGATTATTATTTTACCAAACATGCACGTTGCCGTATGAAATGCCGGCACATTACGCAGGAAGAAGTAAAGGAAATTGTGCAACAGGCGAATGTAAATTATAAGAAAAGCGAACTGGATGCAGAACAGGGGCCAAAGTACGCATTGGAAGGAGTAACCAGTGGAGATAAACAACGTGTGCGCATCATCGTTGCACCAAAGAAAAGACATCTTACCATTGTAACGGTTATTGATCTGGAAGAAGATTGGGGATGCCCCAGTTGTAAATAATTTCAACACGAACCAGAAAAAATGAAAGTAGTAGTAAAGCCATTTCAGCTGATTTATGCATTGTATGCAATAATTATATTTCTGCTGATCATGATATTGGTTTCTCCATTTGTATTTATTGCCTCTATGTTTGGAAGAATCAAAGGAGGCAATATGGTGATGAAACTGGTAACAGCCTGGGCTGATCTCTGGTTGTTTCTCATAGGTATGTGGCATGAACGGGTAGCGGAACAGGAGCCACGCAAACATCAATCATATATTTATGTAGCCAATCATAATTCTTACATGGATATACCGCAAATACTGAAAGCGGTACGTGGTCCGTTGCGGGTGTTGGGAAAAGCAGAAATGACAAAAGTGCCTTTGTTTGGAATGATTTATGGGGCCGCAGTGGTGCCGGTAATGAGGGGCAGTGCCGAACATCGGGCAAAGAGCCTGATGACATTGAGATCGGTGCTGAAAAAAGAAATTTCCATTTTCATCATGCCCGAAGGAACTTTTAATATGGGTACGGAGCCATTAATAAAGTTCTATGATGGGGCATTTAAACTTGCTATTGAAACACAAACGCCCATCAAACCTTTATTGTTTCTCGATGCAGTTGATCGTATGCACTGGCGTAGCATATTTGCATTTACACCCGGCAGGCTGCGCACTGTTTACCTCGAAGAAGTGTCGCCGGAGGGGTATACAACGAACCAGGTGGAAGAATTGAAACAGAAAGTGTATGAACTCATGGAGAAAAAACTCATAGAGTACAAAGCACCATGGATAGCTGCTGCTCATAACTTGTAGGTCTGTTTATAATTGCCTACTTTTTCAAGCTGTGACCTATTTAACCTATAACTTTAACACTCACAACTCTTGACTTTTTCATGTTTGCAGACGTTATCATACCACTTGCACTACCACGTACTTACACATGGCAAATACCCGATCGTTTGATTGAGGATGTGAAAGTAGGTGTTCGTGTGGAAGTGGAGCTTCGTAACAAGCGTTACGCAGGCGTGGTAAAACGTGTGCATGATGAAAAGCCTCCTTCGTTTGATCCCAAAGGCATTCTGAATGTATTGGATATTGAACCAATCATTTTTGAAAAGCAACTGAAATTGTGGGAGTGGATTGCCAACTACTATATGTGTAGTGAAGGAGAAGTGATGGCGGCTGCCTTACCTGCCCATTTTAAGCTGAGTAGCGAAACCATTCTGTTGTTCAATGAAGAGATTGGTGAAGATTTTACCATGCTCGATCACGATGAATATCTCGTTGCCGAAGCATTACTCATTCGCAAGGAACTGAAGTTGCCCGAAGTACAACAGATACTGGATACATCGCATGTGTACCCCGTGGTGAAACGGTTAATTGAAAAGCGTGTATGTTTTGTGTGGGAATCATTGAAAGAAACCTACTCGCCTAAAAAAGAAACCTTTGTTATTCTCAATCCGAAATATGATAATGAAGATGCGCTGAGCGAATTACTCAACAACTGGAGCCGGGCACCCAAGCAAATGGAATTACTGCTCAGCTATCTCCACTTTATGAAAACAGAAGGAGAAGTGGCAAAGCCTGCACTGCTGAAGAAAAGTGGTGCAACAGATGCGCAGTTGAAAGGCCTGGTGGAAAAAGATATTTTGTTTCTGGAAAAACGTTCGGTGGATCGTTTGCAAAATCTTCCACGAAACGTGCATATAGATTTTGAATTAACACCGGCGCAGCAAACAGCATTGGAAGAGATACATGATCGGTTTCAGGAAAAGCATGTTTGCTTGTTACATGGTGTTACCGGCAGTGGCAAAACGCAACTCTACATCAAACTGATAGAAGAGTATATCCGGAAGGGGAAACAAGTGTTATACCTGTTGCCCGAAATTGCACTAACGGCGCAGATCATACGCCGTTTGCAAAAACATTTCGGAGGCTACATTGGTATCTATCACAGTAAGTTTAACCAGAATGAACGGATTGAAATCTGGAATAAAATCAAGTCCGGCGAACTGAAGGTGGTACTGGGCGCCCGCAGTTCCCTGTTTCTTCCGTTTGCCGACCTGGGATTGGTGGTTTGTGATGAAGAACATGATCCCAGCTACAAACAACAGCAACCGGCACCACGCTACAATGCAAGGGACTCAGCTGTTTACTACGCCACGCTATTCAACGCAAATGTTTTATTAGGAAGCGGTACGCCTGGTGTGGAAACCTATTTCAATACACAAACAGGCAAGTATGGTTTAGTGGAACTGGCAGAGCGATACGGTGAAGGTGAATTGCCGCAGATTGAACTGGTGGATACCAAACCCTTGTTTAAGCAGAAGAAAGAAAAAATAATGATCACGCCTGCTTTGCAGGAAGCCATTGAACAGTCATTACAGCAAAACAAACAGGTGATCCTGTTTCAGAACAGAAGAGGCTATACACCACACCAGGTTTGTAAAGCCTGTGGATGGATACCCCATTGCCGTTATTGTGATGTGAGTTTAACCTATCATAAATTCCGGAATAAATTGTTGTGTCACTATTGTGGAACAGTGTATCCAACGGCAGTGATTTGTGAAGCCTGCGGCAGCCATGATTTTATGCAATTAAATTTCGGAACAGAAAAAGTGGAAGAACAACTGCAGGAACTATTTCCACAGGCGAAAGTGGCACGGATGGATTATGATACGGTGAGCGGTAAAACAGCACATGACCAATTGATCCAACAATTTGAGCAGCATCGTATTGATATATTGGTGGGAACACAAATGGTGGTGAAAGGATTGGATTTTGAACATGTGAACCTGGTTGGAATATTAGATGCCGATAGTATTTTAAGTTTTGCCGATTTCCGGGTGAATGAACGGGGCTTTCAATTGATGGAACAGGTGAGTGGGCGTGCCGGAAGAAAGGATGCACATGGAAAAGTATTGGTGCAGGTGGCCAATACCAATCATCCGGTATTGCAGTATGTGAAAGCACATCATTACAAAGGTTTCTTTGATGAAGAGATCAAAGCACGCCACCAGTTTGGCTATCCGCCTTTTACAAGATTGATTCAATTAACCTTTAAACATAAATTCAAAGAAGTGGTGCAGGCGGCATCAGAAATGTTTGCCAGCAATCTCAAACTTCATTTTGAAAAGTACATGGTTGGTCCGGCAGAGCCTGTGGTGAACCGTGTAAGAAATCAATACTTAATGGAATTGGTGTTGAAGCTTCCCAAGGATGCAAAACTTATTCAGCTCTGTAAGGAAACCCTGCAGGCGCAGGAAGCACACATGCACAATCGTGCTTCGTTTAAGAGTGTGACGCTGGTGGTGGATGTGGATGCGATCTGAAAAATTATTTTATAAACTCCCTGTAAATCGTAATCGGCACCACAGCCGTCCATCCACAGAAATCAGGTCGGGAATCAGAGCCTTTTGTGAGATGATCCGGGGCATAGTTTTCCCAGAAGGTTCCGGTTGCTTCATACACTTTTGATACGGCCCAGTAATATTGTTTCGCCAGCTTGTTTGCCAGTTCTGTTTTGTTATACTGTTTCAGTCCACGTAATATCATATAATTGGTGGGCAGCCACACACTTCCTCTCCAGTAATGCCCGTTGCCTGAGTAGTCCGGGTCATCTGCACTTAAAGTGGCAATGGGAATTGTTCTCCAGAATTCATCGGGGTTGGTGAGGTGGGCAAGGAAGCGTTCCAGTTTTTCTTTTGGTACCGCACCAGCCATCAGTGTCCAGAACATACCAATATGTTTCCGTGGAATTTGTTTTCCATAGCCGAGGTCATAATAAAATGCATCTGCTTCATTCCAGCAATGCTTATTAATAGCTTCTGTTGTATCATGGATAAATTGCAGATAGGAGTTACTGTGTTCCGTTACCTGGATAATCGATGCTATCTCATTTAACTGCCGGGCAAAGAGCACCATCTGTGCACTGATGTCAACCATACGTCCCTGTTTATTCCATTTGGAACTGGGCCAGTCGTAATTGAATAATTCCGGATGCAGATTGTGCAGCGGAATTCCTTGTCCGTCGTCTTTCCATCCCCTGGGGAATCGTTCAATATTATCCATGCCACTTCCTAATGCGTCATTAATAAACAAGCCGTCGCTGCAACGATACGTGGTAAGGAGATAATTGAAATGCCGGTGAAGTTTCGGGTATACTTCAATCAATCGTTGTTTGTTCTGATGAACGGTATACAATTCCAGTTCTGCAAATGCAAGCAGGGGAGGATTTACGCTTACGGGGTGATCTTTCGGCCACATAGGTGTGCCTTCTTTCGTGTATTCACGACAGATGAAACCATCGGCTTCCATCAGGTTATAGAAATTATTTAAAGCGTTGATGATGGGTAATTCATCCTGGTGGTATTTGGCATAGCAGGCAATAAAGCAGGTATCCCAGTAAAAAATATTGCTGTTAAAAGCAGCATCAACATATGGTTGTTTATACACAGGATCATTGGGACCTCCTCTCACTTTACTTTTGGCAATGGCCAACGCTTTCGCATACATTTCTTCTGAAAGTTCCGGTGAAACAAAATACTTGTTTGCAACTGTTCCTTTTTTCGTAATCGTGCAGGATGGTAAAAGAAAGTAACCTGCAGTGATTAGTGAAGAGTTTTTTAAAAATGATCTTCGGCTTTTTATATAATCAGATTTCATTGCATATGTTTTATGAAACAGCAGCGAGCTGGTTCATTTCCTGAAACTTGTAGTAAAGCAAACCAGCTGCATTTGTTTTAGCTGCGTTTACCATCGCCCGTGCCACCGTTGCCCCTTCAATAGGTTTGGAATTGCTGGGGAATAAAAACGATAATGGTTTTGCAATCAGTTGCATGAATCGTTCTCCCGGACGATTTTCGTTTCTGTTGCCCAGTAGCAGCCCCGGACGAAACACATGAAAACTTTTATATTGAAAAGTAGCAATCACTTCTTCCACTTCACCTTTCAGCCGGGAGTAAAAAATTCTCGAAGAGGAATCGGCACCTAATGCAGACACCAGCAGGAATTGCTGAAACCCGGCTTCTTTCCCAAACCGGGCAGCATTTACGGGGATATCAAAATCAATTGTACGGTACAGTTGTTTATCTCCTTTCACCTTCGCATTAGTGGTGCCAATACAACAAAAGATACAATCACCACTGCCCAGCTTTGCTTTAAATTCCTCAAAGTTGCTGAAGTTGCAAACCTCTGTTTCCAGTTTGGGATGCTGTATGTTCAATGGACGGCGAACCAGTACTGTCACTTTTGAAAATGAATCGTCGTTTAATAACAATTCCAGTACCTGTGAACCGATCATTCCGGTGGCGCCCAGAACAACTGCTGTTTGTGCCGACATATTTGTTTATTTTGCTGTATGCAAGTTCAGGAAAATGTTTCGTTAAAGCAATACAATACGTTTGGCATTGAAGCAGCAGCCCGCTGGTTTTCATCGTTCGCTTCACAGCACGAACTGCAGGAGTTACTGGCACTCCAGCAACAGAAATCAACCAATCGTTTAATATTGGGAGGGGGAAGCAATATGTTGCTCACCAAAGATGTAGACGGCATTGTGATGAAAAATGAAGTGAAGGGAATTGAAGTGGTGAATGAGGACAATGAATTTATTTACTTACGGTCAGGTGCAGGCGAAAACTGGCATCAACTGGTACAATATGCCGTGCAGCAGAACTGGGGCGGACTGGAAAACCTGAGCCTCATTCCCGGAAATGTAGGTGCGTCGCCTATGCAAAATATAGGAGCATACGGAGTAGAGATTAAAGAAGTAATGCATGAATTGCAGGCATGGCATATCCATGATCAGCAGTTAGTCAATTTCTCAAATGCCGACTGTGCATTTGGCTACAGGGAAAGTGTGTTTAAACGAAAGCTTAAAAATGAGTTTGTTATTCTCAACGTTACTTACAAATTATGTAAGCAGCCGGTATATCACATCAGCTACGGCGCAATACAACAGGAGCTGGAGAAAATGGGAGTAAAGGAGTTGTCGGTGAAGGCAATTTCAGAAGCTGTGATACAAATCCGTTCTTCCAAATTACCCGATCCGAAAGTGACAGGTAATGCGGGAAGCTTTTTTAAAAATCCATCTGTTTCTGTCAATCAATACCAGCAATTGAAACGGGAGTTTCCTGAAATTGTTGCTTACCCCAATGCAGATGGTACCTTTAAACTGGCCGCTGGTTGGTTAATTGAACAATGTGGTTGGAAAGGGTACCGGAAAGGTGATGCCGGATGCCATGCCAAACAAGCATTGGTACTGGTGAATTATGGCTCTGCAGCTGGCTCAGAAATTGTGGCATTAAGTAAAGAAATCACAGCTTCGGTTCAGGAAAAGTTTCAGGTAGCCCTGGAAACAGAAGTAAATATTATTTAAATGGATTGGACTCATTCATTAATTATACTTCCTTTGTAGTACATAAAACAAACAGTATGAAAAAACTAGCAGCTTTTTTACTCTTGCTAACCATCAGCCAGCTTGTTGCAGCACAGGCAAAATCTGTTTATTTTGAATTGGGTGGACCAGGTTTGGCCTCCTTTAACTTTGATTCACGGTTTACAAAAAAAGAAGATGGTATAGGTGGACGGATTGGATTCGGTGGATTCAGTTTGTCGGTTACAGATTTCGAAGGTGGAAGAACCCGGTCCACTGTGGTCTTTGTTCCTATTGGATTGAACTATCTTATCGGGAAAAATACAACGAACTACTTTGAAGTAGGGGGTGGTGTTACGCCAGTAATTACTAATTCATCATCAAGCAGTGGGGAAGACGGCAATTTTACAACTACGTTTGGTCACCTCAATTTTGGTTACCGGTTGCAACCTGCCAAATCCGGATTTACCTTTCGTGCTTTTGTAACACCTGTGTTCGGAAAGTTTGGTTTCCTTCCATACTATGGTGGTGTTTCGTTCGGATATAAATTCTGATAAAATAATTGTACTAAATAATCCTCATTGTTGTAAAACGGTGAGGATTTTTTTATAGATATACCCAGCTCATTACAAGCTCACGAATAAAGCGGTAATGAACAGTCAGTTCCAGTTTGCTTTCTTTCCTGAAAGAACAATTCAACCTGCCTTCTTCTTCATTACCTGTTATAGTCAGAATGTGCAGGTGGTCTTTAAAATCAACACCACCGTTTCCGTACCATTTAAACAAGGATTCCTTTGTGCTCCATAATAGAGTGGCTGTGTGCAGCAACTGCCTTGTGCTCATATTCTCTGAAAGAAAATCACGTTCATGCGTATTCAAAAACTTAGGTAGAATTCTCAGAATTTTATCAATGGGTTGTTCAATATCAATTCCCACACGGTGTTTGCTGCTTACAATGGCAGCTGCATAATTGCCGCAATGTGAAATAGAGAAATGATATTGTTCCTGTGGCAGATAAGGTTTCCTGGTATCGGCAATTAAAATTTCCTCCAGTGGAAACTGTTCAAAAAGTTCAGGGAGGAGGTATCGCCCTGCCAGATGTTGCAATCTTTTATGCGGATGAGTAACACCGGTTTTAACCGGCACTTTTTTCAGAAAAAATGATTCATCTTCTGTGATATGCCAGAGGCCCAGTTTGGTGTCGCTGTTAATAGTATGTTGATAAACGAGAGGCAAAATATAATTTAAGCATTTAGCTTGCACACCATACAGATGTACATTCACCACAAAGCTAAATAGATCTGCTATGATTCTGAGCGATAAACGCATTTTAGAAGAAATTGAAAAGGGAACGATCAAAATTGAACCGTATAAAAGAGAATGCCTGGGAAGTAATTCCTATGATGTACACCTGGGAAGCACATTGGCTACTTACAAATCACACATGATTGATGCTAAAAAGCACAATGAAATTGAGTACTTCGAAATTCCCGATGAAGGCATCGTTTTATATCCTCATATTTTTTATCTCGGTGTAACTATGGAGTATACCGAAACACATGCACATGTTCCTTTCCTCGAGGGCAAATCATCCACCGGCCGGCTGGGGATTGATATCCATGCCACAGCTGGAAAAGGAGATGTGGGTTTCTGCGGGAACTGGACACTGGAAATTTCAGTTAAGCAACCTGTAAAAATTTATAAGGGAATGCCCATCGGACAATTGATTTATTTTCCTGTGGAAGGTGAAATTGAAATCAAATACAATCAAAAGGCAAATGCAAAGTATAGCGGCCAACCCAATAAGCCGGTTGAAAGTATGATGTGGAAGAACCAGTTCTGATCAAAGCTTTCCTTGTTTTTTCCGGTAAGAAATTAACCAGCCGGTTACTTCACGGTAACTGCCAATTCCTTTTGCCTGCCGGTTTTGCCGAAGATAAAAGTCATAGAAAGAGTCGGTAATGTCCTGAATGAAAGTCCGGTGGCTTAAAATAAAATCACGGAAGGTTTGTATATCTCTTTTAGCAGCAGGGTGTAATTCTTTTCCCACTTCTTTTGCTGCAACAGAATCAACAGAGCGTAGATTGCTGTAGGCATACAAAAACATATCCAGGTAAGAAGAGTATTGCATCAATGTATCGGTCGATCGGGTAGCCGCAAGGAAGCCTACAAAATTGGCTTCACTTTCACTGGCATAACCCAACTGATGCGCCATTTCATGTGTGGTAACATAGGGTTGCAGGAAATTAGGAATACGCATGTTTACCTGTCCTTCTCCGGTGAACGGATTGTAATAACCCTGGAAGCCAACATAGTTCCCCACTTTTCCAAAAAAGGACGGCTTCATAGACAGATGCCGGTAATGAATAAACGGAAAATCTTTTTCGAGTGATTTATAAGAAGCTGCCGCCGAACGAAACATACGCTCAGGCGCCATGAACGTATCTTTCTTTTGCAGACAGATGGTTTTCGTCTCATTCACCTTTTGGAGCAATTCCTGATTGATAGCGATGAGGTCGGCTTTTACGAAGGTATCGTTGCGGAGGTTGAGTTGATGTTCAATGCCCAAACGGTAATAATTCAATCCCCAGAACAGGTAGAAATAAACGTACAGAAACAATACCGCCAACCCGGCTTTTTGCAAGGGAACCAGCTTTTCTTTCCAGCCAATCTTTCGGTTAAAGAAGCGTTTTACAAACAGAAACAGTTCAACCAGTATATAAATGCCGGCAATAGAATAAAGGATATCGCCAAGGCTGAAAGAAAGTTGGCCCAGCGCCAACCGAAGTACCGAAGCCAGTTTCGGGAAAAAACCGGTGGAATAGTTCGTTTCAATCCATTGATGATAGCCGGAGCTGATAAAAATCCCCACAGCCAGCACTAAAAGCATGAAAAACAGCGATAAACGGATAATTTTGCCGTAAGACATAGTTCAAAATTAGGAGCAAAGAACGAATCTGAGGCAGAAAACGGGTATTGAGGCTCAGATAGGAGTGGGTAAAGGAGGAAATATCAATGATTTCCTTTGGCTGGAACTCAATTTTGAACTACCTTTGCCAACTCTTTAAAAAGAGCTGTATGGGAAGCCGCCGGGAATTTGAAATAGCATTTGTGGGATTGAAGCCCGGTACGCATGAATTTCTGTACGAAATTGATGACAGGTTCTTTGAAGAATTCGGTCCGCAGGACTTTAAAAACTGCAAAGCACAGGTAAAGCTCCTGCTCGAAAAGAACAGCAGCTTTATGATGCTGAAGTTTGAAATTGGTGGCACAATAGAAGTTTTGTGCGACCGTTGTGGCAATAACCTGCCACTGGAACTGTGGGACGAATTTGAAATGCTGGTAAAGATGACTGATGAACCCGACCGTATGAACGGAGAGGAAGAGAATCCCGATGTGTTTTATATTTCACGCACCGAGAGCCACCTCCACGTAAAAAACTGGATTTACGAGTTCATCAATCTGAGTATCCCGATGCACCGCATGTGCAGCGAGAGCGAAATGGGTGGCCCCAATTGTAACAAAGAAGTGCTGGCCCAGTTGGCAAAACTCAATCCCCAGCCTGCAGAAGACAAATCGATCTGGAAAGATCTTGATAAATTCAGAAAAGACTAAAAAACGAATCGTATGCCGAATCCGAAACGCAGACATTCACAGCAACGCAGCGCTAAGCGTCGTACACATTACAAAGCTGTATCTGTAACATTGAGCAAAGACAGCACTACTGGTGAAACACATGTACGTCACCGTGCACACGTAAGTGAAGGTAAATTGTATTACAAAGGGAAAGTGGTAGCTGAGAAAGCTCCGGCAAAAGCTTAATTTTTTCCCACAATAAACCCGACTCATGACAATTGGTATTGACATGATGGGTGGAGACTACGCTCCGCAGGAAACCTTGCGGGGCGTAGCTTTGTTTTTACAGGAAGCCCAACCTGGTACTCAATTAGTTTTAATTGGAAATGAACCTATGCTACGTGTTCATTTCCCAACTATTCCACCAACGATTTCTTTTGTTCATGCGCCAGAGGTGATTGATATGCATGAATCACCTACAAGGGCCCTGCGTGAAAAGCCTAATTCTTCTATGAATGTGGGCTTCAGCTTACTTGCAAAAGGTGAGATTGATGCCTTGATCAGTGCCGGAAACACTGGCGCCATGATGGTGGGAGTTTTCTATTCTATTAAAGCCATTGAAGGGGTGTTACGCCCAACGATTTCAACGGTAATTCCTAAAATAAAAGGCGGTTACGGTTTGTTGCTGGATGTGGGATTGCAGGCCGATTGCAAACCGGAGAACCTGTTGCAGAACGCCATCCTCGGAAGCATCTATGCACAAAATATTCTTGAAATTGAACAACCCAAAGTAGCCCTCATTAATATTGGAGAAGAAGAAGGGAAGGGGAACCTGCTGGCCCAGGCAGCCTACCAGTTGTTGAAGGAAAATAAGTTCATCAATTTCATTGGAAATATGGAAGGCCGTGAAGTACTCACCGGCGAAGCAGATGTGATGGTGTGCGATGGATTTACCGGCAACGTAATTCTCAAACTGGGCGAATCCATTTTTGATATTGCCAAATCAAGGCATATGGATGAAGACGATTACTTCATGCGTTTCAATTTTGAAACATACGGCGGCACACCTATTCTTGGAGTAGATAAGCCGGTGATTGTTGGCCACGGTATCTCAACAGGCACTGCTTTTAAAAATATGATCCACCTCGCCGTGAAAATGATTGAAACCAACCTGCTTGAAAAAATGAAGGAGAAGTTTGTAACAGAATAATTCATTCAGTGCTTCCCTCATTCATTCATTCTTGTTCATTCCCACCGGAAGATTGTTCATGTAGAATCCACCTTCTTTTACGGGGATATAAACCTGTTCATTTTTTTTCCTGATCAGCAGATTTGAAAAGATAGCTCCCTGGTCCAACCATAAACGAATGCGGCTGTTTTTCCCTTTTAGTACAAAATCTTTTGACATCAGGATTTTGTCTTCAAAAACGTTTCTCGAAAAACGTGCAGCGATATCTGTATACTCCAGTTCCCTGCCATAATTCAATTCCTTATACAACACAACCGGCAATGCGTCTTTCAATGGCTCAATTTTAATCCAGAGGCTGATAGTAATCGTATCTCCTTTGTTATAACCATAAAGTGTACTATCGATTAAATAACAACGTTTCTGATTACCGTGATCCTGCAGTGAAATGGCAGATAAAGTATGTGTGGTGTCAAAGTATTTTGTGATAGCATGTGAAGCAGGATCGGTACTGAAATAGTTGTTATAACGATGTAATGCTTTTTCTTTTGCAGACCATTTATTTTTTACATATGTATCATTTGTTTTGAATGCAGTAACAGGGACTTCATAAAATTGAAATGTTTCTAACGATCCCAGCAGGCGTGCTTTATTAATAATGTTTTGTTCGGACAGAGAAAGATCACCTCCGTAGGTGATAATTAATAACGGCTGATCCGGATTTAATTTATCCAGCAATGTCTTATGAAGCAATGTGTCTCCCGTAAACTGCATTAATGCGCAGCTTTGTGATAAGGAAGTGCGTGACAGCATTACATTCATAGATGGCACTCCTGTTTCAAGTGAGAGTTTCATTCCATAATACGGAGAAGGCCATTGATCCAATGCAAATTTTTCGGAACCAATATGATGATAGGGCAAGCTTAACACCGCCTGGTATTTTGATGTGTTGATGCCCTGTCCGGAAAGAAATGTTTGAAAATTATTACTGGTAAATTGCTGATAGTTGAATGCTGTTTTCTCATCCAGTTCCCTCATGGTTTTCATACGGCCAATACATTCTGTTGTCCAGATGGCGGTAAAAAGTAGCAAACCCGCAGTGAAGGCGAATTTTGTTTTGTTGTTTTTAATTTGCTCTGCCTGTCTTGAAAAATACAAGACCGTAAATACCGTGATCGTGTAATAAAAGACCCATGCAAACCTGCCAAGCCCACGGAATTGCTTGATAAAACCGAGTTTGTCAACCCATGATTCCAGTCCCCAAATAAAAGGTACACCCATCGAAAATAAAAGAATGCCAATGCTGCTTAACAGGAACAATAATTCCTTCTGATGAAAAGGTGCAAATATTGTTTGCCATTTCCGGGCCATCATTTTTCCGATGATAGTGAAAAGCCAGAATAGTAGAAATAATCCCGCTGCTAAGCCAATATATCCGTTCCCTTCAGCTACACCTTCAGAACCATAAATGTACTTACCCAGGAAGTCTGTGGAGTTGGGAAGAAATACTGAATTCATATTGGCCAATGCAGTAAAAAATCCCCAGGGCCTTGACGGGCGATCAATAACGGTATCGGTTAAACGAATAAATAATTGAAGCAGTACCATGCTTCCTGCCGGTATGGACCAGCGAAGCAATAACAGTTTATTTGAGTCTTTTTTAAGCCGGGAATTGGTACTCAGCAGGGCATAGGCAAACAGGAAGAGACAGGTTCCTGCAGCGAGGTAAAAATGCAGCAATCCGGTCCATGCAATAACCAGGCTGGCGAATAAAGCCATCATCCACTTTTGCTTTTCTTCAGCTACCAGGAATAAATACCAACCTAAGGGGAAATAGAACACATAACTGAGTCCGTAGTGGCTTTCAAAACGAAACAGTTGCGGGGATAAAAATGTGATGAGTAATGCACCAGTAACAGCAAAGGCCGGGCTGGCTTTCAGTTTCCGTAGTAGCCAATAGATCGATACACTACCTAATATCAATCCGGCTAAAACAGAAAGGTTAAGCATCGCAATATAATAGTTGCTGATAGAAGGAAAGATTGTGCTGATCCATTTAAAAGGAATCACGAGCCCGGGCTGTGCATCGGCAAAACTCAGGTGTTCACCAAACGGATAATTCATGCCATTGAAGTGCGCACCACTATTATACTTCAGATAATAGAGAGAGGTGAAATAGTTTTTGATGCCATCGCCCCCGTAACTGAACAAGCTGGTGTTGGGATGCAGGAATATAACAGGGAAGCTCAGTCCTGTAATCAGCAAAGCAGCCAATGCTACCGTCCAGCCATTCAGTTTTAATGGAAAGCTCATAAGCGGTTTCGGAACAAAAGAATTTTCATAAAGTTAGTGGCTTCCTGGAACAGAATGCGGAAAGACATGCGTCGCAACAAAATTCCTTCCCGCAATTGAACAGGTACCGGTTTGATGGTGATATTTTTTTCTGCCACAGCTCTTACCATCAGTTCAAGGTCGTAGAGATAACGGTTTGTTTTTGTTTGAAGAAAAATCTTTCGTCCTTTTTCATTCATTGCTTTCAGCCCACATTGTGTATCATCGAAAGGAAGGTGAAGCCGTTTCCGTATTAACCAACGGAGAAATAAAGAGAGCTGACTGCGAAGCCAGGGTACTTTTTTGTAATAATCTTTTTTCCGGTTGCCGGCAGTAATATCAGCACCTGATCCGTTGTGTAGTTCTTTAACAATACGCAACATACTTTCGGTTGTATAAGGGAAATCAATATCTGTGAGGAGGTATACGTTGGCTTTGGCGAGTTCCATTGCTTTTCGTAAGGCAGCACCTTTCCCTATATTAACGGGCTGTTGAATAATTTGTATAGAAGGTTCTTCTGACAGAAGATAACTGAGTTCCTGCTCAAAATCGGCTGTAGTGGTTCCATCATTTACAAGAATAAATGACCAGCTCATGTCGCCCAGTTCTTTCCTGAAGCATTCCCATTCATCCAGCAATTGACGGCTCCATCCCTGTGCAGGATTAAAGGCCGGAACCAGGATGGCGACATCGGTTGTTTGCATGTTAAGGGTTATTACAAAACGACAAGAAATGAACAAGCGGGAATTTTATTCTTAGCATCCGATACCAAACTAAAATGCCTGATTGTTTAAGGACTTCAAATATGCGGTAAAAGACCGACATAAAAAAAAGACTCAAACAATCAGGCATCCATTGCCTTCTCAGGCATGTAATTATTTCATAATGGTAAACCTTCCGTTATGGGTGAGGTTATCCACGGTTACTTGCAGAATATAATTTCCCGGTGCCAGTAATTGGCTGTTGTTTAATTGCAGATATTGCACACCCCTTAACTGGAAGCCCAGGTTATTGCTACTTACAACCTGTCCCTGCGCATTCAGTATTTTATAGTACACCTGTCCGCTTTTTGGCAATTCATATCGTACGGTTGCGCTTTGTTGTACCGGGTTAGGATAAACCGATAATTTGAAATCGCTGTTTGTGGCAAACAAATTGAACAGGCTTGTTACAATTCCCCCGCTTACATTCTGGCTCACATAAACTCTGTATGCACCTGCACTTAGTGTTAAGCTTGAAGAACCTCCCGATACGTTAATAGTACCCCCGTTTGTATAGTCATACCATGTTCCATTGGCAGGGAAGGCTTGTGTACGTGTGGTGGAACTTGCATCAAAGTTGGCAACCACCACAACTTTTACTGATGTATGATTGATTACAACAGCTTTCCATAAATCATTTCCAAACCATGTGCCGGCGGCAATAGTGGATCTGTTGAATGCATCGGGAAACTGTTTTCTTAATCTGGCCATAGCGGCATATACTTCATACAATCTTCTTCTGCCGGTGTTGGCCGTATTGTAGTAATAATCCCAGCGAAGCGGTTTGTTGGAAAGACGGCAATCTGTACTGATGGTTCCGTTTTCACAACGGTTGATTGAAAAATCATAGCCCACTTCACCAAACTGCCAGATCATTTTTGGTCCGGGTATAGCCATGATTACTGCAGCCATAGCTTCAGTTCTTGCCAATGCCGTATTTAAACTTCTTAAAGTCGTATTGGGGCTATAGGTAATGTTCTTGTACATGATACGTTCTTCATCGTGACTTTCTGCATAGGTAATTAAACCTGGTTTATCGTCCACATACGAGTTGTTCCAGTAGGAACGGTTTTTCCAATAAGCTCTTCCGATATCTTTATTGGCAGACGTAGCCATGGTATTTTCATTGAATTCATCGGTCATTTTACCCCAGAGCAACATACCACGTGCTGCCAGTTCATATTCTTCCTGGTCAACCGAAAGATGTTCCAGTATACAGTAAGAGCCCGCAGAAGCCGACTGCATTTTGTTATAATAATTTTGCCAGATATTCACACGGTCCTGGTTATATGCATTCCAGCAGCCAATATCATTTCCGCAGTTCTGGTTGGTGAATCCTTTGCTCAGATCCCAACGGAAACCATCCAGTTTGTATTCGGTTAGCCAATGCTGAATAAACCGTTCCACATGATAACGTGTTTGCGCTTTGTTGTGGTTGAAATCGTTGAACACATTGAACGGATGTTGTGCTGTTTCGTAAAAGAAGGGGTTGTTGGCGGCGGGCCTGCTTTGTGCTGAATTCCACCAAAGTGCTGCAAGTGGTGATTGCCCGGTTGCATGATTAAACGCCACATCCATAATAACAGCAATGCCATATTTATGTGCTTCATTGATAAAATCTTTCAATGCATTTTTGGGCCCGTATGCTTTATCGGGAGCAAAATAATAACAAGGGTTATAACCCCATCCGGCGTTACCATCAAATTCATTAAAGGGCATTACTTCAATTGCATTAAAGCCAAGTCCGGCAATATAGCCAAGTGTATCTTTCAATGCCTGCCAGTTTTTATTCGTTACAAAATCACGGATCAGTAGTTCATATACCATGAGATTGTATTTGTTGGGCCGCACATACGATTGATCATTCCATTGATAAGCAGCTTCGCCGGGTGTAATCACGCCCACCATACCACCGGTTGTTTTTCCCGAAGGATAGGCGGGCATATTGGGATAAGTTGACGATGAAATATAGCGGTCGTTATTGGGATCAAGCACCAGTTCGCTGTAAGGGTCTGCAACACGAATGGAGTCATCCACTATGTACTGGAACCGGTATTGGTTTCCGGGGGTAAGTCCGGTTATGCGTGTCCAGTACCAGGCATTTCCGTTTGCATCTGTTTCCCGGGTCATCAATCCACTGCAGGTTTGGCTCCAGTTATTAAAATCACCAATGAGCTGTACTTTTTGTTTATTGGGTGCATAGAGAATGAATAAAGCCTGTGTACCATTATTTTCATAGGTGATTCCATCTCCTATGCCCGATGGTCTGTTGCCGGTTGGATAACTGGCAGGGGCTCTGAAGAACTGAATCGAATCGCTAAGTGTGGTTCCTCCATTATTGGCTTCTGCATAAATCAACTGATCACAGGTGGTGGTAACAGTAGCGGTTCCACTGGCTGTAAGAGCCGAACTGCCTGTACCAATGGTTGATCCGTTAAATTTCAGCGTGATGTTTGCCTGCTGTGATGTTACAACTGTTACAGGGATTGTATTTAGGGATAACGGAGCCGCTTCCGGAATTACCGTATACGTTGGCTGCATGGCAGGGGCGGTGAATTTCATAGCAAACTGTCCTTCGTCGTAAACAGGAATATACATATCACTTCCATCGCTGTTTGCCTGTTTTTTGGAGCCATTGCCACTCCGGAAGAGAATGGTGATATGTGTAATGGTTTCATCGGCAGGAACGCCATAAAACTGGCGGATACTTACTGATGCATTTCCCAGGACATACTGCCATTTATTACTCCCCAACGAAGTGGCTCTTAATGAGTCTACAACCGTGGTAAAAAGATTAGCCACATTTCCATACTTCACATATCGCCAGTTGGTGGGGCTTGTACTTTTGTTGGTAAGTACGCCGGTGTGAATATAAACATCGGAAACTGTTTGGCCCTGCAGACCTTTATTCCCTTTTGTTGCATCTACTGTAACAGTGAAGTTGGTGGTATTTGCTGTTGGGAATTCATGACTGTAAGAAAGAAGTTGGGAGTAACCCTGTAGTATAACCGAAGTTAGCAGCAGGGATAGAATGTACATTTTTTTCATTTGGTTGTATCGATTTTTGCTTCTCAAATGTAATCGATAGAAGCAGGAATTCAGAATAAAACAGGAAGTCTTTTCAAACTCAAATAGTATATCAATCCGGTAGAATGTGAATAACAGAAACAGGCTTCAAACTGTAATAACTGTATGTCAATTGTTTAAGATGCGAACGATGATTTGTAAATCAGTAAAAGTACTTAGAGATTGTCGTGGATAAAAAATGAGGAGTTTTCTGGTTGGTGATAATACGTATAACGTACCACTGTCTGTTCATTGAATCATTCAAAAACCGGATGTGACAGTATTTACTCTTTGAAAAGAATTTCAGAAAGGGCACAAAAAAACCTTCCGTTTAATAGGAAGGTTTTGTGTTTTTGTGATCCCGCTGGGACTCGAACCCAGGACCCCAACATTAAAAGTGTCGTGCTCTACCAACTGAGCTACGGAATCTTCCACCAGTTTAAACAGATATAACCTGTTTTTTGGGAGTGCAAAAATAAGGCAAATTGGATACGAACCAAACTTTTCAAAAAAAATAGTTTCAACAACTCTAACAGAAATCAGAAATAAATGATTCAGCCTCACTTATTTTTGCAGATAAATTGATTGTTATGGACTTTTTTAAGGACAAAGTGGCTGTGGTAACAGGAGGCAGCGATGGAATAGGCCGGGCATTGGTGGAATTACTTCTCAACTCAGGTGCGAAAGTGGCTACATGCGGAAGAAGCAACGATAAATTATATCAGCTTCAGATGGAGTATACCGGCAAGCCGCTTCATATCGAAGTGGCCGATGTAAGTAAGGAGCACGACTGTGCGCATTTTATCCAATCCACCTTAAAAACATTTGGCAAGATTGATCTGCTCATTAATAATGCAGGCATCTCTATGCGTGCCTTGTTTCAGGAAACAGATTTGCAAACAATCCGCAATGTGATGGACATCAACTTCTGGGGAACTGTCTACTGTACGAAGTTTGCATTGCCTTCTATTCTTGAACAAAAAGGATCTGTTGTTGGAGTTTCATCGATTGCCGGTTACCGTGGTTTACCCGGCCGCAGTGGTTACTCTGCTTCCAAATATGCCGTTCAGGGCTGGATGGAAGCCTTACGTACAGAATTATTGCATAGTGGTGTGAATGTAATGTGGGTTTGTCCGGGTTTCACCACTTCCAACATCAGGAATGTTGCATTGAACAGCAGTGCAAAACCCCAGGGTGAATCACCAATGGATGAATCAAAAATGATGAGTGCCGAAGAATGTGCTTTTCATATTTTAAAAGCTGTTGAAAACAGAAAACGCACATTGGTGCTTACCTTCACCGGTAAACGAACTGTGTTCATGAATAAATTTTTCCCCGGACTGGCCGATAAAATGGCTTATAAGTTTTTCTTTAAAGATGGTAAATTGGTGAAATAACCGCTTACCCGAACACCCAAACAGCAGCTGAATGCCATTACTAACTCTCACTACAGATATCGGAAAGCAGGATTATCTTGCCGGGGCGGTAAAAGGTTTGCTGTTGAACATTGATCCGGCTTTTACTACAGTTGATATCTCCCATGATCTGCAGCCTTTCAATGATCCACAAGCTGCTTATGTGGTTCGAAACGCTATCCGGTTTTTTCCGTCCGGTTCTTTTCATCTGATATTGGTGAATTTATTCCAGTATGTGCCCGATCATGTGTTGATGGTAAAACACAACGACCAGTATTTATGCCTGGCCGATAACGGGCTGATCACTATGATTCTGGAAGAACCTCCGCAGGAAGTGGTGGCTTTGCCCCTTAATAAATCACTGTCACGAAATACACTTCAGTTTGTGGAAGTGTTTGCACGAGCCATACAACAGATTGCGGCAGGGAAGAAGCTGAGTGAAATAGGCGATGCTGCTGTTTCTATCCAGGTGCGGAATCCTTTACGTCCGCTTACCACTTCTCAGTATATCGAAGGGCAAATCATATTTGTAGATCATTTTGAAAACGTAATTGTGAATATCACCCGTGAAGAATTTGAATCACAACGCAAAGGCCGGAGATTTAAAATCGTATTCAAGCGGGATGAAGTGATTGACCAGCTCAGCGAAACCTATGCTGATGTGCCGGAAGGAGAGAAGCTGGCCTTGTTTAATGCCGCCGGTTATCTTGAAATTGCTATCAATAAAGGCAATGCCGCCGGTTTGTTCGGGCTCCAGGGCTATTCGGAAAAGAACATCAGCCAATATGCGCAAAGCCGGCTTTTTTATCAAACAGTAAGGGTCTATTTTGAATAATCCGGAACCCCGGTAACAGGTTTATCTTCTAATGTGGAAAAAAGCAGGACGATAACCTTATAATCAACCTGTTAAAAGCAGCCGAAAAATACTGTTTCTTGCCCCGTCTCCTTATTTTTGCCTGCCCGCTGCAAGCGGGAATTTCAAAACCAACGATTATATGAATTTTCAAAAGGTGAATAACATCGCAGGCTGGCTTGTTGGTCTGCTGTCAAGTGCCGTTTACATCCTTACAATGGAACCTTCCGGTAGTTTGTGGGATTGCGGTGAGTTTGTTTCCAGTGCATTTAAAGTACAGATTCCGCATCCGCCGGGTGCACCGCTGTTCATTTTGTTAGGGCGCATCTTTACGTTATTCACTCCGCATGATGCTGCGGTGGGTGTGAACCTGTTATCTGCGTTGGCAAGTGGTTTCACCATTATGTTCCTTTTCTGGAGTATTACTCACTTTGCCCGTCGTTTGGTACAAAAAGGACAGGAAGAGCTGAATGGACAACAAATGTTTCATGTGATTGCTGCCGGAGTTATTGGCGGCTTTGCTTATACTTTCAGTGATTCGTTCTGGTTTAGTGCTGTGGAAGGCGAGGTATATGCTTTATCTTCTTTCTTTACTGCTTTGGTGTTCTGGATGATCCTGAAATGGGAACATGAAGATCAGAAAGCAGGTGATGATGATTTAAAACGTACACATGCCGAACGCTGGATTATTCTTATTTTCTTCATGATGGGTTTGAGTATTGGTGTCCACCTACTCAACCTGTTGACGATACCCGCCATTGTGATGGTGTATTATTTCAGACGGTATAAACCAACATTGAAAGGTGGAATTATTGCGTTTCTGATTGGTTGTATCATCACCGGCCTGGTTCAGCTGGCTGTTATTCAGTGGAGCATTTCATTGGCCGGCTGGTTTGACCGTTTGTTTGTGAATTCATTCAACCTGCCATTCTTCAGCGGTTTTCTTTTCTTCATTCTGTTGCTCAGTGCGGGAATCTGGATGGGCTTACGTTGGGCCGATAAAAATCATTCCCGTTTTGTTCGTTTAGGACTCTGGAGTTTCGCTTTCATGTTGGTTGGATATTCCACTTACATGACAACGATGATACGTGCCAATGCAGGTCCTTCCATTAATATGAATGATGTAAACAATCCTATTTCACTGGTGAGTTATCTCAGCCGTGAACAATATGGAGACGTGCCTCTCTTAAAAGGACAAATGTTTACAGCAGAACCTGAAGAATATGCTGAGGAAGGAGATGTGTATCAAAGACTGGGTGATAAATATGAAGTGGTTGGGAAAAAACGGAAACCCGTTTACCCGGCCGATAAAACAATGGTGTTCCCCCGTGTGTGGGATGCCAGCAACGATCAGGGCCATGCCGATTATTATGCACAGTTTTTGGGCATTGAAAAAATGCAGGATAAACAGGGCCGTGAGTCCTATGAGCGTGATCCTGATATGGGAGATAATATCAAATTCTTCTTTGGTTACCAGATCAACATTATGTACTGGCGTTATTTCATGTGGAACTTTGCCGGTAAACAAAATGATGTACAGGGATTAGGTGAAAAGAGAAATGGCAACTGGATTTCTGGTGTATCCTTCCTTGATAATATTCGTCTCGGTAATCAATCCTTAATGCCCGATAGCTTGAAGGATAGCCCGGCCAATAATAAATTATTCTTCCTGCCTTTAATTCTTGGAGTACTTGGTTTCTCCTTCCAGTTTTACAGGCATCGTAACGACTGGATTGTTTCGTTGCTCCTGTTCTTCTTTACAGGGTTGGCAATTGTGCTTTATCTCAACCAGGCAGGCCCTCAACCACGTGAGCGTGACTATGCATACGTAGGAAGTTTCTATGCCTTTGCCATCTGGATCGGATTAGGATATTTCCAGGTGAAAGAGTGGTTTGAAAAACTGATCAAAGGAAATACATCAGCCTACGCTGCCGCTGCACTTTGTTTTGTGGCAGTTCCTCTGTGGATGGGTATACAGGAGTGGGACGATCATGACCGTAGTAAGAAGACTCTGGCTCCGGATCTTGCCACTAACTACCTTGAAAGTTGCGCCCCTAATGCCATTCTGTTTACTGTGGGTGATAATGATACTTATCCTTTATGGTATGCACAGGAAGTATTGGGTGTTCGTCCGGACATCCGTGTGATTAATACCAGTTTGCTGGGCACCGATTGGTACATCAACCAACTGCGCAATAAAGTAAATGAAAGTGATCCCATTAATGTGATCTGGACACCTGAACAAATTGCAGGTGATAAGCGGAACGTGGTTTATAATATTCCTGTATCACAGGTGGATACAGCTTATGTAGACCTGTTTACGATGATGAAAGATCAGCTTGGTACTGATAACGAAGGTAGAATGTATCGTGCACAAAGCGGTGAATTGCTTAACTATTATCCTACAAGAAAAGTAACGGTGCCGGTTGACCGTGATTTTGTACGTAAGAACGGAACCGTAAATGCAAAAGATAGTGTAGCTTCTGAGGTGAAATTTGAAATCAGCAAAAGCTACCTCTTTAAGAATGATGCTGCAGTGTTGAATATTATTGCAGCCAATAAATGGAAACGGCCCATTTACTTTACGCAACCGCTGGGTATTGGTTTTGATGATTATGTACGCCAGGATGGTATGGCATGGAGATTGGTGCCTGTTCCTGGTGCAAGAGGAAATATCAATACAGATTGGGTGTATGATAAAGTAATGAATAAGTTCAAGTACGGAAGTGCTGATAAGAAGAACGTTTATTACGATGAGGAAAACCGTCGTCATTTACTGAACATACGCAATGTGCACACCATTCTTGCTATGTCATTAGTGGCAGAAGGTCGTAAAGAGGAGGCAAAGAAAGTATTGCAACGTTGTGATAAAATGATGTCGGCTAAGAATATGCCTTATGGCATGGCCTCCCGTTATGGTAATGATCATAATGAGAAGAGCTATTACTTTGGAATGGCTGCATTCCAGGCAGGCGATATGGAACTTGGAAAACGTGTGCTGGAGCAGGTGAGGAAAGATCTTCAGCAACAGATCGCCTTCTATGAGTCATTAAGTGAAGGACAGATTGGACCAGCCCAGCAATATGAATATCAAACTGCCATGCAGTTGGTTCAAAGCATCGACAAAACATTGAAAGAATTTACCAGTACCAATACAGGTACAACAACACCAAAAACAGAAGTGCCCGGTGTGATTAAAAACAATACCGATACTCAGAAATAAAAAAAAAACCCGGTTCAACCGGGGATTTTTTTGCAATCATTTCTTTTGATTTTGCTGGTATTCTTTTTCCAGGTTCTGTATCATAGAAACAATATATTTTACCACTTTGGTACTTTGGATATCTATTTGTTTTTCTTTTTTACGATACATTCCGGTGCTGGCAACTGTTACTGCGGGAAATGATTCCAGGTTGGAAATATCTGTACTTAAATGCGGACGAATCGTTGATTTTGCGTTTGGGATATAAAACCAACCAAAAGGAATAAAGAATTTAGAAGCTATTAAATAAGCAGCAGTCCCAATACCAACAGCTGAAACAGCAGCAGCCACATTGCTTTGTTTTTTATTAATAAACTTTACTCTGATGAATTCAACTTTACAGTTCGTTGTTTGCTGATCCTTGTTAAAAGAAAGCCTGAAGGGATGTTCTTCTGTATTGTAAACCGTAACAAATTTTCCCATTTTTTGCTCCAGAGCCAAACGGTATTCATAATCCTGTATGAGTTTAACATCCAACTGAATATTTAAGGTGTCAAACCTGGCCGTTTCTTTTAATAAAATCCGTGGCCCGCTGCAGGAAAATAAAACAGCAGAGAGTGCAAATGCAGTGATCAGATAAAGCAACTGTTTCTTCATAGTTTAAAATTGTGGTTCCAAGTTAAGCATTTGCATTGTATTTCAGGGTTTAGTGAACAAGCCCGGCCGGGTATTGTTAAATGATTGTTGAGCTGTTTTTCTGCTGCTGAAAAAGAATTAAATTGAACAACTGATATGATTGGCCATTTCTTTTCTAAATATGATCCTTCGCAAAACGGGAAATCAAAGTTTGAGCAGCTTCTCGACTTATTTACCCAGTTGCTAACTTATACAAGTGGCGATGTGGCGGAAGCATTGGACTGGATGAATCAGCTCGATCGTAAATACCAGCTCACCAATGATGAATATGGTATGGGGGATTTTATTGAAGACCTGAAACAGAATGGTTACCTGGCAGAGGATCCTGCAAGCGGACAATACAGCCTCACTTCTAAAACGGAGCAAACCATCCGTAAACAATCATTGGAAGAAATATTTGGCAAGTTGAAGAAATCCAAACAAGGCCAGCATCAAACATTCAAGCCCGGATCTGGTGATGAAGTGAACCCGGAAACGAGGCCCTTCCAGTTTGGTGATACATTGGAACAGATCGATTTTACCAATTCCATCCGCAATGCCCAGATCAATCATGGAATTGATAGTTTTCATATGCGGGAAGATGACCTGGAAATACGGGAAACCGATTTCAAAACACAAACATCTACTGTGTTAATGATTGATATTTCTCATTCCATGATTTTGTATGGAGAAGACCGGATTACCCCTGCTAAAAAAGTGGCAATGGCATTGAGTGAACTCATCACCACACGTTATCCAAAAGACACATTGGATATTGTAGTGTTTGGCAATGATGCATGGCCTGTTGAAATTAAAGACCTTCCGTATTTACAAGTGGGCCCATACCATACAAATACAGTAGCCGGATTGGAACTGGCAATGGAAACCTTGCGCCGCCGTAAAAATCCAAACAAACAGATTTTTATGATTACCGATGGAAAGCCAACCTGTCTGAAAATTGGAAAAAAATATTATAAGAACAGTTTTGGTTTGGATCGCAAGATCACGAATCGTTGTTTGAACCTGGCAGCTCAATGTAAAAAACTGAAAATTCCTATCACAACCTTCATGATTGCAACCGATCCTTACCTGCAACGGTTTGTACAGGAGTTTACCGAAACAAATAACGGAAAAGCTTTTTTTGCTTCACTCGACAGGCTGGGTGCATTTGTGTTCAGGGATTTTGAAAGTGGAAAAAGGAAAAACGTTTTTTAAGAACAACATTCAGCACTGATGAAGACGGAATCAGTTGCTTTCATAAAGAATAAACGGGTGGCCCGTCGTCCCGATTAACAATTATGTTACAGATCAAAACATTAGGTGCCTTAAAAAAGAGCGGATACAAAAGCAAAAGTATAAAGGAAGAAGTTCGTTCCAATCTTATTGATAAGCTGAACCAGAACGAGAATGTGTTTCATGGAATTCTGGGCTATGAAGATTCGGTAATTCCGGATGTGGAAAGAGCATTGTTGTCACGCCATAATATTTTGTTTCTTGGTTTGCGTGGACAAGCGAAAACCCGTATGGCCCGGTTGATGACGGAGTTGCTGGATGAATATATTCCCATTGTAGCAGGAAGTGAAGTGAACGACGATCCGTTTCATCCGATTTCTCATTATGCAAAAGAACTGATTGAGAAAGAAGGTGATGATACACCTATTGATTGGGTGCACCGAACACAACGCTATGGTGAAAAGCTGGCAACACCCGATGTAAGTGTAGCCGATCTGATTGGTGATATTGATCCCATCAAAGCAGCCAACCTGAAGTTGAGTTTTGCTGATGAACGTGTGATTCATTATGGCATCATACCCAGAAGTAACCGGGGTGTGTTTGTGATTAATGAAATTCCTGACCTGCAGGCGAGAATTCAAGTGTCTTTGTTCAATATACTGGAAGAAGGTGATGTACAGATCCGTGGGTTTAAATTACGGTTGCCATTGGATATCCTGTTTGTGTTTACAGCTAACCCTGAAGACTACACGAACAGGGGATCTATTGTAACACCGTTGAAAGACAGGATCGAAAGCCAGATATTGACGCACTATCCCAAAACCATTGAAATAGGGCAGGCAATTACAGAACAGGAAGCGGCTATTCATCCGCAACAACAGGATAAAGTGGAGGTGAGTGATCTGATCAAGCGACTCATTGAACAAGTGGCATTCGAGGCAAGAAACAGTGAACTGGTGGATAAAAAGAGCGGAGTGAGTGCAAGGCTTACGATTTCTGCATTGGAGAATGCGATCAGTACAGCTGAATTGCGAGCGATCAAAAACAAAGAGAAAAACACATTGGTTTGGATCAATGATCTTATTGGAATTATTCCTTCCATTACCGGGAAAATTGAACTGGTGTATGAAGGTGAGCAGGAGGGGCCTTACCAGGTGGCTTTCAATTTGCTCAACAAAGCGATACGTTCACAGTTTGCTCTATACTTTCCCAATCCTGAGCAACAAAAGAAGCGAAAACAGGATATGGCTACAGAAAATCCGTATCGTTCCATTATTCAATGGTTTGATAAAGGAAACAACCTCAGTTTAGTGATGGACCTGAAAGATGAAGAGAAATTGCAGCAGTTATACCGTGTGGATGGATTACATGCTTTGGTAAAAAAGTATTTTAAAAATGCAAATGAAAAGCAGCTGGGATTGATGATGGAGTTGGTGTTGCATGGGCTTGCATCCTATTCGCTCATCAGTAAAAAACTGGTGGATGGCAGAATTGAATTCAAAGATTTAATGGGCAGCATGATTAATCTTGGCCCCGGTGTGCCGGGCGAAGACGAAGATTATGATGGAGAGGATTTTACGTGATTATTCGCTTAACAGATTCTCTTCATCATTAAATTCCAACTCCATGTTAATAGAGCCGGAAATTCCTTCAATGGATCCACGGATGTAGGCTGCATTGAGTAACACTTTTTCTAATTGTTTCTCTCTTGCTTTCCACAATCGTTCCATGGCATCACGTTCTTTCTGAATAGAAAGTTTCATGCTCATAAAACCTTCACGGATTGCTTTCCATTGCTCACCAAATTCGTTTCCGGTGAGATAATTATAGAGCATGTGCATTTTATCCCCTTTGTTTTCCTGCGAAGAAACAACTGCCGATAGTTTAATCAATCCTTCACGCAACAGGTGGGCTACCGGTTTTACTTCTGCAAAAGAGCAAATCCAAACACCATCCTTTTCTCCAAACTGTGTCATGTCTTTCGGGAAAGCTTGCGTTACAATCACGGCAATATCGGCACCCTGGCTACGCATATCGGCTTTCAGTTTTTCAATCCATTGCTCAGAGAAATCTTTGGTGCGCTTGCTTTCATAGATGATTTTACCGCACTCTTGTCCCAGTTTGTTTCTTACAGTCTGGATACAATCGGCACCTTTCACACCTTTACCAACTTCTGAAATGTTATCAAAAGGAAAAGATGATTTTAATAATTCTTCCAGTAACAATTCCTGTACTTCACCCTGAGTTTGCATAGAGCCCTGTTCGGCTTTGCGTTTCATTTCTTCTGCGAGTTTTTTCTGCGCTTCCAGTTTTTCTTCCATTTCTTTCATGCGCAGTTGAAACTCCGTTTCTTTTGCAGCTATGCGTTGTTCTTCCAGTTTACGGATATCTTCAGAAAGCTTTTCTCTTTCTTCCTGTAATTTTTTCTGAACAGATAGTTCCAGTTCGGCTTCTTTGTTTTTCAGTTCCTGCTCTTTCTTTAAAAACTCCACTTGCTGCTTACGGGCTTCAGCTAATTTTTCCTGGTTTTCTTTATTGTTTTCTTCCAGCATTAGCAACTTGCTTTCATAATCTGAAGCAATTTTTTTGCGCAGATTTTCTTCCATTTCCAGCTGGATTTTTTTTCGCTCCACCTGAAGCTGATCGTCCAGCTTTTGCTGTTGCTGTTTCTGCCATTCACTCATTTTTGTCCGCAGTTCTTTCTGCACTTCTTCACGTATGCTTTCGGTTGGTTCAAAAGCATGACCACAGTTGGGACATTTGATCTCGGTTGCCATTACTCAGTTTTTTACAAGTTTACGAAAGAAGAATCACACCACAGAGTCTGCGCCAGGCTTTTGCCGGGTAAGAAGGTACATACCGGCATCGGCAACTGTTTTTAATACCAGGAAAATTACAGAGGAGCCCACTCCCAACAATGATGGAAGCAGGATCATAAAGTGCATAGGAATGACACGGAGATAAGGAACAAAAAACAGTTTGCCTACATTCACCGGTCCTTTTTCGGGAGTGAATCGACGGCGTATAAATTGCCAGGTGCTTTCAATCAGAAAAATACCTGCTGTAAGTAACACCAGCTTATTGTTTACACCTGTTCTGTAGCCCGTCAATAGGAATACCCCATATACAAAATGAAAAATACCGTAGTGTATTAAAAAGAAAAATGCGGCACAGCCCATTCCGCCTTTTGTAACCGGCTGGCCATTCATTGACATTGAACTGCTATCAGGGTCTTTTACACTATAGAGTTCAAAAAAATTGAAGATTCCAATCAACACACTTTGTAGCCAGAAGATCCAAACAAGCGTATTGAACTCTGCGCTATTGTTTACATAATAATAAATCAAACCTGCATTCATCAATAGCAGAAACCAGAATCCCGGATCGGTAAAATAGCGTTTCATCATACTGCCTGAAAATACAAATAAGTAAGAAAATGAAAGAGTAACCAATTAAAAGTTGAACGAAATGACCAATTTATTCATCACTTAATCTGGAGTAAATATCAAGACTAATCAGATTTCCGTTTTTTACTTCACAATCCCTCATGGTGCCTTCATGTGTGAATTGCAGTTTGCGCATTACTTTTTTAGAATTTCTGTTTTCAGTTTCAATAATAGCTTCCAGTCTGTGAAGTCCCAGTGAATTGAAACAGTAATTGCAAACCAAAGGCACGGCTTCTGATATAATTCCTTTTCCCCAGTGTTCGGGTAATAACCAGAAGCCTAGTTCCGCTTTTCGATGCTCCCTGATCCAATTATTTATACCGCAGGCCCCATAAAAATTTGTGTTGGTTTTATCACAAACAGCCCACCAGATACCTGTT
Source organism: uncultured Chitinophagaceae bacterium (assembly GCA_937907395.1). Classification (GTDB taxonomy): domain Bacteria; phylum Bacteroidota; class Bacteroidia; order Chitinophagales; family Chitinophagaceae; genus Lacibacter. Next base: position 98,161 of record CALCII010000001.1, read on the forward strand.
CCATTTTTTTCAAGTTCAGAGAAAAAAGTGAGTTGGTGTTTGGCTGTTTCCATGCTGTTATAACTAACGCCATAATATCGGATCACGTCCGGGTGCGACAATCCGTAAAATACATTTTGAAGATCATCATCTGAAAACCGGCGAAGCAACAAACGATGGGTGGTTATTGTAGGAAAGGTGCTCATATATCGGGAAGGTAAAGTATTAATCAGGATCTTAAAATTTTATCCATTTTTTTCCCTTTTGCCAGTTCATCCACCAGCTTATCGAGATAGCGGATTTTCTGCATCAATGGATCCTCAATTTCCTCCACACGATAACCGCAGATGACACCTGTAATTTTTGAAACATTCGGATTGAGCCGTGGTGCCTCTGCAAAAAAAGTTTCAAAATTGGTTTTAGCAGTAAGTATTTGCTCAAGTGATTCCTTGTTATAACCAGTGAGCCAGAAAATGATGGTGTCTAATTCATCTTTCGTATGGCCCTTCTTTTCCACTTTCTGTATATAAGCAGGATAAACACTTGCAAATGCCATTTTATAAATGCGGGTATTGCTGCTCATACTATTGAAGTTTTTTTAAAGATAGTAAACGATATTCTATTTATTCGGCGCAGCGTATTTCAGGCATAAGGATACGGATTCGGTCAGCCTTATTTAATTAGTTACATTTGCCGCCAAAATCAGTAAAATGGCTATAGGAAATAAACTTAGTGAGCGGAACCAGGGCTTATGTGAACTTTGTAACAATGAAGCAGCAGTGCATGAATACCTGGTAAGTCCTAAGAAAGAAGAGGTGACAGAAAACCAGGTTGCTCTTTGTGAAACTTGTTTTAAAAAAATAAATCAAGAGGGACAGGGGGAACACTGGCGTTGCCTTGAAGGAAGCATCTGGAATCCTGAGCCAGTAGTACAGGCTTTGAGTTATCGTATTTTATATAGTTACAGAAATGAAGAGTGGGCATCTTCTGTCATTCATTCAGTTGAATTGGATGAGGATATTGTTCAATGGGCTGTAAGTGCTTTTGATGCGGCCGATGCTCACTTAGATGCATTTGGTAACACATTGGAAAATGGAGATACAGTAGTACTTACACAGGCATTGAATGTAAAAGGGACCAGCTTTTCTGCCGCCAAAGGAACTGTGGTTAAAAAGATTCGTTTGGTTCCGGATAATACCGATCAGATCGAAGGAAAGATTAACGAGCAAATGATTGTGATACTCACCAAATATGTAAAGAAGGGATAGTTTTTCTTTCCCCGGTAGTGATCAGTAACTGGCAGGTTTTGTTTTACTTACTTGATTCACGTTAAAGGGATGCTGTGGTTGCAGCATCCCTTTTTGTATGTACTTCTAACGTTCTCCAGCTTTGTTATTACGGGCAGTCTCTGTCATAAAGCCGGGACAGATTACAATGTTGCAACATTGATTTTTTCCGTGAGTAAGCGAAGATTTCATTGGAAAAACTAATAGACGTTTGCCTTTTTTGCATTTTTATAGATCGGCTTGGTGCAAAATGGGATCTAGTGAAAAATATTTAGAAATAATTAGTGAAAATACTAGGACTTCTAAGTATTTGTAATAATTTAGCAGCCCTAATCCTCTGAACTACTTGCTTCCCTTAGCCCTTGTTTACGACTATTTGTGAAAACATTTCAGGCTTTTATTGAATAACTCCTCGTTAGAACCCGATCCTGTTTAATCCCGCAATCGACTGTCCAATTATCTTCTGGGAAACGTACCGTTATTCGATAAAAGAAAATCTCTACAAATGTTTTACAATCCGTTAGTACCAATTAACCGGGCCCTGAAAAATTATGTAAGTAACTCAGTACTCTTTTTATTACTGCTATTTTCAGCTTTTACAGCCCACACTCAAAATCCATTAGTTTCCGCTCAGGAATTCAATGTTTTTACCGAAGGCAACTTATCTATTACTGCAGGCGATATTGAAGGAGCTGTTGCAGTGGGAGGTAATTTAGTTGTGTTGGGTAATTCGCAACGTACTTCCTTAAATACAACAGGAGGTGTTTCCTATGTAACAATCGGTGGTGTTAAATACGCTTTGGTTGTAGGAGGTGGATTAAGCGGAGTGAATGGTGGAAATATTTTCAAAGTTGATGGTAAGTCTGGTTCAACAGACGATCACTACATCCGCTTTTATTCATTGTCTGGAAGCACAGCAGCAGATAATAGCGGTGGAATCGATATTGGAAATCCGGTTACAACCACTACCAACAGATATGTAAGGGTGAATTCAACCACTCAGGCTGCAGCATCTGTTCAGAATACAACAGCACTTGTCAATTTCTCGGCTGCTTTTACTGAATTCAGATCGCAATCAACGTCTATGGCCGGTTGTACTGGTAACGTTACACCAACTGTATCAGGCGGACAAGCTACACTTAACCTTGGCGCCAATGCGAATAACGTTTGGAATGTTTCCGGAACCACTCTTAATAGTTACAGCCAGATTAATTTAACCGGTAACCTGCCCAGTGCTTCAAAGCCACTCATCATTAATGTGAATGCAGCCGGTACGTTTTCCTGGAACAATCTCAAGTTTGTGATGGGGGCTGAAACCGATAATTCAATGGAAATTAACCGGGCTCCTTATATTATATGGAACTTCTATAACACAACTTCACTTACAATTGCAACATCCAATCTCATCTTAGGATCTGTATTGGCTCCTAATGCAGATGTAAAGATTAATGGTTCTGGTAATATTACCGGACAGTTTATTGTGAAGTCATTAACCAAGCCCAATGCAGGTGAATTTCATATTGCGAAATTCAATGCCAATGTAAGTTGTGCAACAACATCCTGCAGTTGCGCCGGTAACCTGGTGTTGAATCCCAGTTTTGAAAACGGAACTACCGGATGGAGTTCAAGTGGGGGCACGTTGAACGCTGGTTCGGGTGCGGTTGCTTGTGGCAGTTATTCCGGTGACTTCCAGATTACAAATACAAGCAGCAACTGGGTATCTCAAACTATTGGAACTGATTTGCCCATTGGAACAGTAATTAATGCTTCTGTTTATTCAGGTACGCATAACAACTCCTATTATCATGAAGTAGGTATCTACTTTTTCGATGCCAACTGGAACTGGATCGGAAGTTCATCTCAGCAAGTTGATAAAGTTCTTTCTGCTTCACCAACAGGCCCGCAACTCTATACCTGGAGTGGCGTTGTACCTCCTGGCACCAAGTATACACAAGTTGGTTATAGTGGAAATGGCGATTGGATCAAAACAGATTCATGGTGTGTAACACTGGCTCCATCTACAAAAGTGGCATTGGGTAACCAGGTATTTATTGATGTGAATGGTAATGGTGTGAAAGATGGCAGTGATTGGGGGTATGATGGTATTACAGTTAAACTGTATGCCGATGCAAATGAAGACGGTGTTCCTGATGGAGTTCCTCTTGCGTCTACAGTTACCAATGACGGAGGGTACTATTATTTTACCAATCTTGCTCCCGGTAAATATCTTGTACAGGTAGAAAACGCACCATCATGGATGTTTCTTGTTCCACAGAACGGTGGCGACCCGGATAATGATGTTGATGATGATAACAATGGTCTCATTCAATCTGGTACCACCATCAAAGGCGGAACTATTAGCCTTTCAGTAGGTGGGGAACCCGGCGGCAGTAACTATAACGGGACTTATGATTTTGCGGTATTCAAAACAAACGGTCTTGGAGATTTTGTATTCCTCGATAATAACGCAAATGGTATCCAGGACGCTGGTGAAGTGGGAATTGCCGGTGTAACGGTTAAATTGAGAAACAGCGCCGGTACAGTACTTGCAACAACTACAACTGATGCAACAGGTTACTACTTCTTCTATGATGCATCTCAATACGGAACATATAATTACCAGTTAGAATTTGTTACTCCTGCTGGTTATACAGCATCTCCTTCTAATAAAGGATCTGATGATAATAAAGACAGTGATCCTGTTGGAGGAGTGATTCCAACATTCACCGTTCCAAATGGTGTATGGAATTATTCTTTTGATGCAGGATTCTACAAACCGGCATCTCTTGGAGATTATGTCTGGAGCGATGTAAATGCGAATGGTGTTCAGGATGCAGGCGAAGCAGGCATCAGTGGTGTTACTGTTACCCTTACCGGTACAACTGGTGGTGGAACAGCCGTAAACAGAACCACCACCACCAATGCAAGTGGGGCTTATAGTTTCACCAACCTGGCACCAGGAACTTATAGCGTTAGCTTTACTACTCCATCTGGTTATGTGGCATCACCTTCTAACCAGGGAGCAGATGATGCGAAAGATAGTGATCCTGTAAGTGGTGCCGTTACTGGTATTGTGCTTACATCTGGTCAAACAAACAATACCATCGACGCCGGTTTTTATCAACCGGCAGCATTAGGTGATTTTGTTTGGAACGATGCCAATGCAAATGGTATTCAGGATGCAGGTGAAGCAGGCATCAGCGGTGTAACGGTAACCTTAACTGGTACAACTGGTAGTGGTGCTTCCGTCAATCAAACTACAACCACGAATGCTGGTGGTGCTTATAGTTTTACAAACCTGGCACCCGGAACCTACACTGTTTCATTTACAACTCCATCCGGTTATGCAGTATCACCTTCTAACCAGGGAGCTGATGATGCAAAAGACAGCGATCCGGTAAGTGGTGCTGTAACTGGTATCCTACTCGCATCGGGCCAAACTAACAATACGATTGATGCAGGTTTCTATCAACCAGCAGCTATAGGTGATTTCGTCTGGAACGATGCCAATGCAAATGGTATCCAGGATGCAGGTGAAGCAGGTATCAGCGGAGTTACAGTAACCTTAACCGGTACAACCGGCAGCGGTGCAGCAGTAAATCTTACTACAACCACCAATGCTAGTGGCGCTTACAGTTTCACCAACCTGGTACCCGGTACTTATTCAGTTACTTTCACAACTCCATCCGGTTATGTGGCATCACCTTCTAACCAGGGAGCTGATGATGCAAAAGACAGCGATCCGGTAAGTGGTGCTGTAACAGGCATTGTATTGACATCTGGCCAAACAAATAATACGATTGACGCAGGTTTCCAAAGCAATCAATTAAATCTTGGTGACTATGTGTGGTATGATAAAAATAACAATGGTGTTCAGGATGCTGGTGAAACAGGTATCAGTGGTGTTATTGTAAAATTATATGCCGATGCTACCGGTGATAACATTGCCGATGGTGCAGCCCTGGCAACAACCACAACTAATGCAAGTGGTATTTATAATTTCACGGGATTAACACCCGGAAATTATATCGTGGGAGTGGTGATTCCTGCAGGTTATGCAGCAGGTGCCACTACTGCAACCAGCAGCAGTCCTAATAACGATAATAATACAGACAATAATGGAGTAGTGGTAGTAAGCGGCGAATTACGCAGCAACTACATCACACTCACAACAGGTGGTGAACCAACCACAGATGGTGATGGTAGTAATGGTAACCTCACACTCGACTTTGGTTTAACCGGTACAGGTGCACTTGGCGATTTTGTATGGAACGATGTAAATGGAAATGGTATCCAGGATGCAGGTGAAGCAGGTATCAGCGGAGTTACTGTTACCATAACCTATCCTAACGGATCTACAGCTACAACAACAACCAATGCGAGTGGTGCTTACAGTTTCACCAATCTGGCTCCCGGAACTTATAGTGTTGCCTTTACTACACCATCCGGTTATGTGGCATCACCATCTAACAAAGGTGCAGATGACAGCAAAGACAGTGATCCTGTAAGTGGTGTGGTAAGTGGTATTGTACTCACAGCCGGACAAACAAATAATACAATCGACGCCGGGTTCTATCAACCGGCTGCACTGGGTGATTATGTTTGGTACGATCGTAATGCAAATGGAATACAGGAAGCAGGTGAACCCGGTATCAATGGTGCTACGGTTACATTAACAGGAACCACGGGTGGCGGAACTGCAGTCAATCAAACCACTACCACCAACAGTAGTGGCGCTTACAGCTTTACCAACCTGTCACCAGGTACTTATACAGTAACATTCACAACACCATCTGGCTTTACACCCACACTTTCAAACCAGGGTTCCGATGATAGCAAAGACAGCGACCCTGTAAGTGGTGTGGTGAGTGGTATTGTACTCTCATCCGGACAAACCAATAATACTATTGATGCAGGCTTCATTGGACTGAAAGTGATGATCAGTGGTAATTTATTCTATGATGCAAATGGTATGCGTGACAACTTGGTGAACGGAACTTATATGATTCCTTCCGGCGTGAATGCGGTGTTGTATGATCCGGTTACCAATACAGTTCTTGCAGTACAGGCAATACCCGGCTATCAACAACCTGGTCAGGGAACCTTTAGTTTCTCTGTAGATCCATATTCACAATACCGTGTAATGCTGAGCACCAGCAACCCGGCAGTAGGATCACAAGCACCGGCTTCAGCATCACTTCCGTTCTCATTCATCTCTACCGGTGAAGTAATCGGAACCGGATTTGGAAATGATGGTACAGTTGATGGTAAGTCTGCTGTAATTAATGTTCTCACCAGCAATATTACCAATGTGAACTTTGCAATTTCACGGTTCACCATTGTTGTTGTTGACTAAGAAGTAAATATTTTTTGAATTATAAACATGTAAGTATGCGTAAGTTATTTTTTCTCCTGGCAGGTGCTTTACAAATTGTAAGCCTTACAAGTAATGCACAAACATTTATAGGCCTTTACAGTAATTCCTATCCGGCAAATCCAGCTGGTCCGGTTTACTCAGTAAGTAATGCTGGCTTTGCAACATCAACCGGTGCTGCGCCAACAGGCGGCGCACTGTCTGTATCGGCAACCTATTCTGATCAGCAATATGGAACACTTCCCAATGGTTTAACCGGTTATGGTGATCTCGGAATGATGTTCGGTGTTTCTAATAATAATAGTTCCAAGTATCCAACCACATCTTTCGCAGGTGTTCCTTTGTCCAATGTAGGATCTCCCGTTAATGGATCTTATTCTCCATTGCCACAATTAGTAGGAACCGGAATGAATGTGAATCAACCATTGTCACCCACACCCTTCAGCTATGGGTTTAACATGTTTACCTCAGCTGAGGGTTTGGTTGGACAACCTACAGATGGTCGTTACTATTTTGGTAAAGTAACCTTTACTTTCTCAAGACCTGTAAGCAATCCTGTGTTACATGTAACTGGTTTGGGTGGGTTCTTATCTGTACTTGATGCAACCAACAATGCATATACATTACCATTTGAAACAGAACTTGAACTGCAAACAGGTGGTATCACTATTCAGAAAATATCCGGTACTTCTCACTTACAGGTAGATTCAATTGCCAGAATGATTTCTAATAACTTCCAGGAAAACGAATACATTCTGCAGGGAAAAACTCCGGAAGGAGGCGATTATGCCGGTACCGGAAGTATCCGTCTTATTGGAGTGAATATCACATCTGTTGAATTTAAAATTTATGTGAAGGGTTTGTCAGCCGGTCAAACATGGAGCTCAACTCCTGCTTTTGCCAACCAGGTTTATAATGGTGATCGTTACAACATCAGCTTTACTTTGCTCAATGGTTCACAATCCACATTGCCTGTGAGCGGACTTTCACTTACTGCTCTTCCAAGTGGCAAGAAAGTGGTGCTGAACTGGAAAACCCTGAGCGAAACCAGTACTGATTTCTTCGATGTTGAAGTAAGTAAAGATGGTGTTCACTTTTCTTCTGTTGGCAGAAAGAATGCAGCAGGTAACAGCAGTTCCGAACAACGTTATACGTTTGTTGATGAAAAATCTGCTTTGTCTTACAACGGCGGATTGTATTACAGAATTAAATCAAACGATGTGAATGGTACTTACTATTACAGCAATGTAAGCTTCGTGCGTTTCAGTAATGCAGAAGTAAGAGTATGGCCTAACCCGTTTGTAAGCACTGTCCAGGTGTCTGTAAACAGTTCACTCAACGAAGAAAGTACGGTACAGATTATGGATGTGCATGGCAAAGTGGTAATGGCACGTAAAGTTGCGCTTACAAAAGGTATGAACCAGGTTGAAATGACTAACCTCAGCAAATTGCCAGCAGGTAATTACTTCCTGCAGGTATTCACCAATGGTGGAACCGAAAAACAATCATTCAAGCTTCAGAAGCAATAAAAGTTTCCGTGAAAAACATAAAAAAGGGGTTGCGCAAGCAGCTCTTTTTTTATGTCCGTATGGTATAGAAATTAAAATCTGCCGGTAAAAAAGAGTGAGATAGGATTAGTCGTTACGAATTCGGTTTTAAACGATCTGTTTTCCCAATTTGGTGGCAATGATGCTGATGAAAAAAATCTGCAGGGCGTGAAAGAGCATCAACGGCAGTAACACCATTCCCATTGGGAAACCGGCAGGAAATAAAATTTTTGAAAACACAGTACCGTGTACCAATGATTTTTTGGTACCACAGAATTGGGCAGTAATAGCATCCTCCCGGTTGAAATGCAGTTTGCTGCAAATAATACCGATGAGATAATAAACTGCATAAAACAATATTACCACTGCAAGAGTGATGAGTAATAGTGATACCAGGCTTACATTACTGAAAACATGTTCTTCAAAAGATCCGGCAAAACTTTTATAAATAATGAGCAGGATCACCGATTTATCAAAGGTTGATAATTCCTTTTGATACTGCATGGCAAAACGGCCAATGTATTTCTGTAAGGCTAAACCTGCAAGTACCGGTAGCAGAATTTCCGTTAGGAGTTTGATATAGATGCTGCCCAGATCAAAACCAGCTGTGTCTGCAGTTAAAAACAAACCCATCCACAACGGAGTAATGGCTATGCCAATAAGTCCTGAGATACTTGCATTAAAAATGGCACCCGGCAGGTTTCCCTTAGCCATTGCTACCATTACCACAGATGAAGAAACAGTAGAGGGAAGGGCAGCAAGGAAGAAAAAGGACAGCCATACAATTTGTGCATTATCTGTCTTAGCCAATGGATAGAATAGAAGAATGATAAAAGGGAACAATACAAAGGTTGACATTTGAACCAACAGGTGCAGCTTCCAGTTTTTTAAACCAGCTTTCAGTTTTTCCGGGCTCAGTTTTAATCCGTAGAAGAAAAAGATAAGTGAGATACCAATGCTCCCGATAGTATCCAATGGCACGGGGCTGGTCTTGCTTCCCCATTGCGGAAATAGCCAGGCCAGCAGGATAACTGCTATTATGGCTAAAATAAAATTGTCGGGTTTGAATTTCATTCTATGTATAATCTTGTTTACAAGATTGTGTGAAATCAAAAGTAGTTAATTTGGGTTTTAACTAGAATTCGTGATCTAAATAAGCGTATGATTCTATTGGTTTTTGATATTGTATTTTATATCTTTAAACGGTAACCTTTACGTTTAAACGAAAAACAATGACCAAAATTCTGTCTCTCATAAACCTTCTTTTTTTTCTTTTCTCTAATCTCAGTTTTGCACAAACACCCGCTTTAAAATGGGCAAAACGGTTGACTTCGGTGGCTTCAACAAGTGAGATTGTCTATGATGTACAATCTACAAGGGATAAAAACTTTGTAGTGGTTGGGGCAGATAGTAGTGGCACAACTTTTCTTGGGCCGGAGTTCGTTACAAAATCATTGGCAGGTCGTGCCTGGATTACTAAAACAGATACCGAGGGTAATCGGATCTGGAAAAATACAATTGCAAATGCAACTAACTCTTCCTTCTTTTCGGTGGCTGCAGATGCGGATGGCGGCTTTGTAGCAGTAGGTTTTTATACTTCTGTATCACAGGCAGGTCAGGCGCTAATTGTAAAATATGATAAAGATGGAAATCGAATGTGGCAGAAAACATTTGGAGGTGATAATGAAGATCGGCTGTATTCAATCGTAAAAACAAAAACAAAGGGTTTTATAGCCGTTGGAGTTACCGCTTCTGTGAATGGAGATATAACCGGAAATCATGGAGTAGCGGGTACAAATGATGTTTGGTTAGTGAGGTTTGACGATGAAGGTAATATTTTATGGAGTAAATGTTTTGGGGGAGCTCAGTCTGATATTGGTTATGCGGTTGTTCAGAGTTCTGATTTTGGTTTTGTTGTTGGAGGAAAATCAAACTCTACTGATGGAAATCTGACAGAAAATAACGGTAGCGGTGATGGCTGGTTGTTGAAAACAGATAGTACAGGTATGCTTTTATGGCAAAAGAGTATGGGTGGAACTGCAGATGATGGATTTAACAAAGTAGTGATATCAAGCGATAATTCAATTTATGTTTCGGGAAGTTGTAATCCTACAGCATCAGGAATTATCAACGGATCCCTTGCCTCGAATAATGTATTTGTTGCAAGGTTTACTCCTATGGGAGCACCTGTTTGGGGGAAAGCATTTGGAGGTACAAGTTATGATGTTGGATTTGATATTGACTTAAATTTTAATAGTTCACTTGTGGTGACTGGTTTTACAATGTCCAAAGATCAGGATGCAGTAGGGAATCCAAGTACTACCAGTGTATGGGTATTTGCAGCCTCATTTGATGGAAATCTTATCTGGCAAAAAAGTATTGGATCTACCATTACAGGTACAGTCTTCGGGGCAGCTTCGGTTTGCATAGATGAGAATGATTTTTTTGTTACAGGAACCACAAGTGGTTCAACTAAAGGTGCCGCTGATGGGTATGTGGCACAAATTGGAAATGCAAATACTATAAAAGGGACTCTTTATGTAGATGTGAACACAAATGCAATTTATGATCCTGGTGAATCTATGTTTAGTAATGCAGCTGTTCATATACAAAAAAATGGCACTACAGCGGATGCGATACCTTATAATGGAAATTTTATTGTTACAACAGATACAGGTACTTATTCAACATCTGTAGTATTAAATAACCCATATTACATCGTCACACCTTCTAGTAGAACTAGTAGTTTTTCCAATTACTTAAATGTAGATTCATTTGGATTTGCAGTACAGCCTATATCCGGTAAACAGGATATCACAATCAGCTTTATTCCTACCGGTCCTGCCAGGCCCGGATTTAAATCTTACTACGTTTTGAATTATAAAAATATAGGGACAACAACTATAAGCAGTGGGAGTGTAAAGTTGGTGAAGGATCCAAGGGTAATACTGACCGGAAGCACCCAGGTTCCTTCACAGATTAAAACTGATACAATCATTTGGAATTATACCAACCTGAGCCCTCTCAGTGTTGTAACGATTGGCCTGGAAATGCAAAATCCTGCGCCCCCTGTTCTTACTAATCTGGATACTTTGAAGTTCTCAGCTGTAATTTTGCCAATAGCAGGTGACCTTACTCCAGCTGATGATACTACCTTTTTTCGCCAAAAAATAGTAGGTTCTTATGATCCGAATGATAAACAGGAAAATTTTGCTGGAAGGATTTTGATAAGAGAAGTTAGCAGTGGTGCATATATAAATTATGTAATCCGGTTTCAGAATACCGGTAACGACACCGCTTTTACTGTACGTGTTATGGATACCCTTACTAATAAACTGGACTGGAACAGTTTTCAAATGATTGGAGCCAGTCATCCATATACATTGTCAGTCAAAGATGGCAATAAGATAGAGTGGGTATTTAATAATATTAATTTGCCTGATAGTTCAAAGAATCAGTTATTTAGTAATGGTTTTATTGCATTCAGGATTAAAGCCTCCAATACGGCTGTAATAAATGATGTGATTATAAATTCTTCAAGTATTTATTTTGACTATAATCAACCAGTGGTTACAAATTCAACAAATACAATTGTTGGAACAGAAATTACAACAGGCCTAAGAGATATTCAGTCTGGTGAAATGCAGTTGATACTTGGGCCAAACCCCAGCAATGGAACTACTAGATTACAAATTTCTGGAACTAAGACTGGACGATTTGATCTGAGAATATTTGATAATTCTGGACGTGTAATTTGGCAAAAAATTGTTGAACGGAGGAATGAAGGTGAGCTTTTAAATATTCCGATTAATATGAATCAATTCTCATTTGGTATTTATTATATCCAATTACAGCAGAAAGATAGTAGTTGGTGGCAGAAACTTATTTTGCAATAGAATTTATATAAGGAAGATTAAGTTGCCAATAATGGTTCAGGCCGCTAGCAGCGTCCCGACCTGATGCCCTGTTTCCCAAATGTAGAAGTGAGTGACACAACTAAAGACGAACAGGGTAATTTTGCCGACCACAATATATAAAAGAAAAACCCTGTTAGATAACAGGGTTTTATTTTTCATAGCCGGTGCCTGCCGGGAATACATCTGGTTATTAATTCACTAAAAGTTTAAATGTTTGTTTGTTACCGGCTTCATCTGTCAGTACGAGGAAGTATGTTCCTGCTGCCAGCATCTGTTTGCCGAATTCAATACTTCTGGAAGCAATACCTCCTGTGTAGTGAATGCTGGAACTGTAAATGATTTGTCCGGTTGTTGTAGTAAGATTTACTTTATATAAACCCTGTGGCTGATTTTTAATTTCCAATGTTACATTTTGTTGAGTAACGATGGTGGGGAATACCCGTATGCCGCCTGTTTTGTTATCGAGTGTTACTCTTACAGTGGTACTGTAATGATAAGTACCATCTAAGTCTACTGATTTAATACGGTAGTAATTGGTACCATCAAACGGGTTGGCATCAAACCACTGATAGGTAACTGCTTTCTGCTGGTTGAGCGGAGCTTTGGATCCGATTTTGCTGAACGATACACCATCATTGCTGCGTTCCACTTCATAGCTGGCAAGATCTTCTTCATTGGCTACATCCCATTCCACTTTAATTCCGTTTGATTGGGGAGTGGCTTTCACCTGTGTAAATGTAACAGGTAAAGAGGATTGGGGTGGTGTGAATACCACATAGAAACGGCTGAGGCTCTTGCTGGCAGCAGCAGTAGTAACGCTGAACGGATATACAACAGTTGTACCGTTAAGAGGGACTACAGTACGGGTGTTGGTAAACTGGTCAACCAGGATGGCTGTTTGTCCGGTGTTGCCAAAATTTTCAGTCTGGAAGCGAAGTGCATAACCACGGGCGGTTGTATTCCAGAAAGGAAGGAAAATGGTATCGGTAGCAGTGGGCAACGGGCGACTTTCAATTGAAAGATAGCTGCTACCTCTTACCAGGCTGATATTTTCATCGAAGTTGTTGTATTTATAAATGTCGTAAGGTTCATTGGTCCCGGCAGAATAACCAGCGCCAAAACGTACCAATGCTCCATCCATAAACCCTTCCATAACGGTGCCGGTTGCACGATACAGTTGCACACGGAATTTTGGAATTGCCGCTCCTTGTGTACCGGTTACACGGAAAGAACTGATATTTCCTCTGTTTCCTGTTTTATCGGTTTCTTTTACAGTCATGCTTACAGATGAAGCTGTGTTGGAGGCTTTACGTTGAACCATGAAAGCCTGGCCGGAATTCACACGTAAGAAACTGTCTACTGAAATTCCTTCACAATCAGCACAATCATAATTACCGGCACCATCAAAACTGATACTTCTGTAACCACCAAGACTGTTTACACCTGCAGTTTTATCGCCATCCCAGATCCAGAAGTTGCGTTCAAATTTGGTGTTGTTGCCTTCACCATTGTTGTAAACGTGATCGAGGTCAATTGGGGCTGCGTATGGGTTTGACATCACGCCGTAAGTGGCGCTGATAGTTGTACTGTTTGTTTTATTTCCTTGCTTGAGCTGGCCTTTAAAACGGAAAGTTGTTGAACCTTCTGTTGTATTGAGCTGACTTCTGTCGCCTCTCACAAACACAAGGTATCCATCCTGGTTAGGTACTGCATTAAAGTTGGGTGTATTGGATGCAGATGCCCAACTGCCTGTGCCATTAATATGTGTATAGAAACGTACAGAAGAAGAGCTACCGTTGATAATCAGATCAGCACCCATTGAAGCTGCATTGCTGCAGGAACTCATACTGTTTGCAGTAATGAGTGTACCATAACCGGTAGCAGCTGGAGCTGGTAATCCGCTTCCTGCACAATAAGGTGCGGGGTATTCAACAGCGGCACCATTTTGCTGGCGAACCAATTGTTGACGGAGTGTATAATTACCGGTAACAGGAATGGTGATAAAACGCCATGTACGTTTGGCGGGAATAAAACGTTCCACTTCCACTTCTCCTTCAATAGCTGTACAACTGGTACAACCTTCAATTTCGGATACCCAGGCTGTTCCCAGTGAATCGGACTGCAGTACAAGGTTTCCAGAGCTGATTAATTTAGATGAGCTTTTTACTGTAACAGAACCCGCATCTGCACCTGATGTAATGTGTAAACGATTACCAAGAGTAGCAGAAGCATTTGCTCCGAATGTAAAACGACGCAGGTAGTTTCCTGTCCCTGCATTTTTAAAATAAAGCGTGCCGGCAGTATTGGCTTCATTGATCGTAAGGTTGGATTTACGTGATCCTTTCAATGCATTATTCACAGAACCATTGAAGCTTCCTTTTAATACCAGTGTATTGGAGTCAATACTAAGGTCACCTGCAGTAAGTGTTACTGCACCAATAGTGGTATTTCCTTTCAGTTTGGCACCGTTGCTGTTGTTCAGTTCAATACCGCCATCAAATATACCGGTGTTAATTGTTTGTTCTGCAACACCATCATACAGGATGTTGAAGCTCCAGGTAATACCATCGGGCAGCGGACTAGCACTGGTGTTCTGCGTGCGGAGTTTTCCGTTTCCGTTTACAGCGAATGAATTACCAATTTGTAATTGGTTGGTACCCATATTTAATTCCGCATCGTTGTCAATAGTAAGTGTAGCATTTACCAGCAGGTTGCCGTTAGTTACAGTTTTGGAACCAGATCCACTAAGTGTAAGATGATGATAGTTCAGGATCGGTATATTTTGCGCACCTTGTTTATTATAAGCAACAGTTGTACCATTGGCAGGGGCCAAAGTTCCTGATAGGAGATTGAGTTCACCTCCGATGTTCAAAGTAACAGTGTTTCCACCCATTGCTAGTTTGGTCCCATTTTTATCAATCGTCATATTTGCGAACGACTGCGTTGCAACTGTTCCGGAAATAAACTGATCAACGGTTTTGTTTCTGAAATACAGGGTTGAATTTCCAGCTGTAAATGAACCTCCGTTATTTACCCAGTTCCCCTGGTTTAAAATAATTTGTGTAGTTGATACACTGAAGTTTCCTGCTTCCAGTATGATGGTGCCGGATAAAGTAAGTGTGTCCAGTGATGTGGTGATTACGGTTTGTCCGGGTTTATTAATCACCAGGTTGTAAAAGTTTTGTTTACGGGCTATGCCACCATAAAGCATACCGGGAACTGGAACCAATCCGTTAGTAAATCCGACTGTACTGGTGTTGGGAATAAAAGTTCCGTTATTGATCCAGTTACCAGTAATATTGAGATCCGTTTGAAGGGTAAGTGAACCACTGATGGTAATATTGTTGAGAGTGGTAACGGCTGTTCCACTAATAGAACTGGTATTATTGAAAACAAATGTACCTGTTGCAGCATTGATGGTACCATTGTTTACAAGGTTACCAGCAAGCACATGTGAAAAACTTCCTGCTGTAAAATTGCTATTCACTGTCAGATTACCATTTACCGTAACAGCTCCATTTGCTGTTTTGGTATTGGAACCCCCGAGCACCAGGTGGTGATAGGAGAAAGCAGGAATCTGTTGATTGGTTGTACCATTGAAATCTACAGTGCTGCCTGTTACAATGTATGTTGTTGTTGTATCTGTTGGAGAAAATATTCCTGAGATGCCAATTATTCCGGAATTATTTAATGTAACTGTACGAGTTCCATTGTTGCTGATTGTTAAGTTGCTATAATTAAGAGTGTTGATGATTTGATTTCCTGCACCTGAAAAATCAACAGTTAGTCCGGTTAATGTTTTGTTCGTTATCGGGTATTGACTGTTAAAATCTGCAGTTGCAATTGTACGTGTCACTTTCACAGTTCCGTTTCCTGTAAGGGTACCTGTTCCACCAATTGTATTGGAAACTCCTGGTGTTAAAATGGAATTTGCATTTATAGTAAGGATACCAGAAGCAGTTAGATTGGCAGTTGTGGTTACCGGTTGTGTGGTATTGGCAATTGTCAATGTGCTAAAGGCTGTAACTGTACTGCCGCCAATGTTTTGTGCTGCAGATCCCGATAGGATTATAGTGCTGGTTCCGGCTGTTAAAGTACCGTTGTTCGTCCAGTTACCACTTACCGTATGTATAAAATTGCCGGCAGTAAAGTTATTACTGATTGTTACGTCACCGGTAATTGTGAGTGCACCTGTTGCTGATTTTGTACCGGCACCACTGAATGTGATATGGTTGAAATTGCCGGCGTTAATAGTGGCAGAACTATTGCCATTGAAATCGATTGTACTATTAGTCGCATTGAAGGTGCCGTTTTTATTCCAGTTACCACTTACTGAATGTGTAAAGGAACCAGCAGTAAAATTATTGCTGATGGTTACATTACCTGTGATGGTGAGTGCACCTGTTGCTGATTTTGTACCGGCTCCGCTGAATGTGATATGATTGAAATTACCGGCACTGATGGAAGCTACATTGCTGCCATTGAAATCGATGGTACTTCCGTTTGCAATGAAAGTGCCGTTATTTGTCCAGTTGGCACCAACTGTATGAGTGAACGCACCACTGATGAAAGTGGCTCCGGATCCAATGGTAACACTTCCTGCAGTATTGATGGCAGCTCCTGCGGTGGTAGAGGTATTTGCGTCACTGATAGAGAAATTACCTTGTACAGAAATTACCGATCCGGGCATTGTTTTAATTGCACCGCCGCTGAGATTTAAGTTGCCATAAGTTTCTGCTGTTATAGTTTGTGTATTGCCACTGTAATTTGTATTACTTGTGGCACCAAATGTTTTGGTGCCTCCACCTGATACGGTAACCATGGTGGAAGAACCCATAAGGTTAAAGGTAGCACCATTGCTTACACTGAAATTCCGGCCACTTGCAAGGGTGATTGAGTTGTCATTATTACTGAAGCTGCCACTTTGTATCGACAGATTTCCTTTGATATATGTTCCGGTTACAGGACCACTTATCGAAGCACCATCACCTGTACTGTTAACAATAACATTGTTAAATGTAATTGTGCTAATTCCAATGGGAATCGTTTGTGCATTATTGGTACTGTTGAAATTAACAGTGGAAGTGGCTGGGGTAAGAACACCATATCCATTTGTAATATAAAAATTGCCACCTATTTCTAATGTTCCTGCGCCTGAAAAAACAACCTGGCTCTGTAATCCATCCGATGACCGTGAAGATAATACAAGGTCACCACCTACAGAAAGTTTTCCGGTTGATATAGTAATCAGATTGATACGGTCATTGTTGGTAGCTGTATTACCGTTAGCCAGACGAACATCACCCGATACAGTCAATGTACCTGCATTCAGGTTGATAGCAGATGTGGCAGTATTGTTTGGCTTATTCATTTGCACAATTCCATTTACTGTAAGTGTGCTTGTTGCGGATGTAAAGTTCAACGTGCCGGCATTGGATGTGTTATTAGACCCAATGATCAATTTTGTACAAACTGCATTGTATCCAGATGGAATGGTAACAGTACGGCTGGAATATCCTTCGCTGATAAAAACAAAGTCATTGGGACCAGGGACACTTGAACCACCCGGCCCACCACTAAAGAATGACCATGTACTGGTAGAATTCCAGTTGCCATTTGCCACGGCATAGCGGGCATTCCCAACAACAATGTTGCCTGGTACATAAGTGATAGAATAGTTACTTTCCTGAAAGGTTCCTCCTGTTGCAGCAGTAGGTGTGGCACTGTTAGGATAAGTGCCTGTACTTGCAAATAATGTCGGGCCTGTCCCAGAGTATATCATAGTTACTGAACCAATTGTTTCATTACCCATCAAGCCCTCTGCATTAAAATCTAAGATGCCTGTAGCAGGTGAAACTAAAATTGTAAAGTATGATTTAAACACATCTGTAGCTGTAATTGTAAGTGGTGCAGGAGAGATTGTAGCATTTAAAACCGGTTGTGTGATTGTATAATTGCCGGATGGTGCTGCATATCCACTAATGGTTACCGTTTTCTCACCTGCACTCTCGTCTGAAAAAGCAGCTATTGCTGAACCAACCACAGAAAAACTTTCGCTGTTTTGTAAGCCTATATAAAAAGGAGTTCCATTAATGGTAACTGCTGTAGTTCCATCATATATTTTATTAGAAGCGGTAATACCACTAATTGTAAGTGCCGCTGGCAATACAGTCAAACTTCCATTTACATAACTGATAGAATAATTACTTAATCCTGTTCCTGTAGCAGAAGAAAGTGCAATTGTGAAAGGTGAACCAGCAACAACTGCATTTGCAGCCAGGCCTCCGGTTGTAAAAGTCACACTGTTTACCACATCATTGTTTACTAACCCTGAGGTTGTGAATTCTAATGAACTTAATGTAATTGCCTGTCCGTATGTTTTATTAACATTATTTGCAGTAATCGTTAATGCTGCCTGTGAAACAGAACCAGTATATGCATTATAAGTAATATTATAATTGCCGGCGAGGAATCCACCACCACCCGTTGCTGCCGAAGGAGTAACCATGTAGGATGAACCTGCAGCTGTAGTAGTTGCTGTACCTGCTGAGTTGGGTGTCAATGTAACACTTGTAACAGTGTTGCCGTTGATGAGTCCGCTAACTGTAAAATCGTTGCTGCTGCTGCCGGTTGTTAAAGCAGTACCATACACTTTTTCGGGCCCTGTAGCAGAAATAGTAAGCAGGGGGCGTGTGTCTGTGGTTACATTCAGCTTTCCGGTAGTGCCTGTAAAATAGGTATTGTCTTTATTTGTAGCAGAAGAAGAGGTGCTGCCCCATGTTCCTGCATTTTTTCCAAAAGTACCCAGAGTAAGTGTGCTTACATTATAAGTAGTGCCTGCATTTAATGCTGCCAACGTTCCTGAAATGTAAAGATTGCCGGAAATGGTTACAGTTGCACCCAGTGTTTTTGTGCCGCTTCCTGTTAATGCCAGATCACCATAAGCGTCATTTGAAACGGTTTGATTGCTTCCTATATAATTAACCTGGCTGCTGGCTCCGAAAGTTTTAGAACCAGTACCTGATACTGTAACCATTGTAGAAGTACCGGAAAGTTCAAACGTTCCACCATTGGAAACTGTAAAGTTATCTCCGTCTCCAAGTGTAATTGTAAAACCACCATTCTTCAGGATGCCTCCATTTTCAACCGTAAGAACCGGACTGGATTGATTGGCCGTTACTGTAACGGTATGACCATTACGAATGTTTACAGATACATCTCCATTAGTGGGAGTGGTAGTAGCATTTACCCAGGTGGTACCACCGTCTGTGGATTGTTGCCAGGTGGCAGTGCTGTTCCAGTTTCCGGAACTGAGTGAACGGAATTGTTTTGCAGGAAGTAAGGCCAGCAACATACCGCCCCATCGGGTAGAAGCAGAAATTGCTTTTGATCCGTTGCTTGTAGTTCCGGTTGTAGTTTTTTTAATATAAGCAAGACCTGCAGAGGGATCGGAGGTAGAATATATTGTATATGCTTGTGTCATCACACTGGCTCCCGTTGTCCAGTTGCCAGCAGTAAAAGTAGTTCCCGGATTGCTTATTTGAGCTATGAAAAGAACCAAAGCATTGTCTGTTAGAGTTGATATAGCAGGAGCAGAAATTGTGTTATTGGTTCCTGATGCAGAGGAACCATTGACTTCAATACCTCCACCTGTATTTGTATTTACGCCACGAAAAGCAGTGATCCCGGCAGCGATTCCTGTTTGATTAGTGGTGCCCCAGCCAAATGTAAAACTGGCGGCAGCAATATCGGTGGCAGTTGCAACCTTATATGAGATGTAAGCCCAACGTCCGGTTGAAGCAACCTGGTAAGATTTAACTTTTGTCCAGCCACTTGGTACAGTTGAAGGATCTGATCC
This sequence comes from uncultured Chitinophagaceae bacterium, assembly GCA_937907395.1. Taxonomy (GTDB): domain Bacteria; phylum Bacteroidota; class Bacteroidia; order Chitinophagales; family Chitinophagaceae; genus Lacibacter. The sequence continues at coordinate 118,122 of CALCII010000001.1, forward strand.
TGTTCCACGATTGGTGATGTTGGCAATCATCAGGTCGCCAACAGACAATCCCGTTGGTTTTGTGATAGCCACACTTGCTGCATTTGCGGCAGCTTTTGTTTGGGAGTTTACAACAGTAATTTGTGCTGATAAGTTTACAGCAAAAATGAACTGTACAAACAGTAACACTAAGAGTTGAACAAGAGTTCGTTTTTTCTCAATCTGAATGATAAGGTAATTCGCTTTCATAATCTGCTTTCGCATTTTTGGGTACAGCTGCCACCTGATTCCGGACAAAGAACACAAGTGAACCATGCCGGGCGAACAGCGGTTTAAAAATTTAATTAGTAAGACTTACGGTATTCAGGTACGGTCTGTCAATGAGGATAATTATGATTCTTAGCGTAGATGATCTGCTGATCTGGGAATCGTATCAGATCGGATGCAAAACTAATGTAAGCTTTGTTAAGTTGCAAGTGTTTACCCTTATTTTTTTTTGCTACAGAAGACAAATTTATACCTGAAAAGTGTGTTCGTATAATTTATTTTCGTTTATACGTAGTAGTTAGTCTTACTAAGAATGACTTATGCTGTTAGTACGAATGTAACAGCTGATCTAAGTACAAGTATTTAGTTTTACGCTTACTGGCTTTGCGAACACATGCGATGCGTGAAAAATGAGGTGCCTGACTGCCGGTTAACAGATGAACAGTTCTTTTGAATTATTTTAATAAAAAATAGTTTGGAATCTGGGTTGGGAGTATGGGAATTTCAGTTATAGCTGGGAATTTGGATTCAGCAGATGCATTTTACAGGCACTTCTGAACTTATTAGATATTATTTATTTCTCATCTGTTTTGAAGTAGTAAGCAGGCCATTTCTTATTTGACCAGAAACCCTTTTGCTTTTTAGAATACTTTTTGCCATTTCTGATGGGATAAAGTTTATTTCTTTTGATGATTAACTCGCCCGGAAACGGATGAATGTTTTGCCCGCCTGAATTGAGTGCTGCTTCTAAATTCAATTTTATGCTTCGAATGCTATCGATTCTTACAGGTGGTGCCTGATAAATGATTCGCTCTGCATGATCATCTGCAGATAACAGCAGGCTGTCTCTTCCACCGTTTGCATTTGTTATCCTGATCGTATCATATACCGGAATGAATTGAAAAGAAATGATAGTTCCTTTTACCGTCCATTTTCCTTTAGACCAGCTTGAGTTCATATCAAAATGCCAGGTATATGTAAAACTGCTATCCGGATAAATTTCAATTCTTTCTCCAGAATAATTCCGGTATTTACCTGCGGGCGATGATTGTGCAGGTAAAAGAAGCGGACTGAAAAGTAAGCAAAAAGCAATACTTTTTTTCACAACAAAATCAATTGAGTTTAAAGTACCTGATTTTTTCTGAAGTGTTGTTCCAGGCATGAAGAGGTTCGGTTCTATTGATTGTTTAAAAGCATCATAAAAGTAAAACTGTCGCCCATGTTTTCAGTAGCAATCGGAACAAATAAATACCACAATAAATAATCAAATAAAAAATCTGAGCTTTCTTCTTTTGTTGTAATTCTGACAATTACATTTCCATCTTCTGTGGCTAAACCATAAGCGGCAATTTCTACTGTATTGTCAAAAATAACATATTCTGCCAGCGGATTATTTCTTACAATGAGTTTATACATTTTCTCATGTAATTCAAGTGTCCATGAATTTGCATACCATTTTTCAGGATAAACCCTGGCAATAGTGTCTCCTGCCTGATTGACTATTTCAATTGAATTTTTCCAGAATCCTGTTCTTTTTATAACAAATATGTTATTGTCAATATCACAAATTGCTTTTCGCTCTGGTGATGAATTATTAATTTCCATTGTGCCAATTTGTTTATTGTCAACTGAAAATGAATAATTCCCTTCATTTGATTTCTTCCACTTTTTTGTCATATGATACTTATCTTTTGTTGGATGTATTGTTTGCCGTTAATCTGTTTGTATTCCCTGCATCTTTTCAGGTAAAGGATTAGTTGAAGTTGAAACCGGAATGTTACATTTTTTGGGTTTAAATATTGGTAAGGCAGATCAAATTTCACGGTAATTTGTTTTTGATTCCTGTTCATGGTTCAGGCCGCTCACAGCGTCCCGACCCGGTGCCTGGTGTTGCAGGTGTACAAGTGAGTGACACAACCATAGACGAAGAGAAGTGAGGAAGCTGGTAACAAATAAAAAAGCCGGTTGTAAAACAACCGGCTCAATGTGCCCAGGACTGGATTCGAATGCAGACGCATTGGTCTGCATACCGACCCAAGCGTCGGTACCAGCACGGACGTGCGAAATGATTTATGCAAATAAAAAAGGCCATCCTCTTCAGAATGACCTTCGTGCCCAGGACTGGATTCGAATGCAGACGCATTGGTCTGCATACCGACCCAAGCG
>CALCII010000002.1 GCA_937907395.1 uncultured Chitinophagaceae bacterium
AAGAGATGGCACATATGAGCGGACCGATGGGCAGCTTCTATGCACAAATGCCCGATGAAGTGGAATTGACCGTTAACGGAAACCATCCTGTGTATCGTAAAATCCTGGGCGAGCCCGATACAGCAAAGGAAAAGATTCACAACCTCGCCGACCTTGCATTGCTATCGCAGGGTTTGCTGAAAGGAAACGAACTCACGGAGTTCATTAACCGAAGTGTTGCTTTAATGCAGGGAGAAGAAAAAACAAACCTTGGATAAGCATAATATGCATCGATAAAACAAAAAGGCTCCGCAAGCGGAGCCTTTCTTATAACAATGCTTTCCTCTTATTTTCTGAGAAGAAGAATATATTTTACAATCTGTTCCGCATCTGTTTGAGAAAGTTGCGGGTGTGGCGTCATGGGAACTTCGCCCCAAACACCGGTTCCTCCTTTAATCACTTTTTCTGCCAGGTGCTTTACATTAGCCTCTGTGTTTTCATACTTGGCAGCTACATCTCTGTAAGCCGGACCAATATTTTTTTCTTCCACTTTATGGCAGGTTAAACAATCATTCTTTGCAATCAGCTCCAGTCCTTTTTGATAATCGGGATTATCAGATACAGAAGTAGTGGTTTGAGGTTCTTGTACAGGAGCTTCTTTTGTTTTAGAATCGTTTCCTCCGCAAGCTGCCAGTACCAGCACAGCAGCAGGAATTAAAAACAGCTGTTTCATACTTCTTAATTTGAGATCGAAGTTATACTGTATGTATGAATTAAACATAATTTTCTCACACAACCGTTTCTTATGACTACTTTGAATTACGTAATTTCAAACCATGAAATCAATCTATCTATCACTGCTTTTATTTGTTTCCATCAGTAATTATGCACAATCAAATGAAGATCAGATACGTACTGTTTTAGAAGCTCAGGTGAAATCCTGGAACTGTGGCGATCTGCGTGGTTTTATGAAAGGTTACTGGCAAAGTGATTCCCTGATGTTTATTGGCAAAAGCGGGATTACCTATGGTTACGAGAAAACATTGGCCAACTACCGCAAGAGCTATCCGGATATGGATGCCATGGGTGAATTGAAATTTGATATTCTGAAAATGACACCACTTGCTGCTGATACTTATTTTGTGGTTGGGAAATGGATGCTGCAGCGTGATAGTGGCGATGTGGGCGGACATTTCACCTTGCTGGTAAAAAAGATAAAAGGCAAATGGTTAATCGTAGCCGATCACAGCAGTTGATAAACATGGAACCCATCAAACGCATTCGTTCTTCTGTAAGCCCGGGGCTTGTAACAATTCCTGTAGTAGTATTACTGGCAGTGGCTTTTCTGTCCATAAAGAGTGGCGATTGGATAGCAATCCTGATAGTTGCCCCGGTTTTCCTTTTAATACTATACCCGTTTTTTAACACCTGGTATGAAATTGAAGGAACCTTTCTCAAAATCAGATCCGGCTTTTTTAAATACCCATCTGTTGATATTACAACCATTGAAAAAATCAGTTACACCAGCAACCCACTTGCATCACCTGCCGCTTCTTTCAAACGACTGGAAATTAAATATGGCAACAGGCAATACGTTATCATTTCACCCAAAAACAGGGATTCATTTGTTGAGCTTCTGCTCAACATCAATCCAAACATTCAGGTAAAAAAGTAATCTAAGCGTTCCGCCTTCAGCATTAGGCATTAAGCATTGTGCCTTGGGCATTGAGCCTTATACATCCTTCTTCGCCTCACTCCAAACTTTGTATAAATAATAGATAAGCCCGGCGAGAGAAATCAGTAAGATGAGATAGTAAATAATATTCCCGGTGCGGATTTGTCCTTCAAAAAAAGCCCAGTTGAAGTAGATGCCAACTGTCATGTGAAACAGAGAAAAAAGCATACAGGCAGAAATGGTACGCAATACTTTCCTTAAATAGTCTCTTATTTCCGGTTCGAAGCTGCTCATGGTATGATCTTTCTGAACACAAAAGTGCAAAACAATCCTGTTTCAACACAATAAAAAAACCCGGAACTGGTCCGGGCTCAATAAATCATTTACTATTAAAGTGTGTAACGAATGGCCAAACCGCCCCAGTTACCCGTAAAACCATAATTCTTTTTGAACTCCACCGTTGGTTGCCAATCAAGGGCAAGGTTGAGGGGCATGTCTTTAAATTTATAGTCCATACCTACCACACCATCTACACCAAACAATGTGTTATTCAACTTGTACAATCCGGCATGGGCTCCAAATCCAAGGTACCATTTGAGATTTCCTTCTGTATTCAGATCACCATGAAACTCATACAAACCTGTAATTCTGGTACCAGCAGAATTTAAAAATCCTATTAACTCCAGGGCCTGGTTATCTTTTACAAATGTTTTCAATGTAACACCACCACCATTCCACAGTTTCACACCTATTGCTGTTTTGTACTGCAAACTGTTTGCTGTTTTGTTTTGTGCACCCGCCAGGAATGCAATCATCATAAATGCGGTTAGTAACGAGAGTTGCTTCATACGTATAATTTTTGCAAATGTAAACAGTTCATTTTAAAAGCAGGTCGGCCAATGCGGTACTATCACCATTAAAAACGTTAAAATCAACTTTGCCTGCAATTCCATTCACACGGCCACTTTCACTGTGTTGCCAGAACAACCAGTTACGATTGATCCTGGGTGCAGATGGTTGCAAATAATGTGCCACCCACAAGGGATAATCATCAAATGAACCGTCTAAATACTTTTCATAAAAATCAATATTGGTATATATAACCGGCTTCACCCCAAATGCTGCTTCCACTGCAACCAACCAATCTCTCACTCTTTGTTGCAACAATTTTTTAGGAGTGCCGTTTGCTTGTTCAATATCCAGTACAGGCGGCAGGTCTCCGGGTTCAAGATCCACCACACCTATAAACTGGCGGGCCTGCAGGATACCATCTTTTGAAGGAATAAAAAAATGATAAGCACCTCTGTGTAATCCTGCATCTTTTGCTTTACGCCAGTTCCTGCCAAATAAAAAATCACGGTTGGAAGCTCCTTCTGTTGCTTTGATAAATACAAACTCAATCTGTATGCCCTGCACATTCATTTCTTTCACTGATTGCCAATCGATCAATTGCTGATACCGGCTCACATCAATACCATGAATGGAATAATTGGAAGGAATTTCAATTCCAAATTCTTTGTAACGGATACGTGCTGCTTTTTCTTCCTGCCACCACAAATAACCAAACAAAGCCATGGCAGCTGCTAAGAAAAAACCAATGAAAAAAAATACCAGCCGGCGAATGAGTTTCTTACGTGAACGGGCCATATCTGTTACAAATCTATTCCTGTAAGCGAATCTACACCGGAATGAACTGAAATAAATTTTACTTTTAACAATCATGCAGCAATTCACTATTGGTTATCGTGAATCAACGATTGCTTATTTAAAAGGAGGCAATGGAACTGATGTTCTTCTTTGTCTGCATGGATATGGCGAACCAGCCGGTTCCTTTTCTTTTCTTGAACAGCATCTGGAAGATGAGTTCTCCATTTATGCAATTGACCTGCCCTTTCATGGCCATACCAACTGGCAGGAAGGCTTCATGCTGGAGCCGGATGCATTGCTGGAAATCATTTCATCGATCATTCCCGGTTTTCAAAACAGGAAAGTCACCCTTTTATGTTACAGCATGGGCGGAAGAATCGGCCTTCATTTCTATCAACAGAACCCTGATCGTTTCCGTAAACTCGTATTACTGGCGCCAGATGGGTTAAAAATCAACTTCTGGTATTGGCTGGCCACACAAACAAGTCCGGGCAATGCCTTATTTCGTTTTACAATGACTCATCCCGGATGGTTCACAAAAATGACCGATTGGTTACGTAGCCGGAAACTCATCAACACCAGCATTGCAAAATTTGTACATGCATATATGGATGATGAAAAGGTGAGAACTGATTTATATCGCATCTGGACCACCATGAGAAAGTTCCGTCCGCAATTGTCCCGGATTAAAAAGTTGATACACCAACACAAAACAGAACTGGTGCAGGTGTTTGGTGAATACGACAGAATCATTCTTCCCGAAAACAGTAAAAAGCTATCACAACCTGACGAAGCTTTTGTAAAAACAGTTGTGCTGAAGGCAGGTCATCAACTGTTGAAAGAAAAACAGGCACCTGCAATAGTTTCATTGCTCCGCTCTTAATGTTTAATTTACATTCATGTTGATCTGGATTGGTATTACCTGCTTATTGTTGTTCTGCTACCTGGTACTGCTGTTGCTGTACAGGCTTTGGTGGAGCCGGCTAGGACCACTCCATGTACCTGCCGGGTTTGAACCCATCACAACCTTCAGCATTATTGTCCCTGCACGTAATGAGGAAAAAAATATTGAAGCCTGTATCAATTCGATCCTTCATCTGAACTATCCTGCCCATTTGTTTGAATTGATTGTGATTGATGATTTCAGTGAAGATGAAACAGCAGCGTTGGTGAATAAATATCCTGCTGTACAGCTCATTCAACTGAAAGATCATATCTCATCCCCCATCAATTCCTATAAGAAAAAGGGAATTGAAACCGGCATCGGGCATGCAAAGCATGAATACATTGTTACAACAGATGCCGATTGTACTGTTCCTGTAAACTGGCTCCGGAATTTTGCTTTTATCATTCAAAACAAACGAAGTGTTTTTATTTCTGCTCCTGTTGCCATGAATGATGAATCTACTTTTTTACAACTGTTTCAATCTCTTGATTTTCTCAGTCTGCAAGGCATCACCGCCGCCTCTGTAGGAGCCGGAGTACATAGTATGTGCAATGGTGCTAATCTGTGCTACAGTAAAGAAGCCTTCGAACAGGTGGAAGGGTTTAAACAGGTAGACCATATTGCCAGTGGCGACGACATGTTGCTGATGCATAAAATCTATAAAAAATTTCCGGGCCTTGTTCATTATTGCCACAGCGCAGAAAGTATTGTACTTACTCAACCGGAAACAACAGTGAAACACTTTTTCATGCAACGCATCCGCTGGGCCAGCAAAGCAGACAAGTATGATGATAAACGGATTTTTGCGGTACTGCTTCTGGTATATGGTTTAAATTTCTGTATGCTCGCATCTGCACTGGCAGGTTTCGTTGATCATACATTGTGGCTTTTATTTTTAGCTGCTTTCTTTTTTAAAACCGTAACCGAACTCTGGTTTCTTTTACCCGTAGCTGTTTTTTTTCAAAAACAGGAATTACTATTCTGGTTTCCTGTGGCGCAACCTTTTCATATCGTATATACAGTTATTGCAGGCTGGCTGGGTAAATTCGGACAATACAAATGGAAAGGCAGAAGCGTAAAATAAATTGTAGTTTCATCTTTGTATCATGTTAAACAGTGTAACAACAGATCAAGGTCTTTTCAAAAAACTACTGCACAACAAATCTGCAGTAGCCGGATTACTGATCATTGGCCTGGCTGTATTTGTTGCTTTGTTTGCGTATGTGCTTGCCCCAGATGCCAGTCCCGATGCCAACCGTATCATTGTTGAAATTGCAGCAAAAAAGCCCGGCTATCAGCAACAGTTTTATTTGCAGAAAAAAGAATCGGTAAATAAAAGCGGATCGTTTCTGTTCGGTAAAGATGATGCTTATCAATTCATCCCTGTTTCTTCATGGAAGCAAAAAGGCGATAGTGTCTATTTACAAAAACTCATTGATGATGGCATTACCGAAACATGGGTGCGTCCGCTGCATGGACAAAAAGCCGAACAACTGATCCATAGCCAGACATTTGTGCTTGGAACTGATAAGTTCGGAAGAGATATCCTCAGCCGTTTGTTAATTGGTACCCGGGTAAGCCTGGGTGTTGGGTTGATTGCCGTTCTCATTTCTGTAACGGTAGGAATTTTACTCGGCGCTTTTGCCGGTTACTACCGTGGACGAACAGACGATTTCATTATGTGGCTGGTGAATGTGGTTTGGAGCATTCCCACATTATTACTGGTATTTGCTATTACACTTGCGTTAGGCAAAGGTTACTGGCAGGTGTTTATTGCTATCGGACTTACACTATGGGTAAATGTAGCCCGACTGGTAAGAGGACAGGTCCTCAGCATACGTGAATTGAATTATGTGGAAGCAGCTAAAGCAATGGGGTTCTCCAACAGCAGAATTATTCTGAAACATATTCTTCCCAATATTATAGGGCCGGTGATTGTAATTGCTGCCGGAAATTTTGCAACAGCTATTATGATTGAAGCAGGGCTCAGCTTCCTGGGGCTGGGTGTGCAACCACCACAGCCTAGTTGGGGACTGATGATCAAAGAAAATTACAATTTCATTATTACCAACAATCCCATGCTGGCGATAACACCGGGCATAGCCATTATGCTATTGGTGCTAGCATTCAATTTAACCGGAAATGCATTGAGAGATGCGTTGGATGTAAAAACCACCTGATGATTTATAAAGAGCCTCCTTCCACAAGGAAAGATTCTACCGATACATCTTCACTGATAGGTTCGTTTTTCAAACGCTTCGACATTTGCTGAAACGCCAGTTTGCCGAGCTTATAACCACTGGTGACCACATGTGTGATTTGTGGCTGAAATAAAGTAGGAATGATACCATTACTGATACTGATGATCGAAATATCTTCCGGCACTTTTAAACCCTTTTCATAAACGGCCTTCATTACCCCCATCATAATCAGGTCACCCATGCAAAACACAACATCCGGACGGTTATCGCCGGCTAAAATTTCCCGGGTAATCTGGTAGGCAGGTTCCGTTTCAACAGGATGTTCAATGATGAGTTCCACATTGGGTGCCTTTTCTTCAAACACTTTTACAAAGGCGTCTTCCCTTCTTTTGGAAAGGGCCAGGTGTTTATGACTGAACAATGCCAGCACTTTCTTTTTTCCTTTGGCAATAATGGCTTCGGCCGATAAACGTGCCGATTCTTCGTCGGCCACATATACTTTGTAATATCCGCTCACATCCGGCACACGGTCTACAAACACCAAAGGAATTTTCATTTCTTCCATCCGTTGAAAGGGACGCATATCAACAGTTTCCATCGTTAACGCCACAAACACCCCTTTTACCATATTACTACGAAGCAACTGCAGGTTGGCCGCTTCCGTTTCCGGGTTTTCACCCGATTGCATGATCAGCACATAGAATCCTTTCTTGCGGGCATCTTCTTCAATCGCTGCAATAAAAGAATCGTAGAAAAAGTTCCGGATCGAAGGCACCAATATCCCAAACGCATTGCTTTGCCTCGTTCTCAACTGAACGGCATAGGCATTGGGTTGGTATTCCATTTCTTTTGCAAGGTCCTTCACCTTGGCTTTGGTAGCACTGGAAATATCGGGATGGTCCTTGAGAGCCCTGGAAACAGTTGAGATGCTAAGGCCCAGAATTTCTGACAGTTTTTTTAATGTGCTCTGCTGCATAAGAACGAAATGTCAAGCAATGATGATCGTTAAAGATAATTGATTTAACGGAGTATGGGTCCACATTCTCCACAGATTAAGCACAATTACCGCAAAAGGGTATGCCAGATAGTTAGTTGAAAATACCTAGGTACCGGGGATGCGGCTTTAACCGTGCTGCTGAGCCGGATTGGTATCGCTCAGTTTTTGCCTGCGGAGTTTCATTTGCAGCCTGATCATGATGCCCATAATGAGAAAATACAGGCTGCCCACTTTATCTGTTTCAATGAGATCACTTAAAAGATTCAGGATAATGATCATGCTCAGCATCATTGCTCCAATGAGTGCCAGATTGCGGTCAAACGGATCAGTTAGTTTTTGATAGGCTTGTGAAGCGGTTGCAAAAATGAAATATACCAGCAACCCAAAAAGAATCATGCCGGGAATTCCCTGCTCTACAGCCATCAGCAGAAAATAATTATGAACAGTGGACCGTTCTTCGTTATCACTCACCCAGGTTTTAAACGCCGCTACTGTATAGGATTTGTAATTGTTGTAAAAGGTGTTGGGGCCAAACCCGGTTACAGGTTCTTCTTTTACCATGCGTACACCGGCAATCCAGCGATAAAAACGTTCCATCGTTGAAACATCTTTCAACTGATAGGTTGCCTGCATATGCTGACTGAAATCCGTATGAAATTCAGTGGTATTAAAATCAGGCGCAAACTTCATATAGTTATCATCTGTGATCAACCATGATACCGCCATGATTGCGGCAATCACCGTTCCCAGCAACAACGACATGAGAATTTTACGTTCCAGTGCCCACCAGGTAACAGCGCCACCAATCACACAAAGCCATGCCCCTCTTGAATAAGCAAAGAACAAAGCCACCAGGTAAATAATGAGAAGTATTTTGAGGTTTCGTTTTTCTTTACCTTCTGTATTTCTGTAAGCAACATAAATGATGGGCAGCAAACACACCATTAATGCAGAATAAGTAACATGGTTACGAAAAAACGGACGAATGGTATCATTAATGGATTCAAACGAAAATCCATGTGTGGCATGCAAGGCTAAGCTGATCACAATCGTAATCGTCATCGACACGACCATCAGCCAGGCAGCTTTCCGGAGATCCTCTTTTGAATTGAGAAATAATAGTCCGCCTATTACAAAAGGAACAATGTACCAGATCTTAGCAAGGAAATATTTAGTACTCAGCAATGTATTGGTTGAAAACACAACTGTCACCAGCATCCACGCCAGCTGCAGCAATAACAAAACAAACAGGCTGCTGTACTTTGCTTCGGCAGGAAATAAACCCGGCTTCAGTAGTAAGAAGGCAAGCAAACCACCAGTAACAAGCAACATAAACAACTCATCGGGAAAATCGAGAGACAAAGAAGAAGTAACACTATACTCCGTTGAAAGCGGAATCAGAAACAGTAATATAAAAAACAACTGTTTCATGTCCAGCTTTATAATAAACACTCCGGCCAGTACAAGAAACGGAAGTATATACAGTTTCTCCTGTTCCAGTATCACACCAGATACAATAACAGCAACCGCCAGCAAAGCCGGCAACCACCATTCTGTGAACTCTTTATTTTTCCGGAGAGGAATCATAAGCCCAGGCTCTTTCTTCTGGCTTTCAATTCAAGTAAGAAGATAAACAGAATTGAAAATACAAAAGAGATAATCGCAGCACTGATCACGCTACTCATAATCAATGGCTTATCCTTTTTAAAGTGCGGAATTGCTTTTTCAATAATGAATAATGCATTCACATCATTGATACTTGTATTAAACTGTTGTATGAGTTTATCTTTTTCCACCAGTTCTTCCAGAATAGCTGTTTTACGTGCCACCAGGTAAGAGTCGCCGGCATTTGCCTGGATCGCTGCATCAACCGAGCGCAAGGAATCTTTCTGAACCAGGTAATCATCTTTCAGCTTTTTTAAAATCCCTGATTTCATTTCATTGATGCTTGCAATTGCTGTTTCGTTCACTTTATAAACGATGGCATTGGCAATTTTAGCCGCAAGGAAACGGTCTTTATCCAGCACATTGATTTTAATGTGCCCGAACTCATTTTTGTGAATGGTAATGTTTTCTTTCAGCTCTTTATCGGTAAGATAACGGCCACGCTCACCCTCTACTTTGATTTTATAATGCTGCTTTAATTGAAAACTATCGGCAATGAATAATAATAATTCATCAGACCTTGCAATTGCCGCAAGGCGATCATTGTCAAAATCGGAACCGAAATAAAAATACTGTTCCCAGAACTGAGTCCTGTAAATATTGGAACGGTCGCCCAGGTTAGGGTTGGCAGCTGCAAATACAGCGGTACCACGAAACATGGGTGTTTGTAACAACAATATACCGCCGGTTGCAATAGTGGCGATGGCTACAATTAATAAACTGTGCTTCCAGCGATGCCGGATAATTTGTAAAATAATCTCCAGGTTCATAATCAATAATAAAGGGCTTAAAAGTACACTAATTTTCTCTTTGCCACTCCATAATCCAATTGAGCGAGAAGAGCTTTAACACAAACATCAAACCAATCCATACAATCGAAACTATTATTAGTTGAAGTAAGGTGGGAATGCTTGTTTGTTGAAGTAAAAGTATAGTTGCAATCAACAACAGCGTTAATAAAAGAAGCCTGTATAACGATGCCTGCTGCGGCAATAGTTTCCAGTTCCTGTAGCAGGCAAATAATAACCCTGCCGCCAGTAACCCTTGTGTGCCAATGGCAATCACTGCCGATGCCATGGCCTGGTACACCGGAATAAAAATGAGATTGAGTGTAATATTAAGAACCGCACAAACAATAATGAGCAACAGAAAGAACCTTAGCTTTCGTGCTGCCGTAAGCAATGTGCCAAATAAATCAACCAGGAAATAGGGAATCAACACCAGCATCCCCCATTTCAGTACCTGTTCTGCATCATGATTGGGCGATTGATAAAACCACAGTTGCAGTTCGTTGCTGTAAAAGAAGAAGACAATACTTACCAGTAAAGCACCGGACATCATCATCCTGAAAATTTTATCGGTGGTGTCTTTTATAACAGCATCCTGCTTCATGTGCTTTGCCCAGAAGGAAAGTAAAAAGCCGGAAATAAGATATGATAGCACGGTAGCCATATCCACAAACCGGAACATAGATGCATAGATGCCCGCCTGCACTTCGCTTGTGCCGGGCAGTTGGGTGAGTAACACACTATCGGCACGGGCATGTAAAAACATGATAAAAACGATGGCTGTCATAGGTGCACTTTCAACTGCCATTTCCCGGAAGCTGGTTTTGCCTGCATCTCCCACCACAGCATCGGCAGTGTATTTCCAAACAAACATCAATGCAATGGTTACGGAAACAACAGAAGCAAGCACCTGCCAGAATGCAAATGAAGTAATAGGAACAGGAACTCCGGGCATAAGCACATATAATACCACCAGGCCGGGCACAATGAGCAGGAGCTTATCTGACACACTCAGCCAGGAGCTGATCACAAATTTCTGGCGTGCCGATATCACAGCTCTGAAAAAAGAAAGCCAGCTTAGCAACAACTGCAAAGCAATCATCAATAGCAACAAGGAATGATCCTTCAGCCCCAGTAAATATGCTACCGTCCATACAATGATCGCATAAGCAATGCTGAGTAATAGTTTGAAGCTCACAGCTTTTTTAAACCAGGTGAGATTGATGTACTGCTGACTGGATAAATGTTGCTGAATAAAAATGGTGAGCCCTGCATCGGCCAGAATATTAAAAATAACAGCCAGGTTGAGGTAGGAGAAATAGCGACCATAGGCTTCATAACCTGCCAGCACCTGCACTTCACGGTCAATACCAAAAATCCATACCGGTTTCACCAGCAGGTTTAATACTACAATCAACAGCAGGGATCTGAAAAGATAACGGGCCAAAATAAACAGTTAATACATTCAGGAAACAGATTGTGCCACCAGCACATTCCGGTTAAAACTTTCTTCCAGCGAAATAAAGGTTTCCGTACGTTCAATGCCTTTGATTTTCTGCAAAGCATCGTGCAATACAAAACGAAGTTCATTGATGTCTTTACAAACCACTTCAATAAACATACTGTAGTTGCCGGTTGTATAGTTCAAACGCACAATTTCGGGAATTTTCTGAAGCTCTTCCGCCACATTATCATATAAAGAACTTTTTTCAAGGTAAACACCCACAAAAGCGGTTAGGTCGTAGCCCAGCAATTTCATGTCTACATTAAGCCGGGTTCCCTTCACCACACCCAGTTCCTGCAATTTTTTAATACGAACGTGAATGGTACCTCCCGAAACAAAGAGTTTCTTGCCCAGATCGGCATAAGAAATCTCTGCATCCCGCATCATTTCAGAAATGATCTGCAGATCCAATTTGTCAAGATTCAATTTACCTGCCATTTTGAAGCTTCATTTTTGATAATATTCAAATATAATATCCTTTTTTGAACGAAATCAAAAGTTTTAAAATATTGATTGAATTATTTGCAACGAATAAAGGATTTGCTTTAATATTGCACTGTAATCGTTCTTTGAACAACATACTGTGGGGTGATGAAATTTTTGGCAGACATGCCCTCTCGTCTCGGGGGTGGGGATAACAGGATAAACGCAGCATAGAGCCGACGTTACTTTTGGTAAGGCCGACCAGGGTTGACCACTAATCTTTGTGCTGCAGCTAACTGCCTCGTGGAGGTTCGACTCCTCCCCCTACAGCGTTTTAATTTTGAGTTCTTTTATAAGTCATTTGTGTGTGGAGGCCGAGACGCTTTGGTCTCGGTGCCGACCGTCAGCGTCGGCATTTGACTCCTCCCCTACAGCTGATTTGCAACAGTTTTTCTCATGTGCCTGTAAATATCCATTTACGGGCTTTTTTGTTTTTATACCTCTCCTGTTTTCTACCTTTGCCCGCACTATGGGACAAAAGAAACTGATTCGTTTTGCAGAGCTGGAAACCTTTCCAAATGTATTACAGTACCCGAAAGATATGCCCGGAAACTGGCACCGGTTCTTTCAAAATAACCATCACATTACGCTGGAACTGGCCTGTGGCAAAGGCGAATATGCCGTTGGTTTGGCTCGGTTATATCCCAACCGCAATTTCCTTGGAATTGATGTAAAAGGAAACCGCATCTGGGTGGGTGCAAAAACAGCACTCAAAGATGGATTGTCAAATGTGGCTTTTCTCCGTTCCCAGATTGACGCCATTAACCAATACTTTGGAAAGGATGAAGTAGCAGAAATCTGGCTCACTTTTCCGGATCCGCAGTTGCGTTCTTCCAAACACAAGAAACGGTTAACACACCCCAAATACCTTCACTATTACCAGCAATTTCTGAAACCTGGTGGGCTGATTCATTTAAAAACAGATTCGCCTGTCTTATATCAGTTTACTTTGAAAGTGATTGAGCTCTACCAGCTGAACCTGCACCAATCAATCGACGATTTATACAAGTTTACCGACCGGCCAGAGGAGCTGAAGATCAAAACCCATTACGAAGGGTTGGATATTGCACAAAGCAACCGTATTCATTACCTCTGTTTCTCGTTGCCTGCTGAAGAATTAAAAACAGATAAATACGAAGAGCTGAAAAACTGGGTGTTTGAAACCGAACTGTTATTGCCCGAAAAAAAGAATTCCCCCATTAGTTAAACAAAAGAAAAGAGATAACAGTTAATGTTCTTATTTCAGCTTTGAAGCACATTCATGAAAAAACTGGAGCAAGAGATTGATTTCTATTACGATGAAAACGACAATATCGTTCTCACCGAAGCCTATCATTTAAAAAAAGGTTATTGCTGCGGGCATGGATGCCGGCATTGCCCTTATGATTATGAAAATGTTCCACAACCTCGTCGTAACTTGTTGTTGAAAGAACGTACACATGCCGCCGAAAAAAGCAATAAAACCAGCTAAACTGCCTGTTGCAGGCAAAGCAAAAGAATACAGTTTTTTTGATGATGTATATGATGTGGTCCGGCAAATTCCCAAAGGCCGGGTTACCACTTATGGAGCCATTGCCAATTACCTGGGCACCAAACTATCGGCCCGTATGGTGGGTTGGGCTATGAATGCATCGTTCCGGGTAAAACCCAAAGTGCCGGCACAACGGGTGATCAACCGCAACGGACAACTCAGCGGCAAAGCTCATTTTGCAACACCCACACTCATGGAAGAGTTGCTGAAAAAAGAAGGTATCGATGTTAAGAATGATACAGTGGTTGATTTCCAGAAGTTGTTCTGGGATCCTGCTGTTGAAATCGGTTAAACGGCTCCGTTAGGTATAATACGGACTGATCATTAAATACACCACTACTCCGGAAACCGCCACATACAACCACAAAGGCCATGTAATGCGTGCCAGTTTGCGATGTTTATCATAATCAGCAGTAAGCCCTCTATAGGCTGTAAATAATATGAACGGAAGTATGAGTCCCGCCATTGGTATATGCGTGAAAAGAATCAGGTAATAAACGATCTTAACCAATCCTTCTCCGCCAAATTTTGTTTCTCCTGTAAACAGATGATGACATATATAAGAAAGCAGAAAGAAAACAGATAATGTAAGCGCCCACAACATCAGTTTTTTATGTGTGCTGAACCGCTTGTCCTTGGCCGCCCACAATGCACCCAGCAGCAACAGTGAAACAAAAGTGTTTATCAATGCATTGAGATGAGCGAAAATATGTTTATCAAAACCCAGGTCTACTTTCAAATGAATCTTTCCCAAAGCAACAACTGCAGCAAATACAATTGCCGAAACCAGGAATATTAAAAAGTAAGCCAGTTTATCATTTTTCTTAATAGAAGCAGGTAATACAACCCCACGTGAATGCCGGTGATAACGATGACGATGTTGACTCATAAAAATTATTTGCGGAACAGGTTTCGTTTCTTCGATTTGTCTTTTTCTAAAATCAGCAACCCGATGTCACGGGCCAGTTTTGTCATGGATGCAGAGTCTGTTCCACTATACCACCCTCTGATCACACGTTTTTTATCCAGTAAATAAAACTTATCAGTATGTAAAAAACTGGTATCGGCTTTTCCTCCGTCTACAATGCCCGCCTTAAACTCTCTGAAAGCGAGGTCATAAATTTTTTGTTTTTCACCGGTAAGAAACCACCAGTTGTTGTGCCGCACAGAAAACCGGTCGGCATATCGCTTCATCGCCTCTACTGTATCTCTTTCGGGATCTACTGTAAAAGAAATGAACTGAATTAATGAATCGTTTTTAAGATAGGAATCCTGCATCCGCTTCATGTTGCGGGTGAGTGTGGGACAGGGATTGGGGCAGCGGGTAAAAAAGAAATCAACAACCAGGATTTTATTTTTTACATCATCAGCACTCACCTGTTGATTCAGCTGATTGGTGAAGGTGAAATTCTCAACACTGTGCCAGGCTGTATCAATAACCAGTTTGCCATCTACATTCTTTTTTACAACAGAATCATAGAAGTAACGGCGTGGCATATGCACTGCATCTTCACTATAGTATTTCACAATAAAATAGGCTGTCAACGGCAGTGCCACCACTAATAAAAGACCTAATAATGCATTTTTGCTCATACACTTCTGTTCTTACACTTCTTCTATAAAGTTATACGTCCCGATGCCTTGCTGTAGCAGGGATCATCGGGACGTACAGACAAGTAGTTTACAATATTTATTTCAAGCCCCCTTCATGGGCAGGCTCTGCATGTTGCTCATGTTTCACGGGATCTTTTGGTGCGTATTCGTTACGCAGATTTTTCCATGAACTGGCATCCCACAAAAAGGCGGCAATAAACCAGATAAAGAGCAGCAAAGGTACAACAATGGTCATGATCAGGTTTCTGATTTCATCACCAAGGTGCATAAAAATAGATACGATATAAAAAGCTTTTGCCAGTGAAAGGATAATAATGATTCCTTTCAGGAACAGTACAAAGTTATGACTGAAATCGGGGTTCTTATGCAGAGTATAGATATAATAACCCAGGATCAGCTCCACAATGGTAATAACTGAGAGAATCACCGTTGTGCGGATAATTTTGGAAACGGCTCCGGGATTATGTTCGTGAGGCACAGTTACTTCGCCTCCAAATGTTTGATGCTCCATGTTTATCAATGATTTCGATGAATGAATGATGAATGTTATACAAGATAGAAAAACAGGAATACGAATACCCATACCAAGTCTACAAAGTGCCAGTACAGACCCACTTTCTCAATCATGAGATAATGGCCTCTGCGTTCAAACACTCCGTTGGATGTCATGAGTAATGCAATCAGGTTAATCACCACACCAGACAACACGTGAAAACCATGGAATCCGGTGATCGTAAAGAAATAGTTCGTGAAATTGGTGGAAGCCACTGTTCCATCTGCATTGGGGAAAGGATTGCTGCCCCACCATGCACCTTCGTGATGTAGATGTGTCCATTCCCATGCCTGGCTTCCAAGGAAGATCAAACCAAACACAATGGTCCAGAACAGGTATTTGATCACTCCTTTTTTGTTTCCTTTATGTCCTTCGTGCACGGCAAGTACCATGGTTACAGAACTCACAATGAGCACAAACGTCATGAAGCTCACAAACACCAATGGCAAATGAGAGCCTTCAAAGAAAGGAACTGCATTAAACACATGGTTGGGATCGGGCCATGAATTGCTTGAAAACCGGATGCTGCCGTAAGAAATCAGGAATGCGCCAAAAGTGAACGCATCACTCATTAAGAAATACCACATCATCAATTTTCCATACTCCACGTTGAAAGGGCTTTTACCGCCATTCCACCATTTTGTAGTTGCTGGTACTGTTTGTGCCATTTATCTGTTTTTTATAGTTCGAAATTGTTATTCTTTATTATGCTACCAGTAAGAAAAATACAAACAGGTAGATCCACAATATATCTACAAAATGCCAGTAGATGGAAACCACATCAACCGGTGTTGAGCTATAGTACCTTGTGGATGTACTGAAAGCCCTGAAAAACATTACAAACAACGCCACTACCCCACCTGCCACATGCAATCCGTGCACGCCTGCAATCACATAGAAGAATGAGCCGGCCACACTTTCCTTGAATGTAATGTTCTGTGCCCACAGTTCAGAGAAGCCAAGGAGTTGGGTTACAACAAATGCAATTCCAATCAAAGCCGTTGTAGTAATCAGCAACCTGTACTTCGCCATTTCTCTTTGCTTAAACATGCGTTGAGCCAGGTAAATGGTTCCGCTGCTCAGCAAAATCAGAACTGTAGACAAATAAAAGATCTTAGGTAATTGCACCGGTACCCATCCGGCCTGGTTGCTTTTTACAATGTAAGCGCTGGTAAAACCGGCAAACATCATTGTAATACTTCCAATTGCCACCCATAATAAAAATTTATGGGGATGCATTTTTTGATTTCTCTCACTCATAACCTGTGCCATATCAAATTGTTGAACCCATTTTGTCGGCCAATAAAGCCAGCAATACAATGGGTAAATACAAATAACTGCTAAACATCACCCAGCGTGCTTCCTTTACCTGCATGGTGTGATATAATAAAACACACCGGTAAACAATGTAAAGATTCGCAGCCAAAACAATCCATAAGCTCACAATACCCGTCATGCCGTTGAGATACGGCAGAATACCCACCGGTATCATCAGCAGGGAATAAATGATTGTCTGGACTGCCGTGAATTTGGTCGGACCTTGTTGTGAAGGCAATAACTTAAATCCCGCCTTCGTATAATCTGTATGCGCCACCCAGGCGATTGCCCAGAAATGCGGAAACTGCCAGAGAAACTGAATGGCAAACAGGATCCATCCACCCGTCCAGGAAAAGCCTTCACCATTATAAGCGGCAGCCCATCCAATTAACACAGGTAATGCACCCGGTATTCCACCAATCAGCACAGCAGTTGAGTTCACCTTTTTTAACGGAGTATAAATAAATCCGTAAATAAACAAACTCAACACACTGATGGCAGCTGCATACCAACTAAAGTACCAACCTAATATCAAAGAGCCTGCAACCCCGGAAACAATCGCAAACACGGTTGCTTCTGTCACACTCATCCGGCCACTTGCCACGGGGCGGTTGGCCGTTCGCTTCATCACTGCATCTGTATCTTTTTCAGCTATCTGGTTTACTGCATTTGCACTGCCTGTAACCAGTAAGCCTCCTGTCAATAAGAGTAATATACTCTGCCAGTCATATTCCACTACACTGGGAGCCAGCATATAGGCAATCACACTGCTGAACACCACCATAAAACTGAGCGTAAACTTGATCAGTTGCACATAATCTTTCAGCTTACTCACAATGGGGGCTGAAGACCCTGCTTCCTTCTTTTCCTTATCTGCCACTATACTGCTCAATTTCTGTTATTATAAGACGGGGATGGTACGATTACCATCTGCACTGCCCGCCATGAATTAATGCTTGCTCTCGTCGGCGCTTACGGGGGTGGTTTGAGGAATAAACTCTTTACCATCTTTACCGTAATCATAAGCCCAGCGATGCACTTCAGGAATTTCACCTTCCCAGTTACCATGTCCGGGATTAATAGGTGTTGTCCATTCGAGTGTATTTGCACTCCATGGGTTTAGTGTGGTTACTTTTCTTCCTTTCCAGATGCTGTAGAAGAAGTTCAGCAGGAACAAAATCTGTACGAGGAATACAATCACGGCCACCACACTGATAAACTGGTTCAAGGTTCCGAACTGCTTGAACGATTCCCAGATATCATATTTATAGTAACGGCGTGGCATACCCGCCAAACCTTCATAGTGCATGGGCCAGAAAATCAGGTAAGCGCCAATCATGGTTGCCCAGAAGTGGATATAACCTAATGTGTTATTGAGATAACGGCCATACATTTTGGGGAACCAATGATAGATACCGGCAAACATACCAAACATCGATGCCACACCCATTACAATATGGAAGTGGGCAATTACGAAATAAGTATCGTGCAGGTGAATATCCAGTGAAGAGTTACCAAGGAAGATACCTGTAAGACCCCCGGAAATAAACAAGCTCACAAAACCAAGCGCAAACAACATAGCAGGTGTAAAGCGCAGGTTTCCTTTCCAGATAGTGGTTAACCAGTTAAATACTTTAATGGCACTTGGTACGGCAATCAATAATGTAAGTAATACGAAGAACGCTCCCAGGAACGGATTCAACCCGGTTACAAACATGTGGTGCGCCCATACCAGGAAGGCGAGGATCGCAATCGCAAACAAAGATCCCACCATCGCCATATAACCAAAGATAGGTTTGCGGCTGTTTACAGATAAGATCTCACTCACCATACCCATCGCCGGCAGCAGGATGATATATACTTCGGGGTGACCCAGGAACCAGAATAAGTGCTGGTAGAGAATAGCACTACCGCCTTCGTTTGGAAGGGCCTGTCCGTTAATATAGATATCACTCAGGTAGAAGCTGGTTCCGAAATGACGATCGAAAATCAGCAAAATGAAACCGGAGAATAATACAGGGAATGATAATACACCCAATACTGCAGTGAAGAAGAACGCCCAGATGGTGAGCGGCAAACGGGTCATGCTCATTCCTTTTGTACGAAGGTTGAGGACTGTTGCTATATAGTTCAAACCACCCAGCAAAGATGAAACCACGAATAATGCCATGGACACCAGCCACAAATCCATTCCCACTTTTGATCCCGGAGAGGCTTGTCCCAATGCACTCAACGGCGGATAAGCAGTCCAGCCACCGCTAAACGGACCTGTTTGTACAAACAATGAGCTTAGCATTACAATACTGGCTACAAAGAAGAACCAGTAGGAAAGCATATTCATAAACGGAGAAGCCATATCACGGGCTCCCACCTGTAAAGGAATGAGGAAGTTAGAGAATGTACCGCTGAGACCGGCTGTTAATACGAAAAACACAAGCACCGTTCCGTGCATGGTAACCAACGCATAATAAGCTTCGGCCTGCAATTGTCCGCCACGGGCCCATTCACCCAGCAAATCTTCCAGCCAGGGGAATTTGGCATCGGGGAAACCCAGTTGTAAACGGAAGATCACAGAGAAAAATCCACCTACCAATGCCCAAAACATACCAGTGATCAGGAATTGTTTGGCAATTGTTTTGTGGTCCTGGCTGAACACATACTTGGTCAGGAAGGTTTCATGGTGATGTCCATGATGAACTTCGTGATGTGCTTCATGAGAAACACCTGACTGATGAACATGCGTTGTTTCGATACTCATACTCTATAATTAATTAGATATGTAAATGATATTATTTGCCGTTTGTAACAGCTGCAATTTTTACAGAACTTGTGTCTGATGCCGGTGTTGCCTGTTGCTGAGTTGCAGGATCCTTCTCAGGATTTGCAACAAAGTAATTGGGCTTTTGTTTGGCCATCCATAAATCAAATTCTTCCTGTGTAACCACTTCAATAATTCCTTTCATGGAATAGTGGCCGTTTCCGCACATCTGATCGCAGGAGATTTCATAAACGAAATCAGGGTTTCCGGTGCGTTCCTTCATCTCTTTGGTGGTGTACTTTGGCGTAAACCAGAGTGTGGTGGGGATACCGGGCACCGCATCCATTTTTAAGCGGAAGTGAGAGAGCCCCACATCATGAATCACATCCCGGCTGCCAATGATTAATTTCACCGGGCGGCCTTTTACAATGTACATGGTTTGTGTGGTTACCACATCATCATAGTTGGCGGGGTCTGATTTCAATTTCAGGTCGGTATTGTCTTCCCAGATTTGTCCCAATGAATTTCCCTTTTCATCGCTGATAGCTCTGAAATTGGTTTTACCAAAGGTTTTGTCTTTACCCGGATAACGCATGATCCAACCAAACTGGCGACCCACAATTTCAACAGTGAGTGCATTTTTGGGTGCATCGGATGTAATGCGGAACCAGAACTTCAATCCAAACACCACGAGTACGGTAAGGAAAACGGCAGGAACCACCGTCCAGATCAACTCGAGTTTATTACTGTGGGGGAAATAGAAAACTTTACGTCCTTCTTTCGCCTGGTATTTCCATGCGAAGTAGAATAAAAGGAACTGTGTGAGAATGAATACCACACCGGTTACAGCCGTGGTGATCATAAACATCTGATCAATTTTTTCACCTTCTTCAGAAGCTGCGCCCTGTGGGAATAAAGTTTGTTTGTACAGCAGTTCGTTGCAATACCAAACGCCAATGAAGCCAACGATCATAAACCCGAGCAACAGAAACCCGTTGATACGGTTGGTTTGTTTGTTGGACTTTTCTTCGCCCTTTAATGTGCTTACATATTCGCTTGCTTTTGATATCTGGAAGATAACAATAAACACCAGCACGGCTGCCGCAAGAATCAGGTAAGATGTGGTAGTCATATTTGCTCAAAAGGTTTTAAGCTTTTTCTAATAATAAAGGCCCTTAAAATATGTTCGTTCGAAGTGTTTTACATCGGTCGCCTTATGTATGATGAATAATACTTTCTTTAATCAACGGATGGTTTTTAGGCAACAGCGATGCTTTGGTTAAATACTTCGCTGTTAAGAAAATAACCAGTCCTAAAAATCCGGCACTGATACCCAGGCTGTACAGGAAGTGTGACAATGAGTTGGATTCCTGTCCCAGTTCTTTCAATGGACCGGGTGTGATCATCTGGTAAAAATCCAGCCAGTGGCCGAAGATGATAATCACTGCCATTAACGTTACAACGGTATAGTTTCTTTTTGAACCTCTTCTCATCAGAATCAGCAATGGAGCCAGGAAGTTGATGATGAGGTTGAGCAGGAAGATGGCTTTGAAAGGTCCGCCATGTCCGCCTGCACCAATACGGTCAATAAAATATTCAGTTTCTTCAGGTTGGTTACTATACCAGATCAGCATGTACTGAGAGAACCAGAGATAAGTCCAGAATACAGAGAAGGCAAACATGAACTTACCAATATCATGAATATGTTCTTCGCTCACCAGTTCCAGGTATCCTTTGTTTTTGAGGAACACCACAAACAACATCATCAATGAAATACCGGATACCCATGAACTTGCAAATGTGTACCAGCTGTACATGGTGCTGAACCAGTGTGCATCAATACTCATCAGCCACATCCAGGGCAGTGTGCTCATAACAGTTAAACCATAAGTAACAAGAAAAGCGGCAGAAATAGCCAGTGATTTCCAGTAAAAACTGTGATCGGCTTTTCCGGCGAGGTCTTCTGCAATGGAGTTTTTGCGGTACCAGTTACGGAACCAGATCCACAAACCTACTGCAGCAATGGAAAGAACGGTATAGAAGGTAGGATTGAGGAATCCTGCTTTCCAGGTGAGTTTTGCATCATGTTTTACATGCTCCACATCTTTCCAGTGGTAGATATGATGATCGGGCGAAAGCCATACATAACCCAGCAAAATCACCAGTGTGATAGGGCCGAGAATATTGATGCTTCCGGAAATTGCTTCAGGTACACGACGGAAAGCAACCTGCCATCCACCCTGGGCCAGCGTTGTGGCGCTGATGAAGAAGAAGCTGGCAGCTGTTACTAACAGCCAGAAAATAGAGTTATGCATTAATGCCATCCAGAACTTGGTAGCTCCGTAAGCTTCTGCACCATGCGCTTCACCATGTCCGCCGGAAAACGGATGCAGGTATACCACACCCAGAATCAGTGTTAACACACCCACAGCCATGAGTGCATAACTCCACTTTTTCAATCCGCCGGGTATTTCAAATTGCTCTTTCAGTACCATTGAAATTTCGTTTATAGTTGATTGTTAGTTTCGGTTGTCTTACTTGGTTGCTTTTGTTGTATCTGTTGCTGCAGCTGCCTGAACAGGAAGGGCACCGCCGGGCTGCATGCTTTTTACATAATGAATCACCATCCAGCGTTGTTTGGTGCTCAGCTGTGAAGCGTAGCTACCCATCAGGTTTTTACCATATGTAACAGAATACATCATTTGTCCCATAGGCATTTTGCTCACAATAGGATCGGCCACCAGGTTTCTGGGTGCAATCGGGTAAGGGCCATTGCCTCCATTGTAGAGCGGACCATTACCATCCAGCTTTTCGCCATGACAAATGCCACAATTCACATTGTACAGGCGTTTGGCTTCTGCCATATCCTTTTCGTTCAAAGGAGGAAGCGGATTGGCAATTTGCTTACTGGCCACATAGTTGGCAGTATCGGTACCCTGGTCTTTTGCCAGCGGGAAAGCACCAATGCCTCCACGTTTGATGGTTCCTGCAACAGGTGTTCCATCATAATAAATACCAGCCTGTTTCAAATTACTGTGGTCAGTATAGGTTTCAACAGCACGGCTGTATGCCATATCGGGTACATAGATACGACCTGGCTCACGGCGCACCCCGCCACATGAACTGATTACGGCCGCAGCCATCGCCATTAATCCAACTGATAAAATAGATTTACGCATTTCAGTTAATTTATGCAATAACGGTTTTTTCTTCTTTTTCAAATACTTTACGATCACGGTCGTAACGGCCAATCCACCATCCGGTTTCAGCTTCTTTTTCAAACACTTCCACAGCGCCTGCATTTTGTAAAAATGCTTTCACTTCGTCGGCATTTGTTTTATCGGTGATTTCAATGGGCATTACCATCAGATCGTCTGTGGCACGCAGGTGAAAATGGTCTTTTTTCACAAAGGGAGCCAGCTGGCACAGGTAGCAGAAAGTGAGCACCATACCCACAGCTGCGCAGAGTACCGTTAATTCAAACACGATAGGAATGAATGCAGGCAGGGGCAAGTGTGGTTTACCGCCAATGTTCAAAGGCCAGTCTTTGGTAAACACCCAACTCATAAAGGTGAGAGCAGTAGTGGTACCGGTGATGGCATAAATGAAACCGGCCGTGTGTAAACTGGTGTCACGAAGTCCCATAGCTTTATCTAAACCATGGATAGGAAATGGTGTGTAGAGATCATGAATCTTATACCCTGCTTTCCGGGTGTTTTTCACCGCAGGAAACAATGTCTTTTCATCATCAAAACAACCTACTACGAATTTTTTAACTGGCATATCTATGCTTCTTTTACGAATAAACTGAATTAATGGTGTGCATGAGCCTGGTGAACAAACTCATCAACACTTTGCTCTTCCAATGGATCCATTGCTTCCTTAAAGCTTTCGCCGCTTTTCTTAAGTATGTGCTTAATCTCAGCGATCGCAATTACAGGGAAGTATTTGGAGAACAGGAAGTAACAGGTAAAGAACAATCCGAATGAACCGAGATAAAAACCAACTTCCCAGATAGACGGACGATAGTAAACCGACCAGGAAGAAGGCAGGTAATCACGATACAAAGAGGATACGATGATCACGAAACGCTCAAACCACATACCGATGTTTACCACCACACTCATTAAGAACGTGAAGGCGATATTGCGGCGCAGTTTTTTCACCCAGAACAACTGGGGAGTGATTACGTTACAGGTCATCATCAACCAGTAGCTCCAGCCATAAGGACCAGCGATACGGTATTTGAAGAAGATATCGTATTCATATTTGCTCGCACCATACCAGGCCATGAACAGTTCGGTGAGGTAAGCACAACCCACAATAGAACCGGTGAGTACAATTACCTTGTTCATGTTCTCAATGTGGCTGATGGTGATATAATCTTCCAGGTTCATCACTTTACGGGTAACGAGCATCAGGGTTTGCACCATGGCAAAACCAGAGAAGATCGCACCGGCAACGAAATAAGGAGGGAAGATGGTGGTATGCCAACCAGGGATTACTGATGTGGCGAAGTCGAACGATACAATAGTGTGTACAGAAAGTACCAGCGGTGTACTCAAACCGGCGAGCACGAGTGATAAACTTTCGTGACGCTGCCAGTGTTTGGTGGAACCGGTCCAGCCGAAAGAGGTAACACCATAGAAGGCTTTTGCCCATTTCTTTTTAGCACGGTCACGCAGAGTAGCCAGATCAGGAATCAAACCGCTATACCAGAACAGGAGAGATACGGTGAAATACGTAGAGATCGCAAACACGTCCCACAACAATGGTGAGTTGAAGTTCACCCAAAGCGGACCACGTGTATTGGGATAAGGGAATACAAAAAACGCCATCCACACACGACCCATGTGCCAAACCGGGAACTGACCGGCGCACATTACCGCAAAGATGGTCATCGCTTCTGCCGCACGGTTTACACCGGTACGCCAGCCCTGACGGAACAGTAACAGGATCGCAGAAATCAACGTACCGGCGTGACCAATACCCACCCACCATACGAAGTTGGTGATATCCCAACCCCATCCGATGGTTTTGTTCAGGTTCCACATACCTGTACCGTAGACTACTTCTTTGTAAATACTCACAACACCAAACAACAGCAGTGCTACCGAAATAATGAAACCGATCCACCACAAACGGGAAGGAGCTGCTTCTACCGGGCCGCAAATATCTTCTGTTACCTGGTGGTAAGTTTTATTGCCATCTACTAATGGCTCTCTTACCTGTGATTCGTACTTCAGTAATGACATATTCTTTCTTAGCTTTTGGCTTTCAGCTTTTCTACTGTCTGCCGTTGGTTTTTATTTTATTGCCGGGACCAGTTGCAATCCCAACACTTCAACTCTGGTTACTGCAGCTCAGCTATTAATGTGCTGCTTCTGCTTCTTTCTTTTCTTCGTGAGAAATTTCATGGCCACCTTCTTCTTCATTACCCACCACACGGTCTGTGTTGCGCACTTTCGCCATATAGCTCACATTTGGTAATACGTGGATTTGTTCCAGTACATAATAAGTACGGTTCACACCCTCTTCTGTACGTACTTTACGGATCGCACTTTCTTTATCATTTACGTTACCAAATACGATAGCGTTGGTAGGACAAGCCTGCTGACAAGCGGTTTTGATATCGCTGTCCACCATTGGACGGCTGTCTTTCTTCGCTGTGAGTTTGGCTTCCTGTAAACGTTGAACGCAGAATGAACATTTTTCGATCACACCACGGCTACGAACGGTAACATCGGGGTTCAGTACCATACGTGTGAGTTCATCGTTCATCTGAAGTGTTACTTCGTTCAGGCGGCCACTTTCTACAATCGGCACCTGGTTGTCTCCGAAGCTGTCGGCTCCGTTCCAATCGTGCCAGTTGAAACGACGTACTTTATAAGGACAGTTGTTGGCACAATACCTTGTACCGATACAACGGTTATAAGTCATCTGGTTCAAACCTTCGCTGCTGTGGTTGGTAGCTGCCACCGGACAAACGTTTTCGCAAGGAGCGTTGTCACAATGCTGACAAAGCATCGGTTGGAATACCACATCCGGGTTTTCCATATCACCGCTGAAATAACGGTCGATACGCAACCAGTGCATATCATGATACTTCGCCACCTGGTTTTTACCTACAACAGCAACGTTGTTTTCTGCAGAACAAGCCACTACGCAAGCACCACAACCGTTACAGGTGTTGAGGTCAATGCTCATGCCCCATTTGATACCGGGCTTGTCGTATACAGGATAAATCGTTCCTTCTGCTTCGAAATTGTCAAGACCACCATAATCTTTCAATTCATTCAAGCGTTCGTTGATGAATACTTTGGGATCTTTTTTGAAAATGTTGATGCTGGTTTCTTTCACCACTTCCACACGGTTACCATATTGTCCGTGTGTTTGCATCACAGCCACAGTAAATGTTTCTGCAGTTGCTTCCACTTTCACATTGCCAACAGTGTATTGGTAGTTTTGTCCGTTGAAACCAACAAACGAATAAATATTTTTACCGGCACCTTTTGCAGCCAGTCCCACTTTCTCACTGCGGCCATAACCAACAGCAATGGCAATGGTGTTACTGTTCATACCGGGGATAATCATCATCGGAAGTTCAACTGTTTGATTTCCTACAGTGATTTTCAATACCGGTTTCTTAGGCTCTACTTCATACGCATCATCTGCTTTGAAGCCCAATGATTCTGCCGTTTTTACAGATACCATTGCATAGTTGTCCCAGCAGGCACGGGTGATCGGATCGGGCATTTCCTGTAACCAGGGGTTGTTGGCCATTTTACCATCACCGATACTTACCTTCTGATAGATCACCAGTTCATGTCCGGTTGAAGTTGCTGTTTGCGACAGTTTACCAACCGCAGCTGCAACAGCCGAACTGTTGAATGTAGCACCAGCCACCACAGGAGCAGCGGGCTCTATCACACCATCTTCTAATGCTTTATCAAAGGCAGCAGTACCGCCCAGTTTATTGGTCCAGTATGCTTTGAAATACGTTTCATAATCAGCCACAGCACTTCCGCTCCACTTCAGTAAAGAAGTAGCGAAGGCTCTTGTTTTAAACAGCGGATGAATGGTAGGCTGAAGGAAGGAAGTATATCCTGTTTTTGCTTCTGCATCGCCCCAGCTTTCGAGGTAATGATGAGCAGGAAGAATATACTGGCAGAGTTCGCTGGTTTCGTCTTCTGTTTCATTGAAAGAAACGGTTAACGCTACTTTCTTGAAACCATCGGCAAACTTTTTAGAATCACGGTAGGTATAAACAGGATTTGCACCATAAACGAGCACAGCACCCACAGCGCCGGCGCTCATATCGGTTACAAACTGTTCCATTTCTGTATCAACACCTTTGCGGTAGTTCACCATTGCACCGAAGTTGATGGTTTTGCCATTCGCTCCCAGTTGTGCGTTGATTGCATTTACAATTACCTGTGCATTTACATCGTTGCTGCCGCAAACCACCAGTGCATTACCACCGGCAGCCACTAATTCCTTCGCCGCTTTATCAATTCCTTCGGCGAGGCGTTTATCGGCAATAGAAGGAGCGGTAACGCTGCCTCCCACTTTTGCATATAAGTTGAGCAATACAGCACCCAACTCGCTGGGCTTATGTGTATAACGCTCATCGGCATTCGCACCCGTCATGCTGAACGAACTTTCAAACTGAAAGTGATGGCTCATTTCGGGGTTCTTTTCATTGATCTTACGTCCGGCAGCATATTGCTTGGCATATTCAACCGGGCTGATCCATGTACCGAGGAAATCGGCACCCAGGCTCACAATTACTTTTGCCTGGTCAAACTGGTAAGAAGGAATTCCTTTTGTACCATATGTTAATCCGTTTGCTTCAATGATACCGCTGTAAGAAACGGCATCGTAAGTAACCTGTTTGAAGGAAGGATATTTCGCTTTGAATTCATCAATCACCGCCTGTACAGAAGGTGAGTTGAGTGTGGAACTGAGCAACACAATCTGTTTTCCACCAACAGCAGCCAATGCTTCTGCAATTTTTTTATCAACAGCTTCGTAAGTAGGCGCTTCTTTAAAACCATCGCCTGATTTTTCCAGCGGATGGCGCACACGTGCCGTATCGTATAAGCTGAGGACAGAAGCCTGCACACGTTGTGTGGTGGCCCCTTTCGTAAATCCGCTTTCGTTACCTTCTATTTTAATCGGACGTCCGTCTCTTACTTTTGCCAACACAGGAACCACATCTCCATCGAGCACAAAGGTGGTGGCATAGTAATTGGAAACACCCGGAACAATATCGGCCGGTTTGTTCAGAAACGGAATTGACTTCTTCACCGGGATTTCGCAACTGGCAGCCAAAGTAGCGGCAGCCGTGCTGAAGCCCAGGTATTTTAAGAAGTCACGACGGGGCGTTTTAGCTCCGTTATCGTTCATTTCAAACGGCAGTTCTTCCCGGAATTCATTCTCTGCTGCTTCATTATAAGCGTTCGTGTTATTCAGCTCTCCGAAAGTTTGCCAATATTTCTTGTTGCTCATATGCTTGTTAATAGCTGTTTGGAATTTGAAGATTTGGTAATTTGATCATTTGAAAATGTAAGCCTTCGTTCATTAACTCATTTTCAAATTCTCAAATTTTCAAATTAATTAATAGTGACATTTCTGACACTCTGTACCACCAATTTTTTCAACCGTTACGCTGTCCATTTTTCCACTCTTGATATCGTTGTGGAACTTTTCATACATGCTGTAAAATCCGTTGTCTTTGAATTTCACGGCTGTTTCACGGTGACAGTTAATACACCAGCCCATGCTTAATGTGCTGAACTGATACACTTCACCCATTTCCTGGATAGGTCCATGACAGGTTTGACATTGTACGCCACCTGCTTTCACGTGTTGTGAGTGATTGAAGTACACATGATCGGGCAAGCTGTGAATCTTGATCCATTCGATCGGTTCACCTTCGCTTGTATACTTTTTAGCTGTAGGATCCCAGCCGGCGTGTTTGTACAGTTTCTGAATTTCGGCAGTACCGTCTACTTTAGAACCATCTTCACGAAGGAGTTCAGGCCCTTTGTATTCGTTGATAGCGGCGTGACAGTTCATACAAACATTCACACTTGGAATGTTGGCATGCTTGCCTTCCATGGCACCACCGTGACAGTATAAGCAGTTTACCTGGTTGATGCCGGCGTGGACTTTGTGAGAATAATAGATCGGTTGCTCCGGTTGGTATTTGGTTTGACGGCCCAGACCAATAGCGCCCTGTGCCAGGAAGTAACCACCGGTTAAGAATAATAATATAATACAGGTAGCGATGTACGCTTTGTTTTTCCAGAAGGAAACCGGTTCTGCACGGTGAATACCGGCCTGCTCATCACTCAGCTTTTTCAATGTGCTGTTGATCTGCAACAGGATCAGGGCAACCACACCTAACACAATCGCCAGGATTCCAAAAAGGAAGGAACTGTCTTTGGGTTCTGCAGGCGCTGCTGCACCAGCTCCGGGAGCAGGTGTGGGAGGAGGTGTATTGATGTAATCAACAATTGCATCAATCTCTTTTTCGGTTAACTGCGGAAAAGCAGTCATTACCACAGGTGAATACTTCTTTAACAGATCGGCAGCGTAGGTATCGCTTTTGGCAAACGCAGACGGATTGTGGATCCATGCATAAAGTTTCTTGCGATCGCCCCAGGGGCCTCTTGTTTCAACACCAGCTAATGCCGGACCGGTAAGATCTTTATTGAGGGCGTGACAAGACGCACAATTGGTTTGGAACAGGGCTTTACCTTCCTGCGCCAGCAATTGATTACCAAACAATAATGAAAAGATTACCAAACAAACAGAAAGAGACCTGCGAAGAATTGATTTTGGTTGATTCATGTCGTTAAGGAACGTGATTGTGATGAGGAATAATATCCCAATTACAGGCTGCAAATATAAAGGGGGATACTGACATAATATCCACAGTCAGAAATTTTTTTTTACGCTTGTATGACAGTCTTTTTCGTTCATTGTGAATGATTAAGGCAAAAACACACATCAGGCGTTGAACGGATTTGTATCAGCCAAACTTTTTAACATCGCATCTGCGCTTAAACAAACATTTCCCCCGACTTTTGCGCCATGTTTGAACGACTCAGAAAAAAATGGAACGTAAGCTGGTTCCAGTTTGCCCTCATCTTCACCACCTTTGCCCTGGGCGGCTCCCTTTGTGCCCGTGCCGGCAACTGGCTGCTGAGCTTCTTTTTAACCGAAAAAAGTGTGGTCTACTGGATCATCTATGTACCGCTGATCACCATTTTATGGCCTATGTGCGTACTTTTAATCAGTATCCCCTTGGGCCAATTTCGCTTTTTCAGCAACTATTTGAGCCGGATTTGGGCCAAAATCACCGGAAATGACCCCAAAAATCAATAAAATCGCCGTTTTTGCTTCGGGCAAGGGTAGCAATGCCGAACGGATTTGCTCCTGGTTTACCAACCACCCTTCTGTTCAGGTAGCCCTCATCGTTTGCAACAAACCCGGCGCCGGGGTGCTGGATGTGGCGGCAGCCCACCAAATCCCTACCTTACTCATTGAAAAAGAACCCTTTTTCCGGGGAAACGGATATGTAGAAGAGCTGCAATTCTTTGATATTGATTGGATTATCCTCGCCGGCTTTCTCTGGAAAATCCCTAAAACACTCATCAACGCCTTTCCACACCATATTATTAATATACACCCGGCCCTTTTGCCCAACTATGGCGGCAAAGGCATGTATGGCCACCATGTACACGAAGCCGTGCTGGCCAACCGGGAAATGCAAAGCGGTATCACCATTCATTTTGTGGATGAGCAGTACGACCATGGCTCCACCATTTTCCAGGCCACCTGTGAGGTGAAAGCCGATGATACCCCCGATAGCCTGGCTGCACGCATTCATGAGCTGGAACACCGTTTTTACCCCGAAATCATCGAAAAATTGGTAAAATCTGCTTAAAAAACGTCAAAATCGGGTGAAAATGACCTTTTTTCAACCCATTGAAACTATCATTGCAACACCATTTTGAAAAAGATATTCCTTTATATCATTGTATCGCTGCTGCTCCAGACCGGTTTCGGACAAATCCAGCTGAGCGGTACGGTGTTCGACAGTACCAAACGCAACCTGGTGATGGGCGTACAGGTCCTTTGTACCTGCGGCACCATGAGTTTTACCGACAGTGCCGGACAATACAGCATTTTTGTGGGCGAGAAAGACTCCGTGTTTTTCTTCTTCCGTAACAAACCCACCCAGTTTTTTGCAGTAAAAAGCATCAAAGACCTCAATTCCTTCGACATTGCCCTGCATATTTATGTGCCCGGCCGCTACAAACAACTGAAAGAAATTATAGTATACGGCAAAAACCGAAGGCAGGATTCCATAGAAAACCGCATCCAGTACGACAAAATCTTTAATTACGATAAAGGTGGCCTCCGGGTGGGTGGCGCTGCACCTGAATCGGGGATCGGTGCCGGGCTCGACCTTGATGCCCTCATGAGCGTTTTCCGTTTCCGGCGCAATAAAAGCATGATGCGCTTTCAGCAACGGTTGATCAAAGAAGAACAGGACCGTTATATCAATTACCGTTTTAATAAAACCATTGTGCAACGCCTCACCACCTTGAAAGAGGGTCCGCTCCTTGATGAATTTATGCAGCGCTACCGTCCCGATTATGAATTGCTCACACAGGCCATTGATATTGAGCTTTACCTCTACATACAAGCAGCCGCCAAAGAATTTCTGAAAGAACAACAACGCTGAGCCCTTTCTCTTTTTC
Source organism: uncultured Chitinophagaceae bacterium (assembly GCA_937907395.1). Classification (GTDB taxonomy): domain Bacteria; phylum Bacteroidota; class Bacteroidia; order Chitinophagales; family Chitinophagaceae; genus Lacibacter. Next base: position 31,436 of record CALCII010000002.1, read on the forward strand.
ACACGATGAACAATACTTAACTTGCCAGCCGATTATGAAACAGTGGCTGAAACATATGTATCATGCGGTTACCGGCTCCAAACGACTGGTGGTACTGGATTATCCCGTGGAGCTGAAACCTTTGTACCCGGCCACTGCACCACAGCCGGAACTTTATCAACTCATTTCGGCTGGCAATGACCGTTATGCACAGCTGTTGCAGCAATGCCTCACCCATACACCGGTGTTCAAATCTCTTGCCTACAGCTCTGATCAACCTACTATTGAACCCGTTTGGCACAATGATTTTGTACCCGGACTGGACCTGGTATTGCAATACACGTTACTGGGTGAACTCAAACCCAAACGTTATGTGGAAATAGGCAGCGGCACCACCACCAAGATTGCCGCACTGGCGAAAAAGAACCTGGGACTAACGTACACGATCACCTGCATTGACCCGCATCCACGCAAAGAAATCACCAACGTGGCCGATAAATGGATGAACCACCCGTTGCAGGAAGCACCCTTGTCCATCTTTGAAGCACTGGAGCCCGGCGATGTCCTTTTTTTTGATGGCTCACACCTGCTGCATCCCAACAGCGATGTGCAGCGTTTCTTCCTCGACATTTTACCGAAGCTGAAGAAAGGCGTGATTGTACAGGTGCATGATATTTACCTGCCCTACGATTACCCGCAGAACATGTGCGACCGGTTTTATGCTGAGCAATACATCCTGGCCACGGCCCTGCTCTCCCACCCGCAAGGTTATGAACTCATTGCCCCTGCTTTTTATATGAGCGAACAGAAAGAGCTGAACAACATATTGCAGCCACTGTGGCAACAACTGCCCGGTGTGGAAACACATGGCGGCTCGTTCTGGTTTCGTATACGCTAAAGAATAACAACTCAACTATGGAACAAACAACACTCGGCATTGGAACCCGCCTCCAGCATACCCAACACGGCCCCGGCGTGATTGTGGGCATCCGTTATGCCACCTATCTCATTTCTTTTATCCATGTCGGTGTGAAAGAAATTGATAAGACCGACAGCAACCTCGATGAAATCATTCCCGAAAATGTAACGGAGGAAATTGAAACCAACAGTGAGGTAGAGAAAAGCTTGCTCAAAATCCTTCGTTTGTGGGGTGGAATTAGCGAAGTAGTGCCTTTGGGCGAACGTTGGGAAAACGGAACTATGATCCTGCAGCCGGCCGATAAATCCCTCAAGCCCAAAGAAATTCCGATTGAAGATTTCTTCCATAAAATTGTGATGCTGCGGGATCGTCTCCGGGTCCTGGAACAAAACATCAACAGCAGCAAAAACCTGAGCGACGAAGAAAAAGTAAACATCCAGCAATACATTACCCGTTGTTACGGCTCCCTTACCACCTTTAATGTGCTGTTTAAGAATAAGGAACAGTGGTTTGTGGGGGAAAAGGGGGCTTAGGGCGGAATGCTCAATGCTTAATGTTGAAAACCCCGACCGTAGCGTCGGTGGCTAAATGCTGAATGTCGTAGACCCCGACCGATAGCGTCAGAGGCTCCAATCAATAGCGATAAGGTTTTAAGTGATAATTTATAGGTTGAAAACGGTGGGTCACCCCCAAGGGTGGCTCACCGGACCACAACACCTACCCTCTCTTTTACCATCATTACGAAGGTGTTGAACAGCCCCACTCTTTAAAATTTTCCCGGGTTGTGGTATTGCAAATGAAAAAGTTAGCGATTAACTTAGGGCGGCTTGGGGATGAATGTGTAAACGGGTGTAAGCGACTACTACTGACAAAAATCGTTTATGCTACTTTTAAATCAAGAAGTTAGATGGGAACTACGAAAATCCATGAGTTGTAGACAATACGGAAAAAGTAAAATGAATATAGCATATGTCGACAAATACCAAAACTATTTCACTAACGAATCTATTGTTGAATATTGAAAACCCTCGATTCGACTTGGTTGGCAACCAGAGAGAGGCTTTAGACGCAATGATAAATGACCAATCAGATAAAATTTATAATTTATCAAAGGACATTGTAAAAAATGGAATGCTAAATCCAAGTGAATTGGTAATAGTTACACCGAGTGAAAGTGATAAAAAATTGTACATTGTTTTGGAAGGTAATCGAAGAATTACGGCTTTGAAAATTCTTTCCAATCCATCTTCAATTGCAACTTCTCATGCTTCATATTATAAGAGAATTAAACCATTAGCTGATAAATTCAAGGCAAACCCAATCACTGAAGTCTTATGTTCGGTTTTTACTGATGCTGAAGAAGCGAACAAATGGATTAAACTGAAACATACTGGTGAAAATGATGGAATAGGTGTTGTGCGGTGGGATGCTCAACAAGTTGCCCGGTTCGAAGAGAGAATTGATGGCACCTCTCCAATAGCTTTACAAGCAATTGATTTTCTTAGAAAGGAAGGCTCTGTTAGCGATAAATTGAAGGAGAGATTAAAAGATGTTCCTTCAACAAATTTGGATAGACTTCTTAAAGATAAGTCTGTTCAATCGCTAATCGGGTTATCTATAAAAGATAATAGACTTCAAACCAGTTTAAAGAGAAAGGAAGTTGTGAAAGGTCTAACTAAAATAATTACAGATTTAGTTGAGAAAAAAATAAAAGTAAAAGATATTTACACAAAAGAAGATAGAGAAAGATATGTCGAATCATTCAAACCAATTGACATACCCGATAAAAAACAAAAAGAAAGAACCAGTTGGGAACTTGTTTCAACTTCAAATTCAGCCAAACCAAAGCTAATAACGAAAGCTAAAGGAGCTGTCATTAAAGACAGAGACACTCTGATTCCGAAAGATTGTATTTTACAAATTACTGATGTCAGGCTAACTAAAATTTATAAAGAATTACGTAGGCTCGAGGTTAGTAGTTATGAAAACGCTGTTGGTGTTTTATTCAGGGTTTTCATAGAACTTTCAATTGATGCATATTTAGATAAATACCCGATTCAAAATATTACGGTAGATTCAAAACTAAAACAAAAGGTTATTGACGTAACATTGCATATGGAACAAAGTGGAGTGTCAAAAAAGAATGAATTAAAAGGAATAAGGTCTGCAGTCAATAACCAACATGATATACTGTCAATGGACACTTTTAATGCATACGTACACAATAGACACCTTTCTCCCATTGCAAAAAACCTGATTACTTCCTGGGATAACATCCAGAGCTTTATAACCAAACTTTGGCAATCAATTTAATATGAATTACTACTCCCCTTTACGATACCCAGGTGGCAAAGGAAAAATCGCCGATTTTATAAAAAATATTTTTGAAAAAAACTCTCTTATTGATGGAATTTATGTTGAACCATATGCAGGTGGTGCTTCAATAGCATTGGCTTTATTATTTGAGGAATATGCAAGTAAGATTATAATTAATGATTTTGACCGTTCAATTTATGCCTTTTGGTACAGCATACTCAATAACACGGATAAATTTTGCAAACTGATTGATGAAACAAAAATCTGCATTGAAACTTGGCAACAACAGAAAGAAGTTCAAGCCAATAAAAAAAGAAGCAATTTGCTTGAACTTGGATTTTCTACTTTTTTCCTGAATAGAACAAACAGGTCGGGAATAATTAAAGCAGGCGTTATTGGAGGGAATGACCAACAAGGAAATTATAAAATCGATGCACGGTTTAATAAAAAAGAACTAAAAGACCGAATTATAAAAATTGCACAGTATAAAGATAGAATTGACATTTACAATCTTGATGCAATAGAATTAATAAAAAAAATTCGGGCAACATTACCCAGCAAAACCCTCATTTACTTTGACCCGCCATATTACTTGAAAGGCAAAGACCTTTATGTTAATCACTACAAGCACGAAGACCATGTATTAGTTTCTGAAATGATTAACGGACTCAATGAACATAAATGGCTTGTTTCTTACGACAATTCCCCTGAAATAAAAAAAATGTACAAAAAGAAAAAGCAATTTGAATACGGTTTAAACTACAGTGCAGTAAACGGAACAAAGGGTACAGAAGTTATGTTTTTTCATAAGGATGTTTATATACCAAAGGGAATTAGGCCAGTAGCATTCTAATGTACTGCCTACAACATTGGTATTTGCAAAAACTGGGCGGACGTTACACATTCTCCAGCCCTGGTTCGTGTCTCCACTAACCAATTGTTTGATTGTTTTCCGTTTAGTGAAGACACGAACCGGGGGAACTGCGATGGGTCACCACTAAAAGAAGGCTCACCGGATCACAACACCTACCCTCACTTTACCATCATTGCGAAAGTTTAGAACAGATCCATTCTTTAAAATTTTCCCGGTTGATGGTATTGCAAATGAAAAATGTAGCGATTAACTTAGGATGGATTGGGAATGCGTGTGTAAGCAGGTGTAAGCAATTACAAACGACAAAAACGTTTATATCTCTTTTTAATTAAGAAGTTAGATGGGAACTAAGCAAATCCATGAGTTGGCTGCTATTAATTTGAGGCCTTTAATATCCTTAGGAGCTATTCTGACCTTTTTAATAATGGATACCAAAATTTTAAATAACTCTTTCTCCTAAAACTCTAAACTAAATAAAGCTTTATGCCAAAAACAACATTTTCTCTTCATAAACTTGAAGGCCTATTATCAAAAAAAGTATTTACAAAGCCAGTATTGGAAAAGTCTATTTCTTCTTTTTATCTTATTAATGAGACTAACCTAAAGTACATTAAGCCAACCTTTTCTTCGGAAGAGAAAGAAGGGATTAAAGAAGGGAACTTACCAAAGGTAATTTTGATTTCTGCAGCAGGAGCTACAGGAAAATCTGAATTAACAAAATATTTATCCGCCACCTTAGGAATGCCAATATTTGATTTAGCATTGCATGCACCCGTTGCCAGCAATTCTTTGACAGGACTTTTTTTTGATACTCTTGGTGCTCAGGGTTTAGCAAATTACATTCAAGATCTAGAAAAGGGTAGCGCAGCGATGATAATAGATGCTTTAGATGAGGGACATCTAAAAACAACAGTTCCAGCTTTTGAATCATTTCTTGATGGCATCATTAGTATTGCAAAAAATGCTGAAGCTACACCATTTATTCTATTAGGCAGAAGCAATATTGTCGATCATTGCGCTCTTTATTTGTGGGAGAAAGAAATAACAGCTGAAGTATTACATATTGAGCCATTTACTATTGACCAAGCCAAAGAATTTATCGACAAACGACTTTCAGATTTGACACTTAATCAGCAATATAAAATTGTAAGAGACTATATTATTGACTCGGTTGAAGGCTTTTTTAGAAATGAAAGTGAAATTGCAAATAGTGAATCTCAGGCATTTATTGGATATGCTCCTGTATTGCTGTCAATTTCTGTTTTATTATCGAAAACTCAAAATTTCAAAGCTTTACATGAAGATTTATCTGCAAAGAATGATCGTGGAGTTGAATTGATTTTAGATATAATGTCATTGATTTTGAATAGAGATCGTGAGAACAAAATTTTACCTATTTTAAATGAGGGCCTCTTACTCGATAGAGATTCTACTTTTATTACAGAAATTAATGAAAAAGCTTATTCAAGCGATGAACAGTGTTTAAGAATTCTTTGTCATACACTCGGTGAAGAACCTTCAATTCAACTAAGTGACGATACCGGGTTTAATCAACAGTATGAAAAAATGGCAACAGAATGGCTGAAAGAGCATCCTTTTATTCAAAATGGAAAAATTCAAAATACCGTTTTCGAATCATTTGTTATTGCCAAACTGATTAGCTCCCCTGTTTACTCTGAGGTTGTACAACGTTATCTTAAAACTAAGTACAGAAATGCATTCATGCTCTTCTTTATTTTTGACAAACTATCAAAGGATAGAAAAATTCATCCTTCTTTTCTTCCATACCTTTTTAGTTCGCTGAAATCATTGGATGATAAACATATATCCTATGGAATGGACATCTATACAGCAGGTGAAGACAGTGAGGAATCTGATATTGAGGCTATCGTAGAATTCTTCAATAGCCAAGATCAAAAAGAAAACTACGAGTTTACAACTACTATTGCATCTGGTTCGTCATTATCTTTTAATAGCCAACTTTCAAATATAAATATTGCGCTTCCAACAACTATCGAGCTAAAAGGAAAAAGAATAGAACTTGGTTCTCCTATCTCAATAAATTGTTCTTGTATAAAAGTAACAACAACTGAATTCGTTATAGAATGTAAGCATGAGGGTGATATACTCTTAGAATGTGAAGATTTTTCTATAGATTATTCATCTGGTCAGGTCCCTCAGATTATTGACTATGGGAATGGCAAAACTGCCTTTTATATTATATCTGGTAAAAAACCAGAGCATCCATTCTCCAGCTATTTTCAAGAAACAAATGTATCAAATACATCCATTAGTGAGCCTACATTAAATAAGTATACACGACTTAGGAAAATTTTAATGCAATTTCGATCTCATAGTAAAGGCGAATTAGCTAAGCTAAAAGACAAAGTAGAACACCCTCGCATTCTTAAAAATAATGTTGGGTGGGAAGTACTTGGTAAACTAACAAAAGCAGGAGTGATTTTTACGGATGCTCATCTATACAAAATCAATACTGAAGAGTTGGACAAACATCTAGGTTTGTCATATATTGATTTGAAGAGAAAGGTTTTGAATAGTAAAACAGTCGAATTCCTCGAGAAAGAAAACTAAAAATCATTTTCTTTAACAGCAGACAACGATCCCAATATTTGCGCACATGCGTGTATAACGCAGCGAAGCCCAGTATAGTCCAAGAATGTCACCTCTACTGGCGCAAGTGTTCTGCCACAGGCAGGTCACTTGTTGCCATTCAATTCTGCCGGATTGTATCCGGGTTCTTTATTCCATCGCCCTTGATAAACCAATTCCGGTTTTATATAGTTTCTGCTGAACCCCAATGCAATTGGGGCAAATTAAACCGACAGCAAGTTGCCTTACGGAACATGTGCGCCAGTAACCTCCACTGGCGCAAGTGTTCTGCCACAGGCAGGTCACTTGTTGCCATTCAATTCTGCCGGATTGTATCCGGGTTCTTTATTCCATCGCCCTTGATAAACCAATTCCAGTTTTATATAGTTTCTGCTGCACCCCCAATGCAATTGGGGCAAATTTAACCGGCAGTAAATTGCCTTACGGAACATGTGCGCCAGTAACGGCCAGCAGCGATTCGTCACTAGAAGTGCTCAACAGGTAACAGTCCCCGCTCATTTTTATAGTAATCAATGGCGCTGCTGTATTTATACTGCCATGCTTCCCACACCATTCCAGACCGAACCGGGTTTTCATGAAGGTGATTCAAGCGTTGACTCAGTTTCTCATTTGAGTTTAATTCTACAGGATGATAATCCTGTTTCCCCCGGCCTTGGTTCGTGTCTCCACGAACCAATCGTTTGATGGGTTTTCCGTTTCGTGAAGACACGAATCGGGGCAAAGGCTAATTTTTCAACCAACCCTCTTTTTAATTCATTGATTTTCAACGCCTTTTCAATTTTGTTTTTGAAAATATTTACAAAAATCAAAAAGACACTAAATTTGTACCAACAGTACTCGCCACGCTAAAGCCTGAAAAGGCTGCGTACCAGGGCGAGTCTTTTGCTTTTATAAGGTTTTTTTATTTAGAATAAAAGTTTCCGAAACGCTCATACTACACACCTAAGTCAGCCTTACTTGATACATTTTACTAATCTATGATTTACAACAAAGCCACACTCACTATAGAACAACACATTCAGCAGCTTCGGGACAGAGGTTTGAGGATTGACAATGAAGAATTAGCGAAACATTATTTAAGGCATGTAAGTTATTACAGACTTGCAGGTTATTGGTGGCCAATGCAAAATGACAAAACAAATCATATATTCAAAGAAGGAAGCAAATTTGAAGATGTAATTGCTCTTTACAATTTTGACCGTGAACTGAGGATCTTACTCTTTGACGTGATTGAGAAAATTGAAATCAGCCTTAGAACCAAACTCATTTATCACCTTTCACATGAATTTGACCCATGGTGGTTTCAGAACACAACTATTTTTCAGGATACAGGAGCTCTAATTGAAACTTTGGCAAGCATCAAAGAAGAGTTTGACCGCTCCAAGGATATTTTTATTAAAGAACATAAGAGAAAATACAAAGATGATTTTAGACTTCCCCCAGCATGGAAAACACTTGAGCTTACAAGTTTTGGTTCACTATCAAAGTTATATGGGAATTTAAAAAATACGATTCAATCAAAAGATACGATTGCCGTAGAATTAGGAGCAGTTAATCATACATACTTGCCCAGTTGGCTTCAATCCATTGCTCAAATAAGAAATTATTGTGCTCACCACAGTAGGTTATGGAATAAAAACCTGCCCGGCACTCCAAAGCTTTTATCAAAACCACCTTATCGTTGGGTTGCAGATGTTCCAACAGATACTACAAAGCTTTATATACACCTCTGCATAATGAGGTATCTAGTTAATATTATTGCGCCTGAAAATTCCTTCTCGACTAAATTACAAGAGCTATTATCTAAGTATCCCTCTGTTGATCCAAATGCATTAGGCATAAAAACAGATTGGAATAACGAACCGTTGTGGAAATAAGTAATGCCTGCTTGACTCCCGTCTCCACGAACCAATTGTTTGATTGTTTTCCGTTTCGTGAAGACACGAACCGGGGCAATGGGAATAAGAAAAATGACTACTTCACCATTTTTATATTTATTTCTACTCCATCTTCATTCATGAAACCGTATACCCAATCAAAAGAGACGAGCGGTTTCAGATCATTCATCCTGGCATAGTAGCTATTAGGAAATCCAGAAAAATTAAGATTATACTTTTTCACTTCAGCATTATAGGCTTCGGTGAGTTTGTTTAGTCTTTGATTACTTTCCTTAATTTGATGAACATAAGTAGTATAGCTTCCACGTATTAAAGTTGTGTCCTTAAAGTAAGCATTCATAAAATGCTGCAACTGCTGATCAATCTGATATTCAGACTCAACATAACTTAGAGAACAAGCTTTTGCAAACTGATCTCTTAAAATGGTATGCTGCAATAAAGTTATCTGAATCGTATCAAGCAATTTGTCTTCTTTAGTTCCCTGTGAAATCAACTCCTGTACAATCGCCCATCTGTCTGCCCCCGCCCGGAATACTTCTTTCCATTGGGAGTCAATCTTTGCTTTTTCATCTTTCATATTGCTGATAACATGTTTCTCATGAACAAGTGCCACCAGATTTAAGAGCAAGATGATGACTAAAACTATTTTCAAACCGCTTTTCATAAAAGGTCATTTGATAGAAACAGAATTCATAAAGCTACTAAAATGCTATCTCTCCCGCCTTGGTACAGTTTTTTTTCAAAACAAACCCACATTCCTGTATTTTCACCACTTCAACATTCATCCATTCAAACAATCAACATGGCAACGCAGAATTATTCCAATCACAGGCGCATGGTAACCGGGTATCATTATATAGCCAGTACTTTATGGGTGGCGCTGTTCATAGGCTCCCTGGTGAACCTGTTTCATTCAACACCCGATACCCATTATTCAGCCGCATTGATTGTGGTGATAAATATTTTACTATTCCTCGTTGCCTATTACACCCGTGTGTTTGCGTTAAAGGCACAGGACCGGGCTATACGTGCAGAAGAAAAACTACGGTACTACATCCTCACCGGAAAGCCGCTCGACAGCCGCCTGCGCAACAGCCAGATCATTGCCTTACGTTTTGCAAGCGATGAAGAGTTTGTGACCCTGGCCCAACAAGCAGCCGCCGAGGACCTGAGCGCCAAACAAATCAAACAATCTATTCAAAACTGGAAAGCCGATACATACAGGGTGTAACGGGATTTTTTTTGAACCACAAAGGCACAAAGGAAAACACAAGGTTCACCAAGAGAAAAAGCAAGAACTGCAGCACTCCGTGTTCTTTGCGGAATCTTAGTGCCCCTTGTGGTTATTGTATTTTTTACCACAGCGTACACAAAGAAAGCACTGAGAAATACTGAGAAATACGAAACCAGTTGTTGGTCATAAGACAGAACAACAATGATTAAAATCATGTTTCTTCCCTAACTCATTGTATCACTGTTCATCACAACCACAACATTTCAACTAACACTTCGTTTGCTAATACCCGTTTGTTGTAACGCCTATACATTTGCGCAAATTTTACGACCATGAACCGCTTCTTACTGCTAATGGCTTTGCCATTACTGTTATTCGCATGTCAGAAAAACAACGAACTGGTAAAACAAAGCAAACAAACTTCTTCTTCCCGCCTCGCCACCAATCAAACCATTAAACTGCACAAAGCCTGGGCTTCTTACGGCTGGGTGTATCATGGCGCTTTCACCAAACGCAAAACGTTTTATGCTGAAGTGGCCAACCTGGCGTATGATAAAAAAGTATACGTACATCATAAAATGGCCGATGGTACCTGGGAAGATTTTGAACTCTCCTATGTATCTTCTATCGGCAACAATACCGAACTCTGGTCTTACAACTATGAATTTGCCGGTTACAGCAATCCCTATATGGATAAATCCTTTGGTGATGAGTTTGTGTTGAAATATGTAGTGAACGGACAAACGTATTGGGACAATAACAGCGGTGCCAACTACCGCATGGGCAATAACGACGGAATGCTATTTGCCAACGATTTGTTTGTAAGCACCGATCTGAAAGGAACTTATTGTTATCTGTATCCCGGACAAACCAGCAGTTCATTCTATGTGGTAGTAGATGTGAAAAACCTGGCTTACGACAAACAGGTGAACATTGTATATACCACCGATGGTTGGAAAACCACACAAACAACGCCTTTGCAATACACATCCACCTATGCCATTTCATCGGGCGGTTATGTAACCAGTCCCAACGTATTTGGTGTGGAACGCTGGATCAAAACCATTTCACTTCCCACTACTGTAAACAATATTGAATTTGCTGTCTCGTACAAAGTAAACGGACAGGAATACTGGGATAATAATTTCGGAAAGAATCATAAGATCACAGTGATTCGTTATTAAACCCTTCAAGTTTTTTCTGCATTTGATATGCACGCCTGTTCATTCCTGAACGGGCTTTTTTATTTTGAGTTTTGAACCACAAAGACACTCGCAGGCTCGTGGATAGAAACACAGATCGAGCTGATTGAGCAGATGGACGCAGATAAATACAGTTGGCCGTGCATCGTTGGTCGTTGGTTGGGATCTGCGACTTGGAACTTTTTGAACCTTCGTAAGATTTGAACCACAAAGACACCAAGAAAGACACAAGGTTCACAAAGAGAAGAATCAAAAACTGTATTCCCTGTGCCCTTTGTGTTTTCTCTTCCTGTCTTTGTGTCTTTGTGGTTCCTGTATTCTTGTGCCCCTTGTGGTTCTTGTATTTTCCTTTCTGTCTTTGTGCCTTTGTGGTTCCTGTATTTCCTGCATTTCTTTCACATTTTCATTTGATCCTTTTTCGGGAACTTTGCGTTTCTCCAACTCAACATCATGGAGCGGAAGCAATTCATTAAAACAGCAGCAGCAGGAGTATTGGGTATGACAACACTATCGGCATTCAGACAGTTTACGGGCAACCTCGATGAAACAGGGCAACTCATGCCCGTCCTCTTCATCGGCCACGGTTCGCCTATGAATGGCATTGAAGACAATGAATTCAGTCGCCGCTGGAAACAGATGGCCACCGAAATTCCGGTGCCCAGCGCTGTGCTCGTGGTGTCGGCACACTGGTTTACCCGTGGTACCCGCATCACGGCGATGGACTTCCCCAAAACCATTCACGATTTTGGCGGCTTCCCACCCGAACTCTACCAGGTGCAATACCCCGCACCCGGACAACCCGCCCTGGCAACCGAAACGGTGGAGTTGTTGAAGTCGGCACACGTGGAACTGGATCACGACTGGGGACTGGACCATGGCACCTGGACCATCATCCGCCATATGTACCCCAAAGCCGATATACCGGTACTGCAGCTGAGCATCGACTACACCAAACCTCCACAATACCACTACGACCTTGCCCGTGAACTCTACTCCCTACGCAAAAAAGGAGTCTTGATTGTAGGCAGCGGTAATATGGTGCACAACCTGGGCATGCTGGCCTGGGATAAATTACAGGCGCCGGAATATGGGTTCGACTGGGCGTTGCACATGAATCAAACCTTCAAAGACTTAATCACTCACGGTGATCATCAACCGCTGATCCAATATGAAACATTAGGACGGGAAGCCCGGCTGGCGATTCCTACGCCGGAACATTATTTGCCGTTGTTGTACACACTGGGTGTGAAAGGAAACGATGATGCCGTTTCTTTCTTTAATGATAAAGCGGTTGCGGGATCCTTAACGATGACTTCGGTGAAGCTGGGGTGACGGTCGGGGCGCTTCCAGCGACCTGAACGATTTAACCATTACATTATAATACGATCCTTGATCGGTCAGGCCGGGGAAACCGTCCCGACTGGTATTGCGGCAAGAGCGCTTCCAGCGACCTGAACGACTCAACCATTACATTATAATACGACCATTGATCGGTCAGGCCGGGGAAACCGTCCCGACCGGGAGCTACTGCACAAATTCCACTTTCTGAATTTTTCCGTTCACGATGGTATAGATCGCAATGGCACGTAATGGTTTAGGGCCGAAGCCGCTCACACTTTCATGATCAACCACCACATTGCCCTGTACAATCCGGTTCACGAGTTCGCAATGTAAATTCTTCACCTGTTTGAACATGTTGGAATACTCTTTCAGCATCGCTTCTTTTCCTTTCGCCATGAGTTTACCGGGATATTCATACAATTCCACACTATCACTGTAAGGTGCAAGGAAGGCATCAATATCACGTGCATTGTAGGCCACGAGTTGCTGCTGCACCAGCAGTTCGGGAGTAACAGGCAACAACGTATCTTTTTTGATCCATTTTCCACGGTTGATCAAAAAGCTGAAGTCGTTGATATAAGCCAGGCTGTCGAACGGATTGCGGTTGAGCAATAAGAAATTTGCCAGTTTGCCCGGAGCAATCATTCCCACTTCCTGCTCCTTTCCAAAACCCACAGCTGCATTGTACGTACAGGACTTCAGTACCTGTGCATTGCTCATGCCGCTTTGTTTCATGGTGAGCAGTTCAATGTACAAACTGGACGCATGCATGGTGCCAATATTTCCGGCATCGGTACCGGCTACAATGTTGATGCCTGCATCGGTCACCCGTTTGATGTTCTGCCAGATGATGGTATCGGCTTTATCGTTCAGCTGTACCGACTTTGCAAAGTTTTTATAATTGAAGCCTGCTTCTTTGGGATTGATGTGCCTGAGATCAAACAATTGATTCAACACAAACGGATTGGCATAAAGCAGATCATGTGTGGTGATGCGGTGTTGCTGACTGAACACTTCCCGGTATTTGCCCGCCACAATGGCTGTGGGGATGTACGTGATCTTCTTTTGTTTCAATACCTGCAGGAAGGCATCATCGAGCAATTGATCTTCGATGCTGTGCACCAGTATATCTGCGCCTGCTTCCACAGCAAGTTTCGCTGTTTCATATTCTGTGGCATGCACACATACTTTCAATCCGTTCTTATGGCTTTCATCAATCGCTGCTTTCACGATGGGAAGCGTGGACGAAGCCGGTTGTCCGGGCATGACGATGTACCAGATTTTGATAAAGTCGGGTTTGAACGGAATCTGTTTGCGCACCAGCTCCCTCGCCTCTTCTTCTGTTTTTACTTTAATAATGGGCGGATCTTTTTCATCGAGGTAGGGCGGTTGCCAGGTGGAGATGAGCGGACCGGTTACCCATGCTTCGGGGCTGTTACTGTTGCTGCTGTTCTTTTTACGCACCTCATAATTGCTCATAGGTCCGCCTACATCCACTACGGTTGTGATACCGCAGGCGAGATAGCGGCGCATGAGATCATTGTGATTCTCACGGATCCATTGCTGGTCTTTTGCATAGGGATAAATTTTGCCGAGGTTCAATGCATCGGGCCTGGTATACAAACCACCACTCTGGAAAAAATGGATATGTCCGTCCACCATGCCGGGCATCAGGAATTTACCGGTGCCGTCTACTACCGTAACCGTATCAGGAATTTTTACTTTGGCACTGTATTTCAGCACCTGTACAATGCGATCGTCTTTCACCACCACTATCTGCGATGGTTGCAGTTTGCCGTCTTTGGTGTTTACGATGCTTACATTGGTGATCCAGGTTGATTTTTGTGAGAAGGAAACGGTTGCAAAAAAGCAAAAGGCAATGAATAGAAGCAGTGTCTGTTTCATATGTTTGATCAGGTTGAAACAGAAAGATAATGGATTCCTTCAATTTTTCAGAGCGAACCTTGTCAGGATTTCAGTCCGAGAAGTACACTCATTACAATTACGAGCACCAGTATAAAAATGAGAGCGGCTGCCGTTGATTTGCTCAGCAATGTAAGAAAGAGCAGAATGGAACCGGCAACCAGCAGAATTGTGAGGATCCTGCTGCCAATCGAACGGGAACGGCGCAGCTGTTGTTTGAGAAACGTGCGGACATTCTTCCTGAATGTACGTCGGGATAATACACCACCAGCAGTAACAATAGACGCAAGTGATAATAAAGGCAATAACGTGGATCCCGAGTTTTTAACCGTGGTTACAACACTTAACAGAAAGGTATACAGGTGCATGGCAGTCAGTTTTCAGAATGATGATTAGTTTGAACCTTCAAGATCCTGAAAAGATGCGAAAATACAGTACCCGGTAACTGGTATTTTTGAACAATCAGAAACTAACCTGAACGCCTACCTGCGGAATACATTTCACCACTGTACCCACCGGCACCGGGCTCATGTGAATGGTGGCCATCGCTTCTGCCCTTCCTTTATTCTTTGCAGCGCTGATGAAGAACGGAATACCCGTTAATGCCACCGGAACACCAATGGTCATGACGGTTGCACCTGCACCCCATGATTCATCCCATATGCTGGAGTTGTTGAACGCAGCTCCACCGCCTACCATCATGGCCGTACCTACTCCCACCAAAACCCATCCGGCAATTTTCTGATTTTTACTTTTATCGAGATAATACGCTTTATCTTTTACCGGCTCCTGCGCCGTTGCCTGCAACATCCACAACAGTGCTGTGGCAAGCAAAGCTGTTTTTTTCATTGTTGCTGATTTAAAATTTGCAGTAAACAATCCTAACTATGACAAGTTACTATACGACAATTGGACCTATCAATGACAAGTGTCATGAAATGAAGCTGGAAATTATGTTTATTGAGAAAAGAGATTTAAAACTCAGAAACTTAATATGAAGTGCTTAAAAGCAATTTTTTTACCTTGTTTTTCAAAGTTCTTGCCGACAAGAAACATCTGACAACAGCATTAAACTCAACGTCTGTTAAACGACCTATAAATTCGAAATCCACTCCTTCTACCTGATAATTTGCCTGCAACTCCTTTAAAGAAAATTTATTAACCCATAAACCATACAGGTATGTATGAGTTGAAAATGACCAACCATCTATAGTTACAGGAACACCCGGAGCACAATAATATGCATTAAAATCACTGGGAAGATCGTTTAAGCAGCCATGATTCTTTTCAATGTGTGCAGGCACATAATCTACACTTGAAGGAAGCGAAGCAATTACAACAGAGGTTTCGTCCGAATATAAAACAAGAAAATATTTTGGCTTTGAATTGCCATCAACAAAATAAAAAGGCTTGAAATAATAAATATCCCCGGGGCTATACATCTAACTAGCTATGTAAAAAATTAGAAAATTTCTGCATTTCAACATTTTCCTGATACATTGCAAGCTTTTGTTGATCATTGCTGATTAACAAAGTCATGTCAACCATTATATCAGTAGTATTAATTCTTTTCTCCTGGAATGCTTCCAACAACTTATTCTCAGAAGCAATTATGTACCATGGAGCAGATTTTCTATGCGTGATTTCTACTAATTTCTCAGCTGGTGTCTTTTCGTATCGTCTAACTATTTCTTTCAACAATTGAATATCCACCTCACTGAACTCTTCATCAGAAAAGTTTTTCTTTCCAATTACCCGTACACCTTTTGTGTCAGTTTCGAGAGAGATGAAAGAATCAAGTAAATAAGGTTGATTAAGCTCTTCATACAAATCGCTGTTTACTGGCCCGGCCTGCCAAACTTTATATTCCAGACCCAAGATTGGAACCCCCATTCGAAACGTAGACAACTCATCAAGCAAGTATATTAGTTTCAGAAGTTTAGTTTTATACAAAGGCTTGATATTGTCCGCAAGGAACAAAATAACATTCCCCAAACGTTCAATTTGTTCAGTCGAATATTCCTTTTGCTTCATATACTTACTATCCCGTATTTATTTTGTGTTAAACTACACAATTCTGCAGAGTATACAAAGTTACAAAAAAGATTTTAATTTACTAAATAATTTAGGAAATAGTGCTGGGCAGACAATATGATAATTTACCAAACGATCTATTTCATCAATTTAAAAAATCCTACAAATCCACATACCTCACCGTAATCTTGATATCCCGGTTTCTTCCCTTATCATCGGTACAGGAAATTTTATTGATGCCTTCTTCGGGCAGGAAGAATTGTTTGGTGCCGGCATCGGTGGTTTTATAAAAGCGGTTGTTGATGTACCAATACACTTTGCTCACATCATTGCCGGTTTCACAAATAAGTTGCAGTGGCTCGGGATGTTTTTTGCTGATGAGGTATTCCGTTCCGTTCACCGGTGATTTAATCAAGGGTGCACCGGCAGTGAATACCCGTTCACAATTGGGATTGTGTGGTGGTATGCGTTCAAAGGCAATGCCACTGGTTTCCATCCAGCTTTGTAAATCGGGCGACAATAATTTATACACTTTGCGCTTAAACCCGGCTGCCGGTTCACAGCTTTTGCAATAGCTGATCTTCTCATCGGCACTAACTGATATCTCTTCGTAATTATTGCAAACCCTGGTGGACGAAATACCGGGAATAAAATAATCGAGCACCAGTTTGGTACAATTGGGCGATGGCGGCATGCCGGTTTCACTGCACACCATGCGTTGCTCCAAAGAAGCAGGCGGTGAAAACCAGGCACGGTTAGCATCATAATCCAATGTGTTGAAGATGCGGAACAACAAAGGTGTGGCGGTGTGTGCGCCATTCAGTTCCGAATTTCCTTCACCTGAAAAATTGCCCACCCATACACCAACTGTATATTTTTTATTATAACCTATACTCCAGGCATCTCTTCGTCCGTAAGAAGTACCCGTCTTCCATGCAATCTTTGGCAGATGGGCTGTTGCTTCCCAGTGCAGCGGAAAATCAGGACGGTTGATGCGACTGATGATGTCGGTGATCATATACGATGCATCTGCCGACAAGACCCGTTTGGATGAAGGCTTACTGTTTGATTGCACATACTGTACCGGATAATACAACCCATCGTTTGCAAAGCAGCTATACAACCCCGTTAGTTGTTCCAATGTAGTGCCACAACCACCGAGTATGAGACTCAGTCCGAGCCCTTTTTGTTTTGCCTGAATCTGTTTAAATCCTGTTTCCACCAATGTTTGAACCAATTTGTCTTTGCCCAGCATGTTCAGTGCTTTCACCGCCGGGATGTTCAATGAATGTTCCAGTGCAAACTCCACCGTAACCGGACCATTAAAATGTTCATCATAATTCTCCGGTGCATAGCCGGCAAAATTCACCGGTACATCATTGAGCACCTGTTTGGGCGTGAGCAATCCTTCGTCGAAACACATACCATAAGCCAAAGGTTTCAACGTACTGCCGGGTTGGCGAACCGCAGCTGCACCATTTACTTGTCCGCCGTCTGTTGTGTCTTTGAAATCGCCGCTGCCCACATAAGCAATCACCTGGTGTGATTCATTGTCTAGCACCACCACAGCCGCATTGCGGATTTTTCCCAAACGGAGTGTGCGTACATAATCCTGCACCAGTTTTTCCACTTTCAGCTGAGTATTTAATTCCAATGTGCTGTGTACGGTTGCTGCACTGCTGTTGCGCAGTTTATACGAAAGATGCGGCGCCAGTTTGGGCACTGCTCCCCGTTTGGCATTCAACGGTTCTGCCAACGCATCTTCAATTTCTTTTTTAGTAAATATCTTTTCATTGGCAAAACGTTGTAACCATTTGTTCCGTTGTTTGATGATTTCATCGTTGTTCCTTCCCATCACTAAAGAGGAAGGGCGGTTGGGAATAATCGACAGGGCCGTGATCTCTGCCAGCGACAGGTGATCCGGATTTTTTCCAAAGTATAAGAGCGATGCTGTTTTCACGCCTACGAGGTTGCCGCCATAAGGAACGAGGTTGAGATAGAGTTGCAGGATTTCATCCTTGCTGTATTTCCATTCCAGCTGCAGGGCACGGAACATTTCACGGATCTTACTGCCGAGAGTGCGTTTCTTTGGCTCCAGCATCCGTGCCACCTGCATGGTTATGGTACTGGCGCCCGAAGTTCTTCGTCCGGTAAATACATTCATCACAAAGGCCCTGCCCACCGCAACCGGGTTTACACCGGGATGATAGTAAAAGTATTTGTCTTCTTTCTGCACAATGGTCTTCCGCAGTAAAGGAGAGATTTCATCCAGATCCGTTTTCATACGCCACTGCTGATCCTTTGCCAGGAAGCCATGAATGAGTTCGCCTTTATTATCGGTAATGATGGTTGAATACGAAATACGATCGGGCAACGGGAAGAGGAAGTTGAGCAGGAAGAACAGGCATACCAGGCTTACCAGCACAACTGTTGCTTTCAGTGCATTTCTTTTCGTTACATATTTTTTAAACGGATTTTTCATTCCAGATCGTTGCTGCAAGTTAGGGGTTCGCAGCATTCACTGTTAAACCACAGGAAACACAAACACCTGCTGATGTATACAATAAACTTTCCTTAACAAATCGGTTTTGGAAGATGCTGTTCCTTGTACTAAATTCAACATCAAATTACTCCCCTTTCAAACGTCTTCAATCTTTAACCATGAAACGTAGCCAACTACACCTGCTGATGGTATCAGCAGTGGTGACTCTTATTCTTTCCTGTAACCGTAACGCTGTAAAATTATCCGACACAACTGCCAAAGGTGAAGTACAGCCTTTGCAGAACCTTGTGTTCCGGTTCAACAAACAACTGGTGCCGGATTCCCTGCTCAACCGATGGGATTCCATTCCGTATGTGGAGTTTGAACCAAAGATCAATGGCCGCTTCCGCTGGGAACATGGCGATGAACTGATCTTCTCTCCTTCTTCGCCCCTATCGCCCGCCACCACGTACAAAGCAACCATTGGCAAGGAAGTGTTGTCGCAAACCAAATACAACAATGTAACCGTTGATGGCGGCATTGAATTTCATACACCCGATTTACAACTGGAAAACACCAACGTAACCTGGGTGATGGACGATGCCACGGGCAAAGCCGTTCCGCAAGCCGATTTGTATTTTAATTATAGCGTAACGCCGGCTTCTTTAAAAGATAAACTGCATGTAACGTTTGACGGACAAGCAAAGGAGTATAGTCTGCAAACCATCAACAGTGATAAAAAGATTTCCATCCGCCTGCAAAACATTCAAGCAGAGGATAAAGACTATCCAACCAACATCACACTAGACAAAGGGTTGTTACCGGATGGTGGTAAGAACGCCACCAAAGAAGAGATCAAAGAAGATATGACCATTCCATCACCTTACCGTTTGGTGATCACGAATATTGAATCCAGTCATGATGGTATTTCTGCTTCTGTGAAACTGTTCACTTCGCAACAGGTGGTGCTAGAAGGCATCAATGGTTTTATACAGATCAGCCCGGATGTGAAATACAGTGTTCAGGCAGAAGAAGATGGATTCCTCATTACCGGTGAAGGATTTGATGTAGCCAAAACCTATGAGCTTACTTTAAAAGAAGGACTACGTGGCAAACTGGGTGGCACATTGAAAGAGCCGTATAAAAATACCATCGCCTTTGGCGAACTGGAGCCTGGCATTTCATTTGGCAACAGCAAAGCCGTTTATCTATCGGCTGCGGGTAGCCGTAATATTGAAGTACGCATCACCAATATGCCCAAAGTAAAAGTGGTGATCTCCAAAATTTATGAAAGCAATCTGCTGGTAGCGCATAAATACGGGTACTATCCCCGTACCAGCGATGAAGAATATTATTACGATGAAGAAAATGGCGATTATACATTGGGCGATGTGATCTACGAACAGGAAATTGATACAAGGACTTTGCCTAAGGTGGGTGGCAGCCGTTTGTATCATTTCAATATAGCCGACCGGGTGAAAGACTTCAATGGCATTTATCATTTGCAGATTCAATCCACGGAAGATTACTGGATCCGTGACAACCGCTTCATCTCACTCAGCAATATTGGGCTGATTGCCAAAGAAGGCAAAGAGAAAATGTATGTGTTTGCCAATTCCATTCAAACCGCCGAACCGCTCAATGGTGTGAACGTAACGGTGTATGGCGCCAACAACCAGGTTTTGGGATTAGGTACAACTAACAGTGAAGGTGTAGCCGAAGTGGCTTATACCAAAAAAGAATTCAGTGGATTTAAACCGGCAATGGTGATTGCCAAAACAGCCGATGACTTCAACTACCTGCCCTTCCAGAGCACAAGAGTAAACACCAGTCGTTTTGATGTAGGTGGTAAAGCATGGAACAGCACCGGTGTGGATGCCTTCATTTATGCAGAAAGAGATATTTATCGTCCGGGTGAAAAAATCAATGCCAATGTGGTGCTGCGTAACAAAGGCTGGAAATCGCCGGGCGAATTACCGGTGAAATTAAAACTGATCATGCCCAACGGAAAAGAATTGAAAAGTTTCCGCAAAACATTGAACGAACAGGGATCGGCAGAAGTAAGTGTGGATTTACCACTGGCTGCTGTAACAGGAAGTTATCAACTGGAACTGTATTCGGGTAATGATGTGTTACTGGGCAGCAAATCCTTCAGCGTGGAAGAGTTTGTGCCCGATCGTATCAAAGTATCCGCCAAACTTGGAAAAGAAACATTAAACGCCGGCGATTCCACAACGCTTCGCATCAATGCTGTGAATTTCTTTGGTCCGCCTGCCGCCAACCGTAAGTATGAAACAGAGATACAGTTCAAGCAATCCTATTTCAATCCGAAAAAATACGATCGGTACACCTTTGCATTAAGCAATCAATCTTCCTTCTTCGATAAAGTGGTAAATGAAGGTACTACCGATGCCAATGGTAATGCAACAGAACCCATCAGCGTTCCGGCACTGTACAAAAACAGAGGACTGCTTTCGGTAAATATTTATACAACCGTGTTTGATGAAACCGGACGACCGGTAAGCAAGCTTACTAACGCAGATGTATATACACAACCGGTATTCTATGGTTTAGGAACCGATGGTTACTGGTATTACCCGTTGAACCAGGCAGTGAAATTTCCATTAATTGCCCTGACCAAAAATCAGCAGGTAACCACCGCACCGGCCAAAGTGCAGGTGATCAAACAGGAATACAGAACGGTGCTGAGCAAGAGCGGTTCTTATTTCCGCTATGAATCACAGAAAGAAGAAAAGATTGTGAAAGAAGAAGTGGTGAACATTGGCGGAGAAAATACTAGTTATGTATTTGTACCACGGCAAGCGGGTGATTATGAAATCCGTGTATATGCACCCGGATCCGACACCTATGTAAGCAGGAGTTTTTACAGCTATGGAAGCTGGGGTACCAGCAACAGTTCCTTTGAAGTAAACACCGAAGGACAGATTGATATTGAACTGGACAAGAGTGACTATTATACCGGAGAGAAAGCAAAGATTTTATTCAAAACACCGTTCAGTGGAAAAATGCTGGTGACTTTTGAAACGGATCATGTAGTATCGTATCAATATGTAACCGTTGACAACCGTACTGCCAGCCTGGAACTTCCGTTAAGCACCGAACATTTACCCAATGTGTATGTAACGGCCACATTGATCAAACCACATAGCATCAGTGAAATTCCGCTTACAGTGGCACATGGTTTCCAATCCATCAAAGTGGATGAGAAAAACCGGAAGATGAATGTGCAGATTACTTCGGCAAAATCGGTTCGCAGCCGTACCCATCAGAAAGTGAAAGTAAAAGCCAGTCCGGGCAGTTACATCACACTGGCAGCAGTCGACAATGGTGTGTTGCAGGTGAGCAATATGAAAACACCGGATCCGTATCAATACTTCTACCAGAAAAAAGAACTGGGTGTAAATGCGTTTGACCTGTATCCCTTACTCTTCCCCGAACTACGTGCCCGGATGAGCAGTACCGGCGGTGATGGTGCCGATATGGAAAAGCGCAACAACCCCATGCCCAACAAGCGGATTAAAATCATGAGCTTCTGGAGCGGTGTGCAGAAAACAAACGGCAACGGTGAAGCCAGTTTTGAATTTGATGTGCCCGAGTTCAGCGGTGAAATACGTTTAATGGCAATTGCTTATAAAGACGAACAATTTGGTGCCGGTGAAGTAAATATGACTGTAGCCGATCCTGTGGTGATCAGTGCCGGGTTACCCCGTTTCTTAAGTCCGGGTGATACAGTAACTGTGCCGGTTACCCTAAGTAACACCACGGCCAAAAGCACAGCAGCCAGTATTAAATTAAATGTATCCGGACCTTTACAGGTAGCAGGAATCAATACAGCACAAACCAGCTTACAACCAAATGCAGAGAACAACGTGGTGTTTAAAGTAGTAGCGCAACAAAAAATTGATTCCGGGAGTATCCGTATTGAAGTGAACGCATTGGGTGAAACCTTCTGGAGCGAAACACCCATCACCGTTCGTCCGCCATCCACCCTGCAAAAAGAAAGTGGCAGCGGCAGTATCACAGGTGGCGCATCGCAAACCATAACGATGCCGGTTAACCGCTTTATTCCGGGTAGCGTCAGTTATCAATTGGTGGTGAGCAAATCACCAGTGCTGGAATTGGGCAATCAGCTTGATTACCTGTTGCAGTATCCCTATGGTTGTACCGAGCAAACCATCTCAGCCGCTTTTCCGCAATTGTATTTCAGCGACCTAGCCGATCAGTTCCGGAAAAACAATGCATCCACTTCTGTAGCCAATATCAACGAAGCGATCCGCAAAATCAAAATGCGGCAGGTGTATAACGGATCGGTTACGTTGTGGGACAATGAAAGCAGTGCCAGCTGGTGGACCACGGTTTATGCAGCACATTTCTTACTCGAAGCACGCAAGGCCGGTTATGAAGTGGACAACAGTTTGATTGAAACCATGATGGGATACCTCATCAACCGTTTGAAAACAAAAGAAACGATTGACTACATATACAACCGGACAGAGAAAAAGAAAATTGCTCCCAAAGAAGTTGCTTACAGTTTGTATGTGCTGGCACTGGGCAACCGTTCACAGATCAGCGTGATGAATTATTACAAAGCCAATCAGCAGTTACTGTCACTCGACAGCCGTTATCTTTTATCGGCTGCTTATGCACTGAGCGGTGATCGCAAATCATTTGCGGCAATGCTGCCTTCTTCTTTTGCAGGTGAAATCAGTGTGGCACAATCCGGTGGAAGTTTTTACAGCGATGTGCGTGACGAATCCATTGCCTTGAACACGTTGATTGATGTGGATCCGGGTAATGCACAGGTGCCGGTGATGGCACGCCATATCACACAGTATCTCAAAACACGTCAGTGGCTCAGCACACAGGAACGTGCTTTTGGTTTCCTTGCATTGGGCAAACTGGCAAGAGCGGCTGCTAACAGTACTGTAACAGCAGAGATCAAAGTGAACGGAAAAACAATCAGCAAAGTCAATGGAAGCAGTATTCGTTTAACCGAACGCCAGCTCAACGGCAGTAATTTTGAAATCAGCACCAAAGGCACAGGTCGGCTTTACTATTACTGGGTGGCCGAAGGTGTGAGTGCCACCGGTACGTATAAAGAAGAAGACAGTTACCTGAAAGTGCGGAGACAATTTTACAACCGTTACGGACAATTGATCACCAGTAACAGCTTCAAACAAAACGATCTCATCATTGTGAAAGTAACCGTTGAGAAAAGTTTTGCCACACCGGTAGAGAATGTAGTACTTACCGATTTGTTACCAGCCGGTTTTGAAATTGAAAACCCACGTACCAAAGAATTGCCGGGCATGGATTGGATCAAAGACGGACTGGATCCAACAGCCATGGATGTGCGTGACGACCGGATTCACTTCTTTGTCGATCTTACGAACGGACGTCAATCTTATTACTATGCCGTGAGAGCAGTATCGCCCGGTGTGTATAAAATGGGACCCGTGAATGCCGATGCCATGTACAATGGCGAATACCATTCGTACAACGGCGCAGGCGTAGTACGGATTTCGCAATAACCTGTATAGTGCCCTTTGTAAAAGCCTTGTGTCTTTATGGTTTAACCACAGTACAAGGAAAACAAAGGGCATTTTTATGTAATAAAAGGAGCAGCAGCATCTAAACAAAAACTAAAAGTGAGATGAAAATAAATTCATGGCTGCTGTTCTTCCTGTTGTTGAGTTATTGCACTGCTGGAGCACAACAGGACACCCTTCGTTTCCGGGATCTTGTCCGGTCGGTATTGGTGGACCGCTCGAAAGATCAAAAACAATACCCCACGCCCCCGCTTGTTACCAATGAAGTGGTGTTATTCATGCAAGAGGAATTCAAGAAAAACGATTCGGCACAGTATTACTTTTTACAGTTGAGTACCGATTCGATGCGCACCCATTATCCTCGTTACGGAGAAGCCTTGCAATACTTCTTCAGAAAAGATTTGTTTGCTACGATGCTATCCTTATCGGTTCACTGGAATCCGGATATCCGTGTGTATTCGCAAACGGAATTGCAAAAGCTGATCCACAGAGGTATGCTCATCAACGATCAGAAACTCAAAACCGGTAAACGGAGAGCAGAGTTTCAGCTGGGCATCCGTTTTCTGATCTTTGTTCTTGAGCAAACGCCATGGTCTATCCCCGGCAGTGAAAACTCTACGATTCATTCAATGTACATCTATAGCATTTGCAAAAGTCTTGACTATCTTACCGGCGAGCGGAAAATGATTCAACGACAGCACTATTATTCAATAAGCGACCAACAGATTCAACAATCAATCATACAATGGAAACAACATATCAAAGATGCTCATTGATGCTGCTGGCACTGTTGGTTCAACTGACAGTAACCGCCCAGCTTTCTTCCCTTAGCAAAGCGGCAGAAAAAGGAAGGTGGAACAAAGTGGAGCGGATTATGAAACGAAAAATCCATGAACAGAACCGTGTGTTTGATTTCGACAACCGGGAACGGAAAACCGTCCTTTCTTTTACTATAGCGTATGACACCCTTGTTCATTGGCTGAAGAAGTCGCCCGTAGTGGAAGATGCAGCATCGGATAAGTGCCAGGCCAATCTAATGATCTACCCGGGGCATTCGGCTGTTGGTGTTCGCTTCAAAACGAAGAATGGAATCGTTGAAAAATGCTTTGTGGTACAGGAAGGTACTACCGGTACAATCAACATTTTCGGGTGGCACCCGCACCTGGTTCGATATAAATGGAAACTGGTTTATAAAAGAATGAGAGATTGTAAGGGTTTTGTAGAAGAGCAGAAGGCATTGTGTGAGAAAAGAAATTAAGTACAAACATTCTGTTTCATTAAAAACCTGATTACCGCATACTCTTCCCAACTTATTAATATAATCAGGGAGTCAATGCCCGGCACTACAGTAGTACAAAAGCTATATCAAGGTAACATCCGCCATCGGGGCGTATTCGATGGCGGGGCCCTTTTTGGTTACTTTTTGGGCAAGCAAAAAGTGACAAAGAAAACAGTTCATTCGAATGTTATACTAGAATCTTTCATTGATTCAATAGATTCTTCACAACTCCTTCTCCATATACACCACACCCTTCAATGGATTTTCATAATAAGCAGTGGTTTCTGTAAAACCATGTTGTTTATATAAAGCAATTGCTGCCTGCAGTTTTTCCAATGTATCCAGTTTCATTTTTTTGTACCCGAGTTTCACCGCATCGTTCAACAACAGTTCCACCAGTTCCTTGCCTATTTTATACCGACGGTATTCCGGCTTCACATACAACCGTTTCATTTCGCAAACACCTTCTTCCAAAGGCGTCAATGCAATACAGCCGGCGGGTTCGTTGTTGTATAAGGCGAGATACAATACACCCGATGGTGGTCCGTATTTTTTCAACGGATCTTTCAGTTCTTCTTCAAAACTCTGGAAACATAAATTTTCGCCCAGCTCCTGTTCGTAAGAACGAAACAGTTGGCGGATGGCATCCATCTGCATCCCTTCTTCCGTGATTAATTGAATCGTTGTCATGCGTTCTATTCTTCTGTAAAACTACCGGATCTGAAAAAGAATCAAAACAAAAGACAGCATTAGTTGCAGAATCAGATTCTTCTTTCTACCTTTTGTGCGCACCAAACCAACCTGCCATGAGCCAGACGCCTGAGCTGCGGTCAATTGATCCGCACGAACGAATCCATGTGCTGGATTCAGCCAGAGGATTTGCCCTTCTCGGAATCCTGTTGATGAACATTCCTTTTTTCAGTCTGCCCGTTGAAACAGCAATGAGTCTTCACCCCCGGAATGAATACAGCGGTGTCAACTATTACACCTGGTGGATCGTGAATTTATTCTTTGAAGGTTCCATGCGGGGTTTGTTTTCAATGATGTTTGGCGCCAGTATGATGTTACTCACTACAAGATTATCAAACAAAGCTCATATTGACAGTGCTGCCGAAATCTATACCCGCCGTATGATCTGGATGCTGATGTTTGGACTCATTGATGCGTTTATCATTCTGTGGCCGGGTGACATTCTGTATTCCTATGCGATCTGCGGTTTGTTTCTCTTTCCCTTACGAAGTGTAAAACCCAAATACCTTTTCCTGATTGCCGGTATCCTGATGGTATTGTTCACGTTCAAATCCACCTGGATGGCACATGAGCCTTTGCGGTTGAAAAAAGAATCGGCCATTATTCAGAAAATCGACACCAACCGGGTTAAACTCACCGAAGACCAAAAAGAGATTCTGGGAAAATGGGAAGGTTTTCAGGAAAAACAAAAGCCTGAATCGAAACAAAAAGAAGCAGATACAGAAACCCGTAAGGTGAAAGGTTCCTACAGCGGTCTGTTTTCGTATTTCGCAGATATCAATTTCATGTTACAGACAACTGATTTTTATCACAACGGATTTCTCGACTGTCTCATTTTCATGATCATTGGGATTGGCTTGTTTAAACTCAATATCCTCACCGGGGAGCGGAGTAAACAATTTTACATTGCAATGGCATTGATTGGCTATGTGATTGCGTTTCCGTTGGCATACCGGAATCTGCACCTGGCGGTTTCCACTAAATTTGATGTCATTAAAATGCTGGAACGTTCCCTTATAGGAACCTATGAAGTAAGACGATTGGGATTAACACTCGGCCACCTGGGTATGATTATGTTCTTTTACAAACAGGGTTGGTTCCGCTTCCTGTTCAACGCATGGGGCAAAGTGGGACAAATGGCTTTTAGCAACTATCTGCTGCAGAACATCACCTGCAGCTTATTATTCTATGGTTATGGATTCAACCTGTTCAATCAACTGCAACGCTATCAACTATACATGGTTGTTGCATGCGTATGGATACTCAACATTGTTTTCAGTTATATATGGTTACATTTTTACCGCATTGGTCCGTTTGAATGGATCTGGCGCAGCCTCACTTACTGGAAATTACAACCGCTCAAAAAAACACAAACATCATCTGCCAACTAATCCTTTATGACGCATTCAAGCATTCATCCCGTACACAACAACGAACGTATTATATTAATGGATGCTCTCCGTGGCATTGCCATTCTCGGAATTTTCATTGCTAACCTTGGCGTGGGCTTCTCTTTTTATGAATTCAAGCCAGATAATAGTGGCCCCTGGTTTCACCAGCTGGATCACTCCTTTCAGTTCTGGCAACATGTATTTATTGAAGGAAAATTTTATTCCATCTTCAGCTTTCTGTTTGGCTGGGGTATTGCTATTCAGCTGCAACGGAGTGAAGTGAAAGGTATCAGTCCGGCTTCGTTTATGCGCCGCCGTTTAACTTTCATGCTACTGCTGGGCCTTGCACACCTGTTACTACTGTGGAGCGGAGATATTGTTGCGTTTTATGCACTGGTGGGATTTGTGTTTCTGTGGATACGGAAATGGAGCAGCCGGAAACTACTGATCACTGCAATTATCTGTCTTTTATTACCCGTTCCGCTCTATTATCTCAAAATGAAATTTCCGGTACTTCTGGCACCGGCCGGTATTGTTTTTCAAACCGGTGATACAGTTGACAAGTGGCTGCAGGGAACCAACAGCAGCGGACTGCAGGGTTTTGAATTGTTCATCCATAATATCAAACATGGAAACTATATCGACCAGTTAAAAACACTGCTTTCGGGTATCTTTTTCCGTTATGGTGATTTACTATTCCAGGATCGTTTTTTCAAAGTGCTGGGAATGATTATTCTTGGTTATCTCATGGGGCATGAAAACCGTTACAAACAAATACTCATCAATAAAACACTGCTGACCAAAATTGCTATAGCCGGGCTGGTGATTGGTTTGCCCAGCAATTATCTGTTGGCGCAATACATGGAATCAGACGCTTATTATAGTTTACAAATAGAAGGTTTCTACCGCACTATTGTGTATGCTACAGGCATTGCTCCGTTGGCAATGGCCTTTATGTCGCTCTTCTTCCTTGCAGCTTTAACCAAACCCGGACTGGCCATTATCAAACTATTACAACCGGCCGGAAAGATGGCCTTCACAAATTATATTCTGCATTCAGTAATTGGCACGATTGTTTTCTTTGGTGCAGGATTTGGAATGTTACGGGAAGTAGGTCCGGTTTATTATACCATTTTTGCATGGATTGTGTTTATCCTGCAGGTGATCATCAGCACTTACTGGTTACGCTATTTTCAGTTTGGCCCTATTGAATGGTTGTGGCGAAGTGCAACGTATGGAAAATGGCAATCTTTCAAAAAGCGAACAACTGTTTAAAGAATGATCATCAGTTTTTATGGTGATTGATCTCACATTCAAACACATAAGAGCAAGTACCTTTGCGGCCTCAACAACAACATTCGTTTTGAAAACAGTTTCGTTTTTTATCGTTACCTTATTCTTTATTACAGGTTTACATGCACAACAAACAGCCCGTTCGGTTCAAACACAAAATCATTTCTGGTGGAGTGTAAACACTAATGCAAAAGTGTGTGGCAAGTGGAGTGTGATTGCTGATTTGCATATTCGCCGCACCGACTATTTAAAAAACAACAGCTTTTATTATACTCGTATTGGTGCCGGTTACGCTGTGACTGATAAATTTTCAACAGCATTAGCTGTGGGACATATGTGGCTGGCCAACCGGACCAATGCAACAGAATTGTTCACCAATGAAAACAGGATTGTACAACAGTTCCAATTAAATCAAACAGTAGGAAAAGTAAATGTTTCCAACCGTCTGCGTATTGAAGAACGCTGGGTACAAAAAATCGTCAACAATGCATTAACCGATTCTTACCGTTACACCACCCGTTTCCGTTATCAGTTGGCACTTTCCATTCCGTTAAGCAAAAACAAAAAAGTACCCACCCTTGCATTATCAGATGAACTGCTGATGCAAACGGGAAAAGATATTGTGTACAATTCTTTTGATCAGAACCGTTTGTTTGGTGGTATTCGTCAACAGGTAACAAAAACATTATCGTTTGATTTTGGTTATATGTTCGTGTATCAACAAAAACTGAGTGGTTACCAATACACAAAAAACCACACCATCCGCTGGTTTTTCTACTGGCAACCCGATTTTCGCAAGAAACCCAAAACAACCACCGCTGCTATCACACATATGAACGACGACATCTGACAGCGCTTGTTCAGGTAAGCCTGAATACTTAGCTTTAAGTATTAGTAACCTGAATGAACTGCTTGTTATGATGAAATGGCTTGTCTTACTGATAGCACCCCTGCAATTATTTGCCCAATCCTTTACTCCGGCAGAAATCAAACGCTGGAAACTGCAGGCAAAAAATGTAACCATCATCCGTGATAACTGGGGCATTCCGCATGTATATGGAAATACCGATGCAGATGCGGTATTTGGATTACTCTATGCACAATGCGAAGATGATTTTGCAAGAGTGGAGATGAATTACATCGAAAAGCTGGGACGAAAATCAGAAGTCACCGGTGAACAGGATATTTACAATGATCTCTATGTACGATTGGTGATCGACAGTGCAGCTGCCGTAGCTGATTACAACAAAGCACCAGTATGGCTGAAGCAATTACTTACAGCCTGGGCCGATGGAATTAATTATTACCTCTATACACATCCGCAAACAAAACCGGCTTTATTAAAGCGGTTCAAGCCCTGGTATCCGTTACTGTGGACCGATGGAAGCATTGGTGCCATCACCACAGGTACCATTACAGAAGAAGATGTAAAAGAATTCTACAGCGGCAACTCCATGAATCACACCGGTTCTTTTTCAACCAACAGTTCTTCGTTTGTGCACGTAGCGAATGCCCAGCAGGAAAAAACAGATGGATCAAACGGGTTTGCCATTGCCCCTTCACGAACACAAAACGGACATGCGATTTTGTATATCAATCCGCACACCACTTTTTATTTCCGTCCGGAAGTGCACATGGTAAGTAAGAACGGGTTGAACGCATACGGTGCTGTTACATGGGGACAGTTTTTCATTTACCAGGGTTTTAATTCCAACTGCGGATGGATGCACACCAGCAGCAGTGCCGATGTGAGCGATATGTACAGCGAAAAAATCACCAAACTCAACAACCGTTTTTATTATAAATACAACAATCAATGGTTGCCGGTTACCGAAAAGAAAATGGTAGTGCAATACAAAGACGGAAACACCATCAGCAAAAAAACAATCATCACTTATTTCACACATCACGGTCCGGTGATGGCACAGAAAGACGGGCAACTCATAAGTGTGAAAGCAAACAACCGTGATATGAACGGGCTCGTTCAAAGCTGGCTGCGCACCAAAGCAAAAGGGTTCGACGAGTATAAAAAAATAATGGACCTGCGTGTAAACACATCCAACAACACCGTGTTTGCAGATAAGAAGGGAAACATAGCTTACTGGCATGGGAATTTTATGCCCAAACGGGATCCAAAGTTTAACTGGGGCAAAGTGGTGGATGGAACTACCAAAGCAACCGAATGGAAGGGACTGCATCAACTGGATGAAATTGTGCATGTGTACAATCCCTCCAACGGATGGATTCAAAACTGCAACTCCACTCCGTTTACTGTGAGCGGCAATCAAAGTCTGCTTAAATCCAGCTATCCCGTTTACATGGCACCAGACGGTGAAAACTTCCGTGGTATCAATGCCGTACGTGTACTGGAAAAAGAAAACAAATTCACCATTGATAAAATCATTGCTGCGGGTTACGACACTTATCTCACTGCTTTTGAAATACTGATTCCGGCCTTATTAAAAGCGCATGCAGCAGCAGGCAATGATAGTTTAGCAATACAGTTAAACGAACCCATTTCCCTGTTAAAGCAATGGGATTACCGTGTAGCCGAAGAATCAGTTGCAACTGCTCTTGCCATAGAATGGGCACAATTGTTGGGACCACAGCTTCGCAAGGTTTATATTGAAGACGGGGAAACAGACCAGGTACAAACCACTCAACACTTTGCTGCCAATGCAACACCGGATCAGTTATTGAAACCGCTGGGCGAAGTGCTCCGTTTGTTTCAGCAACGGTACGGAAGCTGGAACGTGGCATGGGGACAAATCAACCGCTATCAACGGGTGAGTAATGAAATACGGCAGAAATATGATGATGCAAAAGAAAGTGTTCCTGTTGCGTTTGCTTCATCTGCATGGGGTATGTTGCCTGCATATAACAGTAATTATTATCCGGGCACGGTGAAACGTTACGGCACCAGTGGCAACAGTTTTGTTTGCGCTGTTGAATTTGGTCCACGTATCAAGGCCAAATCATTATTGGCCGGTGGTGTGAGCGGAAATATACAATCACCACATTTTAAAGATCAGCTGGTGATGTATACAAAAGGACAGTTTAAAGAAGTGTTGTATTATAAAGAAGATGTATTAAAACATAAAGAACGGAGTTATCATCCGGGAGAATAAACAATGTGGAGTTTTATAAATGATCAATGGGTTATTGCAGATGAGGCCTTAATTCCCGTTGCCGACCTGTCGGTACAAAGAGGATATGGCGTGTTTGATTTTTTCAGAACGGTGAATGGAATTCCATTGTTCATAGACGATCATATTGACCGGCTGGAACGTTCTGCTGCGGCATTACGTCTTCCCATCCGTTACAAAAGAGATCAACTGAAGCAGATTATCCGTGAACTCATTCAAAAAAATGATTGTCCTGATTCAGGCATCCGTATCACCATCACCGGTGGTGTTTCTTCCGATGGATATTCGCCGGCATCACCCAACCTCATCATCACACAACAACCCTTGCTGATGAACAATAACCCGGCTGAGGTCAGATCCATCCGGTTGATTACCTACGAACACACAAGAGAATTACCACATGTAAAGTCCGTCAATTATCTCATAGGTGTTTACTTACAGGAACAGGTGAAGCAGGCGGGTGCAGATGATGTGTTGTACACGCATTCTGGTTCTGTTTCAGAGTTGCCCCGTTCCAACATTTTCATGATTAGTAAGGACGGGCATTTAATTACACCTTCCGAGAAAATCCTGCATGGCATCACCCGAAAGCACATACTGGAACTGGCAGAAAAACAAATGGCGGTACAGATCAGGCCTGTTTCTGTAGATGAATTGTTGCAGGCAGATGAAGTGTTCATCAGCAGCACCACCAAACGATTATGGGCAGTGACAGCAATCAACCAACAAAAAATTGGCAAAGGATCTGTCGGGGACATTACTCAACAACTTTACAAATCCTTTATTGATAAAGAAACCGCCTTCATTCATGCAGGTTGGTGATCTTTTTTTCATCTTTGATACATGAAACGCTACTTCACCTTATTCATCACTCTATTTCTGTGTGCATACGGCAGGAGTCAGCAGCATTTCATACAGTATACCGATCAGAATGGGTTACCCAGCAATCTTGTCTATTATATTCACCAGGATAAAAACGGTTTTATCTGGATTGCAACCGATAAAGGGGTGTGCCGGTTTGATGGGAAACAATTTCGTCTCTTTACTTCTAATGACGGGCTGGGCACCAACGAAGTGTACCGCATTGCAGAAGACATGAAAGGAAGAGTGTTTTTTTACTCTTCCGATCAAACAGTTTCTTTTTATCAGAATGGAAAAATTCACAAGTCTTCAGAATTAAACAGCAGTTTCCGGATTGGTATCACCACGTTTAGCTCACTGCGTTTTTCGTCCGACAACTGGTTGTGTCTTAACTCAGGTTTCAAGCAGGATGCCTTTGCAGTGGAGAACAGGAGCACAACCATCACCGATCCCCATTTGCATCCTGCCCCATCTTACACTTACAGGTCTGCCTTCGGATTAAAAACAATTTCTCAATCCACTATAGATCTGCTGAAAAAAGAACTGACTGAAAACGGCATTGCCGCCAATGAATTTATTTATAAACCTTACCGTATTGAGTTTTACGGAGACACATTGCTGTTATTATCCAAGAAATTCATCAGTATCTACAAGATGAAAAACAAGGTGGTGGAAAAAATGAATACCATACCACTTGGAAATGCGGTTAATGTGGTTGAGATCATTAAGCCGGGCATCCTGTCCGTGAGCCATTTCAACAACTCCATCCGCATCATCAATATAGCCAAACCAGAACAGGAACTGGAGTTTCAACCCGCTTCCTTTTCCACACTCAGTTTTATTGACAATGAAAACAACTACTGGCTGGGCACTTATAACGACGGCGTGTTCTTATGCCTGAACCCATTCATAAAAGTTGTGAATCAGAAAAACGGCTTATGCGATGATAAGATTCTTTCAATGAGTGTATTTAAAAACCATGTATTTGCGGGGCATCCTCAAGGTAAAATCAGCTGCTTCCCTTTAACCAACGATTCTTTTCCAAATATCAAAACCATTCAGATCCCTTCATCCATTGCTGAGTTTAACAACATTTCAGAGCTGGTTCCCTTCAAAGACACATTGCTCGTTGCCGGAAATAATATACTTGGATTAGTGAGTGAAGTTTATAACAAACCCGGACAATGGAACAACCAGTACTTACTGGAAGGGGGCGGCTCCTTTAAAGACATTGAATTTACCAGAGATACCATTTTTGTAATTACCAGTAAGGCAATTTATTTTTTCAACAATAAAAACAGAATTAAAGCAGTACCTCAAACAAAGCTGTTGAAAATCATTCGTCAAACAGCGATTGAAAAAAGCTGGAACAATGAAATACTCATTGGAACCACCAAAGGATTATTTGCATTGAAGCCCGATACCGACAGTAATTTCAGAATAGAACCGGCACTGCCGCACCTGGAAGAAACCATCACCAGTATAGCAACATTTAATAACACGACTGCTATAGGAACCGATAATAACGGGGTACTTATAAAAAATAAAGAAAAAGAAACGGTGTTGAAATACCCGCTCATCTCTTCTAACAATATTAATAAAGTTGTTTGGGATGATTCTGCCTCTTTGTGGATCTGTACAGCACATGGAATCAATCTTGTGGAATGGAACCATTCAGGTGTCATCAAAAGAATCAGAACATACAATGAAAGCACAGGCTTACCATCAGATTATATAACAGATGTGATTCGTTATGGAAATACCTGTTACATTGGAACGAACAGGGGTATTGCCATCATGACTTTAAACGAAACTGTGGGCATTCATCCTCCTAAATTGTACAGCGAACAGGGAAATGAGAAAATGCATTATCCTTACGGACAAAAAATTTCGTTTGAGTTTTTTGGCTTCTCCTATAAAAGCCTCGGAGAAATCACCTATAAAACACGTTTACTCGGTGCCGATAGTACATGGATGATGAGCAGGGAGGGAACTCGTGAACTGGAATTAATGCCGCCTGGTGATTACACACTGGAAGTAAAAGCGGTGGATCGCTTCGGACAGGAAAGCGAAAGCATGCTGTTCCCTGTTACAGTGGAACCTCATTGGCACCAGCAATCATGGGTAAAAGCAATAGCATTTCTGTTTGTAGTGAGTGTGGTTGTGTTATTTGTAAGAGATTATTACAAAACCAAACTGGCTGTTCAGGGAAAAGAGTTTGAAAATAAAATTGCATTGGAAGAAGAACGCAAACGCATCAGCAGTAATTTACATGATGATATAGGAGCTACACTCAGCAGTATTAATATCTATACCAATATTGCAAAAGAAGAGCAGGATAAAGAACCTTACCTCGAAGAGATCAGTAAAAATATTCAGGATGTTGTAGGCAAGCTGGATGATCTTGTGTGGAACATCAATCCCAAATATGACTCTATTGCCAGCATCGCCAACCGGATTTATTCTTATGCCGAACCGCTGGCACGTGCCCAGCAAATCAAACTCCATTTCAACAAAGAAGGAATTGATGA
Source organism: uncultured Chitinophagaceae bacterium (assembly GCA_937907395.1). GTDB lineage: Bacteria > Bacteroidota > Bacteroidia > Chitinophagales > Chitinophagaceae > Lacibacter. The sequence continues at coordinate 67,090 of CALCII010000002.1, forward strand.
ACCAGAAAGCATTGCATTGCCCGTTAAGAATACGATTTACTTAGTGGCTAAGGAGTTAATCAATAATGCATTTAAACACTCCCGTTGCAATGAACTCAGCATCCGTATTTCCTTAAAGAACCGTCAATTGTTTCTCCAGGTAAAAGATAATGGTAAAGGATTAGATACAGAACTGCTTACCGGCAGCCAGCGAAACGGATTAACCAATATTCAGCAACACATCAAAGAATTAAATGGTATTTTTAAAGCTGTTGTTGAAGAAGGCACCACTATTTCAATTTCAGTTCCTGTGTAACAAAAATGCTAACTTTAAACTATGATCAGAGTTGCCATAGTAGAAGATAATCTTTCGTATTTACAAGCGCTCCGGTTTTTAATAAGCCGGCATAAAGATTTATTGCTGGTGTATAGTGCAGAAAGCCTGATCAATCCCGATCCGCTTTACAAATCAAAGCCCGACGTCATTATTCTGGATATTGATTTGCCCGAACGATCAGGCATAGAAAGTGTACCGTTGCTGAAACTACACTTACCCGAAGCCGGTATTTTTATGCTCACTGTTTTTGAAGACGATGATAAAATATTCAACTCAATAAAAGCCGGAGCCCAGGGTTATTTATTGAAAAAAGATAACCCGGAGCGGATTATTGAAGCCATTCATGCCGTTTATAACGGAGAAAGCATCATGAATGGGAAAATTGCCCGCAAAGTGCTGGAGTACTTCAACAAACCTGTGAAATCCAGGCGGGAAGAGATGGAAAAATACAATCTCACCAAACGGGAAAAAGAGATTCTGGACCTGATTATTGAAGGTTTACCCCATAAAGTGATTGCAGAAAGATGCAATATCAGTATGCATACGTTGTTCACGCATACCCGAAACATTTACAGTAAGTTAAACATGCATTCCCGGGCCGAAATTGCGTCCCATTTTCACTAAACGGCATTTTTTTTAAAAATCACAGATTTCTGTGAGTTGCAGGTCGGGTAAAAAGTCGACTTTTGTCCTGCCGTTGCGAATCTCTGATACCTATACGCACAGCCTAACTATCTTTTCTTACTGCGGAAGTTCTGCCGCCCTGAATTCTATTTTCTTTACTTTCCCTTCTTCACTTTTACAGAACACCTATATACTAATACGAAATCAGCTTACTAACTTTTTCATTCAGCATTGCTTTCGCTAAAAACTGTTGCTCCAATGTTATATTAAAAGGAATGGGTGTATCTAATGATGCACAGCGCATCACCGGTGCATCCAGCAACTGAAAACAATGTTCGGCAATCCATGCAGCAATTTCACCACCAATACCACCAATGAGTGTGTCTTCGTGCAGCACCAGTACTCTTCCTGTACGTTGCACCGATGCACGGATGGCTTCATAATCCAGCGGAGCTAATGTGCGCAAATCAAGTATGTCTGCAGAAAGTTCCGGATGTGCTTTCGCATATTCTTCGGCCCAATGCACACCGGCGCCATAAGTAATGATGGAAATATCTTCGCCACTACGCACATGCCGTGCTTTGCCGATTTCAATTTCGTAATACTGGGGCGGCACCACACCACTCACCGAACGATACAATGCTTTATGTTCAAAATACATCACCGGGTTGGGATCATTAATAGCAGCAATCAGCAATCCCTTTGCATCCATCGGAGTGGATGGATACACAATTTTTAATCCCGGTACTTTCGTAAACCAGGCTTCATTGCTTTGTGAATGAAACGGACCGGCAGCCACTCCGGCTCCTGTGGGCATGCGGATCACCACATCTGCCTGCTGCCCCCAGCGGTAATATATTTTGGCTAAGTTGTTTACAATCTGGTTGAAGCCTACGGTCACAAAATCGGCAAACTGCATTTCCATCATCGCCTTGAATCCTTCCATACTCAATCCCAATGCAGCGCCCACAATCGCACTTTCACAAATAGGTGTGTTGCGCACTCTTGCCTTTCCGAACTCTGATACAAATCCTTCGGTGATTTTAAAGGCCCCTCCATACTCGGCAATATCCTGTCCCATCAACACGAGGTTGCTGTGCTGCTTCATGCTCTGATGAAGCGCTTCTTTGATTGCATCAATAAAACGTGCATCGGGTGGCGGGAAACGTGTTCCCTGCAATGCCTGCTGAATTCTGAAATCAACAGCACTGTTATCAATGCGTTCTGTTGTTGAAGCAGGTACCGGTGCAAATACATCCGCTATCTCTTCTTTCAACCGGGGAACGATTGGTTTTGCCTGGAAGCCCAGCTGCAGTTCTGCTTCAATCTTTTGTTTGAATTCATCACGGATAGATTCAATAGATGCTGTTGTGAGTACTTGTTCCTCCTTCAGGTATTCTTCAAAATTGCTGATGGGATCTTTTTGTTTCCATTGTTCAAACAGGTACTCCGGTACATACTTTGTTCCGCTTGCTTCTTCATGGCCCCGCATGCGGAAGGTCATGCATTCAATCAGATACGGTTTCTGTTCTTTGATGCAATACTCCCGAACACCTTTTACAGTATCCAGCACCGTTAGTATATTATTCCCATCAATACGAACGCCTTCCATGCCGTATCCCTTTGCCCGGTCTACCAGGCTTTCGCAACGGTATTGTTCATTGGTGGGCGTACTCAACCCGTAGCCATTGTTTTCAATAATAAAAATCACAGGCAGGTTCCATACCGCTGCCACATTCAATGCTTCATGAAAATCTCCTTCGCTGGTGCCGCCTTCCCCGGTAAAAGCCAGAGATACTTTCTCTTCTTTGCGGAGTTTGTAAGCCAGCGCCACACCATCGGCCAATGCCAGTTGCGGACCCAAATGCGAAATCATACCGCATACATAATGTTCTTTGCTTCCGAAATGGAAACTGCGTTCACGCCCTTTACTATAACCTTCTTTGTTTCCCTGCCATTGCATGAAAAGTTTGCTCAACGGCATCTCACGGGTGGTGAATACACCGAGATTGCGGTGCAGGGGCATAATCCATTCGTCAGATTGCAGGGCCATAGTGGCACCCACAGCAATCGCTTCCTGTCCAATGCCACTGAACCATTTACTGATTTTTCCCTGTCGTAACAGCACCAGCATTTTTTCTTCTATCATGCGGGGCCATAACAGGCTGCGGTAAATATGGACAAGCTGATCGTTGGTAAGATTTTTTCTATCGAATTGCATATTCGTTATCAGGAATTACTCTTTTTTTCTTCTTTCAATACCATCTTGTGAACAATGGAATTCACAAACGACAAACAGATGCTGAACAACAACGCATACCAGAATTTCGGTGTGCTGATTTCAAACCCACCTACAAAATAAGCATCTATTAAAATGATGACAGCATTAACCACAAATAAAAAGAGTCCGAGTGTAAAGATGGTGGCGGGTAATGTAAATAATATCAATAGCGGTTTTACCACTGCATCTAAAACAGATAATACCAATGCCACAATCAATGCTGTTATAAAATCACGGATATGAATACCCGGTAATATATACGTGAGTGCAAATGCATTCACAGCTGTTATGAGGACTTTGATTAGAAATTTCATTGACTTTATTTTTTTATAAAATCCGCCGTCAGGGTTATGAACCGCTGAAGGGGGATTCAATTAATGATGAACCTGCTTCCTGCCTCACTACTTCTACATTCTATCTTCCAACTTCAGCTTTGTTTATGCTTTCAGCACTAAGCATTGAGCATTCTGCATTCAGCCCTATACAACCACCAATTCATAAAAATCATCCGGTTGCAGGTACTTCTCAGCCAGCTGTTTCAATTCTTCGGCAGATGTGTTTTTTATTGCATCTACTGATTGATAAAAGTACGAAGCATCCAATCCGTTTAAAATGATATTCTTCCAGCGGCCAATGATATGAAACGGACCATCCAGATCTCCCAGAATCGTGCCCATCAGGTAATTACGAACCAGCTGCAGTTCTTCTGCATCCACCAGTTCGTCACGCAGCAATTCCATTTCATTATATACTTCTGTAATCGTTGCTTCGCATACATCCCTTCCGGCTTCTGTTGAAACCATCCATGCCGTATCATGCAAGTGATTCTGTATATAACTGTGAATGCCGTAGGTATAGCCTTTGTCTTCCCGGATATTACTCATCAACCGGGAGCCAAAGAAACCACCAAACAGTGTGTTCAACACCTGTACCTTGGGAAAATCGGGATGATGCCTGGTAGGAAAAGGCCTTGCCAAACGAATGGCACCTTGTACTCCGTTTGCATCATTGATAATGCGGTATTTCTTTTCAGTTGCAGGTGCATACGGATGTTCAATCACCGGTAATGCCCGGCTGTTGAGCGGCAGCTGACCAATGGTACTGTTGAGTTGCTGCACAAAATCATCGGGCAACAAACCGGCCGCAAAAATCACACAGCGTCCGTTGGTATAAAAACGGTTGTAGTAATCCACCAGTGTTTCCCGTTGCAATGCATCGTAATCAGCTTCATGGCTATATACACCATACGGATGTTTGAATCCGTACACATATTCATCAATCAATCGTCCGGCTACAAAATCACATTTCTTCAAATTAACCGTGAGACGTTGTTTCGCATTTTGTTTGAAGATATCCAGCTCCTGTTGCGGATAGGTTGCCTCTGTAAGCATTTCGGCAATCACCGGTAAATGTTTACCAAGGTGGCGGTTGATGCAATGCAGAATGATATTCGCTGTTTCATTATAACAACCACGGCTGAGGTGCGAACCATAGTAATCAAAATGTTCATTCAGCTGAAAAGCGGTTTGATTGGTGGTTCCATTTTTAATGAGGAAGTTGGTTGCAGCTGCAATATTGTTCTGTTGCTCATACCAGTTACCGGCGTAGAACACCAGTTCCAGGCTCATTACTTCCTGTGTGCCCGCCTGTACGGCATATACTTCCACACCATTATCCAGCTTGTATAAATCGTAAGGTTTGAGTTTTAAATCAAACTCCGTTGCGTCTTTGATAGCAGGCGCCGCTTTTCGGTTAATCGTTTCAGTTAGTACACTCATGTATCAGTTCTTTGCTAAGTAATACAAAGTATTACTGTTGGATTCATCAAATAATTTCCGGCTTTCTTCCATCAGCTCAGCGGCAGTAATGGATTGATAGCGGCTCAGTTCTTCGTTCATCAACTGCGCATCGCCCAGCAGTTCGTAAAAAGCAAGGCTGTTGGCACGGCTCATCACACTCATATCTTCAAACAGGATGGTGCTTTCGGTTTTGTTCTTCACCTTTTGTAATTCCTTTTCATCCACCGGCACCTGCTTCAGTTGTTCCACCACTTCGCTCACTGCTTTTTCTGCATCGGCAATGTTCACCCCTTTTACCAGTTTCCCTTCAATGGTAAACAATCCGGCATCAACACTTCCGAAATGGTAGCAATCAATACTGCTGAACAATTGCTTTTCCTTCACCAGTGTTTGATACAAACGGCTGCTGGCACCGCCACCCAGTATATCACTCACCAGGTCGGCCACATAATAACCACGCTCCAAACGGGAAGCCATATGCCATGTTTTTACAAATGCATCCACCGGCACATCGGCTTTTACTTCGAGGCGACGGGCTTCGGTTTGTTTTGGTTCCTGCGGAATGGCACGTACATATTTTTCACCGGCAGGAATAGAACCAAACCATTTTTCGGTGAGCTTCAGCACTTCTGCTGCTTTCACATTACCGGCCACCACCAGTATGGCATTGCTGGGCGTATAGTGTTTAAAGAAGAAATTCTTTACATCTTTCAATTGTGCATCTTCAATATGCTTGAGTTCTTTGCCAATGGTCATCCATTTATACGGATGCACTTTGTAAGCCATCTCCCGCATCTTATGCCATACATCGCCATAAGGCTTGTTGAGATAATGTTCTTTGAATTCTTCGCTCACCACTTTGCGTTGCACATCGAGACTCTTTTCGCTAAAGGCCAGGCTGAGCATACGATCACTTTCCAGCCAGAAAGCCGTTTCAATATTTTCGGCAGGGAGCTGACAATAATAATTGGTTAAATCATTGGTGGTGTAGGCATTGTTTTCACCACCGGCCAGTTGCAGGGGTTCATCATAACTTTCGATATTGATGGAACCGCCAAACATGAGGTGTTCAAATAAATGGGCAAAACCGGTTTGTTCTTCGTTTTCATCCCTTGCACCCACATCATACAACACATTCACCACCGCCATGGGTGTGGATGTGTCTTCATGCACCAGCAGTTTTAATCCGTTCTTCAATAAAAACCGTTCAAATTGAATCATAGTAATAATCAGTTTGCAGCGGCCGGAAAGGTACGAAGCAAAGAGGGAGTTGATTGAATAATTATAACCGCCCTTGAGCGCTTCCGGCGACAGTTGAAGCTGTAAAATTCGGCAAAACGTTCTTACAAACCGAGAGCCGGTTTATAAATTAACGGATCCTTCAGCGAATACTTGCCACCTTGAGCATTAACATCATAGGCTTACCGTCCCTGAAAATGATCAACCGCAGTTTTTCGCCCTGGTTTTGTATGATGGACTTGTATTGCTGTATGTTATTCGTGAAATTATTTTCCACGCCGAAAATAACATCACCGGGTTGAAATCCGGCTTCATCGGCAGGAGAACCCTGTTGCACTTCTGTAATCACCACCTTGCCATCTATAAAATAAAAACTCATACCCGTATAGGAATAGTCAAACGGATCTGAAAAATGAGAATTGGGCACCAGGTGAATCCGGCGTTCGGGATAATTGAGCACAATATTGAAACGGCGCAACAGATCAGACCCCAGCAACCCCACCACACCCGGGTATCCAAACACATTCACCGAATCATTATAAATATGTATTGGCACATTCCTGAATGTATACTTTCCCAGTTTCATTTTTTTCATCACAGATAACCGCATAGTGATTTTACCCACCATTCCTTCCACCTGTGTAGCCACCACTTTACGGTTGGCTTTTGCAAAAGCACTGTCTTTCATAAACTGCTCACACAACATCACACACAAGCCGGCACCACTATCGAAATAGAGATTGGAGTTAAACGTAGTGCGATCGGTTATTTCATGTGCATTGAGCGGAATGCTAACAAACTGAGGGTTCAGAAAAAATCCGCTGCGGGGATACTGGTAAGAGCCGGGTGTATATACAGACATCTCCTGCTGATCGTAATTAAACGCAACAATGTAGCGCCGAAAAAAGGAATACCCGATAATCCCGTCGACCCGGATGCCATAGACCTCTGAAAGAATTTCATAATCATTCACATGAAAATCAAGATTCTCAACATTGAGTCCGGGAAAATGAAGCGTGCCCTGTTTGTAAAAACTCAGCTTCCGGATGCCCCCGATACCCCTTACCGTTCTTTCGCTGGGTTCCAAAGGGAGTTTAAGACGAATCGTGGTTGCCGTATCCAGTGAAATACCGCCGCTACCGGTATCCATGATAAAATTGAGTGTGTCTTTGAAATGATCAAGAGTGGCACGTACCACTACAATACCGCCTGTTACCTGTTCAAACTTAAAACGGGTGAGCAGGTTGGCCCGGGGCATTTTGGTTTCCTGGGCAAACAAACCCAGAGCTCCCAGCAGCAGCAATCCAAGCAGTGTGTTCTTTCTCATAGCCTTAGTAAGGTAATTGAATCCTTCTTAAACAGACAAGTAAAATTTGATAAACGCTTCGTGGTGGGTAAGGACGGAGGCTGTACTTTTGCAAGATTCGATTCTTTTGAACCGCAAAGGCACAAAGAAAGGCCACGGGGAACACAAGGGTCACCATTCCGTTTCTCAACGTTGAAATCAATAACATGAATCTGAACGAACTCTACAAAAAAGCATTGGCGTTTGAATTTCTTACTGTCGATGAAGGCATTTACTTATTTGAAAACGCTCCCTTAGCCGAGCTGATGCACGTAGCCAATGAACTGCGTAAAATACAGGTGCCGCATGGCAAAGTAACCTGGCAGATCGACCGGAACGTGAACACCACCAACGTATGTATTGCCAATTGTAAGTTCTGTAATTTCTTTCGTGTACCCGGACATGCTGAAGCGTACATCACCGATATTGAAACCTACAAAGTAAAGATTGAAGAAACCATCCGCTGGGGTGGCGATCAATTGTTACTGCAGGGCGGCCACCATCCCGAACTGGGGCTGGAGTTCTACACCACCCTGTTTAAACAACTCAAACAATTATATCCATCGATTAAACTGCATACCCTCGGTCCGCCCGAAGTAGCCCACATCACCAAACTGGCCAAAAGCACACACCATGAAGTGTTGAAAGCATTGAAAGAAGCCGGTATGGATTCACTGCCCGGCGCCGGTGCCGAAATACTGATCGACCGGGTGCGCCGCCTCATCAGCAAAGGCAAGTGTGGTGCACAGGAATGGCTGGATATTATGCATGAAGCACATAAGCTCAACATCACCACCAGTGCTACGATGATGTTTGGACATGTGGAAACCCTGCGTGAACGCTTTGAGCATTTAGAAAAAATACGTGAAGTGCAGAGCCGCAAACCGGCCGAAGCAAAAGGATTCCTGGCCTTTATTCCATGGACCTTCCAGGATGTGGACACACTGCTGGCCAAGATCCGTGGTGTACATAATTTGACCACAGCCGAAGAATACATCCGTATGATTGCGTTGAGCCGTATCATGCTGCCTAATGTGAAGAACATACAGGCTAGCTGGTTAACCGTAGGCAAACAAACCGCACAACTGGCCTTACATGCAGGCGCCAATGATTTTGGAAGTATTATGCTGGAAGAAAATGTGGTAAGCGCTGCGGGTGCCCCTCACCGTTTTACCTACAAGAGTATACAGGATGCTATTAAAGAAGCCGGCTTTGAACCCCAGCTCCGCACACAGCAATATGAGTGGAGAGAATTACCAAAGACGATTGAAGAACAGGTGGTGAGTTATTAGGGTCGGGACGCTCAAGCGGCCTGAACCGTTGTGCGAGGCTGAAGGCTTAGAGCGGAGTGCTTAATGCTTAAAGCAGAAAGCTTTCGTCCGCCTAGGGATTCATACAGTTGAATCTTTAAGTCCTCTTGGTGAGACACCGGTGAAACAGAAAGGCCTGTTCCAAAAACGAACGATCACTCTGAGCACTATGTCATCCTGAACGCAATGTCACCCTGAGCAGCGAAATGTCACCCTGAGCCCGTCGAAGGGAGAATTCAAAAAGCAGAATGCTTAAGGCGTAACGCTCAATGCCAAAAGCAAACCAATTAATAGTCAACCCTCCGGTGTGTAAATGCCGGAGGGTTTTTTGTTCCTTGTAAGAAGCGATTGAGTTAGAAAAACCAACACCAAACGACTACAAACATTTATACACAGTTAATAAAAAATGGATTGGTGTTACAACAATTGGAAATATATAACAGTAAAATGTTGATTAGCAGCTTGAAATTTTTGAGGGAGTTGCGTAAATTAGAGAGTTAGCAGCGATTTTGGAGGACACCTCGAAACAAAAAAAATATTTCATCTTAATATGACAATCATAGACGAATTAGAAAAAAGAAGCCAAAATCCAAGTGATTCAGTTAAAATCGAATTGAAGCTATATAATCTTGCTGACGAACTAGAGAAAAAAGCACGTAATCATTTAAAGCGAATTACTAATGTTTTACCTGAATTTGACATTCATGATGAAAAACATAGCGAAAAGGTAATTTTCAATATTGAAAAACTTGTAGCAGACAACATAAAAAAACTTTCCACTTACGAGCTTTTTTTACTTCACCTTTCTTCCTTTTTTCATGACTGTGCTATGGCACCGTCAGACTGGGAACTTAATGTGTTAAAATTTACAGAGGGAACAGACAAATTCAAAGTCAACGACAAATCAATCTGCCATGACTTAAAAGAACCTTTTAAAATTTCCTATGCAAAAAACGTTGTCAATGACAACAAAATCTCTTTTTACGGAGCATTTGAAAGTGACGTTAAAAAATGGTTGTTTACGCCAAACAGCGAGGACGATTTGATAAATTATCTTGCTTCAATGCTAATTGAATATCAAAATTATAGAAATGGTTTTGCAGAGCAACTTCGAAAGGTTAGTAGTAAAGTAGACTTTGAAAGTCTAAATACTTTTATTAGAACCGATTACATTCGGGCAACTCACCATATAAGAATTGAAACCTACGTAAACAATTTAGAATCTATTTTTGGCAATTCATTTGAACAACCCGCTTGGGGTAAAAAATTAGCTAAAGATTTGGCTTTAGTTTGTAGGTCTCATGGCGAAGATATTAGCTATTTAGAACAATTTAATACGTCAGCTCAATATTATGGTAGTGAATCAACCAATTTACAATTGGTTGCAATGTTGTTGCGTTTAGGAGATGTAATTCATTTTAGTTTTGACAGAGCTCCACTTGAATTAAGAGCTGCAAGATTGTTTCAATCCGAATTTAGTTTTTTACAATGGGCATTAAAAAATAATGGGGCAAATTACTCAATTGAAAACGGGAAAATTTCATTCCGAGCGTATTGTGAAACACCTGAAATATATTTCAAATTACATAATTACTTAGACGGGATAGAGGTTGAAATTCAAAATTATTTTAAACTGGATAGACATTGGAATGCATCATACAAATCATTCATTCCTGATTTACAAGATAAAATTGAGCGAACAAATATTACCAACGATGAAAAAGTTTTTCTGCCTAAGCGTGGCTTAAGTTTTTCGTTAAACCAAAAAAGAATCATTGAGTTGTTAATGGGAGTTGGTCTATACAAAGACAAGTTTGCTAGTTTGAGAGAGCTATATCAAAATGCTCTTGACGCTTGTCGTTGCATGATTTCCGAAGCAAATACTATTCAACACAAAGCAACAGGAATAATTCAGTTTGGAATTGAACGAGTTGATGACAAAGTATATTTATACTGTAAGGACAACGGTATTGGAATGACTAAAGAAGTTATTGAAACTTATCTATTAAAAATTGGCAACTCATATTACAAATCTTCGGACTTTTATAAAAAACAAGCTCAATGGGGTGGAACTTTTACGCCAACTTCGCAATTTGGAATTGGTATACTTTCTTGTTTTATGCTTGGAAACAAAATAGAAATCATTACTAAAACGAAAGAAGGAAATTTTGTTTCATGTGCAATAGATGGACCGCATGAAAATTTTTACTACAAAACAACAACAGATGCGGAAAAAGAAATGATACTTGAATCAGGAACAATAGTCAAAGTTCTTCTCTCTGATGAAAACAAAAGCATTTCAAATAAACAGCTTGATAAACTTTACCTTTTATTGGAAGGAAAACCAAGTTTCTTTCCTGACCAGTTTGAGAAATACAAAACAATTTATGAAGATTGGGACAACCACCTTTATCGTTTAGTAAATTCATTTGTTACAATATCACCTGCCGACATAAAAGTAGAAGTTGCCTTAGAAAACAAAGAGAATTTGGAAATTCTTAATAAACCAATACTACCAACATATAAAGAATTTACATTTACAAAAGAAGACCTTGAGTTTCTTGATTTCCTAAACAGTCAAGGAAGATTTGTAAAGTTAGATATTAACTATAGTGAGGTTAAAGATTCTTTGGAAACATACGAAATTGATATTAAATCAGATTCTCTTCACTATCGAACGACACTTACGTTGCCTAAGTCGGGAGCAATAGACCCAGAATTACATGTATTCTACTCTCTTCCAAAAATTGGTTCATCTGCTGTATGTGTTGACGGTGTGTCAGTCAACGACCGTTCAATTAGTATTAGCCACTTCTATTCCGATGCTTTGCACAGAAATGGCATATTAAACTTTATTGGAGAAAACAAACCTCAATTAACTGTCGACAGAACTTCTTTAGTTAGTTACCCTTCAGAATATGAAAAAATAGCTGAAGACATTTCAAAAAAACTCATTCAAGAAGTTATTTCAAAAACGAGGGAACACATATCTAAACACAAATTACAAGACGAAGAATTAGAGTTGTTATGGAAATTTGTTTTTGATAAAATCGGGTTTGCAGACGCAATTTTTATAAACGAATTATCATATACTGATTATGGTGATATTTTATGGACTGGAATTGAAAAAGCCACAAAAGAAAAATTATCAATAAAGGATTTTCTTAAAAAGGAAATTCTTGAATTTAAAGACTTCAACCTTTCTTCATTTGATAAATTAACTGAGAAGTTGCTTTTATTCAAATTAATTTCTGCAGACAGAATTGATGTGACAAGTGATGCCGTAAAATGTGAATCCAAGAAATTGTATAAAGCCCCTTTTATCGGCAAAAAGAACGATTTAGATTTTAATAAAATACTTATAAAGTCAGACAGTTGGGCTGACAGTTACAAAGAGTTTGATATTGTATCTTCTTTATTTCCTTTAATTCCTGAGCATTTGTTTACAGCCATCGGAAATTACGAAGGAACCAAAGTAAATGACAGAACCAAAGTTGTTCACGCTTATAGTAACGGTATCACAGCATTTTTCGACCAAGACCCTTTACTTGTAAATCAAGAACTGGGTTTATATACGCCAGATTCCAAGCTTTTTGAAAAAGACATAAACAGAGTTTATCAATTTGACAATAAAAGGTCTAACTTCGGATTAATGGAAATAAATGAACGATTTGGTTATAAAAATTCCAAAGAACAAAATGTAATTACTGCCTTTGTTGCACCAAGAAAATTAAACGAAGTAGAAAAACAAAAATTAGAGGAACTAAAGGATAAAGATAAATCATATTACGATGGAGTAACTAACGGTTGGAGCATTCTTGTTACAGGCAGACGAAATCAGAATATGGTTATTTTTCCGGGAAAGAAATCACGAGAGGAACTTTCATCCACTTTACCTGATGAATTTTGGGAAGAAAACAAGGATATATCATTCAAATACCTAAACGGACAAGAAATGACGAAATAAAAACCGCTGCTAACAAGAGGTTTGGCAATAGTGGGGCGTGACGGAACTCGTATTTCAACTTTTGAAACTTTATTCAACTTCGGTTCCAGCTCGACATAACTCGACCGAACAGCAGGAACTTAAATTCAACTTTTTTATCACTATTCAACGGCAGACGGCCAAGCGTGACGGAACTCGAAACCCCACCATCGCCAAGCCTTGTTCGTTAGGTGCAACCAAATGCGACATTCACTAATTATTTTTTTTTTGCGGACTTCCCTCAGCCTTGGTTCGTGTCTTCACGAACCAATTCAAAAAAATCAGGCCATTGATGATAAGTAGCTTTTCGGGCGACTCCTTGAGTCTTAGTTTGATTTCCAGAGCAATCTTATCCAAATTTTTAAAAAATATCCTGAAAACCGAAACGAAACCCCAATTCTTGAGTATAATTTAAGCATGAAATGCTGCATCGAAAAAACAATATGTATTTACGCCAAGAAACAATACGTGGATTTTATTGTTTCCAACATAATACTAACCGAATCCAAAGAGTTTTATTATGCCGAATCTGAAACTGATTTGCTAGGCGTCCCATATTTTGCCGCCATTGTTGATATTAATAACCTGACATTTTTCTTTAGCTTTATCAAAATGCTAAAACCGAATACAATTCACATTATTTCTTATACACAACCTAAAACAAGAATTGCAAGAAAGCATAAAAATTACTTTGAAATTATCGATTTTAAAGAGTGTAAACTAACCCTATAATAGATACATATATGTCATATAAATTCTGTGAATTTACCCCGAAAGAAAAAAACGAATTGATAAAAATTTTTCAAGCCGCTTTTAAAGTAACCGATACTGATGAAATTTTTAATATTTATAATGCATTTAGAGATAATTTTTATGGAACTAGCAACCCCCAACGGATTGAAGGGATAGATAGAAAGATAATGTTTCCTAAAACTGATCAAAAAGAAATATTAGAAAAGTTTTTTGATTCGAACTACCAAATAGGAATTGACCTTCCTGTTTTTATAAAGCCCATCATCAACTCAGAAAAGAGTATTCTTATAATCGCCGAAGACCCGCTTAGGGATGCCAATACACAATATCCTGATATAATTGTAAGCACCCCTTTTGGTACACATCTGGAATGCCTCAGAGAAAAAAAACTAAAGCATTATTGGGGCATTACTAAAGCCCTTTTAGATATGGGTTATAACATATACATTACAGACATAAAAAAAGTTTGGATTAAAAATCAGTATCAAAAAAAAGTAGCAGTCAAAGGAGATTTCTTACAAAACTTTAATCGATCTCTTGAACTAGAATTGGCTCTTATCGACCCCGAATTGATTATCACATATGGAAACGAAGCGTATAAAAGCTTACTTGAATTGAACATATTCAAGAAACAAAAACACGTTCACTTTCCTCACCCAACAGGCACTGCAAATGCAGCTTGGAAAAAATTATTCGCTAATTACTACCCTGGGCAATCTGTTAGGTGTTTTTATGATAAAAAGAAAGATCATATCCTTAATGTAATTAAAGAAATGATCCCCGACTCCCCTAGTCTGTCGCAAGAATGAGGTCTATTCCCCCGCCTTGGTTCGTGTCTTCACGAACCAATTCATAAAACCTTATCAAAATTCATTTCGCAGATCCTTTAAAAACAAAAATCGCCGGTCGTCTTTTTCGTAAAAAGAAGCCGAAGAATAAATGTAATCACAAGGATCCGTTGCAAGTTGCCAGTGTTCAGCCAATGGGTTCATGTGTATATAGTTCAGTTTTTGAAAAGCAACTGCGGGTGTGTATAATTGAATCGCTAATGAATCACGCTGCCAGAATTCATACTTCTTATTCGTCGCATGAACCCGGTACAACTCCAACATTTCTCTGTCCCCTGTTAACAGCATTTTTTTAAACTCATGTGCCGTATACTTTAAGAAGGAGCCCATGGGCGTTTCTTTGCCATTGATATCAATAGACCGGATAATCATGTGAATATGATTGGGCATAATCACAAAAGCAAATATCTCCCATTTCCTCTTTTCGCTTAACCACTGCATCGATTGGAGAATAATTTCTTTAAATTCTGGTTTTAGTAAAAGGTGATGCCATGAATGGATCGTAGCGGTGACAAAATAAATTTCACCCGTTTCCACGTAGGATTTACGTTGATTAGAAGGTTGTTTCATGTGTTTTCTGTTAGCAATGAAAAGGTATGAAAAACTAAAATCAGAATGGTTCGTGAAGACACGAACCATGGCGGTTGAATTGTATAATTCGAAAATGTTGTTTGGATGGTTGTGGTTTTAGGAGGAGTTGCGTAAATTAGAAAGTTGTAGGCCTCTTTTAAACAAGCGTAATAAATCATTAAAATAATAGTCTTAAAAAAATATCACTTTTAAAATCACAAACATGAAATCGTTAAAACCCATTGATAGTTCTACCGCCTTGGCTCGTGTCTTCAGGTAACTATATGCCCTCCGCTCTGGTTCGTGTCCCCCGCCATGGTTCGTGTCTTCACGAACCAATTCAAAAGTGGCGTATCTTAGATATACGCTTTACATGTTCTCATCTCATCAACTATGAAAAGAAAAATACTGTTACTGTTGCTCATAATTACAAGCGTAGCGGGTGTTTTTATATATAAAGAACTGGATTGGTTCAAAAAGATGCGCCTGCTTTCAGAGCAATTTCAAAAGCATCCTCCCGGCGAAATAAAAATAAAAACTCTTAACCTGAAAGATGGTGATATCATCTTCCACCATTCACGTTCTGCTCAAAGTGAAGCCATTGCATTGGCAACTCATTCTGAATATACACATTGCGGGATTGTGTTTAAAGAAGACAATCATTATATTGTTTATGAAGCTGTGGAGCCGGTAAAATCAACACCCCTTGAAGAATGGATTGGAAGGGGAAAAGGAGGGACTTTTGTAGCAAAACGGCTAAAAAATGCAGACCAGATTTTGAATGCAACAACTTTGGAACGCTTGAAAAACTCTTGCAATAAATGGAAAGGGAAACACTATGACAGTTATTTCGATTGGTCAAACGACCGGATTTATTGTTCAGAACTGGTATGGAAGGTTTACAGGGAAGCTACTGGATTGGAGATTGGTAAACTTCAAAGGTTAAAAGATTTTGATCTTTCAAGTGAATCAGTCAAACAGAAAATGAAAGAGCGATATGGCATTAAAACTCCACTTAATATGAAAGTAATTTCTCCGGCAGCAATTTTTTTCAGCGACATGCTTACTGTTGTTGATTAAAACTCCTTGGGCGCCTTATTTCATTTTATTAGAACCCTGGCAGGGCAAAAAAAATTATGAAATCACTTTTACTATTTCTCCTGACAACTTTTACAACAATCTCATTTGCACAAACAAGGCAACAAAAAAAAGCTGCTGATTTTGTGCCTGAAGGTTATGTGATTTTTAAAGAAATAAATGGAGACCTGAATAAAGACAATATTAAAGACCGTGTTCTGATTATTAAAGCGACAGATACAAGCAATATTGTTAATGACGAATACAGAGGGCGATTAGACAGAAACAGAAGAGGGATTATTGTATTGTTCAACAAAAACAGCCATTATACATTAGCGGCTAAAAATTATGACTGCTTTTCTTCTGAAAACGAAGACGGAGGCGTATATTTTCCACCTGAACTGTCAATTGAAATTAAAAAAGAAACTCTATCCATTAAATACTATCATGGCAGGTATGGCTACTGGGGATATACTTTCAGGTTTCAGAATGCGGACTTTGAACTCATTGGTTATGACGAAAGCGATAATCAAGGTCCTGTGGTGAACAAAATAACAAGCATCAATTTTTTAACCAAAACAAAGATTGAAAAAGTAAACACAAATGAAAATGCCGGCAGTGGAGAAGAAATTTTTAAAACAGTAAATAAAAAAATAAAAATTGCCAGGCTTTTGAAATTGTCAGAAATTAAAGACTTTGACGACATTGATTTACTTCAATATTAATACCCGGAGTCATCAGATAAATCATATTACAAACACTAAACAGATATGAAGAACAATACTTTTTTGTGGATCTTTTCCTGTATTATTTTTTCAGTTTCATGTAATAGCAAAAATGACAAATTATATGCTTTGAATGAGAATTTTGACTCCAATGAAATTGGATGGCCGGAAGAATCAACGAGTTCTCATACTGTTGAGATAGAAAATGGCATGTATACAGTCCATTCTAAAACAATTGATACAACAAAAGTACAAACAAGCGCCGGTCCGCAAAACAGGTCTTTCCTTTATAACCTACCCGGGCACTATCAAATAATGTCATTAATAAAAGGCTACCACGGAGGACCTAAGATGGAATATGGAATTATGCTTAATAGCGCTTCTTTGTCGTATCGTTTCGCACTTACCGGATCGGGAAAAGTATTTGTAACTGAATATGATTATAACACTGAATCAGAAGACACATTAATTCATGGAAACTATCTAAAACTAACGAAGATTGGTCCGACAGGCGTAAAGTTTACCTTCGACATTAGAGATAGAAATTTGAATTTTATCTTAGACGATAAAGCGATTGGCTCGTGTTTACTCAAAACTAAACAATGGGAAGATATTCGATTATTTACGACAATCAAATCTAAAATCTCTATTGACTATCTAAGAGTAGTAAAAAAAGATTAAAAATTATGTCTGTCCTTACCCCTTGGCTCGTGTCTTCCGAACCAATTCATAAAGCAGACAAAATAATTTACACATGACAGAATCCAATTTTATACCTGATTTTTCCGGAGACGATTTTGCAAATGATAAAGAAATTCAAAAGATCCGTGCTGCCAGCAAAGCTTATGAACAAATGATTGAAGATTCTTTTGCTGTTATCCGAAAGGAGCTAAGCATGGAGCCTTCCTCACATATAAACTTTAAGGATTTTCATATGTTCAAAAGCCTTGGCGCAACAATTACTCATTCGCTGAAATCGGTTGACAATAGCAAAAGAGTTCGTGTTTCATTAGCCCGCTATCACTCCTCTTTTCCCGTACCAAGAAATGACAACTCGGGAGATGACCAGTATTTGTTTGGCCATATCAGTTTTACGACACAATACCCACGTACCTATATTCACAAAGAAACAATCCGTGAAAAGATAGAAGACCTTTTTCTGAAACGGGAACTCGACTTTTCACTCAGTAAAAAGTTTTCCGGAAAATTCCAGGTCCTTACAGAAAACAAAAACCGGCTACAAACCTTGTTCCAGGTAAAAAACCTGGATGTTTTAACTGATTTCCCTGAAATGGAACTGGAACTATTCAACAATGCAGCTTTATTCAGATGTTCACGAAAACCTGTTTCTGTAGAAGAAGCAACCATGTTTTGTAACCTGGCCAACGTACTGATAAAGCTATTGCATTGAGCCCCGGCCTTGGTTCATGCCTTCCCTCCGCCTTGGTTCGTGTCTTCACGAACCAATTCAAAAATTCTCGTTTCACGGCAACTTCCTTAACTGAGAGTGTTAGATATAAAATTTGATAGATTTATACCTGCTTTGTAAATTTGAATAAAGCGCTTTATGAAAAAATATTCTGTTTTATTACTGCTGTTTATTTTTGTTGCTTCTGCTGCCTCAGCCCAGATGTGGAAATTAATTGTTGATCATTCATGTATTCCTAAAGATTTTGATCCCAAAAAATACACGTTGCTTGTAATGCATCTTCCAAACAGAAATAATCTTGAAAAAACAAGCGGTTATGCGACGAAAAGCTTACAAAAAGCATTTGAAAAAAATTACCCGTATAAATTTGAAATTGTAACTCCAGATCAGTTGCGAACAGACAGTGTAAAATATTCTGATACTTCTATTTACAAGTTTATTCTATTGAACTCATTTACTACTACCGAGAGAGAGGATGGGGGTTATAAAAAAAATCTGAAAACCGGTCTTATTACACCAAATCCAGCCAAAAGGGTTAAAACCACAACAATTGACTTTGCATTTTATGATTTTCTTAGTTATAAGCAATATCCTTTTCTTGGAGCCAGAAATAGTTTTGTTGGCCCCACTATTGAAGCATTAACAAACGCTATAAATGAAGTAACTGGTAATGCTCAAACAAAAGAGTAAGCCATTTATCTGGGGCAAGCCAACTTAAAAAAATTATTGCAACTACCAAAAAACTTTCCTTTGAAAGTGGAGGGTTTTCGTTTCCGTCAACCGCCTCACTTTGGTTCATATCTTCACACCCCCCGCCTTGGTTCGTGTCTTCACGAACCAATTCATAAAACCTTATCAAAATTCATTTCGCAGATCCTTTAAAAACAAAAATCGCCGGTCGTCTTTTTCGTAAAAAGAAGCCGAAGAATAAATGTAATCACAAGGATCCGTTGCAAGTTGCCAGTGTTCAGCCAATGGGTTCATGTGTATATAGTTCAGTTTTTGAAAAGCAACTGCGGGTGTGTATAATTGAATCGCTAATGAATCACGCTGCCAGAATTCATACTTCTTATTCGTCGCATGAACCCGGTACAACTCCAACATTTCTCTGTCCCCTGTTAACAGCATTTTTTTAAACTCATGTGCCGTATACTTTAAGAAGGAGCCCATGGGCGTTTCTTTGCCATTGATATCAATAGACCGGATAATCATGTGAATATGATTGGGCATAATCACAAAAGCAAATATCTCCCATTTCCTCTTTTCGCTTAACCACTGCATCGATTGGAGAATAATTTCTTTAAATTCTGGTTTTAGTAAAAGGTGATGCCATGAATGGATCGTAGCGGTGACAAAATAAATTTCACCCGTTTCCACGTAGGATTTACGTTGATTAGAAGGTTGTTTCATGTGTTTTCTGTTAGCAATGAAAAGGTATGAAAAACTAAAATCAGAATGGTTCGTGAAGACACGAACCATGGCGGTTGAATTGTATAATTCGAAAATGTTGTTTGGATGGTTGTGGTTTTAGGAGGAGTTGCGTAAATTAGAAAGTTGTAGGCCTCTTTTAAACAAGCGTAATAAATCATTAAAATAATAGTCTTAAAAAATATCACTTTTAAAACTACAAACATGAAATCGTTAAAACCCATTGATAGTTCTACTCAGGAAGAGAATCCGAAACAATCTGACAGGCGTGATTTTTTGAAATCGGTGGGTTTGGCGGGTTTAGGTTTGTCTGCCAGCCCTTTTATCATTTCTTCCTGCAATTCTGCAACAGAACCTGGTGAAAAAAAGTCTCCGGTTTTATCGGAAAAAAATATCCAGGAATTTCCA
Source organism: uncultured Chitinophagaceae bacterium (assembly GCA_937907395.1). Classification (GTDB taxonomy): domain Bacteria; phylum Bacteroidota; class Bacteroidia; order Chitinophagales; family Chitinophagaceae; genus Lacibacter. Next base: position 87,227 of record CALCII010000002.1, read on the forward strand.
AAAGATTTTCTTTGGGGAACAGCAACGGCTTCTTACCAGGTGGAAGGCGCTGCAAATGAAGACGGTCGTGGCAAATCCATTTGGGATACGTTTTCACACACACCGGGAAAGGTATTAAATAATGATAATGGAGACATTGCCTGTGATCATTATCATAAGTATAAAGAAGATCTCCAATTAGTAAAATCGTTGAATGCAAAGGCCTATCGCTTTTCCATATCCTGGTCTCGTATTTTTCCGGATGGAACAGGTTCGCCCAATCAAAAAGGACTTGATTTTTATAACCGGTTGGTAGATGAAATGCTGGCCAATGGTATTGAACCCTATGCAACTTTGTATCATTGGGACCTACCGCAAACATTACAGGACAAGTATAAAGGCTGGCAATCAAAAGAAACATCAAAAGCCTTTGCAGAGTATGCAGGTTTTATCGCAGGGAAATTAAGCGACCGTGTAAAGAATTTTTTTACACTTAATGAAATTTCAACGTTTATTGAATTGGGTTATGGTTATGGAGTTCATGCACCGGGTTTAAAATTATCGCAGGCAGAATTATACCAGGCAAGACATCATGCAGTTTTAGCACATGGGCTTGGGGTGCAGGCAATAAGGGCAAATGCAAAAGCAGGCACCAGAGTTGGTATTGCTGAAAATATTAAAGTGGCCGTACCCATTTTTGAAACACCTGAAAATATAAAAGCTGCTGAGATTGCTACACGGGAAATCAATGCCCGATACCTCACCGTTATTATGGAAGGAAAATATACCGATGTATATTTAAAAAAAGCCGGCGCCAATGCTCCAAAATTTACTGCAGATGAACTTAAAATCATCAGCAGCCCAACAGATTTTTGCGGTATCAATATTTATAATCCTGAACATTATGTAAAAGTCTCTTCGAATGAAGACGGATATGAAATAATTCCGTTTGCCAAATCACATCCCACCAGCACATCAGCCTGGGAACTGTTAGCACCAGAAACACTTTACTGGGGTGCAACACATGCACACCAACTTTGGGGTGTAAAAGAAATTTATGTTACTGAAAATGGATACAGCAGCACAGATGAATTAACAAAAGACAAGCAGGTTTATGATACAGACAGGGTAATGTTTTTGCGTGGTTATCTTTCACAACTACACAGAGCAACAACACAGGGAGTGCCCGTAAAAGGTTATTTCTACTGGAGCTTGCTTGATAATTTTGAATGGGCTTATGGTTATGGTACCCGTTTTGGATTAGTGCATGTAGATTATAAAACACAACAGCGAACACCAAAATTAAGTGCAGAATACTTTAAAGCCATGGCCCAATATAATTCTGTTTTATAATTTTTTTAAGTGAGGAATAGAAGGCACACAATCATCATCTAATTCAATTTTTTTATGGCAACCATCAACGAACGTATGACTGTAGAAATGGAAGGCGACTTTGTAGTATTCCTCATTGGCATGCGCATCAATAAATTCTGGAAAATTCACAAATGGCTTCCGGTGGCTGCGGCCATGCCCAAAATGCTGAAAGAACTTTCCATGAATCCGGAGAGCGGACTGCTTGGATTTCAGATTGCCGGCACCCTTCAGCCCGTAGTCATTCAATACTGGAAATCCTTTGAACACCTGGAAGCTTATGCCAAAGACCGTAACAGTGCGCACTATCCGGCATGGAAAGCATTTAACACCAACATCAGAAGCAACGGCGATGTGGGCATCTGGCACGAAACCTATCAAGTGAAAGCCGGCAACTATGAATGTGTGTACAACAATATGCCCAGGTACGGTTTGGGAAAAGTAGGCACACTGGTTGCTGCAACCGGTAACAAAGCATCGGCTGCACAACGGATGATGAAAGGTTAATTCCAGGCTACATCAACTGTATCTATGCAACGATCGTCACAACTCAGAAACATACTTCTTCCATCTTGGTTTGTGAAGACACAAAACATACCGTGTGAAGTCTTTTTTAATAAAAAGGGCGGAAGAATAAACGTAATCACGGGTTTTTCAGAGATGAATTCTTCCTTCAGATTATATTTATATAAACGCAATTGTATGGACAATGCTCAACAGGCTGTTTCGGTCTTCAACAAATGGGCGAAAGAGTACCAGGAAAAATTTATGGATGTAGGCTTGTATGCCGGGCCTTTGGACTTCTTTTGCGCTGCAGTATCCACAGGTGAGCCACAAATACTGGAGCTGGCCTGCGGACCGGGCAATGTATCTAAGTACGTGCTGGACAAACGTCCCGATTTTCGGCTATACGGAACCGATTTATCTGAAAACATGATTGAACTGGCCCGGCAAAACAATCCTGCTGCTGAATTTGCCGTAATGGATTCAAGGGCTGCAAAAGAGCTCAACAAAACATTTGACGGTATTCTCATCTCCTTTCTGCTTCCTTATCTCAACTACCAGGAAACAGATGAACTGCTGGGCGATTGCTCCTCTGTGTTACAAAAAGACGGGCTCATTTATGTTTCCACCATAGAAGGGACTTATGAAAGTTCGGGCCTGCAACGAAACAGCAAAGGAGACCTTGTGTTTATGCATTATTATACAGAAGAAGACTTACAGTATTTTTTTGACAAGCACCATCTTACCGTGCTGAAAAAAGATAAAATAAATTCTGTAATGGGAAATGGTACTGAAGTGGTTGACCTTGTATTTGTAGGAAAGAAATTGGCATAAAAAAACCGCAACAGTTGTTGCGGTTCGGGTAATAAAAGCACAGGTTTATTTTGAGCTGAGATCAGTACGTAAGTACAAGAGTTCACTCCATCTGCGTTCCACATACTTCGCATAATCGGCCAGGTAATAATCCCAGGAGCCGGCGCCGTTTGCTTCATTGTAACGTTCATCCATAGGTTTGCGGAAACCCGTAGCCAATTCTTTTAATCCACCTTTCAAGCGGGTAACCGTAACAATTTGCGGTTCACCGGATACGGCCGACTCATACACGGCCACACTTTCATTGCCCAGTGTCCATGCTTTTTTCATTTTCATTACCATGTCTCTCACATTACCCAGGTAGCCGGGCTTGGGATACATATGATTAATAATGATTTTATCTGCATAATCAGTAATGCCAACGGTGCTCATGTTTTCACGAAAAACAGAAAACGTAACCGAACCCCGGTCTGTCGTGTACACTGCTATATTTTTATTCCAGTCGTTGGTATGTTCTGTACCAAGATCACCACGGCCATCAAATGTTTCCCATGCCAAAGGGCCTTCGGTAATATGATAGCCTCCGGCATCGGGGCCTGTTTGTATTTCAAACACCCGCCATTTCCAATCGCCGGTATGGTATTTCTGAGCATGTGCAGCAAGCCCCTTTTCAAATTCAGCCACTTTATCCGGCTTTGGAAATACCCGGTTGGCTTGTACTACATTTTTGTTTTGCGCCATTACCAATACAGGTAATAGCAGCACGAGGAGAAACATTTTCTTCATGTTGATTTTGGTTTGATAATTAAGAAAAAAAGGACGGAAAAAAAGGAAATGTGACCGAAGAAGAAATAAGATAAAAACAATAAACTGTAAATCAAAGCCCGGCTGCTGATTTATTTTGGCAAACCTGACATACCCTGTGAAACAGTTTTGTTTAAGTTTCTATGTATTGATTTAAAAAATCCAAATACACAAATTGAAAATGAGAAATCCATTTATTATTTTGTTGTAAACACCTTTTATGCCTGTAAGCCTTTTTCCATCGAGCTTCTATGAACACCTGAAACAAAACACCCTCACCGGAATTAAAGGAGGAACCAGTAGAAGTGGTTTTCTCAGCATCTGGATGGTGGAAGTGGAAAAACGTGTATTTGCCCGGAGCTGGGGCAAAAGTGAACGCAGCTGGTTCACTGCTTTGCAACAGGAGGGATTGGGAGAAATTCAATATGGATACCAGGTGCTGCCCATTATAGGAAAAGTTTGTACCGATCCCGAAATGAATAAAAAAATAAATGCTGCTTACCTGAAACGTTATTCCTCGCCGGAAAACATTGTGTATGCAAAAGCTATTACTCAGCCGGAGTACGTGAATTATACCATGGAATTGATTTTCACAGGAATACTGTCCTGATACTTTATTCATTACTATCATCACACAACCCGGTGTGCCGGGCAAATACAGTCCACTGAAATTAGTACCATCGGTTACATTTTTCTTCCGGCGGGCTCATTTGTTAATACGTTGTTTTACTATATGAATTCTCAAACCTGCACATTACTTTTATTGTGCTCATGATTATCATTGCCAAAAACGGAAAACCAGTTTACCTGCGAAGGCTCAACTATAGTGACCTCAGCAATCTGCAGAATTATTTACAAGGACTAAGTACAGAAACCCGGAACCGGTTTGGTCCGCATGGCTACGATCCCGACTCTTTCAATTCTTTTTATACCAACCATCTCAACATCGGCTACATTGCACACGAACCCGGCAGCAATGAAATCATTGGCTACTCCATAATACGGATGGGTTTTCTGGAGCATGATGCAGCCCGTTTACAATCCTACGGACTCACACTCAGTCATGAAACAGATTGCACCTATGCACCTTCTGTTACCGATCGCTGGCAAAGCCTTGGTATTGGTAACGGGTTGTTTCAATACATCCTGAGCGAATTGCATCTCACGCCTGTAAAACGCATCATTCTCTGGGGCGGCGTACAAACATCCAATGAAACAGCCATCAGCTTCTATCGCAAAAAAGGCTTTCGTATCCTTGGCACATTCGATTACAATGGCGGGAACTATGATATGGTGATGGACCTCTGACCCCCCTTTTAAAAATAAATTGTAAAAAAAACTTGCGAAACCAAATAGTTGCACATATATTTGCAACCGAACGGTTTCACAAAATAAAAGTATTATGAGACGAGATGTATTTCAGGCCATTGCCGATCCCACCCGCCGGGCTATCATAACCCTGATTGCACTGCAGGCTATGACGCCCAATGCGATTGCAGAAAATTTTAATACCTCACGGCAGGCCGTATCCAAACACCTGCGCATCTTAACCGAGTGCGAACTCGTTTCACAAAAGCAGGATGGAAGAGAAATTTATTACCAGCTTAACATTCAAAAAATGAAAGAAATCGATAAATGGCTGAGCCAGTTCCGCAAAATATGGGAAACAAGGTTCAATCAGCTGGATCATGTTTTATCAACTATTAAAAACAAGAAAAAATGACACCGCATCTGCACTTTGATTTTACTGTTAACAAAGACAACAACACCATACACGTAGAACGGGAATTTGCCGCCGGTCTTCCGTTGGTATGGGATGCATGGACCACACCTGAACTACTGGATCAGTGGTGGGCACCAAAGCCCTATCGTGTGGAAACAAAAACCATGGATTTCCGTACAGGCGGACATTGGTTCTATGCCATGATTTCTCCTGAGAATGTGGCGCATTGGTGCCGGGCCGATTACAGCCTGGTGGAACAACATAAAGCATTTTCAGGTTTGGATGCTTTTTGTGACGAAGAAGGAAACATCAATGAAGATTTTCCACGTTCCAACTGGAATGTATCATTCGCCGAAACAGGTGAACACACAAGCGTAAACATCACCATTGGTTATCAATCATTGGCAGATCTTGAAAAAATAATTGAACTCGGATTTAAAGAAGGCTTCACCATGGCATTGGGCAACCTTGATCAATACATTGAATCACAGTTCCTGTTGCGCAAACAAATGAAACCCGATAATAAAGCAAGAGTGTGTACCTATCTCAATTTTCCGGGCAATACAGAAGAAGCTTTTTTATTTTATCAATCGGTATTCAAAACAGAATTTGTTGCAAACGGTATTCAGCGGTTTGGTGATTTACCGGCCGATGCCAATCAGCCACCTATGGCAGATGCAGTAAAGAACATGGTGTTGCATGTGGAACTTCCCATTACCGCCAATCACATTCTGATGGGTACCGATGCGCCAAAAGAAATGGGCTTCACGGTTACACAAGGCAATAACATGCACATCAGCCTGGAACCCGATACAAGAGCTGAAGCAAAGCGATTGTTTGAAGGGTTGTCTGCCGGCGGAAACATTTCCATGCCGCTGCAGGATATGTTCTGGGGAGCTTACTTTGGATCGTTTACAGATCGCTACGGCATTAACTGGATGATCAATTGCCAGGCGAAGTAGCACAGATCAACTTGTTTTAAAAGCTCCGTTTCAAAAGCGGGGCTTTTTTATTGTAAACTTTTTATCAGTTAAGTTTGTCGTCATTAAGCAACACAATGGAACGGGTTTATATCACCGACAAAACATTTGAACACATTCAGTACGCCAAAGAACCTTTTGTAAAAGGCGATTATGATGGCTGCCATTTTAGATCCTGTGATTTATCCAACAGTGATTTATCGCACTGCACGTTTATTGATTGTACGTTCACCGATTGCAACCTGAGCCTAGCTAAAATTGTACAAACATCGTTTCGTGATATTGTGTTTACCAATTGTAAACTAACCGGACTGCATTTTGATTATTGTAATACAGGGTTATTCTCAGCTGCATTTGAAAACTGCAATCTCACACTCTCCTGTTTCTTTCAAATGAAACTGAAGAAAATCAACTTCACCGGCAGCACTTTACATGAAACAGATTTTACAGAAGCTGATCTGAGCGAAGCCAACCTGGGCAACTGTGATTTATTCAAAGCTGTATTTGACCATACCATTCTGGAGAAAACAGATTTCCGTAATGCAGTAAACTTCAGCATTGATCCTGCAACGAACAAAATCAAAAAAGCGAAGTTCAATAAAGAAAATCTTTCAGGTCTGTTGGGTAACTATGATCTGGATATAAGTTAATCCCCCGGTGGGTCACCCCAAAGGGTGGCTCACCGGGGGAAAGTTATCCCACTTCCAGTTTGTATCCTTTACCATGTATATTCACCAGCTTCACAGCAGGATCTTTTTCAAACTTTTTGCGCAGCTTCGAAATAAACACATCGAGACTTCTGCCCACAATCACACCTTCATCTTCCCACACTTCTTTCTGCAACCGGTTACGGTCAATCACTTTATTCACATTCGCAGAAAAGATGGTGAGCAGCTTTGCTTCTTTACTGGTAAGAATAATCTGTTCCTCATCCAGTAATAACAATTGTTGCCTGGTATCGAACCGGTATTTTCCAATAGGAACAAGATTGGATACATCTGTAACATCCGGCGACCAACTTTCCTGCACCGTTGCTTCTGTTGCAACAGGTTTCTTCAGCAACAGAAGCGCCAACCCGGCAGTGAGCAATACAATTGCCGAGAGCAATACCCAGGAAGGAATGAAAGAAGATTCTTCTTTAAAACGAATACTGATGGAATATTTTTTTGCCGGTTGCTCCCTTCCGCTGCAGGGAACCAGACTTTCCTGCCGCTGATGAGAAATCGCATAGCCAAAAATCACCTGTGATTGAACAGGCTCAATCACATTCACAATGTAATCGGATGGTAACTGGTTTTTATCAATCACCCTGTCGATAATCCGTACCAGCGAATCGGGTGTGAATGCAAAAACAGACTCAAAGGGAATCAGGAATTCTGTTTCCGATAACTGTCTTACCGGCAGCACACGGGAAGTACTGTCGCCGGTATATAATAATAGCTGGTGGGCCACATCCCGCATCACAACGATTTCACGGGCCGCCTCAAATTCGGTTTTGCCCGTTTTTCGGGTGGCAAAAGCAACCAGCAACAAAAGCAGGCAGGCAGAAAAAAGGAGCAGTAATACCTTCCGGTTCATACTCAAAAATAGAATAATTACCAGCCCGATAACCGTATTTACATTTGTTTTACACTCCTTTACAATCTATTTACAGCTGTTTTACCATAAACCTCTGCGCATGATCGTACTTTGTTCACTCAAAGCATAAAATCTATTCACCATGCACAAATTTGCTTTCATTGCCTTTTTACTGATCCTGAGTTCCTGCAAAGCACAAAACTCAAGTTCCATTCCTTATACATCCGACGAAGCCCAGCAGATCCCTGCGGCCCAGCCAACAAAAAGGAGTATCTGGTCGGATGATATTCTCTTTACCAAAATCAGGTTTAATACTACCGGACCCGATACATCGGCACAGGTAAGCCGTTATATCCGTCGCATTTTTGAAGATAAAAAAGGCATCCTGTGGATGGGCACCAATGATGATGGGGTATGCCGTTACAATGGCAGAGGTGGTTATCAATATTTCACCACCAAACAAGGGCTTGCTGGTGATGCAGTACGTGGCATCCTGCAGGATAAGGAAGGAAATCTGTGGTTTGCCACCAATGGCGGACTGAGCCGATATGATGGAAAAACCTTCACCAACTTTACCATGAAAGATGGTTTGCTGAGCGAAGATGTGTGGAGCATATTACAGGACAGCAAGGGCATTATCTGGTTGGGTACAATGGGCGGCGTTTTTCGTTTTGATGGCAACCGGTTTACAAAATTCGAAATCCCTGTTGCAAAAGGAAACTACCGGTCACGCTTCAACGCCGGATTGGTTTGGTCGATGCTGGAAGATAACAAAGGCAATATCTGGTTTGCTACCGATGGTGCCGGCGTACGAAAATTCAACGGACAAGATTTTACAACCTATACAACAAATGATGGGCTGGTGAATGATAACGTGTTATCGTTATTACAGGACCACACTGGTGCTATTTGGTTTGGAACATGGGGTGGCGGTGTGAGTAAGTTTGATGGCAACTCCTTTACCAGCTATACAACCAAAGACGGATTAAGCAGTGATAATGTGTGGACTTTATACGAAGACAAAAACAATCAGCTGTGGATGGGAACACTTGGTGGAGGTGCCACAAAATATGATGGTACAAAATTCACTCACTATATCGAAAACAAGGGCCGTACCAAAAATCATGTGCAAAGTATTTATCAGGACAGCAGAGGGAAAATATGGTTTGGTTTCTCCGGCGGATTGTATTTACTGGATCAGAATCAGCTACAGAATATTTTGAAAGAAGGATGTTGATGATTAAAAAACTGATTTAAATCTTTGTCCACTTCGACGGGCTCAGTGTGACAAAGCTCTTCGTTTCCTATTCCCTTGTCTGTTTCGACGGGCTCAACATGACAAGGGCTTTGCGTTGCATTAAAAAATTCATTCATCAATTAAAAACGTATTGTCAGCCTGAGTTTACTGTCAGCCTGAGCCTGTCGAAGGCGGAATCGAAGGATCGAAGGCAGGATCGAAAAGAATCCCTTACTGGAAAATCAATTCTTAATATTCTATCTTTATTCATCTCAAAAGATGCGTCTATTATCAATTGATTATTCAAGTATGAAACGAGTATTGCTGTTTTACCTGTTTACATTTTTGCTTAGCGTTTCCCATTCACAAACCCCAACCACTTCCGGTAAATCATTTTCCATTGGTGTGGTTGAAGAAATTCAATCAGCAGAACTGAAAGAAAAACGCATACTCAACATTTACCTGCCCGAAGGTTATAATCCTGCCGATACCACCCGTTATTCAATTGTGTACTTGCTGGATGGTTCTGCCGATGAAGATTTTATTCATGTGGCCGGGCTGTACCAGTTCAATGGTTTTTCATGGATCAACCGCACACCCAACACCATTGTAGTGGGCATTGCCAATGTGGATCGTAAACGTGATTTTACTTATCCCACTACTATTGCCGAAGACAAACAGCGGTTTCCCACAACCGGGGGATCGGCTAACTTTATCTCCTTTCTTGAAAAAGAACTGCAGCCCTTTATTGAAAAGAAATTCAGAACCAACGGATCAAAGACGCTCATTGGACAATCGCTGGGCGGTTTGCTCGCTGCTGAGGTTTTGCTGAAAAAGCCAACCTTATTTACGAATTATATCATCATCAGTCCAAGCCTTTGGTGGGACGATGGTTCATTGCTGAAACAGGAATCCGCCTTATTAAAAAAAGAATTTACACAACCAACAGGTATTTATATTGGTGTGGGAAAAGAAGGCCTGGCTCCCTGTAAAATACCGCATGTGATGGAAGTGGATGCCAATCTGTTGGCAGAAAAAATCCGTTCCGCCAAAAGCAAACAGGTAACTGTTTATTTTGATTACCTGCCGCTTGAAGACCATGCCACCATCACACACCAGGCGGTGTTTAATGCTATACGATTCCTGAACCCGGTTGTAAGATAAAATAATACGGTGAGCCACCCTTGGGGGCGACCCACCGAAAAAACCAAATTATGCAAACCACCTTCACCACACCCCGTCTTTCTTTATCACTGGTTACAGAAGAAGACCATGCTTTTGTAAAAGCATTACTTAACACCAAAGGTTGGATTGAATTCATTGGTGATCGTCATATTCACAGCGAAGAAGATGCCCGGAACTATATCCGCAAACTCCAATCCACACCCGATCTTTCGTACTGGGTGGTTCGACAAATCACAAATCAAACACCCGTTGGCATCATCTCCTTTTTGAAACGTACCTATTTAGAGCATTTTGATATTGGCTTTGCCTTTTTGCCGGAATATGGCGGAAAAGGTTATGCTTACGAAGCAGCCATCCATGTATTAACATCCATTCTGAATAGCAAGGAACACAAAACGGTTCTTGCCACCACCTACCCGCACAATAGAAAATCCATTGCGCTGCTGGAAAAGCTGGGCATGCAGTTAAAGGGTGAAATGGAAAGAGATGGAAACCGTTTGCTGGTATATGAAAAAGGGATTCTTGGGTAACCAACGGCTCTATATTTTTTCTTCCTGCACTTATACAAAAATGCTTAGTGACGAGAATCATTACCTGCTCTGAGAGATACTCTTGTTGTTTATTTCATACTGGAATACTTTACAAACCAATCTGAAATTGCAACATGCACACCAGGGAAATCAACCATAAGACCAACCTCCTTCATCATCCTGAAGCCAACTCCTTACTGGAGCTGATCGAACATACCAAAGACGCCATAGTCCTTTGCGACGCCAACAGGGAAATAGTAAGCTGGAATAAAGGAGCAGAAAAAATGTTTGGCTATACAAAAGCCGAAGTGTTGCACAAAATTCCTTTGGATCTGGGTTTGCTGACATTATCTCCTGAAGAAATTTCTGAGTTGGATACATCGCTTTTCACTTCTGAAACATGGAATGGCATAAAAGTTTTTACAACGAAACAAGGGGAAAAAATCTATGGAACAATTACGGCCAATGCAATAAAAAATGAATCCGGTGGTTTAAACTCAGTGTTGTTTATTGTGAAAGACGACACCAAAAAGAAGGAGTATACAGAAAAGCTGAAAAAAAATAATTCGCATTTAAAAAATAAGTTGATTGAATTTGAAGATAAAATTCATGCGGGAGAACATTTATTGCATTTGTTTATTAAACATACCCCTGCTGCTATTGCAATGTTTGATCTGCAGATGAATTATTTAGCCGCCAGCCAGAACTGGATCAAAAAATTTAATATGCCGGCAGGCCGTTTTATAGGACATTGCCACTATGATTTTTTCCCACATATTAATGAGGAGGTGAAAGAAGCCCACCAGCGTTCTTTAAGCGGAGAGGTGGTGAAAAATGAAGAATTTTTATATAAATCTCCTACCGGAAATGAATACTGGCATCGCTGGGAAACGCACCCATGGCACACTGCTACAGGAGAAATAGGCGGTATTGTTATTTTCATTGAAGACATCACCAATAAAAAACTCACCGAAAGTTTTATTACAAAAAGTGAGGAACAATATAAAAATCTTATTGAGCGCATTTCTGATGGTTTTATAGCCGTTGATACAAGTTGGCGTGTAACCTTTATTAACAGGACGGCCGAGGAAATACTTCGACAACCGGAAGGTTATTTATTAGGAAAGCAGTTCTGGAATGAATTTCCCGAGACTGTTGGTAAATCATTCTACAACGCCTATCACAAAGCACTTGCTCAACAGGAACATGTTTTCATCGAAGATTATTCCATACTTGCCGGGAAATGGGTGCAGGTAAATGTATACCCATCACCAACAGGGTTATCTGTTTTTTTTAAAGACATTTCAAAAGAAAAAGAAGCTGAATTAAAAGCAAAGAAAAATACAGATTTACTAAACCTTACCCTTACATCGGCACTCGATGCACTGGTTTATACAAATAAGGAAGGAAAAATCATCAACTGGAACAAACAGGCAGAGATGATGTTTGGATGGAAAGCAGATGAAATAATTGGCAGCAGTATTTGTGAAACAATTGTGCCCGAGAGATACAAAGAGGAGCTCGTTGTTTTGCAGGAGGACGGGAAAAAACATTGCCCCTGGCCTGAGGTTAATAAATTAATTGAGATAACGGTGCTTACAAAAGTGGGCGACGAATTCCCTTGTGAGTTATTTGTTGCTTCATTACAGGAAGAGTCTGAAACCATTTACTGTGCGTTTATCAGGGATATCAGCGACCGCAAAAAAAACGAAGAAGAAATTATAAAGAGCCATGCCCAATTAAAAGAAGCGCAGGAGTTTGCGCATGTTGGGTATTGGGAATTAGACCCGATTACCCAACAATCTAATTGGTCTGATGAAGCATACAGAATCTTTGGGATCGAACCCGGCAGCTTGAACATGACCGTTCCAGAATTATTGAACTTAGTTCATCCGGAAGACCTTTCAAGCCTTGTGAAGCAAATTGAAAAACTGGAAAAGACACACAAAAGCAGCTTGCTTTATCATCGTATTTTACGTAAGAACGGAGAAGTCAGATACGTTTATACTAACGTAAACTTCAAGATGAATCATTCTGGTGTTCCTGTGTTGGTGTATGGAGTGACCCATGATGTTACAGAACTCAAAAAGCTGGAAATGGAGATGCAGGAACAAAAGAAGAAAGAGAACCGGAAATTGCTGGCTGCTACAATGGACGCCCAGGAACGGGAACGGAAGAATATTGGAGAAGAACTGCACGATAATGTAAACCAGATCCTGGTTGCAACGGAACTATATCTCTCCAGTATTGCAACCCGTTCTCCTAATACAAAATCACTTCTTTCAAAATGTATTCAGAATATTCAGAATGTAATTCGTGAAAACAGGAAAATTTCTCATGAACTGGTTCAACCGGATTTTGATGATCAATCCCTCATAGAAAAAATCACTTCTTTATCCAATGCTATGTTGAAGGATGCCGGAATCAATATTACCATACAGGATTCCCGAATCAATGAAGAACGAATAAGCAAAAAACTGAAGCTGGCAATCTACCGGATCTTCCAGGAGCAATACACCAATATCATCAGGCATTCAAAAGCAAAATCAGTCTCTGTTTCATTTCATAATGATAAGAAGACGTTGAAAATCCGCATCACCGATGATGGTAAAGGAACGAACCAGGATCAACTCACCGATGGTATCGGACTTAAAAACATCAAAAGCAGGCTTAGCCTGTATGATGGAAAAGCAACCATATCCACTGCACCCGGAAAAGGATTTACCTTACAACTGAATATTCCGTTATCAATTACCTGATATTATAATTACAAAACACATTCATACCTTACTTCAATTGCATTCACAGGTACTACTGATCAGCATCAGGAATTAAAGACCATTGTGTGATTACCTTTATGCCACATTTATAAAAACCACCTTTTATGCAAATTCGCTCCTGTCTGGTATTCGCATTGTTATCTCTTTTAATTCATAATCAAAGCTCCGCACAGGATAGTCCGGCCACTTGCAAAGTGGAAGTAAAAGAATTAACAGGTACTTATACAGGCGATTGTAAAAACGGGTTGGCCAATGGCAAAGGGGAAGCAAAAGGAATGCACCACTATACAGGGCAATTTAAAAAAGGATTTCCCTATGGAAACGGTACTTATTATTACAACGAAAACGAATACTATACAGGCAACTTTCAAAATGGAGTGAAAGAAGGAAAGGGCGAAATGCATTACATCAAAGACGGTAAGGACAGTGTGATCAAAGGATACTGGAGCGGAAACGAATACAGGGGCAAGTCCTATAAAACTTATTCCATCATTGATATGCCTTTTTACGACCGGGTGGATATACAACCATCGGATGGGCCGGGTAATACCATCACCGTTATTACAACAGCCACTATTGAATTATTTGGTGTGAGAGAAATTATTGCCACCGATGGAAGTTTTATCCGGAAAGTAAATACGTTTACAGGTAATTTTATGTCGACCACTATTTATGAGCTGAGTAAATTTCCCGTAAGGCTGATGATTATTTTCAGCGATGGAAAACAAACACAACTGGAATTATTTAAAAATGCCAATTGGGAAATGCGCCTGTTCCAAAATAAATAACAATGATTGCTCCCGGCACCATATTAATCAGCTCTCCTTCCCTGCAGGATCCCAACTTTCAGAACACAGTGGTGCTGATTGCAGAAAGTAATGCAAACGGGCACCTGGGATTTGTGCTCAATCAAAAACACGATCGCCGGTTAAATGACCTTGTTGAATTCAGCGACAGCCTTCCTTTTCCTTTGTTTGTTGGCGGACCGGTAGACCAGGAGCACCTGTACTTTATTCATCGTCGCCACGATCTTATCCCGGGTGGATCTGTAATTACAGAAGACTTATTGCTGGGTGGTGATTTCAAAGAAGCACTTCAATGCATCAATAGTAAAACCATCGACAGTACTTCTGTTAAACTTTTTACCGGTTACTGTGGCTGGGATGCAGGTGAGCTCGAAGCCGAGATAGAAGAAGGAAGCTGGATTGCTGCAAACAGCCCGTACACAGTTGCCTTTGATGATATAGTGCCACCTTTAACAAACCTGTTGGGTTAATTATTGTTGCAGATATGCTGCATTCTTTACTTTTAAGGATGAACCGTTTTCTGTTTCTGATCACAATCCTCGTTACAAATTTTTGTTCGGCACAAACCACAAACACTAATTCCCGTTTTGCCGGAAAAGGTTTTATCATTGAGTTCCCTTCCTCCTGGAGCCTCGATACGTCACATATGATGAAAACCGAATGCATTCTTTTTGCAAGTCCGGAAGGCGATAATGATCGTTTCAGGGAAAATATAAATGTTCTCATTCAGCCATTAGGTGACCCCTTGTTTTCACTTGAAAAATATAAAACCATCAGTGAGCAACAACTAACACATTTACCGGGCAAAATTGAAACCGAAGAGTCGGCTATCATTCTTAAAGACGGCAAAACCTATTATCGCATGAGCTATGTGCTTTCTCAGGAACAGTTTCAATTGCATATTACTTCCATTTGCTATATTAAAAATGCAAAAGCCTTTCTCGTAACCTTCACTACCGAAGCGGCTAAATACGAAACCTACAAAAACGAAGGAGAGAAAGTGCTGGCATCTTTTCAACTGTCAGATTAATTCATCTGCCCCCCTGTTTGTTATTACTCAAGTCTGCCTCAATAGAAATACACTACATTAAGGAACTTTGTTCCGTTTGCTTCTGCAATGCTAAAAGAAAGTGGTTAGGTATTTTTTAGCGGATGTATTATACAGCTGATCCTTCATTCGTTAAGCCCGGCTTTTTTTGCAAAACCGAAAGACATGCTTGTCTGCCCAACTCAATCAACTGTGCTCCTAAATGAAAATCAAATACAGAACAGGCAGACCTTGGTATTTCCACAAGTATTTCCGGTTGATATTTCTCAATCATCAGTTCGGTTAAACGGTCCTGTGTAAAATCATAAGAAGTATTGATCAGATCCAGCACATTATACACAGGTGGTGCAGTGGTGGTTTCTTCAGCATCAGGATCGGGCTGGTGCTTTTTCTGATGGGCATTGATATTCACGGCCACCACCCAGTCCTCCCCGTTCTGTTTCTGTACAAGGTTTAATGGCAATGGATTTAACACACCTCCATCCACCAGGTAGGTCTGCTGATCAAGTACCGGTGTAAACACACCCGGTATTCCAACAGATGCCCGGAGTGCTTTGTACAAATCGCCACTGTTATAATGTACTTCCTTACGGTGAAGGATATCCGTAGCAACAGCTGTAAACGGAATGCGGAAATGCTCAATCGTTTGATCACCGGTAAACTCCCGCAGCTTCAGTAATATTTTATCCCCTTTTACAAATCCTGCTTTTGTAAACGTAAAATCAAACAGGCTGAAAAGTTTTGATTTATTCAATGTGAGCAGCCATTCTTTGTATTCTTTTAAGTAACCCGCCGCATACAATCCGCCTACTACTGCCCCCATTGAACAGCCGGTAATGCTGGCAATTTCAAACTGATATTCTTCCAACACTTCTATCACACCAATATGTGCCATACCACGGGCGCCACCGCTTCCCAAAACCAGATGCACTTTACGACCATTCATAAATGGAAGTTACAACGATACCTTGTTCTCACCAACGAAGATCCGATGCTTTAACAATCAATTTCAACAGCAATGTTTGTGATGGTTACCTTTAGTATCAGAAATGAATACTATGAGTACTATCCCCTTCCGTGTTATTGATTGGACCACCGTTTTACCAACCACCCATGCAGGAGAAACCGGAAATGCACTCTGGCAAACACTGCAATACCCGGGCCTCCGGATCAGGATTGTGGAATACAGTGCCGGTTACCTGGCCGATCATTGGTGCCGGAAGGGACATATCGTTCACTGCCTGGAAGGTTCGTTTACTACAGAACTTGAAACGGGTGAAGCGTTTTTGTTAAACAAAGGCATGACTTATATTGTATCAGACAATCTCAGTTCGCATCGTTCCGTTTCTGAACAGGGTGTGAAATTGTTAATCATTGATGGTGATTTTCTGCAATAATCAATGTATAAAAAAAGCGGCTTCAATGAAGCCGCTTTAAACCAAACGAACCATTATCACTATTGTATAATAATTGAAACAGACTCATCGTTCACCTGCACACGGTATACCGCTTTTGGAAGTTTTGAAAGATCCAGCACATGTGTACCTTGTTTCAGTGTTTTTTGTTGCACCATCACGCCCAGCAAATTGTAAACACGGATGGTTGCATCTTCACTCAGCTGCACTTGTAGTTGCCCGTTAGTAACCGGGTTGGGATACAATCGGAACGAAGCCACAGTACCAAAATTCACCGACACTACTTTACTGTAGCTTTGACGTCCATCGGCATCTACCTGCAGGATGCGGTAATAGTTCACACCATTCACCGGTGACCCATGTATATGATTGTATTGCTGAGTTGTGTTACTGTTGCCTGCTGCTGCCACGGTAGCAATATTGTTCCAATGAACAGCATCGATGCTGTGTTGCACCACAAAACGATCGGCACCTTGTTCACTGGCTGTGCTCCAGTTGAGATTCGTTACTTTACCCTGCTTTTGTGCGGTAAAGCTGAGCCAGCTCACAGGTAGCGTGGTACTTGGATCAAGAATGGAAAACGGAGAGAAGGTTCCTGTATATCCCGTATAAGTAAGACTGGTTGCTGTGGAGGATGTGGTTCCGTTTTGTTTCACCCATGCACCATCGTAATGGAATAAGGATTTACTTCCCAACACATGGTTTTCTTCACCACTGTTCCAATGGAATTCAAAATCAATTCCGCTGCCACCATTGGGATTTGCTTTCCCAATATGCCAGGTTCTTCTGATATGATTGTTCCCCACCAGCACACCACTGTTGGCATCGTTATAAACTGCATCCACCACACGTACATCAAAATCATCATCGGCACCGCTGTTGTTGGTAATGGTAACAGGATTGAAAGCGCTGTTGCCTGTTGCAAAACTGAAAGAGCTTCCATCGCTTATACGTTTCCGTAATGTGCCGGCTCCGTTTGTTTGAATATAGTTGGTTGCATCGGCACCTGTAATGGTTCCGCCCAATGTGAGATGATTGCCGTTGAGTTTGATTTTCACACCGGCCCCATTGAATACAATATTACCCGCATTCCAGTTGGATGGAATTTCCAGGTCCTGTGCGGCCGTCGGACTCATATAAATATCCATACCTTCTGCAGGAACCAGTCCGTTGTCCCAGTTATTTCCTTCGGCAAAAGTGTTGTTCTGGCTACCATTCCACTGCGGGCAACCGGTTGTATATCCCTGCCATTTCAGGAAGGGAAACTGTCCGTTATCACTATTATTAATCCCCCATATATTCTCTGTGCCATTGGTTGTTTCACACTGCATGTCCCAACCATAGTTGAAGAAGGTGGTGAATTGTTGCATATCATTTTCGGCCAGGCCATCTCCTCCGTAATTGTTCCAATAGTAATTGCGGTAGTAATTAAAGTAACAGTTGCTTACCGGATCTCCCGAAGCTGTATAGCCCAGTATAATATTGATTTCACCATAATACATAGCATATGCATTCAGGTCGGCAGAAACATAGAGTTTCGATAAACTACCTCCATTCGAAACACCTGCAATACCACCTGTGTATTGAATCATTCCGTTCATATCATCCCAGATGGTTCCGATATAATAGGAATTCGTAAATGCTGTTTGATCAGCCGCAGCCACTAAACCTCCGTTATAGTGATAGAAAGCGTCACCATGGTTGGTGATATTAGCAATGGAAAATGATTGATCCACTACTGTACCGCCGTTGCATTGCAGGTAACCAGCAATACCTCCCATGTATATTTCATCATATCCTGTATAGCCGGATCCATTGATGCTGCCGCTGCTGCCCAGTTTGCTGAAAGTGCAGGTGCCATTTGCATAAGGAGCAAACGGTGCCACATAACGGGCGCCACTGATATTCACATCTTTCAGCATCAGGTTCTTAATGGTAACATTAGAGCAATTGCCAAACAAACCGGAATAAAGCTCATTTGTACGGTTGATGTAGAGATTACTGATCGTGTGACCGTTACCGTCATAGTTTCCGGTAAACGCATCATATTCACTTCCTATGGGTAACCAGCCTTGCCCGGAATTATAACAGGAAGTGGAAGTAACCACTGCATCAATATCGGCTGTTTGTTTATAATATTTATCAAACCTGGAAGGATCCTCTCCGATCCATAACAGTTCTTCGAAAGAAGAAATGAGATAAGGGTCTTCTTCTGTACCGTCACCAGCCGGCATAACAGAAACAGGGCCGGCAAATACCGTTACTTTAATACTGTTGGAAACAGCTGCACCACCATCCACCTGTAAGCGGTACCAACGGTCTTGTGTAAGCGAACCCATCTGTGCCATTGAAAGCTGAGTGGTGGTTGCTCCGCTGATATCATTCCAGCTATTGTTATCATCAGAATATTGCCATTGCAGGCTGGTTCCATAAAAACCAGTCACGTTAAGCGGAGAAGGTTGTGTACCGGAGCAAATCGTTTGATCAGAACTTACTGTTCCGCCGGATACAGGGTACCCGTAGCTGATTTCCACTTTACCGCCATTCGTCCAGCTGATATATGCGTTTTCAAAAATTCCGGTTGCACCTGTAACAGCATTTCCACCACGGTATCCGCCGTAACCGGCACGTTCTGCGCCATAAGGAAATGTGCCGCCACCAACAGAACCATACTGTCCGCCGCCACCACCACCGCCACCGCCACCATCGGCAGGAGCAGATGCGCCATTACCACCATTATTCAATGTACCGTTGGCTGAAGTGCCGGCATTACCCGGCTGGCCAGAGCCCCAGTAGTTGGCCATACCGCCGCCACCACCGGCGCCACCGGCAATAAATTTTACAACAGAGTTTACTGTTACAATCGTTGCAGCACCGCCACCACCGCCACCGCCGGATGAACCATTGGGACCGGCATTACCGCCATTACCTCCATTGTAATTGGTATTATAAGGAGAAACACCCCCGGTACCGCCTCCCGAATTGTTAACACTGTTGGCACCATTGGTACCCTTACCGCCGGGATAAATATCTATGATATCTCCCGGTGTTACTGTATAAGATGCATAGATATAACCAACCGGACCGGCAGCCGGATTGTAACATCCGTTACCACAGTCTTGTCCGCCCACGCCACCACCACCGCCATATACTTTAATGACGATACTGGTAACACCCGATGGTACCGTCCACGAAGAGGTGCTTGTGTAGGTTGTGGTTGTTTGTGCTGTTGATGTAAAAAAGAGGAAAAGAAAGAGATAGGCAAATACGCCGCTACGCAGATGAAGGTTCATTGGATTTTGGATTTTAAAGGTCAATAATCTGTTTCAAAAATAGCTGCAGGTTATAAAATATACAATAAGCACTAACCTGTAATTTATTCTAAGCACTATTGACAGTACCGCATAAACGAAGACAAAAAAAAGCAGCCCGTTTCCGGACTGCTTCTATTCTTAAAACAAGTCTGCTCTTTTATACCAGGTCAAAACGATCGAGGTTCATCACTTTATTCCATGCAGCTACGAAGTCTTTTACAAACTTCGCTTTGCCATCTTCACAAGCATACACTTCGGCTAATGCACGCAGCTCGGAATTAGAACCAAAGATGAGATCGGCTCTTGTGCCTGTCCACTTCACTTCACCCGTTTTTCGGTCACGTCCTTCAAACACCTGTGCATATTCATTCACTGCTTTCCATGTAGTACCAAAATCCAGCAGGTTTACAAAGAAATCATTGGTAAGTGCGCCGGGCGTTTTGGTAAACACACCATGAGCAGTACCATCGCTGTTGGTATTGAGTACACGCATACCGCCTACCAGCGCCGTCATTTCGGGTGCGGTTAAGGTGAGCAGTTGTGCTTTATCCACCAACAATTCTTCAGCAGCAGTATGAATACCCGCTTTTACATAATTGCGGAAACCATCGGCAACGGGTTCCAGTACAGCAAAGGAATCCACATCTGTTTGTTCCTGTGATGCATCGGCACGGCCAGGTGTGAACGGAACTTTTACATCAAACCCTGCCGCTTTAGCTGCTTGTTCCACTGCGGCAACGCCACCTAATACAATCACATCTGCCAATGAAATTTGTTTATTGTTGTTGGCTTTATTGAATTCATGCTGAATGGCTTCCAGTTTGTCCAGCACTTTTGATAACTGTGCCGGGTTGTTGACAGCCCAGAATTTCTGCGGAGCCAAACGGATGCGTGCACCATTGGCACCACCCCGCTTATCCGATCCACGGAAGGTGGAAGCAGAAGCCCATGCTGTAGATACGAGCTCGGCTGTTGTTAATCCGCTTGCCAGCAATTTTGCTTTCAATGCAGCTATATCAGTTTCATCAACGAGTGCATGTGTTACTGCCGGGATAGGATCCTGCCAGATGAGTTCTTCAGCCGGTACTTCAGGTCCCAGGTAACGGTTGCGTGGTCCCATATCACGGTGTGTGAGTTTGAACCAGGCACGTGCAAATGCATCGGCAAACTGATCGGGGTTTTCATAGAAGCGGCGTGAAATTTTTTCATACGCCGGATCAAAACGAAGCGATAAATCAGTAGTGAGCATAAACGGTGCATGGCGTTTACTGGCATCATGTGCATCGGGCACCAATCCTTCACCCGCATTTCCTTTGGGTTTCCACTGGTGTGCACCAGCCGGACTCTTGGTTAATTCCCATTCGTATCCAAAAAGATTTTCAAAATAGTTATTGCTCCATTTTGTAGGCGTGGTGGTCCATGCACCTTCGAGTCCGCTGGTGATGGTATCGGCACCATTGCCTGTACCATAGGTATTCTTCCAGCCCATACTCATTTCTTCAATACCCGCTGCAGCGGGTTCTTTGCCTACGTATTTGGATGGATCGGCAGCGCCATGTGTTTTACCAAATGTATGTCCGCCTGCAATCAACGCCACTGTTTCTTCATCATTCATAGCCATACGTGCAAAAGTTTCACGGATGTCACGGGCTGCTGCCAACGGATCAGGGTTGCCGTTAGGTCCTTCGGGGTTCACATAGATGAGGCCCATTTGTACCGCTGCCAGTGGATTCTCCAGGTCACGGTCGCCTGTATAACGTTTATCGCCCAGCCATTCTTTTTCACTTCCCCAATAGATATCTTCTTCGGGTTCCCATACATCTTCACGTCCGCCACCAAAACCAAATGTTTTAAAGCCCATGGATTCCAATGCACAGTTACCGGCCAGGATCATAAGATCGGCCCAGGATAATTTTTTACCGTACTTCTGTTTAATGGGCCAGAGAAGCAAACGTGCTTTATCAAGGTTTGCATTATCGGGCCAGCTGTTGAGTGGTGCAAAACGTTGCGTACCCGATCCGGCGCCGCCACGGCCATCCTGTATACGATAGGTTCCGGCACTGTGCCAGGCCATGCGGATAAAGAGCGGACCATAATGCCCGTAATCGGCCGGCCACCAGTCCTGTGAAGTGGTCATCAATGCTTCAATGTCTTTCTTAACTGCCGCCAGATCCAGGCTTTTAAACTCCTTTGCATAATCAAACTGCTCATCCATGGGATTGGAAAGGGCAGAGTTCTGACGGAGAATGTTCAGCTTTAACTGGTTGGGCCACCAGTCACGGTTACGGGTACCGCCGCCGGCTACCGGGCGACTGGTGGCACCGGTAAACGGACATTTACCTTGTGATGCGTTGTGTTCCATACTTAACGATTAATGTATTGATTAAAGATTTGTTTAAGAAACAAAGACGAAATGCAATCAAAAGTAAAGCAGCAACCACTATAAATCAAATTGATTATTTTTATGATCATATAGTTTTTGTCTATGACCTTAACCCAACTGGAATACATTGTCGCCCTCGATACCTGGCGCCATTTTGCAGTGGCAGCCGAGAAATGTTTTGTAACCCAGCCCACCCTCAGTATGCAGATCCAGAAACTGGAAGAAGAGCTGGGCGTGAAATTGTTTGACCGCACCAAACAACCGGTGATCCCCACCGAAATTGGTAATGGCATCCTCGCACAGGCACGCACTGTGTTACGGGAAGCCGAGCTGATCAAACAACTCATCAGCGATCAGAAAGATACGTTGAGTGGTGAGTTGCGCATTGGCATCATTCCCACACTGGCGCCTTATTTGTTGCCGCCCTTATATAAAACCATGCGGCAGAAATATCCCAAGCTCAACCTGGTGATCAAAGAATCTATTACAGAAGACCTGATACAGGAGCTGAAAAACAACCGTCTCGATTGCGGCATTGTGGTAACACCGTTGAAAGATGCCTCTATCAAAGAAGATGTGATGTTTTATGAAGAGTTGTTTGTGTATGTATCGGCAAAGAATGCTTTGAGCGAAAAGAAATATGTACTGGCTGCGGAGCTTGACCCGAATCAATTGTGGTTACTGGAAGAAGGGCATTGTTTCCGTTCGCAGATACTTAATTTATGTGAGCTGAGGCGAAGTACCGATTTTCAGTTCCGTTACGAAACCGGAAATATTGAAACCCTGAAGCGCATGGTGGATAAAAGCGATGGCATTACCATTTTACCCGAGCTGGCGGTGATGGAATTTACCAAGTCGCAACACAAACTGGTGAAACGGTTGAAGCAGCCAAGTCCGGCCCGTGAAGTGAGCCTGGTTACGCACCGGGATCATATTAAAACCCGCCTTATCCAAACATTGAAAGAGGAGATATTGCAGATTGTTCCAAAGCAGATGCAGAAGCTGAATAATAAGAAAGTGGTGGAGATAAATTATTGAGTACTAGCCGATTTTAAACGTTTATAAACGAAAACAAACGGGTGCAATTGCGCTACAAACAATTGAAATTTGATAATATTATATTGTTGATTTTCAATAATTTTAAAAAAGCAATGAGTGCGTGTAATAGCGCAAAGCATTGTGTTAGTAGCCATTTTATTGGAGCATTCCGTTAATGAAAAGATTCTTACCCATATTACTTCTATTCTCATCTTGTTCGACACAATCTGACAAGACAAAAAATATTCAGGTAGACACTACAAAAGTGATTGAAAGTTTAAAGCCAAAGGTGATTTCGGACTCAACAAACACACTGACAGGAAAGACTGAAAATTTAGAACTTGATTATATAGTTTGGGGTTGTGCTTGTGCCAATTGGGTGACACCGACTGACCTTGACAAATATCAGGATAACAAACTTGCTGAACATTGTATTTTTATTGAACCAGCAAGTGATAGTATGGAATTGCCTATATATTTTGACGCTGCAAGACACAGGATAAAAGTAAAGGGACAGTTTTATACACGACCAGACTATCCAAAAGGAACGGTGCAGACAGAAGAACAATTAGAAAAGGCAAGAGTATTTCGCTATACAGAAATTCAAGTAATTGACAAACCAAACTTTAAACCCAACAGTAAAGTACAAACCTTGACACTTAGCTATAATGCAATTTCTTGTACATGTGCACAGTGGAGTGAGCCACAATTTGACAACAACCCTGAAAAACGAGCTCGTTATTGGCTAGAGCCTTCAAATCAAAATTTAATAAACGCTGACACATTATTTGATGGAGAAAATTTACCTGTTCAAATTAAAGTAACAGGACAAATCGTAAGCGAAAACGGTTTCCCAAAAAGAAACTTATCAAAAGTTGGACAAGACGAAGCCGGCAAAGTGTTTCGGTATACAAAAATTCAAGTTCTAAAAAACGGACAGAAGAAAAACGGCTACTAACATTGGTATTTGCAAAAGCTGGGTGGACGTAAGCCGTGTTTCAACTTTTTGTTTTCCAATTTAGCTTCATATCGGGCTGGACGTTATTAATTAAGCTATGTGCAAATCATCAACTTTTATTTATAAATTTAGCTTCAGGTAGCCGGGCAGACGGAAGTCTATTCCCCAGCCTTCGCAAATACCTGCTCGTTAGCAGCAACACTATGGACCAGTTCGACAATTTAGCCGATAATCGCCTTATTCGTGGATGCATTTACTGCGGTGGCTTACCAGACACTCGTGACCATGTTCCATCTAAATGTCTTCTTGAACAACCCTATCCAACAAATTTGCCTGTAGTCGGGTGTTGTGATTCTTGTAATCAAAGTTTTTCTAAAGACGAACAGTATTTCATTTGCTTACTTGAAAGTGTTCTTTGTGGTTCAACCGATCCAGAAAAAATTAGCCGACCTTCAGTTCGTAGAATTATGGAAAAGTCACCAGCACTTCGACAAAGAATTGAAAAGTCAAAAACTGAAGTCAATGGACAAATAGCTTTTATTCCAGAAATAGAGCGCATTAATAACGTAATGCTAAAACTTGCACGAGGACATGCCGCCTTTGAACTTAGCCAACCATGTCGTAACGAGCCAGACCATTTTTGGTGTAGTCCTCTGTTATTACTTTCCCAAGAAGAACAGGAAAACTTCAATGCAGCACACTTTCCACATGTCTTTGGAGAAGTAGGTTCTCGTAATATGCAACGTCTTCAGGTTCTTCAAATGACTAGGCTTGACGAGAATGGCAAAGAGCAAAATATTGGAATGCTATTCAATGATTGGATTGATGTTCAAGATGACAGATATAGATTCTTGGCAATAGATGATATGGGGCAGATTGTGATAAGAATTGTTATTGCAGAATACTTTGCATGCGAGGTAGCTTGGGGACTATAATAGTACCGTGCTGCTCCTAACATTGGTATTGCCAATAGCAACAATACTAAGACACTTTATAACATGAAGATATCAGCTTTATCGATAGAGCAAATAACGCCACACATTGTCGGCTCTAAAACAGGCCGAGAGATTGTAAAGTTTTTCAATGATTATGGTATCAGAGACGTATATGATGATGATAACGGCTTACCAGATATTGACAAACGCAATGGGCAGCGACCATCAAAAACACAATATGTCAAAAAGCGATTAAGTGATTTAAATGATAGCCATTCCCTGAGAGAATTACTAAATGATTTTTTAAAAAACAATCCAGCAATTAAAGATAAATTCAACAAAATCCTTTCTCCCGACGGCTACGGAGTTATAGAGTTAGGTGGTGAATTAAAAGTTCAAGGCGGTGTAGTAAACAACTCCGAACCGATTGTAAATGAAGCACACTTTCAAGACATTCAAAACAGGATTCTTAAGGCATTAGATGAAGCACAAGTTTCAATAACATTGGTAATGGCATGGTTCACAAATGACACACTTTTCCAAAAAATAGTTGAAAAACATAAGCAAGGACTCGATATTAAATTCGCTATTTATGACGATGGAATTAATCGTAAACATGGCGTAGATGTATCTCAAATTCCACACGTTAAAATAAAGAGGGGACAACGGGGCGGTCTTATGCACAATAAGTTCTGTGTTATAGACAATCAAGTTGTCATAACTGGGTCTTATAATTGGTCAGATAACGCAGAATTTAAAAACGATGAGAATGTCACCGTGGAATACGACCCGAAACAAGCATCAAAATATTCAGTAGAATACAGGCGCTTGACTTCTTGACAAATGTACTGCTGCTAACATTGCATTGGCAATATGGCGGGTGACGAATATATTCTCATCCCTTTGTTCGCTAATCATCTTCAGTTTCGGCAGACGAATAACGGCAAGCAGCAGAATTAACAATGAGCTCTTTTCGCAGCCGAGTCTCCCCCTCCTTCTCAGGCGCAGTCTGGCGCTAGCCGACTCGCCGTTATCCGGAGGAAAAACCCCAATCACCAAAATAATTCCACCTGCCTCTTGCTTAACTTAGCTGTATGCCTGTAAAACGAAAAATACCTTACTCCAACGGTCACTTCTTTATAACGTTCACCTGCTACAACTGGCTGCCATTACTGGAGCGTACCAACAGCTACGATCTTGTTTACAAATGGTTCACCTATTTGAAACAACAAGGCCATTTCATCACCGGTTACTGCATCATGCCCAATCACCTGCACGCACTAATTGGTTTCACCGAATCAGAAAAAAGCATTTTTCGCAACCGAGTCTCCCCCGCCTTCACAGGCGCAGTCTGGCTCCAGCCGACTCGCCGTTATCCGGAGGAAAAACCCCAATCGCAAAAATTATTCCACCTGCCTCTTGCCTAACTTAGCTGTATGCCTGTAAAACGAAAAATACCTTACTCCAACGGTCACTTCTTTATAACGTTCACCTGCTACAACTGGCTGCCATTACTGGAGCGTACCAACAGCTACGATCTTGTTTACAAATGGTTCACCTATTTGAAACAACAAGGCCATTTCATCACCGGTTACTGCATCATGCCCAATCACCTGCATATCCTGATTGCTTTCACCGAATCAGAAAAAAACATCAATAACATCATAGGCGATGGCAAACGATTTATTGGTTACGAAATCATCAAAAGACTGAAAGAAAAAAATGAAAAAGCGCTGCTCACACAACTATCCGCAGGAGTAAACAGCAGCGACAGGAAAAGAGGTAAACTGTATGAACTATGGGAAGACAGTTTCGATTGGAAAGAATGTACGAGCCGTGCTTTTGTTGAGCAGAAATTACTTTACATGCATAACAACCCCTGTAGCGGCAAATACACCCTGGTTACAAATCCTGAAGATTATGCGCACAGTTCTGCGAAGTACTATCTAACCGGAATGCAAGGCGTGTATCCCGTAACCGATTATACAGATCTGGAAGATATAGATCTGACAAAACCGAATATACAAGTATAGATTCCTTGCTTTTTGACGGCGAGTCGGCTATCGCCAGACTACGCCTGAGAAACCTGCTCCCATGCTTTAGTTCGTTTCTCTACGAACCAATGACCATTCTTTTCCATTTCGTGGAGACAGGAACCGGGGCTGCGACTATGCCTGAGAAAAAATGACAAGTAGGTTTTAAAAAATCTTACTACACATAATTGAAAACGGAACACTCTTTCTATTAGCTTAACTTTAATAGATGATCACCAGAATCATTGTTTTTATGCTGTTGAATTTTGGGGCACTGGGCCTTGGCGGGTTCTTCACCGGTAAAGGGGTTGTGTCCGATTGGTATGCCACACTCAACAAAGCTCCGTGGACGCCTCCGGGTTGGGTGTTTGGTTTTGCCTGGACCACCATCATGATCTGCTTTGCGGTTTTCATGGCTTATCTCTGGCCAAGAATAGAAAACAAACAACTGCTGATAGGTTTGTACCTGTTGCAATGGATATTGAATGTGGCCTGGAATCCACTCTTTTTCTATTGGCACAACGTTTCAGCTTCTCTTATTGTGATATTGCTGCTCACAGTATTGATCGGTTTCCTGTTGGTTTATTTTATGCCGGTGATGAAGTGGATGTGCATACTCATTGTTCCTTATTTCATCTGGCTGCTCATTGCCACATCGCTTAACGCATACGTTTTAATTAAAAACTGATTTGTTCATTCCACTCCTTGGTTCGTTTCTCCACGAACCGGGGCAGAAGTGTTTCTTTATTGATTGACTCCTCACTAACCTGTTTTAGTTCGTGCAGACACAAAGCGATAGATCTTGTTAAAAACTTGTTGAATTTCTCCCGCCTGATTTCTATCATGGTTTCACTGAACAAAGCCCAATACTTTTACAATATGGCAGGCAGGCGTTTTATTGCTTTTATTTTTTTGATGCTGTACAGTGCATCCCTGCCCGGGATCAGTGAAATGTATCGTTTTCCGCTTCTCGTTGAACATTATTTCGACCATATGGAAGAAGGAAACAGTACAGCACAACCCGGCCAATACCTCATTCAACATTACATACAGGAAAACGGCACCGATAAAGACGCTGCAGAAGATGCACAATTACCGTTTAAATCGGCTGTTAGTTTTATCAATGCAACTTCTACCGCCTTGATGCCATTTGAATATGCGGCACAACCACCATTACCGGTGCCGGGTGTATATCGTATAAACAACCAGGATCTGCTGCCCGATTCTTATTTTGACAGCATCTGGCAACCTCCACGATTGAGTTAATCTCACCCGTTTCTTTATTTTTTAATAGTAAACTTTACAGCAATGAATGCAACATATATTCATTTGCTGCTGAATCATTTCCCTATTTTGGGGACCCTGATCGGTAGCATCTTACTCGCCTTTGGCCTCTTCTATAAAAATGAATCGATCAAAAAAGCAGCAGCCGTGATTTTAGTAATCATGAGTATTACAGCAATACCAGTTTACCTCACCGGAGAACCGGCAGAAGACAGCATTGAAAAACTACCCGGCATTTCTGAATCCATGATTGAAATGCATGAGGATGCTGCCACCATTGCCATTTGGCTGATGATGGCTACAGGAGCCGGGGCACTTGTGTCGCTGGTAATGGGATGGTTGAAAAAAAGAACAGCAGCAGCTTATATGATCACCTGTTCACTAGCCGTTCTGTGTTTTGCTGCCATGGCCCGCACAGGTTATTACGGAGGAAAAATCAGGCATACAGAAATTCTCACAAATGCTGCAAACAGCACAGCACCTGCCAATGAAACAATGCAGGAATCGAATTCAGAAAAGGACGATGATTAACCGCTGTTTTATACGCCGGAGTAAAGGTTCTGCTTAAACAGAATAGTTACTCCGGTTTTTATTTCAACTCACCGGCCCCCTCTCAATAAAAATGAATAAACAGCTGTAGCTTTGATGTATGCACATGTGCCGGCTTTTTCGCCGCCGCTTGTCAAGCTGTTGCGTGAAATGGATTTCACAACCCTTAAAAAACTCATTCTATGAATGTCAGTTTTGTCTCCAATAAAGAAATCAACAGAGGCGAAGAAGTGCCGGCAAAAGAAATCAGGGATGCCATCTTTAATTTTATCCGATTGGATTATCCCGGTTTTGAACGGAACCATTACATTTCTGTTTTCGAGTTAAATAAGTTCAGGCGTTTGTATCTCGCCTACCTGATCGAAAAAGAAAAAGGAGAGCTTGCCAAAATAGACCAGGATGTAATGGATGCCATCAAGAACAACTCCATCCTCTCAGAAAACATCCAGGATGAAATGGAGACACAACTTACCGTAGGGCAACGCATTGCCGATAAGGTTGCTTCCTTTGGCGGCAGCTGGGCCTTCATTTCCAGTTTTTTTCTGTTTATCGTTGTATGGATGCTGATCAACATCTTTTTTCTGGCTTCGCATCCGTTTGATCCCTATCCGTTCATCCTGCTCAACCTTATTCTTTCCTGCGTGGCTGCGATCCAGGCACCCATTATTATGATGAGCCAAAACCGCCAGGAACAAAAAGACCGCATCCGGGCCGAACACGATTATAAAATCAATCTGAAAGCAGAACTGGAGATCAAGTTGCTGAGTGAGAAAATTGATCATTTACTCATTCATCAAAATGAAAAACTGCTGGCGATACAGGAAGTACAGACGGATTATTTAGATGATCTCATGAAAGAACTCAAAGAAATGAAAGAAACTAATCGCTCAGATAACATGAATGGCAATTGAATGCAGGGCTGATTTTTAAAAGAATAAAACCTGATTCTTACTTCTCTGAATGAGTATCTAAACACCTTCTTATTTGCCGTTAATCAATTAATTTTTGAACCAATAACAACTTCCAGTAAGTTGCCCTGCTTTTTAATCAACAGTCATTAAGTATAAACTGCAACCAGAACCACATGAAACAAATGCGTATTCTTCACCGTTACCTGGGTTATTTTTTAGTTGGGATTATGAGCGTATATGCCATCAGCGGAACGATCATGACCTTCCGGGATACCGATTTCCTGAAATCAGAAAAGAAAATCGAAAAGAAAATCAATCCCAACATTGCTGCCGATGAGCTGGGCAAAGCACTGGAACGGAAAAACCTGAAGGTGACAAAAGAAGAGAACGGCATCCTTTATTTTGAAAACGGACAATACAATTCGGCTACCGGTGACGCAAGCTATACCGTTAAAGAATGGCCGAAGCTGGTGCAAAAAATGACCAACCTGCACAAAGCCCGGTCCAAAGAACCACTGTTCTTCTTTAATATCTTTTTTGCGTTCTCCTTATTCTTTTTTGTGGTTTCCTCCTTCTGGATGTTTCCGCCACAGGCAAAAGTGTATAAAAGAGGAATCCTGTTTGTAATAGCCGGACTTGCTTTAACGGTGCTGTTATTGTTTTTGAAGTAATGAAAATCACATCATATCAATTCTATAATGTTCTTTAAACTCCGTGGCGCTGTAAATGCAAATGGAGTTCCTTTGCTTTTTGTACATTTAGTTATACAATAGTAAAGATTATACTAGAATGGAATGTAACCGGGGTACTGATGTTGAGTTCTACAGTAGTACAGAAGCTAAATCAAGGAACAATCCGCCATCGGGCCGTATTCGATGGCGGGGCCCTTTTTGGTTACTTTTTTGGGCAAACAAAAAGTAACAAAGAAAAACTTACTTCTGTGATAATATAAGCTTTAATAGCACAACACTATTGTCTACACTCTCACATACACTTTCCTCTTATCCAGCACATACCCCACCAACCAGCATGCCATCATAATAGAAAGAGCAAAGAGAAAAGAACCCAGGTAAGCACCGGCCAGTGAAAACACATGTTCATACAACCACGAATACAAGGGTTGATGTTTCTCTCCCACAGGAATAAACCATAAAAGAATAGCTCCCAGTTCGGAAAGCAGGTAAATGAACAAGGGATTCTTTCCAAACACTTCAAAGAAATATGTACCCTTCCGTATCTGAAGAAAATCGATCAGGTACAACAGTGCAGCAATCAGCACACAATCAATTCCCACAGTGAGCAATACAAAACTGCCGGTCCATAACTTTTTATTAATGGGAAAGAAATTATTCCATACCAACGCCACCGCAATCAAAGCGGCCCCGGCCAGCAGCAGTTTCGCCAACCCTTCATAAGTACTGCCCTTCTTCTGTATCCATAACCCGGCCGCATAACCGAAGGTAACGTTGGCAACAGAAGGTAATGTGCTCAATACTCCTTCTGGATCAAACGCAACACCTTCTCCATGATACAGATGCCCATCACCCAATAACCACAGATCAAACCGGTTGCCGGCATTCGTGAGCATATCATAAGGATCGGCACTTCCACCAAAGAACAACAGCATGAGCCAGTATGCCACGAGCAGTAAAGAAGAAATGACCAGGATACTGTTCAGCTTCAGGTAACGTACCATCAGGGCTGCTATACAATAACCAAGTGCAATACGCTGCAATACACCCATTACCCTTGTGGTGGCAAAAGGATTTGCTTCCAGTTCATGTTGCGCATTCCAGTGAACAAAGGGAAACCAGTACATGAGATAACCGAGTAAAAAAATGATAATCGTACGTTTGAAAATTTTCTTCAGCACTTCTGCATCACTCATGCGTTCCCATTTTTTGGTAACAAAGCTCAATGCATTACCAACCACAAACATAAACGTGGGAAATACAAGATCGGTGGGCGTAAAGCCATGCCAGGAAGCATGCAGTAATGGAGCCCAGGTTGTACCCCAGTTGCCCGGTGTGTTTACAATAATCATAAAACAAACGGTCATACCACGCAGCACATCCAGTGCGAGGAAGCGTTGGGACGAATTGCTATTCATACGGCAACAATTATTTTCCGAAGGTATCAAATTGCAGCGTTTAAACTTTGTACCTTTCAGCAACATTCTTATTACTACAAAAAGATTCGCATGCCTAATCAATTCTCCCGCCGGGATTTGCTCAAACTCATTGGAGCAGCAGCCGGTACCACTGCATTACCATTATCATCATGGGCCACTAATGAAAAAGGTGAAAAAATTATTTTACCCGACAATCCACTGCATCAGAAACCCGCAAGAGCCGTTACGGCTATTACATTAGGTGCCGGTTCACGTGGCAATGTATATGGGAACTATGCGGTTCAGTATCCTGATCAGCTGGATATTGTTGGCGTGGCCGAACCAATTGCCATCCGCAATGAACGTTATGCAAAAAAACACAATATAGATGCAGCCAATCGTTTCAACACATGGGAAGATGTGTTCAAACGTCCCAGGTTTGCCGATGCGGTCATCATTTCCACTCCCGATGATTTACACTACGGACCTTGCATGGCTGCATTAAAGATGGGTTATGATGTGTTGCTGGAAAAACCCATTTCACCCAGCGAACAGGAATGCAGGGATATTTTAAACCTCGCCAAAAAGAACAAACGCATTGTAGCTGTTTGTCACGTGCTTCGTTATGCACCTTATTTTGTAAAACTGAAAGAACTCATTCAGGCTGGCGCTGTAGGTGAAGTAATCAGCGTACAACACCTTGAACCAATTATGCATGTGCACATGAGCCACTCTTATGTGCGTGGCAATTGGCACAACAGCAAAAACACCACTCCTATTATTCTTGCCAAATCCTGTCATGATTTAGATATCATGAAATGGATGATCGATAAACAATGTAAAAGCATACAGGCTTTTGGAAACCTGAAATGGTTTAAAAAAGAAAACGCACCGGAAGGCAGTACCGATCGTTGTGTGAACGGATGTGCCATTGAAGCAACCTGTCCTTATTCGGCCAAACGTATTTACTACGATCGCCGCACTTGGCTGCATCATTTTGATTTGCCCGAAGACAAAGCACAACAGGGCGATGCCATTATGAATTATTTAAAAACAAGTGACTACGGACGTTGTGTGTACCGCATGGATAATGATCAACCGGATCATTACACCACTAACATCCAGTTTTCGGATGATGTAACGGCTGCTTTTTCAATGGAAGCCTTCACCAGTTACGAAGGACGCCGCACCAGGATCATGGGCAGCATGGGTGATATTGTGGGTGATATGAGTTCCTTCACGCATACTGATTTCCGTACCGGTAAAGTAACCGAATGGAAACAGGCAACTGACGGACATGGTGGTGGCGACTGGCGCCTCGTGGCCGATTGGGTGCAGGCTGTATCACAACAAAATCCGGCATTGCTTACTTCAACAATTGATGCTTCCATTGAAAGCCATGTAATGGGTTTTGCAGCAGAAAAAAGCCGTAAAGAAAAAGTAGTGGTGGACATTAAAATGTAATAGTTGAGCCCGGTGATGAAGCCGGGCTTTTTTAAAATTCTTTTTCCCGAAGTTTTATACCTTTACAAAGAAGAATCCCGGTTTGCCTTACACTCCCTGCTTACATGAAAAAGATTTACATCTTCTTTTTCTCTGGTACAGGCAATGCCAAACGTATAGCACTGTGGATTTCACAGTTTGCTGTTGCACGAAATATTGAATGTCATTTGTTGAATATTTCCAACACGGATGTTCACAACCTGAAAGCTCCCGATCAAAACTCATTGATCATTTTTATTTCTCCTGTTCACGGATTTAATTACCCTAAAATCACAATTGATTTTATACGTCATTTTCCCAAGGGTACTAACAAGGTAGTTTTGATGAACACAAGAGCCGGGATGAAAATCGGTAACTGGGTCACGCCCGGATTATCGGGCATCACGTTTTTTCTGAGCGGTTTCTGGCTTCGCCTGAAAGGCTATACAATTACAGGAGAAATTCCATTTGATATGCCGTCAAACTGGCTCTCTCTTCATCCGGCATTGAACAATAAAACAGTTCTCTTTATTCACAAAAAAATGTATGAAAAAACGCTTCGCTGTTTCAGGAATTTAGAAGAAGGAAAACCTCTCTTCCTGTCACGTAAAGAATTGTTGCAGAATCTGCTCGTCAGCCCGGTAAGCATTCTGTATTTCCTCGTGGGTCGATTCGTAATTGCAAAAACATTTTATGCTTCGCCCGCCTGTGATCATTGTGGTATTTGTATAAAGGAATGTCCGGTCTCTGCAATCAAACTAATAAACGGGCATCCGTTCTGGACTATACATTGCGAAAGTTGTATGCATTGTATGAATCATTGTCCCAGTAATGCAATTCAAACCTCACATGGACTTGTTGCCATCACAACTGTTTTCTATTTACTTGTTACCGGAGTTTTATATAAGTACCTGTTACATGAAATGATTGCTTCTTCTGTGTTGAGGTTTTTACTGAGCAACCTGCTTTTCTTTGTTCTTTTATTAGTTCTTTACCGGATACAGCATTTCGCTTTAAAAAACAAACTACTTGCGGGTATCATACAACATACCTCTCTCACATTTTACAAATGGTGGGGGCGATATAAATCTGTGCCCGATCAACAATGGCAGAAATGAATCCCGCCTTTTTCAATTCACGAACCCCTGCAAAAAGAGTGTTTTATATCAATTTTATCCTGAACTTCGGAAGCTTAAATTGTTTGCAACATGATTAATGCAGAACGCTTGAAACAGCATTACGAAGCACAGAGCCAGTTTGGAAAAATTGCAGAAACCGGCATTTGCCGTCCGGCGCATTCTCCCGAAGAAAAGAAAGTGTTTGAGCTTGCCGCCTCCTGGATGCAGGAAGCAGGAATGAAAACCCGTATCGACAATTTCGGTAACCTCATTGGCCGTTTGGAAGGAACCAATCCCGATCTGCCGGTGCTCATGATGGGCAGTCACCTTGATACACAACCTTATGGCGGACGGTTTGATGGGATTGCCGGTGTACTCAGCGCCATTGAAGCAGTCACTGCATTAACCGAAAACGGAATCAAACCCGAACGCAGCATTGAAGTCATCTCTTTTGCCGATGAAGAAGGCTGGCGTTTCAACAAGGGCCTCTTTGGTTCCCGTGGTATCACCGGTAAATATGAAGAAGGCGAACTGGACCGTACCGATGGTGATGGTATTACCCGCAGACAGGCACTCCTGGATTTCGGTTGTGACATTACAAAGTTTAAAGAGTCTGAATACAAACCCGGCAGCATTCATTGCTTCCTCGAATTACATATTGAACAGGGACCTGTA
The DNA here is from genome assembly GCA_937907395.1 of uncultured Chitinophagaceae bacterium. Taxonomy (GTDB): domain Bacteria; phylum Bacteroidota; class Bacteroidia; order Chitinophagales; family Chitinophagaceae; genus Lacibacter. The sequence continues at coordinate 122,770 of CALCII010000002.1, forward strand.
TTAGACAATACCAACCAACCGCTGGGAATTGTATCCGGTATTTCCGGTCCGCTCTGGCTTACTGTCAAATTAAAAGGTATGGCCGGTCATGCCGGAAGTGTACCCATGAACATGCGCAAAGATGCATTGCTGGGTGCTGCTAAAATCATTGTGGCATTGAATGAAATTACCACACAGGATCCCACTGCACCAACCGTAGGAACCAGCGGCAGTTTGAATGTTTTCCCCAACAGCCGTAACATCATTGCAGAAGAAGTGGTGTTCACACTCGACCTTCGTGATATTGTACAATCACGCAGGGATGAACGTGAAAAAGAACTGCGTGAAAAAATTGATGCCATTGCAATAGCACACGGACTGCAGTATGAAATTTCGGTTGATACAGACAGTGAGCCCCGCTACTGTGCCCAATGGATCAAAGACATTATCCGCAGCGAATCAACTGATATGGGATTGAATATTCCGGAACTCATGAGTGGGCCTTTCCATGATGCATTAGCACTTTCTTATTTCTGTGATTATGCCATGATTTTTGTGAGAAGCAAAGATGGCATCAGTCACAACCCGAAAGAATACTCTTCGTACGAAGATCTGGCAATGGGTGCTGAGTTGTTGTACCGGACGATGCTGCGTATCCTGGAAAAGTGATGCCCGTAGTTTGAACCACAAAGACACTCGCTTTGCTCGTGGGAGGAAAAGCAAACTGAACCACGGAGACACAGAGAGCACAGAGGAATGCAAAGTAATTAATGATTAATAATTATTAATTCTTTCCTACTTGATCACTCTGCGAAAACCTCAGCGTTCTCTTTTCTCTGCGGCAAAGAACGTTGGCTGTTGATCTTTGCCCGTTGGCCGGAAGAAGTCTACGTAGTTGAAATTCGTTTTTACTACGAAGCGTCGTACATCGTACACGAATATGGCAAAAACATTTTGAACCCCCGACGCTCAAGGTCGGGACCTTCGGCCCTTGAACCTCTGGAACCTTTTCAACGCTCTTGCTCCCATTCATCAAAAACACCATTCCTAACATTGCATTTTTACAGTAAGGATTGTACTTTCATAACGTATGGCAAAAAAAGAAATCACGCCCAAACAAAAGGAAGAGCTCTTCAAAACATTAAAAACACGTTTTGAAAAAAACAGCAATCGTCATAAAGGAATTGAATGGGCTGTTGTAGAAGCCCGTTTGAAATCGAATGTTGATAAACTCTGGTCGCTCCATGAAATGGAACGTACCGGTGGCGAGCCCGATGTAGTAAGTATTGATAAAAAATCAGGTGCTGTCATTTTTATGGATTGCGCTGCTGAAAGTCCGGCCGGCCGCCGAAGCCTTTGCTACGACAAAGAAGCGTTAGATGCACGTAAAGAAAACAAACCGGCCGGCAGTGCCGTTGCCATGGCTGCAGAAATGGGAATTGAACTGCTCACAGAAGAACTATACCGTATGTTACAGCAAACAGGCGAGTATGACCTGAAAACATCCTCCTGGATACAAACACCCGCTTCCATCCGAAAACTGGGCGGCTCGCTGTTCTGCGACAGAAGATATGATACTGTTTTTGTGTATCACAACGGTGCCCAATCTTATTATGCAGCAAGAGGGTTCCGTGGACTGTTGAAAGTATAACCCCTGTTTATCATTACACCATTCTTTAAACAAAAAACATGCTCACTTCCATTCACCCCAAATTGCCCATGCGTTTGGTTGATGCAACAAAGGCTTATTACAAATCCATCGGCTTTGCTGTGGTGGCCGATTATGGCAATTACCTCATTGTGGAAAGAGACGATGTACAAATTCATTTTTTTGAATTCAAAACACTGAAGCCCGAAGAAAATTACGGACAAGCTTATATCCGCACCGGTAACATAGATCAACTATATCAATCTTTTCTCAGCAACAATATCTCCATTCATCCCAATGCACCATTAGAAACCAAACCATGGGGGCAACGGGAATTTTCGTTAATCGATCCCGATCACAACCTGCTCACCTTCGGACAAACGATTTGATTCTATACAACACAGGCAGGCTTTGATTTAAGTGCATTCCGTACTTTTAACCCTCAACCAGATTCACCTGCATGCTCGACCATTTTCCTTTTTACCTGACACTCATCGTGCTGATCATTTTGCTCATCATGCTGGGGAACAAAATCAAAATTGCCTATCCTGTTTTATTAGTAGTGGCCGGATTACTCATCAGCTTCATTCCCGGTGTGCCGGTATTGAAGATTGATCCTGAGTTAATCTTTATTATTTTCCTACCTCCGATTTTATATGAAGCAGCCTGGTCCAACTCCTGGAAAGAACTCTGGCATTGGCGAAGAGTGATTGGAAGCTTTGCCTTTGTGGTGGTTTTTCTTACCGCTATTACTGTTGCTGTTGTTGCCAATGCATTCATACCCGGCTTTTCACTGGCACTTGGTTTTCTGCTGGGAGGTATTGTATCACCGCCCGATGCAGTGAGCGCCAATGCAATTCTCAAATTTGTAAAAGTACCCAAGCGCATTTCGTCTATTCTTGAGGGTGAGAGTTTGCTGAATGATGCATCTTCGCTCATCATCTTCCGGTTTGCTATGATTGCCGTTGCAACCGGACAATTTGTTTGGCACCAGGCGGCACTCAATTTTGTATGGATGGTGGTGGCTGGTGTTTGTGTAGGTTTATTGGTGGGACTTCTTTTTATGAAAGCACACAAATTTCTTCCCACCGATGCAAACATGGACATTGCATTAACATTGGTAACGCCTTATGCCATGTACATTGCTGCAGAAGAAATTCACAGCTCGGGTGTGTTGGCAGTAGTGAGTGGCGGATTGTTTCTTTGTTACCATCGTCATAGTTTTTTAACCAGTTCCAGTTTGTTACGAGGCGAAAACGTATGGCAAAGCCTTGTGTTTCTGCTGAATGGTTTGGTGTTCCTGTTGATCGGGCTCGACTTACCGGAGATTGTATCCGGACTAAAAGCAGATGGTGTGAGTTTTTATGAAGCAACGGGCTATGGTTTATTGATCACACTCGTTTTGATTGTGGGCCGTTTACTGGCTTCCTTTGGTGCAGTGTTGTTTACGAAACTCATGAGCTCCTTTATTCCGGTGGCCGATAAGAATCCCGGCTGGAGGGGCCCGCTTATTTTTGGCTGGACGGGTATGCGTGGTGTGGTATCATTGGCCGCCGCACTTTCTATTCCGGTTACGATGGATGATGGTACGCATTTTCCGGAACGGAATTTAATTTTATACATCACGTTTATTGTCATCCTTGTTACACTCACCCTACAAGGGTTAACACTTCCCGCATTAATAAAAAAAGTACAACTGCCGGATTACAATGATCATCATCCCGAAGAAGAAACGATTGATCAGATTCGCCGGGAACTGGCCGATGATTCACTTCAATACCTTAACGAACACTACAAAGAAGAACTGGAACACCATCCGCTGCTGAAGCAACTGGTGGGACGATGGGAATATGAACTCTATTGTGATCAATACACCTACACACCGGAACATATTAAATCCATCTACAAAAAAATACTGGAACGTCAGCGGGATTTATTACTGAAGAAGAATAAAAAAGAACAAAAGATCAACGAAGAAATTATACGCCGCTTCCTGCACCAGATCAACCTGGAAGAAGAAAAACTCGATTTCTGATTCTTACATTTGCAACGCAATGAGCTTACTCAAACCATTTGGAAAGTTTCCTGATCGAAAAAGAAAATCATTTTTCAACACACTTTCCAATTATAAAGACGGACAATTTCAGAATCCCGTGCCCACAGGCACTTTTGCAGAAGGAGAAAACATCCTGAAAGCATTGTGGCAATTTATTAAAAGCCATCCCGATACAGAGCCCAAACAACCTCTTCCGTTTGTACAAACAGATATTAAAAATATTCCGTTAAACGAAGATGTGCTCATCTGGTTTGGCCACAGCTCCTATTATCTGCAAACAGATGGATTGCGTTTTTTAGTGGATCCTGTTTTCAGTGGTAATGCGTCGCCCATTGCCGGTTCCGTAAAAGCATTTACCGGCAGCAATACGTATAGTGCCAACGATTTTCCTGATATTGATGTGTTGTTTCTTTCACACGATCATTGGGACCACCTCGATTATTCAACCATACAACAACTCCAAACCAAAGTAAAAAAAGTGATCTGCGGATTAGGGGTGGCACAACATTTTGAATTCTGGGGTTGGGATCAAACCAAACTCATAGAAAAAAACTGGTACGAATCACACACCATCAAAAACGGATTTGAGGTAACACTTACTCCCGCCCGGCATTTTTCCGGGAGAGGATTCAAACGAAATATTTCGCTCTGGACTTCCTTTGCATTACAAACACCATCCCGCAAATTATTCCTTGGTGGAGATAGTGGTTACAGTCCGCACTTTAAAGAAGTGGGTGAACGCTTCGGGCCTTTCGATCTTGCTATACTGGAATGCGGACAATACAATCATAAATGGCCGTTTATTCATTCGTTTCCCGATGAACTGGTGCAGGAAGCCAAAGAATTAAAAGCAGCAACGGTACTGCCTGTTCATCATTCCAAATTCAAACTGGCGCATCATCCCTGGTATGAACCACTGGAGCAAACGGTTCGTATAGCCGAAAGAGAAAACCTGCCGGTGATTACACCCCGCATAGGCGAAGTAGTGTACCTGAATGATATGGGTAAAACAAATGAGAAGTGGTGGAAAACTCTTAAGTAGGTTTCTAAACGATCCGTTCTTCATTTCACTCTTGCGTACTTCAAAGTTTAGTACCTTTATGGTGCAACCTAACTGCAGATCAATGAAACTAATTTTTACCCTCCTGTTTGCATGTTGCTTTTTTGCAAGCCATGCACAAATGAAAGGATTAACAGAAAACGGTGATGAGATCATTTTATATAATGACGGCACCTGGAAATATGTAAAAGCACCGGCTGCCAATTCCCAGGTAATTGACACCAATCAAACAAAATTCACAAGGCTTCCTGCTTATACTTTCCTGGTAAAAAGTAAGGTTACGAAATACGGAGTGTACATCAACCCGCAAAAATGGATGTTTGAAAAAGAAGATGCAAACGAGCCGGGAGAGTACAAGTTTTATATGAAATCAAAGGATTGCTACGGAATGATTATTGCCGAAAAAATGCAGCTTCCCATTGAAACACTTAAAACCCTTGCTTATACAAATGCAAAATCAGCAGCACCGGATGTTGAAATCACCAAACAGGAATACCGGAATGTAAACGGAGTTACTGTGTTGTGTTTACAAATGTCGGGCACAATTTCAGGGTTGAAGTTTGTGTACCTTGGATATTATTATTCTTCAGAAGGAGGAACCATACAACTTCTCACCTACACTTTTGAATCAATGTTCAAAGAACGGAAAACCGATATGGAAAACCTGTTGAATGGATTTGTAGTGGTTGAATAAACATTTTTGTCATTCTCCTCCCCAAAATAATCGTGGCCAAACACTTGTTTCTATTGCAGGGTATGGAATAGCAGGTCTATCATTTCTGTTAATTAAAATCCAATCCTGCTTTTATGGAAACCATTACGATGTGCATCTGCGTTCTAAGCAACACATCGTAAACCATGAAATCCTTTTCATTCATCCTGCTCTCAGCATTGCTGCTCTGTGCCTGCAAAGAAGAGGCACCGGTAAAAAAGCCCGGCCTTGTTACTACAACATCAACAAAACGGATATCCGTCATCGGTTCTGCCAACCGGTTGATTCCAACAACCAAGCTACGGGAAGTGAAACAATTTTTACGCCGCCATCCCGGCTATAATCAACACACGTTTTTTTTGATTGATATGAAACGCCCTTCCGGATTGTATCGTTTTTATGTGGTGAACCTGCGTAACGATTCCATCACACATGCCGGACTGGTGGCGCAGGGCAGCAACACTACACAAACGGAACAGGGAACACTTCGCTTCAGCAATGAAATCAACTCTCATTGTACTTCATTAGGTAAGTATAAAATTTCCTTTGCTTATAATGGAAATTTCGGCAAAGCCTATAAACTCATCGGACTGGATACCACCAACTCCAATGCATTTGCAAGAGCCGTGGTATTACACAAGTACAGTGCTGTGCCCGATGAAGAGCAGGACTACCCCATCGTTCCCAGCCTGGGTTGTCCTATGGTATCGCATGCTTTTTTTAAAACCCTTGAATCCATCATTGACCGGTCATCAAAACCATTATTGATGGAGATCTGGTATTGAAATCAGTTACAAAGCCTTTTACAAGAGATGCTGATATATTCAAATAGACTTTATCTTTGCAGGGTTGTCTTTATTCCAACTATACAAACAAGCAACCGCACTCCTCTTGCTGGCAGCATTTATTGCTGGAAACTTCAGCAGGAATTTGATCATTGCCGATTATTACACCCATACGGCCAGCTACGAAAAAAATTGTGAGAACAAATCCAAACCACAATTGAAATGCCATGGTAAGTGCCAGATGATGAAAAGGCTGAAAGCAGAAGAAAAGAAAGACCAGGAAAATCCGGAACGTAAAGCCGAAAATAAAAATGAACCGGTGGTTTCGTTTCACTCATCTGTAATTCCTTTCGCTGTTGTTTCAAGGTCCTGCGAATCTATCAAACATTATATCTCTTATAAAGAAGGTGTAACCCTGCACCGCTCTCTGTCTGTTTTTCATCCTCCACGGGTCTGAATGTACATCTGTTGCATTCAATCACTTTCGTTCATGATACACTGTATCCTGTTGCCTCTTTGTGTGTGCATCTGCTAGTATAAGCAGCGTGTTCGCATAGTTACCAGTGTATTCTATAAGCTTAAAAAAAACAACAATGAAACATATACTTGCCATCCTGTTACTGATGGTTTGCACTACTTCTTTTTCTCAGAAAAAAGAATGGAAAGAAATGCACGATTTCCATGCTGTAATTGGAAAACTTTTTCATCCGGCAGAAGAAAACAAGCTGCAACCCACCCGGGACAGTGCCTCTTTATTACTTACAACAGCAAAACTATGGCAGAAATCGGTGGTGCCAGAAGGATACAATGCAGCCGTTACGAAACCTATTCTGAAAAAACTTGTATCCCGCTGTGCTGTACTTGTAAAAGCGGTGAAACAAAAACAAACCGACGAAGAATTAAAAACATTAATCACAGGCGTACATGAAACGTTCCATGAAATCATGGAAAAATGTGCCCACTAAATTTTAAACAACCAGAAGTATTATGAAAATGATCACAACTTATATTACAGCTCTTGCATTCCTTTTTTTAACCTCCTGCAAAAAGGAGAAAACAGATATTCAACCCGGCGACAAAGGAGAACTCACGGTTGAGTTTGACAATGTGGTAGGTGCACAAAACCTGCAACTCAATACAGCAACGTATACCAATGCAGCTGGTGAACCGTATAAAATCACTATGCTCAACTATTACATCAGCAACATCGTTCTGGTGGCTGCAGACGGAAGCAGGTATACCGTTCCTAAAGACAGCAGCTATTTTCTGATAAAAGAAGAAGATGTTGCCACACAGGAAGTAACCCTGAAAGATATACCTGCAGGCGACTACAAAGGAATTGAGTTTGTGATTGGAGTGGATAGTTTAAAAAACACAGCAGCTGTTGGTGAACGCACCGGTTGCCTGGATCCTGCCGCTGGCGGATCGGGTATGTACTGGACATGGAACTCCGGTTATATTTTCCTGAAAATGGAAGGAACATCAGATGTGGCTACTTCTGCAGATAAGAAATTCCGTTATCATATCGGAGGTTTTGGCGGTTACTCTTCTGCCACAATCAACAATATCAAAAAGGTAAGCCTTACAGCAGCAGGCACAGATGTGGCAAAAGTGCGGAAGAATAAAACCACACCACCCACATTTCACCTGATGGCCGATGCATCAAAAGTGTTAAACGGAACCACCAATGTGAGTATTGCCGCAAACACCACTGTAATGTTTGCTACTTACTCGGTAAACATTGCCAACAATTACGCTTCTATGTTCACCATTGATCATATTCATAATGATTAAGCAATTGATCCAATCCGGTCCGGTAAAAGCAGTAATGGTTATTACCGGTATGGTATTATTGGCAGCAGCCTGCACCAAATCGAAAGATGGTGCAGGCCCTACGCCAATGCCACTGAACATTCCGTCTAATTTTCCAGCGCTGGTTTACGACACAGCTTCCAATCCGGTTACAAAAGAAGGATTTGAATTAGGCAGAAAATTATTTTACGATCCGCTTCTTTCCCGCAACAACACCATCAGTTGTGGCAGTTGTCATATTCAGGGAAGTGCTTTCACACATCATGGGCACGATGTAAGTCATGGCATAGATGATAAACTGGGAACCAGGAACAGTCCGCCGGTAATGAATCTTGCCTGGAGCCGTTTCTTTTTCTGGGACGGTGGTGTTTTCAACCTCGATCTGCAACCTATTGCCCCCATTCAAAACCCGGTGGAAATGGATGAGCAGGTGCCCAACGTGATTATGAAACTTAAAGAAAACAGCACGTATCGAAAACTGTTTAAAAAAGCTTTTGGTACAGAAGAAATCAGTTCCGCCGCTTTGTTCAAAGCACTATCGCAGTTTATGTTGCAATGCATCAGTGCCAATTCACGTTACGATCGTTTTGTACGCAACGAAGGTGTACAACTTACAAACGAAGAATTGGAAGGCCGTACAATCTTTCAGCAAAAATGTGCTTCCTGCCATAGCACAGATCTGTTTACAGATAATGATTTTCATAACAATGGATTGGTTCCTTCAATGGTGAATGATAAAGGAAGGTTTCTTATAACACTCAATGAATCTGATTTGTATAAATTCAAAACGCCCAGTCTGCGCAACATTGCCCAAACAGCCCCCTACATGCATGACGGACGATTTTATACACTAATGGCTGTATTGGATCATTATAGTAATGGTATCACAGATAGCCCAACGCTGGATTCTCGGCTAAAAACAAATGGTATACCGGGTATTGCATTAACCGCAGAAGAGAAAACGAAACTGGTGGCTTTTCTGAACACACTTACCGATGATGAATTTATTCGTGACCCCAAACTAGCCGAACAATGAAACTGAAATACGGATTCCTCATACTTGTTTTTTTCCTTCAACCTTTCATTACCAGTGCCTGTGATATTTGCGGTTGTGGTGTGGGCAGTTATTATGTAGGCATATTACCGGATTTTAAAAAACGGTTCATTGGCTTACGTTACCAGCACAAAAGCCTCATAACACATCTTAACGCAGCCGGTGGACGAAGCTATCTTACCACAGATGAAACCTATCATATAGCCGAACTGTGGGGCGCTGTGAACATTGGAAAAAAATTCAGAGTCATGGGATTTATTCCCTACAATTGTAACCAACGTTTGAACCAGGGTGTAACCACTTCTCAAAATGGTTTTGGCGATGTGGCCGCATACGGTTATTACAAATTACTGGATGGGCGCACTGTTACTAAAAACAAAAAACTTTTGATTCATTCATTATGGGTAGGTGCCGGACTGAAACTTCCAACCGGCAGTTATAATAACACCGATAAAAATGTGGTGGAAAACATTCAAAACACTTTTCAGCTGGGAACGGGAAGTACCGATGTTGTGCTGAACGCCATGTATGATCTCCGGTTGCAGGATGCAGGCATCAATACCAATATGAGTTATAAGATCAACACCGCTAATAAATACAACTACCGTTATGGAAACAAATTCACTACCAACCTGCTGGCTTACTATAAAATAAGACTGGGAAAAAACGGAACCCTCGCCCCCAATACCGGTGTTTTGTATGAACAGGCTGCAAAAGACAGCAAACAGAACAATCATACGGTTGAAGAATCGGGCGGTTACTCGCTCACACATACAACTGGTATTGAGTGGAGTTTCAAACGTTTATCGTGGGGAGCGAACTTCCAGGTACCAATTGAGCAACGGCTGGCAGAAGCAAAAGTTAAATCACAAAATCGGTTAATGATTCACGTAAGTGTGAGTCTTTAATTCAAAAATTATGAAAAAAACATTTTATCATTTACTTACAGGCATATTATTAATTACTGCCTGCAGCAATCCTCAAACATCAAATAATGATCACGATACCGAGGCAACCGACAAAGGAAATGCCTATGCAGATAGTGTGAACCAGGGTTTGAAGACAGATACATTAAAGGGAAGTCCGCAACGGGTAACTGTTATCACAATTGGCCAAACGCATATGCATCTCTTTTATTACGCACCGGGAGTGAAAGGCCGCATCATCTGGGGCGGACTGGTTCCATACAACCAGGTATGGGTTACAGGTGCTCACCAATGCACACGGCTGGAGCTCAATGAACCCATTCTCATCAACAACAAAAAAATCCCCGCCGGTATATATGCTTTGTTTACCATTCCCGGTGAAAAAGAATGGACATTTATTCTTAATAAAAATCATGAGCAACACCTGGCCGATGATTACAAACAGGAAGAAGATGTAATGCGTTTTACTGTTACTCCAGCTTCAACAAATATGGTTCAACGGTTAACCTGGAAACTCAATCAAACAGGAACACATACCGGCAGTATTTCTATGGAATGGGAAAAAATAAAAATAGAAGTCCCTTTTACCACAACCAAATAAGATGGCAAAACGCAAATGGCACCGCCTCATCCGTAAAAGCCACCGTTACCTCGGAGTAATCTTTGGTATCCAGTTTTTATTCTGGACCGTGAGTGGATTTTATTTCAGCTGGACCAATATCAAAACCATTCGGGGAGAAACGATTCACAAAGAAGAACCTTCGCTGCGTGGAGAAGATTACATGGTGCCAGTTGCCACCATTCTGCAGCAATTGAAACGAACAGATACCGTGCATCATCTCAAAACCATACAACCGGTGCAGGTGCTCAACAAAGCTTACTATCAATTCACCTTTCATAACGGGAAGCGGATGAAAACAGTTTTAGCCGATGCACAAACAGGCATCTTTCGTGGGCCACTCACCAAAGAAGAAGCATTGGCAGTTGCAAAAAACCGTCTCATTCAAACTGCTGAAGTTGTATCCATCAACTATATCACCCAAACAAATGAACATCACGAATACCGTGAAAAACCGTTACCTGCCTGGGCCATTACCTTTAAAGAACCTGTCAACAGTACCGTTTATGTAGCTTCAGAATTGGGAACAATCCAAAGCTACCGCAACAGCAGCTGGCGCATTTTCGACTTTTTGTGGATGATGCATATTATGGATTATAAAGAAAGAGACAATATCAACAACTGGGTATTGCGCATCTTTACAGCACTGGGGCTCATTACATTGATGAGTGGTTTTGCTTTGTATATGGTTAGTTACAGGAGTGGCAGCAGGAAGCCGAATTGAATTTGTATCTTTCTGTATGCATTCCACACAAAGGCACCTTATTATTTACATTGGCACCAGCCTCGATGGCTATATTGCCAAACCAGGCGATGATCTCAGCTTCCTCAACATAGCCGATCAGGAAGGAGAAGATTATGGCTACAACGCTTTCATCAACTCGGTTGATACCGTCATTCTTGGAAGAAAAACATACGACTGGGTAATGAAACAGGTACCCGAGTTTCCGCACAGCAACAAAAAAGCATATATCATCACCCGTACACCAAGGCCCGCCATTGGTAACACAGAATTTTACACCGGCGATCTCAAGGAATTAGTATTGAGGCTGAAAGCAGAACCCGGCCAACATATTTACTGCGATGGTGGTGCCGAAGTGATTACCGAACTGTTGAAACAGAACCTGGTAGATGAGTTCATCATTTCCATGGTACCCGTACTGGTGGGCGATGGAATCCGTTTGTTCAAAGATGGGCGGCCGGAGTTACCTTTACAACTGGTATCTGTACGCTCCTTTGAGAAAGGATTGGTGCAGCTATACTACAGGAAACAGGGTCTTTCATAAAACACTTGTCATGAAACCGGTTGTTATCATTCTACTGTTTTCCCTCGTTACCTTCGGATGTTATAAAATGACTGTTACTTACGGCACACCCGAATGCATGGAACAAAAGATCACAGAATTCAGCAAGCAAAGTCTTTGCAGCAACGCTGCCATTAAACTTTATCGTTTTCAAAACGATGCCGTGTATGTATTCGATCCCGGAGATTGTGGTGCCGATCTTTTGAGTGAAGTCACGAATAACCGTTGCCAGTCCATTGGCTTTCTGGGTGGCATTGCCGGTAATACAAAAGTGAATGGAGAAGAATTTTCAAATGCCGTTTACTTAAAAACCATCTGGCAGAAATGAATCCCGAAATTATAGCATATAACAACAAACAAACAGCAGCAGATAAAGCAATTTGTGATTTGCTCATGACCGAAATCAATAAACACCTGCCCGATGCGGAAAGCAAGGTGTGGCATGCACATCCTGTTTGGTTTTTAGACGGGAACCCCGTTGCCGGTTACAGCAAACTGAAAGACAGCGTGCGGTTGTTGTTCTGGAGCGGACAAAGTTTTGAGGAAGACGGGCTTTCGAACGAAGGAAAATTCAAAGCTGCTGAAAAACGCTTTTCAGATCTGAAAGAGGTGAACAAGAAAGACCTGAAACGCTGGCTGGAAAAAGCAAGAGAGATTCAATGGGATTATAAAAACATTGTGAAACGCAAAGGCGTGCTGGAACGGTTAAAATAAAACAACCATGAAAAAGGAAACCATTTTCCTTCTGTTAGTGTTTCTGATTTCAGCAAGCTCCTGTATTAAAAATAAAAATCCGTTGTTTGATGGTGTTTCGTGTACAGGTAACTGTTATGAATTAACAGGACAGGTAATGGATAGTGCCGGCGCCGTTCCCCTAAGCAATGCAGACGTAAAGTTTTATTACAAATACAGTTCGGGGATTTTAATTTCCCGTACCGATTACCTGGGCAAAACCTCCACCAACAGCCTGGGCCAATACCAGTTTCGTTTCGATGGCAGCCGTTATAATTACATTAATGGTTATTATTATGCCGAAGTGTATAAAGGCGATTTTTTTGCCGACCCCGGTTATAAAAACAGGGTAGGCATTTTTCAACTCGACAGCACCCAATACAATCTCCCGTTTGTACAAAACTTTTCTATGTTTCGTCCGGCTACGGTGAAAGTAAGAGTCATCGCCCCTGCATCTGCCAACTTTCAAATTATATCCGTTTCCTATGAATATGGCAGAGGCGGCAACGGAATTTCTATCAACGGTGGCAGGGCTATAGATACCACGTTGAGCTGGGGTACTGCCGGCGACCTGCGCACCTATGTACGGGCCGATGCCGTTAGCAATGGCGTTGCGGTAACACGAACAGATTCTATTACAGTTAGCGCTAACAGTACCGCAACGGTTACAATAAATTTTAACTGATTGCTTTAGAAATTATTCTTCCCTTTTGATTTTTCTTTCAGGCTAATTCGTAGATTAGAGTATAACCTTTCTGCTGTTTCTCTCAGCAAACACCTGTGACTGAGGGTCACGAAGTGTTGCCCTTAATGAGCCACTTATGAAACAAATCACCTACGAATTAATCACACACCGGGAGAAAAACCGCATTCTCATTCGCTTTCCACACAACAAGGAATGGAACGAGCGCATGAAAAAAACAACCGATGCGCAATGGAGCAGCACATTAAAAGGATGGCATATTCCCGACACTCCTGAAAACAGAATAGCTTGTAGCATAGGGCAAACGAAAACCCTATCCTCTTTTGTTGTAAGTAAACCTGTTTCCGGCATTTCCGTTTTCAACAAAAAAGAATGGAGGCGTTATGAAGAAGAATTGAAGCTGAAAGCCTACAGCCCTTCCACTATTAAAACCTATCGTAACGAGTTCGGGATATTTTTAAAATACCTGGGTGAAAAGAATGCAGATAGCTGCACAGCCAAAGACCTGCGTGCTTATATGCTTTATATACTGGAAGAAGAATAGCTAAGCGAAGCCACTGCTCACAGCCGGTTGAATGCACTGAAGTTTTATTTTGAACAGATGTTGCATCAGGAGCGGTTTTTGTATGAAATACCAAGGCCAAAGAAACCCTTTCAGCTGCCCAAGCTGTTGAGTGAAGATGAATTGTACCGGCTTTTTGCAGCCCTCGCCAATAAAAAACACAAGGCAATGTTGTTTACTAATTACAGTGCCGGGTTACGGGTAAGTGAGTTGGTGAACCTGAAGCTGGCCGATATAGACAGCAGCCGCATGCAGATATTTATTGCCCGTGCCAAAGGCAAAAAAGACCGGTATGTGAACCTGAGCCCTGTGTTGCTGGATTTACTAAGAAACTATATGAAAGAGTATCGACCACGGCCGGTGGTTTATTTATTTGAATCGGAGCAAACAGGAACGGCCTATCCTACCCGAACCGTACAGCAGATATTTACCACAGCTGTGAGAAAAGCCGGGATTAAAAAGGAAGTAGGTGTTCACAGTTTGCGGCACAGCTTTGCCACCCATTTGCTGGATAAAGGAACCGACATACGGTACATTAATGAACTGCTGGGCCATTTCAACATTAAAACCACGGAGCGTTATTTGCATGTGAGCAAGCAACAGCTGGTGAACATTGTTAGCCCGCTGGATGATTTATGGAAAAAAGGTGGGATAGAGTGGTGATGTTTGATCCCCTTATCCGTGTACAAACGACAACAAACGGGGGCAATTGTCCTAATAACAATTAAGAAATGATAATACTAGTTTCTTGATTTTCAATAACTTTAAAATTGCAATGACAGCGTATAATAACGTAAAGCATTGCGTTGTGCGCAATTTAGGATGGAGTTTAGCAAAATGTAGATACAGAAAAAATAATGTTTTATATTAGTAAAAAAGTAAAAAATGATTACTGCTGTTAGTAAAGAAGGAATAAAACGCAGATTATGGTACAATGCGACATTTGATCTTGTAAGTAAGGATGACTCATTTCAAATCATAGCAGAAGATCCAGAAAAAGAACTACCTACTTTAACTGTAAATATTAGTTTCTCTGATGAAGGAAAAGAGTTGAGTTATAAGGGTGAGATAAAAGAAAACATTTTAACCTTAACTCTTTCTCAGTGGAACAATCCCACAGGCTCTTGGCTTTCTGAGCCAATAATAATCGGGGCAACTGTTAAGGGTGTTAAAAAATCTCTGTGGGTGAAATTTTCAACATCTGCTTCCACTAAGAGCAATTATAGGCAATTCAATTTATCACTTTGGATCGAAATGTAATTATGGCAACAGAAAATCAAACTTCCCTTTCTGGTAGTGGTCAAGATACCCGGAGTAAGGTTGACCTAATTTTAGGAATACACACTAATTCTATTATTGTGGCCATTTTAATTATTATTATTTTTTGTGGCTTTCTCTATTTGGTTGTGAATATTAAAAAGGAAAATATGCACGAGGGTGTGGTCACCGGAATAATTGGCTTACTGAGCGGATTAGTTGGATTCTATGCCGGTTCGGCTAAAAAAAATTCTGATTAGGCTTGTTATTGCTACTGTTATACTCCTTACCCATAATTCCTATATTCAAATTAAAATACTGCGCCTAACATAGGCATTGGCCGCAATGGGGGCTTGACACCCATACTTCAGCATAAAACAAAGCCAGGCAGCGGTCAGGGGTTGACCTATTCCTTGGAAAAACCCGGGAACTTCAAACTCTTAACTTCTAAAAGCATCGCCAGCCGGGCAGACGAACAAAGCCTCACTCCCACTGCGCCAATGCTCGAACGTTAGCTGTTATTTTCATAAACATTAAACATATAAATCATGACAAAGAAATTAATTAAACAAGTAAAAGAACTTAAGGAATTACCTTCAAAGAATTCCTTTAGTGAAAAAAATGTTGGCAAGCTTCACAATGAATCTTTAGATTTTGTTCATCAAAAACTTTTAGACATTTCAAAAAAACGAAAGCCATTATCTAAAAATGAATTAGCTGATTATGTTAAACAATTTTCAGCCGAGTATCTTCTTCATAGAAATATTTCTTACAAAAAAGAAGAAATAATTTCAATTTATGATAAGTTAGGATACACATACAAGACCCAAAAAGACTTGACAAAAACTCGAAAAGGTAAACTATATTCAAATAAAGTTAACGACAAGAAATTGATATCGTTTTTAGATGAACTAAATGAGCTAATTGAAGAAGAAATGACTACTAGAAGTTTTACAATTAGTTCAAACAAACTTTTACAGAAATATAAGGATAATCCAAAACAACTAAATTCAATTCTGACAGCAATTGTAAGTTTGGCTAAATCTTCATACGGTTATTGGAATGACAAACAAAATATTGATAAATGGAGAGACCCACAAATAAATACAGGTGTTGCGTATGGTGTTTGGGAAGGCGGTGGATTAGATGGACCTGTAAAACCAGTAATTAAAGCTGATATAGGTGGATTTGTTGCTGGTTCAACTGGTGGTCTTGTGGCAGGACCAATGGGTTGGTTGGCGGGAGGATGTATAGCTTCACCTCTTGCCTCTGCTTGGGAGTTACTTTGGTGGCCATAAAAACAACAGCTAACATCGTATTGGCAATAGTGGGGCTGACAGTCGTAAACTCAACATTTGTACTTCTATCGGGCATTTGTGCAAATGTTGGGCTAACGTTTTTCAAATGCCCCACCATCGCCAATACGTAAACCGTTATATGGCACCTGATTCGCAGCTTTGTATTGCTGGTTCTTAATTAAACTTATCGGTTCGTTTTTCGTGGTGGTGGCTGACTTTGGTTGCGGTTGTTCGGTTTGTACTTTCTGTGGCTGACAGGTTGGTTCCCGGTTTCATTGTCCGACACCTGTTCCGGGTTTCGTTACTCCCGGCCTGACTTTAACGGATCTACCGACAGGTTTTTTTCATTTGTTTCTTACATCTTGTACTTCGGCTTATGGCTGTGATGTAGCCTGGCTTCCTTCCTGTTGGTCAGTTGTTGCAGTGCGGGTGCTAAGGTGTGGTGGTTTACTCGTTTGGTAGCCGACAGACAGCCTTCGGCTGGGATCAGTAATTTTCCATTCAGCTTCGGTTATGGTTGTTTGCGTTTCTTTTTTAAAATTTCTGGCGCCATATAACAGTGCATTTGTGTTATGTCGGCGGACAGATAACGCCGCATCAGCTTTGTACTACTATCAGCTATAGTTCGGGTCGACGGATTTCTAACCGGCAACTGGTTTTCACCTTCAGGTTTTGTAACTTTAATGAACATCGGTGCCAGGCTGACGGTTTTCAAAGTCCGCCACAAACACAAATGCTGCACGTTACCAGCAATGTTAGACGACAACACAATCACGACAATTTGTAAAGTCCTCGGTGGACTGTCCACTACTCGAATTCGGGCAGACTTAGACGTAATTTGCAAGTTCGGTGCTTTCTTCAACTTTTTGCCGGTGGACAGTCAACCGTTGACTTTTATAGAAAAAAATTATTGCGGACAGACAATCATCTAACACGACTGACAACGTATGAACATTAAGGCAAAATACTCACTTGACGACAACGACTATTTAGCGTATCAACTTTATTCTGCTTCGACAAATGACTGGATAAAAACTAAACGAAAAAAAGAGTGGGCTTTTACAGCAATAACTTTTATCGTTTTGGGTATGTTGTTTTACTCCAACGACAACATTTTCTTAGGCAATTACTTTGCTGGTGCAGCAATACTGACAGCTTTTTGTTTCCCGTTCTATTCAAGGTGGCGTTACAAAAATCACTACTTGCGACACACAAGAGAAGTTCATAAGAACAGTTTTGGTAAAGAAGTAACAGTGACAATTACAGACAGCACCATAGAAGCAAACGATTACAGCGGACAAGCAAGCATTAACCTTTCACAGCTGACAGAGATAAATGAAACGGGACAGCATTTTTTTCTAATGACACTATCTGGACAAGCACTTATTGTTCCTAAAACCAAACTCGACAACCTTCAAGGATTTAGTTCGACAATAAAAGAACTTTCAGTAAACTTGAACATTAAACATAACATAGACAACGACTGGAAATGGAAGTAACAGGCGACAACGACAGAGAAAGAAACACTGCTGGTAACACGGGTTTTGCGTCAAGCGGGGTGACGTACAAGATTAAAGCTTTGTGCTTCTATTCAAGTTCAGTGCAGGTTGACAGTTTTGTGCTCAGAAACCCGCCCGAACGCAAAGCCCGAAACCGTTACCTGCAAGTGTAACGGACGACATAACCAGAAGGATAAGCATTGCTGGTGATGCACAGGTATCAACGTGTGTTCTGACAACGAACCCAAGTTAATGCCTGGCAGGTAGGTTCGAGTCCTACATCCTTCACAAAAAAACGAAATGATAAAAAGAACGGTTTCATACACGACATTACAAACACAAGTCCAATCAATATTTGACTTTGCGGTAGTTGTGTGTCATTCTGTTCCTGCACTAAAACTTCAAATGAAGCTTTTGGACGATGGAAAAATCACAAAACTTCCTGACCCCGACTATTTTGAAGCTAATAATCCAACCACCAAACTGAGACAACAAGCAGACGGTTATAAAGACAAACTTGCTACTTATTTATTTCTTAGCTCATTTGCGTTCTTTGAAAATTATTTAGGAAGTGCTTTAAAGGAAGTGCTAAATTTAAGCGTTACTATCCCTGAAAAGACAGCATTAAAAAATAGTTTGACAAATAACACGAATACAAAGCCCAAAAAAATTTTACGGAGTAGTTTTGACCAACGACATTCACAACGCTATGAAAAATATTCTAGGGAATTAGATTCTAATGATTACTTACATCCAGACAATTTAATATCAATAATTGCGGTAGAAAACTTAATAAAAAGCATTAATGACTTAAAAGCAAATCAAATTCCTGACTTTTTAATCAGTACTTTTAAAATGGACATTTCGGAAACAGACAGAACAGCTTTTGGGACTTACCGACAATTAAGAAATGACATTGCTCACGGGGATAATCCGACAGTGACAATGAGAAAGGTTAAGGAAGCAAATAAGTTCTTAAGAAAATTTGCAACTCAAATTGACGAATTTTTGATAGAGCATTTTGTGAAAATTGACAATTACAAAAAATGACAGACAGAAGAACACCAGCAGGTAACATCGGTTTGGCAATATGGCGGCTGAAGTGCTTCTATGAAACATTTGTGCAAGGTTCAACGGCAGTAATTCTATTGAACTTTTGTGCTAAAAATCCGCCACATCGCCAAGCCTCCGACGTTACATGCAATGCGGTGACAAACCTCAACATCCATACTGACATGGAATTTCAACACGACAAATCGTGGGAGACATTTACAAAAATTCTTTATTCAAAAGTGCCTGTAAGACACGCTTGGACAAACTTTATAGAATATCACGAAGAAAACTTTCCCAAACCCTACTGGACATCACTTAAAGATATTGACATTGAAGAAGAACAAACAAATATTATTAATTGGCTGACAAGTGTGCTGACAAAGACCCCTATTCCTGAAAAGGTTATTGCAATTTGGATTGGACTACTAAAACTTGCAGGTGACAATGAAAGTGAAATTCCTACAATATATTTTGGTGGTGCTGACAGTTACGACAAGGATGATAGCGATTGGGCTTGCGACTTAGCATACTTACCTGACAACAGATATGCACAACCTGGTTTACTGCAGGACATAGACGCAATTGCAAGGACAGACGAAGATGACTATGAGTTCTTAGACTGGATATTGCCTCTTGCTTATTGTGCATTTACTTTTGACGAAATTGTAAGAGCAAAACTAGATAAAAGTTTATTTCTTAAACATAAAGACAAAATATTCATAGCCGTTGGACATGACAGTGGTGATTATATTGACTTGACAACAATTGCAAACTAAAATAACACTGCATGTAACAGTGCATTTGTGTTATGTCGGCGGACAGATTACGCCACATCAACTTTGTACTACTATGAGCTGCAGTTCGGGCTGACGGATTTCTAACCGGCTTCTGGTTTTCACCTTCAGGTTTCGTAATTTTAATCAGCAACAGTGCCGGGCTGGTGGGTTTCAAAGTCCGCCACAAACACAAATGCCGAACGTTGTACGTCACCCTAACCAGCTCTTGTTCTTCTATCAACAAAAAAAGCACATCCGCTTTTCTTCCTGATTCAGCTGATTTAGCCTAATACCTAATTTCTTCATTAAAACTAAAAGCCTATTAAGCTACTGATTTGCAAATACTTAATAATTTGCCAAAATAAATCTTTACAAAACCTATCCTTTTGTTATCCCCTCGTAGTTTATCTATTAAACAAACAGGATTATTAACTTAATAAACAATTACAAAATGAAAAGAGCAAAGATCTTAACCCTTGGGTTACTGTTAGCAATTGTCTTTATGGCCTGTAACAAAAATGATACCCCAGACAATGTAAGCTTAGATGCAACCAAAACCTCTTTAATTAAAAAAGGTGAACCGGTGGTATTTACGTTATCCCAATCTGCCGGGAATACAGTAAACTGGAGTGTAAACCCATCTGCCAATACACAAATTAATACAAATGGAAACCAGGCATCGATAATGTTCGGGGCAAAAGGCAATTACGTTGTTTCTGCGGTTGCAGGAAATATTTCTGCTTCTAGGCCTGTTTCCGTTTCAGATTCCACCTACACCGGCGGCGGTGGAACACCTCCAACTACATTGGTATTTTCTGCAGGTGAATCAATCAAAATTACAGCATCAAGAATTGATTCTGGTTCTACTTCAGGGTTGATATTATCTGCTTTAACCACAAATAGCTACACATGCCTAAGTAATTCCTTATTAACAAGCTTTACATCAGGAACAAACAGCTACGGAGTTAACTTCACAGGCGTATCTGTACCCGGCAGTTGTACAACCGGAACAGCAAAGGCAGGCGGGTTTAGTTATTTATATCCTGTAGCAAGTGGCACAAATACGCTTACCATTAATTTTAATGGCATGACTTATTCAGGAACAATTGTTAAAACTGGCAATAGCTACACAATAAATTGGGCCTACACAACAGGAGTTACCATTTCTCCAACCAGTTTATAATAATTAAATAAAATTATGTTTACAGAGCCGCTTTGAATGCAAATAGCAAACCGGCTCTTTTCAATACTTTGGAAAACATTTCACATATCATTGAAGGCTGTAAAAAACAGGATCAGTTGAGCCAGGAAAAACTGTACCGGCAGTTTTACCCTGCCTTATTTGCTTTATGCAAAACTTTTTTTGAAGATAAACAGGACATACTTACTGCATTAAACAATGGTATGCTTAGGGTTTTTAAAAATATTGAACAATATGATGAAAGTAAGGGGGCCTTTTTTAATTGGGTTTATACAATAGTTAGAAATGCAGCACTTACTTTAATCAGGGATAAGAAAACAAACCTCACATTTGAACTAACTGAAAATGTAAAAGAACAAATTGACAACAACCCCTTTAAGCAACTTGAGTGGAAAGACATTTACTATTATTTGGATAAATTACCGGCAAAAACAAGATGTGTTTGTAGCCTATATTACCTGGAAGGGTTCTCTATGAAAGAAATATCAGGTTCCATTGATATGAAAGAAGGTGCCGTAAAATGGCACCTGAGTGAATGCCGAAGCAGACTTAAAATAATTTTTGAACAACATAATATTAAAAAAAGTGGATGACAAAAATTTACATAGCAATCAAATGAATCATAAGAATTACCCTGAACCTGATATTCCTGCAGATGAAGCATGGGCAAGTATGAAAACTCTGCTCACTACTGCCCCCGGAAAAGTACACCCCGCTAAATCAGGCAAACCTTTTTCTGTAAAATATTTCGCTTATGCAGGGCTGGGATTAATAATTATGGCAGTAACCGCATACTACTTTTGGAAAGACACACCCCAAAAACAACCTTCAGCTATAACATATTATAGCACTGACAAACCACAGAAAGTTACTTTATCAGATGGCACGTTAGCATTTTTAAATAAAAATAGCAGCATAAGTGAACTTAATAATACGGCTAAAGAGAGACAAACCGCTGTTAGGGGCGCAGCTTATTTCAGAGAAAGGCAATTCAGTAATCAACCGGCTCATCATTTAAAACTTGGTACTCTAGATGTGGTACCCGTTCAGGCAAATATTTATGTATCTTTTGATACAGTATTTGCCATTTCAGCTGTGTATATACAATCAGGAAGCGCTGTAATTGAAACAGGCGGGCAAAAACTTACACTCAATGCAGGAGAATCCGTAAAGTATGATGAAAAAACCGGGCACATCAGTGATAAGCAAGCAGTTGATGTTAATTTATTCAGTTATGCCACAAGAATCTTTGAGTTTATGGATACCTCACTTAAAGAAGCTGCCGAATCCATTGAAAATGCTTATGGGGTTGCCATAGTATTTAAAAATAAGAACCTGTACAACTGCAGAATAACAACAAGATTCGATAATAAAAGCCTGAAAGAAATATTTGATCTAATGGCCTATACGCTCAATTTTACTTATCAAATAGATGAAAAGAATAACCAGGTTGTATTAACCGGAGAAGGATGTGAATAAGAAATATTTTATTTGCCTGATATTGTTTCTCGTTTTTTCAGCGGGTAAATACACTATTGCCCAAGGGCAACTGAAGCAGCAAAAAATTTCTGAAGGTAGTTTTTTGCTTGATGGAAACATTTCATTGGACTCACTCACAAAATACATTCATAAAAACAGCAGAATAAGGTTTTCTTTTAACTCAGTAAAGGTTAAAGGTTCAAGAGAAATTAATTTTCCAAAGGCCCGGTATTCTATTAAGGAAATTCTTCAGCTGATAAAAAGGACTACTTCTTTATATTATTCCTTTTATTCCGGCTTTGTAATTTTTCAGGATAATCCCCCAACACAGAAACAAAAAACAGGTTTCCTAAAAACAAACCCGACTAACCCCAAAAACACTTTGGCAAAATCCAATACAAAATCGCAAAGAAAAAAACTTCAAACTAAAAGTCAATCTGTAAAGGGGAAGCAAATAATTATACAAAAAAAATTACTGAAAGATACTGTAGAACAAAAGTCAGCAGATGTATTAGTTACGGCTGGCAATATCCGTCAGCAGGAAATCGAAGCTGTTGAAACTAAGGCAAACCCGAAACAAGCAGCAAACGATAGAAGTTTGAATGATTCAGCAACAGCAATTGCTGTTGAGAAAGATTCAATACCTATTCATATAAGCAAAAATATAAGCCTGGGGGATACTGCTAAATTTGTTTCTTCCGCTATAAAAGGGGACAGTAGTATTATCAATATGACTTCCCCTGACAGCCCCATTAACCGTAGAGTAAGAATTAAAAACAGAAAAGGGCTTCAACTCCATTATGGTGTGCAATGGAATATTAATATCCCTGTATACGGATTTAAAGAATATTTTACCCGTACCAATGGCAATAGCCAACCTTATAATTTTTTAATCCCCGGTTTATGGATAAGTAAAACAATCGGTAAGAAGGAAAATGAATTATTGTTTTTGGCGAAACCGGAGCAGCAATATTTTACTGGAAATAAAGTTGTTGCAACCTCTACTGGTCCTGTTTCTGTTCAGGATTCAACAACGATCAGGAGAAATACAATTGCAATAAAAACAAATGGCATATCTGTGGGGCTGCAATACAATTACCATTTAAATGATAAATGGAATATTGGTGGCAGCCTTAATTTTAATTGGCAGAATGCTGCATTGATAAATCAGGAAATAACCCGTTTATCAAATGGCGTATTACTTACTGATTCGGTATATGGGATCAAGAAATCATCACAAGACTGGATATACCTTAAATCCACGTTTGTTACAGCAAGGCTTGAGGCATCCTACAATTTAAAGAAGTTTGCTATTGGTTGTGCTGCATATATGCCAATCACCCGCATATTTGCTCCATCTGTAAATAACTCCCTTACTGTAAATGGCCATATTTTCATTCGGTGGAGAATAAATTAAACTAAATGTTGTTTAATAAGCCAGACAAGAAGGGCGAACGTACAACAAAAGGTTTGCCGCAAGGCTGGCGAACGGAATAACAATCGGCTGTTGTACTGCTATCAACTAATATCTGGCTTGACCGAATTCTATTTGGCTTTTAGTTGTTAATTTCATCATCAGTTTTCAATCGGCTTCAGTTGCCGGGCAGATAGTTATAAAATACCAGCCCTGCGGCAAGCCTAGAACGTTATATGGCACCTGATTCGCAGCTTTCTTAGTGCTGGTTAATCATTGAACTTATCGGTTCGTTTTTCGTGGCGCTGGCTGACTTTGGTTGCGGTTGATCGGTTTGTACTTTCTGTGGCTGACAGGTTGGTTCCCGGTTTCATTGTCCGACACCTGTTCCGGGTTTCGTTACTCCCGGCCTGACTTTAACGGATCTACCGACAGGTTTTTTTCATTTGTTTCTTACATCTTGTACTTCGGCTTATGGCTGTGATGTAGCCTGGCTTCCTTTCTGTTGGTGAGTTGTTGCAGTGCAGGTGCTAATGGTGTGACCATCTTCACAGTTTGGTTGCCGACAGACAGCCTTCGGCTGGGATCAGTAATTTTTCATTTAGCTCCGGTTATGGTTGTTTGCGTTTTTTTTTTAATAATTTCTGGCGCCATATAACAGTGCATTTGTGTTATGTCGGCGGACAGATAACGCCGCATCAGCTTTGTAATACTATCGGCTACAGTTCGGGCCGACGGATTTCTAACCGGCAACGGGTTTTCACCTTCAGGTTTTGTAACTTTAATGAACTTCGGTACCAGGCTGACAGTTTTTCAAAGTCCGCCACAAACACAAATGCCGCACGTTGTGCGTCACCTTTACAACTCACTCATTGAAGAATCTCCTATATGTCAGAAACTAATTTGCCTAAAATTTCATATCTGTTTGGAGCTGGTGCCAGTGCACAAGCATTACCTACAATAAAAAAATTACCTGAAAGGATAAAGTCTATAAGAGATTATATTGACAAACAATGTATTTATGAACCTGATGAGACATTTTCACCGACGAAAGATTATACATTTAAAAAAGCTGAAGCAAAACAATATGTGCTTGACCTGTTAGACAAACTTTTCTTACAATCTAGCAATCATTCAACAGTCGACACTTATGCAAAAAAGCTTAACATTAGCGGACAATCTCAGGAAATTAACGAACTGATATTTTCACTAGCACTCTACTTTAACATTGAACAAAAAATATCTGGACTTGACCCACGATACGACACATTTTTAGTTTCGATATTAAATTCCCACTCCTATAGCTTCCCAGACAATTTAAAATTTCTTTCATGGAACTATGACTTACAGATGGAAGCAGCCCATGAAAAGATAATAAATAGAGGAAATTTAGATTTAAGTTTTTACTTATTTAATTCAGACCGAAACGACTTTAAGAAAGATAAATTTACTTCTGTTAAGTTGAACGGTTCAAGTAATATCCTAGGACAGTTTAGAGATTCCTTTCCACTTGTGAAAAATATCTTAAGTGACAAGTTTGTTAAAGAAGATTTGGATTTCCCTTTGCAATATGCTTTCCTTCATATAAAACAAAGATTACGAGTTTATCAGGGTCGTGTAAGCCTTAATTTTGCATGGTACCATGATTGGGAAAATGTAAACAAAGTCATAGAAAATTATAACGAGACAGAAATTTTAGTTGTTGTTGGATACTCATTTCCGTTCTTTAATAGAGAAGTTGACAGAAAAATTATTAGAGCAATGACTAATCTAAAAAAGATATATATTCAGGACTGCGTACCAGAAAATATTAAGTCTAGATTTTTATCAATTCTTCCAGACTGGCGTGAAAAGAAAATTGAAATCATTTCTGTAGACGATGTTTCTGAGTTCTTTCTTCCGCCTGAATTGTAACTATCGAGTAAACTTAACCAAGGCGAACGCACAACATTGGTATTGCCAATAGTGGGGCTGGACATTGGAACAATCAGCATTGGTAATTCTGTTGTACCGTGGTTCGGGGCTCGACGAATAAAGCCCAGCTTTAGTTCTTAATATTTAACTTTATCAAAAAGCCAGGCAGTAGTTCCGGGCAGACGAATATAAAATTCCCCACCATCGGCAATAGCTGGACGTTATCGGTAACTCTATGACGACCTAAAATGATAAATGAATAACAAAAAAATAATACAAGTTGTAATAATCAATAAATTTAACCGAACTCATAAAAAATGAAAAATACAATTCACTTAATAATCGCAACTGTGTTTCTAAGCTCTTGTGCAAACTCACAAAACAAAAAGAGCATAGCAGAAAAGGAATATTCTATTGCGTATAATATTCATGAAAATGACACAATTCATAAAAATAATTATGAAGTTATGACAATGAATATGGACGGTTCAAACAAAAAAAATATTACCAATAATCCTGATGTTGCGTGGACATACTATGCTTACAAAAACCGACTGTTTTTTATCAGCGACAGAGACACTTGTAGCCGTTGCTTTTTTCTATACGAAACGGATGTAAACGGGACTAACATAAAAAAAGTAAGCGACTTAATGTTGGAAGACAGTTGGATGAGTGGTAGAAAAAATGGTGAGGAACTTGTAGTTGCTGGAAGAATTGGAAAAGAATTACGATACCAACTTTTTATCGTTAACACCAAGACAGGAGCATATAAGCAATTGACAAATGAACCTAATGCAAAATACGGAGACCCTTGCTTTTCGCCTGACGGTAAAAAAATTGCCTTCTATTATCAAAAAGATAAAACCGACAAAACAAGTCATGAAGAACTGTTTGTAATGAATGATGATGGAACTGGAATGACACAATTAACGCATTATCCTGAAAACAACATATCAGCAAAAGACTATGGTTACAGAGCTGGTGCAACGAAATGGCATCCAACCGAAAACTTTATCAGTTATGTATCCTTACAAGATGGACGACATAGCATTTTTGCAGTAACTCCTGACGGAAAGAAACAATGGAAACTTATCGAAAATGAACTTTCAGAAGGTTATCATGACTGGAGTTCGGACGGGAAATGGTTAACTTTTAACAAATCAGACATTAAAGAAACACAATACCATATTATACTTATGAATTGGAAAACTAAAGAACAAAAGCAGTTGACAGATACAACTTACAAATCTCAACTTTCACCAGTGTTTATTGAAAAGTAAAAAGAAAATAATGAAGACCAAAGAAGAGCTACCGATAACAGCAGTTTGGCAAAATGGCGGGTTCAGTACTAAATTCAACGGCAGTTCTTCGATTGGACTTTAGTGCTAAAATTCCCGCCCATCGCCAATACGTAAACCGTTATATGGCACCTGATTCGCAGCTTTGTATTGCTGGTTCTTAATTAAACTTATTGGTTCGTTTTTCGTGGTGCTGGCTGACCTTGGGTTGCGGTTGTTTGGCTTATACTTTCTGTGGCTGACAGGTGGTTCCCGGGTTCATTATCCGACACCTGTTCCGGGTTTCATTACTCCCGGCCCGACTTTAACGGATCTGCCGACAGGTTTTGTTTCATTTGTTTCTTACATCTTGTACTTCGGCTTATGGCTGTGATGTAGCCTGGCTTCCTTTCTGTTGGTGAGTTGTTGCAGTGCAGGTGCTAATGGTGTGACCATCTTCACAGTTTGGTTGCCGACAGACAGCCTTCGGCTGGGATCAGTAATTTTTCATTTAGCTCCGGTTATGGTTGTTTGCGTTTTTTTTTTAATAATTTCTGGCGCCATATAACAGTGCATTTGTGTTATGTCGGCGGACAGATTACGCCGCATCAGCTTTGTAATACTATCGGCTACAGTTCGGGCCGACGGATTTCTGACCGGCAACTGGTTTTCAACTTCAGGTTTTGTAACTTTAATCAGCAACAGTGCCGGGCTGGTGGGTTTCAAATTCCACCACAAACACAAATGCTGCACGTTACAAGCTATGCTGAGACAGTTTACGGATTGTTACAGTTTGAAGATTTTTCAGGCAGTATTAGTTTGGAAGAATTATTAGACATCAACTGGTTGAAACCATATGACAAACAACTGCAGTTTGTTTTTTTTGACACAGTTTTATTTTTCAAAAGAGATCTTTGCAAGCACCATTCATGAAGCAATCAGTTTTTGTAAGACGCCATAACAACAAAAATTGACAGGTAATTTTTCATATCACAATCTTTGGCTGTAGACCTCGGTAGACACGGTTTTCTGTTGTCAGCAGTAAAGTTGAGACTGTTTTCTTTTAATCTGCAGTTTGGGTTAGACATAGTTCTGACTTTTTTATCTTCAGCCTGGAAACAGTTTGTTAATCAAAAACAGCATAAAAAATCAGTTTTTGTTATGGCTCGCAGACTTGGAAGACAGAATATTTTCATTTTTTCGACCCAGAATCTTTGGAAAAAGTCCACTGACAAAAACACTGAACTCCTACCCTTTTGGTCTAGAAAATCGTTAGACAATGACTTTTTTGACTCTGAAAGAAAAGACGCACAGCTTGTAACAGGGGGTTTGCTGCTATGCTGGCTGACGGATAAATCATCAGCAGTAAATCGCTATTCAGCAGCAGCTACGGCGAGACCGTAACCTTTCAAAATTTCATTTACATTTATAATTATAAATACTAATCGGGGTTTCGTTAGCGGGCTGGACGTTCAACAAATCCCAGCACAGCAGCAAGCCCCGAACGTTATATGGCACCTGATTCGCAGCTTCTTATTGCTGGTTAATCAGTAAACTTATCGGTTAGTTTTTCGTGGTGCTGGCTGACTTTGGTTGCGGTTGTTCGGTTGGTACTTTCTGTGGCTGACAGGTTGGTTCTCGGTTTCATTGTCCGACACCTGCTTCGGGATTTCATTACTCCCGGCCTAACTTTTACGGATCTGCCGACAGGTTTTGTTTCATTTGTTTCTTACATCTTGTACTTCGGCTTATGGCTGTGATGTGGCCTGGCTTCCTTGCTGTTGGTGAGTTATTGCAGTGCGGGGGATAATAGTGTGATCATCTTCACAGTTTGGATGCCGACAGACAGCCTTCGGCTGGGGTCAGTAATTTTTCATTTAGCTCCGGTTATGGTTGCTTGCGTTTCTCTTTTATATTTTCTGGCGCCATATAACAGTGCATTTGTGTTATGTCGGCGGACAGATAACGCCGCATCAGCTGTGTACTACTATCGGCTACAGTTCGGGCCGACGGATTTCTAACCGGCAACTGGTTTTCACCTTCGGGTTTTGTAACTTTAATCAGCAACAGTGCCGGGCTGGTGGGTTTCAAAGTCCGCCACAAACACAAATGCTTCAACGTAGGCAGCAATTTTACAGCGACACTTTCCACATGACAAACAATGAAATTTAAACCCTCAATTCTCAATATATATTCAATCGTTTTCCTGTTAGGGTGCATTGGCTTTACTATTTATAACTATGACCAGCTTTCTGAAGGTGAAGGTTGGGGAGTAGTCGGCATGGTTGGACTGTTGGGATTCGGAGTTTTGCTTTTTGGAGGGGACATTGTAATTCGCAACTTATTTAAAAATAAGATAACAGCTAACATAATTGGCTTAGTAGTCTCAATTATTGCGACACTCTTACTTATTTACGGTGGCTTATTCTCTTAAAAAAAACTGACTTAAAATGCTATCACACAAAAATGCAATCGGTTTGCTTCTTGACCTTAACCAAGACATCGAAGAATATGCAGAGGCGACCATGCAAAACATTATTGAACACAAAGACTTTGACTTCCTCACTTATCCGCCAAACAACGGATTGACAGACTTGGAAAAAGCTGAACTTAATAAGCTTGACAATAATGAACATTTAAAAAATGCTTTAAGAAAAATTATTTCGGACAATAGTGCAGGAATAATTTTCAATATGCTTAACCTGTTAGACGGAACAGTTTCGCCAAAACTTCATTACGACAACTGGACAGGAGTTGAACTTATTGATGAAGAACCACAGGCAGACACAAAACAATTCAACGATATGCTACACGACAGTTTTTATGAAACATATTGGGAATGGAAAAAGCTTAGAGGTAACAAGAAGTGGAAGCTTGACACATACGACGAATAAAAACTGCTGCCTACATGCAGTTTTGCGTCAGCAGGGGACGACGAATAAATCCTCATCTTAGTGCTACTATCAGCTACATATCTGGCTGACCGAACACGGATGAGCAACTGAATATGTTTTCAACTTTTGTAACTTCGGTCGGCTGCAATTCCGGGCTCGCTTTTTCCAAATGCCCTGCCGAACGCAAAGCTGTGGCCGTAAGCGGCTATTTTATGGAAACAGTCTGCTTAATCATCTCATTGACATGCGACGCATTTTTCTTGTATTTTTTATTATAGCTGCTTCTATCTATTTTTTCTTAGTTGCGGCTGTCAATGACGACATCAAATGGTTTCGCAATTTCTCCAATTGTGACAATGACAAGTTGGTAAAATCCTTTGAGGCGTTTGACTTTACTTATAATGATGTTTTTTCAACTTGTTTTTCCATTAAGTTTCTTCAAAGTGATACAGCATTGATAAGACAGCATTTTGCTTCTTCATTTTCTGACAATCTTAAAAGCGAAACTTCATATTATGCTTTGCTTTCGAAAGCAGACAGGTCAACTCTTGACAGTTTTATCAACATGATACCTTTTGATAACTTCGATACTTCATATTATCAAGATTATCAAGACGGAATAGATTACCAATTCTACATTCACAAAAACAAAATTAAAAAAAGCGTTAGGGTTCATAGTGACAGCGTTCCTTTGGTATTGACGAAATTTAAAAACTGGATTGTTGAAAAGAAAGAGAAGTTAAAGTTGCATCAGGTTGACACAGTTATTTATTTTGAAAGCGAAAAGTATGTTGTACCGCCAACAGTGCCACCGCCGCCCCCGATTGAATTTAAAGTTCCGAAGACAAAAAACAGCCGCTAACAAGTGCATTTGCAATAGCATGGCTGGATGTTGGAGCAATCGGCTGCAAATCATTTTCAGCTTTAGTTTCGTCAGACAATACGCTGTTGAACATTAGTTCTTAACTTGAGCAACAGTTTTTCAATTTTGCATTTGTTCCAGGCTGACAGTACGCTATTGCCATGCCATCGCAAATGCTTTAACGTTGTAGGCAATTTGGCGAAACCAACAAACACAAAATGAAAATATATTTATTAGTCATATTATTTCTCATTCAATCAATAAACGGATTTTCTCAAAAACTAACGACTGAACTAAAAACCAAAATTGATTCAATTGTAAATCCATATATAAAGCAATACTCAATTGTAGGAATGTCTATTGGAATTGTTGATGATGATAAAAGTTATACAGTTAACTACGGACAAACCGCTCAACAAAACGGATTTCCTGTGACGGATAGCACAATGTTTCATATTGCCTCAATTACCAAAGTTTTTACGGCAACTGCCATAATGCTACTTGTTGAACAAGGGAAACTTTCATTAGACGATAAACTTGTTGAAATTTTACCAGACTTTAAACTAAAAAGCAAAGACTACGATAAAATTACAATTAAACATTTACTAACTCACACTTCGGGTTTACCTTGGACAAATGAACAAACTAATCTTCCTGATGACAGTACCTCAATCCCTCTTTTTATCAAAGGTTTGCAAAAGGTTAAACTGAATTTTACACCAGGAACAAAATTTTCGGGCGACACATACAGCAATATTGGATTTGACTTGTTAGGGATTATTGTATCAAAAATATCCAAACAACCTTTTCACAAATACATTTATGAAAATGTACTTTCCAAATTGGGTATTAACCAAGCGACCTATTTTTATGAAGAAATTGACTCTTCAAAATTAGCACTTCCGCAAGTAGTAGCAGGAACTTCAAAAAGAATCGAACAATTTAATATATACAGAATTGACGATAAGAAAAATCCGATTTTAAATGGGAAACCTTTGGAGTTAAGAAACTACGAAACTTATGGAGAACCTTACATAGACAACCCAACAGGTAATTTAATTACAACGTCTTCTGAACTAAACAAATGGACAAAGTATTTAATTCAACTAAATAACGGTACCACAAGCTCCTCGGAAAATGTAATTAAACAAGAGACATTAAAAGATATGTGGACAGTTACTGAATCCATTCCAAAATATAAAATTTCGTTGGGCTTAACTTGGTGGATTTTTGACAACTCTAATTTGGGAAGATACATTTGTCATTTTGGAAATAATCCGGGATTTTGCTCAATACTGTTTATCTTTCCCGAAAAGAATTTTGGAATAAATATATTGTGTAACGGAATGTTTGCACAAGATGCAGTGTTTGACAAAATACCACTTGAAATCGCAAACCTAATGATGAATAAATGAATAAAACTGCCTACAACATCGTATTGGCAATAGGCGGGCTGAACGGCTTCGTATCAACTGAAGTGCAAAATTCAACTTCTGTTCTTCGATTGAACTTTAGTGCTAAAATTCCCGCCCATCGCCAATACGTAAACCGTTGTGTGCAATATTCATAACACCCCTTTAACTTGAAAAGTGACAATTAATGAATTCACCAGACACTGACACAAATAATGCACCTGACTACATTAAAGATCTTGTTGCTAAACCAGCAAATAACGGACTTGCAGCGTTATTATTTGACGGTAGTTGGTGTGGACACGGGGAAGAATTATACAGGGTATATGACGTAGTTGAAAATGGCGACTACTCTTTCCAAATACAACTGCCTGACACTGGGTCAGAAGAATCATTTCCTACTGCTGTTAAGCTAACTTCGGAAATAAATCAAAAACAATTTCTTATTTATGATACAAGACGACATCCTGCCAGTTGGCATGCATTCGGTGACAATGCAAAAAAGGAATCAAAGTTTTTAAGTACACATCACTGCGACAAATGCAGCGGCACGAACTTTAAAATTTCAGTTGGCTTTGAAGTTCCGGCAGACTCTGACAGTCCTAACGACATATCTTGGTTTGCATTAGCAACAGAATGCATTCAATGTGGCGACAAACTAATTGCTTTTGAAGACGAAACTGCTTAGTTACAACAATACTGCACACAACATTGCATTTGTGTTATGTCGGCGGACAGATAACGCCGCATCAGCTGTTTACTACTATCGGCTATAGTTCGGGCCGACTGATTTCTAACGGGCAACTGGTTTTCACCTTCAGGTTTTGTAACTTTATTGAACATCGGTGCCAGGCTGACAGTTTTTAATGTCTGCCACAAACACAAATGCCGAACGTTGTAGGCAATGCTAAACGACATTCCGTTCATTGAAATAATTGTCTCGATTGGCGAGACTAAAAAGCCTGTCTTTAAAGGTTGAGTTGACTATTGACTTTACAATGTCCTTAGTCGGAGTGACGACGTTCTCCTCATTGGCAACAATGTTGGTAACTCTAAACTTTCAGACTATGCTGACAAAACTCATAAGTGTAGTAGTTGGGGTTGCCCTCGTGGGGAGAACGGTTCCAATCTCCGTACTATAAGACATTGAGAGCTTTAAAAAATTCAATCTGAATTCAGGATTGAGGGCTGGGGGTTCAAGTCCCCCACTCCCCACAATTTGACAAAAAATAAATCATAAATATGGCATTAACTATTACAACCTTAACGCTTCTCAATGAGTACATCAATGGCGTTATGAATCGTGCAGACCATCACGGACAAAATGTAAATGAAATTGTCTTGACTTTAGCAGGTGCAGTTATTTGGCGAGCAACTCAAGACGTTGAAGTAAGAACTTACAATGAAGAGACTGCGAACATTCTTTGGCTTACAGTAAATGGACACCGATATGCAATTGCTTATAATCATCAAACCTTTAATATCGAAATTCGTGACAGAAATCAAAATGGGGTTGTCTTGGCAATTTTCAACAACGCTTCAACAGCAGCAGATGTAAAAAGAATATTTGCAGGTTTATACTGACAGAGAAGCAGATGCCTACAACATTGGGTTTTATGCAAGTTGGGCATGACCAGTAAACATCAGCTAATTGCAAATCCAGGCTGTGGTTCGGTCGGGACAAACAATTTTCAACTTTAGTTCTTACATTCAACTTTATATTTTCACTCAGCAGCGGTTGTAGGCGGACGGAATAACAATTCCCAACCTGCATAAATCCATGAACGTTGTAGGCAACTCTAAAACGACACTCTCCTATGGGATATTACATCAGAGTTTTAGGTACACAAGACCCAGACATTCATATAGACGAACTCATTCAATCATTAGCAGCTGACGGCTTGATCGCAAAATTTGAGTTTGACACAACCGAACAAGCAGACAAATGGACAATGCTTGACATTTTAAGTGCAGACGGAGATCCTTTAGCCCAATTAGAAAGAAATCCTGTTATAGAAGGTGAATTAGGACAAGAAGAACTTGATGAGTTTAAAGAATACATTCAAGACTACAAACCAGCATCTGCAGTTAAATGGTTGACAAACTACTTTGGTAAAGTAAAAGTTATATACGCCTTTCAAATGCTCAACGCAGCATTTGAGGACGGCAACTTTGAAGTTGTTAGCAATATCAAGACGAAAATTTGGAACAAGACTATTGGCATTTTGCAAGCAGACAATGAAGGTTTTTCAAATGAAGACGGCTATCATATTCTTTGGCAATTTTCAGACACTGTTACTGGTGACTGGAGTTGTGCAGTAAGAAACTGGTTAGGTAAGTGGGACAAGTTTGTAATGGACTTAGGCGACCCAATTCAAAGACAAGAATTTCAAGAAGGTAAAGTTCCTAAAAAAGCAAAACGGCTATAAATTAGCAGGCGAAGAGTATGCCTACAACATGCAGTTTTGCGGCAGCGGGGGCGACGCAAAGCGTCGGTCATCACCTGTAATTCTATTTTGCTTTTGTACCAGCTGACATTTGTCTATTAAGCTTTTGAATAAAATTTTATCTTTAATATCACCGTTCATTACTCGTCGCCAGGGGCGACGTAAAATAATTGCCCCGCCGACCGCAAATCTTTAACGTTGGCAGTAATGCTACGAGCCACCGTCAAAACGACCGAACCTACTTTGGCGACTTCTTTAAATCCTTTAAACCCCAATCGGACATACTATCAATAATTGGTAGGAGTGATTGACCGTATTTTGATATTTTATATTCAACTCTTGGAGGAATTTCTGCATAAATAATTCGTTCCAAAATTTTATCAACTTCCATTTCACGAAGTTGGTTGACCAACATTTGCTTACTAATATCAGGAATTGCTTTTTGCAACATAGAGAAACGGTTGCAATCTTTCCTTATCAAATGAATAATTACAGGTTTCCATTTTCCGCCAATCTTGTTCAGACAATGCGTAACGGGACAATTATTTGGATTAAAATCCTTTGTTTTTCTTTTACTTTCCATTGGTCTATATTTTTAGACTATAAAGACATTTATTGACTACACTACTATTTTGGACAAAGTTAATAAGTTTGCTCTCATGACCAATAAAGACTGAACAAGCACAAAAATAAAATCTAATGAAGAAAATCGTTTTAGGATTTCTTGCTATCCTTTTAACCGCAGCAGCAGTTTATTCACAATCAAAAAAAGCAACAACTCAAAAAAGTAAACAAATGACTACAATCGCTGAAATTAAGCAATTCATTCAAGGCGGAGAATGGACTTCACTTTCAACAGAACTTCGTCCTTTTGAAGACCGTTTAGGAACAGGCAAAATCCAGCCGTTTTATGTAAAACGGATTTTCAAATATTTACCAAACGACAGATTTGAAGGAACAATAATTAGCTCTGCCGACCCATTCGGACAAATGCCATTGGTTCAATTTACATTTAAAGGACACACTGTTTGGGGAAAGGAACTCCAAATTGCAAAAGGTGCGTTTGAAATTGACTACATTTTGGACGAAGCGTTTGAAGTAACACCTTTACACCCAATGTTTGCTGACCAACTAAACCAAGCACCAGTAAAAGGGCTGAACAAATGGGAAGTAAACAAAATGCAAGACATTAAAGGAAAAGAATTTCCGTTGTTTGGCATTAAAGAAGGTGAAACAGTTGGAGATTATGATTTAATTTACATTCATAACAATATGTTGTTTATGGGTAGCAAACATGTTGACGGTCGAGGATTTGACAAACCTGAAAACAGACCAACCAACTTACAAGTTCCATTAGAAAGAAAGTAATCAAACGACATTTTAAAACTTTAAGCAGAAGGGAGTAATATCTTTTCTGCTTTTTGTATTTTAACATGCGAAAAAAGCACTACTGCCAACATTGGTATTGCCAATAGTGGGGCTGGACATTGGAACAATCAGCATTGGTAATTCTGTTGTACCGTGGTTCGGGGCTCGACGAATAAAGCCCAGCTTTAGTTCTTAATATTTAACTTTATCAAAAAGCCAGGCAGTAGTTCCGGGCAGACGAATATAAAATTCCCCACCATCGGCAATAGCTGGACGTTAGCAGCAAGCATTGAAAGACACAATCTTAAAAAGAGACATTGACAATGGTATTATTAGATAAAGCAGACTATAACAAAGTAATTCAACCTCTAAAGGGAGTTGCTATAAATAGTTTATTTGCAAGAGCAGTAGTTGAGCAGACAGTTGCAGGAAAAATTTACGTTGACAATCCAATCCATCCAGAAACATTTTACATAGTTCATCCTTATGGCATGACACTATTATTTGGTGAAAGTAACAACAAAATTTTTAACGAAGCCTTTAAAAATTATGCCCTAAATAAAGACAATTCAAGAAACAACTTTGAGTGGATGCAGGCTTTCCCGAATAATTGGGACAATGTATTATCAACATTATTTAAAGACACATTGATAAAATCGGTTGACAATACCGAAAAAATTGAAAGAGGAATAATTGAACTCAATACAAGAGTAAATTTCAAGTTCAACATTAATAAACATCAACCCTTATCAACTCAAAATATCGACAAAGACATTTCAATTGTAAGAGCTAATGGACAGATGTTCAGAGATATGCAAGGGAGTGTAGTTCCCTTGTATTTTTGGGACAATGAAGAAGACTTTCTAAATAATGGTGTTGCTTTCGCTTTGTTCTATAAAGACGAATTAGCATCTATGTCATTTTCATCGTATTGGTTTGACAATGATTTCGAAATGGGAATTGAAACAAAAGAGAAATACAGGGGGAAAGGTCTTGCAGAATTAGTTTGTAGAGCAATCATAGACTACTGTATTGCCAATAACTATGAACCAATATGGTCTTGTCGTTTAGAAAATATTGGCTCATACAAATTGGCTCAAAAATTAGGGTACGACCCGACACTATATTTACCATATTACAGACTTAGTAAATAGCAATATGCCAGCTGCTAACACGGGTTTTGCGTCAGGCGAGGTGACGTGCAAAATTCAACGGTAGTTTTTCAATTGAACTTTAGTAATAATATCAACTTTTGCGCTTCGATTTCCCGCCCGAACGCAAAGCAACAAAACGTTAGCTGCTATATTAATCGACCCCTACAATGCAACGAAATGCTTGCAGAGATTGTCAATTTATAAAAATGAAATGTTTGCTATGACAAATAAAATCTACACTTTGCCTTTCGTTATCGGATTACTTTTAATTAGCTCTTGTAAAAAGGATAAAGCACAAACCAACGACTGCTTTCCAAATGCAACAACTTCCAGACAAATAATAAATAAGCCAGCAACAATAAAACAACAATCAGCTGGAGTTTTTTTTATTGTTGAACAAGGTACAATTGACACAAAATTAAACCCATGCAATCTGACACCTGAATTTCAAATTGACAACTTGCTTGTGACAATTAGTGGGGATGTTAAGGCTACGGTTCAAGGTGGACCTGGTCCTTGTTGCACAGACAATTTTGTAATTACAAAGATTACGAGGTGACAAGGTTAACTAAATTGACAAACATGCTTAGCTTGATAAAATACAGCAGCCAACATTGGTATTGCCAATAGTGGGGCTTGACATTGGAGCAATCAGCAGCGGCAATTCTGCTGTACTTTGGTTCGGGGCTCGACGAATAAAGCCCGGCTTTAGTTCTTACTATTTAACTTTATCAAAAAGCCAGGCAGCAGTTCCGGGCGGACGGAATTTTAATTCCCCGCCATCGGCAATATCTGCCCGTTAGCGGTCATTGTAGGACGACTCTCAAATCAAAATGACAGATGAAATATAAATTATTATTATTTTTATTGACAATGAGCATTTCGTTCAAACTAATTGGACAAGAATGCGATTGCCTCAAAAATATAAAATTGCTTCAGCAAAAAGTTGAAGAAAATCAAGCATCTTACCAACATCAAGTAATAGAGCAAAAAAGAATAGATGATTACACTATTCATAAATCAAAAATTAACAATCAGGCAGTTAAAATTTTAACTAAAAAAGATTGTATTAGTTTGGTATCATTGTATTTATCATTTTTTCGTGACGAACATAGCTTCTTTTTTTATTCAGACAACTACAATCCCCCATCTAATAATATTATTAAATCAAAAAGAAAAAACGGTGATGACAAAATTTCTTTTGAAGGATTATGGTATTTCCAAGATGGAAGTTTTAGTATCAAGGTTATCCCTACCAAAAGCACTTTTGGTAAGTGGGTTGCTGTAATTGATAAAGACAAATCAAAATCATGGAAAAAAGGACAGCTTAAAATTGAATTTATAAACAAACCAGATGGCTCATTTGATTGTGTTTACTGGAGTAAGAATTTAATCCCAAAATCATATAAAGTATCATTAACAGATTCGACTTTGATTATTGGCCGAAATTTAATTTTTCACCGAAAAACACAAGTCGTACAAAATAAAACAAGTAACAAGAATGATTTACAATTTAAACAACTATCTGAGCAAACGAATTACTTAAAACTTCCATCTTTTGACTTATCATTTAAAAGTGAAATTGATAGTTTAATAGCAAAGAATCGAATAGAAATTACATCAAAGAAAAATTTAATCATTGATATTAGAAATAATGGAGGAGGCGGGTTTGGCGCATTTCAATCAATCTTGCCATACGTATTAGACAGTAACTTAACTGAAACACCATATTATGGCTCCGTTTGGGTTAGTAATGACAATTATGATTATTATGACAGAACGAAATATGAATATACCGAATCGAAACAAGATAGCATTAATGAAGAACAATTTGTTGAATATTTAAAAAGCTATTTAAATCAATTTACACCTATCGAAAAAAAAATCGACACTGTTCAATTGGAGGAAAATCCACCATTGAATATTGCAATTATCTTTAATAAATATACAGCAAGTTCTGCTGAAGGCTTTATATTACAGGCAAGTACTTCAAAAAAAGTAAAAACTTATGGTGAGAATTCAAAAGGAGCTGTAATGTATGGTGACTGGATGCCTTTACATTTACCTGAATTGAATATTACGGTAGCAATCACTACTAAAAAAATGATATTCAAAAACAAAGAAGATTTTGAGAGCATAGGAATTTCACCAGACATTGATTTGACCATTAGAAATGAAAATGAATGGATAGAATTAATTCTGAAACAGATGGAAAGATAATAAACAACGAACCGCTAACAGCCGTTTTGCAAAAGCGGAGGGGGCGTGCTTCTATGAAAGTAAAGTGGTAAATTCAAGCTCTGTGCATCTAACGAACTTTAGTGCTGAAAATCCCCGCCTTCGCAAAGCGGCAAAACGTTAGCGGCAAGTTTTAACGACACCCTACAATGTTTAAGAGACGAGAGATAATCATACTTTTAGTTTTGACAGTTGGTATAATTATTCTAAATCTTTTAGAGCTAAATCAACCGAACTTCATTATCGGACTCGGCAGACTTTTTTTATATTTTGTATTCTTTTGCACTCTTCTCTATTCCACATACCGGCTCATAAAAGACAGGCGACAAATACATTTTATACAAAAAGCGAGACCTTTGATTTTTGGTTTAGTACTTACTGGTTTTCTATTTCTCTTATCATATTTGGTAGACACAGATGGCGGAAAGAAAAGAATAATAACAGGCGGTGCTAATCATGATCCAAGTTTTATTCACTTTCAATTGTTTAGAGACAACACATTTAAGTTTCTTAATTCAGGACCTTTTGGTGGTAGCTACTATCGAGGAACATATTTATTAAACGATGACACGTTGCGACTTAACAATGACAGTCTGAGATATTTATATCCTAGTCTGACTTTGGTTCTAAGATTGGCCGATAACAAGGAAAAGTATTTTGAATCGGTTGACACATTAAAGTTCAAGGATAGACTTTATATAAATACAGACAACAGAAATAGTAGATAAACTATGCAGCTTACATTGGGTTTTATGCAAGTTGGGCGTGACCAGCAAACATCATCAAATTGAAAATCCAGGCTGTAGTTCGGGCTGGACAAACAACTTTCAACTTTAGTTCTTAAATTCAACTTTATATTTTTAATCAGCAGTGGTTATGGGCAGACGGAATACTAATCCCCAACCTGTATAAAGCCCTGCTAGCTACCGCAATCCTGAAACTTCATGAAAGCATCAGATCTAAATCAATTCATAATGGGAGTTTCTTCCAGTGACAACTTGAAAAAGATCATTCAAGAAGAAGTATCATCCTACAGCAAGTTGTTGCAGAAGAAAGGTTCAACCATACCTCTATTATTCAATGAGGACGAAGAAATAATTCTAGATAATTCAGCTGTTAAAAGATTATTGCAAGAAACTTTATCAGGAAGATTTAGCAATGTTGATTTAGCTTATATCTGTGATTGTTTGACTTTGGGAGAAAAGGTTCTGATTAATGATGAAAGAACAAAAGACATTATTTTTGAAATAGCCGACCCAGAAATAAACGGAGGCTTTAAGTCCGACTTCGAATTAAGGGATATTATAGATGGCATTGATGCAGGTTAAAAATGAAAATGCCGCTAACAATGGGTTTTGCGTCATGTGGGCTAGACGACTATGTTACCGGCTTTTGTAAATCAATTAAGCAGTATATCTTTTACCAGACTTAAAACCACTATTACCCACACAAACAAAAATCGCTGAACGTTAGTCACAATGATATGAGAACATCATTACTTTTATTAACACTTCTCTTCTCCACATACTTTCAGTCTTGTGGACAGATTTCTACCGTGGAGACTACAAAAACAAATTCAGATACAGTTTACATTCCTATTGACCTTGAAGATTGTTTCATTCAAATTGACAAAATACTCCCTGACAGTACTCGAAATTCATTATTAGCTCTCACTGAGGATGAATTCTCAACGAGATTGCACATGGGCTTTGGAATGTGGATGAGAAACAACTGGGGACTATGGAAAGGTTCAAGACTATCCAAATATTTTAATAACAAAGGAATCTACCACCCTGACGACATGTCGGGAATAATTCTTGATAGTTATTATCGAAACAAGACAGGTAAAGAGATTAAACTTGACGAACAAATAAAACACTATCAGAATTACTGGAAAGTAGTTCAAAAGCCAAAAAAAGACAGCTTTCCAAAGGGGGTTAAAAGATTAAATTTTAACTCGGGAATGTACTATGAGAGCAAAACGAATGGACAAGGCTTTGTGCATGTGGGAACTTCAACAAAGACAACTGACATTTGGTTATTTGATTACAATTTTGGTTGGATAAAAGTGACGAAAGCTGATGTAAAAAGACTAGAACAAAATAAGGACACAAGAGAAAATATATTAAACGAGTTATACAAAAAGGCAAAGAAGTAGGCACTGCGCCTAACAATGCATTTCTGTTACATCGGCATACAGATAACGCCACTTCAACTTTGTACTACTATCAGCTATAGTTTGGGCTGAAAGGTTTTCAAACAGTAATTGAAAAAAAAGAATATAAACAAGCAACAACTGAAAATGGAATATAAACTCAGGCCCTGGAATATTTCTGACTTAGACAGCTTGGTCAGGTATGCCAACAATTGGAATATTGCAAAATTCTTAACAGATAAATTTCCGTTTCCCTATACCGAAACCAACGGAAGAGCATTTATTGAATTTGCCACAAAGGATGACCCGGTTCATATTTTTGCCATTGACATAGGCGGACAAGCCGTTGGTGGAATTGGAATACATCCGCAAGACGACATCTTCAGAAAAAATGCTGAACTTGGTTATTGGTTAGCAGAACCATTTTGGTGCAAGGGCATCATGAGCAGTGCGGTAAAACAAGCCGTGAACGTTGCATTTGATACATTTGCTATTGACCGTGTCTTTGCAAGACCCTTTGGAACAAACCTGGCATCTCAAAAAGTTTTAGAAAAAAACGGTTTTATCCTGGAAGGCCGGTTTGAAAAAGTGCTCTTCAAAAACAATGAATATGCAGACGAACTCATTTATGCTGTGAGGCGTAATAACTGGAACAAATAAAAAAAATAAACATGAATCGAATTATG
This sequence comes from uncultured Chitinophagaceae bacterium, assembly GCA_937907395.1. Lineage (GTDB taxonomy): Bacteria > Bacteroidota > Bacteroidia > Chitinophagales > Chitinophagaceae > Lacibacter. The sequence goes on from CALCII010000002.1 coordinate 165,106, forward strand.
GTTTTAATAACCCTTTCAGACAGTGGAATTGAAACAATTAAATCAAACCCGGAATTACCCAAAAAGGAAATGGAATTTGTGAACCAATGGAAAGAAGAAAATATCCTGGAGAGCTTTTTTATATCCGTAACAAAAAAGGATGCTGTTTTGATCTTCCGGAATATTGATGAAGCAAAAACAAAGGAGCTGATAGAAATATTACCCTACTTTCCCTATATGGCATCTGTTCAATACCATAACCTGAACAAACAGTTTTGAAACCGGGATCATAACAAATAAAAAATATGGCAACCATCCATCCACACATCAACTTTAACGGTAATGCAGAAGAAGCATTCACCTTTTACAAATCAGTATTTGGCGGTGCGTTTTCAAAACTTGTCCGCTTCAAAGATTTGGCAGGTGCCGGATTTCCGTTGGCAGATCATGAAGCCAATAAAATCATGCACATTGCTTTGCCCATTGGAAAAAATTTACTGATGGCGAATGATGTGCCCGAAATAATGGGGCGGACAAACGAAAATGAGAACCGCAGCAAAATTGTCATCAGCACCGAAAGTAAAGAAGAGGCCGATAAACTATTCAACGGACTTTCGGTGGGCGGACAAATTGAAATGCCTATTACAGACAGTCCATGGGGTTCTTATTTTGGTATGTTCAGAGATAAATATGGCATTGAATGGATGGTGGAATATGACCCGAATAATGTGAAAAGCTTTTGATCGATAAAATTTATACTGACAGCAGTGTCAATCTTCATTAAATCCGGAACAGGCACCTGTTACAACAAAATAATTTATAAATAATTTCATGTTTACAGCAGAGCAAATACAAGCAGCACACAGCAAAGTAAAATCCGGCGCCGATTTTCCTTCTTATATCAGAGAAATTAAAGCTTTGGGCGTTACACATTATGAAGCATACGTGAGCGACGGGCATATTGAGTACCACGGATCCAACAACCATACAGCCATTGTTCCGGCTAAATACGAGGCCATGCCTGTTACAGATGCCACTCATATAGATTTATTTAAAGCCGAGCTGAAAGCACATCAGCATGGAAAAACAGATTATCTCAGCTTTATTAAAATGTGTGCCACTACAGGAATCGAGAAATGGAAAATCAATATGGATAAAATGACCTGCACCTATTACAACAAAGCAGGCGATGAAATCCTGGTGGAACAAATTCCGCAATAAAGAACCGGCACAGATCTTTGTTATCCAATTCAACGGAAGTACAAACAATAATTGTACTTCCGTTTTTGTTTTTTACCCACCTGTTTTTTAATTCCGGCCTTTAGTTGTTACTTTCAACTGCTGTTAATTAAGCTGGTTTCTGTTATCGAAGTACAAACGATGAAAGGAAAAATCAAATATGAATTCCCGGCAAAAGTGTGGCAGCATACAGCTCCGAACGGGTGGTTCTTTGTTTCACTGCCTGTTGAACTTTCAGCTGAAATACGGAAGCATTTGCAGTGGCAGGAAGAAGGTTGGGGACGATTGAAAGCTACAGCAAAAATCAGTAACAGCCAATGGGAAACGGCTATCTGGTTTGATACAAAACATAAAACCTATTTGCTTCCGTTAAAAGCCGAGATCAGAAAACGGGAACATATACAAGCCAATAAAAACATTCACATCACCATCTGGATCTAACATTATGAGAAAAGTAATTGCTGCCATTAATATGACACTGGATGGTTATTGCGACCACACTGCAGTAACTCCAAACGAAGAGGTGCACCGTCATTACCAGGAGCTGTTGAACAAAGGAGGTGTGATTCTTTACGGACGAATCACCTACCAGCTTATGGAGTTCTGGCGTGATATATTAGAAACTCCTTCCGATGATAAAAGCATGAATGATTTTGCAACAGCAATTGACCAGATCCCCAAATTGGTATTTTCAAATACCTTGAAAGAAGTTGACTGGAAAACGGCAACGCTGGCGCATAAAAGCATTGAAGAAACGGTTGCCGAACTCAAACAAAAAGAAGGAAAAGATATATTTATCGGCAGCCGCAGTATAATGATACAACTGCTGAAGCTGAAACTGGTAGATGAATTACAGCTTTGTATTCATCCCGTTATTGCCGGTTCCGGATTACCACTGTTTGAACATTTCAACCAACGGAGCACTTTACTTCTTACTAAAACAAAATTACTTACCGGTGGTGCAATGATTTTGTATTATGAACCTGTAACAGAATGATACCAGATTACAACTACTCGTCAACTCATTATTTCTTCAAAAGATTGTACCTGATATGTGTGGTGAGATTGGAATGTATTACTTCTGCAATCTGAATATCATAAAGATTTTTATCAATCTGATCAAAGAGACGGATGCCGCTTCCTAAAATCACCGGCGCAATGTGGATGAACATTTCATCTATGAGCCCGGCATTGAGATACTGCTGAATGGTATTGGCACCACCCTGTATCCGGATATCCTTTCCTTTGGCCGATTGTTTTGCCTTTTCAAGAGCACTATAGATGCCATCGTTTATGAAATGAAAAACAGTGGATCCTTTTTGTACCCAGGGCTCCCGTACTTCATGAGTAAGTACATATACATCTGCTTCGAATAAATCTTCCGGCCAGGCTACTTCTCCTTCTTCAAACATGCGCTTTCCCATAATATAAGCGCCTGTTCTTGCAAACACGGCTTCAATCAATTTACTGTCGGCCCCGTACTCTTCCCCACCTTCCATTTTAATATGTTTCCAGAAAGCTTTTTGTTTAAACATCCACTGGTGCAGTAAACCGGACACACCACCCATTGGATTTTGCGGACTACGGTTATCTCCGGCAAAATAGCCATCGATAGAAATTCCGCAGTCAATAATTATTTTGCTCATAAAGTAATCTTTATTACTAACTGTAAGTTCAATTCAAGATAATCAGTTTTAATTAAATAAAACCTGTGTTCATCAGTTCAATCGGTTGGATCTGTGTTTCTATGTACGAGGTTAGATGTACGGTGTACGACGCTCCTTAGTAAAACGAATCATTCTTCGAACAATTTTTTCACCACAGAGACACTGAGAACACGGAGTTTTAAAACTACTTGAGATCTTACTTTTTCTTCCTTGTATTCCTCTGTGCTCGCTGTGCCTCCGTGGTTCTATTTGCCTTTCAGCCAACGAACAACTGCGAACGGCCAACGATCAACAGCCAACGTTCTTTGCCGCAGAGAAAAGAGAACGCTGAGGTTTTCGCAGAGGGATAAAAAAGTTCAAGAGCCGAAGGCCCCGACCGATAGCGTCGGCGGTTCAAAGGTTAGGATTCGTTTCCTTTTTGCCTTTTACCTTTTTACTTTTCCCATTACATGTATCAACGAATCTTCCACGGGCGCTTTCAGCTTAATTACATCGTCAATCTTATCATTGGGAAAGGTCATCGACAATACATATTGCCGCAGTTTCCAGGTTCCGTTTTCTTTCACCACCACACCACTGCCCCGGCAGATTTTCATTTGTGTGTTGAGCGTTTCATCAAACCAGGCAATATTTTCGTGTGTGCCGAAATAAATATGCCGCTCCAAAGATTTAAAATTCCAGGTGGATTTTTTATCAAAATACGGTTTGGCCCAAACCATAAACTGTTCTTTGTTCCAGTGCTCTGTGGCATCGGTACCAATAAAAACAGCGTCGGATGTATAAAAGCGGAAATAGCCATCATAATCGGCATTGGCTGCTGCTGTATTCACAGAATCGAGCATGGCTGCAATGGCAATTTTCTCTTTGGCAAGATCGGTGGTGGCAGCACCCGAAGGTTCATTGCTGTTGCAGGAATAGCTTACAACAGCAATGAATAAAGGCAAAAGGCGTTTCATGCAGATGGGTTTATTGATCAAGTATAGCTTTCAGATTTTTTAAACTCTGTTCAATATCTTTTCCCAGCATGCGCTGAAACAATCCTTTGAACAGGCTCATGGGAAATTTGGTGGGCCCACGAAAATCCCAGGTCACTTTTGTTTGTCCGTCACCCGCATCTTCCAATATAAATTTAGAAGTGCCGGTATTTTTCATGGGACGTTCAAATACAAGCGCATACTCAATAACAGATCCGTTGGTGATGGCAGCAATTCGCTGACTGCCGGCACCTACATTTTTACTGGTGCTATCCCAACTGTAAACAAACCCAACGGTTCCGTCTTCACCGGATGTGGTTGTTTTTTTATTGGGGTCGGCCATATTCCACACGCTGAACTGTTCCTGGTTACGTGTAATCTTCAAAAAATTAAATACGTTCTCTTTCGATGATTGAATGAGCACCGAACGCTCCACTTTCATTTCTGATGCCATGTTGATTTCTTTAAGGGTATAACAAATTACAGCGTAGCAGCGGGAATAACAAATTGTTTTTATCACAGAAAACGTTTGCTAAGCCATTTTCTTACAGGGATGTCATACAATTTCAAACCAGCGTATGCAATAAGAATGGATGAAACCAGCACCAGTACACCAACCGGCCAGGCCTGCATCATACTCTTGTTATTGTCCACCACCCAGGCAGAGAAAATATAAATGAGCGGATAGTGAATGATATAGATGGGATAGGATATATCGCCCAGGAAATTACATAGTTTCTGAGTGGTTGCATTTTTGATGGATCCGCTGGCGCCCATATAAACAATCAACGGAAAAAGAAACAAGATCGAAACAGATTCAAACAAACCATTTTGCCAGAGGTGTGCTTTATCGCCCACCCTTGGAAACAACAGAATAAGCGTTACCAGCAAACTGCACCAAAGGAATGCATGATTCATCCGGCCGGGTTTGGTGATGCGTGATAAAAGAAGCCCGGCAAAGAACGGATACATTAAACGTGTTAAACCCACCTGGAACTGTTCGGCATTAAGCGACCAACCGCCGATCATATCCCCATTGGCACCAGCTACTGCATGATGCACCAGTACTGCACCGGAGATGAATACCAGTATGCCCAGTAGCCAGTTTGGGAATTTGCGAATAAAAAGTCCGTATAAAATATTTGCAATGTATTCAAAGAAAAGCGACCATGCAGGACCGTTAGTAGGATGCATTTCACTCCAGCCACGGATATCCATGGAAAGCGGTACGGGTAATAAAGTATAGCCTATAACAGTAACCAGCAGGAGTTTCCACACCGGTACTTCATGCAGGTGCGGAAAAAGAATAGGCGAATCACTCAGGTAAAAACCAATGGCGCCAATGGTCATGCCCATGATGATCATGGGGTGGAGGCGGATGAGGCGGCGTTTGAAAAAACCACCAAGGGTCATTTTGTTCCAGCGATCGTCATACGCATAGCCTATGACATAACCCGATAGCAGGAAAAAGAAATCAACGGCCAGGTATCCGTGGTTGATAACTTGCTTACTGTGATCGCCACCCGAAAATATTTCAAACAGGTGAAAGATCACCACAATGATGGCGGCCACACCACGGAGGCCATCGAGAATTTCATAATGTTTTTTGGAATCGGAAAAAGCAGCGCTTTGTGTACTAAGGGCATTCATCTTACGGCAAGGGTTAAAGGAGTAAAGGTCGGGGTTTTGGGAATGCAGATTATTAATCACCGCTTATTGATTATTAACCAAAACGAAAATACCTGTCACACTGAGCCCGTCGAAGTGGACAGGGTTTAGAAACGAAAACCCTTTGTCATGCTGAGCCCGTCGAAGCAGATAAAGGTTCAGAATCGAATTCCTTAATACCGCCTTCGACAAGCTCAGACTGACATTGCGTTTATATTGATAAATGATTATTATCCAAAACGAAAATACCTGTCACACTGAGCCCGTCGAAGTGGACAGGGTTTAGAAACGAAAACCCTTTGTCATGCTGAGCCCGTCGAAGCAGATAAAGGTTCAGAATCGAATTCCTTAATACCGCCTTCGACAAGCTCAGACTGACATTGCGTTTATATTGATAAATGATTATTATCCAAAACGAAAATACCTGTCACACTGAGCCCGTCGAAGTGGACAGGGTTTAGAAACGAAAACCCTTTGTCATGCTGAGCCCGTCGAAGCAGATAAAGGTTCAGAATCGAATTCCTTAAAACCGTCTTCGACAGGCTCAGACTGACAGTACGTTTAGGAAAACAACCTACTCTTTCACCAACTTTCCGGTTATAGTTGTACCGTTAGTGAATGTAGTTTTTACGAAATAGAATCCCTTTGCAAGCATGCTCACATCTACCGTTGAACTGCGGCCCGGTTGCAAAATAGTTTGTACTGTTTGTCCCTGTATGTTCAGCAGCTGAATATGGGTAATGTTTTGTGCAGAACGGATGCTTATTTCATTCTTTGCAGGGTTGGGATAAAATGAAAACCCGGAGCGATCAACTTCTGTAACAGGAGTGGTGCTGCAGGATAAATCGTTTACATATTTCCAGATCTGGTCGTTGAGCAGGAAAGGCACGAGCAGGTTTTCCGGTGCTTCGCCCATTCGTATCCAAACCATATTCGTACTGGGAATCACATTCAGGAATTGTCCGTCTTTTCCCATTGCCGAAAACATATCGGCAGGTGCATTGGGACAGAGATAGCCGGGAAAAACAATCTGCGATTGAGGAATCATAAAATTCTGTTTCCCATTTAACCACCATAAATAACCGTAAGATTTATTCAATTGCTGAGAAGTATTGGTCATTTGATTGAAATAAGCCGTATCGCTCAACACCGGTGTGCCGTTCCATTTGCCTTTGTTGAGCAGCAGCAATCCAAACCGGGCCATACTGCGTGCATTGCTGAAATAAATATTGTTATAATCCACACGAACAAACAAACCATTCATTCCTGTTGGTGTTTTCAGCTTCTGATTCATGTATGTGTTTAAAGAAACACCGGTGGCCATTTCAATTACACTGTCGAGCAACGTATAAGGCGCATTATGATAAGCCCACCTTGTGCCGGGATCTGCTTTGTAGATCAAACAGGTATCGAGGGTGCAATAGTTATCGGGAACACCATCGTCTAAACCTGTGGTCATGGTGAGTTGATGGCGGATGGTGATTTTATCTTCCTGTGGCTGGGTTAATTTGGTCCAGCCTTTACCAAGGTATTTGGAACTGGTATCGTTGATGGATAAATAACCTTCCTGTTGTGCTATACCGGTCATAAACGAAGTAATTCCTTTAGCGGCCGAGTTCCATTGCCAGAAACTGTTTTGCGTATGCGTGCCGAAATATTTTTCCAGTACAATCTTGCCGTCTTTTAAGAGAATGAACGCTCTTGTTTTATTGGTATCCAGAAAGCTGTAGAGTTTATTGATTTTATCGGAGCACCAGTTTAATGATTGCGGACTGATGGTGTCCCACGTAGTACCACTCGTGGGCGGAAAGTACAGCGATTGTGCTGTTGCTGAATACGTGATAAATAAGGCTGCGATGAAAACGAATAGTTGTTTCATGTGTTCTGGTTGTTCAATGAGAGCTTGGACTTTTGAAAGGTTCCAACGTTTAATCGCTTTTTCTACTGCTCAGATAAACTTACGGATACCCATCATATAACCCAGGTGCAATCCTTCATGATAATTATTGAACTCTAATGCATCATTGAGATTGCCCAGGTGAAACCCGGTTGCTGTCATTCGCTCAGTAAATAAAACAAATTTACCGGCGGCATAATCTGCTTCAAACTGCTCTATCTCCGAATGAAGCAATTGTTTTAATTCATCGGCCTCTGCTTGTGTTACAGGAGCTTCGGGTCTGGAGCCCGGTTTGTAACGATTAAATAATTCATCGGTCACCAGCATTGGTAAACCGGATAAACGATAGATCAATGATTGTTGTGCAACAATGATATGTCCGATGTTCCAGATAAGGTTGTTGCTGTAACCCTGAGGAATTGTATTCAGTTGCTCAAGGGTGTATTGGTCAAAAAAACCGGCGTATATTTTACGGCTGGTTTTCCAGGTTTTAAGTAGCGCTTCCATTACAATTGATCCTCTTATTATTTTTTAGTCCATGTACAAACCACGCCATCACTATTGGTATAAGTAAATGTGTTACTGGATTTGTTATAGGTTAACATGGTATAATTATCGTTTTGCTTGAGAAAGGTATTCGCATTTGTTTTTTTCCAGATGATTTGGCGGCCGTTTACCATTTCTTCAATGATCAGTTCACCGGCAGGATTTTTTGTGAGCGCCAGTGTGATTAGTACGGAGCCGCAGTTCATCAGCCAATCGCCATTCACCACACCTTCGCTGAGAGCCACATCAAAGAAATCCAGTTTCTTAAGCCCTTTAGAAAAACTGTTGGTGATTACGGGTTTTTCTCCCTTTTTCACATTGAACTCTCTGTCGGCATTAATAATCTGTCCCTTCTGAATCGTAAATAATACCTGGTTATCATTCGTGGTAAGTTTGGTTTGTTGTCCGGTTAATTCTTCTCCGGCTCCAAATAATCCCGTTGCGTTTCTTACTTTCAAAAACGAAAAGCCTTTACCGCCTGTTACACTCATATCATAGGTACCATTGGTATTTTTAATCAGGGGAACGGCATAGTACACATCATAGTCGTTTTTATTTTCAACCCGTATGCTCACCACATAACGATCTTTTTTATCCTTTTCACTCACTTTGGTGAGTTCATAACTTACATAAATACCATCCTGGTTGTTGAGTTCCACACGTTGTGCGGATAGGTTCATGCAGATGATAAGTGCTAAAACAGTGAGTACTTGTTTCATAAAAATGCTGTTAGTTTGATGTAATGATGATTGGTAAAGATAAGTCACAATGGATTGCTGCTGTAACCTGCATTGTATTACTGTTTCACTGCCACAAAATGAATCACAGATCCTTTCCCATTATGAAATAATCCCTCGTTCAGTTCAATTTCTGTTTCTTCGATCTCAACAAATGAATAGTTGGGAAAATCATATTTAATTTCCTCCAGCGAAAATAGAGTATCAGTATCTTTTGGTCCGCCTACTCTTTCATCCTTTGTTACATAGTCGAGGTGTTTCTTACTGAAGGCTTCAAAAATGATCACACCGCCTTTGCGTAGCAGTTTGCTGAGTGATTGATGAATTGCAGATTTAATTGATGGCGGAAAATGAGCATAGATCAGCGCAATAGCATCAAACTGTTCCGGTTGGTAGTTGAGCTGCTGCAGTTCGCCCACCTGGTAGTCGATGGTGACATTTGAATCGGCTGCCAGTTTCAGTGCTTTGTTTTTTCCTTCGGAGCTGATATCAAAAGCCGAAACCTTCCAGCCCAGTTTTGCTGCATGAACCGCATTTCTTCCCTCCCCTTCTGCCGGAAAAAGAATGGAGCCTGCAGGCAATTGTTCTATTTGCTTCCTGAGATATTGATTGGGTTCGGTGCCATACGCAAATGCTTCCTGGCTGTAACGTTCATTCCATCTGTCGGCATTCGTAGCTGTCATCTTGCTGTATTTATTTTTGAAATTCAAGCAAAGGTAACAGCTTCGGGCGACAGCAGTTTTAAAACAGCCATCTACTTTAACTGTGTTTCAATCCGGTCAATCTGTTGCATATGTCGGATCATGTGGTTGATGAGAAATTGAAAGGTATCACCCAGCTTCAGTTTGATGAACCGGGCAATGGAAATGCGGATACGTACTTTATTCAGGTTCACATTCCTGGATTCATTTAATAAGGTAAGTAACATCATTTGCTGCTGAAGAAACACATCAATCACCTGTTTATCCAGGTTACTGTTAATGGGATCTTTGTCTTTGAAGGTTTTCATTTTGTTCAACTTCTTTTTCGGCAACATACTTTTAGAAAAGTAATTGCCCAGCCATCCGCTGTGAAACGTTGAATCCGCTGTGGTTTTGCTTGTTTGCATAGCATTATTAATTTCAGGCAGGTAATAATCGCCGTATAAGTTGAGGTGTTGCAGGCATTCGAGAATGGTCCAGCCGCCGGTAGCCGGACGTTTGCTGAGGTAACTGATATCTGCTTCTTTCAGTTTTTCTGCTTTATTGATGATTTGTCTGGTTTGTTCAATCAGCGATTGAAGCAGGTGTTCCGTTTGCATGTCATTTCGTTTTTTGTTACTGCAAAAATGAATCAATGCCGGTTGGTAAATCTTGATCCGGATCAAGACTTTTTTAAACGGGATAAGGTTTCAGCGCTCATACGCAGGTAATTGGCAATGTAGCGGTGTGGAATTTCCTGGAACAATTGCGGGCTCCGTTCCAGCACCCGCTGATAGCGTTCTTTGGGAGAAGATGTGAGGATATCTATTTCACGTTCCATTTGCTGCAACACCAATCCTTCGAGGATCTTTGTCCATAGCAAGCGGTTTTCTTCGCCTTCGTTTACAAATGAATCAAACTGTTGTTTGGTGATGATTCGAAGTGTTGTCTTTTTGATTGCCTGTATAAAAAAACGGGAAGGCTGGCCTGTAAGAAAGGAATCAAGCGATACAATCAAGTTGTCTTTGTATCCAAAGCGGATGATTTGCTCTTCCTCCTCATCCGAAACAAAAATGCGCACACTGCCACTCTCTATATAATATACATTGGTATCAATGCTTCCTTTTACTTTCAGGAATTCATTGCGTTCAATAGTGATGGATTTCTGAGCAATTTGTACCAGTTGCTGCATTATCAAATGTATTGTGATTTTTTTTCTTCTTCAAAACGAGTAAATTAGATGGAATGTTCCGCTTTGTTGTAAGATACAAACTCGTTTTTCTGTATGCAGCATCACTGGTATTGATACTGGTGCTTTTAAATGTATTGCAATACAAACTGCTCCTCATTAACCATTCCTATGAGTTTTATATGCTGTGCATTGCGGTGCTCTTTGCTGTTCTGGGCGGATGGCTGGCACTGAAACTGGTAAAACCCAAAACCGTTTTGGTGGAAACCAAACGGCTGGTGAGCGAATTAACCCCAACCGATCTGCAGCAACTGGAACAGGAGCGGCAGCAACTCAACCTCAGCAGCCGGGAACTGGAAGTGTTGCAACTGATGGCCCGTGGACTGAGCAACCAGGAAATAGCCGATCAGTTGTTTCTGTCGTTGCCTACGATAAAGACACATTCGTCCCGTTTGTTTGAAAAACTGGAGGTGAAACGCCGTACACAGGCTGTAGAAAAAGGAAGGCAATTACGGTTGATTGACTGAAACTTTTGTATGATTCTCACTGTTTTGAAGCAAAATCATACTTTGGTATGAATGAGTTTGGTGATAGAACCAACATCTTTACGTTACAAAAAATATTCATTATGAAAAAGAATGTACTTGTATTTGGCCTTATTTCAGGAGCTATTGTATCAACCATTATGGCTATCAGTATGATCACAATAGCAGAATGTAACCCTGAGGTGAGCCTGGGCAATACGTCCATGATCATTGGTTACCTGAGTATGCTGATTTCCTTTTCGCTCATTTTTGTGGCCATCAAAAATTTCCGTGATAAGCAGAATAATGGTGTTATCGGCTTTGGAAAAGCTTTTGGCATGGGATTGCTTATTGCACTTATTGCTTCCACCATGTATGTAATAACGTGGGCATTTGTTTATCATTTTTTCATGCCCGATTTTATGGATAAATACACGGCACATATGATTGAGGCGGCAAAGAAAACAGCCACCCCCGCCGAACTGGAAGCCACCATCAAACAAATGGGCGAGTATAAAGAAATGTATAAAAACCCTGTTTTCTTTTCTTTAATGAGTTATGCCGAAATTTTTCCGGTAGGAATCCTGGTGTCACTGATTGCGGCGTTGATATTAAAGAAGAAAGGAAAAACAGCGGTCGTGTGAGTGTAATTCCCCGACGGCGGCTTTAAGCCCCGTTGGCGGGTGAAATTTCTCTAATCATAAACCACCGGCAGGGTTATAAACCGCTGCCGGGGTTATAAAATTTCTTTCTTCATAAAATAAAACTGCATTGGCCTGGATGCACGAAAGCCCAGCCGTTCATACACTGCAATAGCACGATCGTTATCGGCACGTACATGCAGGAAAGGAATTTCGTTTTGTTCCAATATGATCTGCAGTTGATGTTGCAGCAATGCGGTTGCATACCCTTTTCCCAGATGATCGGGGTGTGTGCAAACAGCACTAATTTCTGTATAGTTCGCTACATGCAACCGCTGTCCCGTCATGGCAACTAATTTTCCATTATCAAAAATGCCGTGATAAAAACCAAAGTCTATTGTTCGTTTACCAAAAGGGCCGGGTTTGGTGAGCTTCACCAGTTGGATCATTTCATCCACATGTTCTTCCGTTAATGGAACGATGTTGGGAAAAGATGCTTCAATCGCTGCTGGCCCTTCATAGATAAACTGCAATCCTTCGATATGATGCTGAATAAACCAACCTTCCGGCTGAGCTATTGGAACCGGGTTGGCATACAGAATTTTCCGGTCCGGCGGAAGTAACGCATATAAATCAGCAAAGCCATTGGGATAGGTATCCGGGAAACCGGCATAAGGAGATACGGCTTCATCATAATACTTCACCTGCTCAGTACCAAAGCTGAGCTGTTGATCGCCGGTGCATAAAGCATGGTAGACGGGATTGTGCAGCAAATCGTTCACCGCACAAAGGTAGTTGCATTTATTTCACCAGAAACAACTCAGTGCTTTCTGTTCCGTTCACAGTATCCAGTAATCGTAACAGGTATTGTCCGGCAGGTAAGTGTTTAACTGAAATCTCTGCGCTGGTACTTCTGTTTATTTTACTTTGAATCAGCGACTGTCCGTTACTGTTAGTAATTTCCATGACGCCGGTAAAAGCAGTTGTGAATTGTATATGTAACAATTCACTGGCCGGATTGGGATACAGGCGCAGCTTTAAGGAATTTGTGTTCATTTGAATTTTCAGAATATCTGAATAAGTATATAAACCATCCTGGTCAACACACCTGATGCGATACAATACAGTTCCTGAAAGAGGTGCGGGGTCCGTTGCTTTGTAAGAATGATACATATTGCTGTAGCCCAATGCCGTTACTGTTGCTATGGTACTCCACTGATTGCTGCCGGGTACAGAACGTTGCAGTTCAAAAAAACCACTGTTGGTTTCGGTGAGTGTAGCCCATGTGGCAACCAGTGTTTGCTGTTCTTTTGCAATTTCAAAGCCGGTAAACTTTACAGGAAGAGTGGATGCGTTGGTCGATAAGCTGAAATTGTCTACTGCTAATCCATCATCAGCTCCGGATGCATCCAGATCTGTCCAGCTGATCCAAAATGTTGCACCGTTCGCAATACTTAATCCGGTGATGGTATAAGAAATTGCTGTTCTGTTGGCCACTGCGTTTCCATCTTTTGCACCGGCAGTAGCGGTGACGGGTGTTACAAAGTCGAGGTTGTTTACATCTGTCCATGTACCGGTAGTAAGACTGGTTGCATTGGTGCTGTATTTGAAATCGAGTTGATCGGTGCGGGATATGGTGCCCAGCCGCCATTCTTCACCTATATAGCTTACCGTAATGGAAGTGATTGTTATTCCGGTGTTATTGGTAAAAGAAGCACCAAACAACGGAATCAGTGTGCCGCTTCGTAAGCCACCCAATGCACGGTCTGTAGCAGCCGCAGCACCATAACTGTATGAATCGCCTGTTGTGGAGCCACCGTTATCTACCGCATATTGTTCATTATCACGGGCACCTCCACCGGTTTCTGTCATGTACCAACCTGTAATAGATAAGTTGTTGGTGGTGGATCCGGCTGTGTTGGATAATGCATCAAAGTTCTGTGAATAGGAACTGCCTGATGTTAATGAAATAGACTGAGCGTTACTGCAAAGGAAAGAAACAACAGTAACGAGTGAGAAGATTAATAACTTTTTCATGGGACTTGGAATGATCGAATAAAACAAATTTTACTATGGTAAAATTAGATCAAATAGTAAGTCTGATTCATTCATACTCCTTCTTTGTAAGAAGGATGAGCGTTTTCATTCTTATTGCCAGTACACTTGTTTCTATACACAACTATAACATAAGATGTAGTTATAAAAAAACCTGAAAAAGGCTGTATAATATATTGCATTTAAGATTTAGATGCACTTACATTCAAGTCCATATGCTCAACTTCCTGTCATTGGTGTTCCAAACAAACCCACTGCCAGTTCAATCCAGATCAGCGCCAGCACAACTAATAAGATTGCTATGAGCACTATGCGGTACCTGGTTTGTTTCACCAGTCGCAAAACCAGTTCACACAACAAACCGGTTCCTAATAATAATACACCGGCCGCTATAAAATCTGAAAGTGACCAGTTTACTTCTTCTGTAAACTGCATAGCTGTGAATGGAATGAGCAGGATCAGTATCACAGACGCCACTATGGCTGTAAGTCTTTTGTTTTGTATTGTCATATTCTATTTTTTAAAAGTACTTTGAAAAACAAAGTAAAATAAAAAAATAGATTTCTGCAAGTATTTGCGGATCTTTTTTCTGGCCCTTTCAGCGGTTCTTTTTCAAAGATTGATGTTTGATTGAACAAAATGCTTGTCACACTGAGCTTGTCGAAGTGGACATGTTCAGAATTTCACATCCTTTAATACCGTCTTCGACAGGCTCAGACTGACAGAACGTTTACTTTGAAATTCGTTT
>CALCII010000003.1 GCA_937907395.1 uncultured Chitinophagaceae bacterium
CGGTATGCCCACGGCCACTGCCATCATCGGCAGTGGCGGTTAACTGTACTTTCTTCAGTACTACTTTCCCTTCCTTATCCTTGAACTCCAACACCTGTTTGCCATGTTCATCCGCCGTTACTGTTTTATACAAAGAACCCGCCGCATAAAATCCCGGGCTGCTGTAAGTGCCAAAGGAGTTTGCAACATTAGTAACCGTCCAGATACGAACAGAATCAGTTGTTTTGTTGATCCAGTACTTCTGTTGCACGGAATGTGGAGTGGCCGTTCCCTCACTACCCACCCAGTTGGCACCAGGAGCGTAAGTAGCCGTCACCCGGCTAAGCGGAGAGGCTTCAAAAACCGTCTTGCTATAGGCCCAGTTAAGATTATTACCTCCCACATTCGTTTCTCCCGGCTGACCACTCAACTGTGTGTTATAAAAAGCTACCTGCTGCTGAAAGGGATTGAGTTTAAAATTGCCATTGTTTTCTGTGGAGACAAAAGGTAAATACTTGAACTGCTCACGACCAAATGCGTCGTATAATACCGCACTCACCATGTCTGTTGGGTTGGCTCCGGTAGCCAGTGAACCCTGTTTGACCACAGTTTGAATAGGCCTGCCCAATCCATCAAAATATTGTGCACTCTGCTGTACATCTTTTACTGTGCGTGTGATTAATGTATTGGGATTTGCTTCCGGCGCTTTCGCATCCCAGACTTTGATTGTATTGGATGCCGCCGTAGTATAGGCAGATGGCAATGGTTGAGGGGCTTGCGCAACGGCTGTTTGCACCGTAAGTAAACTACCGAATGCTAGAATCGTATTACTAAATATGCTGTGCTTCATTCTTAAATTTTAATGATCAACGTTATCATGAACTCGATTACCGCTTACTCCTTGATCCGGTAGGTAACTTGTACCGGTATTACCACTGCATTGCCAGGTGGTAATATCCCACTCTGCAACTTGACGTAACACCGACCATCACTATCAATCCGTACCACATAACTGTGGGTGATCAGATCCAATGTTACCAACTGCGAAGAAACAGGACGAAAAGCACCCCCCTTAATCGTTCCCACAAACTGATACTCCTGGAGATTAATAGTAATATCATGCTGGATGATAATCTCCAGTTCCGCACTGTCAGAGCTTTCATTTACATGTGCCCTGGAATTGTACAGCAACCAGCCCCCTGAGTGATTTACAGAAAAATAACTCGTGTCGGCTGCCGCTAACGCATCATTCTGACTCAGTGCAGGTACTCTGCCAACAAAAAGTATCAAAATGAACACCATCAAATAAATACGCATTGAAAATTTCATAATAATTTAGTTTGGTATGGTATAAGTGATAGTTCCCGTACTATTCGTTGAATTAGGACTATAAGGCGCCCCACTCAATATTGTCCAGTACATTTTACCATCCGGATTAATCGTTACACTCCAGATCCTGCTTAAAAAAGATGTTGTAAACGTAACACTGGAAGTAGGTCGGCAGGATCCATTAATAGTAGCCACCCAATAGGAAGTGCCCGGATATAAAGTTGTCGTTGCATAAAACACAAGGTAAAAGCTCACCGTATTGGCAGTAAGACTGATAGATCCACCCACTAATGTAGTTACAGACGAGCCAGGCGAGAACGAACAAGGCACATTACAGATCCCGTAGGTATTCGCATACGTCTGTCCATTGGCATTCACATCTGCCTGGGCTTGTGCATCTGCTTCCGCCTGACTGGTCGTAGAAAAATAACGCCCTGCAGGCACCGTATACATCACAGCCCCCCCCGTACCAGAGGTACAATTATTACGGGTAAACGTTCCGCTTTTTTCTACACTCGAATATCCAATGGAACAATCCTCCGCCTGACCATTATAATTATAACAAATACGTTTGAGAACCTTCTTATCCTGGTCAAAAATGATCGTCAGGCGACCAAAAGCATCATATTCGTAAATCGAAACTTTATTATTGGCGTCCATTTGACTGGTAATACCTATTAGCGGAGTATATGTATAAGAAGTCATCAATGCCCCATCAGGGTAAAGGCGCAGGTCATCAATTGTGCCAGATCCGCTTACTGTCACGGCAGTTACACCACTTACTTTGTGCTCGTAGCATGTCCATCCGTTAGTGCTTAACTTCAAAACAGGGTAGCCACTAATCGTCCCCGATATTGATAAAGCAGATGTGTTTTTAGTCCAGTACGTAAGAACATAGGTAGTAGAAGAACTGAGCCCGGAGCGGCTAATATTTCCTGAAGAAAGATTATACACCTTCCTGCCCGAATGCGCCATACCATCCGATACAAGTGCCCCTGTTATTAACCAACCACCCGCATCATCCCCCTCAAACGAAGTATAGGCCGCATTGCCGGCTGCACAATTATCTGTTTTCGCAATCACGTTCCCCTTGTCACTCCAGATATAATTATGCTGGATACCGTCTTTTGTGAGAATTTGCACTACATTTCCTTTTGTATCATAGCCTGAGTAAGTTGCCGCTACTTCAGATGGATTCGAATAAGTAGAGGTAGCAATTTCTTTTTCATAAATTTTAGTTCCATTGAAGTAATCATAGTTGAGATTGTAGGTACGCAAAACCGTGGTACTGTTGAACTCTTTCTGAATGATCGGGAAGGCAATCATATTACGCCCCACCATATCATTGTAAATGGCCTGACCACTATAGTTATTCGGATACTCAAAAGTAGTAGACAAGGTTTCCCCTTTCGAATTAACCACTTTCTTCTTCTTGAGCAAGTTCGTCTGACTATCATACTCAAAATCTGTAACCACGGTTAAAGGATTCAAAGGATCACCAAATTGCTTTTGAGTACTACGGGACAATAACAGATTATCAGTGATAGGGTAGTAAGCCTGCGCTAAAAAAGCCATATTAGCTGTCGTATTACACATACACGAACTGGTAACAGCCACTTTCAATGACCTGTGATTATCTACCGAAAGCTTAGTAGAATTGTAAGTGTATTCATTTTCTGTAGTCTGTAACACAACTGAGGCGTCGGAATAGACCGTCTCTTTTTTCAGCATCCCGGGAGCGGAATAGAAATATATATCCTTTGCATAGGGATAAATATCAGTCCACCCATCCTGAACAGGGAAAAATTCACTTACTGTGCGTCCAATATTTTGAGCCCCATTAATCATTTTCTTTTCAACTCTACTATAGATTATTGGGCTCCCTTTCTGAAATGAAAGCGGTGTATTGGGGGAACTGGTCCGGTTCAGCGTATGCCTGAAACCAAGAAATATCGGCAATTCACTACCAGAACTCTGGCACGTATTCCACATTCCTGTAGTAGTTTCATGATAACGGTTGTCTGGCAACAGCCCAGGATAGCCACTGGATAAATTTGTAACATCATTATAGCTGTACTGTGTTGTCAATGTATTACCCAAATTATCATTGCTGACAATACGCTTGATCCTGATACCTCCTACCACTTTGTCCGTCTTAGGCTTGATAAAATCTGTGACAGATTTTATAGTAAAAGGAACAAGATTATTACAAACGCTACTTGTATTCCATTCAAAGTAAACTACGTAATCCTTCCCGAAGGGTAGTTGTTGCTCACTCACAAAACCTACCATAAAATTTCTATACGACTTCGTTACCGGTATATTAACGACATTATCCGTACTCTTGATACGTATCGTAACGGGCATGTCTTCTAAATCAGTATAGCTACACGTCCCCTGAGGCCCGTTGGGATCAATTGGAGCACGGGCGGCTGTTTCCGTCAACGAAAATCTGAAGGCAACATTTACATCAACCCGATTTGAAAAAACCACACTCACGTTTGAATTAAATGAAGCCGGCAAAATCGTCACCTCCGTTCGGCCTGCATTATCGTACCAATCGTTATCATTGTAGGCCTTGTTCGACTCAAATTCAAATGAAGTATAACCTCCAGTAGGATAATAAATCTTTGTCATTACAGAAGCCATAGCATGGCCGTCTGTTGAATTACGATCTGCACCCAATAAATAGGTGTCGTTCAATACACCATATAAACTTGATGGAAGCTTCACTTGTGGTATCAAAGTGCCATTATCGACAGCCCCCCTGCGATAAAAACCCCAGTAATCCACATTCATCGAATGACGGGGCGGAAGGGCCACACTATTATATTCAAACCAATATTTACCGCCAGACTTATTGCTAACATCTTTAAGCACCACACTATCCAATCGCAATCGTTTAAATAAATCATTGGTTATATCCGGCTGAACAAAAGCACAAGTAGAAGATTGTGACTGATCGGCTAAAAAATAAGAATAACTCAAATTATACTGCTTACTATTGCTTCCATTCACAATCTGAATCGATGTAAGCGCACTATCATTCATATAATCAACCCGTGGAAGCGAGTAATTAAAATTCACCTTTGTCTGATCCGGGAAGAAAATACTTCGGAGTTTTACCAATTGTATCTCATCAACACTGGACCCCCGCACAAATGTTCCTTTGGGCTGTCCTACTCCAACATTGGGATTCCAGGGATCCGAAGAAATCACATCCACCGACTCATAAAACCCCCGCTGAACTTTAGTCGTGCCGCCCTGCGAGTAATTAAAATAAATAGTATCAATTTTGTCTGCGGAAACAATCCTTGACATATACCAAGAAGTGACAGGTGCTGTAGTAGGTTGAAAATTCATCGAAGTAGCCCCCCCTTCCATCGCAGAACTCAATGTCATACCCGTAGAAGACACAATTTCTTTCACATCAAAAAGGTACTGCACACCAAACTCATCAGTAATTCTAAAATATTCGCTCCAAGTACCCGGCTGTAGTATCTCAATTTTTGCATTTGAAAACTTCATCTTTAATACGGATCCATCCTTACCAACCACAAAGCGGCCACTATTCCCTGGATAATTAAAAGAATAAATATCCTGCTGTGAATCCAACTGGCCATCATTGATGGATTTCAATAAAGTAAAATTGGAATAAGAATTATAATAGTTAATATGATTTGATAAAGAAACCATATTGTTTGCCGGAACAAAATAATCCGGCATCACCGGTCCCGGATTCGTCGTAGACAGATTGGGCATTATCGTCGCATTACCCCTGAATCCATTGTACTGCTCATCCGGCAATCCTACAACAGTTCTTGTGATGACTCCTCCCGCATTTAATGACCAGCCCAGACCAACATCCGATGACATCTCCTCAACCTTATGACCACCGGAATGGTAACTCAATCCTATGTCAACCGATAATTTGGCTCTCTCTCTTGTCCAGCTAAACACAGGAACCGATATTCCAGGTATCCCAGTGGATTGATCTACAGGGATCTCTCCATATTTACCCAAAGCTCCGGCATTAGGGCTTGGTGTTACAATTTTGGGGAGATTCACGTTTGAAATGTTCTGCGCACTTACCCTCAACTGAAATAGCATCAGTAGCACCAACAGCTTTTTAAGACTTTTCATTGTAATCGTTCAATTCTATTTTAAAAATTGTATCCTATTCTAAATTTTACCGCTTCTGTTTGCGGCACCTGCACCCGCCACAAAAAATCATACAATACCTGCACTTTCGTTTTCTTAAAAAACTTACTCTTCACATTCACCACCTTACTCATACCCAATAATGCACTCTGCTTCCAGATAGCCTGATCCTTTAATTCCTCAATCCTTCTGAACTGTGCCAGATAGTTTTGTTCATAGCCGCCGCTGATCCAAAAGCTACCCTTCAGCTTCCAGTCAATAAAGCTTCTGATACCGATTCCCTGATGCGTGACACTGATATTGTTAAAACCTGTACCCCAGCCCATTTTATAGGAGCCGCCAATTCCAATAATGCTTTTGCTGTTAATCTTATAGCCAACCGATAATGCAAAATCTGTGGTGGCAGGGAAATAGTTTCTGGCACGTACCGATTGTATGTTACTGCCATACTCCAGTCTTTTGAGGAAGGATTTATGCTTTTCCTCATTCGGTTTAAAATCCGGCAACTCCATATCAGATGAAGAACCTCCTGCCTGGCTGACTTTGTTTTTCAACTGGTTCATGTAGTTCTGAGCCACACTCACGTTTTGCTGCATCATCTGTTGCACGTTTGCTCCTGTTCCAAACCGCTGCTCCAGTATCTGGTTTAACTGATCCCTGGTTTGAAGTCCGGCAAATTGCGCCATTGAACCCATTCCATCGCTGGAACCAGGCAAGCGAAACAAACTGGCCAATTCTGAATGCTCCCTGAAAAACTTCTGAAAGGCAGGCAGCTTCTGAGCCAATGTTAAAAGTTTAGCTCCGAGCTTCTCAGGGTCATCCGCCAGTTGTTTGTATTCAAGTAGTTGCTGTTGATAATAGTAGACTTCCTTTTTAAACTTCAGGAACTCTTTGGCCAAAGGCGTATTCTGAAGCTCGGCTTTCAGTTGTTGCTGACGGGCCTGTACTTGTTTGCGTACATAATCGCCTGCATTCAAACTTTGCCGGAACTGGTTGATACTGCCCAGGTTCGATTGCAGTTTACCCTGCAATGCAGTTCCTTCTTTTAACAGGGGATTGTTTTGCACGAAGCGCATCATGGTTCCCAGCGAATCAAGGTGACCTGAGTAAACATTGCCACCAGAAGCGGCATCTTTATTTGTAAGTGATTGGCGCAGTTGATCATATCTGCCTTTTACATCCCCAAACAACGCTTTTGCCTTTACGGAATCGGTCTTCCAAAGCTTGCGCTTGAGTTTTTGCTCCTGCTTCTCCAGCCGGGTAATATATTTTTCTGTTTGCTTGTTGAGCTTTTGCTCGGCCTTGGAAGCCGTTTTATCTATTTTGGAGAAAACTTTATCGGGGAAATGAACCAGCCGGTCGAAAAAAGAATGACTGCTATCCTGAGAGTAACCACAGAGGTATAAACTAAGCAATAAAATTAGTAAGAGTCCTTTTCTCATGTCAGCAGGAGGTGTAAATCAAACAGGGTAAAGGTAAGACTCTGAAAGCAACAAAAAATACTACAAACCGGGTACGTTAGATTTAAACGTTTAAAATTGTTTTTTGCAAACTCAAATCCGTTTCATATTTTTTAAATGCTATTAATTAATATTCAAATCGAAAATTGCAGAATTTTTACAACTGTATGTTATTTTTAGGTTAAGGGGGCAGCTGCTGATTGTAGACATCTTCTTAGCTAATTTAAACTGTTTTCACAGGTTCGTATCATAAGAAGTGAATTACATTTTACAAATGCACAGCGAGTATTATTAACTTACTTACCGATACAAAACTTACTGAATATATAATCCAGCCGATCTTCATTGGTGATTTCACCAGTGATTTCTCCCAGGAAATGCAAACAACGGCGAATGTCCAGCGCCAGTAAATCTCCCGGCAACTGGTTGTTCAATCCGGCGGTAATATCATCCAGCGATTTTGACACTTCCTGCAGTGCCTGGTAGTGACGGGCATTAGTAACAATCGTACTTTCGGTTTGAACGGAACCTTGCACCACTTTGTCCACCAACCGGTCTTTCAGTAATTGAATATGTAACTGGTTCTTTGCTGAAATATATAATACTTCATCTCCTGAAAACTTTTGCTGTGCAGCTTCTTCTCCCAATGCATCTACTTTATTCCCAACTGCAATAAAATTTTTATTCTGTTCCTGCACCTGTAAAAGAGCCGCTTCTAATTCGCCCACCGTCTCTTCCACCACATCAAATAAATACAACACCACATCGGCTGCTTTCATTTTCTCCAGGCTTTTCTCAACACCTATGGCTTCTATCACATCTCTGCTCTCACGAATACCAGCTGTATCAATCAAACGAAAAAGGATTCCGTTAATGTTTAATACTTCTTCAATCGTATCTCTTGTAGTGCCGGCGATATCGCTTACAATGGCCCGGTTTTCATTCAATAAAGTGTTGAGCAACGTAGATTTGCCGGCATTGGGTTTCCCCACAATCGCCACACTAACACCATTCTTGATTACATTACCCAACCGGAACGAGTTCAGCAAATCTGTAACTGTTTTTTTTGCCTCTTTGATCAGTTCAAAGAAACGGGTGCGGTCGGCAAACTCTACGTCTTCCTGTGAAAAGTCAAGTTCCAATTCAATCAATGCAGAGAACTGAATCAACTGGTCCCGCAATGCTTTTAATATGGTTGAAAAACCTCCACGGATGTTATGCAAAGCTGTATTCCTGCTGGCTTCCGTATTACTGGCAATCAAATCTGCCACAGCTTCGGCTTGTGTAAGATCCAGTTTCCCTTTAAGAAAAGCACGTTGTGTAAACTCGCCCGGCTTTGCCAAACGGGCGCCTTTCTTTACAATGGCGTTCATTACCTGCTCCTGGATATAAGGTGAGCCATGGCAACTGATTTCAACCACATCCTCTCCGGTGTAGCTTTTAGGATTCTTAAAAAGGGTGAGTACCACTTCATCCAACACCTTATCTTCTGCCTTCAGAAAACCAACATGAGCAGTATGTGAAGATTGCTTCAGTAAATCCTTCGAGGGAAAGAGTTCATTGGCAATTGTAATAGCGTTATTACCGCTGATGCGTATCACGCCAATAGCGCCCACTCCGTGTGGAGTGGCCAGTGCTACAATTGTATCATCCCATCCAGATAGTTTTCCAAGCATTGAGCAAAGGTAGCCTTGATGTTTCGATTTAAGATTGATGATTTTATAATTAAAGAAAATCCCCACCAGAAAACTGATGGGGATCGTTGCTTGTATATTCCTTCTTGATAAAGGTCTTACGGTTGTTCATCCGGCAGGCGGAACGTAATCTTCTGACGGCGCCATGCTTTTACCTGGCGGCCGTTCTGAATAGCAGGGATCCATTTAGGACCTTTTTTAATTGCATCGGTTGCAACCCTGGCCAGCACACTTCCCTTCATAGTCAAAGCTTCCACGTTACTTACGTTTCCTTCTTTGTCCACAATGAATTGTACTTCGCAGGTACCTGCTTGTCCGTCTTCGGTTAACTCATCAATACGGCGCTCTACTTCACGTTGCACATATTGATTCCATTTACCTTCTCCACCGGGGAACTGAGCTTCCACCTCTACTTTTGTGAAGACAACATTATCATCTTCTTTCGGGGCTTCCACTACTTTGGTTTCCTGTTCCACTTTAGGCGGATTCACCACTTCGGGGTCTTTAATCCCTTCCTGGTCAATCTTACCTACGTTGGTAATTTGCTCTTGTTCTTTTACTTCATTCTTCTCTTCAAATTTTTCGTCTTCAACGATTTTAGGAGGAGTGAATTTAGTGATCTCAATTTTTGGTGGCTCCTGCTTTGGAGGAGGAGGTGGTGGCGGTTCGATTTTTTGCTGTTCTTCCTGCTGTTTGATATCAGCAAGCGTCACATCCTGCACCTTAACTTTCTCTTTTTTGCTGTTTGACACAGAACGGCCAACAACAACCAACAGGAAGATAAGGGCAGCCACCCCGGCTGTAATCAACAAGGCCCTGGTTAAGCGCTCGTTATAATTTTTCCGGAGTTCGTACGCACCATACTCTTTATTCCGGCCATCAAACAGGATGTCCAGAAAGTCGGCGGTTAATATTTTATTTACGTCCATAGTAAATGGTTAATTAATAATTAGATGCTGATGCTGTAGAAATTCCACAGAATTATTTTCCACCCGGTGGAGTACCTTCGGTAATCTTCACCAGTTCGTTTTCCTGTGGTGTAATATCCACTACTGCATATCGCTTGATTTCGGCAATCTGCATTTCATCGAGCATATCTACCACATTTTTATAGCTGGCCTCCTCGTTCGGCTTTATGATCACTACCAGGTCTTTTTCCGGAGTGTTTGCCTTTTTATTCAGGATTTCAGTGCGGATATCATGAAAGTTGGTCGACTTAAAGTTCGATCCGTCACTGGTTAACTGGCCTTCGTAATAATAAACGTGGTTATCCTTGCTCAACAGAATGGTGAATGCACCGGATGCCTTGGCTTCTGTTTGCTCATCATCCTTGGCGGTATCGTCAGGAACGTTGAGTTTGAAAGCTTTGGGCGTACTCATGGTTGTGGTGAACACGAAAAACGTGATCAGCAGGAAACCAAGATCCACCATCGGTGTCATATCCACCCTTGTGTCTTTGCGGGCCTGTTTCTTGACCCCCGGGCCTTTCTTATGACCACCACTATCTGGTGCTGATACATCTGCTCCCATAGTTCAGTTTTTTTAATTTAAGTAATTTGTTTACTTCCTTGTGTTCTGAGTTTTATACAATGGTGTGCCGGATGGTACGCCTTCCAATGCTGTAATCAGCTTGAAAGAGAAAATACCATTCTTTTTAAAGGCAGCAAGCACATTTTTAAAATACGGATACTTGGTTCCGTTATCTCCGTTCAACATTACATTTTGCGGACGACGGCCACCAGTTCCTGTAAGCATGGCATTGATATAATCATTCAATTGATTATTCATAGTGTCTGATACAGGGATACCAGGTTGCTTGTAATTTTTGTACTCATCATCACTCAGAGCCAGGAAACCTTTCAGTTTTTCGATCGGAACACCGATACCTCCCACTGAAAATTTCGTGAAATTTTTGATCTCTGCCGGAGTTAATCCAAGGTTCTTCTGACGGCTGATCACTTCAGCTGTCATCTGTGCCTTCTCCTGTCCGTCGTTATCCGGACTGAAGCTGATAAATACCCTTCCGTCTTTATCAAATGAAACCTTGAACACATCCTGTTCCGGTTGATTTTCAGAAGATACAGACTTAGGATTCTGTATCTGAATCACTTCCGGTGGTTTGAATTTAGTAGCCAGCATAAAGAACGACAGGATCAGAAACGACACATCCACGAAGGCTGTCATATCCACCCAGGTACTTTTGCGGGGTATTTTATTAAGCTTTGACATTCCTGAAAAGTTTTGAATTTAAGATTCTGATTCTTTAAAAATCCATACGCATCAACAGACAATTATTTGTACTGTGTTGCAAAACTTTGGGTCAGTGTAAAGCTGGTTTCATCGATACCATAAGTGATAGAATCGATCTTTGTTGTAAACACGTTGTACATCACCAACGCAAATGATGATGTGGCGATACCTGTTGCCGTGTTATACAGGGCTTCAGAGATACCTACCGCAAGTTCAGATGCATTACCACCTGCTCCTTCTTCACCAAGAGATGCGAATGAACGGATCATACCTAATACAGTACCCAACAGGGCGATCAAGGTACCAAGTGATGTAATGGTAGAAAGGAATACCAGGTTTTTTGAAAGCATTGGCAGTTCCAGTGCAGTGGCTTCTTCCACTTCTTTCTGGATGGCAGCTACTTTCTGATCTGTATCAATACCAGAAACTTCAGTCATTTCACGGTATTTTTTCAAACCGGCTTTCATTACGTTCGCAACAGAACCTTTTTGCTTATCACATTCTGACAATGCAGCATCAATATTTTTATTGGCAAGGTGATATTGAACTTTACGAACGAAATCAGTTGCATTACCAGCACCCAGCGCTTTGCGGATGGTGAGGTAACGTTCGATTGAAAATACAATTACCATCAGGAACAAACCAATCAGGAAAGGTACAATGATACCACCTTCATACATACGATACAATCCATTGAGTGGTCCTTTGTGTGAGGGCCAGAATCCACCTGAGGTGTCGGGTTGTTTAAACCCTGAATCAGCACCAAGAATAAAACGCCAGATTGCGTAACCTGCAATAATACATACCACTGGTGCTATCCATGAGATAGCGTTGCTGCTCTTTTTCGCTTGACCTGTAGTTGCAGCCTTTGCTGCAGTTGGTTTAGTTTCAGCCATGACAATTGATTTTTTAGTTTTTAAAATACTGAGTTTTTAGACAAATAACTTTGATACAATTCTATGAAAAATTATTTCAAAAAATTCAACCTTCCCATAAGGACGGGTGGCACAAGTTAGGGAAATATTTATTTGAAACAATCTTGCAGTTTTTAATTTTTATTTTTTTTCAGCCTGCTTAATTTCTCCTGCCGTTTGTACCAAATTACAGCCGCTTGCAAGATTATAAGAAAGGGTTTGTTTAAATTGCCAATCATCATTAAACAGCCAGATCAAATCCACATTTTCATGAAGTCAAATTTTTTTCCGTTTGCCGCCCTTTTGCTATTGGCGGTAACGCAAGGCCCGGGTACTAAGGCACAAAACCGCCCCACAAACCCGTCTACCACCACCACCCCAACAGCCGTTGTTCCGGCTACTCCAAAAACATCATCTCCCAAACCTTATGCAGAGGTGATTACGGAAAAAGCCCGTACCGGTAAGGGGTTGTTTAAAGTCCACAAACTGGACGACAAATGGTATTTTGAAATACCTGATTCGCTTTTCAACCGGGACATCCTGGTAGTAAACCGCCTTTCCAAAGCTGCAACCGGTATGAGCAATGGCTTTACAGGTTATGCCGGGGATATTATCAATAACAATGTCATTCGTTTTGAAAAAGGTCCGAACAACAGGGTCTTTTTAAGAAGAGTTTCATTTGATGAACGTGCCACCGACACGGCTGGCATGTATAAAGCGGTTATGAATTCGAATATGCAACCCATTATGCAGTCGTTCGAAATCAAAGCCATCGGCTCCGACAGTATTTCGAAGTCAACTTCTGCGGTTATTGATATGACAGATTACATATCCGGCGATAATGATGTTCTATTCTTTAATCCTTTCTTCAAGGCTTCGTTCCAACTGGGTGCCTATCAATCTGACCGTTCCTATATTCAAACGATACGTACTTACCCCATCAACGTGGAAATTAAAACCGTAAAAACATACCTGCGGGGTAGCGTTCCCGGCTTGAGTAATGCACTCCTCAGCGGAGCTTTCACGGTGGAACTGAATTGCTCCATGTTGCTGTTGCCGGCCAAACCCACCAAGCCTAGGTACTTCGATCCAAGGGTTGGCTATTTTACCAGGTCCTATACAGATTTTGATGCCAATCCGCAAGGAGTAAAAGATGTGAACATGATTGTTCGCTGGAAACTGGAACCCAAAGATGAAGACATTGAAAAATACAAACGTGGTGAACTGGTGGAGCCTAAAAAGCCTATCATCTATTATATCGATCCGGCTACTCCAAAGAAATGGGTCCCCTATCTTATTCAGGGCGTAAACGACTGGCAGGTTGCCTTTGAAAAAGCAGGATTTAAAAATGCCATCATGGCGAAACTGGCACCTACTACACAGGAAGATAGTACCTGGAGCCTGGAAGATGCCCGGTTCAGTGCCATTGTTTACAAACCTTCTGAAACGCAAAATGCAAGCGGACCAAACGTACACGATCCACGCAGCGGTGAAATCATGGAAAGCCATATCAACTGGTATCACAATGTGATGCAATTATTGCGTAACTGGTATTTTATCCAAACCTCACCTTTAGATACAGCAGCCCGTAAAATGACTTTTGATGATGAACTGATGGGACGATTGATTCGCTTTGTATCATCACATGAAGTAGGACATACTTTGGGATTGCGTCACAACTTCGGTTCCTCTTCCACCGTTCCGGTAGATAGTTTGCGAAATAAAAAATGGGTGGAGAAGAACGGGCACACTCCTTCGATAATGGATTATGCACGCTTTAATTACGTAGCACAACCAGAAGACAATATTGGCAGAGATGGATTGGTTCCTTATGTAGGTGATTATGATAAATGGGCCATTGAATGGGGTTACCGCTGGTTACCTCAGTTCCCCACTGCCGAAGAGGAAGTTCCTTACCTGAGTAAACTTACCTCTGAAAAATTGAAGAACAACCGCTTTTGGTTTGGCACCGAAACCAATCCTGATGATCCACGTTTGCAGAATGAAGACCTTGGTAATGATGCCATGAAAGCAAGTACTTACGGTATTAAGAATCTGCAACGCATTGTGCCCAACCTCATCAACTGGACACGTCAGCCCAATGAAGGTTGGGAGGCGCTGGATGAAATGTACTCACAGGTAGTTACACAGTATGGCCGTTATATGGGACATGTAACCAAAAACATTGGTGGTATTTATGAAACACCAAAACCCAACGATCAACCTGGGGTTATTTATGAGTACACACCTAAATCCATTCAGAAAGAAGCAATGGTTTTTTTGAATAAACAATTATTCAGCACACCAACCTGGCTGATCAACAAAGACATCTTCAGCCGAACCGGCGCTAATCCGTTACAGATTATAGGAATCAGGCAGGACCGTATCATTAACACATTGCTCAGCACAAATACATTGAGCAAATTAATTGCTATGGAGGCTGCCATGGGCAACAATGCTTATAAAGCCAATGAAATGGTGGATGATTTGCGTAAAAACATTTTTGCAGAGTTGTATGCCAAGCAAGCAGCTGATGTATACAGAAGAAACCTCCAGAAAATGTTTGTGGAACGTATCATTAGTTTATTACCCGGGGGAACGCCTTCCACTGGTACGGGTGGCATTGTAATCACATTCCAGATCACTCCTTCCCTTAGTATTGCAAGTACAGATGTATATTCTATACTCAGAGGAACTTTGAGAACTTTGAGAACTGATATCCGTGCAGCATTACCGGCTATTACAGATGGAATGACTAAAATGCATTTACTGGATCTGGAACAACGTATTACCAAAGTGCTTGATCCAAAATAATTCAGAAAGAAATGACAGCATAAAAAAACCGGTTCGTTGAAACCGGTTTTTTTTATTTCACATTACTCGTATCTCAATGCATTAATAGGATCGAGTTTGGAAGCTTTAAACGCCGGATATAAACCAGCTGTGAGGCCGGTAATGAAACAGATTGCAACACCAATAAATACCCATAGCCAGGGAACTACAAAACCTGTTTTGAGGTACATGGCAAAGAAATTTCCTACGATCACACCCAACAGGATTCCAATGGCTGCACCCAGTAAGCTGATAAGGATACTCTCCCATAAAAACTGGGTACGTATTGTACGGGCTTTTGCACCAATGGATTTAGACAAACCTATTTCACGGGTGCGTTCGCTTACCGCTACAAGCATAATATTGGTTAAACCAATTGCTGCACCAAATAAGGTTATGATACCAATAACCATTGCGGCTAAACGAACATAACGTAATGTATTTTTGAGCGTCTCCACCAACGTATCACTTCTGTCGATATAAAAATTCTCAGAGTCTTTGAAATTAAGTTTGCGTACTGTTCTGAAAACTCCTGTGGCTTCTCCAACTGCAGCATCCACTTCCTTAAAATCATTGGCACGGATAGAAATGCTGTAACTGCCTTCGTTGTTGAAGACACGGCGAACATTATTATAAGTGATAATAACTACATTATCCAACGCAAGAAAGGAACTGGCTCCTCTCGGCTTTAATGTTCCCACCACTCTGTACCTGTTTGAACCGATACGAATGATTTTACCAATTGCCATTTCCGTTTTACCACGAAATAATTTCTTTACAAGATCGTCGCCTATCACCGCTACGTTTCTTCCGCTTTCAACATCCAACTGATTAAAATTCCGTCCGCTCTCAATCGTGTATCCGCTGTTGAGAAGATAGTTTTCGTCTCCACCCAATACCCGCACATTCGGGTTGGTTTTAATATTATCGTAAAAGAGTGTGGCGTTCCCAGATGCAAACTTTGATATACTTACTGTTGCCGGGTAGTGGAATTGTTGTTTAAACTGGCGTGCCTCATCAAACGTAATAATCTTTCCAAGGTTTGATACTTTTTCTTTCCCGCCCTTTTTGGTTTTTGTGAGATCACTTCTGTTTGGTCCGCCAAACTGAAAGGTTCGTTCTTTAAAACGGATACTGAAAGAATTAGCTCCCAGAATGGAAAAGTTCTCATACAGGCTCTGATTCATTGCTTCAATAGCAGTAATAATGCCTATCAGCGCCATAATACCAAATGCAATAATGGAGACGGTGATCCCGGTTCGCAACCTGTTCGACCGAACAGTTCGCCATGATAATGAGATAATATCCTGGAAGGTCATAGTGTAATTCTACCCGAAATTAAGCAACCCGGGCAGATAAACAAGCTATTTCGATGAACGGTATCAACCGAGGTTGAGCCAATCCAGCAGCAGTTGATTGGGAAATACCCCCAGCAAAACAATCACAACGGCAGCAAAAAGGAGTACATACCTGAATGAAGCAGTGGTTTCAATAACCTGGCCTTCACCTTCTTTAAAATACATAGCCGTAATAACCCGGAAATAGTAATACACGCTTACAGCTGCCATCAATACTGCAAATATCACCAACCACAGATAAGTACCTGCTTTTACAGCAGCAGCCAGCATAAAGTATTTGGCAAAGAAACCAGCAGTTAAAGGTATGCCGGCGAGAGACAGTAAGAAGACTGTGAGCACAGCAGCCAATAATGGTTCTTTCGATGCTAAACCGTTAAATCCATCAAAGGTGAAATCTTTCATTTTACTCAATACTGCAAAAATGCCAATGGTGGCAAAACAATAGGCAACGGTGTATAGTAACAATCCCTGGCGGGCCATATCATTAATCGTAAATACTGCCAGCAGCATGAAACCCGCCTGTGCAATACTGGAATAAGCCAGCATTCGTTTAACACTTTGCTGGTACACAGCAGTAATATTTCCAATAAACAAAGTGAGCGCCGTAACAACGGCAACCGCCAACTGCCATTTTAATTTTGATCCTTCAAATGCATTCAGGAAAAGATTTACATAAGCAACAAAGAAGGCCACTTTTACAATGGTTGCCATAAAGGAAGTGAACACTGTAGGCGCCCCATCATACACATCGGGCGTCCAGAAATGGAATGGCGCCGCAGAAACTTTAAACGCAAGCGAAATGAGCACAAATACCATCCCAAGAATGAGGAACAATCCTTCTTTATCCCCTGCATATTGGAACTGAGCAAGCTGAAACGAACCCGCTGCTCCATACAAAAATGCAATACCCAAAAGCATAATCCCGGTTGAGAAGGATCCCATCAGGAAATATTTGAGTGCAGCTTCGTTGCTTTTGAGATTTCGTTTATCACTTCCCGTGAGTATGTACAAGGGAATCGAAATAATTTCAATACCCAGGAAAAGAATAAGCAGGTTGTTAAAGAATGAAACCAGCCCAATACCCGACATAATGAAGAATATGAGAGCGAAATATTCAAAAGGATGATTGCCTACCTGTTGAATTTCTTTACCACTGAGCAGGAAATACACCAGCAATGAAACAGACACCAACGTAAGAAAGATGTAGCCAAACAGATCGTATGAAAGCATTCCTCCAAAATCTGAATGGAAAATGGAAATACCTTTTACATCGAGCAAATTCACAATCAGCAACAACAATGCGCCGCCAATGGCAATATTCTTAGCCTGTGACTTATCCTTTACAAACAATCCACTGAACATCATCACGATTCCCCAGATAGCCGAAATTAAAATCAGGTTCATGTATTTCTACTTTTATTAATCGAACATTCTTACTATTAGTAACGACAAGTATTTCTTATCGTCTTTCTTACTTAAAAATTCCAAGAATCAGCGAAGCTGTTTCCTGGGTTAAGGCAAAGACAGGTTTGGGATAAACACCCATTACAAAAATAGCCGCCACAATCACCCAAAGGCTGAAACGCTCTGCAAAGCTGATCTGAATTCCTGTGGCTGATAGAGCACTCTCTGTTCCAAAAAATACTTTCTGGATCATACGGAGTGTGTACACCGCACTCAGGATAATACTCAATCCGCCAACAGCAGCATACCATACATTGAAATGGAACAACCCATTAAACATCAGGAATTCACCAATAAATGCGTTTGTTAATGGTAATGCCACATTTGCCAATGCAACAATTACAAGTAATATGGCAAGAACCGGAGATTGACTTGCCAAACCACCCAGTTCACTCATTTTACGGGTACCGAAACGGCGTTCAATCAGTTCCACTACAATCCACATTCCCAATACGTTCACACCATGACTGAAGAATTGAATCATTGCACCCTGTAAACCACTTTCATTATTTACAAACAGTGCAGCACTCATCAAACCGATGTGTGCAATAGATGAATAAGCAATGAGTCGTTTTAAATCGTCCTGCTTCATCGCAAGTATGCTTGCATAAATCATCCCAATCACACTTAATCCAATCACTACATTGTCATATTGAATGGCAGCTGCAGGAAATAAAGGAATTAACCAGCGAACCACAGCAAACAAACCCATCTTCACCATCAATGCACTCAGTACCATTGTAACAGCAGTGGGCGATTGTTCATAGGTATCCGGCTGCCAGGTATGGAATGGGAATACAGGCATCTTTACTGCAAACGCAACAAAGAATAACCAGAACAACCATGACTGCTGACCAACCGTCAATTTCACGGTGTACAATGAATTCATGGAGAAAGATGCATCCGGTGTTTGATAGTAGAGATACAACAAACCAACCAGCATCAATAAAGAACCTGCAAATGTGTAAACAAAAAATTTAAATGTAACAGGAATTCTTCTTTCACCACCCCAACGGGAGCAGAGGAAGTAAACCGGAATCAATGCCAGCTCCCAGAAGAAGTAGAACAGCAATCCATCAGCTGCCAGGAATACACCCGAGATACCTGCCTGGGCCAGCAACATCAACCCGTAAAACGCATGGCTATTCGCATATTTGTTGCCGTTAGTAGATAAGAAGATCAACGGGTATGCCAGTGCAGTTAATGCACAAAGCACAGCACTTGCTCCATCCATTTTCAAAGCAAAGGAAGAGCCGAGCTGTGGTAACCAGTTTGCATAAAATTCTCTGTTGGCCGGGCTGTAATCAGCCAGTCCGTAAATCATTGCCGCAAGGGAAACAAGACTTACCAGTAAACTCCATGTTTTAACCTGCTTCTCTCCTTTCAGAAAGAAACCAACCAGTCCTCCAAGCAGCGGGATCAATATCAACAATAATGCAACCATAATTCAATGTATCTATGATCAGATAAATAAAGTCAGAACAATTAATAACAAAATACCCAGTACCATCCACAGTACATAGCTGCCCACTTGTCCGCTTTGCAGCAAACGAAGCTGGCGACCACCCCACTGTACCGATTTACCAACACCATTCACAATACCATCAATTCCACTCTTCTCTACATATTTGTTCAAAACAGCACCAAGCCCCTGAAGTGGTTTACTGATGATGTTATCATATAATTCATCCACATACCATTTGTTGACCAATACTTTTCCAAACCCTGTTGCATCACCTGTTTCAGGATTCTTACTGAAACGGCTCCATGCGTAGGCAATAGCAGCCAGAATCAGAGCAATGCTCACGCCCAACAACATATACTCAGTTGAATGAGTGATTTCATGTGCTTCCTGCAATTGAGTGGATGCAGCAAATACAGGCGACAGGAAATGATTCAGTTTATGTGCATCGGGAGCAAACAATTCGGGAATACCAACAAAGCCTGATACAGCAGCCAATACAGCTAATACAATCAACGGCAGTGTCATTTGCCAGGGGCTTTCATGCAAGTGATGTTCCTGATCGTGCGTACCACGGAAACTTCCACGGAAAGTCATAGCATATAAACGGAACATATAAAACGCAGTCATCAATGCACCACCCAAACCGATCCAGTATAAAACAGGATTATGTGCATACGCCGCCACTAATATTTCATCTTTCGAGAAGAACCCACTGAACGGAGGAATACCGGCAATGGCCACACACCCGATAAAGAATGTCCAGTGTGTGATGGGAAGTTTTTTTGCCAGTCCGCCCATTTTCCGGATATCCTGTTCATGATGCATTGCATGAATCACAGAACCGGCTCCAAGGAATAACAAAGCTTTAAAGAACGCATGTGTCATTACATGAAACACAGCGCCGGTATAAGCACCTACTCCTAAACCGAGAAACATATAGCCGAGCTGACTTACCGTAGAGTAAGCCAGTACTTTTTTAATATCATTTTGCTTTAATGCAATGGTTGCAGCAAGAATCGCAGTTGCTAATCCGATGATTGCAACTACAGATTGTGATACGGGTGCCAGTGTATATAAAATGTTGCTGCGGGCAATCATGTAGATACCGGCAGTTACCATGGTGGCAGCGTGGATGAGAGCCGATACTGGTGTTGGACCAGCCATCGCATCGGGCAACCAGGTATACAAGGGAATTTGCGCACTCTTACCGGTAGCGCCTACAAATAATAGTAATGTGATGATCGTAAGAACAGCTGTGCCTGCAGATTGTGCCTGTGGAAATATTTCGAGATAAGTTAAGGAACCAAATTGCTGAATGATGAAAAACAAACCGAGCAGAAAACCAAGATCACCAATACGGTTCATCACAAAAGCCTTACGTGCTGCATTTCCATACTCTGTGTTTTTAAACCAATAACCAATCAACAGGTAGGAACACAAACCAACACCTTCCCAACCAATGAACATGATCAGGTAGTTCGCCCCAAGCACCAACAATAACATGCTGAACACAAACAGATTCAGATAAGAGAAATAACGTGCAAAATGAGGGGCTTCCTCATCATGCATATAAGAAGTGGAATACAGATGAATCAAAAAACCAACACCGGTAATCACCAGCAGGAACAAGGAGCTCAATCTGTCTACCTGGAATGCAAATGGAATTTTCAAACCGGCTACATCAATGAAATCAAAGAGGTTCACAATCACCGGCGTGCTTTCTGCTCTCACCTCATTAAAAATGAGCAAGCTTACAATGAAGGAAGCCAATACCACACCACTACCAATGATGCCGGTTAATGACTTACTCAGACTCTTTCTTCCCAATCCGTTAATCAGAAATCCGATCAGCGGAAACAAGGGAACTAAATAAACCAATTTACTCATAAACGCATGCTTAATGCTGAAGGCTGAATGCTAAATGCTGCATTGGGCATTGAGCTTTCCGCTTTCAGCTTTTTTAATGTTTTAGTCTGTTCAAAAAGTTCACATCCACACTATGAATATTTCTGTACATCATCACAATGATCGCCAACCCCACACTTACTTCTGCAGCAGCCACCACCATGATAAAGAATACAAACAATTGTGCTTCGGTACCAACATTGGCGGTGGCACTGCCACCAGCAAGATTGGCATAATGCATCTTACTGAATGCAACCAGCAACAGGTTCACTGCATTCAGCATTAACTCAATACACATGAAAATAATAATGGCGTTGCGTCTTGTAAGCACTCCCACCACTCCAATACTGAAGAGCGACATCGCCAGAATTACATAATAATTTATCGGCATAATATTTAGCTTTTAGCTGCCGGCCTATAGCCTTTAGCTTATTCGTTGACAATCTGACTAACAGCTATCTGCTATCAGCCAAAAACTTACTAATCTCCTTTCTTACCAATCACCACAGCACCCACCATTGCACTCAGGAACAGAATACTACTGATCTCAAAGGGCAATACAAAATCTTTAAACAATACCTGTCCCAGGTTATGAATCAAACCGGTGGTGCCACCTGCATCTGTATGCTGGCCCGCCAATGTTTCACTTTTACGAAGCGCTGCCACTATCACCAGCAACAAACTTCCACCTGCTACAGCGCCTGCTAACTGCAGCCATTTATTTTTCTGCGGTTCATTGTCGGCATTCATATTCATCAACATAATGACAAAGAGGAACAATACCATGATTGCACCTGCATATACAATAATGTTTACAATCGCCAGAAACTGTGCATTTAAAAGAATATAATGACCGGAGATGGCAAAAAACACAACAATCAGCCACAGTACACTATACACCGGGTTCTTATTGGTCACCATCATCAAAGCTCCTATCAGTGCCAACACACTCAGGAACCAAAACAGAATTTCAGTAATGTTCATATTAAGCAGTCTGTTGTTTGGTTTTTTCTTTTCGTTCTTGAATCAATCCTTTCGCCCTTGCAAATCCTTCCGGATCATTTTGCGGATGAGGAATCACCAGGTTGTCTTTACCATAGATGAAACTCTTACGGCTGTAATTCGAAGGAGCAAAGGTTTCAGAAAGATAGATCGCATCTTTCGGACAAGCTTCTTCACACAAGCCACAGAAAATGCAACGCAACATGTTGATTTCATATTTAGCTGCATATTTTTCTTCACGGTACAAATGTTCTTCGCCGGGTAAACGTTCTGCCGCATCCATTGTAATTGCTTCTGCCGGACAAGCAACTGCACACAAGCCACAGGCCGTGCAGTTTTCTCTTCCCTCTGCATCACGATTCAATACGTGCAATCCACGAAAGACAGGGCTGAAGGGCCGTGTTACTTCGGGATAGTTAATCGTTACCTTCTTTTTGAATATATGCGAAAAGGTAATTCCCATTCCCTTCAGGATGGCCGGAAAATACAAGCGTTCCATCAAGGTTAAAGGACTGCGATTTACCGCTTTTGCTTTGTTTGTTAATTGCATTTATATCTTTTATAAATGTTACCTATTTTATTTCTTACTTTATCAACAACATGAATACAGCTGTCAACAGCATCCATATTAATGAAATTGGTATCAAAGATTTCCAGCCAAGATTCATCAGCTGATCATAACGGAAACGTGGAATGGTCCAGCGAACCCACATGAATACAAAGATCAGCACGAATATTTTGGCAAATAAAGCAAGCAATCCAAGTACTGCCATTGTATTGGTTGATAAACCCCATGCGCTTTCATCATAGAAAGGAATGATATCATAACCGCCGAAATACAAGGTGGCCATAACTGCACTGCTGATGAACATATTGATGTATTCAGCAAACAGATAAAAACCAAGCTTCATACTGGAAAATTCTGAGTGATATCCGCCAATAAGTTCATTCTCTGCTTCAGCAAGGTCAAACGGAGTTCTGTTACATTCTGCAAAAGCGCAGATCAAAAACACCACAAATCCAACCGGCTGCTTGATTACGTTCCACCAGCCTTCCTGTTGTTGCTTCACGATTTCACCAAGGCTCAGTGTTCCTGTAGTCATTAACAAAGCAATCAATACAATACCCATTGCCAGTTCATATGAAATGATTTGTGATGCGGCACGCAAACCTCCCATTAACGAGAACTTATTATTACTTGCCCATGCACCAATCATAATACCATATACACCTAAACTCACAACTCCGAAAACATAAAGGATACCAATATTAATGTCGGCTATCTGTAAAGAAATCGTACGGCCAAAAGCTTCCATCTTATCACCCCAGGGAATTACAGCACTGGTGATTAATGCAGTGAGCATTGCCAATGATGGCCCGAGAATAAACAAAATTTTATTAGATGCATTTGGAATGATCTCTTCCTTCATAAACAGTTTCAAACCGTCTGCCAATGGTTGAAACAATCCCAACGGACCGGCACGGTTGGGGCCATAGCGATCCTGAATTACAGCAGCAATCTTACGCTCACCCCATGTGGCATACATGGCCACCACCATGGAAACAGTAACCACTAAGGCA
Organism: uncultured Chitinophagaceae bacterium; assembly: GCA_937907395.1. Taxonomy (GTDB): domain Bacteria; phylum Bacteroidota; class Bacteroidia; order Chitinophagales; family Chitinophagaceae; genus Lacibacter. Next base: position 23,395 of record CALCII010000003.1, read on the forward strand.
ATGAGAATGAATTTCTCAAGCAATAGTGCCCAATCAATTGCTAATAACATCGTATTCATTAATTTTCTTTCTTGATTTGTTTAAATACGTCTGACGTAGCAGGACCTTTCAATTCACTTAAATCCACCTGGTTCACTTCACTCACATTCTTTATGTTCATCAGTAATTTCGGTTTGCGACCTGTTACTTTTGCAACAGTCTCATGTGGTTTTTGTACACCTACATAATGTCCCTGCGAAATCACAGAATGACGATCAATTTTTGAAGGACCTTCAATCACCCAATCGCTTACTTTCTTACGTTCAAAACGGCAGGTATTGCAAATCCATTCTTTCACTTCACCCCATTCATCTTTTCGGGCAGTAACACGAAGTACTTCATCGCCACGCATCCACAATTGTACATTTCCAGAACATTTATCGCAACTGCAATGAGCATCTACAGGTTTCGTAAACCATACACGGTTTTTAAAACGGAATGTTTTATCAGTTAAAGCACCAACCGGACAAACATCAATGACATTGCCAATGAAATCATTATCCAGGCTCTTTTCAATATAAGTGGCAATTTCTGCATGATCTCCACGGCTTAAAATACCATGACGGCGTTCACCGCTCACCTGGTCAGCCGTATACACACAACGATAGCAAAGAATACAACGGGTCATGTGTAACTGAATGTAAGGACCGAGATTATGCTTTTCAAACGTTCTGCGCTTGAACTCATAGCGGCTGGCACCGGCACCATGCTCATAACTCAGATCCTGCAAATGACATTCACCAGCCTGATCACAAACAGGGCAATCAAGGGGATGATTGATTAATAAAAACTCAACCACACCTTTCCGTGCATCAATCACACGGTCACTGGTGATATTTTTTACCACCATACCATCCATTACTGTGGTTCGGCAACTTGCAACCAGCTTTGGCATGGGTCTTGGATCTGCAGCCGATCCTTGCGCCACTTCAACCAGGCAAGTGCGGCATTTGCCACCACTATCCTTGAGTTTGGAATAATAGCACATGGCCGGAGGCGCCACTTCACCACCAATTTTACGTGCAGCATTGAGAATCGTTGTTCCCGGCTCCACTTCAACAGTTATGTTGTCGATGGTTACTTTGAATAATTGTTTTTGTTCGCTCATCTTATCCTTTTTTCACGCAAAGCCGCAATGGAGCTAAGACGCAAAGTTTATAAGTTATTGACAATTCTATGAATCCCTGTTTTAATCAGAGGTACATTAAAGTTGATAAGCAACCCTAATTTACAGTCTGATAATTTTAAATATGTCTGCACTTGTTTATAATGAATATCAGCAAGTGCTTCAACTGATTTTAATTCTATAATCACTTTATCTTCTACAATCACATCTGCCCTGAAAACAACTTCCATTTTTATTTCTTCATGAATCAGTGGTACAGGATGTTGTCTTTTAAAACTTAAGCCTGTTTTACTTAATTCATAACAAAAAAGTTCTTCATAAACACTTTCAAACAAACCGGCCCATATTGTTTATGAATCTTAAAACATAAATCGACTACTACTTTTGAAATTTCATTTTCTGTCATCTTCTTTGCGTCTTTCTTACTTGGCGCCTTTGCGTGAAAAATTTTTACGCCGGCATTACCTCCAATGGCTTCGCATAATTCGCCAATCCATAATTTCTTACCAACGCATCTGAAGGATTGGTGATATGCCATTCAAACTCATCACGGAAATGACGAATAGCTGCCGCAACCGGCCATGCTGCTGCATCACCTAACGGACAAATTGTATTTCCTTCAATCTTGCGTTGAATATCCCACAACAGATCAATATCACTCATCGTTCCCTTACCCTGTTCAATCTTCAACAGAATTTTTTCCATCCAACCGGTTCCTTCACGACAGGGAGAACATTGTCCGCAACTTTCATGACGGTAAAATCTAGCCAATGTATACGTATGTTTCACTACGCATTGATCTTCATCCATCACAATAAAACCACCGCTACCCATCATGGTACCGGTTGCAAATCCCCCATCACTTAAACTTTCATACGTCATCATTCTGGTTTCGCCCTTTGCTGTTTTCAATAACAGATTGGCAGGGAGAATAGGAACAGAAGAACCGCCAGGGATACATGCTTTCAGGCGTTTTCCATTGGCAATACCACCACAATATTCATCGCTGTAAATAAATTCTTCTACTGAAATATTCATTTCAATTTCATACACTCCGGGTTTATTGATATTCCCGCAAGCTGAAATCAGTTTCGTTCCGGTTGATTTACCGATACCGATTTTTGCATACTCTTCACCACCATCGTTGATGATGGGAACTACGGCAGCAATCGTCTCTACATTGTTCACCACTGTTGGGCACCCCCACAATCCTTTTACAGCAGGAAACGGAGGTTTGATACGAGGGTTTCCACGTTTTCCTTCTAATGATTCAATCAATGCCGTTTCTTCTCCGCAGATATAAGCACCGGCGCCTGGTTGTACAAAAATGTCGCAATCAAATCCGCTGCCTAATATATTCTTACCCAACCATCCGGCATTTCTTGCTTCCTGAACAGCCTGTTCCAGAATTTCTTTCACCCACCAGTATTCACCACGGATATAGATATAAGAACGATTACTACCCAATGCAAAAGATGCGCAAATCATTCCCTCAATTAATAAGTGAGGAATGAATTCCATGAGGAAACGATCTTTGAATGTGCCCGGTTCACTCTCATCGGCATTCACAACCAGATAGCGGGGCATACCTTCCGGCTTTGCCAGGAAGCTCCATTTCATACCGGTTGGGAAACCGGCACCACCACGGCCACGCAAACCACTTTTCTTTACTTCTTCCACCACCGCTTCAGGAGTCATACCCTTCAGCACTTTCTCCACACTACGATAACCACCTTCACGACGGTATACATCATAATGCCTGATCCCTTCGATATGTGCTTTGTCTAATAATAATTTTCTTCCCATTTATTTCCGCTTTTAGCAATAATGCTTTTATTCTTCGGGTTTTCTTTTTTCTTTAAACCATTCCGGTTTAAACCGGGCCAGGTTTCTCAGAACGATGGATGTTCCTATGAAAGCTAACCCTACATACACCCATTCTTTATGTTGTTCTTTATGATCACTCATCATGTAAAAGAGCGCAATGATTAATCCACTTACCGATAATATAAACGCTGCAATTCTTACAGATGATCCGCTCATGATTAATTAGCTTTTGCTCTTCCTTCTGCAATCAAAGCATCTATCTTTTCTTTTGTCAGATGTTCCCTGTAATCCGGCCCCAGCTGCATCATGGGAGCATATCCACAGGCACCTAAACATTCTGCCACTTTCAAAGTGAACAAACCATCTGTTGTTGTTTCACCGGGCTTAATACCTAACTTCTCATAGATATAAGCGATGATATCATCACTGCCTCTGAGCATGCAAGGACCGGTTTGGCAAACTTCAAACACTGTTTTACCAACCGGCTTCAGGTTATACATGCTGTAAAAAGTAGCTACTTCATACACTTCAATGGGTGTGATGTTGAGCAACTCTGCCGCATAATCCAATGCTTCCGGACTCAACCAGTTATCATTGTGCTTCTGAATAAAATGCAGTAACGGAATCAAAGCACTTTTCTGCTTTCCTTCCGGGTAATGAGAAATCATCTCACCCACCACTTTTAATTTATCTTCTGAAAACTTCATATTAAGTCAAAAATTAAAATTCAAAAATTAAAAGCTTAAAGTATTTTACCTTTTTACTTTTAACTTTTTAAGCATCCAGTTCTCCTGCAATCAGGTTCAAACTACTCATTACCACAATTGCATCACTCAGCATACTTCCTTTAATCAATTCCTCATACGCCTGGTAATAAATGAAACAAGGCCTGCGGAAATGTAAACGATAAGGTGTACGTCCGCCATCACTGATCAGGTAGAAACCAAGTTCTCCATTTGCTCCTTCCACGCTGTGATAAACCTCTCCTTTTGGCATATCAATTTCACCCATGATGATTTTGAAGTGCCAGATGAGCGCTTCCATACTTGTATAAACGTTCTGCTTTTCGGGCAGATAATATTCCGGTACATCTGCATGATATACCTCCGCATCTGCACCTTTCATATCCTGAAGCTTTTGGAATGCCTGTTCAATAATGCTCAGGCTTTGCCACATTTCTGCATTGCGAACGAGAAACCGGTCGTACGTATCTCCAGTTGAACCAACGGGAACTGTAAAATCAAAATCTTCATAAGATGAATAGGGTGTGTGCACACGCACATCATAGTCCACCCCTGCCGCACGAAGATTGGGTCCGGTGAAACCATAATTCAGTGCACGTTCAGCTGAAATGGGACCGCAACCAATGGTGCGTTCCATGAATATGCGGTTACGTGAAAACAGGTTTTCAAATTCCTGTAAACCTTTGGGGAACTCTGCAATAAAACGCTCCAGTTTCTGCCATGCTGCAGGTGAGAAATTACGTTCAAATCCACCAATGCGGCCAATATTGGTTGTGAGGCGGCTACCGCAGATCTCTTCATAAATTTCATAGATGAGTTCCCGGTATTCCATCACATACACAAAACCGGTTAATGCGCCTGTATCAACACCAATAACAGAGTTACAAATGATATGATCGGCAATACGTGCCAACTCCATAATAATTACACGCAGGTAATCCACACGTTTGGGCGTTTTAATGCCCAGCAGTTTTTCGCAGGTGGTGTGCCAGCCCATATTATTGAGCGGACTACTGCAATAGTTCAACCTGTCTGTGATAGGCGTTACCTGGTAAAGTGGCCTACGCTCGGCTAATTTTTCAAAAGCACGGTGAATATATCCTACCGTTGACTCTGCGCTCAGGATCCGCTCACCATCCATCTCAAGAATATTCTGAAACACACCATGCGTGGCAGGATGTGTAGGGCCAAGATTCAGCGTTGTGGATTGCTTTTCAATGGACCCTTCAGGGAGAACTATATTTTGAACGTCGCTCATGTTATTCAAATTTGAAAATGATCAAATTTGAAAATTTGAAAATGCAACAATGAATTTCAAATTCTCAAATTTTCCAATTACCTAATTGATACTTCCACCTCTGCCAAACATTTCATCATCTTTATCAATACGTGTCTGGTCTTCCAATGGAAACTCTTTCCGTAACGGGAAATAATCCATTTCATCCACATTCAGAATCCGCTTCAGATTGGGATGACCCACGAAATTCACGCCGAAAAAATCATAGGTTTCACGCTCCATCCAGTTTGCTGTAAGAAACAACTGAGTAGCCGTATAAACATCGGGCTGATCCACAGATGTAAACACCTTGAAACGTATACGGATATTATCAACCAGGTTGTGTAAATGATAAACAACGGCCAATTCTCTTCCTTTGTCGTTTGGATAATGAACCGCCTGCAGGTCGGTAAGAAAGCGGAACTTCAGCTCTTCATCATCATATAAAAACTGAAGTACTTTCAGGTTCAGTTCTTTGGGAGCTTCAAACGTAAGCATTCCATAAGGCTCGGAAAATCCGGTTACCTGTTCTCCGAATTTCTCCACCAGCTTCGCTTGTACCTGTTCGTTAGTTACACTCATATCAATTTGAAAATTTGATGATTTGAAAATTTGAAAATTAACCTAGGCTAAACATTGTCACATTTTCAAATTTTCAAATTAACTCGTTGCTTATTGAATACCGTAGCTCTCCAGCAATGCTTTATAATGATCTCCGTTTCTTCTGCGCAGGCTTTCCTGTCCCACTAACTCCTGAATTTTAATCAATCCATCAAGGATAGCTTCAGGTCTGGGCGGACAACCAGGCACATATACATCCACCGGCACCACCTGGTCAATACCCTGCAACACACTGTAAGTATCGAAAATTCCACCACTGCTGGCACAAGCACCTACAGCCATTACCCAGCGGGGCTCGGCCATTTGCAGATACACCTGTTTCACAACCGGTGCCATTTTCTTGGAAATAGTTCCCATTACCATCATAAGGTCGCACTGCCGGGGAGTAAATGCCATACGTTCTGCACCAAAACGACCTATATCGTAATGGGCGGCAGCTGTAGCCATAAACTCAATTCCGCAACAAGATGTGGCGAACGGAAGCGGCCAGATAGAATTTTTACGGGCGAGCCCCACCACTTCACTCAGTTTTGTAGTGAAAAAGCCTTCTCCGCTAAAACCATCAGGAGCATCCACCACACTGATATGGCCTTTGTAATCAGTTGGCTTGGGATGAACATTAAATCGTACGGGACGAGACATAGTTTATTTATAATTTTTGATTGAAAGATTCTGATTATTAAACAATTCCCGGGGGACTGTGTTCAAAATCTTCAATATTAAATGCTCACGAGGTTGTACATTAATCTTCCCAGTTGAGAGCCCCTTTTTTCAGAATATAGAAGAAGCCACAAAGGAAAAATCCAACGAACATTAAAACAGCCATAAATCCATCCCACCCCAATTGCTTGAAATTCACAGCATAGGGGTAAAAGAAAATGACCTCCACATCAAATAGCACAAACAGAATAGCTACCAGAAAGTACTTTACAGCCATAGGCTGACGTGCATTCCCATGAATCTCGATACCACTTTCAAAGTTTTCAAGTTTATCAGCTGTGGCACGTTTTGGCCCCAACAAATGGGTAAGCACCATGATCAGCGCTACCAGGCCTACAGCAAATAATAACTGAATACCTACAGGAAAATAACTGGAAGGTTCATTGATATCCTGTGCAATTGTTACAGCAGGATTGGTTTGAAGAAAGAAATTCCAATGGATCATTGGCCGGTTTTTATCGCCGCAAAAATAAGACAGCTGATGCACATAAAATCAGACCGGCCCAAATAAAAATCCCCCGGATTCGGGGGATTTCAGTTTCTTATTTTTTGGGGGCTGCCGTTCCGCCCGGCTTGCCACCGGTTGGTTTGGCTCCCGGTGTTGGTGCGGTTGTGCTTCCCTGTTGTTTGCCGCCTGAAAGCTGACGCTTATATTCTGTTGCCTCACGATCGTTCGGATCTATAGCCAGGATTTTATCGCAATATTCCAACGCCACTTTGTAATCTTTCTTTACAAAAATATTATAGCCGATAAAATACTTATAAGCGATTTTGATTTGCGGACGGAAACTTGCAGAATCCTTACTGGCAGATGCCACCTGAACAAATTTGTCGAAATGTGGATTTGCCAGCGCATTTGTCATACTGGTATCTATACTCCAGTTACTGCGGCCTCTCCAGTAATAACCGTAAGCCTGATCGGGATACTTTGTTGTATAGATACTGAAAATACTATCAGCTTTTCTGTAATAGGAAAAATCCACATCTCCAGCATCAAAATAAGAACGGCCAAGATTGTATAAGTCAACATTGTTGGGATTTTTCTTAGCAACAAACTGCTTTGTTTGCCAGTAAGCTATTCCAGCTTTGTCTTTAAGCTTTTTTGATAAATCAACAGCTTTTTGCATATAGGCTGTTTTATTCTCATCGATTGAATCGGCATTCATTGCCTTTTCATAATATTCATAGGACTTAGTTTCGCTACCAGGAATACCGGTAAGAATATCCCCATAAAGTTCATAATCTTTGGGAACAATATCTTCCGGCTTTGCTTTCCGGAAAAACTCATCTGCATTCTTTTGAGCGTTTGTAAAATCGCTCAGGGATTTATAGCTGTACGCTTTCAATCTGTAAATACGTGGCTTGATCACATCTGCTCCAACTTTAGCAATTAAAGCATCTGATTCTGCAATCGCTTCTGTATATTTTTTAGATGCATATTTCAGATCGATACGATAGTAATCATTTTGTGGATCTGGGTCAATTACTGCAATATATTTATGCAGGTAATCTTCTGCCTTTGCCACGTCACGGAAATACCAGAATACGTATAAAGAATAGTAAGCAGGTCCGTAATTAGGATCCATTTCCACTGCATTTTCGTAAGCCGGGAGGAAGAATTCACGGTTTTTCTGTGTTTCATAAATCAGCCCTTCCCTGTAACGGGCAGCAGCTAATTTAGGATCCATGATGAGGGCATTCTTATAAGCAAGAACTGCATTTCCCCCATCAACCAGTTTGCGGTAAGCATCGCCAATTGTGACTAATACATTGGGATCTTTAAATCCTTTCAAACCGGTTGCCAATTGCAACTTGGAAATAGCATAGTTGGCATCTCCGGCTTTTGCATGCACATTGGCACGGCCAACTGCATGCAACACTTCAATATCTTTTGATTTGCTCAGGCTGATGGCTGTTTCAAAGCGGCTCCTGGCATCGGTTGTTTTATGTTCCAGTAATTCAATTTCACCCATACCAACCAGCAACAAGGGGGCATTCCCATTGTTTTGCAAAGCGGTTTGATACACCTGCTTCGCCTTTGGAACATCTTCCAGTCCAATGTATGCCTGTCCCAACCAATAGTTGGCTTCAGCATCAGCAGGTTTTGCGGTTACTAATTTCTGAAACACATCTCTTGCACTGGCAAAACGCTCATAATACATGAACTTCTTACCCTCTTCAAGAGACTGGGCAATCATCTGCGTCGTAAACACAAATACTGCGAGGGCTAAACTGAATGTCCGTTTCATTGATTCTAACTTTAATCGGGTGATAAAATTATTGAATTATTGCTTTACAGGGGGTACTAATTTCAATTTCGTTTCTCTGACTATAAAAGCTCTCCATGCCGGCACCAGGTATCCACGTCTGAAAATCAACTGTCCTCTGTCACTCTTCATAAAATTGATAAACGATTTTCCGAGCCCTGTATAGTTTTCTTTTATGACGTAAAAAATCCCTCTGCGGTATGGATAACGATTTGTTAAGATCTCTTCCTGCCAGGGTTTTAAATAAGAGCCATCATCACATCCCTTACATGGAAGCCAGGCAATTCTCACTTTTTTCTGCATTGCCACCTGCGCCGTGTCTTCCGGATTTCCAATCCAACTGACACCTACAAATCCAACGTAACCCGGGTTTTGTGCAATATACTGTACCACTTCCCAACTGCTTCTGGCGGCGGTAACCTGGTCCAGTTTCATTGTCTTTCCTTTGAGAATAGAGTCAATGGCAAACCGGACAGTGCTGGTTGCTTTTACGCCGTCAAAAACGAGCTTGTATGGCAAAGAACTAGTTCCCTGCAATAAGTCCTGCACATCCTGTGACGAAAAGACGGAATCGGGTGCCGACTTATTGACGATGAGTGCCACTGCATCAAAAGCAAGTAAGCCGCTCTCAGGGTATAATTTTAAAGAATCATAATAGTATGCGGATTCTGCATCTGTTAATTTTTTGGTAACAATGACCAACCGGGTGGAATCATGCATGAGATCTTTCCAGCATTCGGCTTCCGGTTTGTATTCAGCTATGATTTTTGCGTTGGGATAGGTTGATTGATACACACGAATCTGTTCTTCTATGATGGGCTTAAATGTTTCATCTACACTTATGTGAATAGTGCCTTCAGAGGCCGAATCGGCAGGTATTGTACCCAACTTACATGCGCCAAGAAATAAAATCAGTACTACTATATAAATCCGTTGCATCATGAGCCAGAACGTAATGTTTGTATTCCTCTGTAAATCCTGAAAGCGCCGTACAACATACTGAAAGCCCCAAAAATCACCGCCACATCCTGTGGAGGAAAACTGAATGTAAAACCGATATACTTTGCAAATACGAGTATACCACCCACCACCAGGTAAACAAGCCCCATAATAAGATCAAAAACGGCTCGCACATTCATTGGCGCTTTACTTTCTTTGATTCTGTTTTCGTTCATGCGTTATTATTTCCTTACAGGGCGGGCAAGTTAATTAATTTTAGTAGCCCACCGATACAAAGCTAACAGGCTGCGTAAAATAAACTGCCACGTTTTTGCCACGTTTTTTTCCGGGCTTCCACTTAGGCATTTTGGAAATCACTTTCAGCACCTCCTTGTCAAATGCAGCTCCTGCACTTTGTACAATCGCAACATCCGTGATTTCGCCATTTACATTTACTACAAATTTCACTTTAACGGTTCGCTTATCGCCTTCTTCCAGTTCTTCGGGCATGCGCAACAAATTACCCAGGAATCTCCTCAATGCTTCAGGCCCACCGGGAAACTCAGGCATCTCGTCTGCTTCACCTTGCTCAATGATCCGTGGCATTTCCTGTTCCACCTGATGAAATGTGTTGCCGTTATTGTTGCCTCCACCCTGTGGTTGAACCATGTTGCTGCCATTGCCTTTACCCTCACTATCCTCATTTCCCGGTACATATTCATCCGGTGAATCACGTGGAGGAACAGGATGTTCAATGTTATCTTTATCTACAATCACAGGCACTTTATCAACTTTTGTTGGCGGCTTGTCTTTTATGATCTGCTGTTCTTTAAGTTTCGGCTCTTCGGGCGGAAGCTGAATGAACTCTACAATATGTTCGCCTTTAATCCCTTCTGCCAATCTAACAACCTTACCTGGTTTTATCAATGAGTAAATCACAAACACAGTTACCAATCCCAGCATACTGAACATTGCTATGGTCAGGTTCCGGGGATATTCCCGTCTTAACACATAAGCACCATACTCTTTATTCCGGTGCTCAAAAATAATGTCGAGTAAATCGGCATGCAGCAGTTGATTTGTAGTCATTTGATTTCTTTTCCATGAGATGCAGCTCATTTGATAATCCACATTTGAATTGTAATGAGATTGTCAAACATTATCAGGTTTCTGTCAATTATCTTTGCGCCATGCGTATTCTGATGGTTTGTTTAGGTAATATCTGTCGCAGCCCGTTGGCAGAAGGTATCCTGCAACACAAAGCGGATCAACAGGGACTCAACTGGACTGTTGAAAGTGCGGGTACAGGAAACTGGCATACAGGCGAAGCACCGCATCACCTGAGCACCAAAGTAGCCCGGCTGAATGGAGTGGATATCAGCCATCAACGTGCACGCCAGTTCCGTGCTTCAGATTTTGAAGAATACGACTTCATTTATGTAATGGACAGCAGCAATTACAATGATGTAAAACGGATGAGCAATCATCAATGGGATGAAAATAAAGTAGACCTGCTGTTAAACGAATTATATCCGGGTGAAAACAGAAGCGTTCCCGATCCCTGGTTTGGTGAAGAAGACGGATATCATGATGTATTCCGGCTGATCGATGCTGCTTGCAACAAGGTAATGGAACGCTGGAACCAACAAACAATGAACAATCAATTAAACGATAAGAATCAATCATGGCGAAAGTAAATGTATCGCTGCCACAGGGCACAAGAGATTTTAATGCAGAAGTGGTGCGCAAGCGTAATTACATCTTCAGTACCATCCGGAGCGTGTTTGAATTATATGGGTTTGAGCCTCTGGAAACGCCTGCCATGGAAAACCTGGAAACCCTGATGGGCAAATACGGAGAAGAAGGCGATAAACTGATTTTTAAAATATTGAATAATGGCGATTTAATAAAAGGAATCCCAATTAATGAATTATATAATAGCCATATTTCTTCTTTTGTTCAATTTATTAATTCTAACAATGAAATTCAAAGTAAGTTAGAAAATGAACTCAAATTATTAAACACAGATCAAGAGATAAAAAATAATGACAACTTTAAGAAACTCATTAGAGATATATTTAAAGATTTTTTAAAAGATGTATATCTGACAAAAAGAGCTTTACGTTATGACCTCACCATCCCCTTTGCCCGTTATGTGGCCATGAACCACAACCAACTAACGATGCCGTTTAAACGCTACCAGGTGCAACCTGTGTGGCGTGCCGACCGCCCCCAGAAAGGCCGTTACCGTGAGTTTTATCAATGTGATGCAGATGTGGTGGGCAGCCAGTCACTCCTCAACGAAGTGGAACTGGCAGGCATCTATGCTAACGTATTCAGCAAGCTGGGACTGAATGTGGAAATCAAAATCAACAACCGACGTATTCTTGCTGCTTTAGCTGAAGTATGTGGTGGAGCAGATAAAATGACGGATATCACAGTTGCTATCGACAAGCTGGATAAAATAGGCATGGACAAAGTGAAAGAAGAGTTGGTACAACGTGGACTGAACAATAATCAAATAACTGTGATTGAAACATACCTGCTCATCAACGGTAGTAATCACGAAAAATTACAAGCGATTCAAACATTGATCGGACATACAGAATCCGGCAAACGGGGGATTGAAGAAATTGAAACCTTACTCAGTTACCCGGTGAATACGGAAACGGCAACTGTAGTGGTTGATTTCACCCTTGCCCGTGGATTAAACTATTACACAGGCATCATCTTTGAAGTAAAAGCGATTGGAGTTCAGATGGGCAGCATTGGAGGCGGAGGCCGCTACGATGACCTTACAGGTTTGTTTGGTGTACCCAATATTCCCGGTGTGGGGATTTCGTTTGGGGTTGACCGTATTTATGATGTCATGGAAGAACTGAAACTCTTCCCCCCTGCCATTCACCAGGGAACACAGGTTTTATTTTTTAACCTGGGCGATGCCGAAAGCCGGAAAGCCATGGAACTGATGCTGCAGTTACGTACAAAAAATATTTCATGTGAACTGTTTCACGAAGTGGCCAAAATGGATAAGCAGTTTAAATACGCCGAAAAGAAAAAAATCAACACAGTGATCATCATCGGCGCCAACGAATTGCAAAACGGCACCTGCAATGTAAAATACCTGGCAACAGGAGAACAGGTAAGCATCCGGCTGGAAGAATTATCCGATCGATTCTGATTCATTTCTTTCACTGATCCATTTTGAAAAGCTTGTATGTAATTTCAACCCAAACCGCATCTATTTAAAAAATAATATATGAACAGGATCTTTTTACTCGCCGTTGTTTTCTTTCTTTCTGCTTCTGCATTTGCACAAACAGCACCCGTAAAGAAAGTATATGCGTTTGAAGCAAAAACAAAAGAAACAGATACCAATGTAGAGCCCGATACTGTAAAATCATATCCTTATCGCATTTTCCTTGCAGTAGATCCGGCAAAAAAAATTGAAGTGGCTACCGTTTGGATTGGTACGGATTATTACCTGTTCAAAACAAAGAACCTGCCTAACAAACCTGTGATGGCCGACAAATCTGTTTACGGTAAAAAAACACTGGTACCTTCCACACGAAACAAACTCATTGAACTGGTATTAGTTTATAAACGAGTTCCCTCTCCACGTCCCGGCAGAGAACTGGTTCGTTATCTTTCCAAAAATGAAGTGGTGATCAGCTATACCTGCAAAGGGGTTCGCTATTATGCAACTGCGGCAACAGTAACAGAGTTGGTTCCAAAAAATTAAGAAAGCCCTTCGTAAATAACCGCTGCGCCTTGTCCCACTCCCACACACATGGTGGCAAGTCCGTACCGGCTTTTTCTGCGTTTCATTTCATGCAGTAATGTGGTGGAAATGCGAACACCACTGCAACCCAATGGATGTCCTAACGCAATGGCACCTCCATTTACATTTACCTTTTGAATATCCAGTCCCAGTTCGTGAATACAGGCAATGCTCTGTGAAGCAAATGCCTCATTTAATTCAATCAAATCCAGATCGGCTACGGTTATCCCTGCCCTTTGTAATGCTTTTTGTGTGGCAGGTACCGGACCAATGCCCATAATGGAAGGATCAACACCGGCAACCGCCATACTTTTAATTTGGGCTACAGGCGACAGGTTGTATTTCTTCACTGCTTCCTCACCGGCCAGCAACATAGCTGCAGCACCATCGTTGATACCGCTGGAATTTCCGGCAGTAACCGTTCCTTCTTTTGCGAAAGCGGGTTTCAGTTTGGCTAATTGTTCAATGGATGTTTTACGTGGATGTTCATCATGCAAGACCACCACCGCTTCTTTTCCCTGCAGGGCATCAATCGGAATCAATTCATCATGCCATTTTCCCTGTGCCAGTGCTGCTGCATATTTTTCCTGGCTTCCCACAGCAAATTCATCCTGTGCATGTCGTGAGATTTGCCATTGATTGGCCACATTCTCGGCCGTTTCGCCCATTGAATAGGGATGATATAAATCGGAGAGGCGTGGGTTGATAAAACGCCACCCTAAGGTAGTATCGTAGAGTTCAGTTTTGCGTCCATAAGCTTCCTGTTGCTTGGGCATCACAAACGGTGCCCGGCTCATGCTTTCCACCCCACAAGCCACATACAAATCGCCATCTCCCTGCGCAATAGCCCTCGACGCATCCATGATCGCCTGTAATCCACTGGCACATAAGCGGTTGACAGTTGTTCCGGCCACTGTTACCGGCAATCCGGACAGTAATGCCGCCATCCGTGCCACATTGCGGTTGTCTTCTCCGCTCTGGTTGGCCGCCCCGGCAATCACGTCTTCAATTGCGTTCACATCAATCCGGGAATTCCGGTGCAGGAGCGCTTTAATGGTTTGAGCCAGCAGGTCATCGGGACGAACCGATGCCAATGCTCCCCCGTATTTTCCAATGGGAGTGCGCAAACAATCGATAATATAAACAGGCTTCATAATGCAGGTATTCGGTTCAAATGTAAACAACTCGGCGCAATCGGTTAATGCTTTGTACCTTTACCGCTATGAAAGTAGCGAACGAGCGAAACATCCGCCACTTAAGTCTTGAAGAAATCAACGAATTCTTTCAAAGCATTGGCGAACCGAAATTCAGGGCAAAACAGGTATATGAATGGTTGTGGCAGAAACATGCCCACAGTTTTGCCGATATGACCAACCTCAGTAAAGATCTCCGGCAGAAATTGGGCGAACAGTTCAGCTTACCTGCACTTACCATCGATGCCACCCAGTACTCAGCTGATGGAACGGTGAAGTCGAGGTTCCGCACACATGAAGGCCACTTGGTGGAAGGAGTGTTGATTCCCACGGAAGACCGCAAGACCGCCTGTGTTTCCTCACAGATCGGTTGCTCCCTCAGTTGTAAATTCTGTGCCACCGGTTATATCGACCGCAAACGCAATCTCACCTTCGATGAAATTTATGATCAAGTAGTGTTGATCAACCAGCAGAGCGAACGGGTGCATAATAAAAAGCTTTCCAACATTGTGTTCATGGGTATGGGTGAACCCCTGCTCAATTACAAGAATGTATTGAAGGCCATCGATCGTATTACCTCTCCAGATGGACTGGGCATGAGTGCAAGACGTATCACTGTTTCTACTGCCGGTGTGGCCAAACAGATCAAACAACTGGGCGATGATGAAGTGCGTTTCAAACTGGCATTGTCTTTACATGCAGCCAATGATCAGAAACGTCATGAAATTATGCCGATCAATGACACCAATGATATCAAATCGTTGATTGAAGCGCTTAACTATTTCTATAAGAAAACAGGAAACGAAATCACATTTGAATACATCCTGTTTAAAGATTTCAATGACAGTCTGAAAGATGCCGATGAACTCATCAAGATCTACCGGCAGGTTCCGGCTGATCTTATCAATATCATTGAATACAATCCGATTGACCGGGCACGATTCCAGAAGCCGGATGAAAAAGTAACCAGCCAGTTTATGGCTTACCTGGAAAAAAACAGGGTGAATGCACGGTTACGCAAGAGCAGAGGAAAAGATATTGATGCCGCATGCGGACAATTAGCGAATAAAGAGGTTTTAAGTGATAAGTTATAAGTAATAAGTGAAAACGAATCTTCACTATTTCTTGTCTTATAACTTATAACCTATAACTTCTAACTTAATAACTCCTGTTGCAAAACAGCAAAACAAACAAACATGACAAGAAACAACTTCGGGAAATTTGCAGGTCAGAAGACTAATGCCCAGAAAAAAGAAGAAATCCGCCAGGAAAAACGTAAAGCCCGTGCAGAAAAGAATGCCTACTTCGAACAGAAGAAAGCAGAATCAACCAAGAAAAGAAAAGAAACATCTGATCGCCCTGTTGCCAAAGGCAAACAGGTGATTACCCGTGGTGAAAAACCATCGGCAACTGTTAAACCACCTGTTACTTTCAAGCGTGAGGCTTCCATTTCAGAAATGCCACTTAACAAATACATTGCTCATTGTGGTGTGTGCAGCAGAAGAGATGCTGTGGAGCTGATCAAAGATGAACAAGTGAAAGTGAACGGAACGGTTATTACAGAGCCCGGACATAAAGTAACTGACAAGGATGAAGTGAAAGTAAACGGCAAACGCATTTTCATTCAGAAAGAACTGGTATACATCCTGCTCAACAAACCCAAAGATTATATCACCACATCCGATGATCCACAAGGAAGAAAAACCGTGATGGACCTGATCAAGGGTGTGACTGATCAACGGATTTATCCCATTGGTCGTTTGGACAGAAACACTACCGGTGTGTTGTTGTTAACCAATGATGGAGAACTCACACAAAAATTATCGCATCCCAGTTTCCAGATTAAGAAAGTGTATGAAGTAACACTGGATCGCCCTCTGGAAAAAGCAGATTTTCAAAAACTGATGGCAGGTGTAACACTCGAAGATGGTTTCGTTGCACCAGATGCATTAGGCTATGCTGACTCAAAAGATAAAAAAATTGTGGGCATTGAAATTCACAGCGGTCGCAACCGCATTGTGCGAAGAATGTTTGAGCACCTGGGATATGATGTGCGCAACCTCGACCGTGTATTGTTTGCCAATCTTACCAAAAAGAATGTAGACCGTGGCAAATGGCGTTTTCTGAACGAGAAAGAAGTTCGCCTGTTGAAATACCTCAACAAATCATTTGTAAAAAAGAAAGAAGAGAAAAAAGCAAATAACAGGAATGAAGAATAAGATTGATGTGATTGCCGAAACAGATCACTGGATTGCACTCAACAAACCATCCGGCCTGCTTTCTATTCCCGATCGTGAACAAAGTGAACCATCACTGAAAGATTGGTTGAATGAGAAGTATGGCAAAGTATATATTGTACACCGCTTGGATAAATTCACCAGCGGACTCATTTTGTTTGCAAAAGATGAAGCCACGCATAAATTCCTGTCGCAGCAATTTGAGAACAGGACGGTTGAAAAATATTACCTCGGACTTGTAAATGGAATTCCTGTCAGCGAAGAAGGTTCTGTGGATGCAGCGATTATGGAACACCCGGTAAAAAAATCCACTTATATCACCCATCAAAAAGGAAAAGCTTCTCTTACAGATTATAAATTACTGGAAAGTTTCGGACTCTACAGCTGGATGCAATTTCAGATTCACACAGGGCGTACCCACCAGATCCGTGTGCACATGAAACATATCGGCCACCCCATTGTATGTGATGATGTTTATGGAACAGGCGAACCGGTATTACTATCATCGATCAAGCGCAAGAAATTCAAATTGTCAAAAGATGCCGAAGAGGAACGTCCGCTCCTGAGCCGACTTGCCCTGCATGCCTGGAAGCTGAAATTTCAGGATGCCGATGGTTCCACTGTGGAATTAGAAGCCCCGCTTTCGAAAGACCTGAGAGCCTTACTGCAACAGTTTGGCAAGTGGATCAAATAAGATCAGGAAGCATCCGGAAGATCATCTTCACTTCTTCTGGGTTTAACAGTTCGTCCTTTGGTAAGTAATTTTTTCCCAAACCGGTCTTTCACTGCATCGATAGCTTTATAGAGATCATTCTTCTTTTGTACATCCTGGAAGAGATTGGTTTGAGATGCTTCATCGGTTAATTCGCTCAGCTTTACACCCAGTAGCCTGACCGGTTGTCCTTTCCTGTACAACTGATGAAACAAATCCTTGGCATGTGCAATCAGTTCATCATCATAAAAGGTATACGGTATAGTGGTTTGCCGTTGTTGTGTTTCAAAACTGGGATAACGGATTTTCACAGAAATACAACCGGCCATCTTATTATCGTGCCGCAGCTCATGTGCAATTTTTTCGGTAAGTCGGACAATCTCTGATTCCAGGAAAACAATGTCTGTTTTGTTTTCATGGAATGTATTTTCACTGGAGATGGATTTGGACTCATGGTACTCGTGTACTTTACCGGAGCTGATACCCTGTGCCCTTCGCCACAAATCCTTTCCATGTTTGCCAAAATGTTGTTCCAGTAAAACGGGGTTGGTTTGCTGCAGTTCACCTATGGTTTCAATGCCCAGGTCCAGCAAGCGGTGATACATCTGTTCCCCTACGCCGGGAATTTTATTGACCTTCAGCGGCGCCAGAAAATCTTTTTCCCCTCCGAAGGGAACAAAAATATAATTGTTGGGCTTTGCCTGGTCAGTGGCAATTTTGGCCACCAGTTTGTTTGAAGCCATAGCAAAGGAAATTGGCAATTTTGTCTGCTCAATAATTTCCTGCCGCAGATCAATGGTCCATTGCAACGGATCAAAGAAACGATCCATACCTGTGAGATCAATATAAAACTCATCAATCGAAGCTTTTTCAAACAGTGGTGCTTTGGCAGCTATGATATCAGTAACCCAGCGGGAGTAACGGCTGTAATCGCCACGTGTACCCTGTAATACAATGGCATGCGGACAAAGCTTCATGGCCTGTGCCATTGGCATACCACTGTGAACACCAAACACTCTCGTTTCATAACTGCAGGTGCTTACCACACCCCGTTCTTTAGTGCCGCCCACAATCACCGGTTGTCCAATGAGAGAAGGTTCATTTAACCGCTCCACCGATACAAAGAATGTATCCAGGTCAAAATGTGCTATAATGGTTTGATTTGCCAATGAAAGAAATGAAACTTAAAACTACTTAGATTTGTACAAAGCTATCAATTATGCGACTCCTGCGTCTTTCTTCAGCTCTGCTTGCTGTCTCTTTCTTTGCCGTTTCCTGCATGAAAGAGAAATCTTTTTCAAGCACCGGCAATACAGGTAACTCAGGCAATACCAACACGTCTAAATCAATTGTGGGCAACTGGAAATTTGTTTCTATAGCGGGAAGTACAGCAGCCAATGTGGAATTGAAAGATGGTACAGATGTTATGAAGATGCTTACATTACTCACCTTCTCTTCATCAAACCCTACAGGTGTTTATAAAATCACTTCAACACAAATGTCTGGTGAAAATGTTGGTTATACATACATAGGAACCAGCAAGGTGACTGCTTATATGAATAACGAACTGCTCAGCGATATTTCGCAACCTGTTAATTCTACCATTGCAGGTTATAATTCAAGTTCCAATTACCGGCTTTTTGGAACTGATTCCATTTATTTTGATACGAATACTGCAGGAGGCCCCGGAACTGCTGCTGTTCCCATTGGAGGACGATACAAGCTGGATGGGACGAAACTTACTTTTACTTTTAATACAAGTACAACTGAAACTGTAGATGTAGGAGGTATTCCTGCCAAGCAAACAATGATTATCAAGACAACCGTTCTGCTTGAAAAGCAATAAAGTTTGTACACGAAAGAGTTCAGTCAAGATAGATTTCCAATAAACCTTCCGGTAATTCCACTATCACCTCTTTCTTTTTATGATTCACACCACGGATGGTTTCTTCATGCAAGGGAATCAATGCTTCTTTTCCCTTTATCTCCAGCTTACAAAGTATTTGCAGCGGTTGTTCAATCACTTCCTGAATCACACCTAATTCATCATCGCCATCAAACATGGTATAACCAATCAAAGAAATAGGAGCCGATTTCCCGGCGTGCTTTTTAAAATCATCTTCCCGCAACCATACTTTCTTGGCAGCAATTTTCTGAGCGGCTTCTTTGGTTGTAAATCCGTCAATGGTTAGATATACTTCAGATTCACTTTTTGCTTTGGCAGCGGTAATGAAGAATGGAAGAAACTTGTCTTTTGATTCTTCAATGAACAGTACTTCCAATCCTTTTAAAGCTGTTTTCTTTCCCAGGTTGTGACGAAGAATCACTTGTCCGGCTAAGCCAAAAGTGCCCACGATTTGTCCAATGCTGAAGTACTGTTCCATAGCGCAAATATAAATGGCTGATGATGTAGATTTTGATAGTGCCGGTAAATAAAAAATCCCCCGGAAACGGAGGACTTTCTATGAAAAGCAATTGACTATTACTCTCCCTGGGGTGCTTCTTCACCACCTTCCTGCCTGCGTGGGGCGGGACGGCGTTGATATCCACCACCTGAACGTCTGTTGAAACGTGCACGGCGGGCTTCATCCTGCTTTTTCTTTTCAGCAGCTTCATGCTCATTATGCCATGACTGGAATTTTTCCATAGCAGTAGCCTGATCAAACAAACCAAGGCTAACACCACGTAACAGGTGTTTCAGGTATAACACACCTTTGTTGGAGAGGATTTTACGTACTGTATCAGTAGGCTGAGCACCTTTGTGTAACCATTCCAGCGCTTTCTGGCGGTCAATTTGTACAACAGCAGGTTCTGTTACAGGGTTGTAAGTACCAATTTTCTGAATGAATTTACCATCTCTGGGCGATCTTGCGTCTGCCACTACGATGAAATAGAAAGGTCTTTTCTTAGACCCATGTCTTTGAAGTCGGATTTTTACGGGCATCGTAAATTGAAATTTAAATGCGTTAACAATTAGGTTATCTAAAATAGGGCTGCAAATATACTTTATATTCAAACAATATCCAACACATTAAAAAAAATTATCTGCGTCCCAGTCCCGGCATCATGCGCCCCATGGGCATTTTGTTCATCATTCCCATCATTTGCTTCATTTGCTCGAACTGTTTCATGAAGGCATTTACCTCGCTGATTTCCTTACCAGAGCCTTTTGCAATACGTGTGCGGCGGCTTTGGTCAATCACATCCGGATTGGCTCTTTCATACGGAGTCATGGAGTTAATTATTGCTTCCACGCCCTTGAACGCATCGTCGCTGATGTCCACATCCTTCATAGCCTTACCCATCCCCGGGATCATACCCAGCAGGTCCTTGATATTCCCCATCTTTTTGATCTGCTCCAGCTGTTGCTTAAAATCTTCAAAATCGAACTGATTTTTCCGGATTTTCTTTTGCAGTTTTTTCGCCTCTTCTTCATCAAACTGGGCCTGGGCTTTTTCAACAAGTGAGGTAATATCACCCATACCCAGGATACGCTGCGCCATACGATCGGGATAGAACACATCCAGCGTTTCCATCTTTTCGCCACTGCTCACAAACTTAATGGGTTTGTTCACGGTGTATTTAATGGAAAGCGCTGCACCACCTCTTGTATCACCATCCAGTTTGGTTAATACCACACCGGTGAAATTGAGCCTGTCGTTGAAAGATTTTGCTGTATTCACAGCGTCCTGCCCCGTCATACTATCCACCACGAATAATATTTCGTTCGGGGTTACCGCATTTTTGATATTCGCCACTTCTGTCATCAATACCTCATCAATGGCCAAACGGCCGGCTGTATCGATGATGACAACATTCTTATTCTTTGTTTTTGCTTCTTTGATGGCATTCTGCGCAATGGCAACCGCATCTTTATTTTCCCGCTCACTGTATACATCCACACCAATTTGTGAGCCCAGCACCGTGAGCTGATCAATCGCCGCCGGACGATAAATATCGGCCGCCACCAGTAATGGAGATTTACCTTTCTTGGTTTTGAGATAATTGGCCAGTTTGCCACTGAAGGTGGTTTTACCACTACCCTGCAAACCTGCAATCAGGATTACAGCAGGGGTTCCTTTTACATCCAGTTCACTTTCTGATCCACCCATCAGTTCGGTGAGTTCATCCTGCACAATTTTCACCATTTGCTGACCGGGATTCACCGCCAGCAACACTTTTGAACCAATGGCTTTGTCCTTTACCGTATCGGTAAATTCCTTGGCAATTTTGAAGTTTACATCGGCATCCACGAGGGCACGACGGATATCCTTTACCGTTGCGGCAATATTGAGTTCGGTAATGCGGCCTTCGCCTTTTACATTCTTAAACGCCTGTTCTAGCCGTTCACTTAAATTCTGAAACATAATTCACTGCTGTTTGGGGCAGCAAATGTACGCCCAATCGGGTAAAGGGGAAAATGGTGATAAGGATTCTATGTGGCCAGCTTATAATTCTGCGGTCGAATGATTATACCGGGAGCAACTTATTACTTTCCCGTACTGTTCTTTTCTTCCACAAATTCAAGGATATCGCCGGGCTGACAATCCAGTGCTTTACAAATGGACTCCAATGTGCTGAAGCGGATTGCCTTCGCTTTTCCGGTTTTTAAAATGGATAGATTTGACAGTGTAAGATCCACTCTCTCTGAAAGTTCATTCAGTGACATCTTTCGCTTTGCCATCATCACATCAAGGTTTACAATGATTGGCATAGTTAAACAGTTAATTCGTTTTCTTCTTGAATTTCAACACCCTTTTGAAAAATAGCAGCAATCACATACACAACAGCTGCCATCAGAATAAATGCCTGGCTATCGGCCCAGAAAGGATCGAGATTATCAACCGAGATACCATAATGTGTCATGTTTTTAGCTGTTTGACGGCCAATGTAACTGATGATTCCGATCGAAAAAGTATAGTAGCTGATCGTTGTTATTTGTTCTGATACAAACCTGCTGAAGGGTTTCTCGAGGCTGAATTTGCTCAGCAACCGGATCACAATGTAAAATAAGTGGGCTTTAAAAAAAGCAAGGGCAAGGATAAAGCTGAACAGTCCATAGAAAACCCATTTGCTGCGGTTATACATATCACTTAAATCCAGTTTCTGGTACAGGTTATGAACAGCTTCCGGTTTGAAAATACTGAAGATGAAATTGAAAAGCAGCGCACCGGCTTCAATAGATAACCCAATAAAAATGATCCATGAAATAACATGCAGCGCTTTAAATACGAGATCACTCCTTTTTGACATATTGATGTTTTTTAAAATGATACTGCAAACATAATAAATATTTATTGATAAACAATAAATTTATATTATTTTAAAATAATTTATTATAAGCCTCACTCTGCCACTTCCTGCCGGCGCCTGCAGGCCCGGTTAACATTTCCCATGAAAAATCAGAAATCGCAAATCTGAAATCATACATCAGTACCCCGATTCCTCACAGCTTGTTCACCCTTATCTTTGCGCCCATGTTCAAGAATCAGAAAGTGGTGGTGGTGCTGCCTGCATATAATGCGGCCAAAACACTGGAAATTACGTACAACGAAATCCCGTTCGATATCGTTGATGAAGTGGTACTGGTAGACGATGCCAGCAAGGATGAAACCGTTCAAAAAGCAAAGGAACTGGGCATCCGTCACATTGTGAGCCATGAAAAAAACAAAGGTTACGGCGGCAACCAGAAAAGCTGTTATAAAAAAGCATTGGAGCTGGGAGGAGATATTGTGATTATGCTTCACCCCGATTATCAATACACCCCGCAACTGATTCATGCCATGACCAGCATTATTG
This sequence comes from uncultured Chitinophagaceae bacterium, assembly GCA_937907395.1. Taxonomy (GTDB): domain Bacteria; phylum Bacteroidota; class Bacteroidia; order Chitinophagales; family Chitinophagaceae; genus Lacibacter. Next base: position 46,675 of record CALCII010000003.1, read on the forward strand.
GCAATAAAGTGTACCCGGCAGTGTTTGGGAGCCGTATTCTTGGAAAAGGTGCCCTTAAAGGTGGCATGCCCATGTATAAATACATTGCCAACCGTTTTCTTACTCTTACTCAGAATATTATTATCAATCAGAAACTGAGCGAATACCACACCGGTTACCGTGCATTCAGCCGGGAAGTACTGGAAGCTGTAAAACTCGATGCCTGCGATGATGATTTCATCTTCGACAATGAAATGGTTTCACAGATTTTTTACAACGGATTTGAAATTGGTGAAGTAACCTGCCCCACTAAATATTTTGAAGAAGCCAGCAGTATCAATTTCAGCAGAAGTATGAAATACGGGCTCGGTTGTTTAAAAGTGTCGCTTGTTTACAGACTTTGCAAATGGGGATTGATGAAGAGCAAGTTGTATTAATGCTTTTCTGTTCCGGAAATTTTATTTATTTTAAGCTAACCATTGAAACAAATTGTAACGATATGCCTACTGCTATTATTCCTCGTTTTTCAATACGGGAAAATAATTGAGTACTCCACCTGTAAACTCACAGCCATTGTAAATCAGCAACCTGCCTGTGATTGTGAAAAAAAAATAACAGCAACCACACATAACAACCCGGCGCCGGTATTACCCCAGCACCTGCATATCAAACTTTTTTCAGACGATTACAAAGAACAGAGTCTTACCAGCGAAACCAATCTTTACTGGTCTGAAGTTTCATCTCCCTCTACTCCTTACTCCAATTCTTATTCCTTTGTTTTTGTAACAGGTATTTTTCATCCTCCCTTGTACGCCTGAAGAAAACCCCAAGACATAGTACAACAACTGTACTGCGGATTTATTGTCAATAACACCGGCAGAACCTGCCGATGTATCCTGTTAACATAAACTCATACAACAATGTATAAACTCATTCTATGCATGGCATTACTGTTATGTATTGCCATCAACTCAACTGCACAATTGATTAACCAAACAACCAGAGATCGTAATAACAACGAAATACTCATTGGGTGCTGCACACGTGAAGCGCTTAGCAGGGAACCCTACGCTGCATGGTTTAACAATAATTATTTTAATTATTCAGTGGATACCACCCACATCCCTCTTATAAAAAAGAACATCGAACGAAAACAATTCCTGATTTTTATGGGTACCTGGTGCGGCGATAGCAAACGGGAAGTTCCCCGTATTATGAAAGTACTTGATTACTGTAACGTGCGGCCGGAACAAGTTAAAATTATCATGGTAAGCAATGCCGACAGTATGTATAAACAAAGTCCTGCACATGAAGAAAGAGGATTGAATATCACCCGTGTGCCTACACTCATTGTGTATGAAGGAACAACAGAAATCAACCGCTTTGTAGAATACCCCGTGGAAAGTATTGAAAAAGATTTAGCCAAAATAATGGGCAGAAAAGAATATAAACATTCTTATTATAAGGCAGGTAATTAAACATGGAACCGGTCTGCCTGTTTGTTACGGGCAGACTGGTTTATTTTCTTTGATAAAAAACAAAACCATTTTTCTCATAAAGAACCGTAAGACGTTCTCCGTGCAATTTCATTAACTCAGCTTTGTATGTATTCTTACTTACAAAATAAGTAGGCTTATCAACTGCAGCTGTAAGTAACCAGTTTTCATCTTTGGATTCTTTCCTGTGTCCGGGTTTAACTGCGGTATAAAAGTATTGGGCATAACTCTTATATCCGAGTGTTTTCACATACACGTCTTTTCCTTTCAATGTTTGGAAAAACTCTATCGCTGCATTTTGTGAATATTGTTCAATGCGTGGCGTAAAGGCAGTCAGTAATACCTGCATGGCTACAATTCCTGCTACAAAATAAGTAGCCAGTCCCTGCTGGTATTTTTTCTTCTGCATCCAGTAAAAGCCCAGCACCATTGCTATCAGAAACAAAATACCCGGCACCATCAATCCATAGTTCCAGTTTGCTTTTGCATTGAGGTTGGCTAATGCAAAAGGATCTTTTTGCAACAGCGGCTTCAGCCACTCAATATTATTTCCAATAAGTGGCAATCCAATAAACAATATACTCCAGATGAGTCCCAGTACCAGCAGTCCGATCTTTTGCCAGCTGCGGATCTGTGCTGTGCGGTTCACCAATCCATAAACAGTGGCTGCCGCTAAATATCCAATTGGCAGATAGGTGAATGATGAATAGTGTACAATTTTTGTCTTTACGATTGTGAATACAACCAGTATCACAATCAGCGATGCAATCATGAGCTTGCGGAATAATTGCTGACCTGTGTTCTCATGCTCCTGATTTTTATACCGGAAGATGAGTAAGGATGCAGGGAAACAACCAATAATAACGACAACAAAATGATAGAGAAAAAAGCCTCCATGCCCAGCATCTTCTGTTTTTGCCAAACGTATCTGATAGGTGATAAACTCATTTACAAACCACCAGCCATGCTGCAGTATCTCCAGTCCAAACCACAGCAAGGTGACCAGAAACACACCAATACCCCAGAACAAATAGTATTTAAAAGCCACCCATCCTTTACCACGGTTGAAAAACAGAAAGAGTGCATAACTGAGCAACACTACCAGCAAGGCCACCGGGCCCTTGGTTAAAATACCCAGCCCCGTAAACAAGGCAGATAGCAACAATGATTTCAGTAAGGGTTTGCGCTCCTGCTGATTCGTTAAACAACGTGAGAGGAAGTATATACCTAAGAAAATAAACAGGTTGAACCAGGGATCAATAATGCCGCTCTTGAAATACAGGTGAGGCAGAAAAGTGCCTGCATAAATCAACACCCACCACCATGCAAAACGTTCATTGTGTAACCGTTTCCCAATAGCAAATAACACCAGCAGGGTTACGATACCACAAACTGCATTGGGGAAACGGGCCGCAAATTCATTTTCGCCAAACACCTGCATAGATGTTGTTTGCATCCAGAAAAACAAAGGGGGCTTTTCCCAGAAGGGTTCGTAATTGATTTGCACCCGCATATAATTGCCGGTTTCAATCATTTCACGGGCGCTTTCGGCAAAATTGATTTCATCCCAATCAAACAAATGCACTTTGCCCAGGGAATGAACGAACAATACTGTTCCGATGGCGACAACAATGAGATATGATACGAGACGGTTCATTTGTATGGCGAAGGTAGAAAATCACAAACGGTGATGCATCACCGAAAATAAAAAAACCGGAAACGTGCTTCCGGTTTTCTGTAACGGGTTCTGATCAGCCCAAATACACTTTCAGCAACTTGCACCGGGTATTGGTTTTGAGTTTGCTGATGGCTTTGTCCTTGATCTGGCGTACACGCTCACGGGTGAGGTTGAAACGTTCGCCAATATCTTCCAGGCTCAACGGATGATCCACGCCTATTCCAAAAAAGAAGCGTATAACATCCTGCTGGCGTTCGGTTAATGTTTTTAAAGAACGGTCAATTTCTGTGCGCAGGGATTCATTATGATCCAGCTGCTCATCTGTGGAATTGGCATTGGGATTTTCCAGTACATCCATGAGTGTACTTTCTTCCCCATCGGCCAAGGGAGAATCCATACTTACGTGACGGGCAGAAATACCCAGTGTTGCCGAAACTTCTTCTGTTTCAATTTCCAGAATTTCAGCCAGCTCTTCTGCTGAAGGCTCACGTTCATATTCCTGTTCCAGTTGTGAAAATGCTTTATTGATACGATTGGTTAATCCCACTTTGTTCAAAGGCAAACGTACAATACGTGACTGCTCTGCCAATGCCTGAAGGATACTCTGGCGAATCCACCACACAGCATAGGAGATAAATTTAAAACCACGTGTCTCATCAAAACGTTGTGCGGCTTTGATTAATCCGAGATTTCCTTCGTTAATAAGATCGGGTAATGACAGTCCCTGATTCTGGTATTGTTTTGCAACTGATACCACAAAGCGAAGATTGGCTTTTGTTAAACGGTCGAGGGCTCTTTGATCGCCCTGGCGGATCCGTTCGGCCAGTTTTACTTCTTCTTCGGGGGTAATCAATTCCACCTTACCGATTTCCTGCAGATACTTTTCCAGACTCTGCGATTCACGGTTGGTGATCGATTTAGTGATTTTGAGTTGGCGCATGCTCATAAGCGTTGATTTTAAGGTTTGGTTTTTACATTAATATGCCACACAGGCATTGGATTTTTATTCAGGTTGTTTCCGGTTTAAAGGCTTTTCTCTCAAAACTTAAACCTAATATAAAGTTTATCCACACATGTACCAAAAAAAATTGCCCAAACCCACTGAAATTCAGTGAATTGATACTTTATTTGTTTAAATAATACAGAAAAACCATTAAACAACATTTACAGATTAAAAATTTTGATTGATCCTATATTTTTATATTATTGCATATACCTTAAAGAAGGGACCAAATTTAAATGAGCAAGAAAGTTTTATACACACTGGAATTTCCCGTAAAATGTCCTCCTTCTATTTTATACGAATTCCTTGCTACACCTGCTGGCCTGCAAGAATGGTTTGCCGATAAAGTAGACGAACGTGATGGCGTATTTTCCTTTAACTGGAACGGATCTGAAGACAAAGCTGATTTACTGGAAACGGAAGAAGACAAATTTGTAAAATTTCGTTGGCATCATTATGCCAAAGATGAATACTTCGAATTTCGAATCGAAAAAACAGAAATCTCCAATCAAACGATTCTCGTGGTGAAAGATTTTGCAGATAAGAAAGAAGTGAAGGATCAAAGCCGTCTCTGGGAATACCAGTTTAAAGAGTTATTCCACCGCCTCGGAAATTAATCGTTGTCTGCCAATACAGTCATGATTTCCCGGAAGCATTGTTGTAATAGTGCATCTGCATGATTCCATGCATCTAACGGAAACGTGTACACGATTTTCAGCACCGGCAATGTTAACCATTCTTCATAATCTGTTTCAGCAGCCGGTTTGTAATGCGCTGAAGTGATATCATGTTCCCATTCTGCCCCGCTGGTGTTGAGCCAGCCTGGTTGGATGATCTTCTGTTGCAATGCCTGCATTATTTTTCGTCCATACATTTCTCTATATGTTCCTTTTAGCTGGAGAGTACAGCTGAAATAATTTCCCCACCAGAAAAACGTACGCACTGCCAGTACATCTTCTTTACCAAAAACACGTGGGTAATCCAGCATCACATAGGGCAACCCTTTGTATTGTTCTCCCCTGGATACCTTGCAGGCAATGGCTTTCACATCAGAGGGGAGCCGTTGTACCATTGCCTCGGCCATGAAAGTTTCGCCGAGCCTTGCAAACCGATACACTGCCTTCTGCAGAATGCCGTTCTTTGTTAAAATCCAATCTCTGTTATTTACGAGTTGCAACTCAACAGCTGAAAGACTTACATTTGCCTGTTCCTGCATGAAAGTGATTTATTTGTGATTAAGAAACTTGACAAACTTATATTAAAAGCATTTATCGGGCCCTTTCTGGCTACGTTCCTTATTGCTTTATTCATTCTTGTAATACAATTTTTCTGGTTGTATATCGATGAATTTGTAGGTAAGGGGATTGATATGTTCACCCTTTTCCAGTTCATCATGTATCTCAGTGCCACAGTGGTGCCGCTGGCATTGCCGCTGGGGATTCTGCTATCATCGATCATGACGTTTGGGAACCTGGGTGAAACATTTGAGTTGGTGGCTATTAAAAGTGCCGGCATTCCTCTCACCCGTTTTATGCGCCCGGTAATGATGGCATCGGCTGTGCTTGCCGTGGTGGCGTTTCTGTTTGCCAACAATGTGATTCCTGTTGCCGAATTGAAAATGCGTACGTTGCTTTATGATATCCGTGTAGCCAAACCTGCATTCGATATCAAAGAAGGTGTGTTTTATAATAAGCTGGATGGATATTCGATCAAGATTGGTAAAAAGCTGAACGATAGCAGTATTCAAAACGTACTCATTTATGAAGGTAATTATACGTTGCAGGATAATATCATCCTTGCCGAAAAGGGAACAATGACAATTACGCCCGATAAACGTTTTCTCATTTTCAATCTCAATAACGGATGGCGTTACCAGGAGAAAGGGGCACCGGGCACTACCGAAACCGATTATTACCGTTTAGGGTTTAAAGAATATAAAAAAGTATTTGACCTCAGTTCGTTTAAGATTAATAAAACAGCCGATTCCACTTTCAAGAGTTTTTATAAAATGCTTTCGTTCAGTCAGCTCACTACGGTGATTGATTCATTGAAACGCACCAACAAAACAAAACTCGCCAAAGCAAAAACCGATCTCAATCCCTACGAGCCATTTGAACTGCCTGATAGTGTATGGAAGAAGAAAACTAAGGCCATGACCTTCAAATCAGTGAATGAGTTAATCAAAGACAGTACCCGCACACTCATATATGCGAATGCAAAATCAAAAGTATCGTCGCTGAAAAGTCAGCTCGATTTTATTTCGTTTGATTATACCGAGCAACAGAAATTATTGCGGCTGCACGAATTGGAACGTCACCGCAAGTTCACCTTATCTTTTGCCTGCCTTGTATTGTTCCTCATTGGGGCTCCGCTGGGCTCTATCATCCGCAAGGGTGGTATTGGGTTACCACTGGTGATCTCTGTTTTGTTTTTCATTGTATTTCATATCACTAATACAAGTGGAGAAAAAATGGTGAAGGAAGATGTGCTGCTGCCCTATGCCGGCATGTGGCTTTCCACATTTATACTCATTCCTATTGGTATGTTCCTTACGTTCAAAGCCATGCAGGATTCTCAAATCTTTAATGCAGAGTTTTATTACCGATTGTTGCGCACGTTAAAACTCAACCGTTTTTTAAAAGAGAAACCGCAACAGTAATTTCTCTTGCATTTTTGTGACACATTTCATACGGATAGATTGTACCTTGAAGTACTAAATTTATTTTTATGCCACAACCATATTCCCGCCGCCGTTTTCTGAACCAGTCTGTAAAAACAACATTAGCCGTTTCCTTAGCTGGTATTGCAGGAGATGCACTGGCAGGCTGCAGCACAACCAAAGTACTTCATGGAGCACCATTGGTAACCGGCTTTGATCAAACACCACTACCCTATACTTATACTGCACTGGAGCCGGTGATTGATGCAATGACAATGGAAATCCATTACAGCAAACATGCTTCGGCCTATTCAAAAAATGCAAAAGATGCAGCTATGGCAGAGAAGGTGGACACCAGCAAACCCATTGAACTGGTGTTGCAATCTATTTCAAAATATTCTGTCAAGATGCGGAACAATGCAGGTGGACATTTCAATCACGAACTGTTCTGGAAATGTATGAAGCCCAATGGCGGTGGCGCTCCTTCAGGGAAACTGGCGGCTGCCATCACTTCTTCTTTCGGAAGTATGGAAGCATTCAAAACGCAGTTTGGCGATGCGGGCAAAAACCGTTTTGGCAGTGGCTGGGCATGGCTCTATGCCGATAAAGACAAACAACTCCGCATTGGCTCCACACCCAACCAGGATAATCCGCTCATGGATATCAGCGATATCAAAGGCACACCCCTGCTGGGATTAGATGTGTGGGAACATGCCTACTATCTCAAATACCAGAACCGCCGTGCCGATTATATTGGCGCCTGGTGGAATGTTCTCAACTGGGAATTTGTTCAACAACAATATGATCAATTAGGATAAAATGAGTTCGCTCAGCCAACGAAGCAACCGGCTCTTGTTTATTTTTTTCATTGGTACCATTGCCATGACATTGGTAATGCGCTGGCATGGGTCTGCACTTACAAAATTCCCTTCCTCCAAAGCTGGTATTGTTTCTTTGGAACTGGCTAAAACAAAAGAACAGGCCAATACCATCATTAACGAATGGGCAAGTTTTCAAAGCAAGCCACTACTTACACATGCCATTCAAAACACCTGGATTGATTTTGTGTACCTGTTTTTTTACAGTGTATTTTTCTTTCAGCTCTGTTACCGTGTTTCACTAAAGCAAAACGGTGCCATGGCTGTACTATCACGGCTGCTTTCCATTGGTGCGCTCAAAGCCGGATTGTGTGATGTGGTGGAAAATGCAGCTATGCTTTCTTCCCTGCAACATGGTGCTACAGGTACCACTGCTTTTCTTGCCTGGTTTTTTGCTGTGGTGAAATTTTCTTTACTGGTATTGATTGTAATGTGGTTGCTGGTGAGTGGCGCAACGCTCTTACTGAAACGGACTAAATAGGCGCAGCCCCTGACGGAAACACCTTCGTTTATTGGGCAAGCTGAAGTAGTACCGGCAGAGGCTGCTGAAAAATTGAATACAAACCTAACGGATGCAGGTGATTCTTTGTTGCACAAACTTTTCACATTTGCCAATCTTTACAAATCCTTAACGGCTGTTGAAGATGCTGATGAAATTCATACCACCATTCCTCCGGTTTCAGGTTTTTTGACCCGTGAAAATTCCTACATTCGTTGCCCATTCCTCATCTAAAATTGAATGATATGCAAGCCTGGAAAGAGTATCAGGAACAACACAAAGAACGTTTCCTGGAAGAGTTATTAGAATTATTACGCATTCCTTCTATCAGCGCCAAAAGCGAACACAAAGCAGATATGATCACCTGTGCAGAAGCAGTGAAGCAACGCATGCTGGAAGCCGGTGCCGATAAAGTTGAAATTTATCCTACTGCCGGCCATCCGGTTGTATACGGAGAAAAAATAGTGGATGCATCCAAACCCACTGTACTCGTTTACGGGCACTATGATGTGCAACCCGCCGATCCGCTCAACCTCTGGCACAGCGGTCCTTTTGAACCAACCATCAAAGACGGAAAAATTTATGCACGTGGCGCCTGCGATGATAAAGGACAGTTTTACATGCACGTGAAAGCACTGGAGACCATGGTGCAAACAAACACCCTCACCACCAATATCAAATTCATTATTGAAGGCGAAGAAGAAGTGGGCAGTCCCAACCTGGCTACGTTTGTAAAACAAAATAAAGAATTACTGAAAGCCGATGTGATCCTCATCAGCGATACAGCTATGCTGAGTATGGAACATCCTTCCATTGATATTGGCGTACGTGGACTCAGTTATATTGAAGTAGAAGTAACAGGTCCCAACCGTGACCTGCACAGCGGTGTTTATGGTGGTGCTGTAGCCAACCCCATCACCATGCTGGCGAAGATGATTGCCAGCTGTCATGACGAAAACAACCACATCACTATTCCCGGATTTTATGACGATGTGGTGGAAGCCACTCCTGAAGAACGCAAGCTGATGGCCGCTGCTCCTTTTGATGAAAATGAATATGCAGCCGACCTGGGTGTTGACAAACTCTGGGGCGAAAAAGGATTTACCACAAATGAACGTACCGGTATCCGTCCCACATTGGAATTAAACGGTATCTGGGGTGGATATACAGGTGAAGGTGCCAAGACCGTATTGCCGAGTAAAGCGTATGCAAAAATTTCGGCAAGGTTGGTGCCCAATCAATCGTCTGTAAAGATTACAGAGAAACTGCTGAAACATTTTCAAAGCATTGCTCCCGAAGGTGTAACCGTGAAAGCCAGCGAACATCATGGCGGCGAACCGTATATGACACCTATCGACAGTAAGGGTTACCGTGCTGCAGCTGCTGCCATCAAAGACACATTTGGAAAAGATCCTATTCCTGTACGTGGCGGCGGCAGTATTCCTATTTGTGCATTGTTTGAACAGGAGCTGGGCATTAAGATAGTGTTCCTTGGCTTTGGACTGGACAGCGACAACCTGCACAGCCCGAATGAAAAATATGATTTGTTTAATTTCTATAAAGGCATTGAAACCATTCCTTATTTCCATAAGCATTTTGCGGGGATGTAAGAAGGTAGCTCACAGATGATACGGAAAAGCACAGACGATGAGGTCTGTGCTTTTTCGTGAATAGCATTATTCAATAATATAGCCTGTATTATAAAATCCTAGGGGCAGAGACTAAATAGAAATAACTATAAGACATTGAAACCCCCATCAATAATTAAACTACTAGAATCTACATACTTAACAGAAAATTTATTTTTCTCATAATCATTATAAAAAAAAGCAGATTGGCTACTTATAGATCTATTGATCACTTGTTCTGGCAATAGTAGTTTTCTTAGAATCAATCCGCTGATAAGGCGACGCAAAACAGTATTAATGTAAAATAATTGATTAGGAGTCCAAACATGCTTATTAGTTTCGGAGTAATGAGTATAATAGTTTCGACTATCCTTCAACTTTTCAACAACAGAAAAACGATCTGAAAATAAATTTTTAATAGAATCAAACACATATGCCTCTTTAAAAAGATGAGCATACCTCATGATTTGAGTCCATTTAGCAGAACGGCGAGATTGAACAACCTTATCGAAAAGTTCAGAATTTAGAATATCTATCTCATCATTCTTAATATCCTCATAAAAATATTTATGCATCACCTCTAATGCCGTTGTTAAATTCAAGAATGATATTTCAGCAGTAGTATTGGTAATACTCTCAATTAATAAATCAATAACTTTGCAAAATTTATCTCGCTCTGAAAAGAATCGAAATATAATTTCGGGCCATAAAGGTTCTAGCTTATCATAAGTAATACTTGAGTCGCTCTCATTATCATTAACTTCGGCCAGATCACTTAAGCTTTTAACAACCGTTTTATCAATTAGTGTATAATTCAAACTTGTCAATTTCGGGACATCATTTGTAAATAATGATAGAAATTTCAGAAAAGCGGAAATATTCTTAAATAATTCATGCCTACTAGTGATTGTTGAAGATATAAACCTGACATAACTCGAATTTCTCAATTCAGTTATATTCCGCTCATACCTTTCAGTACAAAACTCACAAATCATTAATGTTAGAGTATCACTAATTTTAAACTCTCTTTGAAACTGCTCTTTAATGACAACTTTACTTTCCTCATTTGAAGAGAAAACTATCTCAGGCTTAATACGTGTTTTATTAATCCAATTAGTCAAGCCTGTAAAAGTAGATTCCGCCTCAGAACAATCTAGATCCGTTACTTTTCCAAGATGCGCCCCTTCGTATATCTCATTCACATAAAATCGATAGGTCTCGCCATCTGAATACTTGAATGTACAATTAACCAATGTATAGAGTTGGCTTCTTGATACAGCTTTGGCATAAATAACTTTGATAACTCTGAACACATCAGCAAATGTTCCTTTAAAATCAATATAATTTTTCCCATTTAGATTGAGATATAAAACTCCAAACATTAACTTATCATGCTTTTCTTCCTCAAAGAACTCTATATTAATTCCTAAATTCATTTACTCAAATATTAAGATAGGTAAACGATCTTAAGATACTTCAAAATGGAATCTCTTAAGATAAAAACCTATATCGCAACATTAAATATGATAAAGAATATAAAATGAATATATACAAGGAATATTCTATTTCAACTAAATTCCTTTATAAAATCACCATAACTAATAAATAAAACCTAACACTTAATTTAGAATTTCAAAATCTCCAATCTAGCATACTCTGACATTGAAAGCGTTTCGATTTCACTAAATAACTGCATAAACTTGTCTCTCTCAGCTTCCGTCAATTTAGAACTTGCGGCAGTATAAAAATCCAATGCCAAATTGACATCTTTTTTACAATCAAGAAACCTTAACACGATAGTAAATTCTGGCAACAAAGCTGTTTCAACAAAGAAAATGAACTGACAATATTTATCAACAAATCGAAAAACTCCATTATCATTTGTTTCTTGTCGAAACTTATCAAGCAAATCCTGACCATAAATTGCCAATAGATTTTTATGCGCTAAAGGGAGGGTTTTAGAGTAACCCACAGTTAATCCCATTTCTTCACTAATACGCTCTACATATATTATCTTATCCATTCCAATCGATTTCAATTTCTATCAAAAGATACAAATATTCTACATTCAAGAAATAACTTATTCACTGTAAATTTAATTTAGAAATTCGCTCTGCTTATTGTCAAAATCAATTGATCTATGTACGCAATTTTTTATGCGAAAACATTATAAGGTAAGAAAAAAAGAAACGCCTACCTCTTTACAGAGATATGCTTTGTATACAGGTCACGCCCCGATTCAACCTTAACCACATAATCCCCATTGGGCAAACCAGAAACATCAACAATGGTAAACAGCTGATCATTGCTATTCTGCAATTCTTTTTTCTGGTTTATTATTTCTTTACCGGTAATGTCAAATAATGTAATCCTCACCTTCCCATGGGCAACCGCCTTATTGAGTGCAATTGTGAGCTCGTGGTTAGAGGGGTTGGGATATACAAGAAGTTTTGCCTGTGTATTATTAGCAGCACCCGTTTCAGAACTCAACACCAAATCGGTAACTGTTTGTTTCGGTTTGATTTCTTTGATCCCTGCATCTGTTTTCACCCATACAGAGGTGGTGGAAGAAGGATTGTAATATCCGTTATTTGCCACCGGCACCAGATCGGTGATAGCTTTAAAGTAATTAGCCACTTCCCATGCTTTGGCATACCATATATCTGAACGATGTGCCAGCTTTGCACATAAATCGGTGAGCGAAGTCCAACTGCTTGTATGCTCCCAGCTATGGCCCCATATATGCAGTAAAGCCATTTCTTCTTTGTTCCAGTTGATTAACTGGTTTGCCCAGTAATCACCTCCGGAATCATGACAGGTGGGATTCCAGCGCAGCAGGTTGTTTGGCAGATCGTAGGGAATAGCCAGACTGAACGTATTGATGGTGGTACGTGAGTACAGGATTCCAAGGTTGGACAAAATGGTCAACGTACGCTTATCATAACTCCCGAAAGGATAGGCCATTCCTGTTACTTTGTAACCAACGAGATTCGAGATGGTTGTCTGGCAATCGGCAATTTGCTTATACAGATTGGCATCTGTTTCATTTTCCAGGTGTGGATGACTAACCGTATGCAACGCCACTTCATTAGGACCATATAAAGTTGCCACCTCATCTGCCCTTATCTTATCCGGATTTCCCAATAAACCCGAATTGATATTAAAAGAACCAATGATACCGTATGAGTTGAATATAGCAACAAGATTACGGTCCTGGTAGCCTCCATCATCATAACTCATGATCAACGCTTTCCACTTACCACCGGGAAAAGTAAAACGGGTGGGATCTATTTTATTGAACAAAGAGTTATCAGCTCTTACGCCGTTAACTTCAACACATTTATCCTGGTCAATAATGGGAACAACTTCATTCTTTGCATCAATCAGCACCACATTCAGGATTCCTTTCTGCAGGGCAATTCTGAAATTAGCATCGTTGGTTTGAAAGTAAGCACGGATTTTATCTTCCCATGTACCCGGCTTCACAAAACGAAAACCTGTATTGGCACCGGAAGGCGCATCAATCCATTCACTGCCCAGGGCTATCAATGTATCGATATCAATACTATAGTTTAAAGTATGTGATGTAACAGTTGAAGTAGTGGTACTGTTGCTCCAGCCATTTACTGTACCTGCAATGGCGATTGATTGCCCTTCCAGTTCATTTGGAAGATTAATAACCTGAAGGGAAAGTTTTGTTTGTTGTGAAAATGTCACATTAAATGACAATAAACAGATGATGACACACCAGTTTCTGATGATGAGATTTGAATACACAGGAAAACGATTAAGTGTTTGCTAAGAGTAGAGCCCATTAAAGATATACAATCATTTTATGCACTGGTATTAAATCTTAGCACATTTAATCCCTCACAAAAGCCCCTACTTCTCAGCAACGTCTTCTGAAAGAGACGTTGCTTCTTATAACCGAAGTCAATTACACCACATCCTCGTAAAGAAACGTTATCCTGCACAAACGAACAAAGCCCCACTATTCAGTGAGGCTTTGCAAAAAAGAGGCTTTATCAGATTAATACCTGTTTTTGTTGTAACTGTTGCTATTGTTATAGCGGTTATCATTACGGGCAGGGCGATCTTCTTTTGGTTTTGCCTCCACCACTTTAATGGCACGGCCTTCTACCGTAGCACCATCCAGTTCAGCAATTGCTTTTTTAGAAGCAGCGTCATCACTCATTTCAACGAAACCGAAACCACGTGAGCGGCCGCTTTCCCTGTCGTTAATGATTTTTGCTGAAGTTACTTCTCCATAAGGAGCAAAAAATTCTCTTAAGTCTTCATCCTGAACGTTGAAGCTTAAATTTGACACATAAATGTTCATGTTCTTAAAAAAATATAAAATGAAAAATGCTTGAGGGCAAGAAGTAGAAACTAACTAAGATGCAGAATGATTAGCAGAATAATTAACGATTACTGATGCGAAACTCAAATTAACAGCTGTAAGATACACTTTCTTTTGGTAATGACTGTAATTATTTGAGTTAGTGCCATAAAACAGCGGTCCGACCTCTCCAGACATTTCACTTTCTGCATACGTAAGTACCAAGCACTAAGCCTGTTACGACTTAAATGATCCTTTTATTTTATTGCAATAGTTGCCGGATTGAAATCTGATTGATATACGGTTCCAGCAATGCGCTGCCTGTAAAAGCATTGTATTGTGTGATGGCACGGTATTCTGTGTTGCACCACATTTCCACATAATAATGTTCCAGCCGGAATAAAAACAGGATAACATTGTGTTGTTTACGTTTAGCAACCAACACACCTCTATGTAAGAGTGCATGTTGCTTGTCGGCTTCGCTTAACATGATAAATTCAGAGAGCTTCATTGTGCCGTTGTTTTAATGTGTGAACCAATTAATAACTACTGACGCTAACGATACTGAACTGATAACCTTACTAAACTTAACTGTGATGCTAACTTAACTTTGATACGGACGTTGAAAACGAATGATTACCGGCCACCTGGAAAAAAACTCTGTGAGGCAGTTGGTTGCCGGCATATAAAAGACAGGGCAAAGATAAGGGTTTGGTAAACAAATAACAGAATTACATAATACAGACGATCTATTGACAGGAACGCCTCCTGAATGGATTTTTCGTACAAAACAATCATTCAACAAACCTTTTCAATACGGCTCACCTCTTTATCTTGCAGCCTCATTTATAATTTATGAAATCTATCTTTTTTGTCTTCGTATGTATGTTGTTGCTGGCACACACAGTTGATGCCCAGAAAAAATCCACAAACAAACCTGTCCGTTTCCTGCTTGGTGGAGCATTGGAGTTTGGCGGAGATAAAGTAGCCGAAGTATTTTTTACTGATGGCAGCACACAATCTCTCACAGCCGGACAAGGAGGCACACTCTTTGCAGGAGCACAGTTTCGCCTGAATAAAAAAGAAACGTTTTTTCTTCGCTCTAGTATTGGTATCAAATACCTCACAACAAAAGCAGATAATGCACATATCCGTCTCACCCGCATTCCTCTTCAGGTAACTGCCAACTACATGCCAGTGAAGAAACTACGTTTGGCTGCCGGTATGGTTACTCACCAGGCTATTCGCCTCAATTTTGATGGAATTGGTGAGAACAAAAAATTCACATCTGTCCCAGGTATTGTTTTGGAAGCCGGATATGGTGTATTTGGTTTGTCATATACATTCATGACGTATCAAGATCCTTCCAACGCTTCCTATATCGCCAATAATTTTGGGATTACTGTTTCAGGTGTGTTTTAATAAAACAGGGTAAGTGCTCTTTCATTAACAGATTAATTACTTTATCTAAATAAAAAATCCGGAGTGTTCAACTCCGGATTTTTTCTTGAATCGTTTGTTCCTCTATCAATACACTGTAATCGTCTGCAATTCCCTTTGATTCTTTTTATTACGAAACTCCATTACATAGATACCGGAAGGAAGTGAAGGCAATACCACTGCCTGCTGCATCGAAAAAGAATTAAAAACAGGAATAGCATACCGCTTGCCATCAGCCCCGTAAATAGCTGTGACGGCAGTTGCATTTTTCACCAATAAGGTTCCTGTACTCCGCACCGGATTGGGAAACACACTGATCGTCTTTTCAACAATGAATGAAGATACAGGTGTGGGAATCGTAGTATTCACTATGCGGTGTGCATAGATATCATTGGCAACTCCTCCCCTTTTATCTTCCCATGCTATAATGGCGCCAAAGTCACCATCAGAAGTAATGGCAGCATACTGTTGATCATCGGCAGCACCAGCAACAATCGCTCCATTAAGAGCCAAAACAGGTGTTCCGTCTGCTATCACATGCTGTACATATATATCGTTGGTTCCGTTCCGGTTATCGAACCAGGTAAAAAACGCACCGTTCATTCCGTCGGACACTAATTTATACCATTGCTGACTGGTTGGTACTGTACAAATGGCTAAACCATTGCTCGTCCATAAAGAAGCACCAGTTCCATCGATGCGTTGTGCATATACATCACGAACGGAAAAGTCAATTCCGTTCCTGTAGTCGAGCCAGAACAATATGGCACCTCCACTCTGATCAGCAATTAATTCGGGCTGCGACTGCAGATTAGATGCATTGGAAACCACCACACCGTTAGCGGTCCACTGTGTTACTCCTGATGTATTGATTCGTTGTGCATATACATCGGAATTACCACTACGGGTATCTTCCCATGAAATGATCGCCCCGGCAGAACCATCGCTAACAATTCGGGCTGTGCCTTTAAATCCACTGGCCGTACATATTGCTACTCCGTTCACCGTCCACTGCGGAACCCCCAGCGCATCTATACGCTGTGCATAAACATTGTAAGTTCCACTTCGGTTATCCAGCCAGGTTAGCAGTATGGAGTTGCTGCCATCTGTAATCAGCTGAGGGTCGATCTGGTAGCTGGAAGCATTACAAACTGCAATTCCGTTGGCTGTCCATGCAAAAGTTCCATTTGAATTAATCAGTTGAGCAAAAATGTCGGAATTGGTAGTTCCATTGCGGTCATCACCCCATACCACTACTGCCCCGCCGGTGCCAAAAGCCACCAGGCGTGGTGAACGCTGATTGGTATTGTTCGTACATACGGCAACACCATTGGCAACCCATTGAACCTCACCTGCTGCATTAATTTTCTGAGCGAAAATATCGGTATTGGTATAAGATACATCGTTGCGGTAATCCGTCCAGGTAATCACTGCTCCTCCGGATCCATCGCTGATCACTATTGGAAAAAACTGGTCACCGGTGGCTGTGCATATGGGTACCCCGTTTGCAGCCCATTGCGCCACACCTGATACATTCAGCCGCTGGGCATAGATATCATAATTGCCGGAGCGGTTATCAGACCACACAACAATGGCACCACCGGAACCATCGGGCACAATAGCTGTATTCGTTTGGTCACCTCCAATGGTACAAACAGCTGTGTTAACAGTGACATCGGTACTCCACTGCGCAAATCCGGAAAGAAAACTGAAAGAGAATAAAAGTGTAATGAAAAACTTCATGAAACTGATTTATAAAGGTTAGTAAGGTGACACAAATATAGGCAAAGAAGTGTTGAACCAACGGCAGCACTTGCTGCAGCAAAATAGTCTTCTTACCTTCATCTGGTTACCGCTTAACTTTACCGGGATTACAACACAGCAAACAATTCAACAATGAAACAATTATTCTTCTACATCGCTCTGCTTGTACAAACAATAACCGCTGCCCAAACCATAGAACGTATTGAACCGCAAAACTGGTGGACAGGTATGAAGTATAATACAATCACGTTATTGATCTATGGCACAAATGTTTCAGCACTGGAACCAACGTTCAGTTACAAGGATGTTCAATTGGTAAAAAAACAAACAACGGAGAATAAAAACTACCTGTTTCTCACAATAAAAATAAATCCGGCTGCAAAAGCAGGTATTGTAAAAATCAATTTCAAACAAAACGGGAAAACTGTTCTTACAAAAGACTTTCCATTGTTAGAGAGAGAAAAGAGCAGCGCCTATCGTACCAGTTATTCTCAGAAAGATGCGATTTACCTGATTGTACCCGACCGTTTTGCTAATGGCGATACCACCAATGATGTGGTTCCTTCTCTACTTGAAAAAACAGTAAACCGCAATGATGAAGGAAAAAGACATGGTGGTGATATACAAGGCATTCTCAATCACCTTGATTACATACAATCATTGGGCTTCACACAAATCTGGTGCACCCCCTTAGTGGAAAACAATGAACCGGCTTACTCTTATCATGGATATGCTGCAACTGATTATTATAAAATTGATCCCCGTTATGGAACGAATGAACAATTTGTACAATTGGTGAAAGAAGCAAAGAAAAGAGGTATAGGGTTAATATGGGATGTGGTGTTGAACCATTGCGGCACAAACTATTATTTTATCAAAGACCTGCCCATGAAGGATTGGGTGAATTTTTCAGAAACACATACCCGTTGTAACTTCTTAAAAACAACACTCACGGATATGTATGCCACTGAGATTGATAAAAAAGAATATACAGACGGATGGTTTGACCAGCATATGGCCGATCTCAATCAAAGAAATCCATTGGTGGCAGCTTATCTGATTCAAAACACCATCTGGTGGGTGGAATACGCAGGGCTTTCCGGCTTCCGGGAAGATACATACTCATATGCCGACAAAGATTTTCTCACTCTATGGACGAAAACGATACTGGAAGAATATCCCAATTTCAATATTGTGGGAGAAGAGATGTCGACCACTGCATCACAAGTTGCTTATTGGCAAAAAGACAAAAAGAATTTTGATGGGTATAAATCCTATTTGCCAACTCTGATGGATTTTGCTTTAAACAATAACATTGTTTCCAGTTTAACCAGCACCAACAACTGGTTCTCTACCTGGAATGATACCTACCAGGGCATTGCACAGGATTATCAGTTTCCCCATCCGGATGATCAACTGATCTTTCCGGACAATCATGATATAGATCGTTTTTATACCCGCTTAAATAAAAACTTCAATAACTGGAAGCTGGGTATTGCTATGTATATGACCATGCGTGGCATACCTCAGTTTTTCTATGGCACTGAAGTTTTGATGACCAATGAAAAGCTGGGCAATGACGGACAACGAAGAGGAGATTTTTATGGAGGATGGGCCACCGATAGCAAAAATGCATTTACCGGCGTCGGTTTAACAACCGAAGAGCAGGAAGCTGCCAATTACTTTTCCCGTTTACTCAACTGGAGAAAAACAAGTTCAGCTGTTACAAATGGCAAATTCATTCATTATGCACCGCAGAAAAATGATGTATATGTGTACTTCCGTTACAATGAAAAGAAAAAAGTAATGGTGATTCTGAATAAAAACAATAGTGACGTAACTCTCGATATAAAACGCTATTCGCAAATGATACCGGTACGTTTTGAAGCAACAGAAATCATAACCGGGAAGCCAGTGACTGTTCAAAACATGTTACAAGTACCTGCACACACTCCAATGATTCTGGAAATAAAATAAACGAGGACTCAGTAACACATTCATCATTATGAATAAACCGGAAAAAGACAATACAATCGCTACCTGCATCGAATGCAGCAGCGAATACATTGCCCGCCTGTCGAAAATGGCAGGGCTTTGCCCGGAATGTGCCCATGTATTATATGGCTATAAAAAATGCAATCATACATTTGAGAATGGCAGATGTATTCATTGTTACTGGAACGGAAATACAAGCGAATATATAAGCGGTTTAAAAAAGAACTAGTCGTTAAGACCTTTAAAAAATGAAAAGAGCTGGGTTCTTATTCAGCTTTTACCAAAGTAAACAACAACAATGAATCCAAAAGTTGACCAATTCCTTTCTAAATCCAAAAAATGGAAAGAGGAAATGATATTACTAAGAGAGACCATTCTTGAACTCAAACTCGATGAAGATTTCAAATGGATGCACCCCTGTTATTCCTATGAAAACGGGAATGTGGTACTGATCCATGGATTCAAAGATTACTGCGCACTTCTGTTTTTCAAAGGAGTATTATTGAAAGACAAAAAGAAAATACTGATTCAGCAAACAGCCAATGTACAGGACCGGCGGCAGCTCCGGTTTACAAATGTGAATGAGATCATCCAACTCAGATCCACCATAAAAGCATATATCAAAGAAGCCATTGAGCTGGAGAAATCCGGTGCAAAAGTGGAGTTTAAAAAAACAGCTGAATTTGAAATACCCGAAGAATTCAAACAACGTTTGGCAAAAGATAAAAAACTAAAAACAGCTTTTGAAAAATTAACACCGGGCAGACAAAGAGGTTATTTGTTATTCTTCTCCTCGGCCAAACAAGCTGCTACAAGAGAAAGCCGCATTGCGAAATATGCTCCGAAAATTCTGGAAGGAAAAGGACTGGATGACTAGCCTTTGAAAGTATACAGTCGAACTAAAATACCATAGTTGAACAACGGCACATACAGTGAACCTGTGAATCACAGCCTGGAAACATCAATCTGATCAGAATTTAATATCATAACCCAGTGTAAGAATTCCCTCGAGGTAACCAAATCCATGTGAAGCCCTGTTCCCCTTTGTGGTTTTTGTATTTGCCAATGCATTGACATAACGCACATATCCTGTTTTGCCGGTTGCTTCAAGAAAGAGTTTGCGGCTCATAAATAAACGCACACCACCTTCTGCACTTATATTGTAACCAGCAACATGGAAATTATTATTGAGACGATCTCCACGCCAGGTAAAATCGGTCCGGGGAATATTAATACCGGCTCCGGCCTTCCACACACTGGTAAGCAGTGTCCTGGATTTTGATGTTGTTTTTGCAAGTACCGATTGGCTTACATAATTTATGTGCAGCCAGTTGGCACCATCTGTATGTTCAAAATGAAGAAAGGTTGCCGGGTTTAAAATACTATCACCATTCACCGGCACACCATCAATGATACCTGTTACCCGTGCTTTTTGTCCGTTTGTAACCACATACTTGGTATGATCGAAATTTATTTCGAGGGCTTTTGAATGCTGTTGATTCAGGTAAAAGCCAATCCGGTAATTGTATTGCGGAATAGAAATCTGTGCCGGCTTTTTAAAAATAGCATCATAATCGCCTTTGTCATGAGCCTTCACTTTATGAAGAATAAAATCATCGCCATTACTCATTTTAAAATGTATCGTGCTCCTGGTATAAATTTCTGCATTATAACCCCATTGAACATACATGCCATTAATAAGCGGTTGCTTTTGCTGGGCTGTGGCGGTTAAAGTAAGGGATATAAGAAAAAGCACGGCAGGTGATACACGTAAATTCATTTCGCTACATTTATCTGATAAAAGAATGCGCAAAATTACAGAATAATTAAATGCCTGAAGAAACCTCAAAAATGAGTACACGCCGTCAACTCACATTATTTATACCTGAACCACACAATAAAATAATTGAGTTGGTGCGAATGAATTTCAACCCGATACAGTATTCATTAATTAAAAGCCATGTCACTCTCTGTCGTGAAGATGAACTGGAGCTTTTGGACCAGGTGCTGAACAATTTATTGCATTTAAAGCATCCTGCAATAACCATCCAATTCAAACCTGTACATCGCTCAGCAAATGAGAAAGGCGCAATGCTACCTGGAACAGACGAACAACATTCTTTTCATCAGTTGAGAAAGTCAGTTTTAGCCGGAATAAATGATCAACCCATGCTGCTTCAGCCGCATATCACACTCATGCATCCACGAAACTCCACTTGTACTGATGAGTTGTTTGAACAAATACAGAAATATGAATTCCCATCACAAATCACATTCACAGAAATTGCATTCATTGAACAAGTGAATGGTGGCATTTGGAAGACCTTAGAAACGTTTCAACTCCAGTAATTACTATCTGCCTCCGGGCGGACATTTTTCTTTCAAATATGCAGTATATAACTTCGATAAATGCTGAAAAGTTCCTTCGCCTTCACTAATGCTGTGAGTACGGTTGGGATAAGGCATAAACTGAAACAACTTTCCGTATTTAATTAATTCGTTCACCAGTACTTCTGCATTACTATAGTGCACATTATCATCACCCGTACCATGTATGTACAATAAGTTTCCTTTTAAATTTTTAGCATAGGTCACAGGAGAGCCTTTCATAAAATCTTCTTTATTTTCCTGTGGCAATCCCATATAACGTTCCTGGTAAATATTATCGTAAAACAATTGATTACCTACTGCTGCCACTGCAATTCCTGTCTGAAACAAATCGGGGTATTGAAACATAAGATGCAATGTAGTGGAGCCACCACCACTCCATCCCCATACGGCCACACGTGATGCATCCAGGTATTTACGTTGTTGTAATAATTTTTTCATGCCCATTGCCTGGTCACGGATATTGAGTCGACCTACCTGTTTATAAATACTTCTTCTCCATTCACTTCCTTTTAATGTTGGCGTTCCCCTGTTATTGAATGATACATAGAAGTAGCCATCATTATTCATATCTCCATGATAGAGATAATTCATGCCTGCATAGAATTCGTCTTCCACAGTAGTGGCGCCGGGCTCACTATATACATACAATACAACAGGATATTTTTTAGTACTATCGTAATTACGTGGCTTACTTATCCATGCATCCATGGTAATACCATCGTCTGTGGTAATTGTAAAAAACTCAAGATTATCCCTGCGTGCGGGTTTGATTACTTTTAAAATTTCATCGCCACCAACTGTCTGATGTAAGGGTAACTGTACCATTTGAGATGCAGGCATTACTGTCCGGTTGGTGTAGTTATGCATGGCAAATTTTGCACCCGGTGATACTTCATACGTATTGGTTCCTGTATACCCTTGCGGCGTTACACGTTGGGGCTTGCTTTTACCATCCATCTTCACTTTATACAGATAGCGCTGAGTGGGATTATCGGGTGAAGCAATAAAGTATAATTCATTCGTTATTTCATTCACACCCGAGATGTTAGCAATATCATAATTACCAACTGAGATCAATGTTTCCTTTCCATTACGATCTACTTTGTATGCATGACGCCATCCATCTTTTTCACTCACCCATAAAAAAGCAGCACCCTTATTTATAAAATCCCAACCTACCGGATCATCATCGTTCCAGCGTGATTTGATATCGATCCAGGCTTTATCTGTTTCCTTATAAAATTGTTTTGTTTCACCTGTTGTTGCATTACAGAAATATAAAGTGCTTTCATTTTGCTTGCGGTTGAGTTGTTGCACCACCAGTTCATTGGTACCACTCCACTCCATCCTTGGTAAATAGCTGTTTGCCGGATCGCCGGGTAATTTCATCCACACTGTAGAAGCAGTTTCCACATTCACTACCCCAATGCGAACAGGCGATGGCAATTCTCCAACTTTAGGATATTCAACCGGAATCACTTGTGAGTAATTTGAATCGGTTGTGTTTAACATGTAGTAGTCCCGGATTTTATTGGCATCCACCTGCCAGTAAGCAATACTCTTGCTATCGGCACTCCAGCGAAAACCATCTCTGCAGCCAAACTCCTCTTCATACACCCAATCAAAAGTGCCATTGATGAGCTTGGGTGTGTTGTTGGTGGAAGTAAGCACAGTTGTTTTACCGGTAAGTACATCTTCTACATAAATATTGTTCTTACTTACATAAGCCACCTTTGTTGCATCGGGCGAAAGCTTGGCATAGAGCAGACTCTGATCCGGAAGTTTCGCACCAATCTGCCTGATGAACCGTGCCGCTACATCATATAAATAATAATTACCTCTCGTATTATAACGCCACACTTTGGTAGTGTTGGCGAACAACAGAATTTTTGTTTCGTTTGTATGAACACTGAAATCTGCAATTTCAATAACGTTTCCGGTTGAAGTAGTTAATGCTTTTGCAGGCATCAACTCTGTTTCCGCTCCGGTACTATTATTCACTTTTACAATTGAGCCGCTATTGTTTTCATACCTGCCCGTGCCATCGGCTGTCCATTTGATCCGATCGGCTTTAAATTGTGCAAAGGAAACAAGAGAAACCAGCACCCATACAATTGTAAAAAAAAGTGATTTCATAAAGATGTATTTGAAGTGAAGTGGCCGGAACTTCCGGCTAACCGAAAATAATCAAAACACAAATTGTAATTTGCATTTGTTATGGACGGCAAAGAAAAACTTCGAATTGACAAATACCTGTGGGCGATCCGGTTGTTTAAAACCCGTTCGCAGGCTGGCGCTGCCTGTACAGCCGGAAAGGTAAAATACAATGGCGACGCCTGCAAAGCTTCCCGTGTAGTATGTGTGGGCGATGAGTATGAAGTTAAAACAGAGGCCAAACGCTGGCGTATTAAAGTAACTGGTTTATTGCACAACCGGGTGCAATATAGCGAAGCCATTAAATATTATATTGACATTACTCCTGCCGAAGAACTGGAACGCATCAAATACCTGGCATCTTCTTTTCATACAGGAAAACGTTTAAGTAAAGTGGGCCGGCCAACGAAGAAAGAACGGAGAGATCTGGATGATTATATGCAGTGAAACTGTTTTGTCTATTATTACCTAACCTGCCTCGGGGCGTTCGGCCGCTGACGGGCATTGAACTTCGTACACCTGACATTTTGCATTCCACATCCCTCTTATCTTTGCAGCATGCATATTCAAATCATATCTGTATTACCCGAATTGCTGGAAAGTCCGTTGAACCATTCTATTATGAAACGGGCACAGGAGAAAGGGCATCTCAAAGTCACTGTTCATCACTTGCGCAAGTGGGCTGTGAATGAATACGGAATGGTGGATGATTATCAGTATGGCGGTGGCGCCGGCATGGTGATGATGTGCGAGCCATTGGCCAAAGCTATTGATGAGCTGCAGGCTGAACAGACGTTCGATGAAATTATTTATCTCACCCCCGATGGTGAAACACTGAACCAACGGATCTGCAATCAACTTTCGATGAAAGAGCATGTGTTAATGATTTGCGGACATTACAAAGGCATCGATGAACGGATCCGTCAATTGTATGTAACCCGTGAAATTTCGATTGGCGATTATGTGCTCAGTGGAGGCGAACTGGCTGCTGCAGTGTTGGTGGATGCCATTGGACGCTTGATCCCCGGTGTACTGAACGATGAAACATCTGCTCTCACAGATTCGTTCCAGGATAATTTACTGGCACCTCCTGTTTACACAAGGCCTGCTAACTTCCGGGATCTGATGGTTCCTGATATTTTATTGAGTGGCGATTTGAAAAAGATTGAAGAGTGGCGCCATGACCAGGCAGTACAACGAACCAAAGAAAGAAGACCTGATTTGCTGGATGAAGAATAGTAGGATTTATTCTCGTAAACCGGCTTCGACGGGCTCAGCCTCACAATTTCTTTTTAATAATATTCAGAAATTAAGAGCTAAACGATGTCAGTCACCTTACAGGTGAGCAGACATCTCATTATTCTTCCATCAACAACACTTTGAGGTTATCTATGAGAATGAGCTTATCACTATCTGCATTCCAGCATAATACGGCTACCCGGTCAAAAGACTCAGAAGGTATATCTGCATCCAGGTATATTCTTTTGGTTTCTCCATCACCCAATACACGAAACACACGTATATAGTTTGATTTCACAACATAGTCGCCATTATAAAACTTCACCACCAATTGCATCATACGCCAGGTATTCCATTCTTTTTGTGTGGCACGGAAATCGGCAGTTACCCTTACCCAACCTTTTGTTCCTTCAGGAACTTTGAATGAATATTCCGGAGTGAATTGTTTTTGTTGATTGAGAAAAATACTTTTCCCGTTGATTGCATTTTCTGTTGTTGTATGTTCAGCAGACTCTTGTTCAAAATCATTGGAATAAATCACTGAAGATGAAACTGGAGGCTGGGTATGGCGATCGGTTTGATCCAATAAAAACTGTGTTTCCGGTTCCACTTCGTATTGAAAAAGAATTGCTTTTAAATATGCATCTGTCATTTCACCTGCCCGAAGTAATCCGCCTTTATGCGCCTGGTAAGTGAGCCAGAAATTAAAATACGTGCAAAACAAGAGAAAAGCAGCCATGATCAACCGCCACAGTTTTGCTTGTTTCAGAAACCATTCAAAGAAAGCAGTAATTGCAATTACCAGCAACGGATAGGATTGTACCATAGAACGGATACCCAAACTTCCTCCATACCACCATGTTTGCCAGGCAAAACACAAGTACATAAAAGCAGCAGAGAAAACAGCAACACCAAAAAATAATTGCTTTGATTTCTTATACAAAAAAGGAAAGCCCGCAAACACTAATAACATGGCAGGTGAATAAGTAATCCATCCGCTACGTGAACTGAACATTCCATTGTAAAAATGCGGAGACAGCCAGTCAAACCCTTCATTGCCATAACTGTAAACGATCCAATGACCACTCACCCATTTCCAATAGAAAGGTTGAATGCTTCCTATACAGATCAATACAAATCCGGCCGCCAACAAATAG
Organism: uncultured Chitinophagaceae bacterium; assembly: GCA_937907395.1. Lineage (GTDB taxonomy): Bacteria > Bacteroidota > Bacteroidia > Chitinophagales > Chitinophagaceae > Lacibacter. The sequence continues at coordinate 72,974 of CALCII010000003.1, forward strand.
CGCAGGTTCATTTTAAAAAAAGCAATCCGTTGCCCTGCTTCGCTCCATGAACCCAGTCCCCAAAAAACAGGGATCAGGATAGATACAATTTCTGTTGGCCTGGTTAATGCAGCCAATCCGCATAAAGCACCAATGATTGTGGCACGTACTACAGTTGGATTTTTATAAAACCGTATCGTTGACCAAACGAGCAATGCATACACTGTAAAAAGTGTATTATGTGTCATAGCTCCATCTATAGCTGCATAGTTGAGATAATTGGATGCGAAGGTGATCGTGAACAACCCAAGTGCTGTTGCATTGTCTGAAAAGTATTCCAGCAAAATTTTACGCAACACCCATAAACCAATTAAGGCATAAATGAGCATCCCAATTCCGATACACACCTGGTAAGGATTTGAAAATCCATCGTTCAACCATTTTGTTTTCTTAGCAATGAAATGCCCCAAAAAGAAAAAAGGAGACATCATTACTGCTTGTCCGGATGAATACTTAAATACATAATTACCGTTTTCCAGTTTCATAGCCTGCTGAAAATCGGGCGTGGGTTGGTACTTCGATAACACCTGGTTTTGAAACGAACATTGCTTTGCATCCTTATAAATAAAAAAGGCAGGGAGGTACATATAGTAACCCGAAACATCCCAGCTCAAGGTAGCTTCGGAACCTGATTGTTTCCACTTGGGATAAAAGAAGGTACCGGTGCCTACAATGAGTAATGCACAAAGAAAAAAAGTATATAAGGAAATCTTTCGCATAGCAGTAGCCACAAATATCAGGAATCCACCATTTATCAGGACAAATCCCTGTTCCTTTATTTTCTTTTGCAGAATGGGCCGGAAGCAGCAATTTCACAGCGAATTAGCCGACTCTTCCTTAAAACAATCTTACGAACCACGGACATGAAATTTGTTCTTCCTTTACTGTTTACTGTTGTTTTCATTGCGAAATCTTTTGCACAACCAATGAATACATCCGTGCAAACAAACAGAGTGATGCTTAACTTAAAAAAGACCAACACCACACTTAAAATTGACGGCATTCCCGATGAACCCGAATGGCAGCAGGCAGAAATTGCAACCGGCTTCTGGAAAAAATTCCCAACAGACGACGGACCAGCTACAAAAAACACAGAAACAAAAACACTTTATAACGATCAGTTCCTTTACATCAGCTTCACGGTTTATGATACTACAAAAGCATTTATCTCTACTTTAAAACGTGATGGCGGGCATGACGGTAATGATGCCGTTGCAATCATCCTTGATCCACAGAATGAAAAAACAAACGGATTTGTTTTTGTTGTAAACGCTTTCAATGCTCAGAGCGATGATCAATTAAGCCCCGGTAATAATTCCGAGTGGAGCTGGGATCAGAAATGGTTTTCGGCAACAAAACGCTATAAAGATCATTGGACAGCTGAAGTGGCTATCCCCTTTAAAACATTACGTTACTCAGCTGAGAAAACAATCTGGGCGATCAATTTTGTTCGTGTGGATGCAAAAGGAAATGAATATGATGTATGGAGTAAGGTTCCGGTTAATTTCCGTTCATTCGACTTAGGGTACACAGGTCAGCTCATCTGGGACCAGGCACCTCCTGCTCCCGGCACCAATATAGTATTGATTCCTTATGCAACTTCGAATGTTGTGGCCAATCAACAGGAAGGCAAACCAACCAGCGTAAAAGCGAATGCAGGCTTCGATGCAAAAGTAGCATTGAACTCTGCTATGAACCTGGACCTTACTGTAAACCCCGATTTTGCACAGGTGGAAGTTGACCGGCAGGTAACCAACCTCACCCGTTTCAATATCTTTTTTCCGGAGAGAAGAAATTTCTTTCTGGAAAACGCAGACTTATATTCAACGTATGGTATTGATCCCATACGCCCCTTTTATTCCAGAAGGATTGGATTGGATCGTAACGGAAATAAAATCCCCATTCTTGCTGGAGCCCGCTTAACAGGCAATCTTACAAAAACCACCCGCATTGGTTTGATGAATATGCAAACAGGAAGAAAAGATGATTACAGTCCGGAGAATTATACAGCTGTTTCTGTAAATCAAAAAATCCTGAAACGTTCTGTTGTTCGTGGATACTTCCTCAACAGGCAGGCTTTTCTTTCTGAGAGCGAAAAACAAAAAGACCCTTTACTATTATTTGGAAGAAATGCAGGCATTCAGTTTGATTTTAGTGATGAGAAAGGAAAATGGAGCAGCTGGACCGGATTCCATACTTCTTTTAAACCGGGAATAAAAGGCGAAAATAAATACCTGAGTGTGGGTGGAAGTTATAATGTGCGCAATTTTGAATTTACAACTGATATCAGTTCTGTCGGGACGAATTACTATACAGATATGGGTTTTCTGGAGCGTATTGAAAATTATGACGCACTCAGAGATACCGTAATACGTAAAGGGTATACACACTTTTTCACCAGCAGCAAATACCGCTTTTATCCGAAAGCAGGAAAAGTGAATCAACAATCATTTACAGTTGAGACTTTTCATGTGTTGAATCCCGATGGCAGCTTTAATGAATACAATACTTCGTTTAATGCAAATACACAATTCAGGAATACGGCAGTACTAGTTGTGAGCTATGGCTACTCTGATATTCATCTTCAATACCCGATTTCATTTACTGGCGGCACACCATTACCTGCAGGCATTTATAAAAATCATCAACCATTTATAGGTTACTACTCCGACTACCGCAAACCATTTGCCTTTGGGATCGGAACCGGAACAGGCAGTTTTTTTAGTGGTACTAATACAAAAGTGGAAGCATACATCAACTATCGCCACATACCTCATCTGAATATCGCAATAAACTTTAATTACTATCATTTAAATTTTCCCGGAACCTACGGTAACGCAGAACTATTCCTGATCTCGCCAAGAGTAGAGTTCAACTTTAACACCAAAATGTTCTGGACCACTTTCCTTCAGTACAATACACAGGGAAACAATTTTAATATCAACAGCCGCTTTCAATGGCGCTACCGCCCTATGAGTGATTTGTTTGTTGTTTATACCGACAATTATTACACAGACCCATTATTCAAAAATAAAAACCGGGCTATAGTTATGAAATTCACCTACTGGCTTAATTTATAATAAAAAAGGGAAGCAATACTGCTTCCCTTTTTTACGAAATGTATTTTATTTATTTCAATCCGATTATAGGCAATCCTTTTTCACGGATCAACTGATTGAACTTTGGCAAATCTTCTGAAATAATCTTCTTCAGTTTATTTAGTTGTACATCTGCCTGGTTACTTAAGTCAACAAACACTTCTTTCGATTGCTTACTGGGCGCATTCATTCCACTGTTCACCACATCAAACAAACCACTAAGCTTATCATTAATCCGTATGGGGAAATTCAAGGGATCCTGTCCGCTTTTTGATTTTGTTTGATACAAACTTTCTTCTATGCTTGTAAGTTCCTTGTTGATAGCTGTTGCCATTTCTTTCACTTCCTTGGGACAATCTTTCCCTTGCCTTGCAATAAAATCATTGATTTGTGTACGTAGAGTACGAATATCTTTGATCGACTTTTGCACTTCATTAAACTTGTTCTGAATTGCAGTTAGTAATTCAAACTGTTCTTCGTAATCTAACTGTGTGGCTGTATAAGTAGGATCCGATTTCAATTCAAATGGAATCTCACTTGAATCTGCACCAATCATAAACTTCACATAATACATTCCGGGAGGAGCCGTAATGGCACCGGGAGTACCATTCCATAAAATCATTCCTTCGGCAGATTCAGCAGGTGGGTATTGCAAGTCCCAGGCAAACTGATTCAATCCGTTTGCAATTTCAATCTTTTCCTTTCCGTCTGTTGTGAATGATTTGATCAGTTTTTTATTTTTATCCAATACAGATATCGTTGCTTTCGTGCTGTCGGTAACATTTTTTACATAAAGCGGAATCACCATACCGCCAGGAGGATTAGCTCCTGCATTCTTAGGTGCACCAAAGAATCGTGCAAAACGGTTTACCTGCATACGATAACCGGGCTTGGGTTGAAATACAAACAGATTTTTATCAGCAATTCCCGGCTTCAGCTGTTGCAATACACTTACATCGTCCAGTACATAAATTCCTCTTCCCTGTGTGGTAATGATCAGATCATTTTCTTTTATGGTAAGATCTGTTACAGGAACAACAGGCATATTCAACTGAAATGATTTCCAGTTGGCACCACCATCAAATGAAATATACATTCCAAACTCAGTACCGGCATAAAGCAATCCGCTTCGTTTGTGATCGGCTCTTACCGCCCGTGTGAAATGCATTTTATTGATACCATTGGTGATCAGTTTCCAGGTAGCACCATAGTCTTCCGTTTTATAGATATAAGGAGTATAATCATCCAGCTTGTATCTTGTTCCGGCAAAATAAGCCACCCCTTTTTTAAACGGATCCACATCCACACAGTTCCACATGATATGTGGCGGTGCGTCTTTCGGAGTAACATTCTGCCAGTTAGCACCACCGTCTTTACTGATGTAAATCAACCCATCATCACTTCCTGTCCACAGCAAATCCTTTTCAACAAAACTTTCTGTTGCTGTAAAAATGGTACAATAATACTCCACGCTGGTATTGTCTTGCGTGATTGGACCGCCACTTGATTTTTGTTTGCTCTTATCATTCGTGGTCAGATCCGGAGAAAGTGCCTTCCATGTTTTTCCTTCGTCTTCTGTAACAAACAACACATTGCCTGCACAATACAACCTCTTAGGATTGTTTGGCGAAAAGAAGATGGGGAAGTTCCATTGAAAGCGATACTTCTGTACATCTGCTCCCGCACCCATCGGGTTATCGGGCCACACATTGATCGCACGGTTTTCACCGGTACGATGATCGAGGCGTGACAGGTAACCACCATAATTTCCACCATACACAATATCAGGATTGTTTGGATCGGCCACCACATAGCCGCTTTCACTTCCTGCAGTTTCATCCCAATCCTGTTCTGTAATTCCTGTTCCGTTTGTACGGCTCTTTATTCTGATCGTCGAGTTATCCTGCTGTGCCGCAAGAATACGGTAAGGCACACTGTTATCGGTTGATACACGATAGAATTGTCCGGTTGGCTGGTTCATATAAGTACTCCAGTTGGCACCACCATCAAAACTCACCTGTGCACCGCCATCATCGGCAACAATCATACGGTCACCGTTTTCGGGATCAATCCATAAATCATGATGATCTCCGTGTGGGGTACGTAACGATTGAAAGGTTCTTCCACCATCTCTACTGCGCATGAAATTTACATTGGGACAATAAACCACATCCGGATTCTTTGGATCTACAAACACTTTTGTATAATACCAGGCACGCTGACGAATATTATTATCGCTACTCATTTGTTGCCAGGTTTCACCGGCATCATCGCTGCGAAATAAACCTCCATTTGCATTTTCAATAAGAGCATATATACGTTCTGTATTTGACGGAGCAAAGGCAACACCTGTGATTCCCCAAACACCTTTAGGTAATCCTTTTTTTGCAGAAATATTTGTCCATGTTTCACCGCCATCGGTTGAACGATATAAACCGCTACCTTCTCCACCACTTTCAAGGCTATAGGGTGTACGAATCACACGCCACATGCCTGCATATAAAACAGAAGGATTACCGGGTTCCATTACCAGGTCGCTGCAACCGGTTTGATTATTTACAAACAAAACCCGGTTCCATGTTTTACCACCATCTGTTGTTTTATAAACGCCTCGTTCTTCGTTGGGGCCAAAGAGATGTCCCATCACTGCTACCATTACTACCTCCGGATTCTTAGGATGAACAACAATGCGTATGATGTGGCGCCCTTCTTTCAAACCGATATTTTTCCAGTTACGTCCGCCATCATCACTTCGCCACATACCACCTAACCCTTCACTCACATTACCACGCATTGTATTTTCTCCTTCACCAACATAGATGATACTTTCATCTGCAGGTGCTACGGCTACTGCACCAATGCTTCCGCCAAAAAATTTATCGCTGATATTTTTCCAGTTGTTTCCACCATCGGTTGTTTTCCAGACACCACCGCCAGTGGATCCCATATAAAATGTTGTTTTGCTTTTGTAGCTACCTGTAACAGCGCCGCTTCTTCCTCCACGAAACGGGCCTACGGAACGGTATTTCAATTTGCTGAAGATCTGCTCTTCACCTGATGGCGATGCAGTTGTTTGAGTTTGATTCTTTTTTTGTGCAAAAGATGATAAGGCAATCATACCAGCAAAAGCCAGCAATGCAATCTTTCTCATGTTACGTTGATTTTGGTGGATTGAATTTACGAAGTATTAAAATTTCCATCTTCAATTGTCCCTTTAATATGATGAATGGAGAATCGGCCTTGCCATTTATCTGACATTTAGAAAACTTTATCATTTTGAAAATACTAATACGATTTGTATAGAATCTGCCTCATTTACGTTCAATAATACTTTTATCCTTCATTATAACCGTTCATCCGTTGACTTATTTGTCGGCTTTTTACACAGGAAAATGAAAGGGATGAATGGTCTTCCTCTTGTCCCATATTTCTTTTCTGCCGCAGTAACCTTTCTACCTTTCGCTTCGTATTACTCAAAATGCTAAACAACCAGATGAAACAACTAACGCTATTCATACTGATGTGTCTTACTCTTACAGGAGTGTTTGCACAGACTGCTAAAACCGAATTTAAAGCAGAGACATCTGCTAAATCTCCCAGGCAGATTGTTGCCAAACGAACAACCCAAAAAGTAAAAATTGATGGACTGCTGAACGATTCTGCCTGGGCTGATGCTTCTATTGCAACCGGCTTCGTGGAGTTTCGCCCGAAGGTTGGCGCTCTTGAAAACGAACAAAATAAAACAGTAACCTACCTGATGTATGATGACGAAGGTTTTTATTTCGGCGGGTTTTGTTATGAACGTACAAAAGACAGTATTGCAACTGAACTGAAAGGAAGAGATGGCTTTGGCACGAATGATTACATTGGCATTATTATAGACACATATAAAGATCACCTGAACGGGTTTGAATATTTTGTTACTCCGTTAAATGAACAATGGGATGCAAAAATGTCGCCCAATATGAATGGCAACAGTGAAGATTTCAGCTGGAATGCCGTATGGAAAAGCGGAGCTGTGATTCACGAAAACGGATGGAGTTTTGAAATGTTCATACCCTATAGTGCTATTCGCTTCGGTAAAAAAGATATACAGGACTGGGGTATTAACATCACCCGTCGTCGGCAGAAAGCAGGATCACAAAACACATGGAATCCTATTGATCCAAAAGTGAATGGTTTTCTTACACAGGAAGGATACTGGATCGGCATCAGCAATATCAAACCTCCGGTGCGTCTTCAGTTATCACCTTATTTTTCTGTTTATGCCAATCACTTCCCTGTGAATCAACCGGGCATCAGTAACACAACCACACTTTTGAACGGAGGAATGGATTTAAAATACGGACTCAACCAGGGTTTTACATTAGACGCTACTCTCATTCCGGATTTCGGACAGGTACAAAGCGATAACCAGGTTTTAAATCTTACACCTTTTGAGGTTCAGTTTAATGAATTCCGTCCGTTTTTTAATGAAGGAACAGAATTGTTTAGTAAGGGAGGATTGTTTTATTCAAGAAGAATTGGCGGCACACCGTTTCACTATTACGAAAACAGGGATGCTGCTGGCTCAAATGAAACGGTACTTAAAAACCCTTCTCAATCTAAATTACTGAATGCCACTAAAATTTCGGGAAGAACACAGGGCAAATTGGGGATTGGCTTTTTAAATGCTATTACACAAACCCAATATGCAACCATAGAAAATTCTGTAACAAAAGAGCAACGTAAAGTATTGAACGATCCGTTAACCAACTACAATGTATTTGTCCTAGACCAGGCCTTGAAACACAATTCAAGTATTTCATTGATTAATACCAGTGTGATACGAAATGGAAAAGATTATGATGCGAATGTTACTGCAGGCTTGTTTGATTTTAATGACAAGAAAAACACCTGGAACTTTGGCGGTAAATTTTCAATCAGCCAGCTAATAGGATACAAAGCCGATGGCAAGAACCTGAACGGATATAACCAGAACCTGTATTTTGGTAAAACGAGTGGCCATTTTACATTCAACATCTGGCAGGAATTAATGGACACCAAATATCGCCACAGCGATCTCGGTTATTTCACTAATAACAACTACCTCACTCATGGTGCTTATTTCGGATACTTTTGGAATGAACCGAAAGGATGGTACAACCAGCTTCGCATCAACTTCAATACACAGTTCAGCAAACTGTTTACACCTATTGGCTCTTTGAAAGAAACCTATCAATACGGCAATATTAATTTCAATGTAAATGCGCAAACCAAAAAACTCTGGTGGCTGGGAGCAGATATTGAAATGAATACAGCTTCGAATGATTTCTACGAGCCAAGGAAAGAAGGTTACTTCTTTCATAAAACAGCAAACTTAGGCTACGGTGCATGGGTAAACAGTAATGAAGCAAAAAGATATTCCTTCTATCTTGAAACATTTTATCGCTCTCAGTTCAACTTTTACAAAATGAGCGGACTGGATGTTAGCCTTGGGCACTCCATGCGTTTTAATAATAAATTCTCTGCTTCACAAAGAGTTAATTTCCAGCCACGCTTTAACAATATCGGATTCACAACCATCGAGGGAGATGATATTATTTTTGCACGTCGGAAAAGAAACACGGTGGAGAATATCCTCGAACTGAAATACAGTTTCACCAATAAAATGGGAATCACTTACCGCATGCGTCATTATGTAAGCTCTGTTGACAATAAAGAATTCTTCACACTGCAAAACAATGGACGTCTTATTTCGAATCCCGGCTTCAACAAAGAAGTGAACCAGAATGTAAACTTCTTCAATATTGATATGGTATATACCTGGCAGTTTGCTCCCGGCAGCTTTATTAATATTGTATGGAAAAACTCCATTTTCAACTTTGGCAGTACAGTGGAACGGGATTACTTCAAAAATTTAGGCAATACATTAGAATCAGATCAAAATAACAACCTCTCGTTAAAAGTGATTTACTTCCTGGACTACCAGGATATTAAAAAGATGAAAAAGAAAAGAGCATAAAAAAAGAGCGGCGCCTGTGGCGCCGCTCTTTTTTTA
>CALCII010000004.1 GCA_937907395.1 uncultured Chitinophagaceae bacterium
CAAATCAGCCAGCAGGGTACAAAATATTTTCAGCTTATTTCCGTGATGACTACAATAAAATCATCTCAAAGAATGTTAAGGAAAAAATCAATCGCTGGATGTATCGAAATATGGACTGGCAACTGAAAAAAGAACAGGCCCGCCATGTGGACTTATACCTCAAATTCAGGAACCGTTTTCATTAAATCCTTTTAAGGAAGGAAAATTCAGGTAACTTTTGATGAAACAGTTAGCTGCTAGTATGTGTCATGACATTTCCTTCTCTATAAATGCAGTATCATTCATTAGTGATATTCCACCCAATATCAAACACGTTTGACAGCTATCTATTGACTTTACTTGTCTTTTTTTGGTTTCAATTCACTCCGTTTTTCAAAAAACACAGTCAATATAGCAAAATTAGAACTGATTAAGAGGGGTATCTCAGGTAGTTTGTGCTTGATTCAAGTGTATGAAGAAATGTATAACGCTTCTTATTCTGATATGTCCTTTTTTTGTTAAAGCCCAAAAGGAACGTCCAAATGTAGTAATTGTTGTGGCCGATGACCTGGGCCGAAATGATCTTGGCTGTTATGGTAACCGGTATATAAAAACTCCTAATCTTGATAGGATTGCTGGAAAATCCCTTCTGTTTTCACAAGCATATGCAGCTGCTCCCGTTTGTTCCCCTACACGAGCAAGTATCTTAACTGGTCAATATCCTGCACGTATTGGTATCACTAATTTTATTGATGGCAGAAAAACGGATGTGTCGTCTTTAGTTTTGCCAGCACCATTTATTAATTACCTACCATATGCTGTTCAAACTATTCCCGAACTATTAAAACCTGTAGGATATCAAACTGCTCTAATTGGTAAATGGCATTTAGGTGAAAACACTCATCCTGATTCCAGCTATCCAGGGAAAAATGGCTTTGATTTTGTAAAACATTATGATTATGGATTAATTCCAGATGGGAACACCTATGTTTGGATTCGTGGTGTTGATAGTGCTGGTAGCCGTTACCGCCTTCCACAAATCACGGAGATGATTACTGCTGATGCCCTGACCTATCTAGACTCCGCTCATACTGCCCCCTTCTTTTTGATGGTTACGCATTACAATCCGCATTTACCCTTGCAACCAAAACCTGAACTTGCTGCCAAATACAAAGCCATAAAGAATCCATATGGAGACGACATCAACCCGCTTTATGCTGCAATGGTGGAAGAATTGGATCAAAATGTAGGAGCACTATGGAAAAAGTTGGAAGAAAAAGGGCTGCTCAAAAGCACTGTTTTCCTATTTATTTCTGACAACGGCGGTGTTGTAGTTGACGAAGCCGGAGAAAAACGGCCAACAACATCGGCTCCGCTTCGCAATGGTAAAGGCACTTTGTACGAAGGCGGCATTCGCATTCCGCTACTGCTTTATCATCCATCCCTGCAAAAACCCGGCGTTAGCGGAGCACAGGTCACCACAACTGATTTTCTTCCCACTATACTTCAGTGGTGTGGCGTGCAACAGCCACAAAGCACTTTGGACGGAGAAAGTTTTGCTTCGGTAATCAACCGCCGAACCTTCTCCCGCCAAAAGCCGCTTTTCTGGCACTACCCGCATTTCAGCAACCAGGGCGGACGGCCCACATCAGCCGTTCGTGTAGGTAACTATAAACTCATTCAGTCGCTCGAAGATGGCAGCCTTTCTCTTTACGATCTATCCAAGGACGAAGGCGAGAAAAGGAACATCGCCTCCGAACATCCCGAGATTGTCAATCGCCTTTTGGGCCAATTACAGGGCTGGCAGCGAGAGACAAAAGCCAGCATGCCCATTCCTAAAAACAGCAAGTCTTTATGAAGAAGTTTTTCACCACATTTTTATTCGCCTATTCGTTAGTGGCAACAGCGCAAACGATTGAAGTTTCCAAGGGTGCCTCACGTCCAATTGCACACCATTTTGCCGGTGTCAACGGTAATGCCGGAACCATCAATATGCCCTGGAACAATCCTCAACTTCTTGCAGGATTTGTTCGCACGGGTGCTAATTCCATTCGCTACCCGGCAGGCACCATCGCCAATACGTGGGATTGGGACCGTGGCTGGATTGACCCTACCGTTCCCGATAGCCTGCTAATCAACTGGGTCGTATCGGAACGATGGAAGGAAGCGAATGTGCGTTATCCCATTGAGCATTTTGCCGTTGCCATCAAAGCCTCCGGCGCCGAACCGGTGTATGTGCTCAACATGCTTTCAAAAGATTTGGAGCATTCGCTTCGTGGGCTTCGTAGAGCCAAAGCCGCTGGCCTTCCTGTTCGCTACATTGAAATGGGCAATGAGCTTTACTTCAACCTGAAATTAGAAACAGCCCGTTTCCCCACACCGGAAGACTACGGCAAAACTTGTTATCAATGGATCGCAGCGATCAAAAAAGAATTTCCGGAAGCCAAATGCGCCGTCGTCAGTTGGGAGCAAGTCCGTGGCGAACGACACAAGCAATGGACCGAACGGGTGTTGCAATACGCTACCAATGCCGATGCTGTCATCTTTCATGTGTACACACCATTTGGCATTGATGGCGCAAGAGAGCGGACCAACAACCAGGCAGGCCAGGAAGGATTGACGGAAACGAGTCCGCTTAGCAAAGACCCTGCAGAAAGACAGCGGCAGGAATTAGCCCTGCTCAACGACCCTACTGCCTACAACCGTATGCTCCTCACCGGCTTTAGTGTAGCCGAACGTCACAAACACATGCGGGTGCCTGCTGATAAAGAAATCTGGGCCACCGAGTTTAATGTACGCAGCGACAGCAGTGCTATTCGTGGCACCTGGGCGAATACGTTGTTCGTTTCTACTTTTTATGTTTCGTATTTGCAAAACCCGCAGATTGTTCTCACGCATCTGCACAACATACAAGGGCCCATTTTCGGAGCTATCTTCTCTAACGAAAACGGCCTTCGTCATCTCCGGAACGAGAAGATCAAAACAACACCTTCTACACTAACCGCTGGCGGATTGGCCCTGCACTTTTTTGCGGCTCTCACCCGCAACGGCGGTACACTTACCTCACTTCAGTTTGCAACCAGCCCGACCTTGTTGCCCAACAATGCACAATCTTTCCCGGCATTGCATGGCTGGTTGGTGAATAGCGGCAAAAAAACGAAAGGGCTTATTATTAATTATTCGGCGCAGCCACAAGCCATTTCCGGCAAGCCGCTGCTGAAAGGACTGAGATACACATCGTATTCAGCACCGTTGCAGCATTACGTTTTAGATGTGGAAGGGCTGACAAAAACTAAAGGCAAGGCCGACCAAACCATCACACTTCCGCCATTCAGCATTACTGTTTTAGAGCAATAATCAACCATGCAGAAACAACACCTTACACAATTGAGTTTTTTATTTGGTAGCCGCCGACAGAACAGCTATAAAGCTTCTGTTGCGTCGCACTCTTGTACACCTGCAATCGCTTCGGCAGGTTTCACCACCATTTTTTTTCTTCTTTTCCTGACCGCTTTCGTTCATGCCCAGCAACGGCCAAACATCGTTTGGATCATGGCCGAAGACATGAACAATCACCTCGTTTGCTACGGTGAAAAATTGGTGCATACACCCAACATTGACTGGCTGGCAGCAAACGGTGTTCGCTACACCAATGCCTTTACTACTTCGCCGGTTTGTGCTCCCAGCCGTGCATCTATCATCACTGGCATGTACTCTAACGACATTGGTACGCAGCACATGCGGCAAGGTAAAATCTTAACGCCAGCCGAAGGCATTCCGGCTTACAACGCCGTACCACCGCCTTACGTAAAAGCATTCACCGAATACTTACGGTCAGACGGGTACTTCTGCACCAATGCCTTCAAAACCGATTACCAAGTGGGCACCCCGTTTACGGTTTGGGATAATCATTCATTTACTGCATCATGGCGTGACAGGCCAAACAAGGAGCAGTCATTTTTCTCTTGTTTCACGTTTCAAACAACCCATGAGATCAACGTGTGGCCCGACAGCACTAAACGCCGCTTTTTTCGTGAGTTCAAAGTAGATACGGGAAGGCTGGAAGAAGACGTCAAACGTCGTCCGAAACTGGAAGAGAAGTACATCATCAATCCAGCCGATGTGGTGCTCCCGCCTTATTATCCCGACGACAGCATTGTACGGCAGGACTATGCACGCCATCTCACCAACGTAAGTCGCATGGATGTGCAGGTAGGTGAGTTGATGCAAAAGCTAAAAGAGGACGGCCTGTTCGACAATACCATCATTGTATTTATGGGCGATAACGGCGATGGCATTCCCCGTCACAAACGATGGCTGTACGACGGTGGTTTGCACGTTCCGCTAATCATTTATGTACCGCAAAAATGGCGCAGCAGCATCAGCGGAAAATTGACAGGTGTGGATAGCCAACTAATCTCCTTCGTTGATCTGGCACCTACCATGCTATCCATCACCGGCAAGCCCGCGCCAAAGCACATGCAGGGCAAAGCCTTTCTGGGTAAGCAAAAAACGCCATCCCCTCGTAGTTACATCTATGCTGCCCGCGACCGCATGGATACGAAGTATGACCTGCAGCGGGCCGTTCGCAACAAGCAGTTCAAATACATTAAAAATTATTGGCCCGATACGCTGTACAATCAACCACTTGACTTTATGTATCAAATGCCCATGATGCAGCAGTTGATTCGGCTAAAGAAGCAAGGCAAATTAAATGCGGTACAAAACGCCTGGATACTGGAACCCAAGCCTGCCGAAGAATTGTATGATGTAACAAAAGACCCGTACGAAATCCGCAACTTGGCAAAAGACCCTGCGTATAAAAAAGTGTTGCTGCAAATGCGCAAAGCATTAGAACAATGGCAACAAAGCCTAAGCGATTGGTTAGACACACCAGAAATAATTCAGGCCGAAAAAATGTGGCCTGGTGGAAGACAGCCTATTACAACTGAACCTATTGTAGAAGTGAATAATGAAGAACTTACACTATCGTGTAAAACAGAGGGGGCTTCTATTGGGTATAGATACGAAGGTGAAAAATTTTGGAAGCTTTACCATATTCCATTTAAAAAAATAAGTAGTAAGAAATTAGAGTGTAAAGCGGTTCGCTATGGTTATGCAGAAAGTAAATCTGTAATAATTAATTAAACATGAAAAAAGTATTATTACTATTACTTTTATTCTTTAGAATAAGTATATATGCTCAATGGTTTAATCAGAATCCTGGAGCTGGGGGACAAGTGCAAAGTTTGGATCCAGACCCCAATACTAATGGTATTGTTTATTTTTCTTCGGATGTAGAAGGTTGTTACCGTAGCGATAATAATGGATTATCGTGGAATTATATTGGAAACGAACTAAGATTTAATATGATCTTTGGAATAACCGTAGAGCCGAGAAATTCTGATAGAATATACTCTGCTGGCTGTGGTGGGTTGCATATATCTAATAACAGAGGCAATAACTGGCCCATACTTACTTTAGCAGGATATCCATTATCAAAAGCCTACGTAAACCCGAATAACACAAATCAAGTTTTTGCGACCATAGGGTTTCGGTACAAAAATCAGGTGCCTGTAAGTTTTCAAAACGCACAATCCAATACGCCAATTTCAGGTCGGCGACTGATCTTTCGTTCCAATAACAGAGGTGTTACATGGGATACCTTGGAGTATGAGCCAGCAAATGGTTATCGTAACACTTATTCTTTAGATTTTGATCCAAACAACAGTAATACGCTTTATTTAGGTGCAGCCTCAGGGTTATATCATTCTAATAATAGTGGTGGAACTTGGACTAAACTTCAACAACCATCTGGTACATTTAACTGTTACGGTGCTTGTATTAGTCCGGATGGACGATACATTTATGCAAGTTTTGCAACAGTACATGATCCTACTGCCTCAAGTAGTCAAACAACAACTACTACCAAACTTTATGTTAGTCCTACTTCTTCAATTACGTCGGGAAGTTGGGTAGTGCTGGATGCCAACGGCTGGAACCTTGGACAAACAAACGCCAGCACTGGTGCCACCACTACGGCATTCAACGGAGCTTGGTGGACACCCCGCATGGATCCCCGCTCCACGGTCACGCAACACAAGCTTATTATCGGCACAGCTTCCAATGCCCGCCAGGGTTTGTACGAAGGAACATTCAACTGGAGCAGCGGTGCGTTGAGTTCTTATAACTGGGAAAGAATTTTCTATGCAAGAGGAAGTGTCAATCCCGGACCAACAGTACCGTTTAGCTACGAACCGGGATGGGAAGATTTTATTCCGGGTGCACAAGCCTTTAACTACACACCGGCAACATGGACGGAACGGGGTATTTGGGTAACCGGCTTGCAAAACTATTATTATGCAAACACGGCTGCACCGGGCTTTCCGTATAACAACGCCTGGCAAAACCGTTACACCGTAACTGTAGCAAACGCTGGTACTAATAATGAAACCTACCAAAGTTTAGGAACCGCCTGTACCGTTAACTATGACGGAACAGGCTTTAATAATTACGGCATTCAAGGACAAGCCGACAATGGTATCATGGAAAGTTGGGATGGCGGTGCATCATGGGCGCCACGGAGCAAACCACCCACCACACAAACAGAAGCGTTGGAGATTGCTAACATTGGACCGGGTAGAACGCCAGTGGTGGTAGCACATGGGCAGCCAAGTGTATTTGGTGGCAGTGGCACAGGTGGCTCGCTATATGCAAAGCGGCTTGTCAATTTTTCAACGGCAGATGTATGGGCGCACATCGCGGGCGGTACCAATGCAAGGGCAGGCTTGCCCAACGTCACCATCAGGGATATTGCTATTGACCCGGCAAATCCGCAACGGGTGTATTTAGGCTTGTTGAATAACGCTGGTGTAGGTGGAGGACTTATGCTCATCAACGACATCGAAGCATTCTACACGGGCAATGCTGTAGTTGGTGGCGGCCACAGTACATCGGCCGCGGCGTCGGTGAACGTTCAGGACATAACAGCCACTCCTCTGGCAACCGGCCCGGCACAAGCTGCGATAGATGCAGCAACGATTATTTCAGTAAATGTTGATCCCAACAATGCCAACGTGGTTTATGCCACTGCATCCGGTGCTTTGTTCAAAGGCGAACTTTCTGGTGGTGTGTGGAACTGGACGAATATTCTTGCAGTGGGCGGAAGTCCTGAAGTAAGTGTGTGGGACTTTAACGGAGTTACCTACATGGCTGTGAAAGGAAATTTGAATGGGTTGGTAACAGGTGCACCTACCGGTGTGTCTCTGGCACTATCAAGAGATGGGGGTGTTAACTGGACGTTCATCATGTCGGAAGCAACTGCGGAGTCTATTCGCACCGTAAACTGGCATGATGCTGCCACTACCGGTTTGAACGCTGGTGACATGGTGGGATACGGCAACAAGATTTTTATTGGCTGGCACACCTTTGGTTACAACAAGGGCTTTGGTTTGTTTGAAGGAACCATTGCCAACAATGGCAGTACTACGGTAACATGGAACGACTTTACTGGTGATTTGCATTTTCCACGTATTCGCCGCCTACGTGTTTCAAAAAACAGTAGTGATAATAAAGTTTGGCTATATGCATCTACACAAGGGAATGGTGGTTGGCGAAGAGAAATTACCCCGCTCATTACTTCAATAACACCTAATAATGACAATCAAGAGAATTTATTTTTTATACCAAATCCAGTTAAGAATACATTAAATATAAGGGTTAAAAATGTAATCACTTTTGGAAATTATAAAATACAAATTACAAGTATTAACGGAAATATTTTATTAGAGAAAAATATTTCTCAGGATTCTGCTATACCTGTTAATCACTTAACGCGTGGAACTTATTGTGTTAGCATAATTAATCCAAAAGGTTATTTAGTTTATTCAAATAAAATTGTGTTGATAAATTAGTGATTATGAAATCTTTTTTTACAATTGCTTTTCTTTTTTTTAGTATTCTATGCTTTTCTCAAGGTAGTTATAATAAAAACCCCAATTTCATAATTGTTATGGCCGATGATTTGGGTTACAGTGATATTGGTTGTTACGGCTCAGAAATTCAAACGCCGAATCTGGACTGGTTGGCAAAAGAAGGTATGCGTTTCACGTCCTTTTATAATAATGCTCGGTGCTGTCCGTCAAGAGCATCTTTAATGACTGGGTTGTATCCGCACCAGGCCGGTATTGGACAAATGGATATTGATTTAAAAATCCCGGCTTACCAAGGTTACCTCAATCAGCAGTCTGTTACAATTGCGGAAGTATTAAAAGGCGCTGGCTATAACACCTATATGAGTGGCAAGTGGCACATTGGCGGCAAGCGGGGACAATGGCCAGTTGATCGTGGATTTGACCATGCTTTCTCACTTATCAACGGAGTGAGTAACTATTTCGGTACGAAGGCACACGGCAGTTGGTATGAGTCTTTATTCGCAATAGACACGCAACGTATTTATCCGGGCGGGAAAGATTTTTATCTGACAGATGCTATCAATCAATATGCAGTGCAGTTCATCAAGCAGGCCACGGAAAAGCAAGGACCGTTTTTCCTCTATGTAGCGCATGCTGCACCGCACTGGCCTTTGCATGCACTGGACCAAGACATTCAGCGATACGAAAAACTGTATCAACAAGGATGGGATGAGATCCGAAAGAAACGATTCCAAAAAATGAAAAAGGAAGGTATAATTCCTGCAACTGCATCGCTAAGTGCAAAGCCTAATGACATACCTGAATGGCGAGATGTTCCGGATAGTACCAAGCAAGACTGGGCACATCGCATGGCCGTGTATGCTGCTATGGTTGACCGTATGGATAGAGGCATCGGTAACATTATAGAAGCGTTACGTGCGGAAGGCCAATTAGAAAATACGTACATTTTTTTCCTTTCCGACAACGGTGCTTGTGCTGAAGACAGATTACTGTTGGACAGGGTTTTTAAAATAAACACCAGTGCCCGTCCTGCTGGTGATAGCTTAAGCTGGCAATCTTACGAAGCTCCATGGGCAAACGTATCGAACACCCCTTTCCGGTTGTATAAATCGTATTTGGAAGAAGGAGGTATTGCAACTCCTTTCATTGCGTTTCATCCAAAGAAAATCAAGGCAGGTACAACTTCATTATACACAGGTCATGTAATGGATATCATGCCAACGCTGATTGAATTGTCCGGTATTCAATATCCTAAACAGTATAACAACAATCCGGTTTTGAAGCCGGAAGGCAACTCTTTGTTGCCAGCTTTGCAGCAATCAAAAATGTTGAACAATCGGTTACTGTTTTGGGAGCATGAAGGAGCGAAGGCTGTTCGCTATGGTGATTGGAAGCTGGTGAAGCAACACCAAAAAGAGTGGCAGTTGTTTCATTTAAAGAATGACCCGACAGAACAAAAAGATGTAAGCAAGAACAATCTAAAGCTCGTTCGCTACCTGATTGCTGAACATCACAAGTGGGAGGAACGGTGCGGCGTTTTGGAATGGGGACCTGATATGCTGCAACGGTGGGAAAACAGGATTGGTAAATAGAGCATTACTACTAGATACCATTACAAATAAAAGTGGCTTGAGAACAACTTTGGTTTCAAGCCACTTTTATTTTTTTGATCTTAGTCACTCGACTTCTACTAACAGACTTCCGCCGTTCACAATTTGTTGATGACTTATTGTATAACCGGTTAATCTTTTTCCATTCAGGGTGATTTTTTTAATGCGGTTGCCAGTACCCCTTTTTCTTATGGTGAAGGATTTTCCTTTGTAATGGCTTTGTGATAATTTGATGCTTATTTCATTGAATGTTGGCGTTGTGATTTGGTATAAGGGAATGCCGGGACAATCGGGGAAAATACCCATCATTGAAAATAATAGCCAGGCACTCATCGTTCCTGCATCGTCGTTGCCGGGTATGCCGCCCGGTGTAGGAGTGAAATATTTTTCAATACTTTCTTTCACTATCTTTTGTGTACGCCATTCTTCCCCTTTCACATAGTTGAACAAGTAAGGATAGGTAATGTCTGGCTCATTACTCATATCAAAATGCCCCTCGTCAAACATTTTTTGAAGGCTGTCCGTGAAAGCCTTTTTGCTACCATAAAGATCAATTACCGCTTGGATGTTATGTATGGCAAAAAAGCGGTAGATCCATGCATCGCCTTCTACGTAGCCGTGCCCACCGCTGTTTTTCCAACGAATGTCAAACTCACGGTCTTTCGGATCGAAGGGTGTGAGCCATCGCCCGTTTGCTAACCGGGGCCGAAACATTTTCGTTGCGGTATCAAACAATAGATGGAAACGATTGCTTTGCTGCAACCAGGTTTCGCTTTCTTTTTTGCAGCCAATTGCATTAGCGAAAGCACCAATGTTGAAATCAGCTAAATGATATTCCAGCGAAGTAGATACCGGTCCCCACACATAGCCATTCGTCCAGCTAAACAGAGTGCTGTCGGTACCGCCCCGTTGATCAATTGGAACATAACCATGTTCCCAATAAGCAGCGTTGCCAGGCCGCAACATGTTTTGCGGAACCGTTTGTAAGCTGCCTTTCTTCATAGCCTTCCATGCCAATGCTGTATCAAAATTTTTGATTCCTTTCAAGTAGCTGTCAGCTATTACAATCGGTGCAGGATCACCCACCATTACCCAGCTTTCCTGCCCGTACAATTCCCATTTCGGAAGCCAGCCACCTTGTTGGTACATTTTTAACATGGATCCAACCATGTTTTCTTGTTGTGCCGGATGAAAAAGGGTGAGGAAAGGATGTACGGTGCGGTAAGTATCCCAAAGCGAGTAAACAGAGTAATGATCTTTGTTTGTTTTTTGTTTCGTACGTTCTTTTGCTGTGTCGGTTTGCATGCTGATGTAATCTCCATTTACATCATTGAAAACAACTGGAGAAAGAAGGGTGTGATAATAGGCTGAATAAAACTTCACCCTATCATCTTCATTGCTGCCCGCTACCTTAATTGTTGACAGCTCTTTGTTCCAGGACTGGAAGGCTTCTTTTGACAATTGTTCAAAATTTTTGTTGCCTTGTTCTTTTTCAAGGTTCAGTCGTGCGTTATCAATGCTGACGAACGAAATGCCAACTGCTGTTTCAAGGCCTAATTCTTTCTCACCAAAGCCTTTTATCACGCAAACCACATCAGATCCTTCTACAGTGTTGGCACTGGATAACACTGAATCCTGGTACAGTTGAATTTCACTCCGGGGTGCTTTTACTCTTAAAACAAAAAACACTTTTCGTTTCAGGGGCATGTCGCAAAATTTTCCAGCCCACTGCCAACCTTCTATTTCTGTTTCGCTAATTTTGCGGAGGTAGCCACCTTTTACTGTGCTTTTGCTCATCGCTAAATCGAGTACTAATCCGCCTTCGGCACCAGTGTAGGTAAATTGTGTTCTTCCTGTACGAAGTGTAGCTGTTGCTTTCACAGCAACAGCAGGCTGCTCCAGATAGCAACTGTAAAATCCGGCCTTTGCTTTTTCATTACGATAGGTGGATTTCCTTTTCTCTGCATCGAAGGAAAAGCCTTTTTCCGAAAAAGGCATTAAAACAATATTACCGGCTTCACCACATCCCACACCAGAGAGCTGCACATGGCCAAAGCCGTAGATATGCGGTGCGCCGTACTCATAGTAAAAAGCGCCTCTTGGGGTGTTCACCGTATGCGGCGATACCGATACAAGTCCCCATGGACGGACAGCACCGGGATGGGTATTTCCTTTATTCGTGGTTCCAATAAAAGGGTTGATAAAATCGGCGGGTGTTTGACAGAAGCTGTAAATGCTTTGCTGCAGCAGCAAAGAGAGCAGGAGTAATTTCTTCATCTTATTTCCAAAGGGCTGGTAAAAAATCGTCGTTTAAAAAGGTGCGCCAGGCATACCAAGTGTGATCTGTTTTTGGCAACAGGCGAAAACGATGTTTGATGCCTGCTGTTTCAAAAGCTTTTATCATGGCCTGGGCGTTGTAAATAATGCCGCTTTCTTTTTGGGCTGGGTTATTGCCCACGCGGTCCCATTCGCCAACGCCTACAAAAAGTAGCTTAAGTTGTTTGTTGGCCTCGGCTGAATTGCTAAAGAAACCGGCTTGCGAGGTGGCTATATCTTTATCCCCAGCACTGAAAACGCCCACATAGCTAAACGTTTCTAAATGCCGCAATCCGATGTACGTTGTTTGTGCTCCTCCCATTGATAATCCTGCGATGGCACGGTTCCATTTATCTGATTTTGCACGAAAAGCCTTTTCTGTATACGGAATGATAACGTCAAGAAGTTCTTTCTCCATCCAGCTGAAGCGGTTTGTTCCACCCAGTAAGCTGGAATCCGCCCTTCCGCTATAGCCATCGGGATGTCCAAAAGGCATGACGATTATGCAAGGCTTGGCTTTGCCGGTTGCAAATAGGTTATCTGCAATGTTATTTGCCTTTCCTGCTTTTACCCAAGAAGAGGAGATCTCTCCTGCGCCATGTAGAAGGTAGAGGACAGGGAATTGCTGGTTGCTGTTCTCGTAACCCGGCGGTGTGTACACCACCAGTGGCCGATCCATCTTTAGTACTGGAGAGTAATATGTAAGATAATGTACTGTACCGTGAGGCACATTGCCCATTTGCCAAAATGCCTGCTCAGTTTTTTGCTTCACTTCCGCAATGCTGAAAGGCTGTTGATAGGTTTCCAAGACCTCTTTGTTTGACGGGTCTAAAGTTCTTACACCATCCACCCAAAAAAAATATTGGTAAGGTTGCGCTTCCATGTTAGGGAGTGTCAAAGACCAAATTCCGGAGCTGTCTTTCTGAAGTGGAATACCTGGAAAAGGTTTGTCGCCACTGCGGGTGTTGCCAGTATAGCTCATTATATCCCAACCGGCTAATTTTACATCTTTTGCTAGAGGGGCATAGATATTAAACTGTAATTGTTTATTATTGTATTTGTAAGAAATGACTGCGTTTTGGTTAAGCCGGGACTGTCCCTTAGTAAAAAGACAGAGGAGTGTAGCAAATAAAATTCCAAACAGTTTTGTCATACAGCATCGTTTCTTCAAATTAAATGTCTCTATATTCAAAAGCAGTACGGATTTGCAAAAAAGTAGTCTTTTTACTCTTAAAAAAAGAAGAAAAACATGATTTACGGATTGTATATATGGGCTTGCTTACAAAACTTGGTAATTGCATTTAGCATCTATAGCGTGTTTCGTAACCGTAGTAATTTATTTCTTTCACTTTTTTTTCTCTCAAACTTTTCTTTGATAGCATCACAATTGTTATTACGTTTTGGGGGCTACATGAATTCATACCCACAGTTATTTATTGTTACGGAGTTTGTTCATTTCTGCCTAGGCCCCTTACTATATTTATATTATTGTCAAATATTTCGTTTAAGGTTACCTTCTAGATCGTTCTTGCATTTTATACCTTCCTTCATTTATTTACTCTACTTTATTATATATCAAAGTATTATACTTGGTCCTTTACAAGCGGCAAATTATTTAAAGGTTCCAAATCATGCCACTTTAGTGATATTGACAACTCTGTCATTATTTATATATTCTATATTAATATGGAAAGAAATCGGTGACTATAAAACGAAATTCAAGAATTTAAAACTCAATGTAGACTTCTGGCTTTATTTCCTCGTTACTTTCTTGTTTATGAAAGGAGTAGAAGGATTGATGGTGGTTACTAAAAAGCTTTTTTTTAACGAGATGACGCCCCTTTTTAATGCATACTATCAGCCATTTTTTATTTTAATTGAGACGCTAGTTTTGTTGGCAGTTGGGTATTTT
>CALCII010000005.1 GCA_937907395.1 uncultured Chitinophagaceae bacterium
CGAAGCTTATCTGTATTCAATGCAATTTCATATTGCTTTAAAAGACCGCCGAAGCTGCTTACATCAGCAATGCCGGGTGTGCCAAGCAACTGACGACGGACGATCCAGTCCTGTATCGTCCTAAGCGACATGGCATCGTATTTATTTTCATATCCTTTTTTTGCATGTAAAACATATTGATAAATTTCACCTAATCCCGTAGATATAGGAGCCATTTCCGGGTTACCGATATTATTCGGTATCTGGTTACGGGCTTCTATCAGCCGTTCACCTACTTGCTGACGGGCCCAATAAATATTTGCATCATCATGAAATACGACAGTAACTACAGATAATCCAAATCTTGATATAGAACGGATTTCCTGCACTTCCGGAATGGTGGCCATTGTTTGTTCCACCGGAAAAGAAATTAACTGTTCTACTTCCTGTGCTGCCAATGACGGGCTTAGCGTAATTACCTGTACCTGGTTATTGGTAATATCGGGTACAGCATCAATCGGCAATTTTTTTGCCGAGTAAACACCCCATATTATTAAAGCCAGTGTAAAAAGGCCAATGACCAATTTATTTTTTATGGAGAATTGAATGATTTTATTGAGCATGTCTTGATTCTGTTTAATTATGTATGATACCTGAAGAAATGAATAGCTCTTGCCACCATTGCCGCAATAAGAATGGCACAGCCAATTACAATGAGAATAACTTTAATTATTCGTATTGCTAAAGGCTGTTTTCTTTTCTTGCTCTTAGTAGCTTTTTTGATTGTGGCCATAGCCAGCAAAGGGAAATGAATGATACAATAGCTGAATAAGCCAATAAATGACTTACAGCAAATTCAATGAAGATGTGAGATTATGAAAACTTGGGAGGCTGCCAGATGCTGTTATGAGCTTCTGTGCTGAACGATACGTTATAGAGGGGATAGTTTTCCTGTTGAAATTCTATTTTGGTTACCTGCGCCTTAGAGAAAGGAGAGTAAAATGCTGAAGCTGCACAACAGGAACATGAGCAGAATGGAGAACAGGCTTCTGAATTATGTTTATGCTGCTGGTGGTTGTCAGTAGCTGTTATCTTCAGCTCAGGTGTTACATTACACTCCACACTGTCTCCGCACGGCAGGCATGACAGGTAGAGCAAAAAGCAACTGAGTATTAAGAAAAATGGCTTCACTAGCGCAAATATAGAAGGATTGTTTTAGAAGTGAAAGGCCGCTGCAAAGTTGCCACGAGGTTGCAAATAGCTGGCAGACAGTGATATTGTTTTAGAAATACGTTGAAACTCCAAAACTAAAGCCACCTGTTTTGGTTGGCGGGTTGCCCAATAAATCCTGCTGGCTCAAATAGCGATAATTCAACCGCAAAACAGTTTGTGCAGTTGGGCGAAAGCTGATGGCAGGCATTACACTCCAGAGGTCTTCCGCTATATTACCGCCGGTGCTGGTAAATGTTCCTTTGTTCCAGTCCACATACTCGAGGCGGCAGGCAAGATTTAGTGTGGCATTTGGCCAGCCCAGCATTCTTTTCTTAATCAAGGGATGTACAATATCCAAAAAACCGCCTTGTTGTTTGTTACCATACTGCTGTGTATAAGTTGATGGCACATCAACTCTAATCCATGCCCATTCAGCGGTAATAAAGGTTTTCAGGTTAGTTAGAGTAGTATTAAAATCAACTGCAAAAACATCTACCCTTCGCTTATCATCTAATTGTAAGCCATCATCCTGAAATTTATTATACACCCCACCCATGTAGGATAAGCCCAATTCGCCAATCTTATTATTACGAACTGCCACCTTTGTTGTCAGCAAGGGTAAACCGCTGTTTATTTCTTCAAATCGTTCTTTATTATTTTTTGCGGCTGGTAAAAATGTTTTGTTTTCGGCATTGTCAGTAATAGTATTATCAAAATTTCCGGACAGGTAGGCTTCGTAGCCAAACATCCAGTCTTTATCGTAGTGTTTACCATATATACCAAATCCTGCATTACTCCAGGTGGCAGGCAACATTTGTGTGGCTGAAATTGGCCGGTCGGTAAATTCCCCATACAAACGGATAAAGGCTTTTTGATTTTGCTCTCCTACTGGAGTTTGCCGCATTAGATATTGCCGATGGCAAAGGATCAACGCAGCCGAGGGCTTCACACCGTTGGATATAGATTTTACATCACTAGG
This sequence comes from uncultured Chitinophagaceae bacterium, assembly GCA_937907395.1. Classification (GTDB taxonomy): domain Bacteria; phylum Bacteroidota; class Bacteroidia; order Chitinophagales; family Chitinophagaceae; genus Lacibacter. The sequence continues at coordinate 2,171 of CALCII010000005.1, forward strand.
CTTGGACTTACAAGTGGAGTATCTGATGAGATTAGTGGTGCTGCT
>CALCII010000006.1 GCA_937907395.1 uncultured Chitinophagaceae bacterium
TGCATTGCAAAGGCAGCCAAGGGAAATACTCCAAACCTATAAAACGCTGTTGCAGGAAGAGATTAATTATCTAAGGAATGATGCCTTTAAGGTTAGGTACTCTGAGTTTGAGGTAAATTCAAATAATGAGGCGGCTTTTAAGATCGTATTTGACGAGAAGGTTACGATAGAGAAGGTAAATAATTTCCTTAAACGTTCTCAGGCATCTTTCCGAAAGGGAACTGAAATATCACTTTGTAGTAGTGAAGATGAACAAGGTACAAAATCAAAACAAAGCATTGGGTTTAGCACCCGATACGACAGTAGAACAAATAAATTATTCGTCAAGGATTTTCCGATTTCTAAGAAGGAGGAAGTAGCAGTAAAGGGATTTTTAATTGAGGACACTTCTCTTCTTGAGATACAATACAAGCGACAACTTAATGCTATTAAGAATTACGAGAACGACAACATTACCAACTCCCAACTCAGAAAGTATTTGTTTCAGCCGGAAAATCTAAGGCAATTAGCAGATGAGGTTGGAGAGCTTGATGCCGAACTGAATGTGATTTCCACTGAGAAAAATGGTAAGCCAGTTCAGTTTCAGGATGCACAGAAGTTTGCAATTTTAAAATCTCTGTATCGTCCACCTATAACTCTTATACAAGGTCCTCCTGGTACTGGGAAAACAACAGTAATTACAGAACTTATTAAGCAAATACTTGCTAAGGATAAGCAGTCTAAGATTCTCATAACCTCCCAAACTAATCTTGCTGTTGATAATGTGCTTTCCAGAATGGTTGATGTGCCTGGTGTTAGCTTTATTAGATTGGGTAGAAACATAGAAGATTCTGTTATTGATAGTCACTCGTTTGATAAGAAATTGAATCTGTGGGCTCGAAAGACTAAGGGTAACTGTGAAAAGAATTTCGCAGCACAAAAGAAACAAGCAGTATCTCAGGAAAAGAACATATCTCCATTTTTAAACTTGATTTTGCAGGAAATAAACAAGAAGCAATCATGGGATATTACTAAGAAATACTTAAAACAAGTGCTGACAGGTCATTTTGCCAAGGGCTTTGAAAGTCTGGTTGAGCACATTGATAACAAGCAAAATTTTGAAGCGGAGCTTTCAAAATATATTGGTGACGAGCATGTATTTCTTAACAAACTTGAACTACTAAAACGTAAGTGGATTTCAATACTATCGAATATTGAAAACAAGGACGAATTAAAGTCGAAATACATATCCAGTATTAATATAGTTGGTGCAACTGCCAATCACATAGCTGCCGGCATGTACAAAGATTTTAAGTTTGAGTTTGATTATGTTATCATGGATGAAGCTGCAAAGGCAACACCAGCCGAAACATTGGTTCCTATTAACATGGCACATAATCTTGTACTTGTTGGTGACCATGAGCAGTTGCCTCCGTTAGTTACTGCAACCGAGGCAGTGAAAAAGCAAGTACAGGCAAAATTGAATAATGAGGGTGAGATGGTAGACTTCGACAAAATCTACTATGATCAGCCAAGTTTATTCCAAATAATGTATGATGGTTCTCCGGAAGAGTATAAGGAAATGCTTGACTTGCAATTCAGAATGCCGAAACAGATTGGAGATATAATTTCAAGTTTAGTATATCACAATAAGTTGAAATCAACTGATAAGAGCGGTAAGCCTCACAACATAAAATTAAAGGCAACCACTTCAATGTTTATGTGTGACATAAACAAGTATCCTGACCGCTTTCACAGAATTGATCCTGTGAGTAAGTCATCATACAATCCTGTGAGTGCGAAGACCATAACTGAAATTCTTACTAAAATCGACAGCATCTCAGAAATCTTCACGGAATCTGAAAATGATAAGCCGTATGAAGTTGGTGTAATAACTGGCTATGGCAAGCAAGCCGAATATTTAAGTAATGAAATCGAAAATGCCTATTTGAAGAATTTGCAATTGAACAGGAATCTTACAATTGCTACTGTTGATAGTTTTCAGGGCTCAGAAAAGGATATAATCATTTATGACATTGTTCGTAGTGCCAAAGCAAAAGATAACACCGGGTTGGGCTTTCTCGAAATGCCAAATAGAATTAATGTGGCTTTAACGAGGGTAAAACGACTTCTTATTGTAGTAGGTGATGCGGATTATATTTTAAACGTTAATCCAAGTTTTTCCTGGATTTCAAATAATCCTCAAAAGCCTTTGTTATTGAAGGAGTTTGTTTCGCAATTGCACAGAGCCGGGTTTATCTATAATAGCCTAAATGAAATATTCTATGAATAATCAGAAAGGGAATAATCAAAAGCAGCATAAGGGGCAATACAATAAAGGGCAAAAGCACTTTAAAAACCCGAAAATAGCACACAGCAAATCAAAGAATTTGTCTAAAACCGCTGTGCTGTTTGATAATCACAAAGATGATCTTGGTTCCGAATATTCCTTAAATGATATTCTTGAAATAGGCTATCCAATTGTTGAAACAACGATTGATGTTATTGCATCAGGTAAACCGAGTGATATTCTTCAAGAAGTTCACATTTTGCTTATCGAGCTCATTAACACTGGTGTTGATTCAAAAGCAGCATTGGCTCAGTTTCTTGGTGTTTCTGAAAACGACTTTATACTGGACGAGTTATACACCTTGTTGGAAAATGGTATCATAGCCATTTCTGAAGATGATAAATACAGAGTTACAACGAAAGGTGACATTTTCATTGAGGAAAAGAAGTTTATACCAGTTACAACCCAGGAGGACTTCAAATTTTATGTTGACGGCCTTACAAAGGATATTTACTTTGAAATGCCATCTGAAACTACCAATACTCCCAATCGCCTTGCACCATCAGTAAAAGTTGATTTTGATTTTATCCAAGAGCAATGGTTGAAAATAAATAAATCATATACGAGGGCAAATGCTGGCGATAAGGAAATTGTAGATTTGGCTAACTACAAACGTAGTATTACTGCACGAAGGGATTTATTTGTAAAATATTACGTCCTAATATACTATCCTAAAGACAAGTCTGGGAAGAAGATACAATTAAAGGTTTATAGCAGTGAATCCAAGCTGCTTAAATCTCATACGGAATCATTAAGTGCTTTGTATTCTTCCAATAAATACCTTTTTGATTTTACAAACGAATTGGAAGGTGTTGAGGAATATAAAAAGTTGTTCATTGACACTGCTGTACAGATCACAGATGAAAAGTTATCAGGCAAGTATCAGGATATTTCAACTTTTGAGCATAAGGAGCTTATTAAAGAGGCCCTGTTCACAGCCGATACTGCCGTTTACATAGAAAGCCCATGGATTAGAAAGGCAACTATGGATTACCTACCGGCAATGGAGTTCTTTTTGAAAAAGAAAGATACAAAACTGTTCATTGCATATGGTATAGATTCAAGTATCAAAAATGCTCCACACAGGGAAACATTTGAAAAAATACAAGAGTTGAAATCTAAATACCCTTCTCGTGTATTTGTATTTCACTTGCCAACACATTTTAAAAACAAGTTCCCTAACCGAGATGGTAGCCACAGGAAAATCCTTATCAAGGATTTTGAGTATTATATAAAAGGCAGCTACAACTGGCTTTCATACAGCGGTAATGAAAATGAAAATTACGCAGTAGAAGAAGGTACTCAGTTTTTCGACAATGTTGAACAGTTTTGGAAGAAGGTCTTTAATGATTACCAGCTTGAACAGAGCTTACTTGACTTTGTTTCAAAAAGAATTGTGTAAACTAAATAATTAATTACTTGTAATGTCAAAAGTTGATTCAATAATAGACTTCTCAATTGTTCTTAATAGAGGGTACGGTGCAAATGCAGATTGCTCATTCTTTGCTACGCAAAAGCATCCCCAGTTACTTCAATCCTTTATTGATTATATCGAGTTGAATAAAAAACACCTTGGTTTGACGAAAATTGAAAATCGACAATCTATTGCTGACAGCGGTTGTGATGTTTTTGTAGAGTTGAAAGGTAGTGTAAAAATAGGTGTTCAAATTAAAAGTCCGGCTGATGTTGCTGCTGATAATTTTGCCAATAAGGTGAAAGCACAATACGCTGAAAGTTCTGCTTTAGGCTTGGACAAGTATTACATATTAGTTTGCTGTCCAATGGATACAAGTACTGAAGGCAAAGTGAATTATATTGTAAGCCATTTAGCAACTTACAAAACCAATTATCATGCAATACTAAATCCAAACAACTGCATTAGGATATTTAATCCTGGTGGGCAATTGCCGCAAGCTGAATTTGATTCTTTGAAACAGTTGTATTCTAAAGAAGATAATCCAGATAACATTGCATCTATTTTGCATACCATAAGGGAAAGCCTTTCAGCAGTTCCAATTGTGAAATCTGATTTTGGTTCGGCAGTAGTTCAAGCCATAAAGCGGTCATCATTCCAGCAAATCACGACAGCATCAAATTTTATTAACTTTCTTCAGTTAGAGTCTGGTATAAACCCTTCGGACGTAATTGCATCGATAAATGGTTTTATCATTAAGATGGGACAATTAACACCGGAGATGCGTAGATTCTTTTATCTAATCGTGAAGGAGTCAGCGGATGCGGAAAATTTTCATGATGCTTTAGAAGCTAATTTATTTGAATTGGAATCAATTCTTTCTACTGATTCACATACACTCATGAGCAAAATCGGCATTTTAACATCTGCTAAGTATAGGTTGCTCAGATATGACGAAGATGAACCTAATGTGGTGCAGGTTTTCATCAACTTACCTGGTGACTATAATTTCATGAAAGAACTCCGTAATTTCTGCAATGACTTCACTTTTGATTTAGAGAGTATTTTGGTATCGGGTGATTTTTCATTATTGGATTAAATCTTTACAATTTATATGATGTAAGACTGATCGGAAATCCCACCCAGCCAACGCACAAGCACGGCTTATGCAGTGGCTAACCCACAATGCCAACCCTTCCACTGCATCTATGGTGTTGCCGCCATTTTTAACTGTCATACTTTTTGTGGCTATGCTCCCCACGCTTTTGGCACATTGCCTGTTCCGCTTCGCTACACAGCCAAAGAGCCAAGCCAACACAAGCATAGCAACAAAAAGACGCTGCACTCCAACCACCACCACCGTTTCGCTTATGCCAGTATAAAAATTGGCGGAAGCATACTTAAACATAATGCGGTCTTATGTGTTCGCTTCGCACAGCCACCCCACGCTTATGCAAGCATCCCAACGCAGTGGCTGTCACATAAGTCGCCATTATGTTAAGTAGCCAACACCATAGCATCCCGACAACGGGATGAAGCCGTGCTTTTGCCAACGCACCCCACCCGAAGACCCACGACACCCCGCCACCCTTTCAGCGGTGCAGTAAAAAATCAAGCATGATTTGTTTTATGGCCATGTGCTTGCGGTAGGTTCATTCACTTCATCTCCATTCCGTTCAGGCGTTTCGTTCATTCCGCTTCGCTTCATTCTCTACACTATCCTTCACTGCATTTCGCCTCCGTTCATTTCACCAACCTCAGCACCGCACAGCAAAAGCAATTCCCTCTCTTCATTCCGCAAAGCCAACACACAGGCTTTCCGTGTCATGGCGTTTGCTTATCCTTCGCTACAATGGCTTTTGATTTTTGAAAAGTTACAAAAGCCGCCAACGCTTCTAAGCAAACTGCTCATGCCACTCCAAGCCGCCAACCCGGTTTGCTCCATTCCGTTCAGTCATTGCCTTTGCTCTTTACCCACCGCACGATTGAAAGCGGTATGCTTTATTTTTTCCTGCGAAGTGTTTACCCCAGCCGACCCACGAAAGCCATCATCGGAATACAAATACGGTTGAACTGAGATGCTGTGAAAAGACTACAGCGATTGATATTTCTTTCTCTAAATAAGGTATGCAGATAAGGAGGATCTACTTGAAAAAAATAAAAATAAAAAGTGCAGCAAAGTTAGGTGGCTGGCACAGGCCAACGCACTAAAAAAACCAAAAGACTACGGCATAATGAAAGGCAAATAAGCTGTTTATTTTTTATAAGGTATTTGCCTTTCACCCTTCGGGACTTATTCCGTTTCCTTTTGGTTTTTTAGCCACGCCACCTGTGGGATTGCTTTCTTTTTTTTTCTGTTTTTTTTCTTTGTCAAATTATATATGTGCTGCGGAGCGTAAGCGAAGCAGGGCTGAGGCAAAGGCTTAAAACAGGCTCAAAATTTAAGCACTCATTATGCACAGTCCGAAGTTTCAAACGTACAGCGTAAAGCATCAAAGCACAGGTTTTGAATTTTACATTTTATCGAAAGGGTTAAACAGTGGTAAGCCTCTGGTAACTCCCTGCCCCAACTCATTTGTTTGCATCTGCAAAAGCCAGGAGCAGAAAGATTTTTATTTCTGGTTGCTGTTTGGCTTGTGGAAGGCTAAACATTTTCATCAGTTTCTTACTGGTTCCGTTATACCGTTTATTCGTTTATCAGATTTGAAAGATGAGGTTTTCACTCAGGCTGAGAAAGTAAGTAAGCAGGAAAAGGAGTACAAAAGCACAGTAGATAAAATCAAGCAGCTTGAAGAAAAGGAAAAAGCCATCCGGCAAAATCTGGCTTTAATCAATGATTTGAAAAGGGCAATGATATACCGGCATCTAAAAAGCAAATAGTAAGGCTGACCTAAACATGATGCTGCACCGTGCATAAATAAATTTTGATGTGCAAAGGTAGCATGGCGGGCAGACGCACAAGCCCGACCTAAAAAAACCAAAAGACTACGGCATAAACACAGACCCACCGCACAAGGCTATCATTTATTCCGTTTCCTTTTGGTTTTTTTATCCGCCATGCAGAGAGATGCACATAAAATTTATTTACTATGCACAAGCATCCTCGTATCAGTTCCGGCAGCCATTCAGGTATTTGCCCATTCACACCGCAGGTTCTCCATCAGCACTTGCCTTTGTCACCCTTTGCGTTTCAGCGTTACATCCGCAGGTCATCCTTAGCCCATCAGCCAGTCTTTGGCATTAAGGTTTATCGGCTTCCATGTGGTTGCTATGTTTGGCGTTATCCTTCCGGTGTTCGTGAGCTTTCAGCATTGCCCTTTTAGGGGCTTTGCTGAAAAGAAAAAGCCCCACCAAACTGGTGAGGCCATTTCCTAACTGAAAGAAAGAACAGCTTTTATGCTACTTCAACAATGTTGAGCACGTTGTAAGCACCGTTTTTGAGAGAGTACTGAACTCCGTTTACTTCCTGGAAGAACTCAATCAACATCAGGTAAAACTTAGTTCCAGTTCCGGCAGGTACACCGGCAGGAGTAAGCGTTACAGGTGTGTTGGTTCCATCAATAGGAAGATTGGTTACAGGGCTGTACTCAATTGCACTGGTTCCGTTGGTGAAGTCAACAACTGCATAAGCAGATTTGAAGCTGACATGAGTTGCACCGGAAGGATATGCAATATCATTGATCGGAATGAAAGCGGGAATGTTGATTGCACCTGTTCCACCTGTTACAGTGAACGGAGCAAAAAGCACACCGCCTAAAGCTGCATTGTCGTTGAAGTCAAAGTCTTTCAACAGAGCCAATGCGGCAGGGTCAGCAATACCGATTGCAACAGTACGTTCACCCCTTGGGGATGTAACGTCATAGTTTTTAATCTGCGTCATGATTTGAGTTAAACGACTGGTAACACGATTGTCAGCAGCGTTCATCATGAGGTTACGGACAGCGTTGCGGAGCAACTTGCCGGCAGTTGCAGAACTTCCAAACTCAGCTCCGTTTTCACGGGTACGCTGGAAGTTCGGGTCATTTGCAATTCGTTCAGCAGATACACCACCTTTGGTTTTCACCAAGTGGCCATCTTGAGTTTTGTAGAAGGTCAGCTCATCCAGAGTGCCTTCAATTTTGAGGATACCTTTAAGTTTTGCCATTGCTTTAAACTTTTATGAGTTAGTAAATTTGTTTCGACTGATACGCTTTAATCAGCTTACGAAAACAAAATTAGAAGCACTCTAAAGCCTCTGCAAATGAGCCGTGCCATCCGTGCCGATTGTTCCGCATTATTCCAACAAACACACTTTTACCGCCCTTAAAAAAGATTTATATTTGCAATGTCACTGCCATATTTGAAGTATATCATCGGTATGGTTAGTGTATGAAGTTGAATAATTGAAATAATGAATAGACTGTGCATTTATCCGAAAGACATTCAGGTAATCACAGGCAGAAGCGACAGGTATGGTAGAAACCTTATTAAGAAGATCAAGGACCATTTCAACAAGCAGCAGCACCAGGTTGTTACTGTTGAAGAGTTCTGCCAGTACATGGGCTTGCAGCCGGAAACGGTTGTCAAGCAACTTCGATAGGTTGTAACCTTATCTTTGCTTTTGCTTATGATAAGGCACAGCACACTCTACACTCAACAACTTTTTTTCCTTTCTTTGTTGAGCAGTTTCCTTTGATAATACAGCCTTTGTTGGCTATTTGTTGCCCAATTAGCTGAAAGCCTTGATAATTAAGGGTTCACTATTTTTTGTATCGG
>CALCII010000007.1 GCA_937907395.1 uncultured Chitinophagaceae bacterium
TTTGAAGGATGTGGATCCTGATCAGTTTACTCAGCAGTCTGGAAGCGATATTCAGTCGCCATCAACTAGCAGATTTGGTTTTAACCTCAATCTTACTTTCTAAATAATTCAATACAAAAAGTATAGTACCCTTGTGTATCAAGGCTTTCAGCCGATTGGGCAACAAATAGGCAACAAAGTTGAGTGAAACAAGGGAAAACTTGTAACAAAATAGTGCTTCTGATTAAAAGTCGTTGACTGTTTGGTACAGTCCTTTTCGATTCGACTTTGCAAATATATTGATTTGCTGAAAATCTGCTAACGCTTCACAATAATACCTGCTGTAAGGCTTTGCAAAGCCCTCCTTAATCATCAATTCATTTAAGCAAGTACCATCAGGAAGAAACACATAAGCCAGTGTACGGCCAAAAGAATCAATGCTATGAGGCTTTTCCAGTTGAATAGTTACAGACGTTCCAACTGGTGCAATGGAGTTCAGAAAATCCTTTGATTGTTTACCCAACAATAAGAGAAGTTGGCCGGGTAAGTGTGTTTCTCTTTCATCCTGTTGCAGCTTTTTAGACCTTCTTATTTCAGGTGCATCAATGCCCAGGAAACGAATTTCTTCTTCCTGTTTGTTGAAAGGGTTCACTACAAACAAGCCATCCCCATCAACCACTTTAGTGATTTTGAGGTGTGTTTTGATTATTGCTTGTCCGTATGCTTTGAATTGCACCATTTTTTACTGCGTAAACTGCTGTAAATCAATGTAATAGAATGTAAATTTGCTAAAGATATTTGAATTTTCAAACTCTTAAAAAAATAGCAAAATGGCAAGACAAACTGGTCTCGTTCGTTACTCCGGCACAATGGGCGGTGTACGACATTTCAAAATCAAAGGACTGCAAGGCGACTTTGCAGGACTTGTAGGCGGTCCCAATGGTGACCAAATCTTAACTGCTCCCGAATTTGAACGTACTCGTGAAAACATGAACGAGTTCGGAGGCTGTGCAACAGCCGGTAAATCTGTTCGGGTTGCCCTCTCTCAAATCATTAAGCAAATGAGTGACCCTCAAATGACAGGTCGCCTAACTGCGATAATGAAAAAAATCAATCTGGAAGATCAGACTGAAGCAAGGGGTTACCGTGCAATTCTGATTTCGCAGCAAAGCCAGTACCTGAACGGATTTGCGTTTGACAAAAACGTGAGCTTGGAAGGTGTGTTTGTTGCTCCGTTTACTCTGTCCCACACTCCAGGTCGTGACAGTGGTACTTTAACCGTTCCTGCTTTTAACCCTGCAAACTTGGTGAATGCTCCTGCTGGTGCAACACATTTTCGCTTAATCCATGCTCTGGCTTGTGTATCGGATTTTGAGTACAATGACACTACTGGAGTTTACGAACCGATTGACGCAGCCAATAATGAACTTTCAGACGTTCAGTATTCCGGCTACATTGATTTGTTCTCACCTGTTGCAACGTCAACTGTTGTAACTGCTACCCTGCCGGGTTCTCCAACCCTTACGGCAGATGCAAGTGTGTTGCAGTGTATCGGAATCGAGTTCTATCAGCAAGTTGGTTCCAACTATTACCTGTTCAACTCAGGTAATGCGTTGAAGATTCAGGAGATTTTCTAAGGATTGAATTATCTGCTCCATTGAAAAAGCCTCGGTTCATCCGGGGCTTTTTTGTTGGCATAGCTGCCAATATTTTACGCTAAGAGGCGAATCATCTTGCCTTCATCCTTGCTTCATGGTCGGGATAAAGGCGAAACAGGCGGAAGCGATTAACGCCTCCGCATGAACTTGTAAAACACTGCCCTTTTTGCATCAGCTATAAGAAGCAAGTTTTGCTTGTATAGCTTTTCAAGCTGCTGCAACTTTTGAAGGTCGGAAACCATTTTTTGCTCCTTTGGTTCGTTGCCGATTGCCTGGGCTGCTGCCTCTGCAAAAATCTTTCTAAAATCATTGATGCGTAAAAATGGAATGACTGAACCGCACAAGTGAGGGTGAAAGGCTTTAGACTGCCATAAACCGAAACAAAGCCAATAGTAACGCTTCATCTCTTCTTCGCTTTCACATGACATTACAAAACAGTTGGCGGTTGGTTGCTCCAGAGGCTTACCACTATTTAAGCCTTTACAGAGAATGAAAAATGAGTGCTGAGAAACTTCATTTTTGAGGCTGTACGTTTGAATTTTTGCTGACTCCATACACGTAGGGATTTAAAATTTTGCTCCGCTACGCTTCGCACACATTTTTAAAAGAAAACAGAAAAAAAACCGGAAAAAAAAAGAAAAAAGAAAGCCATTTGACAGGGCGGCAAGGGCAAAAAACCAAAAGGAAACGGAATAAATGATAGCCTTGTGCGTTGGCCTTGTGTTTATGCCGTAGTCTTTTGGTTTTTTATCAGCGTGGGCTTGTGCGTGCCGCCCTAACTTTGCTGCCTTTTTTATTTTTTAAAAGTGGGCTTCCAAAATATTTTTTGATAAAAAGTGATTTTTCCTCAAAACCGACATATTTATAATAAACAACTTTATAATTATGGTTTACAATTACAACAAACAATCAATCCTAACTCCATTGGAGAACGGACAACCTCACATTTTTGAGGAATTAAAAAGGACTATGCAAGACCAAATCAATGAAGGTCATCAAATCAAAATCACCAATCAGATTGAAGGATTTCCATTAGAGGATGAAGTATTACTCAGATCCATTCAGGAGGTAGATACCTGGTTTGAAGGATACGGATTTTAGTGGGTCGGCAATGGGGTAAACAAGTCGCAGAAAAAATAAAGCATACCGATTTCAACTGTGCGGTGGGTCAAGGGCAAATGCAATGACGCAACGGAGTGAAGCAAAACGGGTTGGCGGCTTGGAGTGGCATGAGCAATTTGCTTAGAAGCATTGGGGGCTTTTGTAAATTACCAAACACAAAAGCCATTGCAGCGTGGGCTAAGCAAATGCCATGACACGGAAAGCCAGTGCGGTTGATTTGCGAAACGCAGAGAAGGAATTGCTTTTGCCGTGCGGTGCTGAGGTGAGTGAAATGAACGTAGACGAAATGAAGTGAAGGATAGTGTAGTGAATGAAGAGAAACGGAATGAACGAAACGCCTGAACGAAATGGAGGCGAAGAGAATGAACTGACCGCAAGCACATGGCCATAAAACAAATCATGCTTTATTTATTCTGCACCGCTGAAAGGGTGGCGGGGTGTAGGGGTTCTTCGGGTGGGGTGCGTTGGCAAAAAGCACGGCTACACTTTTGATAAAAAGTGCTATGGTGTTGGCTACTTAACATAATGGCGACTTATGTGACAGCCACTGCGTTGGGATGCTTGCATAAGCGTGGGGTGGCTGTGCGAAGCGAACACATAAGACCGCATTATGTTTAAGTATGCTTCCGCCAATTTTTATACTGGCATAAGCGGAACGGTGGCGGTGGTTGGAGTGAAGCGTCTTTTTGTTGCTATGCTTGGGTTGGCTTGGCTCTTTGGCTGTGTAGCCCCGCTGAAAAGCGGGATAAACTCCGCGGAACAGGCAATGTGCCAAAAGCTTGGGGAGCATAGCCACAAAAAGTATGACAGTTAAAAAATGGCGGCAACACCATAGATGCAGTGGAAGGGCTGGCATTGTGGGTTAGCCACTGCATTAGCCGTGCTTGTGCGTTGGCTGGCTGGGGTCATTAATTAATTTGTCAGGAACGAACACCGCTTTCTTCTGCTTTAAGGATTAAAGCGGAAACTCAGCCGATGCAGATGTAACGAAATATACTGTCGCAGGTATTAAACTTTTATTCTTTGTATTCTTACCGCATTTAGTATTGCCAGCAAAGCAACACCAACATCTGCAATTACAGCTTCCCATAAAGTAGCAACACCACCTGCACCAAGGATCAATACAAATATTTTAACGGTCATGGCCATAATGATATTTTGCCAAACAATGCTCCGTGTTATCTTTCCAATTTTAATTGCAGAAACAATTTTATGCGGCTGGTCATTCTGAATTAATACATCAGCGGTTTCAATAGTGGCATCACTTCCTAAACCACCCATCGCAATTCCTGCATCGCTTAAAGCCACAACAAGTGCGTCATTCACACTGTCACCTAAACAAAATGTTTCATTTTTATACTTAGCAGATTTTACCATCACAGATTTTGAAGAATGAAATCCACTCTTTCTTCCGGCGGTAATACAGGAACAAATTCTACAGGACACGGAAACCGCTTATATACATCAATAATTAAATGGTGTATCCGGATTTGTTCCTCTTCATCTTCCAATCTTGCATAATCGTTAATCAACGGTAAACGGTCTAAAATAAACACTTTCTGATAACAAAATGTATTGCACATTTTTATCAGGCGATCGTCATATTTCAACCCCAAAAATTCATAATAAGCCATTGCATCCGGCAAGGCTCTGTCCAAAAAAGTAATTTTATTTATATCCAACTTTGATTCTTCTTCAATCTGAAGATTGAGAACTTGTAATTGAAATTGCTCTTTGTTTGCTCTTATTTCTTCAACTGTCCGCCCCTTTATTTTTTGAGTATCTATGTAATGTCTTGCCTGTTCAAGCGTAGTAGCATATCCCCGTGCAGCAAGTAATTCGATAACTGTCGTCTTTCCTGTACAAGGTCCTCCAGTGACTACATACCAGTTGGTTTTTATTTCCTTATGATTAACATTATTCATATTTATGAGCTTGGGAGTTTTTCAGGTTTCTTGCAACTACTTTTTGAAAGCAGGTACATCCCCCACCATCCAGCCGTTGCCTAAGGAAGAGATGTAATCATACCCGGAAAGTATCAGTATGGTTCATTCGTGAGGAGCGGAAAGATAAAATGTGCCAACTCAATAATTCCGATTGAAGCAAAAAATGTCCATGCGAGGTAATAGCCAAAATCATAGCCACGCTTCACAAGGTATGGTATCAGAAGCCATCCGCCAATCGGCAAAATCAATAGCGTAATCACCAAAAGCGCAGTTGAAAGCTTCCCTCAGTTAGTAATGTTTAAAACTAAAGAATGCCAATCGAGAGCCATTCTTGGTTTTTGTCCAAAGTGTAAGGAAATATTTTGTGCGGCACCTGACCGGACTGCTGTGAAAAAGAACTTAAACCATTCTTTTTGGCTAAGGATGAAGATGCCCTTTACCCCTGTAGTGCCACCTGTTGCCCATGCAAAGTACTTACCTTGAAAAAGACCTAAACCTTTCAAGTTATCTAAAAAGTTCTCTTCATCTTTTAGATGCAAAGACCTGTCCGTAACAATTTCATCCCACGATTGCATCAACTGCTTTTTGGTAAGAATTGGCAATTCATTCAATGGACTGTTTTCATGCCCCTGATGAAACTTTTTGTAAAATGGTGAATTGCTGTAAGCAAAGTCACGCAGCTTACGAAGCCCTTTTTCCTGATACTCTAATATTTTTTCCTTGCTCCATTTTTCGTGAGGGCGCAACTTCCGTCCCTGCCAAAATATTTTCAGCAATTGAAAAAAGCTAAGACGTCTGTATTTAGCCCCAGATGATTGTTTTGTGTTTGCCAAAGTGAGTTTATCTTAAAATTTCATTCGTTGAATCCTTACTGCATTTAATATTGCCAGCATAGCTACTCCCACATCGGCGAATACAGCTTCCCACATAGTTGCAAGACCACCTGCTCCAAGAATCAGCACAATTAATTTAACACCGAAAGCTAACCCGATATTTTGCCAGACAATTTTTGTGGTTGCTTTACCAATTTGTATGGCAGTAGCAATTTTGGATGGATGGTCAGTTTGTATAATCACATCTGCTGTCTCAATAGCAGCATCGCTGCCGAGGCCGCCCATTGCAATTCCCACATCGCTTAAAGCAAGTACGGGTGCATCATTAATACCATCGCCTACAAAAGCCACTACATTCATTTTATCATGTTTAAGGGCTTCTACTTTTTGTACTTTATTTTCAGGCAACAGGTCGCCGTAGGCTTTGTCAATACCCAAATACTTTGCTACTTTATTTACAACGGCCTGTTTATCGCCGCTAAGCATGGTTGTTTTTACATTCAGTTTGTGCAAGGCATCTACTGCTTGTTTACTATCCTCTTTTATTTCATCAGCTATGGTTAAGTAGCCAGCCAGTTTTCTGTCAATTGCCACTATTACAATCGTATCCACTATTGTTCTTAATCCATCATTCACCGGCACTTTCATCATATCCATCAACTTCACATTACCTGCCAGCACTTCCTTTCCATTCACTTCTCCTTTTAAACCGTGGCCGCTGATTTCTTCCAATGCGTCTACCTGAACACGACCAATACTATTTCCCGCATATTCAACAACAGCTTTTGCAACAGGATGGGTTGATTTAGCCTCCAGTGCTGCAGCAAGCGGCAACCATTCATCTTTGGGGATGTCATAACTCTCCACTTCCTGCACTTTAAAAACAGCTTTGGTAAGTGTTCCTGTTTTATCCATTACCACCTGGTTTATTTTTGTCATTAAATCAAGATAGTTGGAGCCTTTGAATAAAATACCACTCCTTGATGCTGCGCCAATACCTCCAAAATATCCTAATGGAATAGAAATTACCAATGCACAGGGGCAACTGATTACTAAGAATATTAAGGCCCTGTACAGCCAGGTATTGAATACGTAGTTATCTACAAATAACCAGGGGATAAGTGTGATGCCAATAGCAAGAAACACAACAATGGGGGTGTATATTCTTGCAAACTTGCGGATGAATTGTTCGGTTTTTGCCTTTCTTGTTGTAGCGTCTTGTACAAGGGTCAATATTCTTGCAAGCGAAGAATCATTAAATAGCTTTGTCACTTTTAACTCTACTACTTTTTCCTGGTTAATCATTCCTGCCAGTACTGTTTCCCCTTTGGTAAAAGTGGAAGGTTTACTTTCACCGGTTAATGCTGAAGTATTAAATGAACTACCCTCGCTTAACATTTCACCATCCAGGGGAACTCGTTCACCAACTTTTATCTGGATGGTTTCGCCAACTTTTACACTCTCAGGCGGAAGATTAACATAAATGCCATTTCTTAACACATCGGCGCTGTCTGGCCTTACATCCAGCAAGGCTTTAATACTTCTTTTGGCACGGTTAACAGCGGCATCCTGGAATAATTCTCCCACTGCATAGAAAAGCATTACTGCAACACCTTCTGGATACTCACCAATATAAAATGCTCCGATGGTGGCCACACTCATCAGGAAAAATTCCGTAAATACATCACCCTTAATAGCTGTTTTTATTCCTCTTACCACTACTGGTAAACCTACAGGCAGGTATGCTGCGATGTACCATGCAAGACGAACCCAACCTGAAAACCATGACGGTGTTGGCTTTATCCAATTATCCAAAGCAATACCCAGCATTAAAAGTGTAAAACTGGCTATTGCAGGCAACCAGGGTTTTATTCCCTGTCCTTCCTCTTCATCATGATTATGCCCGTCGTCATTACTAGGCATGGTCACCACTTTTGTTTCGTTTAATTTTCCATCCAGGTCGCAGCAGGCTTCCTGCTCTGCAATTTTTGTTTCATCATGTTTATGTGCCATAACGCTTTGTTTAATGTAAAAAAAATGTAACAATGCCTACTATAATTAATACCATTCCGGTAATTCGTTTTTCGTTGTGCTCAATAAATTGTGAGTTCATCATCTGCACTCCTTTAAATGCAAGCATTACAAGACTAATGATTCCAGTAATGCTGATTACTGCATACACCAAAGCCAGCAGCAAAATATCATCCCACCCGTAGGCGCCTGCGGCAAGAAAAAGACTTTCCACTTCCAAGCAGGGAGATAAAAACATGGTAGCTGCAAAAATCAACACCCATTTGGTTTTCGATTTTTTATATTGCTGTACATCCTTATTGGCTGCATGGTGATGATGTGGTAGGTTTACAGTAAAATAGATCAATCCGAATATTATCAATAGCACCGGTGCAATCACATGTACATATCCTTCGTATTGATGTGCCAGTTTTGAACCAATCATTCCCAAAGCAAAACCAATAATAACAGTGCCCAGCACATGTGCAGATGCTGTGATGGAAGCCACCAGCATCAATTCATACTTTTCCCATTTCTCCGACCGGGCAATTGCTACCAAGGGCAACCAGTGGTTAGGGATAAGGGCATGAGTAATGCCTAATAATATGGTGCCTGTTATTATACTATACATGTCACAATAACGTTATTATACAATTTAATTTTAAACAATTAATCAGCGTTGTCTTTTTCGTTATGCTTATTTATCATTTTCTTCTTCCATTCTATATACCAATGCTGGTGATGTAATGAAAGCAGAAAATACAATGCAATTGCCCCAACAATTGCGATAATGAACATGTTGAGGCCTACTGCCACACCAACTGCTGCGGTACACCAAACAGTGGCTGCTGTTGTTAACCCATGCGATGTTCCGGCACTGCTGTTTCGATATATGATACCAGCCCCCAGGAACCCTACTCCTGTAACAATATTAGCTGTCACTCTTGATACAGCGGCTACATCGCTTACAAGATGTGCCGCAACAGCAGTAAATAACGTAGCTCCGATACAAACGGCGGCATAGGTTCTTATACCGGCATCCCGGCCATGCTTTTCCCTGTCAAGACCGATAAAAGCACCAAGCAGAAATGAGATGACAAGTTTGGCAACAATAATTAACTCAATTTGTATATCCATACTGTATTTATTATTATCTAATTATTGGTGGGTACGGAAACCCTGCCACTCAAGGTTTTCCATTTTTAAAACGGGACAAACAAGGCAGGGCTCCGACCCATGTAAAATCTATTCTTCCTCTTCCACATTATTCATTTTCGACAATAAATCATAAGCTCCATTTACTACTACTTTGCTATTCCTGTCAAAACCTTCGGGCAAAATCACTTCGGTATAACCATTTTCCGAAATATCAGTGGTTACTTCAATTCTTTTGAAAGCAATATGTTTTTCAACAGTTGCATTTTTATCAGCATCATCTGGCTTTTTTTCCTCTTTCATTTCTTCTGATGCAATAAAAATGTATGACTTGCCTGCCGATTGTACAATCGCCTTATCAGGCAGAGCAGTAGTGGTAGCAACACCAGTTTCGACTATTGCTTTCAGGTACATGCCAGGTAATAGGTTTTTATCTTCCTGCAACAAATGACCATGTACCCGAACCGTTCGCTCAGCACTGATTTCACGGCCAATCAAATGCACTTCTGCAAATCGTTCCTTTGTTTCATTATTCAACACAAAACGAATTTTTTGGCCGATTTTTAATTTCGGAACATCCTTTTCAAAAATGATAAGCTCTGCATGAAGGTGGCGGGTATCTACAATTTCAAATAGCTCCTGGTTAGCGTTTACAAACTTGCCTATGTTCACCAATACCTTAGTAACATAGCCTGTTATAGGAGCATAAATATTTGCCCTGCCGGAGATGTTTCCCGGATTGATTTTATCAGGATTAATATTGATGAGTTGCAGCTTTGATTTTAAACCCTGCACCCTTGCCATCATACTATTGTATTCGCTGCTGGCTTTTTGCACTGTTTTTTTTGCATTTACATTTTCTTTTGCCAGTTCCTGTTGCCGTTCTAATTCTTCTTTCAGGTAAACCAACTGGCTTTTATAGTCCAGGTAATCTTGCTGAAGCTGGATAAATTCAGGGTTTTCGAGTACGGCTATTACTTCGCCTTTTACTACTGGTTTACCTTGCAGCAAATCAGTACTTTTTAACGTACCTCCATAGGGAGAAGAAACCGTTAATAACTGTTGTGGGGGAACATCCAGTATTCCTGATGCCCTGATAACACTGCTGAGGTTTTTTTCTTCTACAGCGCCATACTGTATGTTGACTGTTTTAAACTGGTCTTCCGACAGGTCCACCATATCTGCTTCTTCAGTTTTTGTTTCTTCTGCCGGGGCAGTTTCAGCACTTCCTTTGGAAGAGCAGGATGAAAGCCACACAATGGCAGCAGTGAGTATAATAAGTGAACTTAAAAATTTCTGTTTCATAATATTATTGTTTAGCCCGTTTTAATTAGTTGATGCCGCCGATAAATTCGATAGCAATAACGGTTTGATTGTATTGGTTTAAAA
>CALCII010000008.1 GCA_937907395.1 uncultured Chitinophagaceae bacterium
TTTTTGCAGTAAACAACCAGATATTTTTTTGTTGATCCTCACCAATTTTCTGCAAACCTTCTAACAGGTTTTCTGATAACGGTTCCCGGAAAACGAATACATTTTTAAACTGCCCTTTGTCTCTTAAAAAGCAACTGAGTCCCCGGTTATGGGAAATCCAGATATTATCATACCCGTCTTTGAATAAATAACATTGCCTGTCGCTTAACAATGCATCGGGATCTGTTCCTGAAGCTTTGATTTTGTAAAACTTTACTCCATCGTATTTCTGCAATCCATCACTGGTGCTGATCCATAAAAAACCATCTTTATCTTTCACTACACTCCGGACTGTATTTTGCAAAAGCCCATCATTGGTGGTAAGCCATTTTACTTTTATTTGTTGCGGCAGGGTTTGAGCAGAAACAAAAGATGAAAGGAAAATCAGTATGATCGTAAGGAACCGCAAGCGGGAATGATTTTCCCGAATATAAAAAAAGCCGGAGATAAAACCCCGGCTCTTATTGTTTTCATTCAAAGGAATCAGGCTAAAATGCCTTTACCCAGTAAGTATTCAGCTATCTGAACGGCATTGGTGGCTGCACCTTTGCGAAGATTATCGCTCACAATCCACATATTGAGAGTGTTGGGTTGAGATTCGTCTCTGCGCAAGCGTCCCACAAACACTTCATCTTTTTCGTGCGCCCACAAAGGCATTGGATATAACTGAGCCGCATCATCGTTTTGTACGATCACCCCCGGAGCATTGCTCAGTAATGCTTTCACTTCATCCAGATCAAAGTCATTGGCAAACTCAATGTTTACGCTTTCGCTATGACCGCCCACTACAGGAATACGTACTGTTGTTGCAGTAACACGGATGGAATCATCCTGCATAATCTTGCAGGTTTCTTTTACCATTTTCATTTCTTCTTTGGTATAACCATTATCCAGGAACACATCAATTTGCGGAATCACATTCAGATCAATCGCATATTTGTAAGCCATTGGATATTCGGCATCACTACCTGCCACTGCTTTAGCACGTTCGCCCATTAACTGATCTACTGCTTTCTTGCCCGTACCGGTTACACTTTGATAAGTAGACACCACTACACGTTTGATCTGGTATTTCTTGTGAAGCGGCTGCAATGCCACCACCATCTGAATGGTAGAGCAGTTAGGGTTGGCAATAATTTTATCTTCTGCAGTCAACACATCTGCGTTTACTTCCGGCACCACCAGTTTTTTTGTAGGGTCCATACGCCAGGCGCTGGAATTATCAATTACGGTAATACCGGCTTCAGCAAATTTAGGAGCCCATTCAAGTGAAGTACCTCCACCCGCCGAAAAGATAGCAACAGCAGGTTTGGCAGCAATTGCATCGGTCATACTTACTACTTTGTATGGCTTTCCCTTAAATGTTACTTCTTTACCAACTGATTTTTCAGAGGCAACGGGTAACAATTCTGTAACGGGAAAATTCCGCTCTGCTAATACCTGTAACATTTTGGAGCCTACCAAGCCTGTGGCACCTACTACTGCAACTTTCATTTTGAATGGTTTTGTGGCCGGCGCCCCCGCCAACCGTTTATCGATTGTTTGAATCCTGCAAATGAGGGCCTTTGCAGGGTGATATAAAAACAGGCCTTCCGTTTCGGGAAGGCCTGCAATTCGTTTATGTACCTACAAAACAAATCCTGCACCTTCCCTATGGTTGGCGTTTGATCTTTTTTGTATGTTTCGTATTCATCACGGATGCAAAAGTAGCTGCCAAAGCAGAAGCAGCCAAAAGTTTTTTCAAATTAGCCATTAACAAATGTTTGCTTTGATGAATTTCAATTATTTTTAAAGATGCTGTACAAAACTCTAATTGCAACTGCTTTTGTTATCCTGTTTGCAAAAGCAGGAAACGGACAAATAACAGAAACTTTTTCTGATGGCAACTATACAAGCAACCCCGCATGGACAGTGAGCAATGCG
>CALCII010000009.1 GCA_937907395.1 uncultured Chitinophagaceae bacterium
CAAGATGAGTTTACTTTTAAGGGTCGTCAAAGACTATGACGTTGATAGGCTACAGATATAAAACTGGTAACAGTAAAGTCGAGTAGTACTAATTGCCCGTAAGCTTTAATTTTTTTAATTGTCTTTTGCAATTACAACTATCCCAATATGATCTTATTCATGCTAAAAGCATAACGCATACAGCGTTTATCTTTTTATGGTGGTTTTGCCGAGGGTGTTCACCTCTTCCCATTCCGAACAGAGAAGTTAAGCCCCTCATGGCCGATGGTACTGCACCAAAATGCGGGAGAGTAGGTAGCTGCCATATTTATTAGAAGCCTCACAGTAATGTGAGGCTTTTTTTTTGCTTACTACTCTATGCTAGTTATTGTAGCTTATCAACAGTTCAACGAAAGGATAACTGGTATGTAGATGTGGCTGCATCTTTAACTTTGTTCCAAAATTTCTTTATGACAGGGCCAGATAAAAATTTAAAGTTTCCACTTGCGCATTATAACAAACTCTGCTTCTTAAAGAATGTGGTTAAGAATCCTAATATTGTTGTTGGTGATTTCACTTACTATGATGACTTTGAAAATGTTGAGAATTTTGAAAAAAATGTAAAATATCATTTTGACTTTATAGGTGACAAATTAATTATTGGCAAATTTTGCATGATTGCTTCTGATGTGAAATTCATAATGAACGGAGGCAATCATTTAACGGATGCACTGTCAACTTATCCTTTTGCTATTTTCGGAAATGGCTGGGAGAATGCAATGGAGAATAAGGAGTATCCTCAAAAAGGCGATATCGTTGTGGGTAATGATGTCTGGATAGGTTATAATGCAACAATTATGGCGGGAGTTAACATTGGTGACGGAGCTATTATTGCTGCCAATTCCACCGTAGTTAAAGATGTAGCGCCTTATTCAATTGTTGGGGGTAATCCTGCCACGGAAATTAAAAAGAGATTTTCTCATGAAGTGATCGAAAGATTATTGGAGATCAAATGGTGGAATTGGGATATCGAAAAGATATCGAAAAACGTACAAAACCTAACAGACAATAAAATGGATAAGTTGATACAACAGATTTGATACTTCAGAATACATTGCCTGTATCAATCTCTTAATTTCAACTTATTAGTTTTATTGACTAGTTTGAAAAGAGATTGTCAAATTATAAACTATCAACCCTGTACAAATCCTCAATAATCAGTTCATCACTTTTACCAGATAATATATTCTGGTAGCTTCTGACCTTGTTTTTTGATTCAGAAATTTTCCCGTTAGTGAGGTTACATGAAAGTCTTCTCCCTTTCTCACCAATTGGAAACTTCTTCCGGACATTTGAATATCCTTCAGCCCTTCCTCCATTGTAAGAAGATAGGTTCCTGCTTTAACTTGATGGATACTTTCTGCTGTAGTAACGATTCTTTTGCTGTAGAAGTGAATATTTCGTGCCGAACCTGTGTATTTATAAAGAAAGAAGTTTTCTTTTGGAATGTTATGATCAGCGATATATCTGCCAACAACATTCCCTGCCTGGTATTTTAATAATTGCGGATAAAACCAAAGACTTAAAAAGCAGTTGATGCTGAGTATAACGGCTACAGAAATGTTGATTAACTTATTTTCTGCCGAACTGAATATCCATATTGCAACTGCAGCAATAACTCCACACATAACCAGCAGCCACGGCCAGAAACTGACTGCAGGAAAAGCGAACTTAAGAATTGCTATAGGAGCAAGTAATAGAATCCCAAGCACCAGGTATTGAAAAGAAGAGAATGCAATTTTTAAACCTGCAGCTGTGCGGGTCGTGAGAATAGAGTTGATGGCTTTTGCTGTACTTACTGCAATCAATGGCAAAACAACATAGATATAATGGGGCAATTGATATTTTGAAATGGCTAAAGAACAATAAGTAAGTAAAAATCCGGCAACTGTTATGATTTCGTCGTTTGACTGTAACATGAATTTTTTCCTGATAATGCTTATCCAATCTTTAACCAACCCGACTACAAAGAAAATTGTCCACGGCAACATACCCCATAATAAATTTTCGAAAAGAAAACTGAATGGGGCATGATTATTCCATGTGCTTTCTCCTGTTATCCGGCCAAAGCTTTGCGTCCAGTAAAAGAAGCGGAGCCCGGACACATGAGACAATCCATAAACCGATTTTTCAGGATGTAAATCAAACTGCAGATACAGGCCAATACTCATGGGTAATAAAATCACTCCTATAATAAGGAGCCCAACTAAATAAACCGGTTTAAATAAATAACTGAATTTTCTCTTTAAAATAAAATGTGGTGCAAATGCAAATACAGGCACTATGAGTGCAATTGGACCTTTGGTAACCATACCGAAGCCAATTGCAACGGAGGCAAGCAGAAAGTATTTATTCTCTTTCTTTCTTTCCCATTCTGCCAGTAGCCAGATGGCAAGTGCAACCCAGCCCATCAGGATCGTATCGGTGCGGATGTCGTTTGTAATTAAAAAGAGCGCCTGGCAGGTTGCTAATACTATGGCTGCCAGCTTTGCAATTGATTCTGCATAATATAAACGGGCAAATCGAAATGTTGCAAATACAGCCAGTATTGCAAACAGAATGGAAGGTAGTTTAAATGCAAAGTTGTTTTCTCCGAACACATGCATTGAAACACTATTGATCCAGAAAAGAAAAGGAGGTTTGTCGAGGTAGTCCTTACCTTGTTCGTACACCTGAAGATAACTTCCGCTTTCTTTCATTTCACGGCTCATAGATGCATATTGCGATGCATCTTCATCCATCGTATCTACTCCAACTGCGAGGAAGTAAACGATTGAAACCAATGCAATAAGTAAAGGGAAACCTGATCTTCTTAGCATACTTATAGAATTAGAGTGAAAATAAAGCAGATCTGTTTATTTTTAGAGGAATGGAAGAGAAAAAGATTGCTTTGCTGTTAAATCCGAGAGCTGGAAAGGGACGCCCTTTAAAAGTAGGAGAGCGAATTCAGGAGTTGCTTGGGGCAAAAGGAATCTCCTATACCGTATATACCGAAACATGGCCAACTAATTTTGAATTGTTCACAGATGTCTGGATCGTTGGCGGGGATGGTACCATTAATTATTTCATTAATCATTTTGATACCAAAGATGTACCTCTTAGTTTATTTAAGGGCGGCACCGGAAATGATTTTGCCTGGACTTTGTATGGAGATATGAATACAGAACAACAGGTTGATCATGTATTAACTGCTGGCGTAAAGAAAGTAGATGCAGGTAATTGCAATGGCAAATTCTTTTTAAATGGAATTGGAATTGGATTTGATGGTGAAGTGTTGAAAGGAATGAACGCCATACGTTTGATAGGCGGACATCTGGGCTATTATTTAGTTGTACTAAAACAGATTTTTTCTTTCCGGGAGTTTTCCTTCCGGATATCGGCACAGAAACAGTTGCTGTATGAAAAATTATTATTGTGCATGATCAATAATTCCAGCAGAACGGGTGGCGGTTTTCATGTGTCGCCCAAGTCAAGTGTAAATGATGGTTTGCTGGACCTGGTTATTGCAAAGCCTTTGACTGTGTTGGAACGGTTGCGTTATTTGCCAGTGATTGAAAAAGGGAAACATCTCAACAAGCCTTTTGTACAGCATGTTACCGGAGAGTATTTTCATGTTGCCTGTGATAAAGAATTACCTGCACAAATTGATGGGGAATATTTTTCCGCTCAGGAGTTTATCGTTTCTATCGAAAAAGAGAAATTATTGTTCAGGTATTAGATCAGGCAACTTCTCTGCCCGTAGCCGCTCTCCAGATCATATACCACTCTTCTCTTTCTAAGTGAATATCCAATGCTGAAACTGCCGATCTGAGACGATCTGCTTTACTGGTGCCCATCACCGGATGTATACCTGCAGGGTGTTGCAATAACCAGGCGATAAGTATGGTATCTGCAGATGTATTATATTTCTCAGATAAAAGATGTGTCACTGCCAGGATTCGTTTGGTTTGTTCCTCTTCTGATCCTGAAAATAAATTGCCACCACCTAAAGGGCTCCATGCCATTGGAATGATGCGATGTTGCTGGCACTGGTCAAAAGTACCATCATTCATAGGCTCCATATGCAAAACTGAACATTCCACCTGGTTTACGTCTACTCGAATACGGCTGTTAATCAGTTCAACCTGTGAAGGAGTGAAATTACTTACACCAAACTGAAGAATTTTTCCTTGTTCTTTGAGTTGATTGACTGCTTCTGCAATTTCGTTGGCATTCATCAGAATATCCGGTCTGTGAAGCAACAAGCAATCGATATAATGGGTGCGAAAATTTTCAAGCGAAGTCTCCACCGATTCAATGATATGTTGTGCAGAAGTGTCGTAAGATTTAATTTGGTGAAGCGGACGGTTAGGCGACACTTTTTGTATTCCACACTTTGTGATCAATTGCATTTTATCACGAAGAGAAGGTTCCTGTTGTAACACACGGCCAAACTCTTCCTCTGTTGTATAATCTCCATAAATATCTGCGTGATCAAAAGTGGTAATACCAAGCTCGATACTTTGTTTGATGATGGATTCATAAGCGGGTGTTTGAAATCTTGATCCCCACAAACCCCACTTCATGGTTCCTGCAATAATTCTAGAATAAGCCATAGTTACAATTTTGAATTTTCCATAATCATTTCTGCCAGGCGGCCATCCCGTTTGTATAAATCATTTCTGAAATGAAGCTGGCCATTTGTATCTACCCAGGAAGTAAAATACGCAATTAAAACCGGAATTGGTTTCGTAAGCGTTACATACAGTTCCTTCTGTGCATTCATTGCTGAGTCGATACGTTCTTCTGTCCATTCCGGTTGATGCCGCAATACATAGATAGCCAGCTGCCTTGGCTGTTCTACTCGAATGCATCCATGACTGAAGGCACGCTGATCCATGTTGAACAAATTCTTGGATGGCGTATCGTGCAGATAAATATTATGACTGTTGGGAAATAAAAATTTCACTTTGCCTAAAGCATTCCAGGGGCCGGGTAACTGACGCACACTGTTGCCATTCCATTCCATATGATTGTTGGCGAGGTAATGTTTGTTACGACGAACCGCAGGAAGTATTTCTTTATAAAGTATACTGGTTGGTACATTCCAGTAGGGGCTAAACACTACATATTTCATGGTGCCATTAAAGATGGCAGTTTGATGAATGGATTTTCCAACCACTACTTTCATACTCCAGGCGAGTGAATCATTTTCAAAAGCATGAAACCTGAATTCAGGAATATTAATAACTATGTAATCTTTCTTAAGGGCAACAGGAAGCCAACGGCATCGTTCCATATTCACTATGATCTGCTGAATCCTTTTCTCAACAGGGAAATTCATTTCATTGATCAACGATTTTGTAATGATACCATCTTCTTTCAGTCCATACCTGTATTGAAAGTTTTTTATCGCTTTTTCAAGCCCGACATCAAATTCAATAGTGTTATTACCGGGTTTTAAATCCTCACTCATCTCCAGTCGTTTCCGGATCGTTAGAATCACAGAATCTGCATCGCCCAGTTTCAATGTTTTTTTCTTTGTTTTTATAACGGGCCATCCGCCTTTTTTCTCAATGTTCCTGTACTTATGTAAATAGGATTTCAGTAATGCATATTGAGGGTACACGGGTTCATGCTTCATAAAGTCTGAAGAAGGAACTTCAAGCAGTGAGTCAAGAAAGGATTCATAAGATAGTTTTTTTCGGGGCAGATCCCAATCAATCGCTTTCATTCCTTTTTCACCAAGGCCTGTCCAGATCGTGTTGGCATAAAAAAAGTATTGGGCGGTTAGCATTAATTCCAGTTGTACATCTGCTTTATCGGTTGATACACCGGAGGTGTCGTTGTCCATCATGCGATGGAATTCAGGTTCATACAGCAGTTTTACTTTCACACCTTCATCGGTTATGTTTTCCAGTTTATTGAATAAGTTGCCGGCTTGTTCTATCAGCCCTTGTTCATCAAACCAGGCGTATGCATATTTTCTGCCGGAGTAAAACTTCCGGATTTGTTTTTTGTAATGCTGAAATGCAGGATGTTGATGCAGGAATACATCGATTGAGGTGCTATCGAAATGAATTTTCGTTTGTCTGCTGAAATTCCCCGGCAATGTAAGATCCGGTTGAAGATGGGGGATTGTATCCTTTATTGAAATTTTTTGTCCGTTCGAATTGTTTCTGCAGCTGAACAAGATTGCAGATGCCAACAACAATATAATGAGCCTGGTTATTATCTGAAGACGGGTGGTGTTAAAAAAAACAGGTATCATGCTTGATGATTCATACGTTCACTATAAAGTTACTTGTATTCCGGCAAGCCATGGATCAGAATTTGTAAAAACTCTGTAAGCTGTTATTGTTTCATGAATTTTTCTGATTTCAGTAATACTCCGTTAGTTGAGTAAAAACGGATAATATACACACCGTGATTCAGTTTTTGAATATTGATTCGTTTGGTTTGGTTTCGCAGGCTGCCAGATAGTAACATGGCGCCATTAGAAGCCACGATATCAAACTGTACTGCTTCATTTGTATAAGAACTTACAAATAATTCATGATCTGCAGGATTCGGGAAAATCTTGGTTGTAGCAGATTGGCCTTCCACTATTTTGCAAATAGAGCTGTAGTAAGTCAGTTCTTTTAAAGATACCGCTCTCACTCTGTAATACGTAATTCTTCCCAGTGCTTCTTTGTCTGTGTATTCCAGTTCAATGTCTGTGCCGGGTTTGTAGTCGTATGCTTTAATAACGGTTACAGGAGTAAACACTCCGTTATCGGTACTTTTTTCAATCACAAATTCATTTAAAGCATCTTTAGCGTTAAACTCAATGTGCAACCATACACCACGATTGCTTTTTGTTGCATTCAGATTAAATGTGAAACGTGATAATAGAATATAAGGCGGAGGTATACATCCTTTATTAGAAACCCATTTGGAACCGCCTTGTCCATCGGGTACAAATACTGCAGCCTGGCTACCTGTAGTGTTTTGTGTAACATTAAGAGAGGGGGGTGTTGTATAACCTGTTGTTTGAGATTGATAATTTGATGAAACAGTATTACCCCCTCCCAGGTAATTATACAGCGTACTTGCCCGTGATGAACTGTTCGAAAAATAGCCACCTCCGTTACAACCGTAATCACCTGTGCCCACCACTACATAATATTGATTATAAGCAGTTCCTGTTGATGGGTCGCAGTGGTTTGAAAAATTCACATAAGCTGATGCATTATCAAATCCACAGCCTCCTGCTCCCAGGAAGAAGATCACGTTGCTTTGTGCGGGAATATCTCCGCTGGCTGGCACTGCAAGGAAAACAGTACAACCGGCGATTGAATTTAACTGGCTGATAACACCA
Source organism: uncultured Chitinophagaceae bacterium (assembly GCA_937907395.1). Classification (GTDB taxonomy): domain Bacteria; phylum Bacteroidota; class Bacteroidia; order Chitinophagales; family Chitinophagaceae; genus Lacibacter. The sequence continues at coordinate 7,379 of CALCII010000009.1, forward strand.
TTTATAATTGTTGCATCTGCTGGTGTACCCGGATCCAATAATCGGAAACAGTGCAAACCTGCATCTCCACAGGTTTCTGAAGTGCCACTGGAAAAAACTGAATTAGTATATGGATTTGAAGGAAGATTTTTTCCATACCAATAATAATTCACATCGGTTCCGTTTGTGGAAGTAAGGGCCAGGTTGCCAATATTGACCGAATTGGTTAATGTACTTCCTAAAACAAATTCATTATTTGCATCTGCTCCGCAAGGATTCACAAATTGAGTTTTGATTTTGATATCCATGCCGCCTGTTGATGAGAGGACACTGAAATTACTTGCAGATACAGCATCGCAACCATTCGCTGTTACCCTAATGACGCCTGTAGTGGCGGCTGCAGGAACTGTAACTGTAATGGTGGTGCTGTTAACAACAGTAAAGGAAGTGGTGGATGCAGTACCAAAACGAATTAATGAAACACCCGTTCCTGTTGTAAAACCTGTACCTGTTATAGTAACTGTACTGCCGGCAGTAGCGGAAGTGGGTGTAAATGACGTCACAGTTGCAGTTGGTGTACAGGCTGCTGAAGTAGTTGTTGAAATTTCGTTTGAATTGGAGGTTGTACAGCCACCGCTCACTGCTCTTACCACATAATAGTAGGTTGAATTGGCGCTTAAGCCAGATACATCGAGAAAGTTATCAGTTGTGTAAACGTTTTGCCACCCGGGGACATAAGTGTTGGTTAATGAGGGGTATCCGTATGATACATCATCAAACGCAAGGTTACCGGCGCTTCTAGTATAGGTGAATCTGAATTGAGTAATATTGGCAGGTAAAGCCGGAGACGTTGCAGATGTGTAAGTGTAGGTTGTTCCAGACGTGGGAAGTGGAATAATATTTTGTATGGTAACCCAGCTACTGCCGTTATAGCCTTGAACCAGTAATGCCGATGCAGCATCAGTACCCTGGCCTTTCAGCCAGAAAGAAAGTGTTGTTGCAGCAGAAGGTAATGTAGCTGTTTGTACCGCATCGTTAGTGGCATTCATTTGTAATGAAGGTGAAGCAGCGCCATAATTACCAGATGTAGTATAAGTTCCGCCAATACTGGTGAATGTCCAACCACTTGGCTGTGTAGTACCGGCACTAAAACCTTCCGTTACCGTTGTAGTGGTAGTGGTTTTTTGATACACATCCACATAGTACCCGGTAGCATCCGTTTGCGCATTCCAGTTAGCCGTGAAACTACTGCTGGTTACATTTGTTGCGCTGGTTGCTACGGGTGTGGCCGGCATCGTACAAGTTGGGAATGTTGCTTGTATTATGATGTTCTTAATACGTACTGCTTTGTCACCTGCAATACCATCATAAAAACGAAACTGAACTGCGGTAGATGTAATAGGGCCAGTAAAAGTGACGTTGGTTGAAACATAGGTTGTGGAGGTAGGAGTTGCGCCTGAGGTTTGAGTGCTTGTCCAGGTGCTGCCGCCATTTACAGACATATCCACTTTCACAGGGCTGTTTGTGCCTGATCCATAAGTGGCAATATCAAAATAAATAGTTACCGATGATGCGCCATTAATGGTAGAATAAATATTGGACAATAAGTAGTCATAAACCGGAGCCGTTGCAGATTCGAGCAGATAATAACCAGATTGCGGAACAGCATTTGTTGTTCCACCAGCATTAGTAGAAGACCATCCTGAGGGGATGGATGCTCCCGTAGCTGTATTATCAATGGTTGTTTGTGCAATACTCCAGACAGGAAGTAATGCCAGCAGAAAACATCCCGCAATTTTTGCGATTCTAGGTAATAATGAGCGACGCTTATCTGATTCGGCAATCATAAAATGTGCATTTGAGTTATAGCAGCAGTGTTGCTGTAACACAAAGTGAGTTTCCGGTTTGCAAGATTTGTTTTGATAGGATTACCTGAGATAAGGAAATTGGGACTGGGTGAGATAGGTGCGTCTGAGGTTAAACGTCTAAGATACAATAAAAATCAGAACAGAAATGCAATAATTATTAAGAAATCATTACATAAAAAAAGCACCCCGGAGGGTGCTTTTTGCTTATTGTTTTGTGAACGGTTTGACGGTCGTTTCTGTCTTACCCACAATCCGCAGGTAATACATACCAGGCATGAGATGTGAAACATTCACCTCCGTCACTGCTTTGATGGTTCTTGTTTGATACAGAACCTGTCCAAGGCTGTTTACCACATTCAATTCAACTACAGAACCAGGGTCAGATGTGTAAACATTCAACACATTACGTGCTGGTACGGGGCCGATTTCAATTTTAGAACTGCTGCCCATCCATACTCTTTGCACGGATGAGTAGAAAGTATTTTGTTGCTGATCTGTTGCACGCAGGCGATAATAGTTCCATCCGTCATACGGAGCTGCATCTGTTTCATGATAGGAGGCGGTGCTCATTGTTGAAACGGCTTTTGTTGTTAAGAGTGTTTCAAAATGAATTCCATCTTTACTGCGTTCCACGATATAAGAATCAAACTGATCGTTATTGGTAACGGTCCAGTCCAGGTACACTTTTTTCTCTTTACCGGTGGCTTTAAACGATTGTACATTAAATGGCAGCGGACTGTTTTGTGCACTTGTACTACCCAGTACAAACTTCAGGTAACTATCGATTACACCAGCTGTACCATCCCAGTTAATATAACTGAGATAATTGTCTCCTGCAAGAGGATCAACTGCACCTGTAGTACCGGAATTACCAAAGTAAGTACTGTTCTGATCGCCCCATTGGCCGTTATAATAGGGAACAACTCTTAATGAAACCAGGTCGTTTACATATTGACCATAGTTACACTGGCTATGGCCACCAGGGTTGGATGACCAGGAAAGTGTTACAGTAGCTCTCTCAGCACCGGCACGTGTAAGGTTCCAGTATTCACAACGGCTGATGCGTTGTAAACCGGCTCCCAAAGCAGCAGCACTGATAGGTCCTTGCAAATAGGGGTCGGCTAAAATAAATTCTGCCTGGAATGTTTCAGAACCGGTGAGTGATGAAATGCCTATAGGACGATAACCTCCGTTGATTTTTCCGGTACTGGTATTCGTTACCGGTAGTTTACCAACCGGGAATGTAAAATCTGTGGCACCTGCTTTTTTCATGGGGCCATTTACATAAGAGTTTAATCCGGGTGTTCCGGATGCAGCGTTTGCCAGGTAGGTCGACAACACAGTAAGCATATTGCTTGTGCCGGTCATGAGTACACCAGATGTGAGGTTGAAAATGCTGTCAATTCCAACTGCATTTGTTAAAGTGACCTGGTTGGCTGCAGTTGTTTTATACAAATACATTCCATTTACTGTGGCAGGTAAACCATTTCCGGATACCATATTTCCACTACCTATGAAACCATAATTAGCACCTGCTGAAAAACTACGAGTACCAGGGGCAATGTTTTGAATGTTTCCTGAAATTGTGTTACCCGACGTAATTCCATTCGTATTTGCATACATAAGCCCGGAACCGGAGCTTAAGATGAAATTCCCGGGCCCTTCAATAAAATCTGTTGCATCCAGCCTGAAAACAGCTGGGGAGAAAACGGTTAATGCACCTTTAATGTAAAGGCTTGCTACAGGATCTGCATTGCCAGCTCCTGCAGGCGTTGAATAGTTACCCGCAGTAGCATTAATTTCAATATTGTTATATTGAATTTGAACGGTTGGTGATCCATAACGTGCTCTGATGTTATGTTGTTGGGTTGAGGTACTACCATAAAATTCAATCGTTCCCCCTGTTATATTGTAACTGGTACCTGCATTGGTTGCAGCCAGTTCCGGATTGGTGGTAGAAACATTTTTGATGCGAAGTCTTCCTCCATCCATAATCAATCCGCCATTACCATCAAACGAACGTGCCTGGCCAGATGCTTCTATACAATCAACAACAACATCCCCTGTAATGATTAATGCACTGTCGATAGTAACTGCACTGGAAAGTGCTTTATAATCGGTGAGGTATGTATTCGTTCCACTATACTTCACATATTTATATGCAGTAAGTCCAACAGGGTTATTACGAAACACCTGGAAATAATTACCCGCTGTATTCGCTCCCAATTCTATGGTTCCACCAGTTAGATTATAAGTAAAGGTGCCACCTGTCATTCTGGGTATAAGATCTGCATAAGCTGCACCTGCAGTACTACTACCTTTCATGATTTTATAAAGTGTACCGCCCGACATATAGAGTGTTCCTGAAGTACCAGTTACATATGCGGTTTCAGTTTCAATGAATTGTCCTTTTCTTATATCCAGTTTTCCACCTGTGGCACTGATGGTGGTGTTGTTGGTTAACCCGAATGTTACAGTTGGTGTAAGTGTAATACTGTTGTTTGCCAGGTCAACTATCACTTGCCGGCCGTTTGAAATTCCGGCACCAAATCCGTCTCCGGTTGTTTGATTGGTCTTGCCTGTATACCAGAATGTGGCAAGATTGTTTATTTGTCTGTTTGAAGTAGCCAGATTTTGCACATTACCAACATTTGATCCATAAGTAGTTGGATCTGCAATCAGTCCCCCCGGAGATGTGATTTTAAGGATAGATCCTTGTGCAGAAACGAATCGGCTTGTGCCTGCAGGGGAAGCAACCTGTGTAATGATCAAAGGTGTATTCGAACTGTTCCAGTTAAAATCAAATGTGGCAGTTCCTTCAACCGTAAAATCTGCGGTTACGCTGGACAGTGAGTTTAATGTAAGGTTATAGTCAGATAGTTTTGCAGATGCACCGGCTTTGATGGTGATGGGTACTGCAACTGCGGTAGGGTAAACCGACAAAGATTGAACTGTTCCAGAACCGTTCAGATTTACTTTTGATACCTGATTGGGGGTGGTGCCTGTTGATTTATCTCCTGAAAACCCTGTACAGGTACTACCAACAGTGAAGTTACCTTTTACGTTGATATTACTGCTTAGCCCGTTTAATGTACCGCCTGCATTCGTATGTGTCTTTAATGTTGAACTTCCTGTATAACTGAAGTTGCCATCAATATCAAACTTCTGATTGAAAACTCCGGTGGCAAAGCTTCCGCCGAAACTAAAAGGCCCTGTTCCATTTACTGTCATATTTCCTTTTACATAAAAACCAACACCTGAATTGGCATTTGAAGCACCGTATAAAGTATTTGAACTATTGTAGGTTATTGTGAGGTCGTTTTCGCATAAGTTATAATAATAGGGGCCTCCTGTTAAAGTCCAATCGTTTATCGAAGAATTTGTAATGTCTATTATAAGGTTTCCGAATTTGTACCCGTTAGCGTTATTGCTGATAGATGAAACGCCGGAATTAACCAACGTCCTGTTTGCACCGGAACTGGTAGTGAAACTCCAATCCAGAACCCAAACCTCTGAGCCGCCTTCAAACAGTTCAATGCCTTCCCACATCGGGTGGACTGCATTAATTGAATTTTGATCTAAGATCATGACCCCGCCTGATCTTACAATAAGATTCCCATTACTGTTAAGATCAATATCGCCCTGAATGTTTAGGACACCTCCATTCAACACTTCCATTTTTTTGCCTGTAGCAATCATTTCTGCTGTTGGAGTGGCGAGGTTTTCATACAGAGTAAGTTCTCCGCCCGATAAAATGATGAAATCACAGTTATATGCTTTTGTGGCGTTTCCCCCACCTGTAACAGCTGTTGTTATTAATACACGGCCGATAGTAGTTGTAGTGTTCTGTGGAGCTTTGGCATCAGGTACTGCAACCCAATTGGTGCCGTTATAATATTCCCAGTCTCCATTAAAGGACAAGTCGGTAGGATATTTTGGTTTGAAATCACCAGTTTGGTAAGCAAAAAGTATAATGTCAAAAGTATTGGATGTCGCACCGGTTAATGTAGCAGGACTCACGTAGGCAGAAAGTGTATAACCCGTTCCTGCAACCGTATGTACAATACTTGAGAAGGTGGCAACACCAGCTGTTGCAGCTTGTGAAATAGGACTACCTGTCATTGTGCCGGTAGAAGAAACATAAATGGTACCAGTATAATCAAGATCGAGATTATTCAATGCATCCAATGCACGAACCGTTGGTGCAGGAGTCATTGTTGTGTTTGTGGTTGTATTTGATGGTTGCTGACCAAATACAAGTTTACTGGCGGTTACTTCAAGCCGGTTTCTGTCACCTGTTGTGCTGGATGCAACGGCCGTAAAACTTGTGAAGAGTGAAGAAGTATTGCTACCTGCAGCCGTTACATTGGCATTGTTAATTGTTACCTGGAATTGAGTATTGTCGGTTACTGTTGAAGCAAATGTTACTCTCAAGGTGAGGCTTTGCGTACCGCCATCTGCTGTTGAATATGACATACCTGAAAAAGCGATGGTACCAGCTCCTGAATTAATTGTTGGAGTATTACTGATCATTGTATTTCCATCAAACAACGCTGCCTGGCTGATCATGGAAAGATTGGTAACATTAAATGTAATTCCTGTAAGGATGGTGGGCAGATTATCAGCATCTGCTGCACCACCACCATCTCTGATGTCGAATTTAAACAGATCAATACACTGAGCAGTATTCGTCAACAGCGTTGGAGCAATAGACTGATAACCGGCATAGTTAATATTTGAATTATAACTGTAAAGTGCATTTGCAATCATGTCAGATGAAGCAGAGGGTGTACCTGCTCCAGTAAGATTGATGGTATATGCTGCCGGAGTAGCATCACTGTTAATCACAACTGTGCCTGTAAATGGCCCCACATTATTAGGTGTAAATCGTACGGTAAAAGTTGCCGTACCTCCTCCAAGTGCTACGCTACCTGCACCACCTGAAAAAAGTGAGAAACCAGTGCCGCTTACAACTATACTGCTGATATTTAAAACAGCCGAGCCGTTATTAACTATGGTAAATGTTTGATCTGTGTTGCTACCCCATGTTTTGCTACCATAACCAAACGTACTGTTATGTGCATAACTGGTTACAGTAATTGCTGCAGTTGGCGGATTAACCGTAATTGCCGTACTGGTTCCATTTAATGTGGCAGTGTTCAATGTAATAGTGGTTGCAGTTCCTCCTCCGGTTGAAAATTGAAAATTTGTTGGGAACGTGAATGAACCACTGCTGAATGACCCGGAAGGGGCATTAGTCATAGTGAACCCCTGTGAATTGGTAACCGATGTAATGGCAGCATTATAATTTAAATCCAGGTTGCCGTTTGCATCTCTGGCCTTTACGATTGCTGCTGTTGAAAAGTTGGTGTTTGCGTTAATGGTTGTAGGTGCGGGTTGGGTGGTAAATACCAATGTAGTAGCTACAACCGTTACTTCGTTCTCTGTGGAAACACTGGATACAGATTGGCTGCTGGCTAAACCACCTGCCACAAGTGTAACTCCTGAGTTTTGAATATTGAATACAAAATTCTTCCCATCAATATCCGCAGGCAACGTGCCGCCTAATGAAGTTTTCAGCCAGATTTTTAAAGTATATGTTTTGTTGCCATCGTCTGCTATATAACCAAAATCCCCTGCAACTGAATTAGAAAGCGAGCCAAAGGTGATACCGGTTGCAGTAATGGAAGTTGCAGATACAGTAGTTGTGCCATCGCTTAATTCAGCACCGGCGATTGCTTGTGTCCAGTCTGCAATGTCATTGCCCGAACCTTGCCCGATCACGAGTTGTGAAATGCGGGTGGCAATTGCATCTGTACCAGGAGTGCTACCATCATCTGTAATGGTGAAATCAAAATTGAGTGATGCTGTGCCGGATGTAGTTACTAAAGATGAAATAGTTGCAGGCTCTGTACCAGCACCGGCAGAAATGGTAGTGGTGCCTGAAGATGTGGTGGTACCATTGCAGGTAGCGGCAGTTGAATAGTTGAATGCTTTATCAACTGTATAAATTTTATAATAATAGGTGGTTCCGGCACTTAGCCCTACATTGTCAGTAAAACTGGAGCCTGTTCCAATATAACGAACCGTACCGGTATTTACAACAGTCATTGTGTTTCCAATTGCGTAAATGCCATTGGCGTTAGGCAAATCTGTTGCATCGGGATTTACTGTATAACGAACAACAACATAACCTCCGCCATCCACACCACCACCGGGTGGCGTCCAGCCAACGGTTAAAGCAGAAGTAGTAGGGCTTGAGGTTCCTGGAGCCGTTGGTGCACCAGGTGCTGTAACATCTGCCGCTGCGCCTGCATAAATTACAACGTCATCAATATCAAAATCTGCAACTTTTGCTGCCACTTCAATTATACTTACAACTGCGTGACCTGTAGCTGTTGAAGCACCAGGAGTTACTGCAGCTGTATATTTAGTCCAGTTGCTACCAGTGTTAGCATCAGTTACATAAGATCCATAAGCAAACGTACTTCCATTAATTCCACCTCTGATATTACCATAATCTGCTGTTCCATCAGCATTTTTATCTCCTCTGTAGTAGAACTGAATGATGTAACTCGTTGCAGCTGCAAATGTTTCTATTGCTGGTCCACGCAATGTTCTGTGTGTTGAACCAGTCATATTGATATTTGAATATTTGGGTCCAGACCTACCACCAGTTGCTTGTATACTACCTGTGATGGAAGCAGACAGCCACCATGTTGTAGTAGAGGAAGTTGTACCAAGTGCGCCTGCAGTTTGTCCTTCAAATCCACCATCCTGGTTTGGAAAGCTTCCAATTACCTGTTGGGATGAAGCAGAGGTAAATACAAAACCAGTTAATACGGCAAGCAATAATTCTTTACGATACGAAGTAAATTTTCTCAATCGGTTGAGTATAAATTTTCTCATAAATCATTTTATTATTTCTGCTGTTATCACCCGTTGTGAGTACAACAATTTTCTTTTTAATGGTGTGGATGCTAAGGGGCGGTTTTGTAAGGGTTGGACGGGCGGGTTTTTCCCGCAAAAAGCAAACTGCAATTTAATGGTTATTCTGCATTTTTTGCACTATTTAACCATTAGAACTGCATTTTTTGTAAAACTAAGACGAGCCTGTGGATAACAGGGTGGCAGGCTTGTTATGAAATCTTCAATTTTACTCGTTGTATAGCAAAAAAAATGCCGGTCGTAAGCGACCGGCATTTCTGTGCATAGATTGTAATTTATTGTTTTACAAACTGTTCGATAATTGTTCCGTCTTTGGTTACCAATCTCAGGTAATAAGTGCCGGGTGACAAACGGGTGATATCCAGGGCTGTATTAGTTCCCTGTGTGCGGAAATTCATCAGGGTTTGCCCGGCTGTGTTCAGTACTTCGGCGTTCAGAACAAAGGTATTGGCCGGGATTTGCAGGTTGAGCACATTATTGGCGGGGACAGGTGAAACCTTGATTCCCACTGCTTGACCCATCCATACTTTCTGCAAATCGGAATAATAAGCCTGTCCGCTTTGATCTACTGCTTTCAAACGGTAGTAATTCCATCCGTTCACAGGCAGGAGATCCACCCGGTTGTAAGAAGCCGAACTGCGGTTTCTGTAGGCTTCCACGGTTACCAATGGTTGGAAATTGGTTCCGTTAGTACTGCGTTCAATGGAGTAATAATCCATTTGATCGTTCTGTGCAACCGACCAATCCAGGTTTACTTTCCGTCCACTGCCGGTAGCTTTGAAACGGCTTAGGTCATAAGGAAGATAGTTGTAAAGCTGGCTTGTGGTTCCTAATGTGAAGGGGCCAAAGGCATTTACATTTTTCCATATAATTGAGCCGGATGAGGTGGTGCCCGATGTTCCATCATTACCATATGCATTCCAATCACCTGTGCCAAAGGGGTATCCGCTGGCCACGCTTCTAACGATGGCGAGATAAGATGTGTTGTCTACATAAGGGCCTGCATTACACTGGCTCTTAGGTTGCCAGGTGAGCGTAACATTTACATTGCTGCCTCCTGTAGTACGGTCGAGTCTCCAGTATTCGCAGAAGCTGAGACGCATAACAGAAGGAGAGGCAGGTGCCACCAGGTTGCCACGGCTATAAGGATTGGCCAGATAATACTCGGCCGTAAAAGCATCTGTATTCACTGAGGGGGCAGAGATCGAAATGCGTCGGTAACCACCAACAGGTGATCCATTCGGGCCTGTAAGTAAGGGAACCCCTACAGGAAAGTCAAACGTATCATTACCAATTTTACGAACAGGGCCATATGCAAATGAGCTGTCTGATGCATTTGAAGTAATAGCATTGTCACTGAATACCAGCAAACTTGAAATATCAGTTTTTACGGTTCCTTTTGTAAACCGGAAACGGTTGTTAACACCAACCGGGCAACTTAACGTGACTGTATTGGTGCTAATATTCTTATCTATTTCTGCATAACTGAAGTATTGAGTAGGAATACCTGGTGTAATAGCAACGTTAGGTGTGCTGATTGTTGCATTGGCAGAACCTTTGAAATAAATAGCGCGGTTATTATCGTTATAGTAATTATTATCGTAACGGGTGAAATTGCCACCTACCCATAAATCTCCGCCAATTTGTAAAGACAGGTTGAGTTTGCTGCCCGAAGAAATTGTATTTCCTATGACAAGGTTTCCGCCCACATTCAACACCTTGCCCATGTAACTGTCCATATTAACAACTCCGGTATCACTGCTGCTGCTGGTGCCTCCAAGAGTTAAGTCGCCGCCAATAGCCAGTTGTGCTGGACTGATGGCGTTGGTTGCCAGATTTAGGGTGGTTTTACCCCGTACAGTAACGTGGTGAGGATATCCCTGGTTGGATGCGCTTCCCCATTCTGTATTGCGTGAGTAAGTGCCGCCTGTACTGTAAATAAGTGTGGATCCGGTTTCGTAGAACGGGGCATCCGTTGAGTAGCCACCGGAGTTAATCTGTAGAGAATTAGCGATACTTGCCGACTGACCGGCTGGTCCGTTGAAATCGACCCCGCAGTTGATGACCACATTGTAAAAGTTGGGTTGGCGGGGAGAACTTCCGGTAGCAATCATCACATTACCACCTGTAAGATAAGTAACCGTACCACCAGCTGCCCCGGATGTAAGCAATCCGCCATTGGCATATACACCGCCGTTGGCCACATTGGTGATATTCAGGTTTTGTCCCGAACCAATCGAGAACGTACCGCCATAGAGATAGAGAAACCTAGTGGTGAGCCCATCATTGCCTGCAGAGAGAGATACTGTGGTACTATTGGCAATGGTGAGCGAATTAACAGTGCTGGCTGTTGGAGTTGTGGTGAAACCACCTGTTACTTGATTGGCTGTTCCATTATACAAATAATCCGCTGCGCTATTGAAAGAGCGTCCAGTGGTTTGAATATTGCCAGAAGTTCCGGAACTGGTGATTCCTGCGGTAGAACCAATGCCCAATCTTCCTCCGGAAGCAAGAACAAAGTTGGCAGAGCCGGAAAGTATATTTGTGCCACAGTTGAGCCATGCACCGCTGTTGACAGTGAATGCTAATCCTGATCCATTAACCACATAATTTGAGTTTAACGATACCTGCGCTGCATTTAGTAATTGCACATTAGTTGATGTATTGCTGAGTGTAAGTGTACCTGAACCAGCGATACGGGTGGTTGCAAGATCTGTTCCTGAAACTAAAATGGTTCCACCAGTCAGGTTGATGTTTCCATTACCTCCAAATCCATCTCTGATTGTTCTGTTACCGGAATTTTGAATGGTTAACGTGATTCCGGAGTTTACTTCAAGAAATCCATAAATAATTGTTGCAGAGTTTGCACCTACAAGGCTGCTTGTTGCAACACGAAATACAGGATATTCAGCTATAGGTTTGAAATAGGTAATCCCAGATGAAGGGAAACTGCCGGTTTCCCATAAAAAAACACTGCCGGTTCTAAATGTACAGCTTGAGGTTTGATACGCCAGGTCATCACTTAGCCCCGGAGTAAGATTGTCAAGTACTCTTACTACACCACCGCTTTCTACACTGTATGTGGCTGATGTAACAGTAGGGATATCACCATATATTGTGTATGTCCCATAAACAATCATATCTGTACCGGTTCCATCATTCAAAGAAAATGAAGCTCCACTATTATGCACTAAAGTGCCACCAGATTGAATTGTTAATTGATCGGCAGTTGTTGCAGATGCCAGAGAAACGATGTGGCCATTCTGGATACTGATTGTATTTGCAGTTGATGTTGGCGCTATGCTTGCCAGGTGCCAGGTACTGCCATCTAATGAGCTTTCCCATATGTGATATGAACCCCAATCACCACTTTTGCGGCTACGGAAAAAATCTGTTGCGTTACTGGCAGTATAGGAACCACTGGTTGCAGAAATTGAAAAATTATCTAAGCCAATTGCTTGCCCATTGGAAGATCCACCAACACCTGTAAAAGTCCATCGGAAATAGTAAGAACTTCCATTAGGAATGATCACATCTGAAATTGTAAATGACTTAGAAATAGAAGTTGGTGGATTGTAAACGGTGGTATTGTTTGCATCTGCAGCATACGTTTGATCACCACTGGTTTCATTTGACCAATTCGTTCCATCGTTACTATGAAAAAAAGTCCAGTTAAAAGCCCTTGTCCCGGATCTGTATTTTTCAAAGTCGAAGGAAATATTAAGTGATGTTATTGTTGAACCGGTATTATTGGTTACTTGTAACATGATGGATCTGGGAGAGCTAAATCCTCCGGTATTTAAAAAACCCAGTGAGCGGTCTGTTGCACTGGCAGTTATTCCATTAGCATAATTATAAGTACCTCCGGTTGAGGACGAACTAATAACGCCAGTGCCGGTTGAACCAGCGGCATAATCGGTTGCTGTAGTTCCTCCCGAAAAAACAGTGCCTGGAGAAACAACGAATCCCGAAGGAAGTGTTGCTGTTGCAGACGACCCTAAACTGTTGAAGTTTTCTGTATAGGCAGTACTTAATGCATTAATAGAAATCTGGGATTGCCCTTTCCCGGCAATAAACAAGGAAGTAATGAGAAGGAAAATACGGTAAGCGTTCCTTTTGGTAAAAAGTAAAAATGGTTTCATCCTGAGCTGTACGTTTTTGCAGGTTTCGAATTAACTAATAAAGTGTTTAGCTAAGAGTTAAGAGGGCAGCTTTGTACAGGGTTGGATTCTACCTAGAGATTAAGCGGGTAAAATACGGCGCAATTCCAGAAAATCAAAGCTTTAGGTGTATTAATTTCATAGAGAAAATATTCTCATTTTAATTGACAAACGAATACGTTTTTTTGTTGCCTGAAGGGCACAAAAAAACCGGAACAAGTCCGGTTCTTTTATTCAGGGTTTAATTATTGAATTTTTTTCAACATCACCAGGTAGGTGGGGAAGTGGTCACTATAGCCACCGCGGTAGGTCATGCCATCCCAGGTGCGCATGGGGTATCCTTTGTATTTGCCTTGATTTTCAACGAGAAACTCCTGGTTGAAGATGTATTGTTTGGCATAAAAGAACCCGGTTTGTTCCTTGTTGAGCCACGGAAAGGTGATCATGATCTGGTCAAACAGTCCCCATGAATCCTGGTAGGCGATGGTGCCGATGCCTTTTTTATACAAATCGGTCCAGGGGTTGAAAATGCCTTTGGGGCGCACTTCGTTTACATTACCCTTGGCCTTGAGAACGGCAGTAATGCTTGGGCTTACGGGATCGTCGTTCAAATCGCCCATGATAATGGCTTTGGCATTTGGATCTGTTTGCTGAATAGCTTCCAGGTGTTTTTTCACCACTTCGGCTGCTGCGGCACGTCCGGGGGCGCTGCGTTCTTCACCACCACTTCGGCTGGGCCAGTGGTTCACATATACGTGGATGGTTTCGCCATCCAGTCTTCCTTTCACCCAGAGTACATCACGGGTGTAATAAGAATCTTTGGCACCGGATGGCAGTTTTACAAACAGGTTTTTACTGGTATCTACAGTAAAATATTTCGGATTATAAAGAAGGGCCACGTCCACACCACGGCGGTCGGGGCTGTTATAATGAACAATCTTATAATTCCTGCTTTTAAGTTTGGGCATGTGGATCAGGTCATTGAGTACGGTGTCGTTTTCAATTTCGGCTACACCTAAGAGTGCTGGTCCATCGGGATTAATATTGGTGCCAATCTGGCTGATCACATCGGCCAGTTTTCCCAATTTGGTCCAGTAAATAGTTGAGTTGTAATTACGGATACCGGTAGGGAGGAATTCCTCATCGTCTACATTCGGGTCATTAATTGTATCATAAAGATTTTCCAGATTATAAAAAGAGACAATCGCCACTTTATAATTCTGTTTCTGGGCCTGTACGGTAAAGCTGCATACGGCAAGAGCAATGATTAAACTGAGTCTGTACATATTAAAAAAATAAATGCAAACATACGGGAAAGAACAATGTTGGGGCGAAACCAGGTTGTTTAATGTTGGGATTAACTTTTTATAAATAAAGATTTTTAAATTGAATTGCACCTTACCTTCGTAGGCTTAACAAAATTGCAATTATGCCAAAACTACTTTTACTGTTTGTGGCTTTGCTTTTCAGCATCACACTGAGTGCGCAGGTAAAACCGGCGCCATCTTCCGATACCACTAGGGTGAAGGCTGACAGTCTGAATGAAGCAAAGCATGATGAGCTGAAGGACAACCTGATGGACAATATTCCGGTTGTATCGCTCGATGAAAATGAACTGGGCGATGCAAGTTCGCAGAATATTTCGAGCGTGCTCAGCGCAGGGAGAGACCCTTTCTTTAATGCTGCCTCTTTTAATTTCAGTGCAGTGCGTTTCCGTATCAGAGGTTATGATGCTGATTTATTCAGTACTTATATGAACGGAATTCCCATGGAAAACCTTGACAATGGCTTTACTCCTTTTGGATTATGGGGTGGGCTGAATGATATGATGCGTAACAGAGATCTTTCTATTGGGCTCCGTTACAATACATTTTCTTTTGGTGAATTAGGAAGTGTAACCAATATCGACAGTCGTGCCAGTAAGCAACGCAAGCAAACTCAAATTGGCTATGCGTTAAGTAATCGTAACTACACACATCGTGTTACTTTCAGCCATAATACCGGTATCAGCAAAAAAGGCTGGGCCTTTTCAATTGCAGGTAGCCGCCGCTGGGCCGATGAAGGATATGTGCCGGGTACTTATTATGATGGATGGAGTTGGTTTGCCGGCGTTGACAAACGTATTGGCCAGAAACATTTATTGTCATTGGTGGCTTTTGGTGCTCCTACAGAAAATGGTCGTCAGGGTGCTGCTGTTGCAGAAGCTCAGGAACTTACCGGAAGTCATTATTACAATCCTTTCTGGGGGTATCAGAACGGAAAGAAAAGAAATGCAAGCATAGGTAAAACCAATCAGCCTTTCTTCATCTTCACACATGATTTCCGTATCAATAACAAAACATCTTTGGTAACAGCAGCAGGTTATTCTTTTGGTAAAAGAAGTACAACCGGTATTGATTGGTATAATGCAGCCGACCCCCGTCCGGATTACTATCGTTATCTGCCCAGCTACCAGAGAGATGAAGTGTTGAAAGAACGAGTAGCCGAAGCATGGCGTACAGATCCATCTATCAGCCAGATCAATTGGGACAACCTTTACCTGGCCAATTACAATAGTATGGAAACAGTTAAAAACGTAAATGGTATTGCTGGTAACAATGTAACCGGTAAACGTTCACACTATATTCTCGAAGAACGTGTGAATGATGCCAAACGTTTTAATGCAAACACTGTATTAAATACAAGAATCTCTAATCACGTAGATCTTACATTTGGTGCTACTTATCAATGGCAGCGCAATCGCTATTACAAGCAAGTAAATGATTTACTGGGTGGTGATTTTTATGTAGATGTGAATCAGTTTGCAGAGCGTTTCTTTCCTACTAATCAAACAGTGAATCAAAACAACCTCTTGTCACCCAACCGTGTGTTGAAAGTTGGTGATCGTTTTGGTTATTTCTATGACATGTATGTAACCAAAGCATCAACATGGGGGCAAGGCGTATTTAAATTTAATAAAGTTGACTTCTTTGTTGCTGCTGATTTATCTTATACACGTTTCTTCAGAGACGGGCATACGATTAATGGTTTGTTCCCTAAGAATTCATTTGGTGTAACTAAGATTAACAGCTTTACCAATTACTCTGTAAAAGCAGGAGCTACTTATAAAATCAATGGCCGTAACTATCTCTATGTGAACGGTGCCTATATGACAAGAGCACCTTTCTTTGAGAATGTATATTTGTCGCCACGTACAAGGGATATTCAACAGGATAATGTGCAAAGCGAAACCGTTAAGACCGTTGAAGGTGGATATGTGCTCAATGCACCCCGTTTGAAAGTTCGTTTGAGTGGTTACTTCACTCAGTTCGATAACCAGATGAATGTATTAACATTCTACCACGACGGCTATCAGAACTTTGTAAACTATGCTATTAACAATATTGACAAATTACACTTTGGTGGTGAATTTGGTTTCGAAGC
This sequence comes from uncultured Chitinophagaceae bacterium, assembly GCA_937907395.1. Taxonomy (GTDB): domain Bacteria; phylum Bacteroidota; class Bacteroidia; order Chitinophagales; family Chitinophagaceae; genus Lacibacter. The sequence goes on from CALCII010000009.1 coordinate 23,757, forward strand.
GAAAGTAATGCGTAATGTTACCGTTACCGGTGCTGCATCTCTAAGCCGCTACTATTTTAACAGCCGTCAGAACACTACAACCACGCTGGATAATACAGCCGAAATTCTGGGGCGTGATACTGTTTACAATCGTAATTACAGAGTAGGAGGAACACCTCAGGAAGCATTCAGTCTTGGCATTACTTATCGTTCTCCGAAATTCTGGTTTGTGAGTTTAACCGGAAATTATTTCAGGGAAATGTGGTTGGACTTCAACCCGATCAGAAGAACAGTAACAGCTGTGGATGGCTTGGAAGAGAAGAGTGATTTATGGAATAGTATCCTTGATCAGCAACATCTCAAAGATCAATATACATTGGACTTCTTTGGTGGTTATTCTTATAAACTGCCCCGTCATTTAAGTGGCGGTCGTAATATGTTCCTTGTGCTGAATCTTGGTATTAATAACCTGTTGAATAATAAGGATATTATCACCGGTGGGTTTGAGCAGCTGCGTTTTGACATGAATGAAAAAGATGTCAATAAGTTCCCTGCAAAATATTTTTATGCATACGGTCTGAACTATTTCGCCAGTGTGGCCTTCAGATTTTAATTGAACCATTTACAAACTAAGTAATATGAAAAATATGAATAATAAATCAAAACTTCTCGTAACAATGATGGCACTGGTTGTCCTCATTGTAGCCGGTGTTTCTTCCTGTAAGAAAAAGTTTGATGCGCCTCCCGGCCCATCTGATCCGGCAATGACTGCCACACATACTCTTGCTCAGCTCAAAGCAATGCATACAGTGGGTGGTGCAATAGATGTAATTAACACCGACATGATCATTTCCGGTGTAGTAATTGCGAACGACAAAAGCGGTAACCTGTATAAGCAAATTTATATTCAGGATGCTTCCGGTGCACTCCAGGTAACCTTAGACGCAACCAACTTGTATAACACCTACCCGGTAGGCCGCAGAGTGTTTATTAAAGTGAAAGGATTAGCTTTAAGTGATTACAATGGATTAATGCAATTAGGTATCAGAGCAATCGTAGATGGTAGTCCTACTATACAGGGAATTCCTTCTGGTTTGATTAAGCAGTACCTGTTTGGTGGTTCTATCAATAACCCCGTTACTGTAAAAGTGGTTACGAATATCAATTCATTAACTACAGATATGCAGGATCCTAACATAGGAAACCTCATTCAGTTAAATGATTTTGAATTTTCTGCAGCTGATACTACTAAAACCTATGGTGACACATCGGCTTACAAAGCAGATCTGAACCGTACTGTTAGTGCCTGTAACGGTACAAATGTAATTATCCGCACTAGTGGATACGCCAATTTTGCCGGTGTGAAATTGCCTTCCGGTAAAGGACAATTACTTTCTATTTATACAGTGTTCAGAACAACCAAACAGTTAGTTCTTCGTGATACTGCAGATGTGAAGTTTACAGGTACACGTTGCGGACAAGGCCCAACTACTCTGATGACTACCTCCTCTGTTCGTGCTTTATTCACCGGAACCACCACTACCATCCCTGATGGCCGTAAGATTACAGGTGTGGTGATCAGTGACCGTACCACTTCTAATCTGAACGCTCAAAATATTGTATTGCAGCAGGGAACAGGCCTCAGTGGAATTCTGATCCGTTTTTCTGCCGCTCATAGCTTTAATCTGGGCGATTCAATTGATGTGAACGTGTCTCAGCAGGAATTGTCAGAATTTAACAGCTTATTGCAGGTAAATAATGTACCACTCAGCTATGCTTCATTAAAGGGCACAGGCAAAACCATTACTCCCCGTGCAACAACGATAGCAGATATTAATACCAATTTTGAAACGTGGGAATCAACTCTCGTAACGGTTAGTAATGTATCATTATCCGGAGGTACTACTCCGGGTAATTATGGAGGAAGTGTTACATTAACTTCAGGTGTGAACACATTAGTAATGTTTACTGCCTCTGGTGCAACATTTGCCAACCAGGTATTCCCCTCTAATGCAGCTTCTGTAACTGGTTATCTCAGCCAGTTTGGAACAACCAAACAATTAGGGATCCGTAATCCGGGTGGCGCATTAAATGATGTGGTTGCTGGTTCTGGCGGCGGTGGCGGATCAACCGGACTTGCCTTAACTACATCACCATACACACAGAATTTTGATGGTATCGGTTCTGGATTACCTCAAGGTTTTTTTGCAAAAATCAGTGCCACAGCTACAGCATTAGGAAGCGATATGCCACCTTACAGCAGCTTAGCTGTAACTCCCTGGAATCAAACGAGTGCCGGTCTTAAGAATTTTGCTTCAGCAACTGGTTTAACTGCTTCAGCTACAGATATTGTTCAGGCTGCAGAAACGAACCGTGCAATGGGCATACGGCAAACTTCTTCCGCAGGTTATGATCCAGGTGCGGCATTTGTGGTTCAACTGGCCAATACAACCGGAAAGTCAAACTTCCAGATGTCGTTTAAGTTGCAATCACTGGATAATTCTATTGGTCGTACAACTGTTTGGGTAATTGATTATGCCATTGGTGATGCTCCAACGAGCTTTACCACTATTACCACAACTCCGGCTTCTTTATCCACAAGTGGAACGTTCTCCAGTACCAATGTAAGCGTTACACTTCCTGCGGCTGTTAATAATCAAGGTCAGAAGGTTTGGATACGGATTGTATCTCTTGCAGCAACAACAGGATCCGGAAGCCGGGCTTCAACTGCAATTGATGATTTTCAGTTAACCTGGAATTAATCGTTGTTCAATATCATTAGCAAAACAGCCCCGTTATAACGGGGCTGTTTTATTGAAATCAATAGTAGTCGATTTCTTTGCAGAAAAGCTTGAGATACTTCAAAAAGGGCCGAATAAAAAAGGTTGTCAGAATTTCTGACAACCTTTTTTCTATCAATAAGAACGGAGATTAAGCTTCTGCCACCACTTCGTATTCAATTTCTGCTTCGTTACCGTTAGCGAAATCAATTTTCGCTTTGTGGGTACCCAGTTCTTTCACTTCATCAGCCAATTGAATTTTACGACGATCGATTTCATAACCTTTCTGTTCACGGATTGCACGTGCAATCATTACAGTGGTAATGCTACCGAAGATTTTACCGCTGGTGCCTGTTTTTGCAGTCAGCTTAACAGGAGATTCTGTAAGCTTCGCAATAACAGATTTAATTTCAGCGAGCATAGCATCTTCTTTTTTCTTTTGCACTTTCAGTCGTTCTTCCAGTTGCTTCAGATTTGAAGGAGATGCTTCTACTGCGATTTTCTGCGGGATAAGGAAGTTACGGGCATAGCCGTTTTTCACTTTTACCACTTCGTTTTTACCGCCCAGGTTGTTTACATCCTGAATTAAGATTACGTCCATTTTGTTTGTTTTAGTTTCCCGGCGCCCAATCTTTACATTGTGACTGTCATCCGCCCATCTGTGATGGACGGAATTAGGGAAGGGTGACTAATTGAGTTTATTTCAACAGATCTGTTACATAAGGTAACAGTGCCATTTGACGGGCTTTTTTAACCGCATCAGTTACTTTACGTTGATATTTCAAAGAGTTACCGGTTAAACGACGAGGTAACAGTTTACCTTGCTCATTTACAAATTTTTTCAGGAACTCAATGTCTTTGTAATCCACGTACTTAATACCGTAACGTTTAAAGCGGCAGTATTTTTTCTTCGGCTTTTCGGTTTTGATGGCCGTTAAATACTTGATTTCATTCTTTGCCATAATTAAGCCTCCGCTTTTTGAGTGTCAGCACTTACGCCACTTCTCTTTTTCGCATTGTACTCAACGGCGTATTTGTCGAGTGCAGTGTACATGTGGCGGAGCACTTGTTCGTCACGGTGGATCTGAACATTCAGCTTGCTGTTAAAGTCAGAAGTTGCTTTGTACTCCAATACCCAGTAGATGCCAGTTGTTTTTTTCTGGATCGGGTAGGCCAGTGATTTTAATCCCCAGGGGTTGCTGTGTACCACTTCACCGCCATGTTTGGCGATCAGGTCGGTATAGCGTTTTTGTGCTGCCTTGAATTCGTCGTCAGACAGAACGGGGGTAAAAATCACCATCATTTCGTAATTTTTCATTACTCTTTGAGGTTTAAATTAAAAATTGGGTTTATCCCATTGGAATCCGCCCGTTAGAGGCGAATAATCTGCCAACACAGATTTGGGGCTGCAAAGGTAAGGGAAACTGCGGTCCGTTCCAATTAATTAACCGATTGATTTCAGACTGGAAGGAGCTCGTTGTAATATTATCGACCTAAAACTAAGAGAGCCGCACTTTTAGTGCGGCTCTCTTCAAAGAAATTCAGTATCTATCTTATTGAACTGCAATTTGTTTGGTGAAGGTTCCCTCTTTACTGCTGATGCTCAGCATATAGATTCCTTTAGGAACAGTTGCATTGGGAACTACTGATTCAACCTGTCCCTGGATAGCACGGTTCAGCTGTTTTTGCCAGATCACCTGACCGTTCATATTTGTGAGTTGCATTTTCAGAGTGCTTGTAACTGATTTATTAAACGTTACATTCAGACCGGTGCTCATTGTTCCAGCTACTTTAATATAGTTTTTATCACGGATAATATCTCTAACAGCTGCTGTTGTAGACCATGATAAATCCCAGTCGTCTATTGCAGAACTTGCACGATTACTACTACCGGATGATGCTGTGCTTGCCCAAACTCTGATCCAAACCGGGCCAGACTGATCGTTTAATGCAGAGCCAAAGTCAACAGTCACTGTTGTATTGCTGAAAATCTTTGCACCTGTAGGTAATGAATCGAAATTAGTAGCAACAGTTGTAAATGTGGTTGGATTGGCGCCGAAACCGTAATCAACCACCCATTTTGTTCTGCGGGGTGAACTTGTGTCTAAAGATTGCAATTTAAATGACAACTTAAAATCATACTTGCCGGAAGTGTTTGCTACTTGAAATTCAAAGGCAGCTCCGGGATCTCCGAAAGAACCAGTTTGCCTAACACCCAATGCACGATTGGTGGCGGCAGCCTGAGTTGTACTATCAGCGCCTGGATCTGTTACCTGAGTTGCAGATGCAAAATTTTTAAAACCTGCACGTGTACTTCTCCAAGGGGGAGTTAAAGCATTTATAGTGGTATCAACCCCAAGAGATGTGCTGGTAGCTGATCTTCTTACGCTAAAGCCAGCAGGAGCAGAAGTACCCAAATTATCAAAGTTCTCAGTGTAAGGAGAAGTTGTAAGTGTCACCTGCGCCTGTGTTGTTACAGCAAGGAGCAGTAGAATGGCAGGTAAAAATAATTTCATATTCTTCGTTTTAAAATATCTTACGAAAATAACTCCTTTTTGTATGCACCGGGTTAATTTTTTGCAACTTTTTTATTAACAAAAGTCTGGCCTTCTATCTTAAAAATTTTCCCTTCAATAAAACCTGCTTTTTTAACATGATAGATCTCTGTAAAACCATTACGGAGAAAGCTTTCTGCATATTGCGGACTTGCATATAAAACATAAAGAGGCGTACTCGTTTTTGAGCCCCTGTTCAATAGTTTCCGGATCAGTGTTTCAACAATATTTTGTTCAAACGGATTGAAGAGAAAGACACAGCTAATATCTTTCGGAATCTCATACTCAACCACATCTATCCATTGAAGTGATGATTCTGTGTTTTTGTATTGATTATGAATAGATTGAAGATTGATTTCTGCATCGTTGATCAGTTCTTTTGCGATATCAATTCCGACAACTTTGTGAAATCCGTTTGCTGCTGCCACGCACATGGCACGCCCTTTCCCGCAACCAATGTCAAGGAAAACGCCGTCCCTGGCTTCTTTGGGTACATGATGCAGTATGTCTTCTAACAATGAATAATTTACCGGCATGTATTCCGTTGCGGATAGCCGGTTGGATCCGGTAATGGATAAACCTTCCAGTTTTAGATTTCCGGTTGTTGCAATCTGATATTTCCATTCCCCTCTCCATTCGTGCCAGGCAGAAAAGAATGCCACTCTTAAGCCCCAGTTGGGTAAGAGATAAAAGAAATATTTTATTTGCTGATAAGGGTTCAACTTTCTGAAGGTCTGATATCAATCACTTTTAACTGAAGCGAAACAGATCCGTTCCATTCATTTTCATCGATCGTATACACTATATCAAAATTCCCATTTTGTACAACAGGAAACAAATCGGCTCCTTTGAAAAAAATGCCGGTTAATACGGTGTTCTGGTCTTTCACCACTAGCCTGACATGTTGCTCTTTTACAATTTTTGAAGCACCGGTATCCCGAACGTTTTTTGTAATAAAAACGGGCCGCATGTTTTCAGGGCCGTAGGGCTCCATTTGCGATAAAATATTGTAAAAGCCGGGTTTAATATCACTGAAATTTATCTCAGCATCAATTACAATTTCCGGTGTAAGTAATTCATTGCTGATGGTTGCAGCTACTGATTCTTCAAACGACTGCGCAAAGGCCGGGACGTTCTCTTCCAGTAATGTGAGTCCGGCTGCAGCAAAATGACCACCATATCCCAGCAAATGTTCCCTGCAGGAATGAATTGCCTCATAGAGATTGAATCCCGCTACACTGCGTGCACTACCGGCAACATAGTCGCCGCTTTTCGTTAAAATAATGGTAGGACGGTAGAAATGCTCTGTTAACCTGGACGCTACAATTCCAACGACTCCTTTGTGCCAGTGAGGTTGGTATAAGACGGTTGTTTTTTTATGATGAAGTGATTCGTTCGACTGGATCATGTGCAAAGCCTCTTCTGTTATTGAAGAATCGGCTTCCCTGCGTTCATCATTATCGGAGTGTAACATTTCAGCAAACAATAGGGCATCTTCATACGTGGGTGCAATAAACATTTGCACTGCTTTGCGTGCATCATCCATTCGTCCGGCTGCATTTACTCTTGGTGCAATCATAAACACCAATGTGCTTATCTGCATTTGTTTGGAGATGCCACTGAGATGCATCAATGCTTTTATCCCGTTAGATGGATTTTCATTGGCTCTTTTTAATCCATGAAAGGCAAGAATTCTGTTCTCACCTGTAACGGGAACAATGTCGGCAGCAATGGCAGTAGCCACCAGGTCCAGGTATTCTTCTTTTTTTGAATCGGGAAGGTGAAGTGTTTCACTGAGTGCCGATATTAATTTGAATCCCACACCGCATCCGCAAAGTTCTTTATACGGGTAAGAACAATCAGGTTGTTTGGGATTAAGTATCGCATGTGCAGGTGGTAATAGGTCATCGGGTAGGTGGTGGTCACACACAATGAAATCAATGCCCAGTTCTTTTGCATATGTTATCAGATCCACCGATTTGATTCCACAGTCCAGCGATATAATGAGGCTGAAGCTGTTTTCTGAAGCAAAATCAATTCCCATCTTTGAAACGCCATATCCTTCACGGTAACGGTGTGGGATGTAAAAGTCTATTAATTCTGGTGATGCGATGGAACATAGAAATTGATACATGCAGGCTACACTGGTGGTGCCATCAACGTCATAATCGCCAAATACCAGTATTTTTTCACGGTTATTGATCGCCGTGAGAATACGTTCTGTGGCTTTCTGCATGTCTTTCATGAGCCAGGGGCTATGCAGTTGCTTCAGATCCGGACGAAAAAAATTACGGGCTTCTTCAAATGTGTTGATTCCCCTCGAAACAAGGAGTGTGCAAAGTACAGGATGGATTTTCAGCTCTTTATATAGCAATCCTGCTGTTTCCTGGCTTGCCGAACTGATGGTCCATCTTTTTTTCATTGGTTAGTATTTGCGGTCTGTGGTAAAACGTACCAGGCTTTCCAATCCGTCTCTTATTTCAGATTTCGGAAATGAATCCAGCACCCGTATAGCATTATCTCTGTAAAGATTCATTTTGTCACGGGTATATTCGATTCCTCCTGATTGATGTACTTCTCCAATAATCTGTTGCACCGTTTCCTTCCTTTTGTTCTCATTTTTCAACAAGTAAATCATTTCTCTTTTTCTGGAAGGAGTGGTATTATTGAGCATATAAATGAGAGGCAGTGTCAGTTTCTTTTCTTTGATATCATTCCCTGTTGGTTTGCCAACGGTTTCATTGCCATAGTCGAACAGGTCATCTTTGATTTGAAAAGCGATGCCAGCATTTTCCCCGAAGGTTTTCATCTTATCTGCCAGATCCGGATCACCTGTGGTTGACCAGGCACCTGCACCGCAGGCAGAAGCTAGTAAGGAAGCGGTTTTATTTCTTATAATTTCAAAATAAATATCTTCATTGAGGTTCAGGTTCCTTGATTTTTCAATCTGAAGCAATTCCCCTTCACTCATTTTCTGAACAGCTTCTGAAAGGATCTTTAATGTAACAAAATCATCATTGTTGAGCGACAATAGCAAACCTTTCGATAACAGGTAATCTCCCACCAGAACAGCTACCTTATTTTTCCAGAGTGCATTAATGGAGAAAAAGCCACGGCGTTCGTATGCTTCATCCACCACATCATCATGAACCAGGGTAGCGGTGTGCAATAGTTCCACCAATGCTGCAGCCCGGTAGGTATTTTCTGTGGCCGGGCCAAACAACCTTGCCGACAGAAAGACAAACATGGGTCGCACCTGTTTCCCTTTTCGTTTGATAATGTATTGCATGATCCTGTCAAGCAAGGCAACCCGGCTTTTGACAGCATCTTTAAATTTGTCTTCAAAAACCAGCAATTCGTCGTTAATCAGATTCTGTATCAATTCAATTGAGCTCATCGGGTGGCAATTTACGTTACAACATCAATTTTTGATTTTATTTTGTTTAAATGCATCTTTTTTTATCTCAAAACTGTCTGTTGAACGGAATGGGAGTTAAATAAGCATTAAAAAATTTGATTTTTAACCCCGTATCTATATTTTTGCATTAATCATCAGGATTTTTCGAAACTTAATACAACAACTATGGCAAGCAAAAAGTACGCTCTCTTACTGGGGGCCCTATGTTTTTTAATCACCAACCTCTCTGCTCAGAGTTACGACTGGAAAGATTCTTCTTTAGTTCCTAATTCAAGAAAATCACAACACAGCGAATTTTTACAAAATCAATATCCTTTTCCTGCTAAACCCCGTAACCAATGGGAAGTAGGTATCAGTGTAGGTAATGTATTTATCAGCGGCGATGTGAATACCCGTATTCCTAACTGGGGATGGGGTGCACATGTTCGTAAGGCAATGGGTTATGTGTTTTCAACCCGTTTGGCTTATTCCGGAGGTATTGCTAAAGGAATGAACTGGAATCCTTCTTTCAACTTTGGAAGAAACCCTGCCTGGTCTTCTAATTATACAGCACCTGTAAATATGCAGTGGCCAACAGCTCCGCTTCCTTCTAACTTCAGCCCTGGTACGTTGTATCAGCTGAGCAGCAATAACCTGGCTCGTCCTTATCCTGCTGGTGTGGATGCTGGTTCTGAAAACGGACCGTCTCCTGTATATTATAATTACAAAACAACCATGCACCAATTAGCTTTACAAGGTATCGTAACGCTTAATAACGTTCGTTTCCACAAAGCTAAAACTGGTTTCATTATTTATGGTATCGGTGGTGTTGGAGGTATGATTTATGAAACAAAAGTGAATGCTTTTGATGGTACCGGTAATACTTATGATGGTCTTTTCCGTGCTGTTTACCGCACTTATGTTGCCGGTGAATACAAAAACCGTAATAAAATCTTAAGAGATCTGAAAGCAGGTATGGATAAGTCTTACGAATCCAGAGCTGATGGTCACCAACTCCGTCGTCCTAAATTATTTGATAAAACCTTCAAACCAACTGTACAAGGTGGTGTGGGTGTTGCCTTCAAACTTAACAAACGTCTGAGCCTTGGTATTGAAGAAGTTCATACCTGGACAAATGATGATCTGTTGGATGGTCAACGTTGGCAGGAAACTCCTGTTGGAGATGCTGCTATGACACGTGATTTTGATACCTGGCACTACACAAATATCAACCTGAATTACAGCCTTGGTGCTAAATCAGTTGAACCTCTTTGGTGGTTAAATCCCCTGGATTTTGCTTACAACGAGTTGAATGCTCCCCGTCACATGAAAATGCCAAAACCTGTTTTGGATGATGCTGATGGCGACGGCGTAACTGATCAGTTTGATAACGAACCTAACACACCTGCAGGTTGCCCTGTAGATACACATGGTGTTAGCCGTGATACTGATGGTGACGGTGTTCCTGATTGTAAGGATAAAGAACTGATCACTCCTACACAATGCCAGCCTGTAGATGCTGATGGTGTTGGTAAGTGCCCGGATCCTGAGTGCTGCAAAAACGTTAAAGCTGTAGACAATACTTGTCACCTCACAGATATGCCTTCTATCAATTTTGCTGGTAACTCAGTAGTACTGAGCGCAGAAGCAAAAGCACTGGTAGGTAGCGTGGCTACTTCACTCCGCAGCAACCCTAACTGTAAGATTGTTATCTGCGGTAGTGCTGCTAAGAGCAAAGCTGGTCAGGCATTAGGTCAAAAACGTGTAGATGCGATTGTTAAGTACCTGGTTGAAGTACAAGGTATCTCTGCTGATCGTGTAGTTGCACAATACGACTGCAGCGAAGGAGATCCTTCTGTAGTTGAAATCCGTGCAGAACAAAAATAATCCAAGCCAATTGCTTATACTGAAAGGCCCTCATTCGAGGGCCTTTTTCTTTAGGAAAATATTAACCGCTAATACAGGGGACGGGCTGGCCGAAAGGCTTAATTTGGCTTTCCCATATAGTATTTTGCCCTGGCATACAACGATTAGGGTAAACTGAAGCATACAGAAATTGAAAAAATACAAATGAAATCCATAACTTTGCTGGCTTTTATGAAGATTGGATCCCGGATTCTCCTTTTTATTGGTTTAGTATTCTTTATCAGTGCTTGTAACAGAAATTCTGTTACCAAGATCCTGAAGAGTAAAGATGTAGAGTACAGGCTTCGTATGGCAGAACAGTATTTTGCCAATAAAAAGTATGGGAAAGCGCAGGTTTTATTTGAAGACTTGTTCCCAATTTTAAGGAGTGATCCCCGGTTTGAAGATGTTTATTATAAGTATGCTTTTTGTGCCTATTATCAGAAGGACTACATGAATGCTGAGAATTTGTTCAAGGGATTCATTGAAGTGTTTCCCAAAAGCCAACGGGTGCCTGAAGTGGATTACATGCATGCTTATTGTTTCTTTAAGCAATCGCCTAAAGTTGATTTAGATCAAACGACAACGCAAAAGACGATCGGGTATATGCAGGCTCACCTGAATAATTATCCCGAGTCTGTAAAGCAGGAAGATGCTAAGAAGATCATTGAACAGTGCTATCAGAAATTGGAATTGAAAGAGTTTAAAAGTGCCGAGTTGTATTACAATCTTGGTTCTTACAGGGCGGCAGCCATCTCTTTTACCACACTTCTGAATCATTACCCGGAATCTGCAAAGGCTGATGAGTACAAGCTGATGGTTATTAAATCTTATTATCAGTATGCACACATGAGTATTGAATCGAAGCAGGTAGAGCGATTTGAAAAGGTGATGGAAGAGTATTATGATTTTGTAGACCGTTTTCCGGATAGTAAACTGACTAAAGAAGCTGAGAAATATTTTAATCTTTCAAAAAATAATTTAAAAGCCATTAATCATGAGCAGACTAATCAGAAAAGTTAGTGCCAATACCAGTAATGTGGTTGAGACAAAAAGCCTGAATGAAATTAAAAAGAAGACGGGCAATTTGTATGAATCTATTGCTGTAATTGCTAAAAGAGCAAACCAGATTAATATTTCTTTGAAAGAAGAATTGCATAACAAACTGGAAGAGTTTGCAAGTCATACCGACAGCCTTGAGGAAATTCATGAGAATAAGGAACAAATTGAAATTTCAAAGGCGTATGAGCGTATGCCCAACCCGGCTATTCTTGCTACAACTGAGTTTCTGGAAGACAAAATCTACCACAGAAAAGCAGAGAATGATCTCTTTTCCTGAGTAGTATAAATATCTTTTCTATAATGGCGGTTGAAAGACCGCCATTTGCATTTTCTAAACGTTAGATTTCGTTATTTTACAGTACATGTTGAAGGGAAAGAAAATACTTCTGGCTGTTACAGGCAGTATCGCTGCTTATAAAATTCCTTTATTGGTTCGTTTGCTGATAAAGCAGGGGGCAGATATTAAAATAGTAATGACACCGGCTGCAAAAGATTTTGTATCGCCTCTCGTTTTATCCACTTTGTCTCATCATGAAGTTCATACTGAATTAGTAAATGAGAATACGTGGGCTAATCATGTGCAACTGGGGCGTTGGGCGGATCTGATGTTGATTGCTCCTGCCAGTTGCAATACCATCTCAAAAATGGCTAATGGCCAATGCGACAACCTGCTACTTGCTACTTATTTATCGGCCACATGCCCTGTAATGGTGGCTCCGGCCATGGATGAAGACATGTGGAAGCACCCTTCCCTGAAAGCGAATATCGACAGGCTTCAATCCTATGGTAATGTGATTATACCGGTGGAAAAAGGAGAATTGGCCAGTGGATTACATGGAGAAGGCAGGATGCCGGAACCCGAAACACTTTTAACGGTTATTGCTGATTTTTTTTTAAGTAAGAATGACTTTGCAGGCAAGACTGTGTTAATTACTGCCGGCCCAACATACGAAGCAATTGACCCGGTTCGTTTTATCAGTAATCATTCAAGTGGAAAAATGGGATTGGCCCTGGCGGAGGAATTCTCAGTGCGGGGAGCATCAGTAGTACTTGTGCTGGGCCCTGTACAACAGCCAGTCAATTTTGCGGTGAAGGAGTTGATTAAAGTAAAATCGGCCGAAGAGATGTACCAGGCTTGCGTTGAGAGGTTTCCGTTCGTTGATATCGCTGTAATGGCAGCTGCAGTAGCTGATTATACGCCGGTTACGATTGCCACACAGAAAATTAAAAAGAGTGATGACCAGTTTGCAGTAGAACTTAAAAAAACAAAAGATATACTTGCTTCTTTAGGTGCTGCTAAAAAGCATCAGTTATTGGTTGGATTTGCTTTGGAAACAAATAATGAAAGGGATAATGCGATTACCAAAATGGAAAAGAAAAATGCCGATGCCATAGTGCTGAATTCAATGAATGATGCGGGTGCCGGCTTTGGAGTTGATACCAATAAGATCACCCTATTTGAAAAAGGGGGAGGGGAGCATGCTTTCGGGCTTCAATCAAAAAAAATGACAGCAAAACATATTGTTGATGTTGTAAAACGAATGATGAATGAAAAAAACTAACCTGCTTTTATTCTTTCTACTTATAAGTGTCTTCGTGAAGGCACAGGAATTTAATGCCCGGGTGAAAGTGCTGGACAACCAGTTGCCAACCACTATTGATAAGCGAACATTCCGCACATTGGAGTCTTCTCTTACTAATTTTATTAATAAACGCAAATGGAGTAATGATGTGTTCAAGCCAAACGAACGGATTGAATGCCAGCTGCTGATTAATTTAACCAAGTCTCCTGAGCTCAATGTGTACACGGGTACATTAACCATACAGGTGGCACGCCCTGTTTTTTCAAGCAGTTACTTATCGCCCATCATCAGTTACCAGGATCAGTATGTTGATTTTCGTTATGTGGAATCACAACCCCTGGAATTTAATGAAAACAGGATTTCAGGAAGCGACCCGTTGAGTTCGAACCTTACAGCTGTTGTGGCATATTACATTTACATTATTCTTGGATATGATTATGATTCTTTCAGCCTGAGAGGCGGGGATCCTTATTTTCAGAAAGCATTAAATGTGGTAAACAATGCACCCGATGGAACATTGATCAGTGGTTGGAAATCATTTGAAAATAATAACAGGAACCGTTACTGGCTTACAGAAAACCTGATTAACAACCGCTATGCCATTATCCATGATGTTTATTACAATTACTATCGCAAAGGGTTGGATAAAATGTTTGAGAGTGAGAACGAAGCACGTACAGAAATCCTGAATACTTTAGTTTCACTTGATAACCTTTACAGGGATAATCCCAACCTGATGGCTGTGCAATTTTTTGTATTAGGGAAGTCAGATGAATTTATTGGTATCTTCAAAAAAGCATCCCAGCAAGACAAAGTTAGAGTGCTGGAGATATTATCACGCATCGACCTCTCCAATGCAAATAAATATAAGGAAGGATTGAAATGAGATATTTGTTATTACTTGCTTTCATAGTTGGTATCTTTTCTTGTTCCGGGAAAAGAGATGTCCCTGCGAATGTTATCAAACCGATCAAAATGCAGGCCATCATGAAAGATTTATTTCTGATAGATGCAGTGAATACAGAGCGATTATCACGGGCTTATCAATTCCAGTTTGCTGAAGAGAATAAATCCGGGTATGAGCGGGTGTTTCAGTTGCATAAGACTACCAGAAAAGAGTTTGAGGATAGTTATAATTATTATGTGAGCCACCCCGATTTTCTGGAGGAGATAGTTGATTCTGTATCATCTCAGCTAACCCGTGAATCACTGAAAACCGATATTAAAAAAGATTCATCAGGAAAGAGTAAATAAGATGATAGTAACATCACGGATTCTGGAAAAACAGTTTGGTATTGATCCCGAGATCGCAGACTATTTTGCCAACAAAAGACCGGTTCCGCAGAACAACCGGTTCTGGAAAAATAAGCGGATTTATCTGTCTGTTGGATTTGGATACCTCACCATACCTTTTGCATTTGATCTGATGCATAAATGTGGCATCGCTAAATCTGTGTTACTGGAAGATCAGCATGTTGCTTTAATGGAGCAGGGGTTTGATTTGCTGAGGGGGTACGAAAAGAATGAATTGTCGTTTGTTGAATTTACTACCGGGTGTATGGAATTGGTGAAGGATAAAGTGAAGCAAAAACATCTTGCTGCAGATCTTTTTGCAGTGTTGTCTGGCAGGGAGCCTGCCTATTTTTCTTTTGAGAAAAAGCACAAAGCACTCGCCAGAAGCGACCATTTTTTATTTACGCTGGTGGACCTCGATTTATCTGATGAATGGATTTCCGGCTTTTTGAAATACTGGTATGCTATGGCCCGCCCCATTCTATTGTTAGACGATTTTAAAGACCTGGAAGAAGATCGTAGAGATCATGAAGAGAATACAATTATTGAACTGGGGAACAATGCTGCAGCCATTAAAGCAGCCTATGAATTTGGCCTCGATGATCTGGCCATACTTGAAACCGTTAATCCGTTACTGGCAGCCTATATGCGTGCCTATTTAAAGGATGCATTAAATTACAAAGCTGTAAGGGAAGAGTTGAATTAGTCGATCAATGAGTTTTTCATTGCAAAGAAAACAAGCCCAACAGAATTTTTAACACCAAAGCGTTCCATCAAACGGTCTTTGATAGCTTCCACTGTTCTGGGGCTGATGTCCATTTCTTTTGCAATTTCTTGTGCCGTATACTCCATGCAAAGCAAGCGTATTACCTGTTTTTCTTTATCATTAATCTGAATTTCGCTATTGAGGGACGGGATTGATTTTACTTTCGCATGTGATTTTTTGAGTAGAATCCTGTTCACGAAATTATTGAGGTAATATCCTTTGGTGTATACTTCAAGAATTGCTTTCTTAATTTCTGCGGGGTCGGAACTTTTCAGCAAATAGCCGTTTGCTCCGTTTTCCATCAAATGGGTAACAAAGCGTTCATCTTCATACATGGTGAGCACCAGGACATGAATATTCGGGAATTGTTTGCTGATGATTTTTGTTGTTTCGATGCCGTCTTTTCCGGGCATTCTCAGGTCCATCAGAATTACATCTGGCTGAGATTCGGCTAACCCTGCCAGTAATTCTTCTCCGTTCTCTGCTTCCTGAACAAATTTAATATTGGGATAGGAACGTAAGGAGAGTACAACCCCCTTTCTGAAAATCTGATGATCGTCTGCAATCGCAACTTTAATCTGTGACATATAATATTCCCGTGAAATAAAGATACATCAATTTTTGTCACTATTGAAGCGTGGAAATTGGTAATTCAATGGTTACCTTGTAGTAAGTATTAGTACTATCCTTTTCAAAAAATATTTTTCCATCGAGTATCCGTATACGGCTGTGTATATTTTTCAATCCAAGTCCATGCTGGTTATCTCTTTGCTTTTCATACCCTGTTTGAGTTAATCCATCTCCATCATGATGGATACGTATGTAAAAATGTTCTTCCGTTTTATTCTGGGTAATATGAATAAAGCTGGCGTGGCTGTGTTTGAGGATATTATTGATGAGTTCCTGGATCACCCGGTAAACCGATAATTCAAGGTCCAGTTTTAATCTTCTTTTATAATCGTGAAAACGGCAGCTCGCATTAATCGAACCAGTGCCATTGATTTTCTGGATGATGTCGCTCATCGCACTTTCCAAACCAAAATTCTTTAGCGTAGGAGGGATGAGGCTATGAGAAATATTACGTATCAATTGAATGGTATCATCAACAATTTGCTTGGCGTTAAAAATTGATTGCAGCTGTGTGGCAGTATCCTGGTGTACCAGGTTTTCATTCAGGTAAAGGCGAACAGTTGCTAAAAGAGGGCCGGCATCATCGTGTAAGTCGGCTGCAATTCGCTGGCGTTCTTCTTCCTGGCTGTCAAGAGATGCCTGGAGCAGCAGGCGCTGATGATCGGCCTGCATATTTCTCATTTTTAACTGAAAGTAGATCACCTTTCGCTGGTGAAAAACTACAAAGATGATGAGACCAACTGCAAGGAGTAGCATACCAAAGGTACCGAAGTACACAACGTATGTAACATTTGAAGTATTGGCTGCTTGTAAAAAAAACATGGTTTGCAATGGGTTTGGGTGATTTCGTTAGGTAAAGTCTGGCAAGGTAGATTTTTCTGATTTCATTACCATTCCTATAGAGAACAATATATTCCGAAGCATGTAGAAGATAGCATGAATATAAACATACTGCAAAAGAAAATTACCTACAGTTTCAGAGGTTTGTCTGTAGATAAACACGAAAAATGATCCGGTAAAAAAAAGGAAAAAGCCTGCGACTCCCCAAAAGGAAGGTTGCATATAAATGAACAAGGTCTTAGGGTAACGCAATTGTTCATAAAAATAAAGGATACTGTAACTGATAGCAATCAGGCTTTCAATACCATTTACAGTTGAATCAAATGCCTCCTCTGGGTTATTAAGCGTATAAAACAACCAACAAGAATAAAATAACAACCCTGTTACCAGAACAATCCTTTTGTGCAACATATTACCGAAAGAAAAATGGAAGTAATAGCTAATGGCAAAGAACTCAATTGGGATAAATAAGTGATTGAAATACAAGGCAAATTCGGGTGCACGGTATTTTGTAAGGGTATAGATAATGCCATGTATAATAATGAAGAGGCAGAAATAAAGAATTACCCGTTTTGCTTTTTCTGATGCGTTTTTTTGCATCAAGAAAAACAAAACGGGTAACAAGTTAGAAAGACGATGTATATTTTCTATTAAGACCAATTGATACTTGGTTTATCACCAAATATACTGAAAGAAAATCTATATCAATCCTTTATTATTCGAATGATTTTGCGCCCCAGGCATCAGTAACTTCACGGTCAGCTACGATACCTTCTTCGCTAACGATTTCACCACTGGTATTTACAACATTGTATTCGAGGATAGGTTTACGATTTTCATCAACACCTACTAAAACACATTTGCGTGTACCTTGTTCGTTATATGCAGGCATAATAACGATACCAGCGCAATTAGGTTGAGCGAGGATTTTTTCAATGATTTCTCTACCCACTACATTACCATATTGGTGATCGGGGTGTTTGTCATAATAACGCTTTACCATTTCTTCACCGGCTTCATATCCAATGTGCTGACCGATGCTGGCTACTTCAATTTTTTGTAATAGTTCTTTCTGCATAGTTGTAGGTTTTAGAAGTTTAGTTTGAAGAGCTAATTTTCATCAAACTACTTCTTTATGCAATAGATACACCTGTGAATAACATGGTAAAAAATGGCGTAAATTGCAGAAAATCAAACTAATACAATAGTATTACGTTTATTTTCTTGGTAAATATACGGGTAAAACTACGAATAAAAAATAGTAAATTTACGAAATTAAAAATGGTAAATTGACGATAAGTAAACTCGGAATAGTACGTAAAAGTGGCTTGTGTGCACAATGTGTGGATAAATGGATGCACTTAGTGGAGCCATTGGATTTTAAAAACGGGGCCTTGGTTTCAATTAACATTGGTCAGCGTTAGGTTCTTTCAGGAGGTTTTTGTTTGGATATTGGATCAGCTTTTTTGGGTTCGGTTTTACATCAGGATATGTTTAAACGAGCTGTCTGACCAATGTCAATTGAATGATACAAAAGTAAGCTGGCATATATGGCTATACAAGAGCAAATTCAACCAATTTTGTGTTTACTAATTTTACGGGTAAGGTGGAAAAACTACGAAGATTGGATTCGTAAAACTACGATGGGGCATTAAAATGCCGGTTTTTGATCTTCTCCGTTAATAATTAATTCATTTTTAAATATTTAGTTGAAAATGAGTTGGTGATTTACCTCGTAAATACACCTACATGTTTTCCGTAATTTTACTATTTTTCCTGTCCAAAATCATTGTTTGTTGGTTTCACTTGAGTATATTGCATTTACCCATTAAATCAATAAGTTTTCCAATGCCTACGGATTTACACATCAAGTTTGCGATTGCCGATGATCATAAAATTTTCCGGGATGGAATAAAAATGGCTCTCAACGGCCGGCCACACCTGAAGCTGATATGGGAAGCAGAAGACGGAAGAGACATGTTACACAAGCTCGGGATCAAAAAGCCTGATGTTCTGTTGCTGGATATCCGGATGCCGGAGTTGGACGGAGTAAATGCCCTTCAGATGATCAGGAAGGAATATGAGGATATCAAAATTGTGGTACTGAGCATGTACGACGATCAGCAAATGGTGAGCAAAATGATGGAAATGGGGGCCAATGCCTATCTCACCAAAACAACAGACCCCAACGAAATCTATGAAGCAATCCTTACTTGTATGAATGAGGATTTTTACTTCAATGATCTGGTAAACCAGGCAGTATTACTGAAGCTGAACCACAAAAAAACAGTCCGGCAGTTTTACCCGAATCCGGTAAAGTTCTCCGAAAAGGAGCTCCAGATTCTGAAACTGTTGGCAGAGGATAAAACAACGGAAGAAATTTCGAAGGAAGTGTTTCTGAGTCCGAGAACAATTGAAACCATCCGCCAGAATATGAAAAACAAGGTGGGTGCAAAAACCATTGCCGGGTTAATTGTTTATGGCATGCGCAATAAATTGCTCGAATAAAGAACGACCGTAAAAACCACAAGCTTAAAGTCAGGTAGTAGTACCAATAAAAGTCACGTGGAAATTGATGAACTTGCATTGTTGATATTTACGGAACCCTTTGAAATCTTTTCCTATGTACGAATTGAAAACTACTAAGTCAAACGAGAAAGTGACAGATATCATTAACGTTGCGATTACTGACGACCATGTGCTGTACCGTGCAGGTGTGAAAACAGCCCTCGGCATGAAAAAAGACATTAAGATTCTTTTTGAAGCCGATAATGGTATGCATTTGCTCAATATGCTGAAGCATATTCAACCAGATGTGATTTTGCTCGACGTTCAAATGCCCATCATGGATGGCATTGCAACCCTTCCCGAAGTAAAAAAGCTCTATCCTAATATTAAGATCATTATGCTCACGATGCATGATGAACATACCATGATTCAAAAACTCATGGAACTGGGAGCAAACTCTTATCTCACCAAAAATTCTGATAGTGAGTTGATTTATGAAGCAATTAAAACCTGCCACGAACAGGAGTATTTCTTCAATGCACTCACTAATAAAGCACTCATCGACGGACTCCGTAATAAACGGCAGGGCGATGGGGGAATGCAGCACGATGTTAAACTTAACGACAAAGAAATCACTATTCTGAAACTCATGTGCGATGAAAAGAGCACTAAAGAAATAGCTGATATCGTTGATCTGAGCCCACGCACCGTTGAGGCCATCCGTGATAAACTCAAATCCAAAATTGGCGCCCGTTCCACAGCCGGATTGATTCTTTACGCTGTGAAGAACAATATTATTGAAGGCTGATTGCATTCCTTTTACTTTGCAGGATAAAATCTGTTCATGCAGTTGTTTCTGAATTTTAACGGGAAACTTCTTCCTGCAAACGCATTCCTCATTTCACCCGATAATCGTTCATTCCGGTACGGAGAAAGTTTGTTTGAGACCATCCGGGTTCAAAATGGAGAAATCCCTTTGTGGGACTATCACTGGAATCGTATTTTATCGTCCCTGCCCCAACTTCATTTCGAAGTTCCGCTTCATTTTACAGAATCTGTGCTAAAGCAAGCGATAGCAGCAGTGGTACAAAAGAACAGATGTACAGAGGCGGCACGGATCCGCATTACTTTTTTTAAGGGCGAAGGCGGACTTTGGGAACTGCCATCAACTTCATTTCATTATCTTATTCAATGCTGGCCATTGGAACGGAAAGATGTTTTTCTTAACGAGAATGGTTTGATAGCAGGTGTATTTGAATCCGGAAGGAAAATTTGTGATAGGTACTCTAATCTGAAGTCGGCTAATTACCAGTTGTATTTATTGGCGGCCCAATCTGCCAAACAACAGAAATGGAATGAAGCGCTGGTGCTTAATGAGTACCGGCGTATTTGTGATGCTACCATAGCAAATGTTTTTATTGTAACACAAAACCAGGTGGTAACGCCGCAACTAACCGAAGGTTGTGTAAGCGGTGTGATGCGTTCTTATTTATTGGAAACAGCAAAGGTGCAAGGGATTGAGGTAGTTGAAAGCAAAGTTACTATTGAGGAATTGTTGCAGGCAGATGAAGTATTTCTTTCCAATGCAATGGGAATAAGATGGGTGAGGGAAATTGGTGAGAAGGAATTTAAAAACAACATGACAGCTTCTTTATTTCATTCTGTCATTAAGCCCTTATTTTCATAAACATTTGACCGGTTTATTGGTTATTCTCTCATGTTTCACCAGGAAGTAAATATCTGTTGGTTTCGCCGGGACCTGCGATTGCATGACCAGGCTGCATTGTATCATGCTTTAAAGGCGGGAAAGCCTGTTATTCCATTGTTTATTTTCGATCGTAGTATTCTCGATCAGCTGGAAGATAAAAAGGATCGTCGTGTGGAATTTATTCGTAACGCCATCTGCGAAATGGATAAAGAACTCCAGTCACTAGGCAGCAGCATGCTGGTGAAATATGGTACCCCGGTTGAGATATTCACATGGTTGCTGAAGGAGTATAAAGTTGATACGGTATTTACCAATCATGATTATGAACCGTATGCATTGGAAAGAGATGAAGCAATAAAAAAATTACTCGCACAAAGATCTGTTTCATTTAAATCTTTCAAAGACCAGGTGATATTTGAAAAGAATGAAGTGGTGAAAGATGATGGCAAACCCTATACGGTATTCACTCCTTACAGTAAACGCTGGAAAAGTATTGTGAATGAATTTTACCTGGAATCATACCCAACAGAAAAGTACTTTCAATCATTCATACAACAAAGATTTCCCTCTGTACCTACGTTACAGGAGATGGGGTTTGAACCTGCTTATCAGCCTTTTCCCGGCAAAGAAGTCAGGGCAGAAATAATAAAGAATTATAAAGAGCAAAGAGATATACCATCCATCAGAGGTACAAGTCGTTTGAGTGTTCATTTACGTTTCGGCACCATTAGCATACGAGAGCTGGCCAGAACAGCGAACCAATTAAATGAAACGTTTTTAAATGAATTGATATGGAGGGACTTTTATCATATGATTCTCTGGCATTTCCCTCACGTTGGAAAAGGAAAAGCATTTAAGAAGGAGTATGATCTCATTCATTGGCGCAATAATGAAACTGATTTTCAGAAATGGTGTGACGGGCAAACAGGTTATCCTATTGTGGATGCTGGTATGCGTGAATTGAATGAAACAGGATTCATGCACAACAGGGTGCGGATGATTGTGGCATCTTTCTTAACCAAGCATTTGTTGATTGATTGGCGATGGGGTGAAGCTTATTTTGCAAAAAAACTGCTGGACTTTGATCTGGCTGCAAATAATGGCGGCTGGCAATGGGCGGCAGGAAGTGGTTGTGATGCAGCTCCTTATTTCCGCATATTTAATCCGTATTTACAAACACAGAAATTTGATCCGCAGTTACGCTACATACGGCAATGGGTACCCGAATTTGAACAGTTGACCTATGCTCGTCCGGTTGTGGAACATGAGTTGGCCAGGAAACGATGCCTGGATACTTATAAGCAAGCCCTGGGAAAAGTATAATAAAAAACCGGTTATGATTTTTTCTGCAGTGTGTGCATCATTTGTTGCACTGCTTTTTTACCGTCCTCGCCAAGGTCAAGTGAATAATGATTTACATACAGATCAATATGCATCCGCATTACTTCCTCACTCATTTCCTGTGCGTGATTTTTTACATAGTCGGGTAGAGAAGGATAATGGTCAAAAGCGTATTGCAGGCTGTTTCGTATGAGTTTGTTGAGCTTTGATTGTTTGGCAGGGTCTATGCGGTTATGAACCACGATTCCCCCTAATGGTATAGGAAATCCGGTTGTTTCTTCCCAGTAATTCCCCAGGTCTATTAATTTATACAATCCTTTTTTCTGGTATGTAAAACGGTTTTCATGAATGATCACACCACAATCTACCTGCTCTGCAAGTACTGCATCTTCAATTTCATGAAACACTAAAAATTCTTTATTCATTGCATTGGGGAATGCCTGTGAAAAAAGAAAATGTGCAGTTGTGTTTTTTCCCGGTATTGCAATGGTTGCATTATTTACAAAATTGTCCAGCTCTGCTTTGTTGTTGAATGGCAATTGCTGTTTTGTAATAAGCAAAGGCCCCACTCCGTTTCCCAATGCGCCGCCGCTATCCAAGAGCGTATAGGAGTTGGTAAGAAGAGGATAAACTCCATAACTGATTTTTGACACATCTAATTTTCCTTCTATTGCCCATTCATTCAGCGTTTGTACGTCTTCTAAATGTACATTAAATGAAAGACCTTCTGTGTCAATTTTTCCATTCACAAGCGCATCAAAGATGAATGTGTCGTTGGGACAAGGAGAGAAGCCGATGGACAGGTTCATGCGTTGGGTTATTAATCTGTTGTTTATAAACTTTCAACCAGCCGGATCAATTCATTATTCAGTTGCTGTACGGATTCTTTCAATTTCCAGTTTTTTTTGTTGCGGTCGCCCACATAATTCGAAATACTCCTTAGTTGAATAAATGGAATGTTTTCACGCAAACAAACATAATGTACAGCTGCGCCTTCCATGTTTTCAACAGCAGCTTTGTATTTTGTTTTGTAAAGTTCGGCCTTCTTTCGGGATGAAGTGATCTGATTGACAGAAATGCTACTCACAGCTGGCAGACCTGTTCTTTTGATCATTACCGTATTCGGGTTAACAAGTTTCTTCCGGGTAAATGGAAATTGTTTGGGTGATGCCAGTTTCAAATCAAACACATCTTTATATCCGTCTTTTTCATCAACTCCCAGGTCGGCTATCACTTCATCTTTCACCACGACCACAGATCCTGGTTGATATTTTTCAGAAAAAGTACCGGCAATACCTGCTTCAAAAACAACATCCGGTTTTTTCACCTGCAGATGTTTTAATAATGAATAGCTGGTATTGAGCATGCCAACGCCGGTGATCAGGAAGTCCAATTCCAGGTCAATATGGCTGAGTTTCTCAGTTGTGCGGCAGTGTTGGATAAATGATTTGATTTCCAGGGAAGTAGCTGCTACGATCAGGCAATTCATTACAAAATATTTCTGCAAGATTAGAACAAATTGGTGTATGCAGAAAGCGGAATGGTATACATTTGCGCCTCATTTTCCTTCCGCCCAATTTGCTGGAGGGGTTAAACTGAAGTAAAGCATGGTTTACTTAACAAGATTAGAGCACTTTAATGCTGCCCACAAACTCTACAATCCCAACTGGAGTAAGGAGAAAAACGAAGCCGTTTTTGGTATCTGTGCCAATGAAAACTGGCATGGGCACAATTTTGAATTGTTTGTAACAATCAAAGGAGAAGTGGATCCGGATACAGGTTTCTTGTTTGACGTAAAGAAACTGAGCGAATTAATGCGCATTCATGTGGTTGAAAAACTGGATCATAAGAATCTCAACATGGATGTGGATTTTATGCTTGGTAAAATGTGTTCGACCGAAAATCTGGCCACAGCTATCTGGCAACAGCTGGAGCCTCACCTGCCGGCTGGAGTTCAGCTTCATTGTGTGAAATTGTATGAAACGCCACGTATTTATGTAGAATATTTTGGCAACTAAACAAAAACAAAGGTTTGGTGTTATAAGAGCCTGCTTTCGTACAGTTTTCGTAATTTGATAAGCCTTTCATCTTTCTCAAAACAGTAGGCTTACGTAAAGCAGTAAAGAACATGAACAAACGAGTATCTGTATACAGGCATGAGCATTTCAACGCAGCGCACAGGCTTTTCAATCCCGCATGGACATTTGAAAAGAATGAGGAAGTGTTTGGAAAGTGTAACAATCCATCTTATCACGGGCACAATTATGAGCTGGTTGTAAAAGTTACAGGAGTGCCCGATCCGGAAACTGGATATGTGATTGACATGAAGGAATTAAGTGCATTGATTAAACGTGAAATTCATTCACGTTTTGATCATAAAAACCTGAATGTGGATACAAAAGAATTCCAGCAACTGAACCCAACGGCAGAGCATATTGCGATTGTTATATATGATCTGCTGCGTCCATATATTTCTGCGGATAAAGATTTGCAGATCCGCTTATATGAAACACCCAGAAATTTTGTAGAATATCCGGCTTAAAAGAATTTATTATGGCATATAAAAAAACGGAACAGTATGATGAGCAGTCAACCTCTGGTTTAATAGATAACTACAGGAATGTATTGTCTCTTATTGGAGAAGATGCGGATCGTGAAGGGTTGATTAAAACTCCTGAACGGGTAGCAAAGGCAATGCAGTACCTCACACAAGGGTATGAAATGGATGCAAAAGCGATTCTTGAAAGTGCAAAATTTCATGAAGATGTGAGTGAAATGGTTATCGTAAAAGATATTGAACTCTACAGTATGTGTGAACATCATATGTTGCCTTTTTTTGGCAAAGCACATATTGCTTATATACCCAATGGATGGATTACCGGCCTGAGCAAAATGGCTCGTGTGGTGGATGTGTATGCACGACGATTGCAGGTTCAGGAACGACTAACCACACAAATTCTTGAAGCAATCAAAGAATCGTTGAATCCGCAAGGGGTGGCTGTGGTGATTGAAGCACAGCATTTATGCATGATGATGCGTGGTGTGCAAAAGCAGAACAGTGTTACAACCACATCTGCTTTTTCAGGAGAGTTTCAGAAACAGGCAACCCGTAGTGAATTTATGAAGCTGATTTCGGCCAGATTGAGCTGATTGATTGCATTGTCGCAGACTTGTTTATTTTTGCTCACTCTTTAACTGGTTTTACTGATGTTTTACAATCAGTAGAACAAAAATATCATCAGATGAAACATGCATTTGTATTTCCCGGACAGGGATCACAGTTTAGCGGCATGGGGAAGGAACTGTATCAGAACAATGCCTCTGCCAAACGATTGTTTGAACAGGCTAATGAGATTTTAGGTTTTCGTATTTCAGATATCATGTTCGATGGAACCGATGCCGATCTTAAGCAAACTAATGTTACTCAACCTGCCGTATTTCTCCATTCAGTAATTGCATATAAAACAATTGAAAACCTGAAACCGGATATGGTGGCAGGGCATTCTCTTGGTGAATTCAGTGCACTTGTAGCAAATGGTGTTTTGAGTTTTGAAGATGCACTTCAGTTGGTGAGTGTTCGTGCAACAGCTATGCAGAAAGCATGTGAGCTGAATCCTTCAACCATGGCTGCAGTTCTGGCATTGGCAGATGATAAAGTGGAAGAAGTTTGTAAACAGGTAACTGAGGAAACCGGTGAAGTAGTGGTGCCTGCCAATTACAATTGCCCCGGACAATTAGTCATCAGTGGTTCTTTAAAAGGTATTGATATTGCATGTGAACGAATGAAAGCGGCCGGAGCAAAAAGGGCATTGGTGTTACCGGTGGGAGGTGCTTTTCATAGTCCGTTAATGGCGCCTGCGAAAGAAGAACTGAAAGCTAAAATTGAATCAACAGGCTTTTATGCTCCACAATGTGCTATTTATCAGAATGTGGCAGCCAAAGCTGTATTGGATAAAGATGAAATCAAACAAAACCTGATTGATCAGTTAACCGGTGCTGTACGCTGGACGCAAAGTGTACAGTCAATGGTGGCCGATGGTGCCAGCAAGTTCACAGAAGTGGGCCCGGGTAAAGTATTACAAGGGTTGGTACAGAAAATATTTAAAGAGGCAGTAGTGGAGGGAGTAGGTTGATGTGTAGAAATAAACGATAAAAGAAGAGGGCGCCGCAGGCGCCCTCTTCTTTTTAAACAGTAATACTGCAGTTGACCCACTCCGTATCAAACGATGCGTTGAATTTTTTATAAAAATTGATGGCTGGCTCGTTCCATTCTAACACCTGCCATGTAATGCCATTGAATTTACATTCCCTGGCTTCTTCAATTAACCGGTCCATGAGCATTTTACCAATTCCTTTTCCTCTTGCTTCTTCTGTTACAAGAATATCTTCCAGGTACATGCGTTGACCTTTCCAGGTGGAATACCGGATATAATACAAAGCAAAGCCCAGCACTACACCGTCCTCTTCGGCTACAAAAGCCCACCAAACCGGATGTTCCCCAAAGCCACTTTCTGTAAAATGTTCCAAAGTAACAGTTACTTCTTCTGGTGCCCGTTCATAAACTGCTAATTCATTTACCAATTCTAATAATCGTGGGCAATCTGTTTTCAAAGCCCTTCTGATCTGAATACTCATTGCTTAGTTTTTTCTTTTTGCTTTAAAGGTTCCGTTAGGTTGTATAAAATAGAGTGCGGTTACTTTACCATTTGTATCTTTTTCAAAGCGAACACTGTAACCACTGATGATTTTAAGGTTGAACAGATTTTCCTGTACAGGCAGCAGCTCATAATCAGGTTGTCCGGGAACCAGCACCATCAATGTTTTTTCCCCTTTAATATAAACTTTCACATTCATTGTTCCCGCCAGGTCATACTCACCAGTAAATGGTTCCAGATCTTCTTTTGTTACATTAATTGTTTTCGTTTCTTTTTTGAACTCAATATCTTTTACTGCCGGTTCTAATGGCAAACTGAATGTTTCAATTTCTCCTTTGATGTTGGTGGTGAAGTAACCTTTCATAGCAAGATCTTCATCATCAGCCAATGCTTCATCTACGGGTATCGCAGTAAAGTAATCGTAATGGTAATGCTTTAATTTAAAATCAATACCATTAAAGGTAGCGATCAATGTATCTTTTGTGAGTTTAATAATGATAGTTCCATAAGCTTCGTTTTTATAAGTGCCAACGTATTCTGCAAGTGCATGCGATGGTTTGGTTCCCCATTTGCGTTGTGAACTATCTGCTTTCAATTTTTCTTTTCCTGCTGCTTTGGACTTATCATATGCTTCTTTTTGTGATTTATGCCAGTCTTTGTAGGAAAGGGCCAATATTTTATCTGCAATTGTATTGCGGATGATGGAAGGGACAGGCGATGCATTTTGATTTACAGAAACAAAAATGCCAATGCTGTCGGTTGGGAAAAAGCAAGTGCTGGTGCTGAACCCGTCAATATTGCCGCCGTGTTCTACTCTGTAATGTCCACGGTAATTTGAAAGAAACCATCCGAATCCATAGTTGGCAAAAAACATGTCCGATTGATCTTTCCTTGGAATACCTCCTGCCACCACCATTTGAGAACTGGTGGCCTCGTTAAAGTAGGTAGATGAAATAATTTCTTTACCGTTGAACTTACCTCCGTTGATCCACATAATGATCCAATTAGCCATGTCCTTTGCATTGGAGCTGATAGAACCTGCAGGCCCCATACCATAGATATTAGCATAATTCATTTTCAGAATCTGCCCATCTTTTTCTCTGTATCCTAAAGAGATATTGTTTGATTTTTGAAAATCTTCCAGTGTTGTATTGGAAGCCTGCATGCCCAGCGGCATAAAGAGTTTTTCTTTCACTAATTGATCCCAGGTTCTTTTACTCAACCTTTCTGCAAGTACACCCTGTACAGCAAACATAAAATTATTGTATTGCCAGATTTGCCTGAGTTTGGCACTCGGTTCAAAATAACGGATTGTATAAAGAATGCTATCCCTGGATACTTTTCCATTATACCAGGCAAGGTCATGACGTGGCAATCCTGTACGATGGCACATCATATCACGTGTGGTTATATTACGTGTGAGTTCATCGTTATAAAATCGCAACTCTGGTAAATAATTATTTATTGGCAGGTCAATATCAAGTGAACCATCTGCCATGGGGTAGCTCAGCAACGAAGAAGTAAATGCTTTCGTACAGCTACCAATAAAAAATAATGTGTTTTCGTTTGCTGGTGTTTTGTTTTCAAAGTCTTTGTATCCATACCCTTTTGCCAGTAACACTTTTTTTTTCTCTACTACAGTAACAGATACGCCAGCTACATTCCATTCTTTCAGAATGCGGTTGATAAAGGTGTCAATGCCGGCCAATCGTTTGTCTGTTACTTGTGCAGCAGATTGAATGTAAAGCGCAAGTAAGATCAGTGATATGATATTTTTTTTCATGTTAAAGAATTGTCAGATATGAGTTAGTGCTTGTTCAAAATCCTGAAGAAGATCTTTTATATCTTCAATACCTACCGAGATACGTAACAGGTTATCGGGTGTTGCTGAAGCTGGTCCTTCAATTGTTTTGCGGTGTTCTATTAAACTTTCCACACCACCTAAGCTGGTGGCATGTGTAAATAATTTCAACGCAGAAGCAAGCTGTAATGCTTCTGCCTGTCCACCTTTTACCAGTATGGATAACATTCCGCCAAATCCGTTATTCATCTGTTTTTTAGCAATTGCATGTGACGGATGTGAAGTCAAACCTGGATATAATACGCTTTCAATTTTCGGATGTGTTTCTAGATAGGCAGCCAGTTGCATTGCATTGTTGGAATGGATGGGCATACGTGCAGTAAAGGTGGTCAGACTTCTGCATAACAACCAGCAGTCATAAGGAGAAGGTACTGATCCGCCCAGTTTCTGATAATTACGTATGAATTCATATCGTTGATTATTCTCTTTAAAAATTAATGCTCCTCCCAGAATATCACTATGTCCACCCAGATATTTTGTAGTGGAGTGCAGCACAATATCCACACCTAGGTCAATCGGATTTGTATAGTAAGGAGTAGCCCATGTGTTATCAGCCACTGTAAAACAATTGTGCTTTTGTGCAATCGCAACCACAGCTGCAATATCAGCTACCTTGATCAATGGATTGGAAGGTGTTTCTATCCATATCAGTTTTGTATTAGGTTGAATGGCAACTTCCACTTGTGCAAGGTCATTCATATCAACTAACGTAAATGAGAGACCGAAGTTTACAAATAAAATTTCCAGTATCGACCGGATAGAGAAATAGGTATCATCCGGCAGTATAATATGATCACCGGTCTTCAGGCTTTGAAACACGGCCGTGGCAGCTGCCAATCCGGATCCAAAACTTACACAGGATGTTCCGTTTTCCATAGCCGCCAGTTTTTGTTCCAGCGATTGCCTGTTCGGGTTATCAAACCGTGAATAAATAAATCCGGAGGGATAGCTGGTGCCATCATCACCACGTTCAAAGGTGGTGGATAGCACAATAGGCGCCATTACAGCGCCACTACTGTCTTTTATGTTATGCTCGTGAATCAGTTTGGTTGAAAGCTCCATACGTATGGTTTAGGCTTTTAAAATTACAGAATCTCTCCTTTGTACCTGTTTTCACTTTGTTGTAAGGGTATTAGGCTGTTCAGGCGGTGTGCCGGTTACCGGAAAAGTCAAGTTTTACACTGATTTACATCATTACCTGGATCAGAAAACGGAACTAAGTTGCTTTTTCAAACCCCGATTGCTATGCCGGTTACAGTTCCATCTGATATTGAAATTGCTCAGTCAGCTCCCATTCGCCATATTAAAGATATTGCCGCTTCGGTTGGAATACGAAATGATGATCTTGAGTATTATGGTAAATACAAAGCGAAATTGCCGCTAAGCTTAATTGATGAGGATAAAATAAAAAAGCATCATCTCATTTTAGTTACTGCAGTTACGCCTACACCACTTGGAGAGGGAAAAACAACTACAGTAATCGGACTAACGGAGGGCCTTAACCGAATTGGAAAGCAAACAATAGCGGTGTTAAGGGAACCTTCCCTGGGACCGGTATTTGGTGTGAAAGGTGGTGCAGCCGGAGGAGGCTATTCACAGGTGATCCCCATGGAAGACATCAACCTGCATTTTACAGGTGATTTTGCAGCCGTGGAAAAAGCGAATAATTTATTGTCGGCATTGATCGATAACAATCTCCAGAGTAAAACCAGGAGCCTGAATCTTGATCCCAGAACGATTGTGTGGAAACGGGTGATGGATATGAATGACCGTGCATTACGACATATTGTGGTGGGTTTGGGGGGCACTGCCGATGGTATGCCCCGGGAAGATGGATTCAATATTACCCCTGCATCGGAAATCATGGCTATCCTATGTATGAGCAGGGATTTAAGTGATTTGAAACAAAGGCTGGGGAATATTTTCATCGGTATGACGTATGATCAGAAACCGGTATTTGCACGTGACCTGAATGCGGTAGGGGCGATGGCTGTTTTACTGAAAGATGCAATCAAGCCCAACCTGGTCCAAACATTAGAAGGAAATGCGGCTATTTTACACGGCGGCCCGTTTGCCAGCATTGCACAGGGCACCAATAGTATCATTGCCACAAAAACCGGGTTATCGCTCAGCGAATATGTAGTAACAGAAGCAGGCTTCGGCGCTGATCTGGGGGCTGAAAAGTTTTTTGATATCAAATGCGTGGCAGCGGGGTTAAAGCCATCTGCAGCAGTGGTGGTGGTAACGGTGAAGGCTATGCGCTATCATGGTGGAGCCCGCAAGGAAGAATGGCTGGTTCCCTCGCCTGAACGAGTGGAAAAAGGATTACCCAATTTGCGAAAACACCTGGAGAACCTGCAGTTGTTTGGTATGCGGCCTGTGGTTGCCATCAATCATTTTTCTTCCGATTCCGAGGAAGAAGTCAGCATCATTCAGCAACATTGCAATAGCATGGGCATTCGTGCAATAGTGGTGAAAGCATGGGCTGAGGGAGGTAAAGGTTGTGAAGAGTTAGCAGAGGCTGTGGCAAGTTCCATCAGCAGGTCCGAAAGTAAGTTTCATCCATTGTACAATCATCAACTATCAATTGAAGAAAAAATCCATTTGCTGGCTACAAAAATTTACGGTGCAAGCGCAGTGGAGTACTCACCCAAAGCCCGTACACAATTAAAGAAAATTCCATCGCTGGGTTTTGAACACATGCCGGTATGTATGGCTAAAACGCCCCGTTCTTTTTCGGATGATGAAAACAAACGGGGGCGTCCGGAAAATTTTACAATTACGGTACGTGAGTTTGAATATGCCAGTGGTGCCGGGTTTGTGATCCCTATATTGGGCGATATGATGCGTATGCCCGGCTTGCCCAATATCCCATCTGCCGAACAAATGGATATTGATGAAAATGGTAAGATAGTAGGGTTGTTTTGAATCAGGCAATTAATATTTCAATCTGGTTGGAGTCATTTCTCCATTAACTAATGGTTGAATAGCAATGATTAATGCTTCTGCTACTTTCGACATTAGTTTAAAGTTTAATGTACTTTTCTCATCTCCAACAGTGTGATAATAACCATCAAAATCCTCAGTACACATAAATGTATGAGCTGGTATTTTTAGTTTTGCAAACGGATAATTATCACTTCTTTCAAAATAAGATTTATAAGTATCTCGGTCATCTTTAAAAAACCTTCTTCCAAATATTGGTTTATTGTTTATTTCCAGTTCTTTATTAAGAAGCTTTTGTAGATTGGAGAAGGCGGACCCAGTTATAAAACACTCATACCCTCTTCCAACCATATCAAAATTTAAAACCGCCTTAAATTGTTGCGGTAATGTAATTTTACTTACAAAGTGATTTGATCCAAGTAAGCCTAACTCCTCTCCACTAAAAGCAATAAAAAGAATTGTTCTTTTCGGGTTTATTTTTTTCAATTCCAATGCCAGGTAAAGCATCATTGCTGTTCCGCTAGCATTATCGTTTGCGCCGTTATAAACAGAATCAATAAGATTGTCAGACATTCCAATATGATCATAATGCGCCGAGATAACAATAATTTCATCTTTTAAACTGCTGCCTTCCAGAACACCTGCAACATTTATTCCGAGAAATTTTTCTTTGAGGTAGAAGTATTGAAAATAGTCTTCATCGTTAAAAGAGGCAGGATGCAATCCGATATTTTTAAAGGCGTTGGCTATGAAGTGTGCAGAATGTAACATTCCTACTGTTGCTGTTGCACGACCTTTCATACTGTCATGTGACAAAGGAGAAATATAATAGTCAAACAAACGAATCCTTTCAGAATCTGATAATATTTGTAATTGTGCTGGTGCACTTTTCCAGAAGAGGAAAAGAAAAAAAATCAGGTATTTCATGGTTAGCATTTCAATAACTATTCACCATCATAGGCCCACTTCACCAAAGTAGCGCCCCAGGTAAAGCCACCACCAAATGCGGCTAAAACAATATTGTCGCCCTTTTTCAGTTTGCTTTCCCATTCCCATAAGCAAAGCGGAATCGTTGCAGCCGTGGTGTTGCCGTACTTGTTGATGTTGATCATTACTTTTTCTTTAGATAAGCCCATGCGGTTGGCAGTTGCATCAATGATGCGCAAATTGGCCTGGTGGGGAACCAGCCATGCAATATCATCCCCGGTGAGATTGTTTTTTTCCAGTAATTCGGCGCTCACATCAGCCATTCCTTTTACTGCGAATTTGAAAACACTTTGTCCTTCTTGGTAGGCGTAGTGTTCTTTATTGGCCACCGTTTCCATAGTGGCGGGTTTGTAACTACCACCTGCCTGCATATTCAGGTAGGGGCGGCCACTTCCATCGGTTCTTAAAATACTGTCTTTGATACCCATTCCTTCGGCATTGGGTTCCAGCAAAACAGCTGCAGCACCATCACCAAACAAGATGCAGGTATTACGATCGGTATAGTCAATAATGGAACTCATTTTATCGGCACCTACCACCACTACTTTTTTATAACGTCCGCTTTCAATCAAAGAAGTACCTGTCGTTAATGCAAACAGGAAACCGGAGCAGGCAGCTGCCAGGTCAAATCCCCATGCATTTGTAGCGCCGATTTTATCACAAACAATATTAGCAGTGGAGGGGAAAAACATATCCGGGGTTACAGTTGCCACAATAAGGCAATCAATTTCTTTCGGGTCTATACCTTTTTTCTCACAAAGTTTAAGAACGGCGGGGGCAGCCATATCAGAAGTGGCCAGTCCTTCGCCTTTTAAAATTCTGCGTTCTTCAATTCCGGTGCGGGTGCGGATCCATTCATCGTTGGTCTCCACCATCTTTTCCAGGTCAAAGTTGGTAAGGCGGTCTTCAGGAACCCATCCGGCAACAGCGGTAATCGCTGCAGAAATTTGATTACTCATGTAGTAGGTTTAAATAAAGAGCCGCAAAATTAAAGGAAATTGACAACAGGCTCTATTTTAGCCTATTTTCTGTTATTTTCGCCACATGTTTGCGTACCTAAAGGGAACCTTTACTCATAAAACACCAACAGTCGTTCATATCGAAGTGGGCGGGGTGGGTTACGAGGTACAGGTAAGCCTCCACACGTATAGTAAAATCCAGTCGCTCCGTGAAGGAACGCTGTATACACATTTCCTGGTGAGGGAAGATGCACATATTCTCTATGGCTTCTTCGAACAGTCTGAAAAAGAAGTGTTTCTGCAACTTTTAAGTGTTTCCGGTGTAGGAGCCTCCACAGCACGTATGATGCTTTCTTCGCTGCAGGCAGGAGAAATCGTAAGAGCTATTTTATCGGGCAATGAAGGGCTTCTGGAAAGTGTAAAAGGAATTGGCAAAAAAACGGCCCAGCGTATTGTACTGGAACTCAGAGACAAATTATCAAAAACAACGACCGATAGTAATATTTCTGTACTGACAAGCAATAGTTTAGAGCAGGAAGCGTTAATCGCTATGACGGCTTTAGGAATTGCCCGTAGTGCTGCCGAAACGGCTATCAGAAAAGCCGGATCCGGCTTCTCTCAAGTGGAAGACCTGATTAAGGCAGCTTTAAAATGTTTGTAAAACCAAAACGAGAACACGCTGTTGAGACTTTGACCCAAATGCAACGCACCATATCCGGTATCTTGGCCCTTGTAACCACCTTTATCCTGTGTACAGCTGTAAACAGCATGGGAGGGGATCTTCGTACCCCTCAGCTCAAGAAAGACACAGTGCCCGT
Organism: uncultured Chitinophagaceae bacterium; assembly: GCA_937907395.1. Taxonomy (GTDB): domain Bacteria; phylum Bacteroidota; class Bacteroidia; order Chitinophagales; family Chitinophagaceae; genus Lacibacter. The sequence goes on from CALCII010000009.1 coordinate 58,330, forward strand.
TACAGATTCGCTGAAGTTTCCCTTGCAGGACAGAAGAGGGGATGCATTCCTCTACCAAAACAACAATCCATTCGATTTAAATAAACCGTCTTCGATTAAAGATTCCATCGTTTATGATCCGGCAACGAAGCGTTATTTCATTTACGAAAAAATAGGCCGAAGCTGGTACCGCAAGCCCAACTGGATGACTTTTGATGAAATGGTGGCCTACAAATCCCGCCAGGATGAAAGAGATTATTTCCAACGCCGTTTAAATACTACGCTTAACCTCAACCGTAAGATTGAAGATCCCAAACTGCAGGTAAGGGAAAGTTTCTTCAACCGGTTGTTCAGTAATACCGGTCTTCCCAAAGTAGAAATAAAACCCCAGGGAAATGTTACGCTCACTGCCGGTTATGTGGGACAGAACATCAAAAACCCAACACTTCCTGAACGTGCACGTAAAAACGGGGGATTTGATTTTGATATGCAATCCAATTTCGGGTTGAATGCAAAGATTGGCGACAAACTGAATTTCCCGGTTACTTATAACACTATGGCCAACTTCCAGTTCGAGAATCAACTCAAACTGGATTATACGGGCAACAGTGACCAGATCATCAAACGTATCCAGGCGGGTAATGTTTCCTTCCCTGCAAAAGGAACGTTGATGCCGGGGGCCTCTACTTTGTTTGGTGTGAAAACAGAATTACAATTCGGTAAGTTATATATCACTACAGTACTGGCGAACCAGAATTCAAGCCGGCAACAAATGCAGATGCAAGGTGGTTCCGGTGTGCAACAGTTCCAGGTAAAGGCCGATGAGTATGAAGAAAACAGGCACTTCCTGCTGGCGCAATATTTCCGTAAGAATTTTAATAAAAACATGAAGAACCTGCCGGCGGTTACTTCTCCGTTCCAGATTCTGAGATTGGAAGTGTGGGTGACCAACCGTACCGGATCAACAACAGAAAACAGGAATGTGGTTGCATTCATGGATCTGGGTGAAAACCAACCACACAATCCCAATATCTTTTCATTAACCGGATCAGAGTTCCCTCAGAACGGATCGAATGATCTGTATCAACGTTTGCAGAACGATCCGGCAACCAGAGATGCTTCTCTTGTGACCAATCGTCTTACTAGTTTTGGTTTAACAGCTGTGCAGGATTTTGAACGCACATTTGCACGAAAACTCAAACCTGAAGAATATTATTTTAATCAGCAGATAGGATTTATATCTCTCAATACAATTCTTCAGCCCGATGAAGTATTGGGTGTTGCCTTTCAGTACACCGTTAATGGTAAAGTGTACCAGGTGGGTGAATTCTCCAATGATATAACACCAGATACCACTTCCAATAATTCCGGTACACAGAAAGTGCTGTTTCTGAAATTGCTAAAAGCAACTTCACAGCGTCCCGGTTTGCCAGTTTGGGATCTGATGATGAAAAACGTTTATTCTGTTGGATATGGAATGCTGGAACGCAAAGATTTCAAACTGAATATTCTTTACTCAGAGCCCGGCGGTGGTGAGAAACGTTATATTCCTGAAGGTGAAGAAAAAGGACGTCCCATTATTGAACTGGTGAACCTGGATCGGTTAAATAATCAGAACGATCCGCAACCCGATGGGGTTTTTGATTTCATTGAAGGATTTACTGTGATATCTCAGCAAAGCCGCATTATCTTCCCGCTGCTGGAACCTTTTGGTAAAGACCTTGAATATATTTTCCGTGGTGCAGATTCTACAGAACTCAGAAAAAAATATTTGTTCTACCCGTTATATGATTCTATTAAATGGGTGGCACAGCAATCTCCTCAACTAAACCGTTTCCTGTTCAAAGGTGCATCACGCAGCAGTGGCGGAAGTTCTGAAATACCATTGGGTGCCTTTAATGTTCCTCCAGGTTCTGTAACGGTTTCTGCAGGCGGACAACAATTGAGGGAGAATGTTGATTATGTGATCGATTACAACCTGGGTACGGTTAAAATTTTAAATCAAAGTATTGTCAATGCAGGTGTGCCTATCAATGTTGGTTTTGAAAATAATGCCACATTTGGTATGCAGAACCGGAATTTCATGGCCCTTCGTCTCGATTACCGGGCTATAGAAACACAGAGCAAACAATTTGCAGTAGGTGCAGCGATTATGCGTTTGGGTGAGCGCCCCTTCTTTACTAAAATGAATTATGGCGATGATCCCATCCGCAACACAATGGTGGGAGGTGATGTGAATTTCAAGAGTGATTGGAAACGCATGACCAAATGGCTGGATGCCTTACCCTTCTATTCTACACGCCAGGTTTCCAATATTACATTGTATGGTGAAGGTGCCCGCATCATTCCCAGTACAGCCAAACAAATCCGTCCTGAAAAAGGTGGTGGAGGGTTGGTTTACATAGATGATTTTGAAGGAACAAGAAATGGAATAGATCTTCGCTTTCCGTTTATTTCCTGGACGCTTGCTTCCACTCCCTATAACTCAAAAGATCGTTCAGGTGTGGAACTGTTTCCCGAAGCCGGACTGATCAATGATCTTACTTACGGTTTCAACCGTTCCAAACTGGCATGGTATAATATTGAACCGGTATTGCAGGAACGCAGAAGCGCCAATAATCCGTTGGGAAATAATCTCAATGAATTGTCGGATCCCCGTGTTCGTTTTGTAAACCGTGTTGAAATTTTCCCCCAGGTAACACCTGATCTCGGACAAAACCAGTTGATTACATTCGACATGGCATTTTATCCAACGGATCGTGGCCCTTATAACTATGATGCACGTTCGGGTAGTATTAATCCCCTGAACGGAAAATTGCTCAATCCAAAGAAACGCTGGGGTGGTATCATGCGTGCCATTGACCAGATTGATTTTGAAACCAACAATATCGAATTCATTGAGATGTGGGTGCAGGATCCATTCATCCTGAATCCTTCCAGTACAGGCGGACAAATGTATTTCAATCTTGGTAACGTATCTGAAGACATTCTGAAAGACGGACGTCGTTTTTATGAAAACGGATTGAGTACTACGCAAACCCCGGCCCGTGAGGATACAAGCACCTGGTCACGTGTTCCCCGTAATCCCATCCAGGTGGCACAGGCTTTCAGTAATATTGTGGAAGAACGTCCGCAACAAGACGTTGGTTTTGATGGAGCAGGCGATGCCGATGAAGCAAAATTCCGCAGTGATTTCCTGAATTCTTTCGGAGCCAACTTTGGTACCGGTGCTGCTTACCAGAAACTGGTAGCCGATCCAAGCAGTGATAATTACCGTCATTTCAGGGATGAGTTATACAATAATGCAGGTACGGGTATACTTGGCCGCTATAAAGATTTTAATAATCCGCAGGGTAATAGTCCTGTCTCAGATAATAACCAAACTTATACCGCTGCATCAACATTATATCCCGACAACGAAGATCTGAACCGTGATAATACTTTGAATGAAGTGGAAGAATACTTCCAGTACCTCATTGAACTTCGTCCGAAGAGTGATCCGGTGATGCAGGTGGGGCAAAACTTTATTGCCGACAGAAGAGAAGTGGAAGTGAAGCTGGTGAACGGTAATACACGTGTTGAAACATGGTATTTGTTTCGCATACCTATTCGCCAATACCAGATGAAAGTTGGTAATATACCCGACTTCAAATCCATTCGTTTCATGCGTATGTTCATGACCGGTTTTGAAGATTCTGTAGTGGTACGTTTTGGTAAACTGGAACTGGTGCGTAATATGTGGCGCAGCTTTCAATATGCATTGGACACAACAGGACAATATCTTCCTGTACAAAACCAGGATGCAACCACATTTAATGTAACGGCTGTTAACGTGGAAGAAAATGATAAACGTATTCCGGTTAACTATGTGATTCCTCCCGGAATTGAACGTGTACAATCGCTCAGTAATAATGGATTAAACCTGTTGCAGAATGAACAGGCTTTGAGTATGCAGGTGTGCAACCTGATGGATGGTGATGGAAGAGCTGTATTCAAATCCACCAACCTGGATCTTCGTCAGTACAAACGGGTGCGCATGTTTATTCATGCCGAATCCAGTGGTAAAACAGATGTACTGCAGGATGGACAACTGGAAGCTGTCATCCGCTTTGGTACCGACTTCATCAATAACTATTACGAAGTACGTATGCCACTGAAAGTAACCCGTTGGGGCAGTGGTTTAAAAGATACAATTGTTTGGCCCACAGCCAATGATTTTGACCTTGATCTGCAGGAACTGGTTCGCTTTAAACTGAGAAGAACCGGAAGTGTATTGAATTTATTTACAGAGAACCGTGGTAATGGTATCCTTTGGAGTATTATGGGTAATCCCAACCTTGGTGAGGTAAAAGGATTCCTTGTGGGAATTGAAAATAAAAGAGGCGATGCGGCCACCACTATTTGTGCAGAAGTGTGGATCAATGAACTCCGGTTGAGCGGATTGGATGAGAAAGGAGGCTGGGCTGCTGTGGGAAGAATGGATTTGCAGTTGGCCGATCTGGGAACCATTACTGTATCAGCTGCTGCCAGAAGTGCCGGCTTTGGTACTATAGAACAACGTGTGAATGAACGAAGCAGGGAATATTTTAACCAGTTTGATATTGCCACGAATCTGCAATTAGGAAAATTATTGCCTAAAAAAGCAGGAATCGAAATTCCTTTCTATGCCAGCTATTCACAAACGGTGATGAATCCTGAGTATGATCCATATGATCAGGATGTGAAGTTCAAAGACAAATTGAAGACAACGAATAATAAGGACTCCGTAAAAAATATTTCACAGGATTTCACGGCAGTAACAACGGTGAACATCACCAATATGCGGAAGACCCGTACGAGTACCAAAACACCTAAAGTATATGACATCTCCAATTTTGATGTAAGCTATTCTTACACTAAAACAGAGAAAAGGAATCCGTTGATAGAAAGTGATGTGATGGAGAAGCATTATGGCGGACTGGGATATAACTATGCCCCGCAACCGAAGTATGTGGAACCGTTTAAGAAAATGATCAAGTACCGGAGCCCCTGGTGGAATATCATCAAAGATTTTAATATCAACTACAGGCCCAGTTTGCTCAGCTTCCGTGCCGATGTGAACCGACAGTTTGGTGCTGCCCGGGCGAGAGAAGTATTGATTCCGGGTGTTGCTCCCAATCCTTTCAAGATTCCGGAAACATACGACAAGTATTTTGTGTTTGACCGTGTGTACAATATGCGTTGGGATTTAACACGTTCTATCAATCTTGATTTCTCTGCCACTAACAATGCACGTATAGACGAACCTGTTGGGCGTATTGATTCCAAGGAAAAGAAAGATTCAATTCGCAGAAATTTCTTCAAAGGCGGACGGAACACTTTGTATAAACAAACGGCCAATGCCTCTTATACATTACCGCTGAGTAAGATTCCTGCACTTGACTGGACAACGGCACGGTTCAACTATGCAGCCACTTACAACTGGATTGGTGCTTCCCGTTTGGCCGTGAACCTTGGTAATACCATGGAGAATTCACAGCAACGGATCTTTACCGGCCAGCTGGATTTTGTTCGTTTGTATGCAAAATCAAAATTCCTGCGGGCACTGGAAACAGAGCCAAACAGGAACCAGCAACCGCAGCTGGCATCGCCCAATATTAAGTTTAATCCAAAAGATACTGTTGGTAAGAGCAAACAATATATTGCCCGTTTGTTCCGTCGCCTCAACCGGATGGAAGCGAAAAAAGATAAAGGTGTGCAGTATGAGTTAAGTCCAATGGTAAGAGCGTTTGGCAAAATCCTTACTTCCATTAAAACGATTAATATCAACTATACCGAGTCGTTTAACTCACGCATTCCCGGTTATGCCGATAGTCCACGTTTCGTAGGAAATAACTGGGGTACCCGTGCACCTGGTTTGGATTTTGTATTTGGCCGCCAGCCCGATACTGCCTGGCTTCATCGTGCAGCCAATAATGGATGGATGACAAGGGATACCAACTTCAACTTCCTGTTCACACAGAGCTACCGCCAGGAGTTGAAACTGGAAGCAACCGTGGAACCTGTACGTGATTTAACGATTGATCTCAACCTCAGCCGTTCCTTCAGTAAAAACTATTCCAGCCTGTTTAAAGACACAACAGGCAGTGGAAAATTTGCCAACCTGAATCCGTATGCAGGTGGTGGATTTGATATTACGTTTATCTCCTTCCAAACCATGTTCCGGAAGTTTTCGGCCACCACTCCGGGAGAGTCGTTCCTTCAGTTTGAACAAAACAGAACTATTCTGTCGCAACGTTTGGGAACATTGAATCCATATAATGGCGGACAGGTCAATAACGATGGTTATTACAAGGGATACGGACGTTATGCACAGGATGTATTGATTCCTTCTTTCATTGCCGCATACACTAACCAGGATCCATTAAAAGTGGGATTGATTGATCAGAACAACCGCAAGGTGAACGACAATCCGTTCAAACGTTATTTGCCAAAACCCAACTGGAGAGTTACGTATAATGGTTTATCACGTATTCCGGGTCTGGATAAAATATTCACCAACTTCAGTATTTCACACAGTTACAGCAGCAACCTGAGCATGAATAACTTTACTTCAGCTCTGTTGTATGCCGATAAGTTCGGGCTTGGATTCCCGTCGTTCATGGATACGGTATCTAATAACTTTGTTCCGTTCTTCCTGGTGCCAAACGTAACAATCAGTGAACGGTTCCAGCCGCTGATTGGTATTGATGTACAGTTCACCAACCAATTCAATTTTAAAATTGATTATGGCCGCAGCCGTACCATCAGTTTAAGTTTGATTGACTTCCAGGTGAGCGAAGTGAGAAGTATTGATATCACTGTGGGAGCGGGATGGCGGAAACGTGGATTGAAGCTTCCTTTCAAAGTTCCGTTCACAAAAGAAGATACCAAAACACTTCAGAACGATATTACGTTCCGTTTTGATCTTACGTTCAGGGATAATGCCATTGCCAATAATATTCTGGATCAACAGAATACCATTCCAACAGGCGGACAAAAAGTGCTCACCATCAATCCATCGATCGACTATGTATTGAACAATCGTGTCCGTTTACGCCTGTTCCTCGAACAAAACAGGGTAGTGGGCTATATTGCCACACCTCCGCCGGTGGTGAATACAAGGGCAGGGTTGCAGGTGAATATCAGCTTACAGTAGGAGCGGAACGCTTACAGCGGTCTGAACCTTACGGTTAAACCTCAATTAAAACATCTTCCTTACATTTGACCCCAAATCAACAGATATGAGTCATCAACTTTTAAAAGGAAAGAAAGGAATCATTTTCGGTGCACTGGATGAAAAATCTATTGCCTGGAAAACGGCATTGAAGTGTTATGAAGAAGGCGCACAGATTGTGCTCACCAATGCTCCCGTTGCTTTACGTATGGGTGAAATCAATAAACTGGCCGAAGCCTGTGGCAATGCGCCGGTAATTGGTGCCGATGTAACCAATATGGATGACCTCAAAAACCTGTTTGAAAAATCAATGGAACACTTTGGTGGTAAAATTGATTTTGTACTGCACTCCATTGGAATGAGCCTGAATGTACGTAAGGGCAAACATTATACAGAAATGAATTATGAGTGGAACAGTAAAACACTCGACATCAGTGCCATGAGTTTACACCGTGTGCTTCGCACCGCATGGGACCTGGATGCATTAAACGATTGGGGTAGTGTGGTTGCCTTAACCTATATTGCTGCGCAACGTGTATTCCCCGATTACAATGAAATGGCCGATGCCAAAGCATTACTGGAAAGCGTAACCCGCAGCTTTGGATATCATTACGGTGTGAAGAAAAAAGTGAGGATTAACTCTATTTCACAATCGCCCACACGTACAACGGCCGGTAGTGGTGTGAAAGGCTTTGATGGGTTTATCAACTATGCAGAAAAGATGAGTCCATTGGGTAATGCCAGTGCAGAAGATTGTGCCAATTACATTACACTTATGTTCAGCGATCTTACACGTATGGTAACGATGCAGAATCTCTTCCACGACGGAGGTTTCAGCTTTACCGGTGTTACAGCAGATGTGATTGAACAAATGGAAAAATAATAACAGGCCCGGCTCGCCGGGCTTTTTACTGAACTTCAAATTTCTGTTATGAACTGGATTGATATGGTTGGCCACTTCGGATCCTTTCTGAGCAGCGTAACATTTATTCCACAGGTATACAAAGCATGGAAGAGTAAAAGTGTGGGCGACCTGAGTATCTATACGATATTGATTGTTACCGTGAGTACATTGGTGTGGCTGGTGTATGGTATTGGTTATATGTTATGGCCTGTGATCATTTGTAATGCGTTCATCTGTATGTTATCGTTTGTACTGCTTTATTTTAAGTTTACATTTAAGAAGTAAATCTCTTTGCAGATAAAATAAAAACCCGGTCACAGACCGGGTTTACTATTTAAGCAGTTTGCAGATTAATATTCATCTTCATTGAAGAAGAAATCTTCCTGGCTCGGATAATCGGGCCAGATGTCATCAATGCTTTCGTAGATTTCGCCCTCGTCGTCCAGTTCCTGAAGGTTTTCTACTACTTCAAGTGGCGCACCACTACGGATGGAGTAATCAATCAACTCATCTTTCGTTGCGGGCCAGGGAGCGTCTTCGAGGTACGAAGCTAATTCGAGTGTCCAGAACATAGTATATACCCTTTAATTTTCCGCAAATGTAACTTTCCTGCTGAAATAACCAAATCTGCTTTTGAGCGGGTGTGAATAACCGCAATTGCCGTATTTGCAGCGTTTTACAATAATTATTGTCATCCCTTCCTATCTTCGGAGTCTTAAGAAAGAAAAAATGCTACGTTGTAAACAGGTAACCAAGCGGTATGGCACACTCGAAGTGTTGCGTGGGGTGGATGTGGAAGTGAAGAAAGGGGAGGTGGTAAGCCTGGTAGGGTCCAGTGGCGCCGGAAAGAGTACCTTATTGCATATACTTGGAACATTGGATGAACCCGACCATGGCGAAATCTGGCTCAACGATACCCGTCTAGATCAGCTCAAGGGCAACAGCCTAGCTGCTTTCCGGAACAAGCATATTGGGTTTGTATTCCAGTTCCATCATCTCTTACCCGAATTTTCTGCATTGGAAAATGTTTGTATTCCCGGGTGGCTGGGTAAGCGGGATAAAAAGGAAGTGGAAAAAACCGCTGCTGATTTGCTGGCAATGCTGGGATTGGAAAACCGTATTCACAATAAACCATCGCAACTTTCGGGAGGTGAACAACAGCGTGTGGCAGTGGCAAGGGCATTGATCAATCGTCCGGATGTGATCCTGGCAGATGAACCTACCGGAAACCTGGATTCAGTAAATGCGAATGAACTGCATCAGCTCTTCTTCGACCTGAGGAAACAATTTCAACAAACCTTTCTTATTGTTACACACAATGAAGAACTGGCGGCGCAATGCGACCGTATCATTCACATGAAAGATGGTTTAATTACGGAATAATCACATCCTGGGTTTCCAGGGAATCTCCGGTGTATTTAATTCTTTTGCAATAAAACGGCTGAGCATAAAGAGATAGTCGCTCAGGCGGTTGAGGTATTGAAGTACTATTGGTGCCACTTCCATGTGTTCATATTGCATGTGAACACAAATACGTTCTGCTCTGCGGCAAACACAACGGGCAATGTGTAAAGAGGATACTGCAGGATGCCCTCCCGGCAATATAAATGATTTCATTTCGGGCAACTGTGCATCCATGGCATCCATTTCCTGTTCCAGTAATGTAACATCGGATTCTTTCAGATCCGGTAATTTCATTTTTGAATCTTTGTCGGGATCCGTTGCCAGTGATGCCCCTATTGTAAAGAGGCGGTCCTGAATTTCTTTGAGCATCTCACGGGTACGTGTATGCGAAATAAGGTCATTGCAATAGCCAATATGGGAGTTTAATTCATCAATAGTGCCGTAGCTTTCAATACGGAGATGACTTTTGGGAACCTTGGTGCCACCAATGAGCGAAGTCATTCCTTCATCGCCTGTCTTTGTATAAATTCTGAATGCCATGATTGTTTAAAGAGTCCAGTTTTAACAACTGTGTATTCAAATTGTTGTACACTGGTTAAAAAACTTAATGGGCAAAGACTTCCTTCATCTTGTCGCTTTCAATTAATCCATCTTTGAGACGTACAATACGTTGGGCAAATCCTGCAATATCTTCTTCATGGGTTACCAGTACCACCGTATTTCCCTGTTGATGAATTTCGGAGATGAGTGCCATAATTTCTTCGGAAGTTTTGGAGTCGAGGTTTCCGGTAGGTTCATCTGCCAGAATAATGGACGGGTTATTCACCAGTGCCCGGGCAATGGCTACACGCTGGATCTGTCCGCCACTCATTTCATTGGGCTTGTGATGAGAGCGATCGGCCAGTTTTACTTTATCCAGCATTTCCAATGCACGTTCGTTGCGTTCTTTTTTGGGGATGCCTGCATAAATTAAGGGGAGTGCTACATTTTCAACTGCCGTTAAACGAGGCAGCAGGTTGAACTGTTGAAACACGAAGCCAATTTCGGAGTTACGGATATCTGCAAGATCATTATCAGGTAGTTTGCCTACATCTTTTCCGTTGAGGATATACCTTCCGCTGGTAAGTGTATCCAGGCAACCCAGGATATTCATCAATGTACTCTTGCCGGAACCGGAAGGTCCCATTAATGCTACAAATTCATTCTTCTTGATTTCAAGATTAATTCCTTTCAATACAGGTAATTCCTGTTTGCCGAGAAAATAACTTTTGCGCAGATCGTCCAGATGTATAACGGCTTGCATAGGTCTTATTAAGATTGTTTTTTAATCACTTTTGGTACCAGGAAAAACTGGTTGTCTTTCAAGGATGCATTTTTTAATCCCTGTTCACGGGTGATGGGGCTTTTGATTTCATCGGCCCTGAAACGGTTGATTTCAGAAGTCATATGCATCAGGGGTTCAATACCGGTTGTATCAATCTCATTGAGTTTTTCAATAAAGCCAATGATTTGTTGCATATCCTGCCGTAAACCTTCTTTTTGCTGAGGGTCTATCTGCAGCCGGGCCAGTTTACCCAGTTTCTCCACCAATTCGTTCGTTACTTCCATTGAACAAATATAGTTGATTCAACGGTTGGCTGCAGGGTTTGGGTTGACAGGTTTTTTGAGATGAAATCCGGTGAATTCCCATAGTTGAGCCGGTAACGCAAGTGAGAAAGGGTTATCTTCGCCGCCTGAAAAAGAGTTGAACATTGTTATCTGAAAATGTATGAGTACGAAGAAAGAAATTGTTATGAGCGGTATCCGTCCCACCGGTTTTTTACACCTGGGAAATTATTTTGGTGCCATGCGGAATTATGTGAAAATGCAGGATGCCTATGAATGTTATTTCATGGTGGCCGACTGGCATTCCCTTACCACCCATCCTGATACTAAGGAACTGCGTGAAAATGTGAAGCGGGTATTTGCAGAGAATATTGCCTGCGGACTGGATCCGGAAAAAGTGGCTTTTTATTGCCAGAGCCATGTGTATGAAACGGCAGAGTTGTATCTCTATTTAAATATGATGGCTTACAAAGGGGAACTGGAGAAAACAACCACCTTTAAAGACAAAGCCCGTATGCAGCCCGATAATATCAACGCCGGGTTGCTTACCTATCCGGTGCTGCAGGCAGCTGATATTGTGCTTCACCGGGCCAAATATGTTCCGGTGGGTAAAGACCAGGAGCAACACCTGGAAATGGCCCGCACATTTGTAAACCGTTTCAATCACAGATATGGAGATGTTCTGCCCGAACCATTTGCATTCAATTTTGGCGGCGAATTGGTGAAAGTGCCCAGCCTGGATGGTACCGGTAAAATGAGCAAAAGCGAAAACCAGAATGCCACCATTTACCTCGCCGATACTGATGAGGTGATCCGTAAAAAGATCATGAAAGCGAAAACAGACCAGGGTCCTACCGAACCCAATTCTGTGAAGCCGGATTATATTGAGAATCTCTTTGCATTAATGAAACTGGTGAGTGAAGCTGCTGTGGTGGAAAAATTTGAAGCCGATTTTAATAGCTGCAACATCCGGTACGGAGATATGAAAAAGCAGCTGGGGGAAGATATGGCAGCTTTTGTGGCACCCATCAGGGAACGGGCCGCAGCCATACAGAATGACGAAGCCTATCTAAAGAAAGTGATGGAGCAGGGAGCTGAAAAAGCCCGTACCAGCGCTAAACAAACCATTGAGCTGGTACGAAACGCCATGGGGCTGAATTATTTCTAAAAAAACAAAAACACCGAAGCCGAATTCAAAAAAAGAAGCTTTACTTTGAAGCATTGGATGTTATTAACGGGTACCGGAATTTAAAACCTTATGGCAAAGAGTAAAAAACCAAAACACATTGCTGTGGCCGGAAACATCGGCGCCGGCAAGACCACACTTACTGAGATGCTGAGTAAGCATTACAAATGGATTCCCCAGTTTGAAGATGTGGATCACAATCCTTACCTCAACGATTTTTATGAGGATATGCCCCGCTGGAGTTTTAATCTGCAGATCTATTTCTTAAATAACCGTCTCAACCAGGTACTGGATATTCAGCGTGGAACCGAGACCGTTATACAAGACCGCACCATTTTTGAAGATGCACACATTTTTGCTCCCAACCTGTATGAAATGGGTTTGATGGGCAAGCGTGATTTTGATAACTATTTTTCATTCTTTGCCACATTAAAAACAATGGTGCAACCACCCGATCTGTTGATTTATCTCAAAGCATCGGTTCCCACATTGGTAGCCCAGATTCAAAAAAGGGGAAGGGAGTATGAAGAAAATATCCGGCTGGATTATCTTAAACGCCTCAATGAATTTTACAATAAATGGATTGATACCTATAAGGATGGCAACCTGTTGATTATTGATTGTGATAACAACAAGTTTGCAGAAAATGAAGAACATTTCGGTGAAATCATCAGTAAAATTGATTCACAGTTATACGGACTCTTCTGATCCGAGCACTGTATTAAAAAACTAAACCCCGTCAGGAATGACGGGGTTTTTCGTTCTTAGCAAACAATCGATTACGACCACTACACGCAATGTGTAATTAAGTGCCCAAGATAAAGGAAAATGAATTCAAAAAACATCAATCACAAACTGTTTTTATTAACAGAAATGAAGTTTTTGTGATTTTAAAAATTGCAAACGTTTGCATAGAATTTAAATGAAATGCATGGATTTTCAAAATTGATTTTTCTCTCAAAACTTCTTTTTATATTCATCACCCAAACCTGATACAACATGAGAAAAAATCTGCTACTGCTTGCTGCAGCCTCTTTGTTATTCTTTTCCTGTAAAAAGAATAAATCTTCAAATGATCAGCAATCACCTGAAACTGTTACGTTAAAATCTGTGGGTGAAATTGATCGCTTAATCCGGCAAACATTGCAATCGAAGAATGAATTCAATTGGAATGAAGCCGGTGATGATGTGATCTGGAGCGCTGGTCAGCAGCGGGATAAAATGTATGCCATAGGATACAAACCCGCCGGCGAAACCAATGTTGAAAACCGGTTACATCTCATCAACATTAACAATGCCAGCTGGAAACAGGCAAAAGAAAAAATCATTGATATTATCTATACAGAAGAACACAAAACACGTCCCTCTCTCGAACGAAGCCAGGTGGAAGTATGGCCCGAAGAGATACTTCCTGTAATTGATGTAATGATCGAAAATTATTCCACGATTCAGAAATTGCGGGCAACCGGGTTGATCCGCTATATTGAACCAATGGGTTATGAACCCAGCGCAGTTCAACCCAATGTAAGTGGAAAAATTGCCAGCAGCAGTGGTTGTGGCAGCAACAATGCAGAGCCCGGATTGGTAAATGGGGTTCATTACACTGTTACCACTCCCAATGCATTGGTATCATGGAACTATCGTTATCATGGTATTGAACAGGCCTGGACAAAATCCACAGGCTCCGGAATCAAAGTATTTATCATTGATACGGGCACCAGTCCCGATCAGGCAAATCTTGGAAGCGGGTTCAACCAGGGTGCTTCCAGCGGACGAACCATTGAAAAAATTGTAACACTTCCACGTAGCACATTCCTTGGCATACCTACCGGTCCGGTTGAAACACCTGCCGATGGTTGCGGCCATGGTACATCCATGGCGGGTGCTTGTGCAGCGCCACGTGGTACTGTAGGTGCAATGGCTGGAATTGCTTATAACTGCAACCTGGTTACCTGTCGAGCCGCTGCCGATGTATACCTCGATGAAAGTCGTGAAAACAAAGGTGTGGCCGATGCTTTTACCAATGCCGGTAACCGTACCGATGTGCGTATCATCAGCATGAGTATGGGACGCATCACCAGCAGTTCACAAATCAAGGATGCAGTAACTTATGCCTATAACAAAGGCAAAGCTATTTTCTGTGCAGGTGGTACTTCATTTGATTGGTCTGCCGGTTGGTTTGGTGTGATTTTCCCTGCTAATATGAGCCAGGTGCAGGCAGTTACAGGTGTGGTGGAAGGATCCAACTTCTCTAACTGTAATGAATGTCATAAAGGTGCTGAGATTGATTTTGTGGTTTCTATGCAACGCAGTGCCGATGGTGTGAAACCATTATCGCTTGCAATGACAGGGAATGCGCCTTCAACAGTGGGAGGTTCTTCCGTAGCTACGGCATCAACTGCAGGTATGGCGGCATTGGTATGGAGCCGATACCCAACACTCACAAGGGATCAGTTAATTCAAAGGCTGATTGCCAACAGCAGCCGTTATCCAACCAAAACATCGGAATATGGATGGGGGCTCATAAATGTAAACACAGCAACCAATTGATAATACATTGACCCGGCTTGTCCGGGTCTTTCTTTTTTAATCCATTCCCGAAAAACGTAACTTGCAGAACTACAAATAACCATTATGAAATTTCAGATTGTTAAGCCTGAATTATTTACCAAAAACCGGGAACGGTTTATCAACGCTATGCTGCCCAATTCCATTGCTGTTTTTGTAAGCAATGACGAGTGGCCCATGAATGGCGATGCTTTACATGCTTTTAAACAAAACAGCGACCTCTACTGGCTGAGTGGAATTACACAGGAAGACAGTATGGTGATTCTGTTTCCCGATAACCCTGATCCCAAATACAGGGAAGTTTTGGTATTAGTAAGGCCCAATGAACTGAAAGAGAAATGGGATGGTAAACGGTTACGTGCCAACGAAGCAAGAGAGATATCCGGAATGCAAACCATTGTATGGCTGGATAGTATTGATGCCTTGTTACAGCAATGGATTCACCTGGCCGATCACATATATCTTGATAGCAATGAGAACGACCGTAAATCTTCACTCATCCGCTCCAGCGATTACCGCTTTATTGATGAAATGAAGAGCCGCTATCCGTTGCACAGTTATCAACGGGCTGCAAAGATCATGAAAGAACTTCGTGCAATTAAAACAGCTGAAGAAGTGGAACTGTTGCAGAAAGCAATTGATATAACAGACAACACATTCCGTCGCTTATTGAAAACCATTAAGCCCGGTATTTTTGAAAATGAAATTGAAGCAGAAATATATCATTCATTTCTTTCACAAAGCTCTACTGGTCCGGCTTATGGAAGCATCATCGCCAGTGGCGACCGTGCACGTACGCTGCATTATGTAAGCAATAACCAGGAGTGTAAGGAAGGGGAACTGGTACTGATGGACTTTGGTGCAGAATATGCCGGTTATTGTGCCGATCTCACCCGAACAGTCCCTGTAAGTGGTAAGTTCACACGGAGACAAAAAACAGTATATAACGCCTGCTTGCATTTACATAACTATGCAAAGAGTTTATTAAAACCCGGTATCAATATTGTTGATTATACCGAGAAAGTGGGAGAGGAAGCAACACAACAATTCCTCAAGATTGGTTTATTGCGTAAATCGGAAGTAAAGAACGAAGATCCCGAAAACAGGGCGTATCGTAAATATCTCTACCATGGAATTTCACATCACCTTGGTATTGATGTACATGATCTGGGTACACGCACTGCCCCCATTAAGCAAGGAATGGTCTTTACAGTTGAGCCCGGTATCTATATTGAAGAAGAGCAAATAGGAGTACGTATTGAAAATAATATCTGGATCACCCGTAATGGAAATAAAGATCTCATGAAGAATATTCCGATTACAGTGGAAGACATTGAAGCACTCATGAAAAAATAATTTTATTCATCACCCGATTTGAATGCATGACCAGGAATATTCCCAACTACTTTACCTTGATCAACCTTCTGTTAGGTTGTGTGGCAATCATACTTATTTTACAGAGCAAAGAAAATATTGCTTACCTGCAGGAAGGATCTGTTGTGATTAATTTGCCAGAGCAAATGACGATTGCAGCTTTCCTGATTTTTGCTGCCGGAATTGTCGATTTTCTTGATGGATTTGTAGCCCGTTTAATGAATGCAACTTCTGAAATGGGCAAGCAGCTGGATTCGTTGAGTGATGTGGTTACTTTTGGGGTGGCTCCTGCGCTCATTCTTTTTCAATTGCTCCGCATGAGCTATTTGCGTGAAGAATCGGCATTGGATACATCTGTTTGGTATTTGTTTCCTGCATTGTTGTTTGCAGCCTGCGCCGCATGGCGGTTGGCTAAATTCAATATTGATACAAGGCAAACCTTTTCATTTCGTGGAGTGCCTACGCCCATTACTGCTTATGTGGTGGCATCCTTACCATTAATCGTGTGGTATGATCAATGGCATCTTGCATCGCTCGTTGTCAACAAATGGTTTCTGTATGGCTTTATTCTGTTGCTGAGTTGGTTGATGGTAGCCGATATGCCCATCATGAGCATGAAGTTTAAATCGAAAAGCCACAAAGACAATCAGCCGAAACTGATTCTTGCAGTTGTAGCGCTTATTCTGCTGGTGGTTTTTCAATGGGCTGCATTGCCGCTTATTTATATCGCATACGTTGCATTATCTTTGATCCTGCGTAAGCAGATTGCATAAACAAATACAAACATCATGAACTATACTGTAGAGGTTAAAATCATGCCACTGAAAGATTTACTGGATCCGCAGGGGAAAGCGGTTATGGGCGGACTTTCCAATCTAGGTTTAAAAGGAGTGGCAGATGTTCGTATTGGAAAAAATATCACTATGCAGGTGGATGCCGATTCTGCAGATGCTGCCAGATCTGTGGCAGAAGAAGCAGCAAGGAAACTGTTGGCGAATCCCGTCATGGAACAATTTGAAGTAACAGTTCAATAATTCAAATTGTGCTCTACATCATTCCCACACCCATTGGTAATTTAAAAGACATCACACTCCGTTCACTGGAGGTATTGAATGATGTGGAATTGATTCTTGCAGAAGATACACGTACAACATCTGTGCTACTTAATCACTACCAGGTACAAAAACCAATAACACCTTATCATCAGCATAACGAACACAAAATTGTTCAACACCTGGTGGATCAGTTGAAGTTGGGTAAGAAGATGGCCTTGCTTACCGATGCGGGCACACCCGGCATCAGTGATCCTGCTTTCCTCTTGGTACGTGCCTGCGTGAAAGAAGGCATTACTGTTGAAACATTACCGGGTGCTACTGCTTTTGTTCCGGCGCTGGTGAATAGCGGACTGCCGGCCACGAGATTTACTTTCGAAGGATTCATTCCGCAAAAGAAAGGCAGGCAAACCTTACTCAAACAACTGGCAGAGGAAGAACGTACCATGATTTTTTATGAATCACCGTTCCGACTTGTGAAAACACTGGCCGATTTTATGCAGTATTTTGGCGAAGAACGCCTATGTTCTGTAAGCCGTGAGCTCACTAAAAAGTTTGAAGAAAATAAGCGGGGTACTTTGAAAGAAGTACATGATTATTTTCTGGAAAAAGGTGTGAAAGGTGAAATTGTGATTGTGGTTGATGGAAAAACCAGTTGATGACCTGAGCATCCCGTTCATCATTTTCACTTTTTGTATCAGTTGCTTTTCCCGAATTTTACGAACGACCAATTTGTATACACATGAAGATTAGAATCATCAGTTATCTCTTTTTATTTGCTATTGTTCCCTGTGCCTTACAAGCACAACCGAATCGCTGGCAGCAGCGGGTGAAGTATGATATGAATGTAGACGTAGACGTCACCACCAACCGGTTTACCGGAAAACAAAAACTGGAATACACCAACAATTCTCCCGATACACTAAAGAAACTCTATTATCATTTATACTGGAATGCATTTCAGCCCAATAGTATGATGGATGCCCGGAGCCGTGAATTGGGTAAGAAGATGGTTGGTAACAATCGTCCGGATTGGGATGGCCGTGTGCGTGACCGTATTCAGAATCTGAAAGAAGATGAGATCGGCTACCAACATGTGAAATGGCTGAAGATGAATGGCGTGTTGCAACAGATCACAGAACAGGAAACCATACTGGAAGTATTCCTCACCAAACCTGTGTTGCCCAACACGAAAGTGATGCTTGAGTTGGAATTTGAAGCACAGGTTCCTTTACAGGTTCGCCGCAGCGGAAGAGATGCAGCAAATGGTGTAAAGTATTCTATGAGCCAATGGTACCCGAAACTGTGTGAGTATGATTATGAAGGATGGCATCCCACGCCTTATGTGGCACGTGAGTTTTATGGTGTGTGGGGCGATTTTAATGTAACCATTAACATTGATAAGAAGTTTATCGTTGGCGGCACAGGGTATCTCACCAATGCCAACCAGGTTGGTTACGGATATGAAACACCCGGAACAAAAGTGGTGCAACCTGCAGGCGATAAGCTTATATGGAAATTTACAGCACCCAATGTACATGACTTTGTTTGGGCTGCCGATCCTGAATTCAAACATATTGTTCGCCAGATCAAGAATGGTCCAACGATTCATGTGTTGTACAACTATCTTCCCAATAACAAGAAGAATGATGATGCCTGGCAGAAAGTGGCCGATGCGGCAGAAATAGTATATCCTTTTATTATTAAACAATTTGGCGATTACCCTTACAAGCAATATTCTTTCATACAGGGTGGAGACGGTGGTATGGAATATCCTATGGCTACATTGCTGAATGGGCCGGGCCTTGGTACGGTTTTTCATGAGTGGATGCATACCTGGTACCAGATGATGTTAGGAACCAATGAAAGTTTATATGCGTGGATGGATGAAGGCTTTACTGAGTTTGCAACCGACCTGGTTGAGAATTATTACAATTCAGAAATTGCAAAGCGCAATGGTACGGTTGTTACTGACGATGAGCTGCCGAAATACCATGCTTCCAATTACGGTGGTTATTTTGCATTGGTGAAAAGTCGCCTCGAAGAACCAATGACCACCCATGCCGATCATTTCAATACCAATTATGCCTATTCCATTGCTTCGTATTCAAAAGGATGTGTATTTCTTTCACAGCTGGGCTATATCACAGGTGAAGCAACCAGAGACAAAATCATGCTTGAATATTATCGTTTGTGGCGTTTCAAGCATCCTAATGTAAACGACTTTATGCGTGTGGCTGAAAAAGTAAGTGGATTGCAATTAGACTGGTACCGTGAGTACTGGGTGAACACCACCAAAACAATTGACTATGCAATTGATAGTTTGTGGGAAGAAGGTGGTAAATCAAAAATTCGTATAAAACGGATTGGAGAGATGCCAATGCCTGTTGATGTTGTGATCACGTTTAAAGACGGTACAAAACAACTGCATTACATTCCTATGTATCTCATGTTTGGAATAAAACAAAATGAAGACAGTAACGTGCCTGCCAAAGTATATCCTTCGTGGAAGTGGACACATCCAACTTATACAATTGAATTTGACAAACGCCTGGTTGATTTAACAACAGTTGAGATAGACCCTACACAACGGATGGCCGATGTGGACCGGAGGAATAATAAACTCGAACTAAAATGGTAATTGAAACTGATCATAAAAGAGAAGCCGGCTTAACAAGCCGGCTTCTCTTTTTATCTGCCATAATATTTATTAACTGCTTCCACCCGGTTGTTGACATGCAGTTTTTCGTAAATATGATAAACGTGTTTTCGCACTGTTTCTGCGCTGATGAATAATTCGGCACCAATTTCTTTATAAATTTTTCCCTGCGCCAACCACTCCAGGATTTCTTTTTCCCGTTTGGAAAGAACCGCTATCTCTTCAGGTACAGGATTGGAGGTTGCAACAGCAGTACTTGCTTCAAGAACAGGAAGGCCTTTAAAAGCAGTAACCACTTTACGTGCAATCTGGCTGCTCATGGGAGCGCCACCATCCACCAGTTCGTCAATGGCTTCAATCAGTTTTGCAGGAGAGGATTTTTTCAGAATGTATCCGCTGGCACCGGCTCTCAGGGCCTCAAATATTTTTTCATCTTCTTCATAGATGGTACACATCATATAAAGTACTTCGGGGTGTAATGGTTTTAATTCCTTAACAATGTCAATTCCATTATAGGCACCCAGGCCAATGTCCATCAAAACCACTTGAGGTTTAATCACCGGAATCTGTTGCAATGCTTCTTCACCATTACTATAGGAGCCCACTAAAGAGCAGGTATCGCTCAGTTCAATTATTTGTCCTAATGCTTCCCGTATATCGGAAACATCTTCAACAATACAAACCCTGATTTTATTCATCCTGTAAAATTGGAAATAAAATTGGAAAGAAAAAATACCACAAAGAGGTAGGGAGGTGTACTTGCAGGTGGTCAGCGTTTTGCCATAATGACAAATTTCTGCTTGAAAAATTCTTCTTCAAACAGGTCCTGTATTTCCCAAACGAGAGGGTTTAGTCCGCTTTCCCGGATTTCTTCGGTTAAATCACCACCTTTCAGGCAAATCAATCCGCCATAAAAAATTTCATCACCAGAGTGAATTGGCTTTCCTTGTCCTTTAGCTTTCAGGATGGGCAAACTCCATTTCCATAAATCTTTCAGGGGAGCCACGGCCCGGCTCACTACATAATCGAATTTCCGGTCTTTGATTTCTTCTGTACGTGTATGTCGTGTTGTAATATTTTTAATTCCGGTTGCGGCAACTACCTCATCCACCACTTTCAGTTTTTTACCAATGCTATCGGTGAGGAGGAATTCAACTTCAGGAAAAAAGATGGCCAGTGGTACGCCGGGAAATCCGCCACCGGTTCCAAGGTCAACTACCTGTGTGCCCGGCTCAAATTCAAAAATGGCAGCGATGGCTAAGGAATGAAGAACATGTTTCTCATAAAGACAATCGATATCTTTTCTTGAAATCACATTTATTTTTTCATTCCATTCCGTATACACTTCTTTCAGCAAACGGATTTGTTCTATCTGTTGTGGTGTGAAGTCGGAAAAATATTTCAAAACAGTTTCCATCTATTTCCAGTTTGCCTGTGGCTTTTTAAATAATGTGTTGGCGAATAAAAGATAATAAAACCATTGCCAGATATCAAGTAACGGATAGATCCAGAACAAATCCTGTTCTTTCAGCTTGTTCATGGTGCGGTAGTACACAATCCCCTGCAACAGGAAACGGAAACCAAACACACAAAGCGGAATCCACCAGTTGAATAAAATCATAGCTGCAACCAGCAAAGGATAAAACAGGAAATGAGAAAGTGAAAACAGACCCAATAAAAATTTATGAATGCTTTTATAATACTTGCTGGTGGTGTAGTGACGTGCTTTTTGTCCACGCCATGCACTCCAGCTGCTCTTTGCTTTGGAGTAAGTGAATGCTTCTTCATCAACCATAATGGCAGTATTGGCTTTTGTGGCAACACGGTTAATGAATAAATCATCATCGCCTCCGGGCAATTGATTGTGCATGGAAAATCCTTTGTTGCGAAAGAACAGTTCTTTCTTGTAAGCAAGATTTCTTCCCACACCCATATACGGGATGCCTGCCAATGCGTAAGAAAAATACTGAAGGGCAGAGAGAAAGGTTTCAAAACGAATGAGTTTGTTCAGCAGCCCCGGTTCTTTTGTATACGCTCCGTATCCCAACACAATTTCTTTTCCCGGTGCAAATGCATCCTGCATATGCTCAATCCATTGAGGAGAGGCGGGTACACAATCGGCATCTGTAAGTAACAGTAATTCATACTTTGCTTCTTTGATGCCTACAGATAAGGGGAATTTTTTTCCATGAATCAAACGGGCTTCCTGCTTTAATTCAATAGGACGAAGATTACGGAAAGGCTTAGAAATATATTCCAGTACATATTTACTATCGTCAAAGGAGTTGTCGTTAACAGCTACTACTTCAAACGTGGATTTGTATTCCTGTTGCAGCACTTGTGGCAGGTTTTCGGCCAGGTTCTGTGCTTCATCTCTTGCACAAATGATTACAGACACGGGATGTTGCTGAAGCGTTTCCCGGTTCTTTTTTTTATAAAATGCAAGGCGCATGAAAAACCAGAGCTGGTAAAATACCTGGACAGCTGCAATTACACAATAAGCTACAAATGCGATTTTGGGCCAATCAAAATGAATCATCGGCTGCGAAAATATTGCATCCTTTGCAAACAAAGGGAATTGAATATTTACCTTTGCCGGCTTATGGCATCCTTACAATTTGATTTACAACACACAGATGTGGCTACAAAAGCCCGGGCAGGAAAGATTACCACAGATCATGGCGTGATTGAAACCCCCATTTTTATGCCTGTTGGTACAGTGGGAAGTGTGAAATCACTCACTGTTCAACACCTGGAGGAAGAAGTGAAAGCACAGATCATCCTTGGGAATACCTATCATTTGTACCTGCGCCCCGGAACAGATGTATTGGAACAAGCTGGAGGTTTGCACCGCTTTAATGGCTGGAAGCATCCTATTCTTACAGATAGTGGTGGCTACCAGGTGTTCTCATTGGCAGGAAACCGTAAAATCAAAGAAGAAGGAGTAGTGTTTCAAAGCCATATTGATGGCAGCAAACACTTGTTCACTCCGGAGTCTGTAATGGACATACAACGTAGTATTGGGGCCGATATCATTATGGCATTTGATGAATGTCCGCCTTACCCCAGCGATTACAATTATGCCCGCAAATCGATGGAAATGACCCATCGCTGGCTGGATCGTTGCATTGAACGTTTGGCAAATACACCGGATAAATACGGCTACACACAAAACCTGTTTCCGATTGTGCAGGGGGGTACGTATAAAGACCTGCGAACAGCCTCTTCTCAGTTTGTTGCATCGAAAAATCTAACCGGTTGTGCTATTGGTGGCTTAAGCGTGGGAGAGCCCGAAGAAATGATGTATGAGTTCACCGCACTTTGTTGTGATGAATTACCGCAAAACAAACCCCGTTACCTCATGGGCGTTGGTACACCGTGGAATATCCTTGAAGGAATTGCATTGGGCGTGGATATGTTTGACTGTGTAATGCCCACCCGTAATGGCCGTAATGCCATGTTGTTTACCAGTAAAGGTGTGATCAATATTGATAATAAGAAATGGGAGAAAGATTTCAACCCCTTAGATGAGGGTATCGACTGCCAAATCAGCAACTATTACAGCAAAGCTTATCTGCGTCATCTCATCAAAGCCAAGGAAATCACAGGTCTTACCATTG
The DNA here is from genome assembly GCA_937907395.1 of uncultured Chitinophagaceae bacterium. GTDB lineage: Bacteria > Bacteroidota > Bacteroidia > Chitinophagales > Chitinophagaceae > Lacibacter. The sequence goes on from CALCII010000009.1 coordinate 81,876, forward strand.
CAAGTGTTCACAACCTTGCATTTTACCTGTGGCTGGTGAAAGAAGCCCGCAAGCACATTCTGGATGGATCGTTCAATAGCTGGAAAAATGAGATGGTGGAAGTATTGAAAACAAGGTTATAACCTTTAAACCTTTCGTTCACAATTTCTCCCTTTACTTTGCACAGGAATGAAAATACTCGACCGCTATATTTTAGGCATCTTTCTCAAAACCTTCTTCTTTGCATTATTGCTGTTTGCAATGATCACTGTGGCAGTGGATGCAAGTGAGAAAGCAGAAGACTTCATCAGGAGCGGGTTAAATACGAAAGAGATTTTTCTTCAGTATTACATCGGATTCATTCCGCATATTATCAGTTTGCTCTTCCCTGTATTTGTACTGATAGCCGTTGTGTTCTTTACTTCCAAACTGGCGCTGCGCAGTGAAATGGTGGCCATGTTGAGTGTGGGAATGAGTTTACGCAGGATCCTTGTTCCTTACTGGATTGGTGGTATTTCACTGGCACTGTTGCTGGGCGTGTCTAATCATTTCCTGGTGCCGGCTGCTAATAAAATCCGCACCGATTTTGAGCACCGCTATATTGATATGGGAAATATGCCCGCCAATAACAGCGGACAATACCTCAATAACCTGCATTTCCGGATTGATTCATTTACGTATGCCGGTATGCGCAGTTATGATACCGCTGCCAAAACAGGGCAGGGCTTTTACCTGGAACGGATCAGAAACCACCAGGTGTTTTACAATCTCAGAAGTGAAACCATTTCGTGGGATACTGCCACAAAAGAATGGAAGCTGGATAATGTGATCGAAAGACGGATTGATGGGATGAAAGAAGAGGTAAAACTTATGAAGAATTATTTTATTAAAATTGGCTACCGTCCGCTTGATATTTCGGAAGATGAGTACATGAAGGATAAGTTGAAAACACCTGCCCTAAGTAAGCTGATACGGCAGGAAGTTCGCCGGGGATCAGAAACAGTAACCACACTTCAGTTCGAATATCATCGCCGGTTTACCTATGCGATATCTGTAATTGTGATGACATTAATTGCAGCCATCCTTGCTTCCCGCAAAATCAGAGGTGGAAGTGGATTTCACCTGGCACTGGCATTTATCATTGGTGTTACGTTTATTGTATTTGATAAATTCTCGATGGTATTTTCCACCAAGGGCAATCTTCCTCCCGTAATTGCAGCATGGTTACCCAATGTTGTATTCTCTTTTGTTGCTTATTGGCTGTATAAACGTTCTCCCAAGTGATCTTTATCACACAATCGTTATGATTTTGTGAAAGCAAAAAGAAATCTCCTTATTTCTTCAACATTTTCCGCTCTGCGTATGTTTCTGAAACGGTTGTTTGGCTAACTTTGAACAACTTCTCACAATAAAATATCAGGCGTTTTATGGGCATTTTGAAAGACAAGTTTAAGGCGAAGGCAGATGCTGCCAATGCAGAAATCAAGGAGTTGCTGAAACAGCATGGAAATAAAGTAATTGGTGAAGTAACCCTTTCCCAGATTTACCAGGGTATGCGTGGTATAACGGGTTTGGTTACCGAAACTTCTTTACTGGATGCACAGGAAGGAATCCGTTTCCGTGGATTTTCGATCCCGGACTTGCAGGATAAATTACCGAAATCGCACAAGCATGGCGAACAACCTTTACCTGAAGGTTTGTTTTACCTGATGCTTACCGGTGATTTGCCTACACAGGAAGATGCCAACTATATTACAGATATCTGGCAACGCCGCAGCCATGTGCCCAATCATGTGTTTGCAGCCATTGATGCGTTGCCGTTGAGCACCCATCCTATGACGATGTTTGTAGTGGGGGTGATGGCTTTACAAACCGAAAGTTATTTTCAGAAAAAATATGCAGAAGGAATCAGTAAGAAAGATTACTGGGAACCGGTATTTGATGATGCAATGATTCTGCTGGCCCGTTTACCACGTATCGCTGCGTATATCTATCGCCGTAAGTATAAAAACAACGAACATATTCACCCGAATGGTTTGCTGGACTGGGGTGGCAACCTCGCCCACATGCTGGGTTATGATGATCATGGATTCATGGAGCTGATGCGCCTGTACATGACCATTCATGCCGATCATGAAGGAGGTAATGTTTCGGCTCACACAACACATTTGGTTGGAAGTGCGTTAAGCGACCCTTACCTGGCTTATGCTGCCGGTATGAACGGATTGGCTGGCCCTTTACACGGATTGGCCAACCAGGAAGTGATTAAGTGGATTTTTGAAATGCAGGAAGAACTGAAAACAAATACACCTTCCAAAGACCAGATTGCCGAGTATGTGAAAAAGACCCTGAGTGAAGGGAAAGTGGTGCCGGGCTATGGTCATGCTGTACTGCGTAAAACAGATCCCCGTTTTACTGCACAAATGGAATTTGGTAAAAAACACATGCCAGATGATAACCTGGTAAATACAGTTTGGAATATTTATGAAGTGGTTCCGCCCATTCTTCAATCAATGGGAAAAATTAAAAACCCCTGGCCCAATGTAGATGCACACAGCGGTGCCTTGCTGGTACATTACGGAATGGTGGAATATGAATACTATACTGTTTTGTTTGCCGTGAGTCGTGCATTAGGGGTAATGGCAAGCCTGTTATGGGACCGTGCATTAGGAATGCCACTGGAACGTCCGAAATCGGTAACAACAGAGCTGGTAAAACTCTGGTTAGATGGAAAAGATAATATCTGGGGCGATTAATCAGCCGCATTAAAGATAAAAGCCGCATTTACGAATGCGGCTTTTTTATTGAATCTTACTTCTGTTATTAAAGCGAACGTTTTAATCGCTGCACTGTTTTCCGCAGGTCCTCAAGTTCTTTTTGTTGTTGAATGATGAATGAGTTTTCAGAAAGCTTTCCGGTTACTACTTCCATTTCCTCATCATTACTGTATACCATTTTACGGAACGGATTGGTATAGTCTTTCGCTCTTGATTCGTATATGCCTTTTACCATCCATTCTTTAGTTGAAAGGTACTGGTCCAGCAATTCTTTTAATGAAGCAGGTGTAAGTTGTTTAAAGCCCTGCAATTCTTTCAGCGATGCAAAAGCATGTTGCAGCTTATGAGTGCAATACAAATCACTTTCATGTTTATAAAATGCATGTACAGCATCCCAGCCTTTTAACTTACCTGAAGTGATTTTAGAAATCAGTAAATCCAGGTTGTGCGTTGGGATTAATTGTCCGCCAACATTGCTCCATTCATTTCTTGCTGCACGTTTAGGCAGTGCTTCTTTCAACCCATCAAAGGATTTGATTTTTTTCGCTTCTATCAGTTTCAGAATTTCACCTACGCCGTAAAAACGAATTAATTCTTTAAACAGATGATAGCTTTTTGGTACTTTCAGCAACACTACTTTTCGTTTGCTGTTTTCAAAACCATCAGCAATGATTTCTAATTTATCTGCAACCGGATTTTTTGTCTCCAGCAGTTCTTTTCCTTTCTTCTTACAATCGTCGTCGGAGTATTTTTTCCCGGGATTGTTTTTTGCAAAGAAGGCTCTGCCGGTTAAAAGTTCCAGCAGCTGAAGTGAATCAAAGAGTTCGTTTACACTATCGGGTGCCAGGTAATCGTATTCAATCAATTGTGTTTTGTCCCTGCGTTTATCTCTGTCGATATATTTCCAGGCGTTGCGGGCAATGGCATACATGTTATACATAAACCAATAGCCGGGCATGATGAGCAGTTCATTTTTTGATTCATCATTTCCTACTAAAGAAAACGGAATCGGGATATTCATCTCTGCCGGATAATCGCCTTTCGCAAGTAATGTATAAGTCGCAAATTTTGAATTGTGTTTTACGCTTACGCAGAGTCCCGGCCAAAAACCACGGCCGGCAATCAGTTCGCCATCCGGGCTGCGGCTGTTGTGATTACTGCCTAATGTAGCGCCTGCAGCAATATTGCTTTGCCCCAGCACCAGTGCTGCACACAAGAAAGAATTGTTGTGATGTTGTTCATGTGCAGGGAAGATTAATGAGTTTAATACTTCACAGCAGCTGATGGTGGCATTGTTGCCGAGGTAAGAATTAATAAGACGGGCACCATATTTCAATTGCGAATAGGATGCCATATAAAAGCGTACGGCTTTCACTCCGTAAAATACACGGCAACCTTCGCCTATAATTCCGTTCACCAGTTCACAACCTTCGCCAACCTGTGACGATGCATGAGCAGTGGAGTCGATGGTGAGATTCTTGAGTTTGTTGGCGCCCTTGAGATAAGCATCGGTACCAATCCATACATCTTTGATGATCTTACAACTTTTAATCACCGTTCTGTCGCCTATTTTCCCATAGTAACCTCTCAGCTTATCAAATTTTAACTCAGTAAATTCTTTCAGTTTTTCCTGAAGTACTTCATTTTCCCTGTTGCGGCTCCAAATCCATGCATCGCCGGGTAACATGCCATTGAAAGGAATTATTTTCCGTCCGCCGTTTTCGTTACACACTTCCAGCCAGATGCGTATGTTTTCATCCTCATTCACTTTCAAAACACCATTTCCGAATTTTGCATAGTTGGTGGTAACCATTTCGTTTACATTCGTAATGATTACTTCATTTCCAATGATGTAATGGGAAAGATATTGTACGTTTTCGATCACCACATTATCACCCAGGTCGCAACTGATAATGGTGCTGTTGTACAAGCCAACCTGCAGTTTTACTGAGTGAAATTCCAGGTAGCAGGTTTCCAGTTTGCCAATACGAACGAGGCCGAAGAATTTACAATTCTTAACCAGTTCCGGGTTGAACAATTCAGACACAAGAATATGATTCCAGTTATCGCTGGTATTCCTGTTGCGAACCAGTACTTCAATTTCAAGGGCAGTCAGTTTCCTGTAATGAATACCACTCCGGTTCTGTTTATTACGGAGATAATATTCATCTTTCCCTTTTGGAATATAAGCAGCAGGGATAAACTGGTATCCAAGCTGCTCAATGGGGCTTTTGATAATGTGATTCATAAACCGTTACGGTTTGATAAGATAGTATGGCAATATAAACCTTTTCAACCGGCAATGAATAACAGGAACGAATTATTCAACTGTTACACTTTTCGCCAGGTTGCGGGGTTTATCCACGTCGTACCCTTTGGAAACACCTACATAGTAGGAGAGTAGCTGCAAGGGAATAACGCTGAGCATGGGAGCAATCACTTCATCTGCAGGAGGAATGGCAAACACATCATTGCTCAAAGTTGGGCTGATGGTATCTCCTTCTGTAATAATAGAAATGACTCTTCCTTTGCGTGCTTTGATTTCCTGCATATTGCTCACTATTTTTTCATGATAGGAGTCCTTTGTTGCTACAAATACAACGGGCAGGGTTTCAGTAACCAGGGCAATAGGGCCATGTTTCATTTCTGCTGCAGGATAACCTTCTGCATGGATGTAAGAAATCTCTTTCAGTTTTAATGCTCCTTCGAGTGCTACAGGGAAATTGTAACCACGTCCAAGGAATAAAGCATCGGCCGAATCTTTATATTTTTCTGCAATAACTTTTATTTCGTCGGCATTTTTAAGAATGGCTGCTACTTTTTCAGGAACAGCTTCCAGTTCCACCAACAGGTTGTTGTAACGTTCTTCACTGATTGTTCCTTTTTCTTTTGCCACTTTGAGAGCAACCATGGTTAACACGGCTAATTGCGCTGTAAATGCTTTGGTGGAAGCCACACCAATTTCCGGACCGGCATGTGTATACGCACCTGCATGTGATGCACGGGCAATAGAACTTCCTACTGCGTTCACCACACCAAAAATAAAGGCGCCTTGTTCTTTCGCTTTTTCAATAGCAACAATGGTATCTGCTGTTTCACCACTTTGAGAAATGGCAATGATTACGTCGCCGGGATTTACAACCGGGTTGCGGTAACGGAATTCAGATGCATATTCCACTTCCACAGGAATACGGCATAATTCTTCAATAATATATTCTGCCACCAATCCTGCATGCCAGCTGGTACCGCAGGCAATGATAAGAATGCGGGGGGCATTTTTAATTTGTTCAATGTTGTTCTGAACGCCAGCCATTGTGATGGTGCCTGCAGCTGCGTCTAAGCGTCCCCGTAAGCAGTCATGAATGGTGCTGGGTTGTTCATAAATTTCTTTGATCATGAAATGATTGTAACCGCCTTTTTCAATAGCGGCCAGTTCCATATCCAGCTTGGTGATATAGGGAGTTACTTTTTCGTTTCCGAGGTTTTTAAGAATCAGTTCATCGGGACGAACGATGGCCAGTTCGTAATCATTTACATACACTACTTCTTTCGTGTATTCAATGATAGGTGAGGCATCGCTGGCAAGAAAATGTTCACCCTTGCCAATTCCAATTACGAGCGGACTTCCCTTGCGGGCAGCAATGATGGTTTCAGGATCCTGTTCATCAATCAGCAGGATGCAATAAGCACCCACCACCCGTTTCAGGGCAATGCGAACCGCTTCTTCCAAAGTGGAATTATTGTTTTGCTGAATATCGTCAATGAAGTTGAGTAATACTTCTGTATCAGTATCGCTTTTAAACGTATATCCTTTGCTTTCCAGGTCCTTTTTTAACAGGGCGTAGTTTTCAATGATGCCATTATGGATCATAGCCAGCCGTCCACTGGCACTACGGTGAGGATGTGCGTTACGGTCGCTGGGTTCGCCATGTGTGGCCCAACGGGTATGTCCAATTCCAATATTGGCTTTCACGTCGGTGCCAATAAGGCTCTCTTCCAACTCGGCTACTTTCCCCTTTTTCTTATAAACATTGAGTTCTTTATTGAGCAGGGCAACGCCGGAACTGTCGTAACCACGGTATTCCAAACGCTTTAAACCTTTAAGGATGATAGGGTAAGCTTCCCTTGGTCCTGTGTAGCCAACAATTCCGCACATAATTTGATTGTTTTAAGAAGTTGCAAAAATAGGCAGTATTCTATGGATTACAAGCAGTTAAAAACAGGGCGGTATTACAGCTCTTTTTCAAAACAAATACTGTTTTCAATACCCTGGTACTGACCATAATTGGGAATGACCCGGTACCCGTTTTTGAGGTAAAGGGCAATCGCCTCCGGTTGGTTTTTACCTGTCTCCAGAACGCATTTGTTGCAGCCAAGCTCCCTTGCCCAACCTTCCAGTTGAGCAAGGATACCGGAAGCCCAACTTTTGTTTCTGTAGCCGGGCAGCACATACATTCGTTTTACTTCCATAATACCATTCGCAAATGGTTTAATGGCACCGCAAGCAACCGGATTCTTTTCTTCATAACCCAATATCACTTGCTTAAGCGCATTGGTTTTGTTGAATTGTGCGTAAAACGCATGATCGTCGCCATCCCGGATTGCCAGATCAAGGTCCAATGCATGAACCAGCGTTTGAAAATCAATATTGTCAGAGTCTGTTCTGATAAAAGGCATGCGGCTTGTCTGTTTTTTCTTGTGATCCTTGTTTTACGAAGATCGTTTAAATTCTGTTTTTCTAAGTGTAAACTACTAGAAACATGTCTTTTAGTTACAATAGTGAACATTTCGTGATCAAGTTCATATACACTACTGCTTATGAATATTGACAGATTAAAGGCATAAGCCTATATTTGATCGTTTAGCACCAATAACTAAATTATAACTGGTAATCTTTTCGTTTTGTATGCCGGGTATAATTGAAAATTGAACTTCGCTTCATGCCTTATCATTTTGATTTTAGCAAAATCTGGCCATCTAAGGTTATTCATCAAATCATACTTGGTGTTATTGTTGTTAATTTTTTAATTCTCACAGGATTCTTATTTGATTTTGTAGACAATCAGCAGCGTCTTTTAGAGGAGCAACACAGGGAAGAAGTCACCACAACTGCGGAAGTGATTGGTGCATATTCAAAGCATGCGCTTACATCAGGTGATTCGGTTGATATGCATCGAGTATTGGAACTGGTGGATAAAATTACCCGGGTACAGTACATTATTATTTTTTCGGCAGATGGTAAAGTGGTAAAGAGCTATGGGCCTACTATTGAGAACTTAAACAGAAACGATAGTATTAACCATAAAATACGGAATCTTAAGAGAATTGAATTTTTAAGAACTACTGCAGAAATGCAGGAGATAGGTATGCCGGTTCTGAATGATAATAATCAGACTATTGGCTATGTGCGTATTGGTATTGATCATGCATATATTTCAAAATTAAAGTCGGCAATCACAAGAAGGGCAGTAGTATACATGATTGTGGCATTGCTGGTACTGATTGTAATTATATCACTGATAGCCCGCAAGCTGATTAAAGAATTATACAAACTCATTTTTGCAGCAGATGCTATTGCCGCTGGTAAAAGTGGAGTGGAAGTGGAAGGAATTACCAATGAAGAGCTGGCGAAGCTGGGTTCAGTATTGAATAAAATGGCCGACAATTTCAGTTTAAATGAAGGATTAATTGAAAAACTGCTGGAAACAATTCCTGTTGGAGTGTGGGTATTGAACAATGAAGGACATGTGGTTTCTATTAATAAGGCTTCGAAAAAAATCTGGTGCGATTCTGATTTTGCAGCAGATGGATTTAAAAGAACAAGAGGAAAAAATGTACTTACAGGCAAGCATTTTGCTGAAGCAGATTGGCCAGCCATGCGTGTGCTGCATAATGGCGAAAATATCATTAGTGAAGAAGTTGAAATTATTTGTTTTACCAATAAAGTAAAACGGATATTGAATTCAGCCGTACCGTTAATAAATAAGCACAACCAATTAGCCGGTGTTTTAAGTATAGAAGTAGATGTAACTGAGATAAAGAAAGTACAGGACCGTTTACAGGTAATCAATAATGAGTTGAATGAACGTGTGAAAGAGTTAACCTGCCTCTTCCAGGTATTTGAAATCATTAACGACAGGTATTATTCTATTGAAGAGGTTTTTTCAAAACTGGCGTCTATATTGCCAGAAGCATATCAGCATCCTGAAACCATTTGTGTTCGCCTTACTTATCGAGGAAAACAGTTCCTTTCAGATGTATTTAAAGAAACAGCACACAAGCACGAGATTGATGAATGTTCTGGTTGCAAACTTGAGGTGTTCTCAATGGCTGAGCATAAATCAGATGGCTCCGATGCTTTTCTAATGGAAGAGAGAGATTTTCTGAATACCATTGGGGAAGTGATTAAAGGATTTGTAGAAAGAAGGCATGCAGAAGATAAGCTGCGGTTAAGTGAATCTATCCTGAGTGCTGCTTTCGACAATTCTCCCTTAGGTGTGGCATTTGTTGGTAATGATCAAAGATGGATCCGAATTAACAAAGCATTGAGTGACATGATGGGTTATGATGAGAACGAATTGATACAATATGATTTTCTCAAAATCACTCATCCCGATGATAAGGAGGTAAGTATTGAGTTCTTTCATAAAACGATGAAGGGGTCTGAAGCTGTATTGAATATTGAGAAAAGATATGTTAGGAAGGATGGAACAATTTTATGGGCGAATGTGAATGCAGCACCAGTAAAAGACGATGATGGTAATGTGTTGTTTATGGCTGTGCATGTGGAAGACATTACTGAGAAAAGAAGTCTTACCGAAAATTTGATCGCATCTAACAATTACATGAAGCTTTTCATTGCCAATAGTCCGGCCGCTATAGCAATGGTGAATAAAAACATGGAGTATATCGCTGTGAGTAACCGTTGGATCAGTGATTATAACCTGCAAGGGCAGGAAATTATTGGTAAGAGCCATTACGAAATATTCCCTGAATTGCCAGAACGATGGAAGCAGGATCATGCATATTGTATGCAAGGGCATACACTAAAATCAGATGAAGATTCATTTGAGAGATTGAATGGGAAAATTCAATGGCTGCGCTGGGAAATTCATCCCTGGTATGAATCTAATGGAGAATTAGGCGGGCTTATCATGCTTACGGAATCTATTACCGAACGGAAGGAAGTGGAATTGAATTTTAAAAACCTGGTTGAACAATCAATAGTAGGTGTATACATTCTTCAGAACGGAAAATTTGCGTATATGAATCCAAAATGCGCAGAGATTTTCGGATACAAGGAAACCGAAATGATAGGCCAACCACTTTCTTTGGTTCAACATCCAGATGATGCTGTCCTGGTGAACAGGCAGGTAGCAGAAAGAATAGAGGGCATTAAGGAATCAGCGTATTATGAATCCAGGGCCATAAAGAGAAATGGAGAGGAAATATGGGTGGAAGTTTTTGGAAACAGAACTGTTTACAAAGGGGCTAATGCTATCATTGGTACTTTGATTGATATTACAGAACGGAAAAAAGCAGAAAGTGCTATCCGTGAAAAAGTGCTTCAACTGGAAGCAATTACAAATAACCTTCCCGGAGTGATAACTTATCAGCTGATTCGTGAGCTCAATGGATATATGCACCTTGTATATATAAGTGGCGGTATTCAAAAGTTGATAGGCTTTACGCCTAAAGAGTTTATTGATTCTAAATTATCCTACTATGATTTTGTGAATAAAGAAGATATTCCAAAACTTCAGCTTGCAGAGCGGATGTCGCTGGAAGGACTTTCCATGTTTAGTGAAGAAGTCCGGTTTGTAATCATGGGCGGCGTGGAACGTACGATGCTGGTGAAAGCACTGCCACGGAAACTTCCGGATGGAAGGGTGATCTGGGATGGAATCCTGAGTGATATTACAGACAGGATTAAAATTGAACAGGCGCTTTTACGGTTAAACCGTTTGTACCAGTTCAAGAGCCGGATCAACGATCTGGTATTACGTAGCAACACCAGTGAAGAAGTGTTTTCAAAGATTTGTGATATCGCCGTGTGGTTCGGGAAAGTAGAGATGGCATGGATTGGTTTTTATCATTCAGGCAATGATGAATTAACTCCTTTCAAAGTGGCAGGCAATGAAAACGGATACCTGAAGTCAATTAAAATTTCCGGTAAGGATGTGCCTTTAGGAATGGGCCCCACAGGGAGGGCCATCCGTACAAAAACCTATCATTACACCAATGATATCGCCAATGACCCTTCAATGGCTCCGTGGAGAGAGGAGGGTTTAAAGCGCAATTTCAGGTCTTCTATTTCTATTCCCATTATTGTTAATTCCGAATTGGTTGCTGTGCTTACGATGTATATGACGCAGCCCAACTTCTTTAATGATTCTGAAATCAAACTATTAAAAGAAGCTGTGGATAGCGTTGCCTTTAAGCTGGATAAAATGCGATTGGCCGATTTACACAGCCTGGCTGTGGAAGAATTGAGGAGGAGTGAGGAAATGAACCGGTCCATGCTCAATGTGTTCCCCGATAAAATTTTCAGGATTACAAGGCAAGGGGTATTTACCCATTATCATGTACTGAACGAAACTGATCTCTATGCACAGCCGTCTGTTTTTTTAGGAAATAATTTAAGAGAATTTCTTCCAGCCGATGTGGCTGATATTTTTATGAATGCCATTGAACAGGCGTTTGTTGAAAATAAACTGATGAGGGCAGAGTTTGATTTGCCCATTAACGGAAGGATAAGGCATAATGAAGCCCGGGTAATAAAAATGAACGATTCGGAAGTGCTTTTTGTAATCAGGGATATCACCAGTGAAAAGGATGCTGTTATCAAACTTGAAAAAACATTGAAAGAAGTTTCCGATTATAAATATGCAATTGACGAAGCTTCATTGGTGGATATTTCTGATAGTGAAGGTATTATTACGTCTGTGAATAAACGTTTCCTGGATGTTATTGGTTATGATGAAAAAGATCTGATAGGAAGAGATCACCGGATACTCAATTCCGGGTATCATCCATCATCGTTCTTTGAAATTTTATGGAATACTGTTTTAGCTGGCAAGGTTTTCAAAGGACAGGTTCGTAATAAAACGAAAAACGGTGAGTACCTGTGGTGTGATACAACAATCGTTCCTTTTGTAGACGCATCTGGCAAACCTTACCAGTTCTTAACGATCAGAAACGATATCACACAAAGGAAAAAGGCCGAAGAAGAATTACAGGAAAGCGAAGAGAAATTCCGTAGCCTCGTGGAACAATCTTTAGTAGGTGTTTATATCTGTCAGCCTGATAAATTTGTATATGTGAATCCGGGATTTGAAAAAATCACAGGATATACTAAAGAACAATTGCTTGGAGAAAAATCAATAGAGGATATTTTAGTAAAAGAAGATTTAAAAAATTTCCGGAAACAGGGTAAGCCGGGCTCTAAAAATTACGGACAAAAAAATCATTATGTTGTTCGTGGCAAACGAAGCGATCATTCTTTGATCTATATGGATGTACTTGTTACAGATATTATTTACCAGGGTAAAAATGCAGTAATAGGTACCATGGTGGATGTAACAGACCGTGTTAAAGAAGAAGAAACCATACGCAAAGCTGTGAATGATGCACAGGAAAATGAACGGCTGCAGATTGGTATGGAATTGCATGATAACGTGAAACAAATTCTGGCAGCATCCAATCTCTACCTTGAAATTGCTAACGATCATCTGGACGATAAACAAAAAGCAGCTGAGAATATTGACCGTTCCAGTAAGTATATTGAAGAAGCTATTTTCGAACTGAGAAGACTATCGCATCAACTGGCTCCGTCTATTGACCCTGCTACCACTCTTCAACAAAAGATAGTAAGACTGGTTAACAATATGAATGTGGGGAACAGGATTACCGTTTCTGTGGACGTAGACGATGCAGATATGCCTTTTGATAAAGATGTGCAGTTAGCGTTCTATAGAATTGTTCAGGAACAGTTTAATAATATTCTCAAATATGCCAAAGCGTCTTCTGTGTTAATATCTATAAAGAAAAATCACAAAGGAATTCAGATGTTGATTACAGATGATGGTGTGGGATTTGATTTCACTCTTACAAAAGAGGGCATCGGTCTTGAAAATATCAAACGCAGGGCTCAGTTGTTTGGTGGCAAAGCCGATGTGATTACAGCACCCGGTAAAGGTTGTACGGTAAGTGTATTAATTCCAACACAAACCGAGACACTGGATTAAAGCAAAAGCCCTTTCAGGAACAAATAAGCGGTTGAGAAATAAATGATCAACCCGGTTACATCCACCATCGTTGCAACAAATGGTGCTGATGATACGGCCGGATCGGCGCCCAGCTTTTTCAGCAATAAAGGAAGCATAGAACCACTGAGTGTGCCCCATAGTACAACACCCAGCAATGAAAGTCCTACTACACATCCAATTTCATCCCAATGATTGCCGTAAATTTCGGGTGAAACGGAATGCCATAGTGCAATCCGGATAAATCCAATGATGCCAAGTGCGGTGCCAAGCATCAGTCCCTGAATGATTTCACGACGCATAACCCGCCACCAGTCTTCGATTGCAATTTCACCTACAGCCATTGCCTGTATTATAAGTGTGGATGCCTGTGAACCACTGTTTCCGCCGCTTGAAATAATCAATGGTACAAATAACGCCAGTACTACTGCCTTAGCAATTTCATCTTCAAAATAAGCCATGGCAGTTGCGGTGAGTAATTCACCCAGGAATAAAACCACCAGCCAAACAATTCTTTTTTTGAACAGTTTAAACAACGGTGTTTCCAGGTACGGTTCATCCAGTGCTTCGGTACCACCCATCTTCTGCATGTCTTCACTGAATTCTTCATTGGCAACCCACAGTACGTCATCAATGGTAACAATGCCCAGCAACATATTTGTTTCGCTTACTACAGGTAATGCCACACGGTTATTCATCTTAAATGTTTCGTTGGCTGTTTCCTGGTCGTCGTGCGGTTGTAGTGCTATAAAACGGTTGTCCATTAACTCTTCCACTTTCCGGTCGGGGGCAGCAAGAATGAATTCCCTGATACGGATATCGTCGAGTAATTCCCCTTTTTCATTGATCACATAAATCACGTTAATGGTTTCACTATCCTTTCCGTATTTACGAATGGTTTCAAATACTTCGGCGATTGTATTTTCGGGGAATACATAAACATAATCCGGCGTCATCAAACGGCCGATACTGTTTTCCGGGTAACCCAGCAGCGATAAAGTGATTTTGCGTTCTTCCGGGTTCAGCAGTTTGATGAATTCCCTTACTGCATTGCTGGGCAGTTCTTCCAGGAAATCGGTACGGTCATCTGCAGGCAGCTCATTCAGCAATTCTGCCGTTTTAAAAGGAGGTAATTCTTTAATGATCTGTTGCTGGGTTGTTGTATCCAGGATTTTAAACACCCCCACAGCCCGGTGAATGCTCATGTTGGCCAATAACTGGCTCTGGTAATCGGGGAATTCATAAACCAATTCAGCCACATCACTGATGTTCTGATTGTTCAGAAACTCCTGGATTTCCAGTTTATCTTCTTTGTCAATCAATCCTTCAAATTGGTCCCTGAGCGGCACTTCTTTTTCCAGTTCCAGATCCATAGTACTCATTTTTGCTAAGGTAAAATATTTGGCCGAGAGGAATCCAGGGACGACCGATAATTCAATTGAAGAGTTGATATTCAATTGTCTGTAATTCATCAACCCATTAACTTTGAAGCAATGAGTTTACCTGCATTATATATAGATGAAAGTAATGGAAAGGGCAGAGGTGTGTTTACATCGGAACCCATAGCTGCAAATACGATTGTTGAAGTGGCACCTGTGATTGTGATGAGCGCTGCAGAACGAAAACTGATTGACCAGACCTTACTACACGATTATGTTTTTGAGTGGGGCGAAAACCTGGATCAATGCGCAATGGCACTCGGATGGATTCCTATCTACAATCATTCCTTTAATGCCAATTGTGAATACCTGATGGATTTTGAAGAAGGCACCATGTGCATTAAAACAGTGAAAGATGTTAAAGAAGGTGAAGAATTATTTATCAATTATAACGGAGAGGCGAATGATCCCAAGCCACTCTGGTTTCCTGCAAACGTTTGAACCTTTCTTTTATAGGAATACCACTGAAATACCACACTTTGGGTATTGCATTTGGCAATTCTATAGTGTATCTTTATTACAGATCAAAGTGATAGACTACTAAGCTGACCAATTCCCACCTTTTGAAACACCATCATTCTTGCCAGTTAAGAGACAGTTTCCGATCCTGTGAAGTAACTCTGTAATCATCCACACCTACGAGAGCCGGTTAACAATTTAAATGTAACGTTATGATTAAAAAGTTACTCTTGTTACTGGTTGTTTTGCTGTGTATTTCTGAAATAAAAGCTCAACAGGCTTCTGTAATGGCTAATTGCTTTTATGATAATGTATCACAACGGGTCATTATCAGGATTGCCATTCGTAATAATACATCCTCCGCTTCCAATTGCCAGATCGCTGCTATGCGCATCGGCTACCAGTTTAATGAAACGGTGTTAACATACGACGGATACAAATCATTTATGTTTGAAGGAACGAATGAATCTTCCGGCTTAAATGATGCATCCCATCTTTCAGGTGATTTTGATAATGAAACAACCACACCCGTAAATGACGGAACCCGCAACGCTACCATTACATCAACAGGGGGAACAAAAACCTTGCGCAAGAATTATTTCAACCGGTCTACAACTCAATGTGGCAATCTTTGGAATATTCCTGCTAATACTTACAGGATTGCATTTGATGTATATTTTAAATTTAAAGCAGGCTATACTCCGGCCGATTACAATCTCAATACACCGGGTTATGGTTTTGGAGCGCCAAACTTTATTGCACAGTTTATGGGGAGCTTAACAGAAAACCTCACCGACCCTAAAAAAGAGATTGCTTTAGTATTAATAAATGCTGGAAACAGTCCTTACCAACCTTTTGACCAGAGTGGAAGTAATTGCAATGGCAACAATGTAAACCCGGTGGCTATTAATGATGCGAATATCAATTTCATAAGTCCTATTACCGGTTTGCTGGCAGGTACAATCGAAAATGCAGCAGTGAGTAACCGGGCCCGGCAAACAGCTGTTGAATGGGATGCTGCAAACAATGAATTGATAGACAGGTTTGAAGTACAACGCCGGGGAACGGATGGTGCGTTTAAAACAATCGGCATCGTTTTTTCAGATAACAGTAAAGGAAGCCAGCGGTATTCATTCCTCGATAAAATGGGTGGAACAGCAGGTAATGAATTTCAGTACCGGGTTAAGGTGATTGGCAATACAGGTGAAGAAATGTACAGTTCTGTGATGCAAGTTAAGATACGGGACGGGCAAGCCCAGCAAGAGATAAGGGTGTACACTGCAAATGGAAATATACAGGTGGAACTGCCATCGCCTTCAGAAATGTATGTATGCAGGGTTTATAATGCGAACGGGGCATTGGTGCTTACTGCCCGGCTCAGCCAGAACCAGAGCAATATCAATGCACAAGCACTGGCCAGCGGATGCTACTACCTGGAAGCCATTCAATCCCGGACAGGAGAGCGTTTTACCGGCCGTTTTGTGCGGCAATAAGTTTTTTTTAAAATAAATGGACAGAAACTTGCAAGATTCAAAAAGAGCAGTAATTTTACGGTCTCTTAACGGATTTACATATCCCGGACAGAACTAACAGTCTACTTATCCTCTGACAGAGCCCTCCGAAATCAATTCCAGAAAGCCGAATTTTTTTGATCCCCTTTAACGTACTACTATGATTCAAAAATTCGTTTTCTTATCTGTATTTGCCTGTCTGTCAGTATTTGGCTATTCACAGGAAATCTCAACCCGTTTTACACAAACTGCAGTGATCGTTGAATGGAACGATAGCACTTTCGCAAGCGTTGATCATTATGAAATTGAACGCAGAACTGCTTCAACTGAGTTTGCAACCATCGGACTTCTGTTGCCCGACCCAACAACCGGTATTTCTGTTTTCTCATTTAAAGATAAACTCACTGGCGGCGATGAACGCCTGTACTACCGCATCCGCTCTTTCCTTACAAACGGTGAGGTTCGTGAAAGCATCATCACTCCCGTATCATTAAAAGATGTTCAGGAAGGATTGGTTACAATTACGAAATCCAGCCAGTCAGACAAAGTGTTGCTGGAACTTCCTGCTGCTAATGGAAGTTATGTGTATCGTTTTTACAGTGTGGGCGGACGATTAATGACTACCGGCCAGTCAAAAGCCGATCAAACAGAAGTAGCTGTCAATGATCTTCCTAAGGGCGATTATTTTGTAGAAGCATTTCATCCGCAATCCGGAAAACGTTTCTACGGACATTTCACTAAGTAATTTTTCTTTTCTTATAGAAGTATACCTGACAAAGCCCCGGCTTTCGGTAATACAACGTATTAGCTGAAAGTAATCCCGATCTTTCCTGTACATAACAGATGGATCGGGATTTTAATTTTTTACTAAGGAGTGTATTTTGAATTTTAATATGATTCTCTTCAGGTGAGTAGATTATCTGATATTTTGTACGTTACTTTTTGCTTGCATAGACGCATTGGTCAATGTCAAAGACCCAAAAAGTAACCCAAAAGGGCCCCGCCATCGATTATCCACCTCTCATTCATTCGGGTCGGGCAAGTGCCCCGATGGCGGATCGTACCCTGATTAAGCTTCGGTATTACTGTAGTGCCCAGCTTTTGCACCTTGATTGCGTTCAATAGTCAGCAATCCTCTGCTGTAGTAGATTTTTTTTCATTCTTGTCTTCCTCGAAAAGTATAATAAAAAAAGCAGCCCCTGTTGTGTGTTTTCACCAACAGGGTTCAGTTATTGTTTTGTAATTACTTGCTGCCGTTGGTATAGAAGTTGAAATAACGTACGACCGCCGTTGTTGTGTGTTTTCACCAACTACGCATCAGCGGTATGCAGCTGAGAGTAGTTTACTAAATTTGTTGTTTGACAATCTATGATAAGCACCGAACACCATCCTCAGTTTTTCACTGCTACAATATTGGAATGGAAGCCTCTTCTTGCAGATAATAAGTACAAAGAAATATTGCTCAACAGCCTTCGGTTTTTGGTTAAAGAACAACGGGTAATTGTAAACAGCTTTGTAATTATGAGTAATCATATTCATCTTATCTGGCAAGCAGTAAATGGGTTCACTCCCCAACAGATACAACATAGTTTTTTGAAATTCACTGCACAGCAAATTAAGTTTGACCTACAGAAATATAATCCGGAATTATTAAAAGAGTTTCTGGTGAATGCAACAGACCGGCAGTATCAGTTTTGGGAACGAAATCCACTTGGTGTTGATTTGTACAGCAAAGAAGTATATTTTCAAAAGGTGAACTATATTCACTATAACCCTGTTGAAGCCGGATTGTGTGAGGAGCCATATGGGTATCACTATTCGTCTGCAAGGTTTTACGAAACGCTGGTTGATGATTTTGGATTCTTAACACACTGTGATGTCTAGTATGAATGACTGCAGTGCATGAGCCGTTGGTGATAACACCAAACGGCGGCGGGCAGTGTGCAATAATGGGCCACAGGATAAGTTTCAACTTTTGGAACACTAAAAAGGGTAGGAATAAAAAACGCCGCCCCTGTTGTGTATTTTACCTACAGGATCCAATATGTTTTAACGCTTCCCGTTTACTGAGCGGTGCCAGTTTATTTTCTTTTACAAATTGATGCACCCAGGAAGGATCTGTTTTGGCATATTCACGTAAGGCCCAGCCAATTGCTTTTTGTACAAAGAATTCTTTGGAAGAGGCAAGTTTGATGATGTAAGCAGAGAGCAATTTTGTATCTGTTTCTTTTTTGTACTTCAATTGAAACAGGATGCTGCTTCGCTGCAGCCAGATGTTGTTACCTGAATTCCATTGTTTACTTACCGGTTTGATTTGTTTTGGAAATCGTTTGAAATAGACTGCTGCCAGTTTGGAAATGGCATGATCCACACTGTCCCACCAACTTTTATTGGTAATCATGTATTCAATCAGTTCAATGACTTCTTCATTCCATTCCTTCTCATATTTCGCCAGTAACTCAACTGCGGTGTATTGCATTTCACGGAGCGGATGATGGTAGCATTGTTTTACGATTTGATCAACCTCTTTGAAGGGCGGTAGTTGTTCTTTAAATTTTTGTTTCAACAGTGATCGCCATACTTCTGCTTTCAGTCCAAAGAAATCAAACTGGTTGAGCATATAAGCTTTTGCGCCTTCGGCTTTCACCGGATCGGCAGCCGCTTCATAAGCAGTTTGTATTTCCTGCAGATAGGGATGTAGTTTCATTTGTGTGTTCAATCAGTCATTGCTTACCATCCTATTCCATAATCTTCTCCGTGATTGCTGCTGCCACCCCAGAAGGATCCATGTTTCCAGTCGAAATAAATGGCATTGATAGGGCCGCTGGTGCGACTGTCGAAACTGAGAATATAGCCCATGGATCTTAATTCTTTCCGCACCCAATCCGGGGTGTCTTCGTGGAGAAGTAATTGACCGGCTCTTGGTTTTCGGTCATCTGTTTTATTGCCGCCCAATGAAAGCCACAACTGGTTGGTATTGATGTTGGGCGCTTCGCAGGCTTCCTGAACATTCATGCCAAACTCCACCACATTTAAAAAGAATTGCAACAGGTTCTGATCCTGTGTATCACCTCCCTGTACGGCAAAAGAAAGAAAAGGTTTTCCATCTTTCAATGCAAGAGTGGGCGTGAGGGTTACCCGGGGGCGTTTGCCGGGTTCAATTACATTAAAGGGATTGAGTGAAGGATCTAATACAAAACTTTGTGCCCGCTGGCTCATGCCAATACCTGTATTGCCGGCAATGCAGGCGGGAATCCATCCGCCACTGGGCGTAATCGAAACAACCCAGCCTTCTGCATCGGCTGCTTCCACAGAAGTGGTGCCCATCCACAAGCGTTCCATGTATTCGGGTTCGTTGAGGGCCACACCATTGGTTCGTTGATCATGGGCCGGTGCAAAGCCGGGCTTATTGCTGTTGGTGCTGTCGAATGTAAAACCTCTCTTCTTCAGTATATCGAAATAAGGATTTGTTTTTCCTTCAAACGGATAGGGGTCACCGGGGCCGATTGTTGGATCATTACGTTCCCATTTGATTTGTTGCGCCCTGTATTTTGCATAGGCTTTGCTCAGTAGTCCCTGCATGGGTTCAGAAGGAGGGAAAGCCGGATCACCGTAATAAAAATCCCTGTCGGCAAACGTCATATTCATCGTTTGATACAATGTGTGGATGTAACGGGCGCTGTTGAATCCCATATTCTTCAGGTCAAAATTCTCCAGTATGTTGAGCGATTGCAGGAGCATGGGACCTTGTGTCCATTGCTGCAGTTTGTAGACTTCAATTCCTTTGTAGTTCACATGCATGGGTTCTTCTTCCACCGGTTTCCAGTTGGCGAGATCATTCATGGTGATGAGTCCCCCCTGTTCCTGGCAACCTCTTACAAATTCCTGTGCAACATCTCCTTTGTAAAATCGATCGTAGGCGGCCATAATTGCCTCTTTACGGCTCTTTCCTTTTTTGAGGGCCTGTTGCTCAGCTTCCACCAATTTGGTCAGCGTTTGCAGTAAATCTGTCTGTACGAAGATTTCACCGGCTTCCGGCGCTTCTCTTTTTTCTCCGGCATGAGGGAGAAATACTTTTTTACTATACGGCCATTCTTTAATGCGTTGTTTCTGGCGTTCAATACTGTTGGCGGTTTGTGCTTCAATTGGGTAACCGGCAGCTAACTGCATGGCAGGACCCAGTACATCTTTCAGGCTTAAACGTCCGTAATTGGCAAGCATGAGGCACAACCCTCCGAAAGTTCCCGGAGTTACAGCTGCCAGCGGACCGTATTCAGGTGGAAATTGGTACCCTTTGCTTTTATAGAATTCTGCAGTAGCTCCTGTAGGGGCCACACCCAATGCATTGATGCCAATTACTTTTCCTGTTTTTGGGTTGTAAATCAGGGCTTGCGTTTCGCCACCCCAGCTTAACACATCCCACATGGTACAGGTGGCGGCCAACATGGCGCAGGCAGCATCCACAGCATTTCCGTTTTTCTGAAACATCATGGACCCGGCGGTAGCGGCCAGTGGTTTACCGGTGATAGCCATCCAGTTTTTTCCATGTAATACCGGTTTCTGTGTTTGCTGCGCCACGACAGCACTATGGCAGATGATAGATACCAGAAGAAGGGGCAGAATTTTTCTCATGTGTTTCTTGAATTTGCGAACTAAAGTTAGGAAGCTTCTATATTCAGAAGCTTTAAAGAAAGGCAGTTTCATTGAAATGGGAAGAAGGGTAAAAAAGTCATATAAAAAGAATCCGGAATTATTTTCCGAAAACGTTTGCATAATCCGAAATTTATCTAATTTAGAGGTGCAATCCATTGCTCCTATTCTAAAGCTTGCCAAGTATCCTCTGCGAATTTCCTTTACAGGACAACCTTTTCATCACACTTCCATTTCCGAAGGAACCGCACTCATTTTTTAAACTATTGATTATGCGAAAAATTTTAATCGTATTGCTTGCTTTTGCCGGTAACATCACTTTTTATCAGTCTGCCCAGGCTCAGTTATGCGGAGGAAAATTAGGTCCGAACCTCTTAGGCGCAAAAGGAACGTTCAGCGCTCCTTTTATTACCGTGAATGACCGTACAGGAACAGACGCCTGTTTAGATGCCGGAACGAATACCTATAATCCAATTGGAAATGTTGGTAATGCATTGGTTGGTTGTGGGGCAGCAGGTACATTTGCTCCCTGCTCTGGTTATACCTATGTGGCATCAAACGGAGGAATGCAGGCAGAAGGCACATATTCGATTCTGAAAACAATTGGTGATGCCAATGGCGGTAACTGTATCTGGCCCGATTGGCAGGCAAGAGATCATACAGGTGATGGTGGATATTTTCTGGCAGTGAACGGCGCTCCAACTACAAGTGTTAGCCCTATTTTTTACCAGATTAAAAACATTCCGGTTTGTCCCAACACAACCTATGAATTTTCTGCATGGGTGATTAATATTTTGCCTTCAGCCAAACCACACGATGCAAATTCTGAACCTAATATTGCATTCTACGTAGATGGTGTGAAGATCGCAGAATCCGGTGTGATTGCTTATCAGTCAACTCCCACCTGGATAAAAGTAGGAGGCACCTTTAATTCCGGTTCCAGTACAGTGGTGACACTTTCTGTTCAGAACAATACTGCTGCGAGAGTAGGTAATGATCTGGGGCTTGATGACATTTATATTGGTGTTTGTGATACAAAAGTGTCATTTAACTCAGGTACAAGTGCCTGCGTAAACAGGTCTTATGCAATCAATGGTACAGTGGATGATAATACCGGTGCTTATTCCTGGTATAAATGGCAGGAAAGTACAGATGGCGGTACTGTATATAACGATATTACAAGTGCTGCTCAGGGAACATTCAGCGGATCTACCATGAATGTTTCCTATGTGATTCCTAACGTAACTAACTCCATGAATGGAAATCTTTACCGCCTCGTGGTTGCTAACTCAGCAGCCAACCTCAACTCAGTAGCTTGTTTATACAACAATACCTGGCTGCTGGTTGTAAGCAATAGTTGCGGACCATTGCCTGTTAAGCTGGGTTCTTTTGAAGGCAATCTGTTCCGAAATGTGGCGCAGTTATCCTGGTATACCGAAACCGAAATCGATAATGATTATTTCACCCTTTATCGTAGTTATAACGGAAAAGATTTTGAGGCTGTGGCACGTGTACAGGGAAAAGGTAATAGCACTTCACGTTCTTATTATACATTCGTAGATAGCAAAATAAAGAATGGTGCTGCGAATGTGTTTTATAAGCTGGAGCAAACAGATTACAGCCGTAATACAGCTTATTCTCCTATAGTTCGTCTCAGTGAAATGCCAACCACCACTTTGGGAATCTTCCCCAATCCTGTTCAGCATTCGTTTAACATCAATATCCAGTCAACAGGTAACACAACCGGTGTTGTGAAACTGATCAATTCCGAAGGTAGAATTGTTTACCAGCAACGTGTAAGATTGAACAAGGGTGCTAATTCTGTATTAGTAAGCGATGTTCGATCCATTTCATCTGGTTTGTACATCGTGGAATTGGTAACCGGAGAAGAAACCTATCGTACAAAACTGATCAAGCGTTAATCGTGCCTTGTCAAAAAAATGTGGAACACCGGGCAAGCCCGGTGTTTTTTATTGTTGACAGCTTGGTTTTGAACTATTAAATAAAAAAAAGCCCGTCGTGAGACGGGCTTTTATGCGGCTTCAAATGTTTTTAGTTTCTTATAGTTCGTTTTCGTTTGGTACAGAAGCCTGCTTCATAGGGCCATGATTAAAAAGGGGCCATCGGATTTTTTTACTTTTTCTTCTTAGGTATTGGATTAAGTCAATCGCTTGACAACACAATGTTAATTCACTTTTTCATTACAATAAAAGATACGGGGTGAAAGAATTAAAAATTGATAGACAACATTGCAAGTCGCTAAGGGTTTGTTCTTAAAAAGAGATTCAGTCTCGTATAATCACTAGTAAGACTACGTACAAATATCATTTCAGGCTTATCCCAGCCAAATATTTGAATCAGGAGCACCTTACATTCGTATTTTAATGGTAAATATGATCCCTGCATCAGTAATAGAACTATTGCAAATAAGCCGGTTTGAACAAGTTTATGGAGGAGATGTCAACCAATGCTTCTCTGTGGAATCTGACGGCAACCACTGCTTTCTTAAGCTGAATAATGCCATACAGTTTCCCGGAATGTTTGAAAAAGAAGCAAACGGATTACAGAATCTGAGAAAATTTTTTCCGGGTAAAGTGCCGGATGTAATTAGCAATGGGGATAACGATGGCGTTCAGTATTTGTTGCTGGAATGGCTTGATACAGCTAAGCCCCAACCCGGCAGTTGGGAAAAAATGGGAGCAGCGTTGGCACAGATGCATCTGCAGCAACAAGACAGGTTTGGATGGGAATGCAATAACTACATTGGTACCGTTGTACAACAGAACAAACAGACAGATGAGTGGTACATTTTTTACAGGGATAGCAGGATTCTTCCATTGGCCGATTTGCTGTATCAGGCCGGAAAATTTACCCTGAAAGAGCGAATGCTAACAGACAGGTTTTGCGAGCAGTTGCCCGGACTTTTCCCCAATGAAAAAGCGGCATTTTTACATGGCGATTTGTGGAGTGGAAATGTGCTGTTTACAGGAGATGGTTCGGTGGCACTATTTGACCCTGCAGTGTATAAGGGGCATCGGGAAATGGATATTGGTATGACTACTTTATTTGGTGGTTTTACTCCTTCATTTTATAGTTCATACAATGAAATTTACCCATTGGAAGAAGGGTGGAAAGAACGGATTGCTGTGGCACAGTTATACCCTTTATTGGTACATTCTTTATTGTTTGGTTCCACTTACAGTACCCGTTCGATTGAAATTATGAATCAATTTGCCGGTAGAAAATGAGGTGCGGTTTCTTTGAAAAACAGGTATTCTGAATAGTTTTCCACACCCGTTTTACCAATGAAAAATGTGAAAATTTTATTGGTACTTTGCTAAAATAAATACTCTATATTTATACCATCAAATTTTAAAACCCATTTACATTCTAAATTCAAACAAAAATGGCAACAAAAAAAGCAAAGAAAGCCGCTCCTAAAAAAGCCGCAAAGAAACCCGCTCCTAAAAAAGCTGTGAAAAAAGCTGCTCCTAAAAAAGCTGCAAAGAAAGTCGCTCCTAAAAAAGCTGCAAAGAAAGCTGCTCCTAAAAAAGCTGCTCCTAAAAAAGTTGCGAAAGCAAAAGTAAAACGTAAGCCAAATGCTGCGTTCATGAAAGCGCTCACTCCAAGTGCTGATCTCTCTGCTGTAATTGGTAACAAACCTGTTCCACGTACAGAAGCTGTTAAAAAAATCTGGGCTTACATCAAAGCAAACAAACTGCAGGATGCTAAAAACAGACGTAATATCAACGCTGATGCAAAACTGAAACCCATCTTCGGTGGTAAAGATCAGGTATCAATGTTTGATCTCGCAAAACAACTTTCAAAGCATCTGAAGTAAGATTTACTTCACGAAATAGAAAGGGCATCATTGATGCCCTTTTTTATTGCTTCACAAATTTTGTTTCCAGTAACCGTTCATTGGGTTGGCGTATTACCAGGTAGTAAAGACCGGCAGCAAGTGTATGAGTGTCAATAGTGAGATATTGAGTGCCTTCAGTCAATCTGATTTTTTGTTTTAATACCTGTAAGCCATTCTGAGAATAAACAATACAATCTGCTTCTCCCGTAACAGCAGCACTGAATGTTATTGAAATTTTTTCTTTGGCAGGAACCGGGAACAGCCGAATGAGTTTTATCATTGGCTTACGGATCATGACGGCCAGTATAGAAGAGTATTTGTTGTTGCCTGCTAAGTCAGTTTCACGTATACGATAGAATTGTGTGCCATTCACCGTATTACTATCAGTATAATTATAATTCAGTTTTTTCGTTTGGTCATTACCGTTATATTCGGCTGTGCCAATTGAAAAAAAGTTTGAACCGCCAAATGATTTTTCTATGGTGAATAACGTGCTGTTGTTTACAAGCGTTTCCCATTTTAATTCTGCTTTCCCATTTCTTTCCTTTGCTTCAAATAAAAAACCATCTGCGGGTAAGACATAATTTTCCCTGGAAATCCAAACCGGGGCGCTTAAAATTACATTTCCATCTGTTTGTACAATACGTGCATAATAATAAAACTGATTTCCCACTGCGGTTGTATGTGTATAACTGAGCGTACTGGAAGAAGTGTTGGAAGAAAGCACAGTAGCATTGGTTCCGCTGCCGGGAACTCCACAAAGAATCTGGATCGAAGAAACATTATCCCCCGCATCCGGATCTGAAACACTTACACTGATCGTAGAATTGTCGTAAGTGTTAACTATGCTTCCCATGTAGTGGCCGCTTACTGTAAATGTTAGTTGTGCATTCCAGTCGTCACTGGCATAGAAACGACGATTCCGTAACGCACTCAGTAAATTGGCTTTTGTTAATGAGTTTGCCAGTACAACTGTTCTTCCTTTATGCGTTCTTCCAAAAGTTGTATTATGGTTATCTGCATCCAGCAAAGGTGCCGCATGGTATCCTCTGGATAAAAGTTGTTTATAGTAAGATTCGTAGGAGGTAGGAGCACCGTCTGTATAATCTGTAGTTGTGGAAAAAGCCGAACCGCTTCTGAAGGCGCAGCCGCTGATGGCCTGGTTTCCCGTACTGCTGTAAGTAGTGAGCAGATTAGAATAGTCTGTGTTATTGGGATGTGCTAATGTGCAAAAAGCACCGGTTCTTGCATTTACAATATTCCAGAGGCTGCTGTAATCATTCTTAGCACAGTAAATATCATAGTCATTGGTAATTCCATCGGCTTGTTTATCCCATCCCACCAAACTATCTATTCCATAAACCAAAACATGTCCGCCTCCGCTAATCACCCCCCATTCCATTCCATAGAGGCTTACAAATATTCCATCTGAATTTGCTGCAGAAGCTTCGGTTACGCCGCTATGATAAAAAGAAGGAGCAGTCATTCCTGCCTGGTAATGGTTGTGTTCAGAAATGCCAAGAAAGTCCATATGATAACTCAGCTTCGCATAAGCATAATCCTGCGCCGGAGTGCTGGCTCCACTCGTGGCTGCATCCTGGTTCCCATCTGAGTAAGAAGAATGGGCATGCAGGTTGCCGAAATAATAGTTGTAGGGCTGAGCTTTCAAAAATGAAAACGGCATTACAAGCAGAAGCAGGTATGATAAGGTTTTACTGAACATTTAAATGCTGATGGAATCTATAAAAATACGGAAACGCCAGTATTTACAGGCATTTCAGCAATTTTTGAATTAATCCCAATATTCATCAAATTTCATTCCGGAATCTTATCTTTAAGGTTTACACCTTTGGAAGATTTAAAACCTTATCAGATGCGTTTGATCATTACATCTTTATTAATCAGTATTCTGTCATTCGTGAGTGTTGCCCAAACGGTGGAGCAAAAAATACAAAGTGTACAAAAGCAGATTGATAGTGTTGAACTTTTAAAACAACAATTCCAGAATCAACTGGAGGGTTTTAAGCTGGAGCAAATACGCCGGGATCTGAATAAGTCCGGGTTGCCTGCCTTAACAGGTAAGGGAACCATCACGTGGCACCTGGCATTGGCTCTTGAATATGCAGAGGAATATGAGCAGGCAAGATGGGTGGCACATATCATTACGCCGGATGTAATTTCGGGAACAGTGTTCCGCTCCAACGATTTCCGTCCGGATAGCATGATCGTAACCGGTAGTGCTGTGGAAGCCGATTACTTTATTAAATTTCTTCAACCCGATTCCACTTATAAATACGATGGTTTTGGCTATGACCGGGGGCACCTGGCACCTTCCGCCGATTTTCGCTGGAGTGGGAAAGCATTAAGTGAAAGTTATTTCTACAGTAACATGAGTCCGCAGTTACCCGAATTCAACCGGGAAGCATGGGCTGGTGTAGAGGACAGGGTGCGGGGCTATTTGTACAGCAACCCAACGTCCCGTTTATATGTTGTAACCGGTCCGGTTTTAAAACCGGGATTGCCTAAGATTGAAAGAGGGGTTAATAAAGTATCCATTCCTGGATATTTCTGGAAAGTGGCCTTTGATCCTGTAAAGAAAAAGGGAATAGGTTTTGTGATGCCCAACCGGAAAATTACAGAGCCTGTTGAATCTTTTGCAGTAACCATTGATTCGGTGGAACGCTTAACGGGCTATGATTTTTACAACAGTTTTCCAGTTGATCTGCAAGCCGCCATTGAATCACAAAGAATACTGGCCGATTGGTTCCCTCAGATCGCAAAAGGGGATGTAGAACCCTTATCGCCAGAGGAACTAACTACCGGGCAAATAAATACTGCCATGGCCAAAGGGTGGATCAATGAAGGACGTGAAATCACCGTTTGTGGTACCGTGGTGAGTGGACGAGTGAGCCGCAGCGGAAACATCCTTCTTAACCTCGACAAACAATTCCCCAACCAGGTGTTCACTGTGTTTATTAAGAAAGAACATATTCCCAATTTCTCTTACGACCCCGTTAAACTGCTAAGCGGGAAAAAGATTTGTGTAAAGGGGAAGGTTATAGGCCTCGACGGAATGCCTGCCATGTATATTGAAAACGAGTCCCAGTTGAAACAGTAATACTGGTGAATAGTTTCTGTATAAGTGAAGGTGCAGTTTGGAATTCTGCCATTACATTTGCACTATGTCACGACCAGTTATCTGTATCGGCGCTGCATTTGTCGATGAACTCTTTCACGCCACCGACGGCGTTTTAAAAGCAACCACTAATAATGCCAATGTAACAAAAACGGCGGGCGGTGTGAGCCGCAATATCGCACATCACCTGGCTTTGCTGGATGTTCCGGTTCAACTGATTAGTGTGTTTGGTAACGACAGTGATGGCGACTGGCTGAAACAGGTATGTACAAACGTTGGGGTAAAACTGGACGCATCCATAACAAAAGAAGGATTGTCTGGTAAGTATACTGGTATTCTTGATGAAGATGGGTCTCTCTATACGGCATTTCTTACCAATGCGGCCAATCATTTAATCACACCTGAACATTTACAGGCCAACCGGTCACTGCTTCAAACAGCAGCTTATTTACTTGCCGATGCTAATGTGAGTGAAGCGTCCATGCAGTGGTTGCTTCATTTCAGCAATGAAACAAATATTCCTTTTATAATAGAACCGGTATCTGTACCACCGGCGAGGAAGTTAAAAACGATGGAATTGAATGGTTTGCACCTGGTAACGCCAAATGAAGATGAGTTGCCAGTGATGTGTTCCGAAAAATCATTCTTCACCCAACACCAGGTGGAGGAATTATTGCATCGTGGAGTACAGAATATATGGCTGCATAATGGTAAACACGGCTCTGCTTTGTATACGAATGGTAAATCACTTACACTTCATGCTCCACCAATTGAGGTAGTGGATTGCACAGGAGCAGGAGATGGCTCACTTACCGGTTTTATATTGGGTAAGTATCTTGGTAAAGATGATTTGTCCTGTTTGAAACTGGCACATACTTTATCGGCCGAAATTTTACAGGTGAATGGGGCCATTGCCAATCATCTCACGCAGGAGAAATTACTGGACTCTGTTACAAAATATTATCCCTGATCATGAATGCATTTTTGAAAATACATCCCGAAGTTCAGCAGGCGCTGAGCGAGGGAAAACCTGTAGTGGCACTTGAATCAACCATTATCTCTCACGGTATGCCCTACCCGCAGAATGTGGAAACCGCAAGAGCTGTGGAGGAAGAAGTGAGAAGAAACGGTGCTATCCCAGCCACGATTGCAATTATGAATGGATATTGCCATGTGGGATTGAGTGCAGAAGAGCTTGAGTTTTTTGGTGATGCAAAGAATGTTTGGAAAGTGAGTATCCGGGATATTCCTTTTGTGGTGAGCGAAAAATTATATGGGGCCACAACTGTTGCTGCTACTATGCGTATAGCAGCACTGGCTGGTATAAAGGTGTTTGTAACCGGCGGAATTGGTGGAGTGCATCGTGGAGCTGAGCATAGCATGGATATCTCTGCTGATCTTACTGAAATGGGGCAGACATCTGTTGCTGTGGTTTCGGCCGGTGTAAAATCCATTCTGGATGTCGGGTTAACACTTGAATACCTGGAAACTAAAGGAATCCCTGTTGTTACGTTCGGGCAGGATGCATTCCCCAGTTTTTATTCACGCAAGAGCGGATTTGTTTCTCCTTTACGGATTGATACTCCTCAGGGAATTGCCTCCATGCTTCATACCAAATGGCAACTGGGGTTGGAAGGATCGGTTTTAATTGCGAATCCTGTACCGGCAGATCAGGAAATTGAAGAAGCAGAAATGGAGCAGCATATTCTCAAAGCGCTTGCTGCGGCTGATGAAAAGCAGGTAAAAGGCAAAGAAGTAACTCCATTTCTTTTACAATATATAGCGAATCATACAAAGGGAGAAAGCCTGGATGCAAACATTGCATTAATCAAGCATAACGCAACTATAGGTGCGCAGATTGCTGTTGCCTATGCTGCGTTGAACAAATAGGATCAGGCGTCCACCACTTTTTTGCCGAAGGGAAGTAAGGATATTTCAACCATCTTGAAGTGTTGTCTGCCCCATGGTATTCCTATAATAGTGATGTAAAGTATAGCCCCCATGATGATGTGGTTGAGTGTAACCGCAATACCGCCAAAGAGGATCCAAAGTATATTGGCAAGAACAGGCAGGCAACCGGAATTTCCGGAGTCGCTCACTACCTTTTTCCCGAAGGGCCAGAGCATTAACCCGGCCAGTTTAAAACATTGGATTCCAAAAGGAATTCCTATAATGGTAATACACAAGATAATACCGCCAAACAAATAGCCCAATGCTGCAAACAAGCCTCCAAAAATCAGCCAGATGAGATTGCCGAGGAAATTCATGAAAAGATTTTCTACAAGTTAGGAAAAATCAGGTGATCCGGATCGGTCAGAATCGACACCGGTTTTTTTGATAAATCAACTAATTTTGTCATGAAAATCTGAGGAGGGATAGGTTACAACATATTACTTATCTATAAACCTTTCATTTGTGAAACACTTTTTTGGTTTATTGCTATCAGTCTTCGTTACAGCAACTCTACTGGCTCAATCGGATTCTGCATATATAGTATCCGGGAACAAAAAATTTGAAAAAAAAGATTACGTAAGAGCATTAACTGATTATACAAAAGCAATCAGGATGAATCCGAATAATGCCGTTGCCTATAACTATAGTGGTTTGTGTAAATTTTATTTGTATAGTTATGATAGTGCCATGGCTGATTATACAAAAGCTATTGAATTGAATCCTGTTTATGTTGATGCCTGGTTTAACAGGGGCATTTTAAAATCAGACAGAGGAGATGATAAAGGTGCTATCACAGATTTTAATAAAGTACTGGAACTGAATCCGGCAAACCTGATGGCATTGTTTGAAAGAGCTGTTTCGAAGGGGCACCTGAGTGATTATGATGATGCTGTTACAGATTATAATAAGGTGATTGAATTAAGTCCCGCACATGAACAGGCTTTTGTGAACCGGGGGCTTGCCTATTATGAACTGAAGAATTATACAGCTTCTGTAAAAGATTTTAATGCTGTAATACGCATCAATCCACAAAATGCAGATGCCTATTATTACCGTGGGCTTTCATTGATTTATACGAAAGAAAAAGAAAGAGCCTGCAATGATTTTAAGAAATCACATGAAATGGGAAGTTTGTTGGCTCAGGCAGCAATCATTAAATGGTGCCGGTAAGATTCTCTGTATAAAATAAAAAAAGGGTACCATCTACATGGTACCCTTTTTATTTGTTGAAGACTGATTAATAGCGAACGCCTTTTTCTTCTCCATTTTCACTTTTCCTGTTTTTTCCAACGGTTTGAACAGAATAGAAATAAAGCTTTCCTGCCTGCACCTGCGAATCTGTAAATGTAGTTTTTGTTGCATCTACCGTACCAACAGGTTTCATTTGTTTCTCTTCCGGTAAACGGCGGAGAATCACATATTGCGTTACACCTTCCTGTAAATTGGCATTCCATGTGATCACGACACCTTTGCTGGTTTTTCTGGCAGAGATATCTGTAGGCGGGCGAAGGGTGGGCGCCGCTGCCGTTACAATCACCGTAGTTAAAGCGGAACTTTCACCACCATTTAAATCAACTGCGGTAACTGCATATTCATAACTGGTATTTGCAGCAACAGTATCAATTACCATTACATCATTCAATATTCCGTTTCTTAACAATTGAAATCCTTTTCGTTTAAGAACGGCTGCCGTATTGGTTCCTTCTTCACCTCTTTCTGCTGTAGCTGTTTTACGGTATACCTGGTAACCAACCACGTATTCATCATTCACACGCTGATCTTTCCATGTGATGATATTTCTTCCGCTCTCAGAGTAGCCAAGGATTCCAACTGGTGCATCAGGAACCTCATTGCCATTTGGCTTTACAAAAGCGGGCATAGAATATCCGCTTTCTGCATTGGAATAATTCAAAGCAGTAACCACGTATTTGTATTGTATGCGTGAACTGAGTTTAGAAGAATCCCGGTAAACGGTGTCTTTTACAAAATTGGAAACGAGTTCCCAGCTTCTGTTATCGGCAGCTGAACGGTATACATGATAGCCTGCAACCGTGCCACTTGCCGGACGACGCCAGCGTAGTTGCACATAGCCTTCATTCGCTGTAGCCGATACTGCTTCCGGAACTTCAATGAATGCAATTTTTGGCTGATGCATGACTGTTGCCTGTGCAGATACATCCATGATCGTTCTGCGGATGGATAACAAGCGAATGCGGTAAGTATAATATACATCGGGCAATATCCGTTCATCAAGATATGAAGTGGCATCAGGTGTGAGTGTGTCAACGATCTGAAATCCCTTATTGGTTTCTTTGCTGCGTTCCAGAATAATGCCAGCCACTAATTGTGAATTATTTAAACGTGGCCAGCTTAAATAAATACCATGTGTTGTATCAACCGCTGTCATTTTATCTGCTTGCGGTAGATCGGCGAAGTTGGCACTGATAGCCGATGCGGTATCAGAACCATTGCCGGGTAATCCTGTTAACGTAAATGGAACAACATAGTAACGGTATTGGGTAGCCGGTTTCACAATCTCTCTCCATACATAATAAGTTTTGCTCCCTGCAGAATCTTTGTTGGCTATTGTAACGCCTGCTTCTTTGAATGCGCCGATATTACCAGTACTCCGGAATATACGTCCGAATAAGGCATCTTCTGATCCACGTTGTGTTGCTTCCCAACGAACAATAATAACCGTATCGGCTTCTTTTACTTCCTTCACCAATGGTTTTTCAATCATGGCTTTTTTAGTGAGTGTGATTTTCCCCTCTACTGTACTTGTATTAGCTGCGTTGGTGCTTGACTTGAATTGTACTTTGTACTGGATCAACGTACCTGCAGGTTCTTTGGCTACGCCTCTGTCGGCAAAACAAATACCCATTGCTTCGAGAAAGCGGATATCAGAAGAGAGAATGCCATAGCTATCAATGGTTGGATGTGTTTGAATATACTGCCATGCCTCCTCCTCTGTTTTCAGTTTTTTGAATTTCATGATGGGCTTTAATCCATCTTCGCCGGTTATTTTTTTGAACTCGGCAATTGATGCTGCTGCTTTCAAACGGCCTACTTCCTGGTAGGTTTCTTTATTGCCAATTGTTCTGGTGATAATCACTTCCGAGAATTTCAGGCTGCGGTTATCAGGTGCAAAGCGTTGTGGTGATAGAAATAAATACACACCATCTTCACCTTCTTTCAAAGGAATTGTTCCTGTTGGTTTCTTCTGTGCCCAACTAATGGTTATAAAGAACAGAAGCAGTGCACTGATAAAAGATTGTTTCAACATATAGAATAGTTTCTGTTGTTAATGTTTGGTTGACTGTTGATCAGAATCCGTTTAAGCTGAATGAAAATCCATCTGTGGAATTATATCCAATGGTAACACTGGCACTGGCACACACTTTCACACCACAAGGGCAGGGACAAATTTCACAAGAGTCCCAGAAGCAGGGATCAAAGCAACAGCCCCATGAGATACCACATCCACCATTACAACCAAGGTGTGCGTTCACACTTCCTGATAAATTTCCATTAATACCCCAACCGGAAGGACTGTAGTTGCCTTCAAGGCTTCCGCTGAGTGTAATGTTGGCAGATGCAATATCTCCCAATTTATAGATGCGTGCCTTACCTCCGGCATTCCAGCTTTGATTCAGTTTTAAACCAAACTTAGATGATTTAAAGTTGGCATATACTTCAACACCGCCATCTGCATTATACCAAGCAGAAACAGCAGCCAATCCAATGATATCCACTTCAGGTGAGTTGCCGCCAATATGTGAAGTGGCGCTGAAATACCCGCCGTAAATCCTTCCATTATATAAAGCATAGTCAGGAACTGAAGCAAGTGAAGAGTGTTGTGTTTTTGAAACATTCCAGCCGCCAACTACTGTTACACCAGCATCAAATATTTTAGCAATACCTGTATGTGTGTAACCCGATACAAACCAGAACGGATCGCTACCCAGGTTGGCTTCAATATGTAATCCGGAAGAAGCATCCACGTTGATGCCTTTCATTAAACTGAATCCGCCACCAAATTTTCCATCGATATAGAAATAGCGATTGGGGAAATCAATTTTTAATTCTGCTTTACCAATATCCCAACTGCCCAACGCTTTTACCGTTGCTTCACCCAATAATGTTGGTCCGGCTGGAGTAGAGGTAATGGTCACTTTCACAGGATCCAGTGCAATTAATCCGGCAGGATCGGGTGCTAAAGTGATACGTCCCTGTGCAAAGACCGTATAAACAGAAGTGGCAGTATTGAGATCGAATCCACCGGCTAAATGATCCAGTTTTACCACTCCAATAGGAATCACCATTCCTGTTTTGAACGTTGCACCTACTTCCATACCGCCGCTCAGTTTTTTATATTTGAAGCCGAGGCCAATTCCATCGCTCAGTCCTGCGAGTTTCAAGTAACCATCTCCGCTGAATTCATTTTCATTTTTAAAGGCCACGTTTGCTTTCAATTGAACAGCTGAACTCAGACTGAATTCAATGCCCAGTTCATCCAACCAAACAGAGCCGGGCTTGTAGTGCACCAATCCACCTGCACCAATTCCAAAACCCGGGATGCTCAATTTGATTTTTCCACCAACATCAATTTGTTTTTTACCAATATCAAATCCAAGTGTGTTGATAGTAAGGCTTGCCATATCTGCAAAGCCAACAGTGAAATCTGTTTTTACTGCAACTGCAAGGTTTCCATTCGTGCCAACCGAAAAGTTTTTCAGTTCAACACCTTTGCTCATCAGTTTGGGGAAGGTGATATTGCCTGCACCAATCAGTTGGTAATGTGTACTGGCTGGAATTTTCTGGAAGGAGAAGAGTGATCCAACAGGTGCTGTAAATTTCACCACACCTAATAAATCGATACCAACATCCGGCATGTAAAAACTACCACCGGAGATTCCTGAAGAAGAAATAGCAAGATCGCTGAAGCCAATAGAAGCATTGGGTGAACCGGGAATCGTGATTGACATATCACCACCAAACTTCAATCCGCTGTTGTTGATCTGTAATGCATTTACTTTCAGTTTCCAGCTGAGAATAGAAATTTCCGGTTTGGGATCAAGGTCTACATCCACATCTGTTACTTTGCCATTTTTGCTGATGGCGAGTTTGTTGACATTTAAAGTAATGCTGCTGAGTAATGGAATGCCTTCTACTTTAATAGCACCTTTGAATGTAAGGCCGCCACTTCCTATTTCACAATTCGGCCAATCCGGTTTGAATGAAACGGTATACAATTTAAATTCTGTGGAACCGCTGCCCAGTTTTAAAGAAGCTCCATTGAAGTTTCCATTGCTGGTGATGGCGCCTACGTTGATATCTGATCCCGCTATTAATTTTATGGGTAATGAAGGAGCCTGCCATCCAACTAATGAACTGAAGGAGCCAAGCAGGTCTACCACCACTTCACCGGATATTTCTCCCTTACTGTTATCGCCACCAATTGGTTTAATACGCAATCCATCACTCTTAGTGAGTTTTACTTTTAAATATGTAAATGCCTGTAAAGGAATTTCAGATGCATCCAGTTTTACTTCTCCATCTTTTGCATAAATTTTATCGCCCGATTTTTTGATCACAAGATTCGAGAATGTTAACTCGGTAACAGGCCCGTTCTTTTTAAAGATGGCGTTATCAGGGAAATCACTGATACGTCCTTTGATGATAAATTCATCAGGTGCAGATCCCGGTTTGTATTCGTCTAGGAACATCGGGAATCCATAGATGGAACTGGCGTTAAAGCCCGGATCTTTTAAATCAAAGTTGACAGTATAGGATGTGTTTACTACAAATGTGATGGTTGAATCATCGGATAACAATCCCGATTTTGCAGCAATCAGTTTGTATTCACCTTCGGGTACACCTGTTAATGTATAGTTGCCATCGTTATCTGTTTTTGTTTTGATGTATGTTTTTCCTTCAACAAATACTTCAGCCTGTTTGATCACACCACTGTTGCTGTTTACTTTGCCGCTCACTTTGCTTCCTGCTTTCAATGGTATTTCCACCAGCATGGTATCTTTTGTGTTGTCAACTGTTATGATGTTGCTGCTGGTTTCATACATCGCATCAGTTGGTCCGGATGTAATCAGTTTGGGTGATCCGGAAGGAACATCACTGATAACAGTAGTACCATCGGCGCCTGTTTTGAAAGTAACCGTACCGCCATCTACTTTAATGGTAGCATTGGCAACAGGATTGCCACTACTTGCATCTTTTACTTTAGCTTTTACAAAGAAGCGGGTGAGTGTGATCACCTGGTCACAATTCACGGAGCTTGTATTCACCAGTTCGGCATTCTTGAAAACCTGGGAGTATAACGCTTCGGTTGCTGTAACACCATTTTCAAAACTTCCGTTTGCATTTACGCCTAAGTTTTTATTGAAAGAACTGGTTTTTGCTCCGGTTGTTTTACCGCCGTTAATACCAGCGCTCCAATTGCTTACGGTGGATTGATAGTTGGTTGCAGTTACCTGAACAGGAATGGTTGAACTTCCTTTGCCACTTCCGCTCTTGGCTTCTTTTACATCAATCTCTATTTCTTTGTCTTTGAAACCGGGAGCCATTGCAACTAACACATATTTTCCTTCTGCCTGTGCAGTAATGAAATCACCTGTTTCATTGGTGTAGAACATCTCACCACCGTTTTTCCAATGCAGTGCAGCATTGGCCACAGGGTTGCCGGCTGCATCTTTCACTTTACCACATACGGTATTAAGGGAAGCAGCTAATTCAATAGGATCCCTGTTTTCTGAAGTACCTTTTTTAGTGAGATAAACCGGTTGCTTCTGTTCGTATGATTTTGATTTATACTGAACAGTAATAATATATGGCGATGCTGAAGGTGCTATGTTCTCAACACTGAATTTTCCTTCTGCATCTGTTTTGGCCGTATAAGAATTCAGAAGTGTTGCAAGAATGCCCCATATTCCGGTTGAAGTTGATTCCTGTTTAGGCGCAACGGTTACAATTGCATCTTTAATAGGAATTCCTCCATTCTTGGAAACCACTTTACCTGTTACATACGGATTAGGTAATGGCAGTACCAATGTTTTTTCAATCACAGGTACGCCTGATTCAACATATCCTCCGGGATAAACCTGTACAAACTGAGTATATGTTTTTGAAACGGTACTGTCGAGTGATACACGAACATAATACATATCATTCCAACCATCGCCCATAAACATTCTTGTATAGGTATCGCCGTTTCCACCTTTGCCCACTACTTGTTTTTCAAACTTGGATGTGCCGGTTCCGTAATAATTGACCTGGCTGTTTTTTCGGCCCGGTTCATGATCACTGCTGTCTTTAAACTGATCATGCATCACTTCGTGAGTCAATGATTGTTTTTGCGGACTCACTCCATAAAAATCTTTTGAGCGGAGAATACTAACTACAGCTGTTTCCAGTTTGTTGCCATCTTCATCCACCACTTTCACTTTTAACCGATAGGTTTTAGCAAGGCCAAGCAGTTCGCCCACATTATAAGTTCCTGTGGTATCTGAATTCACATAAATACCTGTTTCTGCAAATTCAAAGTAAGGATTATCGATGCTGAGTGTTAATTGGTATCCTACCAATGCTTCACCATAATAGTTGAGAGTGAAATTCCCTTCGGCATCTGTTTTTACTTTACCGAGATAAATATGTGCTTTGCCTTTGAAGCCACTGCCGGTTCCGGTGGGATTGGGTATTTGTGGCATTTTGGCTACTAAATTGGGATCAATATATAAGTCTAATTGAACTTCTGTATTTGCCAGTGGATAATGGATCTCATCTGCCAGTTCATTTATCTTATCCTGAAGCTGTTGCTGTTTGGTTTTTACATCAAATTTATTTCCTTCAGCAAGAAATGCACCTGTTACAGAGCCCGATCCAAATACCTGTATTGGCCCGCCACTGCCTTTAGGTGCGGGATTGGTAGCATTGCCAATTGAAGGCATCGTAAAGCCTCCTCCTGTACTGTTCCCTTTAGGGGTTGAAATAGGTAATCCCGCATTGTTCACATTTGTGTTTTCAATGATACTTGCAGCGTTAGTATTCGTGTATCCAACAGTGTTCGTTATACTGTATGGAGGCATTGCTTTGACCACACCTTCTTTCTCTGTTTTACGGAACGCATATACAAGTTTTCCTTTGAAGGTGGTGACATTCAGTTGAGAAGGGGTGAGGTTTGGCTGAAAACCGGTTTTGCCTGGTTTCTTAGGAGAAGATGGTGTGCCAACGGTATTTGTTTGTTGCTGATCCTGTTTTACAATAAAGCCACGTACTTCGCTTCTTCCACCATTGCGAAAAGCTGTACCCTGACTGGTAACACGGTTATCTCTCAGGAATTCATCCAACGCAGTAACAGCCCATGCATATTTTCTGCCGGGAACCAGTGGTGGATCTGCCGGGCCATATACATAAATATTTCCCTGAACAGTTGTTTCAAAGAAAGCAGGTGCTGTGGAAGATAACATCGCATCATTGATGTTACGCTTTGAATCCAGCATTTCTATGATGCGTAAACGATATCTTGTACCAGGAGGCACCCCTGCAGGAATGGTCCATGAAAAAATTATATTCTGCGGTTGTACATAACGGATGGAATCGTCTTCCATTGGACGAATGAGTATAGGCGGTTCCAAAGAGGTTAAACGAAAAGTGGCACAACCAAAAGGAGGTTCGCCAGACAAAGCTGCGCCAGGTTGTTCTCTCCAGTAAGCTCTTACGCAAACAGTATATGTTCCCTCGGGTAATCCGTTTCTGTTGCGTATATCATTGGCATTGATACCGGAGAAAACAAGATTCCTTGTATCAAACAGATCCCGGATGGTATTGTAGTCGGCAACCAGTACCTGGTTCCCCTGCAATGTAATGCCGGTTGGAGGAATGTAGTTGGGGCTTGTGGCAATGTTTACTCCGTTATCACCTGTAATGGTTACACGCAAGTAAATGGAAAGCCCCCGCTGACTTTTGTTTTGTAAGGTGATAAGTACTTTGCCCGGTTGTTCGGCAAAATCAGTTAACCGGATTGGGTAGGGAGGTACAACGTTCAAAGTAACGTTAACCACATCCTGTGTTTGTGTTTTGGCTGTTGAGAATGACAACAGCAGGCAAAACATAAAAATTGTCCGGAATAATGATTGTTTCATGTGTTGATCGGTTTATCCGTGAATGCTTTATTTATTGTGGCAGTTTCATTTGTAATAACTGCTCAGAATGAAAATGTATAACCTAACTCTCCAGTGTTTTCGGTGAAGCCGGTGCCCCCGTTAACGGTAGTGTTAATGAGATTCCATCGCATATAAAAACGGTGCTTCTTTGCTGCCTGGTAGCTGCCTGATAGTGACAGGTTTAATACATTGGCACCGGTTTTTACTGTATTGAAATTGTATGCATTTTGTGTGCTTACGATCAATGAATGGTCTTTCAGAAAACTTTTGCTTGCTCCTAAGCTGGCTCCATAATAACTATTGGTGCCTGTAACCAGTTTGTTACTGGTATAATTCACACCCGTGTTAACAGAAAGATATTGTGGAATGAAAGAGAGCGTATAGGTTAGTAAGGCCACCTGTGTTTGTATGTTATTAACTGTTTTGGTGGATGTATTTGCATCAGCCAGAGTAGAGTAGTTGTAGGATAGTAAAACCACATGTGTTTTTTTGCTGGTGCTGTACATATACCGGGGTGTTATAGAAATGGTGCTCGTGGTATTTGTAAGTTTATAAATATTATTTACTAAAGTTACCTGTGGTGTGGAGTTGGAAGAGAAGTTCATGAAGTTGGCATCCAGTCCCAGTCTTGTATTGATATTCCAGCTGATATTGGCAGAACCAATGATTCGTTTGGTTGTAAACTGTTTTTGCTTCTTGAGATTATCATGTTGGAAACCGATGCTTCCACTGAAACGGAACATGTTATCTTTTGTATTAAAAGAAGGTGATATGGTAATATTCTCAAGATCGTTATTAAAGAAGTAAGCTCCCATACTCTGAAAAGACGGATCCACACGGCGGTAGCCCAGCTTAATGCTATAGTTTTTCTCCTTCCAGTTCAAAGAAGCAGCATAAGCCCAGTAATCTTCTGAACTGGCGTTAATGGGAATGATAGATCCAAACAGGCTGTTTAGTTTCTGAATGCTATCCGGCACCGTTAGTGTTGCACCTATATTCCTGGTAAACACACTGTAGCCGATTTCTCCATCAAATGATAATTGTTTGCCCAGTTGATGGT
This sequence comes from uncultured Chitinophagaceae bacterium, assembly GCA_937907395.1. Classification (GTDB taxonomy): domain Bacteria; phylum Bacteroidota; class Bacteroidia; order Chitinophagales; family Chitinophagaceae; genus Lacibacter. The sequence goes on from CALCII010000009.1 coordinate 122,146, forward strand.
GCGTAAGAATACTTCCCACAAGATTGGCTGTTGGTAACACCGATACCACTTTGCCAGGATCGAGTTTTTTATAAAGGCTGTTGGTATCGCTTTTTGCTCTTAATACACTCAACTCAACATTGTGTTTTTCTTTTCCAACGCCCAATTTGAATGCCATTCCTTTATCGGAAAAACTATACGGTTGTGTTACACCGGTAGTAGTGTCGATCAGAGTAGCTCTGTTCAGGCGGCCATACATAAATCCTACTTTAAAAATACCGGGCGTAAGTTCAAAACCGGCGCCCAGCATGGTATGCCCTGCCAGGGTGTAGGGCGAAAAGTTGAGGTTGCGGTAACCCAGGTGAGCTGTGGCCCATTTGTATTGCGGACTTAGCCCAAACTGGTTAAACGGCTGCCGGAAAGAACGTTCCTGTTCACTAATAGTGAAATTAAAAGGTATGGCCACACCGTAAAGATTGAGAGTAGGAGCACCCGTAATAAAAAAGCTGAAAGGCTTTCGTCGTTCAGGAATTCCATTGGCGTTGTAGATAATGGTCTTAATGTCAAGATAGCCATTCAGCGAAACGGGTTTTTGTTTTGATATCGTTTCCAGGTCCTGTGCTTTGATACGTAGGGGGGAAAAGATGATAAGGGATACACATAGGTATCCTAGCGTCTTCTTCATAGCAGTAAATGGTTAAAGAGAACATTAAAGTATCGATTTTTTTATTTGCCTCAACAAATAGGCACTAATACTTATTCAGAGGATGTGAACACTTCTGACTGAAGGCAGAAAAATTGCAATTTCTTAATATCAGATTGGAATCAAGGGGCCAGGCGTTCGGTTTTCCAATGTCCCGTAACGGGTTGCGTATATAGTATGCGGTCGTGCATACGGTTAGGACGCCCTTGCCAGAATTCAATGCTTACAGGTTTTACCCGGTAACCACCCCAATGCGGGGGCTTGGGAATATGACCGTGTTTAAAACGCTCTGCATAGTAGTTAAATGTTTCGTGCAGCCAGGCTTTACCTGCAACAACCATACTTTGGGGTGAGGCCCAGGCACCAATCTTACTCCCATCGGGACGTGAATTAAAGTATTCAATACTTTCTTCTGTAGAGATTCGCTCTGCAAGACCTTTAATTCTTACCTGGCGTTCCAGTTCTTTCCAGAAGAAAAGCAGCGAGCAGTTGGGATTCTCATCCAGCTGTTTACTTTTAGAACTGTTGTAATTGGTAAAGAAAACAAATCCTTTATCATCAAATGCTTTGAGCAGAACAGTACGTGCATCTACGGTACCATCTTTCCCGGCAGAAGCCAGCGTCATGGCATTCATTTCCAGTATCTGCGATTGTTCGGCATCTTTCCACCATTGGGAAAACTGATCATAGGGCGATGGAGCCACATCGTCTTCGTTTAGGGTCAGTAATGTATAGTCTTTCCGGAGTTTCGCTATTTCTTCTGGAGTCATAAAAATCTCTTTGCCCGGTAAAGATACTAAGCAGATGACTGACTGCTGAACAATGTTTCATTGCTTATAAAACAGACGGGTGATGCATTTGCTGAACCAGTAGTTCGCCTCTTTCCAATGCCTGCAGATTGATGGGCAGGAGATGATGATATTTCTCAGGTAAAACCTTTTCCAGCGCAGCAACAATGGATTCGTTTTTAACCACTGGTTTCAAACCAAGATAGGCGCCCAGTATAATCATGTTCATCACTTTTGCATTGTTCATATGCAGTGCTTCAATGGAAGCGGGGATACCTATTACTTCGATATCAGTACGTAGTGAGGGCTTAAAAATATTTCCGGATTCGTAGAGTAGTATTCCGCCGGGTTTTACTTTATCAGCAAACTTATCCATCGAAGGCTGGTTCAGGATAATAGCTGTGTCAAACATGCTGATGATGGGCGAACTGATTTTATGATCGGAGAGAATTGTTATACAGTTGGCTGTACCACCCCGCATTTCCGGACCATACGAAGGCATCCATGAAATTTCTTTTTCTTCCACCATGCCTGCATAGGCGAGTGTCATACCGAGCGATAAAACACCTTGTCCGCCAAACCCTGCTACAATGATTTCTTCTAACATAATACCTCCTTGATTTATTTAACCGATAATGCTCCGGGTGTTTTTATATCACCCAGCGGATATGTTTTCAGCATTTCTTCTTCAATGAATTTATTGGCTTCCAGCGGAGTCATGCGCCAGTTACTCGGACAATTACCAATGATTTCTATAAAAGAAGTTCCCTGATGTTGTTGTTGGAATTTGAATGCATTCAACAATGCTTTCTTTGTTTTTCTTACTGCATTTGCATTGTAAACAGATTGCCTTGTAACATACACAGCTCCGTCGAGTGGTGCAATCAGTTCTGCCATTTTAATGGGGGATCCATGATATGAAACAGTACGCCCGCCCGGACTGGTTGTGGTTTTCATTCCCATTAATGTGGTGGGCGCCATTTGTCCGCTCGTCATTCCATATACTGCATTATTCATAAACACGATCAGAATATTTTCACCACGGTTGATGGCATGTAATGTTTCTGCAATACCAATAGCCGCCAGGTCACCATCGCCCTGGTAGGTGAATACATAATGATCGGGCATTAAGCGTTTGATACCTGTGGCAACAGCGCATGCCCTGCCATGTGGAGCCTGCTGCATATCAATATCCATATAGTCATAAGCAAATACAGAACATCCTACAGGAGCTACCCCAACTGTGGTTTCCTGTATACCCAGTTCATCCACCACTTCCATAATCAGTTTGTGCATGAGACTGTGTGCACAGCCCGGGCAGTAGTGCATATTTGTATCAACCAGTGTTTGTGGCCGTTGATACACCAACTCAAATGCCCGTTCAGGACAAGCGACAGTTGATTCTTCTGCAATCAGATGATCAGTTGTTGTTAGTAGTGACATATATTCTGTTTTCGAGTTGTTGTACAATTTCTTCGGGAGTGGGAATCATTCCACCCATACGGCCATAAAATGTAACAGGCACTTTACCTTCAGTGGCAAGCCGCACATCTTCCACCATTTGTCCGCTGTTGAGTTCCACACTCATCATCATCTTCATATTTCCTGCAAGCTCTTTCAATCGTTGATAAGGGAAGGGGAATAGTGTAATCGGTCGAAACAGTCCCACTTTCATTCCTTTTTCTCTTGCCAGGTCCATTGCCTTCTGACAAATACGTGCAGTGAGCCCATAAGATACCAGCAGGTAATCTGCATCCTCTGTATTTACTTCTTCGTATCTCACTTCTTCGTTCCGCATCCTGTTGAATTTTTCTTCCAGGTGATGGTTGTGTTCTTCCATTTTCTCTGGCTGAATGTGGAGTGAAGTGATATAGTTGCGTTTACGTGATGTCGGTTTTCCGGTAGTGGCCCAGGATTTATCAGCTAACGGTATCGTATAATCGGGAAATTGAACTTTCTCCATCATTTGCCCAATCGCTCCATCACTTAAGATCATTACGGGGTTACGGTATTTTTCGGCAAGATCAAAACCGAGGTATACAAAGTCGGCCATCTCCTGTACAGAATTCGGTGCCAGTACAATCAAACGATAATCGCCATGTCCACCACCTTTGGTTGCCTGGAAATAATCCCCTTGTCCGGGTTGAATGGTTCCAAGGCCGGGGCCGGCACGGTTCACATTTACAATGAGGCAAGGAACTTCGGCACCTGCCATATAAGAAATGCCTTCCAGCATTAAGCTGATACCGGGAGAAGAGGAGCTTGTCATGGTACGGAAACCGGCACCAGCAGCACCGTATACCATATTAATGGAGGCCAGTTCGCTTTCTGCCTGCATCACCACACGGTTATGTTTAGGCATTTCACGGGCCAGGTATTCCAACACTTCCGACTGTGGAGTGATGGGATAACCGAAATAGGCATCGCATCCGGCACGTATGGCGGCTTCTGCCATGGCCTCGTTTCCTTTCATGAGTTTTACTTCGTTCATACAGTATCGTTAGTTACAGGTGATTGGCAATGGATTCTTTTTTCTTTGGTGCGGTGCGGTAAACCGTAATCACCGCATCCGGGCAAACCAATGCACAGTTCACGCAACCGGTACAGAGCCTGTTGTCTGCCACAGCATAGCGATAGCCTTTTGCATTAATAGTATCTGATAAGTGAAGTACTTGTTCTTTACAAGCGGCCATGCATAATTCGCAGCCTTTACATCTTTGAATATCAATTTCCACTCTGCCACTTACCGCATGTGGTTTTACCGGTGGGACTGTTAGTGTAGCCATGACCTGTTGATTGGTTTGGTGCTCCACAAATGTCGAGACTAACATTCTTTAGTTTCAGTCGGGCGGTCAGTAGAAAAGGTGATAGTTGTCAGGAAATAAACGAAAGTGGAAAAGAGGGTAATAAAAAATCCCGCCGGTTAAAGCGGGATTTAAATTTATTGTTCATCCTTCGACGAGCTCAGGAGGACAGAGGATTAACCTTTTGCAAATTCGGCACGGATTACATTCAGTGCACCGCCAGCTTTGAACCATTCAATTTGTTGTTCATTGTAGCTGTGGTTGACAGTGATCGTGTCGCTGCTGCCATCTTTGTGGTTGAGCACCAGTTGGAGTGGTTGGCCCGGAACAAAGCTGGTTAAACCTACCACATCAATGGTATCATCTTCCTGGATCTTGTCATAGTCTTCTTTATTGGCGAATGTTAACGCCAGCATACCTTGCTTTTTCAGGTTGGTTTCGTGTATACGTGCAAATGATTTTACCAGTACCACACGTACACCGAGATGACGTGGTTCCATAGCCGCATGTTCACGGCTGGATCCTTCACCGTAGTTTTCATCACCAACAACGATTGTTCCAATGCCTGCTGCTTTGTAAGCACGTTGTGTAGCAGGAACAGCACCATATTCACCGGTGAGCTGGTTCTTTACATTATCTGTTTTTTCGTTGAAGAAGTTGGTAGCACCAATCAACAGGTTGTTACTGATATTGTCCAGGTGTCCACGGAATTTCAACCAGGGACCAGCCATTGAAATATGATCGGTTGTACATTTTCCTTTGGCTTTGATGAGGAGTTTCAATCCTTTCAGATCGGTACCTTCCCATGCAGCAAACGGATATAATAATTGCAAGCGTTTACTATCATTTTTCACATCAATCACCACACTGCTGCCATCTTCTGCAGGAGCCTGATAACCGGCATCTTCCACTGCAAAACCTTTCACAGGTAATTCATCGCCACTTGGAGGATCCAGTTTCACCAGTTCGCTTTTTTCATTCGTAAGCGTATCTGTGATCGGGTTGAATGTCAAATCTCCTGCAATTGCAAGCGCAGTTACCAACTCAGGGCTTGCCACAAATGCTAAAGTATTGGGGTTGCCATCGGCACGTTTTGCAAAGTTGCGGTTGAAGGAGTGGACGATGGTATTGCGTTCCTGTTTTTCGGCACCCATACGATCCCACATACCAATGCAAGGTCCGCAGGCATTGGCAAAAACTGTAGCGCCAATTTTCTCGAATGTCCTCAGGTAGCCATCTCTTTCAATTGTATAACGAACCAGTTCACTACCCGGAGTGATGGTGAATTCTGCTTTTGTTTTCAATCCTTTTTCAGCAACCTGTTTTGCAAGGCTAACGGCACGGCTGATATCTTCATAAGAAGAGTTGGTACAGCTTCCAATCAAACCTACTTCCACTTTGGTGGGCCAGTTGTTTTTAGCCGCAGCTTCTTTCATTTGAGAAATAGGAGTTGCTAAATCCGGAGTAAAAGGTCCGTTTAAATGTGGCTCCAGTTCGCTGAGGTTGATCTCAATTACTTTATCGAAATACTTTTCAGGGTTGGCATATACTTCTGCATCGCCGGTTAAGTATTCTTTGATCTGATCGGCTGCTTCGGCAACTTCTGCACGGCCGGTTGCTTTGAGGTAACGGCTCATGCTTTCATCATAACCGAACGTTGAAGTAGTGGCACCAATTTCGGCACCCATGTTACAGATGGTTCCTTTACCCGTACAGCTCATGCTGGTGGCACCTTCACCAAAATATTCAACAATTGCATTGGTTCCTCCTTTTACGGTAAGGATACCTGCAACTTTCAGGATCACATCTTTAGGGGCAGCCCAGCCACTGAGTTTTCCGGTGAGTTTTACACCAATCAGTTTGGGCATGAGCAGTTCCCAGCTCAATCCTGCCATTACATCGCATGCATCTGCACCACCCACACCAATTGCAATCATACCCAAACCACCTGCATTTACGGTGTGACTATCAGTTCCAATCATCATCCCACCGGGGAATGCATAATTTTCCAGTACCACCTGGTGAATGATTCCGGCGCCCGGTTTCCAGAAGCCGATACCGTATTTGTTGGAAATAGAAGAGAGGAAATTGTAAACTTCTTCGTTTTCAGTAACAGCTTTTACGAGATCCTGCTTGCCTTCTGTTTTAGCCACAATCAGGTGATCGCAGTGAACAGTGGAGGGAACGGCTACTTTTTTACGGCCGGTGGTATCAAACTGAAGGAGTGCCATTTGAGCAGTTGCATCCTGCATTGCCACACGGTCGGGGGCAAAATCCACGTATGCTTTTCCACGTTCAAAATCTTTTATTTCAACCCCTTTCCAGAGGTGGGCATATAATATTTTTTCTGCCAGGGTGAGGGGGCGGCCCAGTGATTTACGGGCTGCATCCACTTTAGCCGGCATCTCTGAATACGTCTTTTTGATGAGGTCAAGATCAAAAACCATAGAAAAGTATGTTTAGAAGTGAAAATTGAGTCACGAAATTACCAAATAATCCTTTTGAGGTAAACCATTTTAACGGCTTGTTTGTTTAAATGTTTATAATTTTGCAATGATGAACAAATTACGTCAGCTCATAGAATGGAACGTATTTGGTGTTTGCACCTATATCGGGGAAAAACTGCATATTCCCACAAGTAGCATCCGCAAGTATTTCATCTATATCTCATTTCTCACCTTCGGCTCACCTGTTGTCCTTTATTTCTTTGTTGCCTTTTGGATGAATGTCCGGAATTATGTATTGCACGGACGAAGAAACCCGTTGCGTAATTAAGATGTTCTTGTATTTCTGAATACCGCATCGTATTTTAATGGAGTCTTATGTTTACGTTTGAGTACAAATACTCTGATTACAAGCAATTATTTGATGCGCTTGCAAACCGTATGAATACGGTGGTGAAAGAGGGCTGGATTTTTTTTCCGCCCGATATTGGGGAAGGCTACATGCGCTATTTACAACTCCCCAATAAGCTTTTTATCAATATTATTAAAGGGAAGAATAACAGGGAATGGTTTTTTTACCGCAAAAAAGATGAAACAGAATATTATACCCTGCGGTTTGATGATATCATCATTCCCAAAACATTTCAGATCGGAATCGGAACAGATACGATAGAAAAGAAAGAACAACATGTATCTGTAGCTTATCTCACCAGTTCATTGTTCGACTGGCATTACCGTGCCCCGGCAGGAACCACCGTGAAAGGAGTAAACATTCTAATACCAAAAGACTGGCTGGGTAAACTGCTGGGGATTGAAGTGCTGGACCACATCCTTCCTGCCTACATAGCTTTGAAGAGCAGAAGTTTTACCATGGAGCCTATGGATGCTTACTATCTTGAAATTATTAATGAGATTATGCAGGAAGAGCCGGAAACGCCCTTTCCCAAACTCTATGTAATGAACAGGGTCCAGTTACTGATTGAACGTTTCTTTAATCATGTTCAGTCGAAGGTTTCAATGGCAGATGTGGAGGCGAAATTTAAATCGGGTGATATACGTTCTATTCTCGAAGTGGAGCGAAGCATGGTCGATAATTTTTCCGCCAAGCCTCCTTCCGTGAATGAACTGGCACGAAATGCGGCTATGAGCACTACCAAGTTTAAAACCATTTTCAAATCTGTATTCGGACTGCCGGTATATGAATATTATCAGCAAAAGAGAATGAATCATGCACTTGAGTTACTGGCTGAAGGCTCATTGTCTGTCAAAGAAGTAGGAAGGAGAGTGGGGTATCATAATATCAGTAATTTCTCTGCTGCGTTCAAAAAGCAATTTGGATATTCTCCGAATGATTATTTGTCCTGATTGATTTTTTACGCTGTGTTTTTACAGAGTTTGTAATATTGTACCAGAATGATCCATGTATCATACGACGATATCAGTTATAAAACCCTTTACCCAAAGTTTGCAAAAGCTTTCGCTGCACCGTTTGAAAAGCATAAGATTGTTTTGCCTCCTCACGTTGGTAATGGTTATTTTGAACTGGTGCCATTAGGTGACGAATTGTTTGCTTCTATTGAAAACTTTCATTCTGCTATTGAAATCAAATTCTGCCGGAAAAAAAGAAAAGAAAATTTTTACATCCTGCACTTTGATGAATTAAAAGGTGTACATGATTTATCAATCCAGATAGATGGCGAAGTGGTGGGCGCCCGTGGGCAAACCATTTCAACCGCAATGCTTACCAGTAATCAATTTGATTTCTGTTATATACTTCCCAAAGGAAGCAAAGTGCGTAGTTTATATATTTTGCTCACAGAAGAATGGATGAAGGAATACCTGGAACTGGATAGCGAAGATGAAGTGCTCAAAACCTATCTCAGTCTGCGCATGAAGCATCTCAACAGGGAACCTTTTAATCCCGACTACAGGAAGTATTTTGCACAGATTTTTGAAACGCCCGAACATAAGCCATTGCGTGAATTGCATCTGCGCAATTCAATCATGATGCTGATTGAAGTCTTCTTCAGTCGTTTGTTCAGGAAGATGAAAGAGGTGGAAGATTCCCCTATCTTAAAAATGGATAACAAGGACCTCTACAAATTAATGGAAGTGGAATGGATGCTGGTGAAAGATTTTTCAAAAGCACCGCCAACCATAACCGATCTGGCTACTTATACCAACATGAGTGTTTCCAAGTTAAAAAGTGCATTTAAAAAAGTGTACGGTACAGGTATTTATGAATACTTCCAGAAGAGCCGTATGCATAAAGCAAGAACATTACTGGTGACCAATGGATTCACAGTAAAAGAAGTAGGGATGAAGCTGGGTTATACCAACCTTAGTAATTTTTCCCTTGCTTTTAAAAAGGAGTTTGGCGTATTACCCAGCCATTTGCAATAACCCGGGGTTCTTCTCTTACACTACCGCTTTACGGATTTTTACCAGCTGCACTAATAAGTCTTCCAATAAATCAAGGCGAAGCATATTGGCTCCATCACTTTTGGCAATGGCAGGATTGGGATGTGTTTCAATAAACAAACCATCGGCTCCGGTGGCAATAGCTGCTTTTGCAATAGTACCAATGAGTTGCGGATTGCCGCCTGTGATTCCGGTTGTTTGGTTGGGTTGTTGCAGGGAATGTGTACAATCCATAATAACAGGTGTGCCGTGTTCTTTCATCCAGGGAATATTTCTGTAATCAACAATCATATCCTGGTAGCCGAATGTATTGCCACGGTCGGTGAGCATCACTTTATCATTACCTGCATTTTTTACTTTTTCAACGGCAAACTTCATGGATGGTCCGCTCAGGAATTGTCCTTTCTTTACGTTTACAATTTTTCCTGTGTGCGCAGCTGCTTCCAATAAATCTGTTTGACGGGAAAGGAAGGCAGGTATTTGTAGTATATCAACGAAAGGTGCGGCCAGGGCTGCTTCTTCATGCGCATGAATATCGGTGGTGGCCGGTAACTTGTATTTTTCACGCACAGCGTTGATCATTTTCAGCGCTACTTCATCTCCTAAACCTGTAAAGGAAGATCCACTGGTTCGGTTGGCTTTCCGGTAAGAAGCTTTGAACACATAAGGAATGCCTAGTTTTTTACAAATTGCAGAAACTTTATCGGCTACTTCAAACACCAGTTCTTCCCCTTCCACTACACAAGGTCCTGCAATCAGGAAAAAATTGTTTTCTTCAAACGATTGTCCGGCGAATAAATCCTTTAAAAATGCTTGCATCCGGCAAAGATAAGGGGAGGGAGGGCATGTAAGATGTAGGTGGTAGGAAGTGAGATGTACGAAGTACGGTGTGCGATGTACGATGTAAGGGGAAGATGTGATAGTAAGAAATGCTTAGACGATTAGTAGTAGTAAAAATCCGGTCTTTTATGCGATTGATAACAAGCTGAATCTCAAATTTTTTCGAAAAACAAACACATTTTTTTTAAAAGGAAACACTTATTTCATTTTAATAATTATTTATTGTTTTCTAAAATAAGTGATGGTTTTTGCGTAAGACTTTAGTTCTATCTGTTGTTCGTATATACATTTTCATATAGTTTTAGTGCAGATTTTATTGACCTGATCTTAAACGAAACCCGTATCCCATGAAACCAATCAAGTCCCTGATTTATTCAGGTATTAAATCGGCGTTACTTCTTACGCTCGTTTTTTTCACACACAATTCATTTAGTCAGCCAGGTGCTAACGACCCAGCCTTTAATTCTATGGATGATGGAAGGTTTGGAACAGGAGTTGGTGCCAACAGTTCTGTCTGGACCAGTGTATTACTGCCGGGTGGTTCTGTATTTATGGCTGGTAACTTCACCAATTATAATGGTACTGCCCTCAATCGTGTAGGTATCGTTAACAGTGATGGAAGTTTATCAACCGGGTTTAATCCGGGCACCGGAGCCGATAGTGTGATCTATGCATCGTTTGTTCAGCCTGATGGAAAAATTTTTATTGCCGGTAATTTTGCGAATTACAATTCAACAGCCCGGTTACGTGTTGCCAGGTTGAATGCCGATGGAAGTAATGATGGAACATTTAATCCTGGTACAGGCGCTAACTCAGTTGTATATACTGCTGCTGTACTTTCAGACGGAAAAATTCTGATAGCAGGGAATTTCACATCCTATAATGGTACGTCCATTAATCGTATTGCACGACTGAATGCCAATGGAACACTGGATGCCACTTTTACCGTGGGAACAGGTGCCAGTGGTATTGTACGTTCCATTGCTGTTCAGTCAGACGGAAAAATTCTGATAGGTGGCGATTTTACAAGATATAACGGCATAACAAGAAACCGCATTGCACGATTGAATGCAGACGGCACATTGGATGCTACATTTAATCCGGGTACTGCAGCCAATAATTCAATTTACGCAATCGCTATACAGAATGATGGAAAAATGATTTTGGGAGGCAACTTCACTTCCTACAACGGAACAACCATCAACCGTGTTGCAAGAATTACCACGACCGGTGCATTGGATGCCACGTTCAATCCCGGAACAGGAGCAAACGGAGTTGTAAGGTCGATTGCTATACAAACAGATGGTAAAATTCTTCTGGGAGGATCTTTTTCAACCTTTAATAGTATCACGAATAACAGAATCGTTCGGTTGATTTCAACAGGAACTATCGATGGTACATTTAATGCAGGAGCAGGTGTTAACAGTGACATCCTCACATTGAATCTTCAAACGGACGGAAATATAGTTATTGCAGGAAACTTCACTACAACCAATGGAAACAGAAGAAACCGTTTCGCCCGTTTGAGTACTTCTGGTTTACTGGATACACAGTTTGCCCAGGCACCCGGTGCCAGTGGAACTGTTTTTGCGTCGGTGTTACAAATTGATGGGAAAATACTTTTAGGTGGTGATTTTACAATATTCGGTGGTTTATCCAGAACAAGGCTTGCCCGTGCCAATGCCGATGGAAGCGGTGATATCAGTTTTGTAAATGGAACAGGAGCCAATAACAGTGTGCGTACAATTTCAATTCAAACCGATGGAAAAATCATAATCGGTGGATTGTTCACTTCTTACAATGGTACATCGATCAACCGTATTGCACGTTTACATACAAATGGGACATTGGACGGAACTTTTAATCCGGGTACAGGTACCGAGAATAACGTATTAGTTACAAGAGTTCAACCGGATGGAAAGATTCTTGTGGGGGGTGATTTTACAACCTATAATGGCACAACAGTAAACAGAATAGTGCGGCTCAACAGTGATGGAACTATAGATGCTACATTCTCCGTTGGAATAGGATTTAATGGTGGAGTGAGAACAATTGTATTGCAACCTGATGGTAAAGTATTGGTAGGGGGATTGTTCACTACCTATAATGGTACGGCCCGCAACCGAATCATCCGCTTAAATGCGAATGGCAGTGTGGATGCAACATTTAATCCCGGTACAGGTGCTAACGGTGACGTAAATGCGATTGCTGTTCAAGCCGATGGGAAAATTCTTCTTGGGGGAAACTTCACATCCTATAACGGAACTTCAAGAAACAGGATTGTGCGTGTTACCGCAGCCGGAGCATTGGATGCCACATTTAATCCGGGAACAGGAGTCAACAATCGTGTAACAGGCATTTTGCTGCAAAGTGATAATAAGTTTGTGGTAACAGGATATTTTACCACTATGAATGGTGTTACCAATAACCGCATTGGCCGTTTCAATAACGATGGAACAGTTGATGCCACATTCATCAGCGGAACAGGTGCCAGTACAAATATTGAAACCAGTATTTATCAGTCCGATGGTAAAGTTGTGATTGGCGGATCGTTCACAAGCTATAATAATATTGTAAGAACAAGGGTTGCAAGAATTATAAGTTGTGTTGCAGCAGGTACACCTTCTGTTCCATCAACTGCTTCACCGGTTATTTGCCAGGGAAGTGGAACAACCTCCTTTACCTCAACAGCAGCTAATGCAAGCAGTTATATCTGGACAGTAAGTGGTACCGGAAATACAATCTCTGGTACAGGATCAACTGCAACCGTGACATGGAATCCTTCGTTTACCGGTACTGCAACCATTACTGTTACAGCAGTTGGATGTACTGGGAATTCATCTTCTGTATCCACAACCGTAACCGTGGCTGCTGCTGCCACAGTAACCATCAGCAGTAACAACGGACCGGTTTGTGCAGGCAGCAATGCAGTATTTCAACTTAGTGGTACAACTGGTGCTACAGTTACCTATAAACTCAACGGAGGCGCTAATCAAACAATTGTATTAACGGGAGGAGTTGCCACAATCACTGTTTCAAACATAGCTGCTTCTCAAACATTGCAACTGGTATCTGTTAACAACGGATCATGTAATGTGGCTCTCAGTAATACATCTGTTGTATCACTAGTACCCAATAACTGGATTGGTGGAACAGGTAACTGGAATGTAGGGTCTAACTGGTCTTGTAATCATGTGCCACTATCAGAAGAAACGGTTACTATTTCAAGTGGTACACCATTGATGAATGTGGATGTAACTGTTGCAGGTTCGCTTTCTATTTCCGGTACAGGCGCACTTGTGATAGCTCCTGGTAAAACTTTAACCATCAGCGGAACGGCCAACTTTGGTGCACGTCCTGTTACTGTGAAATCAGATGCTACCGGAACTGCTTCCATTGGACGAATCACAGGAACACTCACAGGCGCAACCAAAGTTACAGTGGAACGTTACATCCCTGCCACAAAACGGGCCTGGCGGATGTTGTGTATGCCTTTGAAAGATGCTACAGATAAAACCATGTTTTATAACTGGCAGAACAATGGAAATGTAAACACAACCGGCGTTGAAATCTGGGGGCCCAATGGTTCCAATCCTTCAACTGCATCTCCTAATGGTTTAGCTAACGGTACCGGATACTCGGTAACGAAATATGAGAACGGAGCTTGGGTAAACGTCGATAATACAAAAACGGAACAATTGTTTACCGGTACTACCAATAATGCATTCATGGTATTCGTAACCGGGCCGTTTAAAAATGGTAGTGGACGAATTGCCGGTAATAGTGGATTTGAAGCAACCACTTTAGTTTCAACTGGTACATTAATTACGGGTAACAGCAGTTTTTCTGCTCCCGGTGTATCCAATCGTTTTTACCTGGTGGCCAATCCGTATGCATCTGCTATTGATCCGGGAACTTTAACAGGCAGCAATCTTGCCAATCAACTCTGGATGTGGGATCCTAATCTAGCTGGTACTGCTGGTTTAGGTGGTTATGTTTCATTCGACCGTACATTTAAAGTTTATAATATTGTTACAGGTGGCTATAGCAATGCGCCATACACTCATATACAAAGCGGACAAGCATTTTTTGTACGTTCCGTTCCTGCTCCGGGAGGAAACGTAACGGTTAACTTCACAGAATCGAATAAAAGCACAAGAACAACCAATGCTGTTTTCCGCACACAGGCAGCGAATACCACAAACAAAGTGGAAGGCGGTTCAGCCGATTTTGTGAGAGTTACACTGCAAAAAAATCAAAGCAATACACTTGTTTCAACCGATGGTGCAGTTGCCTTCTTTTATGATGGTGGAAATGCGGCAGTAGATGAACAGGATGGTATCAAACTGAATAACAGTGCCGATAATATTTCTTTCCGCAGAACGGGTGCTAATCTCACATTTGAACACCTGCCGGTATTAAACCTCAGTGATACATTATACCTGAATATGACCAACACAGCTATTGGTTCGTACCGCTTAGTACTGGAAAATAATTTTGTATCAGCAGCAGGTGCAGTACCTGTGCTGCAGGATTTATATCTCAACACAGAAACACCATTGAATCTTACAGGTAATTCGCAAGTGGATTTCTCTGTAACAAATGCAGCAGCTTCAGGCGGACAACGTTTTCGTATCATCTTCCGCCAGGGAAGTAGTTTGCCTGTAACCTTACTGGGTGTGAAAGCATATGCAAAAGGTTCGGGAGTGCAGGTAGAGTGGACAACTGTGAATGAAGAGCTCATGAATGGGTATGAAGTGGAAAGAAGTACAGATGGTTCCCATTTTACAAAACAGTTTTATGTAGCATCCAGGAACAGCGTACAGGTTCAAACCTATGAATGGCTGGATGTAAATCCGTTAAACAGCACCAATTACTATCGTATTAAGACACTGGATCTCGATGGAAGATATAAGTATAGCAATGTGGTACGAGTGCAACGTGATCATACAAGCACTGGTGTTTCTGTTTATCCAACAATCGTAACGGGCAAAACAATCACAGTTGAACTGAACCGTATGCAGGCCGGTACTTATGAACTGGTGTTGAGCAATGCAGCCGGACAACAAATGTACCGTACGAAGATTGTGCATGCCGGCGGCAGTTCAACACAATCGGTTAATCTGGCAAATGCCGCCTTGCTGCCGGGTGTATATCACCTGCACGTGAAAGGAGATAATAATACAAGTGAAACCATACGCCTTGTGGTACAATAATCATGAAAGGCAACTAGCAAAGTCTGCTAACCTTACTACAGCCCGGTTGATCATTGTATCTTCCGGGCTGTTTGGTAAATGATGTCTGCTCACCTGAAAGGTGACTGACATCAGAGTAGAAACATTAAAAATTACCTGAATCTGTCTGAATTTAATAGCTTTAATAGTGCAGATCTATTTTTTTTATGCAGATCACAGAAACCATTTTTAATTATAATCCTGCAACGAAGGAACTGGAAGAATTGACTGGAGAGGCTTTCATGACAGAAACAGAATATGAAGAGCTTTTGACACGACGTTCTGCTGCCGGAAATACTTCTGTTGATTATGAAAAAGTGGTTGATCTGGAAGAATTGTTTTCCATGCGGAAAGATAAAGCTATGGTGAAGTATTATGCTGATCTGTTGGAGACGGAATTTTCTGAAATCCGGAACCGGCATTTTAATGAGTAGAAATAATATTTCTGCTTAAAAGGTAAACTCAGTTATTTGTTTAACTTTCACGTTCATAATAAATTTTATAGTATTTACGACCATCCTGATCAACTCCTTGTTCTATCATGTCTCTGTTTCCATGAATGTAAATGTGAAAGTTCTTATCCAGCTTTAGAACGCTTTTAAAAACCCTTGCCTGCTTTTTTACTGCCTGTGGTGAAATGTCGAAACTGTCTGTAATTTCTATTTCGTTTTCTTGTCTGTAAGTAGTGTCGAAGTTGCGGAATGATTTTATGATTCCTGAATCTTGGAAAACTTCTTCTTCAAACTCATTTTTGTCAAAGGTTTCATGTGTCTTAAAATACTCAACAGAACGGTTAAGCAAGTCAATTTTGTCGGCTTTAGTTACTTCAAATTCTTCGTCAAGTTGTTTGGTTACGAAGTTCTTTGCAATGCCTAAAAATTGATTAGTATGGTGGTATTCATTTTTCTTAGGAGCAACTCCAAGAAAGTCATCTTTCCAGTATTGGGCTTCGCCCCCTTTATTGGAATGGTCCACTACATAAATTAAATATCCGCTTTCATTTTCGACATTAAAAATAAGACAACCTTTATCTAATTTTCTGGTGTTTATACCCTGAACCTCTGTCAAGTCATATCCATTCTTTAATGTGTCTATTTTGAATACAGTATCTTTGTTTTCGGACTTAAATAATCCGATACAATCAACAACTTCGCCATTGATTTGACAATCGGAAAGAAGTAACACGCATAACTCTCCACCTTTTATTTGTGGGTGTGTACTTTTATCATATAAAAATCTTCCTGCGTTTTTCGACTGCTCTATAAAAGTACTTTTGTTATTGAAAATGCTTTTGACAAACTGGTACAAAGGGTTTAGCTCTAAACTTGGTAGAAAAAAGAACTGATATAATTCTTCTGTCTTAAAATTATTACTTATCAGTCCTTTTATCTGTCCTTCAATTTTTTCAAAATGAGTTAATTCTTCTGATAATCTCACACCGTCCCCATTATTTTTATTACCAATAAAGTGAATAATGAGACTCTCAATTTTTCCAATAGTAAAACTTTGCATAAAATTTAATTTTTATCGTAAACCTCTATTGGAATTAATTTGTTCCCGTTAATGAACTCATCAACGGTATTGAAGTGCGACAAATTATTATCAAGCCAATAATCTTTAGGGGCGTGTTCAACCATAAATATTTGAAAATGATTTTTCTTTTCTTTTACAATGAAATCAATAAATGAATTTAACAAAGTGAATGCGTCTATAAGTTTTGATTTATCGTCATTTCCTTGCATTTCATTACTTCCTGCATAATATGGAATACTCGGTTGGTCAATAAATAAGAATTGAGGAACATGTTCGGGATTTACAGTTATTATATGTTCGTGTAGCCCCAAATAAACACACAAGTGCATAAACATATAATTTGACTTACTTCCGACATTATCTAAAGGAAATTGAAATTGGTCAGACGGTGGATATAACTTTAAAACCATTTGATTATCGTCAAAACTTGTTTTGTAATTTTTGTACGCTGGCAATGATTTTAATTGAGAATAATTTCTTTGAATACTTTCGTTTAGCAATGTTTTCATTGTAAATTTAACTTGCTCCATTTCAGCAGGTACTTTAGAAAGTCTCTCTTTTTCTTCATTCAGAGTATTTAATTTTATGCTGTCAATAGGTTTCCCAAATTCTGTTTTTAGAAGTTGTTCTAATTCTTGTTTTATTCCTCCTAATACAATGAATTTTTCCCCTTCTGCCTGATAATTCTTTTTAATTTCATTTAGTTGACCAATTTGCTTTTCAATTTCTTGTAATTGTTTTCTTAACTCCTTTATATCACCTGTAACCTTTATTGGCTCAATGATTTTCTTGGATAGATTTTCCTTGATGCTTTTCAAGGAAGATTCTAAGGATTCTACAAATGCTTTTGTTTCGTATGAATCTACCAATTGGTCTGATAATTTTTGATTTAGAAACTCTATCGGTTGTAAACTATCAGCGGACTTATTTAAGTTTCTTTTGTATGCGTCATATTCTTTTTGATATTGACCAATAGCATTAATTTGACCTTGAATTTCATTTTTCCTTTTGTTCAGCTCGTCAATTTCTGCAAACAATTTTGAATTTTGTGCTGCCTTTTGCGTATTCGTAATTACATTTTGAATAATTGGAATTGCTGTTTCAACTGTTTCAAAAGGTTCAGAATACTCTATGAAGTTGTACTTTTTACATTTGTCAAATAGAACTTGAATATTAGTTTCAAAGTTTTTGGATTTCCTCTGAGTGGTTTTTTCCTGATTTTGAATTTTCTTTATTTCCTCTTCAACTTCTTTTAGTCGTTCGATAGCTTTAATTTTCTCCATATCATTAACTCCAATGACTAAATTGAAAATATGATTAAGTGCTTTATCGTATTCTTCTTTTCCGTAAAAAGTAGTATCAAAATATGTTTCTTGCGCACCAATAACATTTTCAGTTAATGAGTTAAATATCAAAAAGTGGCGATATGATAAATTGAAAGGTACTTTTCCTAATTCTTTACCATAAGGAAATCTTAGCGTGTCTGTAATTCCAAATTCACTATCTAAAATTGATTTTACTTCTGCAATTTCATTGTTGCTTTCAGGTTTATTAGGGAATGAACCCAAGTTGAAACAGATTTCCGAAGATACAGCACCTTTAGTTGGTGTCTTTCTTGCGATGGACATTTCTTTGTCATTTATGGAAAAACGTATTCCAAACCATAATACTTTATCATTGATTGTGCTTGCAACTGTTACTTTCCCTGACAATAAGCAATAATCTATTATGCTCCAAAAACTTGTTTTTCCTGTGGTTGCATCACCAGTAATAACATTAACTTTATCAGGTAAAAACTCATAACTTTTAGGTTCTGATTCATCCTCTTTGAACCATAGCTTTATTTCGTGAAGTACAAATTTCATAGTTGAATTTTTAAGACGTTATACAGTTTTGCTGTTTGATGCTTTTCAATCATAGTCATAAAATCAGGAATTATGCTCTCTATTTTAGAAAAACGTTCTCCTAAATTTTGTTCTTCAAAGGAAAAATTATCACTTTTTATTATCTCATTTCCGATTGTGATTTGATTACTTTTACTCAAAATCATCAAGGAATTAATCGTAATTGGCAATAATGACACATACCTTTTGTTGAAAGAAACAAATAGTCGTGCTTGCTCTTTTACAAGTTGTTCCAAATTCAGGTTTTGACCTTTTTTTCTCGTTAAATGGTTTACAGTTCTGTCGTCTAAAAGGAAAGGTAAAATCAAACACGAACGGGCGATATCCAATTTATTAACTTTGTTCATTACAGATAAAAGGACACAACTTGCAATAGCTTCATTATTGTATGTGTAATAAATTTCTTTCATTATTTCTTGTACTTGTTTTCCCAATCAAAGTGCCAACCGATTTCTAATTTGTCGGAAAGAGCATAGTAATGTCCATTGCTAAATTCCACACCGATAGCTGGATAGCTTGGAATTGCTAAGTCTTGTTTACGTAAATAGTCAACAAGTTCAATACCTAAATTCTTAATGTCATTTTCTAAAGCATTAATTAAAGTACCTGAACTTATCTTATTTTCAATCTGCCTATATTTTGCTCTAAATTCGTTTGCCCATATTTGAATACTGTTTTTCTTGAAATCGTCCATATCTGTTGGCAACACGAAATTTTCATCTACCCAAAAAGAAAAATGATTTAACGTTTTCAGCATTTGGGTTGTATATTCTTCAATATACTTTGAGCCACTCTGAATTTCGCCAATATCAATTAATTGCTTTATGAAAGTTTGGTTTTCTAAATCTTCTGGTAATAGAATAGGCATTTCTCTTTTCGGTAAAGATTTTTCCTGGAATGCTATTTGAAAACACTTGCCAAATTTGTTTTTAAAGTCATTAAAACTAATTTCAAACTTTTTACGGTCTTTTATATCTGTGTACTTTGCTTCTTGAAAATTTGAACATAGTTTTTCAAAAATTGGTTCAACGTATCTATCCTGAACACATCGTTCAAGAATCTTATTTTTGACTCTTTTGATTATTTCATCAACACCCGTTTCAATAGATAGTTTTGATAGAAATGCTGACAGTTTTGTATTATCAAGAGTACTTAGGTTATCAATATATTTTTGTATTGTTTCGTCTGTTGTTTTAGTTTTTAATTCTTTTAGCTTTTCAACAATTTTATCGTGGTCTTTTTCGGCCTTGAAATTAGTGAGTGACTTGATAAAATCATTATTTTTTTCATTCTTGTTAGTTACCAAAACAAAAGAATGTTTATCAAGAGAATTTTCTTTGTTTTCTTTGATGAAATCAGTCCAATTACTCAATGTTTTCCATAAGTCCACATCTAATGTTGTCAAATTTTGCTTAGATCCATTGCTGTTTTCTAAAACTGTGTGTTTTGTTTGAAATAAATTAGTAGTGCCGTCTTCTTTATCAATATGAACATCATCTTTTACTTCAAAACCAATTTTTTGCCCTTGATGAAGTTCAAGGGCTAACAACATAAAGTAATAGAATTGATAATCAAATCCTATTGCTTGTGCTCCTGCTGTGTGTTGTGCATGTATTTTATCTACTGTGCTCATAAGTTTTGAGAGAATTATAAAGTATTAGCTATTTATAAGTTTCTAAAAATGCCATACAATCTTTCTTATCCTTAAAACTCGCCTCAATCCTGTCACCAGTATTGTATTTGATAATGATTTCGTATTTGCTTAACGGAAGTTTTGGTTTGTCCTCTGAATACTTTTTCAGAAAGTCAATAGCTTCGGTTACGCTGTTTGAAATGTTTTCTTGTCCGTGAAGGGGTAAAATGATTATGCGTTCAATGAAACGAGAAACAGAATCGGAAAGTGAACTTAAAAATTCATCAACGCCTTTTTTATTCAATTTCAATAATTCTTTGGCTACATCTTCTTTGTTCGGTAGCTTATTCCAATTCTCAATTTTCTTTCTGAAATCGGCTTCTGCTGTCTTCTCGTCAAACGCTGCATTGATTCCGAATTTTGCAAATGCTTTTACAACTGAATCATAAGGAAAATAAAGCACACCAAAACCAAGTGATTTCAATTGTGTTAATGCTCCTTCGGTAAACACACCTGCCAACACAACACCAACAAACGGTGATGAACTTTTGTATTTGGTTGCCAATGGTAAAACTGCACTTTGTATTTCTTGTGCTTTGTTTCTTGAGTGTTTGGTATATCGTCTCCATGCGGATTCAATAAATGCAACAGGAACACCAATTTTATTTTCTGTTCCGCCACGTTCAAGCACAAAGTCTAAATCGTGTTTATTATTGTTGGCATCAGTCCAAGAAACTTTCTTTCCTGAACGTGCCTTTCGTTCGCCTTTCTTGTCAAGGTAAAGTTTATGTTTTCGTGCAAACTTCTGTAAATGTGGCTCCAATGCCAATTCCAAAAGGTCGCCAATTATTTGTCCGAATTTATGTGCTGGTGATTCTGCCATTTCTTAACTATTTATCCAAAGTCTGCCTTCGTGTAAAGGAACTGTGTGTTTTCTATTTTTCCATTTAATATTTCTATCTCTCAATTTTTCAAAAGAGTAATCACTGAAACCTGCTGATATTGCTAATTCGCCAAGCCATTTGTCAACAGGAACATAAATTCCGTAAGGTGCTGAATCGCCAACAACGAAACACATTTTGCAGTTTTCATTTGTTACTCGTCTTAAAGAATGAAAAACATCTGCAAGGTCGTTGAAGTATGCAGCTATCATTAAATGATAATTCTTTTTACCACCATGTTTTAAGCGTTCTTCTTTAAGCGTTCCAAACACTTCTAAAAGTTCCGATTTAATTATGTCTAATCTCGGATTTTCCAAAATGCTGTCAATGCTGTCGCCAAGTCTTGAAACATGTTGTGTGCAAGCTCTCACCAAATGTTTTCTCACGTTGTCTTGTAAGTCAGCCCAACCGCTAATGTCGCCCCAAAAAGTCATTTCAAGTCTTGTGGCATCTGCATAGTCGTAATTGTTGGCATAAGGTGGCGAAGTAATTACAAGGTCGCCCCAACCATCTGGAATTGATTCAATGTTTCTTGCATCTTCATTTAAAATAATTGAATCAACTACATTTTGGAAACGATTTTGAGTTCGTTTCATATCCAAATACATTTCATTAACTTTTGATTCAAAAGCCACAAAAGGGTCAATTACTTTTGACTTTGTTTTATTGGGCTGAATGTATTGCCATTGTGCCGTTCCAACGGGTGAAGTTGTTCTAAGAATGGCAGTAATGATAAACCAATTGAAGTTTTTAATTTCTTCATCTTGTTTGGTATCAAGCCAAGTTTGTTTAAGTGCTTCCAATTTCTGAATAGTTTCTAATGGATAGCAACTCATTATTAGTTTGGGAAATTCTGTTTGTGTTATCTTTTTGCCTTTAGCAATTTTCAATAATGTAAGTGCTTTCTCTTTAAATTTATCGGCAGGATAATTCCAATTTAGTTTTGCTTTTGCGATTCGATAAATATATGGATGTGCTTCAACTCCATAAGATTCAACACCTGCAAATTCGCTCTCAATCAGAACAGTTCCTGAACCTGCAAATGGATCAATAATTCTTGTTCGTCCATTGTTTATCTCTTCTCGGATAAGTTCGCTTACCCAAGCTGCTGAAAACCCTGCGGTGTATCTATACCATTTGTGAATTGGCATTTTCATGTTGTCGGCAAAAGTGGCGGTGTAATCCTGCTCAACTTTTACTTCGTTAGGGAATAAGTCTAGTTCCAGATTTTGTACTTTATAGGTCATTTCAATAGTTTTTGCTCTTTTTTAAATATGCAACTTTTTCTTCCGCTACCTTTAATGTATCAAGGTCTGCTTCCTCTTCTATAATCTTGTAAGCAAACTGATCACTCAGCATTTCTTTAATCAGGTTTTTTTCATTGACGCAAAAGAAAGCAGCAACTTGCTTTAATTGTTCTTTGGTTGGCAATCTTTCGTTACGTTCTATTTTACCCAGCAGGGATGTATCAATTCCAATGTCTGAAGCTACTACTCTAAGCGAAAGATTAGCTTTTTCTCTCATTGATCTGATTTTTTCGCCTATAGTAGTTATTTGCTGCTTTCGGGTAGTCATTTTAGGACAGAATTTGTCCAAATTTATTAATTGCTCTCATTTTTTGTTTTTTTTTCAGAGGAAGTTATTAACACTTTGTAATAGTAACATAGATTAATGCGGCTTTTAATGCCAGTTCATGCGAAGTGCCTAGGTCAATATTCTCAGTCCACCCGCTGCGGGATGTGAAGGGGTAGTGTGTAGCGTAGCGAAACACCGGAGCGAAGCGGAGCCCGTAACAGCCCGGACTGCAGATGATTGGTTTTCTGTTGCTGAAAGCCCCAAAGGAAAGTTTTTCTCTTGCGAACGATTGATCGTATTTGCTTTATTTTTACACTCTCAATTAAAGCTTGCTATGGTAAAAGATAAAATACTGGTGATTGGTGCATCCGGACAAATAGGAGTGGAGTTAACATTGGCACTACGTAAAATATATGGAAACCAGAATGTGATTGCCTCCGATTTGCGGGAACAAAATCCATTACTGGAAGGAACGGGTCCCTATGTGAGCTTGGATGTAATGAATAAAGAAATGCTTCATGTACAGGTGATTCGTCAGAACATCACACAGATTTATCTGCTGGCGGCAATTCTTTCAGCAACAGGTGAAAAGAATCCCAACCTTGCCTGGAACCTCAATATGGCCGGTTTACTGAATGTGCTGGATATTGCCCGTGAAGAAAAATTGCACAAAGTGTATTGGCCTTCATCCATTGCTGTGTTTGGCCCTACAAGCCCCAGGCAAAATTGTCCGCAACAAACCATTATCGAACCTGTTACCGTTTATGGCATCAGTAAATATGCCGGTGAATTCTGGTGCAATTATTATCATCAGCGGTATGGAGTAGATGTAAGAAGCATCCGTTATCCGGGTTTGATCTCTTATAAATCGGCGCCCGGCGGTGGTACCACAGATTATGCTGTGGAAATATTTCATGAAGCGCTGGAAGAAAATAAGTACAAATGTTTTCTGCGGGAAGATACCTACCTGCCCATGATGTATATGCCCGATGCCATCCGTGCCACGATTGAACTGATGGAAGCACCGGCAGAAAAAATCTCTATCCGTCATTCGTATAATGTGGGGGCCATCAGCTTTTCTCCCAAAGAAATTGCAAACGAAATTGCAAAGCACCGTCCCGGTTTTACCATCAGCTATGAACCCGATTACCGTCAGCAGATTGCCGATAGCTGGCCACAGAGCATTGATGATTCTGTAGCCCGGAACGATTGGGGGTGGAAGCCGGAATATGATCTTTCAAAAATGACAGCCGATATGTTACAAAACCTGCAACAGGTTTAGGTTTCACCTTGCGCAGATTTGATCTTACAGGGTTATATTTGCTGACTTTTTAACCTCTTTCTAAACGTTTAAATAACCAACAATGGCAGAAAAAATCAAAGTGGCCAACCCTGTGGTGGAACTGGATGGCGATGAAATGACGAGGATTATCTGGAAGTTCATTAAAGACAAACTCATTCTTCCTTACCTCGATGTGGACATTAAATATTATGATCTGGGTATGGAATACCGGGATGAAACCAACGACCAGGTTACTGTTGATGCAGCCAATGCCATTAAACAATACGGTGTAGGTATTAAATGTGCCACCATTACTCCCGATGAAGCAAGGGTGAAAGAGTTTAACCTGAAGCAAATGTGGAAGAGCCCTAACGGAACCATCCGTAACATTCTTGATGGTACGGTTTTTCGTGAACCCATCGTTATCAACAATATTCCCCGTTTGGTTACCAACTGGACGGCTCCTATTATTGTGGGACGCCACGCATTTGGTGATCAATATCGTGCAACCGATACCGTTATTAAAGGGAAGGGAAAATTAACCATGACCTTTACTCCTGAAGATGGAGGGGAACCACAAGTCTTTGAAGTGTACAATTACAAAGGAGATGGTGTTGCATTAACCATGTACAATACAGATGAAAGTATTATTGGTTTTGCACGCAGCTGTTTCAATATTGCCCTCAATAAAAAATGGCCCTTGTATTTGTCTACCAAGAATACCATTCTTAAGAAATACGATGGACGTTTTAAAGATATTTTCGAAGAAATTTATCAGAACGAATTCAAAGCACAATTTGAAGCTGCCGGTATTACGTACGAACACCGTTTGATTGATGATATGGTGGCGAGCGCATTGAAATGGAATGGTAATTTCGTGTGGGCTTGTAAAAACTATGATGGGGATGTGCAAAGCGATACTGTAGCTCAGGGCTTTGGTTCGCTGGGTTTAATGACTTCTGTTTTGATTACACCTGATGGTAAAACAATGGAAGCAGAAGCTGCCCATGGTACTGTAACCCGTCACTACCGTGAACATCAGAAAGGAAAACCCACTTCCACTAATCCCATCGCTTCTATTTTTGCATGGACACGTGGTTTAGCTTTCCGTGGAAAGCTGGATGGTAACCAACCGCTCATTGATTTTTGTAATGCACTCGAAGCCGTTTGTATTGAAACTGTGGAAAGCGGAAAAATGACCAAAGACCTGGCTGTTTGTATTCATGGTAATAAAGTGAATCACGGTGATCATTATCTCTATACAGAAGAATTCCTCGATGCAATCGATGAAAATCTGAAAAAGAAATTGGGATAATACTGTTCCTGAAATTTATACAAGCCCCGTTCATTGATTGAACGGGGCTTTTTCTTTTAAGGTTTCTCTAACGATTCAGGGTATTGTGTTTGTGATGATACAGGAAAAGGAAGCTTATGAAATCAAAACTCTACACAATTCTTCTTCTTTCTTTTCCTCTTTTCATTTCCTGTAAAAAATGGTTACCCGAAAACCGCATAGATGGTACATGGGTATTAACCGAAGTGGAGAAGCGAAGGCCCTTCAGTAACGAAACAGTTTATACGTTGTACCAGGAAGGACAATTCTCTTTCAATAGTAACGGTATGGCTGCCTATAATGATAATTATGGTTTGATGCAGGGTAGCTGGCAGATGCGGGATGTGCAGGGGCCTGTGTATTATGATGAGAATGGAAACAGACAATCAGATCATTCTCGTGTGCTGTGGATTCAATTGTATGATTTTAACAACAATCGTGTGATTGATTGGTATTTCGACCGGTTCGACTTCCGCAGCTCCGGTGACAGGCTGGTGGCATTTATTGAAAGTCCCAGCTACACATACCGTTATACGTTTCGCCGGTTGTAAAGACTGTCGTGGGTCAAGCAGGGAACTTACCAGAATCATTGTGCATGGAAGGAATGCCTGCTAGCTTGAAATTTTATTTCAGCTATGTTACGCCACAAACTATTTCATGCCGATGATGGTTCCGTTATCAGGGGAACAGAAATTTTCAGGGTAGAAGCATTGAGCGATGCGGTATTTGCTTTTTCTGTTTCACTCTTGATTATGTCATTGGAAGTTCCCAATACGTATGAAGAACTTCAATACACGATCAGCCATTTTCTACCATTCCTGGCAACGGTAAGCCTGGTCTTCTTTTTCTGGTATTTACAGAACCAGTACTTCCGTGCATATGGATTAAATACCAGCCGTGTGATTGTGCTGAACCTTGCATTATTGATCCTGATTTTATTTTATGCATTTCCTCTTAAGTTTCTGTTTTCTTTATTGCTTTCATGGATTACCGGCATCAATTATTTTGAGGAAGCGGTTAACCAGGGGAAAACAGTTTTAATGGAAGATGATTTTCCCAAGCTTATTTTATTCTTCAGCATTGGGTATGCACTCATCTGGCTTATTTTTCACCAATTGTACAGTTATGCATGGAAGCATCGGAATAAATTACAATTGTCGCCCGCCGAGTCAATTGTATTACGGTTTCAAAAGCAGGATGCCTTGGTGGAAATCCTGATTGGTGTTGTTGCCGCTTTTTGTGCCATGATGAAATGGCCAACCGTAAGCGGATTTGTTTTTCTTCTCATTCCGGTATGGCTGGTGTTGCAGCAACTGATTATTAAAAGAAGATTGAAGAAATTACCTCACAGAAAATGACGGATGATTCTGAAGTCAGGAAACGAAATGGTTTCTATGGAGTCTACAGTAACAGATGAAACTTCTGCACGGGGCGGACCTTGTTTGCACCAGGTAATTAATTCCTCAAGTTGGGAGTCTGTTCCTGTTGCTATAATTTTCACACTGCCGTTTGGTTGATTTTCTACTGTTCCCCCAATGTTCAGTTGTTGCGCTTTTTCCTGTGTATGTTTTCGGAACCATACTCCCTGAACTTTTCCTGAAACAATGATGCAGCAGGTTTTCATAATTGTTATTTGGTGAGATCGGCAACCGTTTTGCTTTCGAGAATTTTCAGATTGGCATCTCTCACTTTCGCCATCATATCATGCAGCCCGCAATGTTTTTCGTCGCAGTTTTTACAACGTTCATAAAAGTGAAGGCTCACACATGACAAAGGAGCGATTGGGCCATCCAGCAAACGGATTACACGGGCCAAAGAAATCTGTTTGGGCTTGATTTTAAAATAGTAACCTCCGCCTTTCCCTTTCTTGCTTTCCAGTACGCCATCTTTGCGAAGTGTAAGCAGGATGTTCTCCAGGAATTTCAAAGGGATTTTTTTCTTTTTTGCAATATCGGCAATCAGAATAGGTTCATTGCTTGGCTGTTGAGCCATGTAAGAAAGAGCCTGTAAAGCGTATTGAGTCTTCTTGGAGAGCATATCTTTTGTTTAACAAACCGAAATTACGTGGTAGCGGGTATTATAAGATCAAAGCGGAAAAATACTTTTGTCGAAAGCAAATTATGAAAATGAAATCTTTTTTCAAACTCGGACTGATACTCTTTTCAATGCTGGCATCACAGCAGATCTTCGCACAAAAGTCGAATCCCATACTGGGTGGTAACCTGGTGTTGGGAGGAGCTACCGGTGATTTTAAAAATGGCTATAAAAGCGTATCCGGGATTGATGGATTTATTGGCACTGGAAGTAAAAAGGCTTTTTTTGTACTATCAACCGGCTATTATTCATATAAAAATCAGGATGATAATACTCACGGAAAGATCCGGATGATTCCATTAAAAGCGGGATTTCGTTACTACGCAGCTAAAAAGATTTTCTTAACCGGCAATGCAGGTTTGGGCTTGCTCAAAGACGAAACGATGAGTTCATCTAAATCGAATTTTGTATATGATGCCGGGATAGGTTACCATGGCAGCTTCAGCAATATTTCATTGCATTATGACGGATGGAAAAAGCGTAACACAGATGGTACATCCAATACCATTCAGTTACGTTTAGGCTTTGCATTAAAATAGTAGGTTACACCAGTTTGTGCTCATACGCATATTTAATGAGCCCGATTACAGAGTTGGTTTTGGTTTTGCGGAAGATGTTCTTGCGGTGCGTTTCAACAGTACGTTCACTCAGAAATAATTCTTCCGCAATTTGTTTGTTGCTGTATTCTTTTTCGATGAGACGAACAATTTCTACTTCCCTGTTGGTGAGGTGATTTTCTTCTGATTCTTTTTTACGTTCACTTGCTTTGAGCATTTCCTGCAGTACTTCTTCACTGAAGTAAATACCACCTGCTGCAATTTTATCCAATGCGTTGAGGAATTCTGTCTGCCCGATGTTCTTTAATAAATATCCACTGATATCGCTTTCATCAATCATCTGGTTCACGAGGCTTCCTTCTCCATTCATGGAAAGTGTTATGATTTTAATGGACGGGAATTGTTTCTTTACCAACTTCGCCAGTTCCACACCAGTCATTACGGGCATTTGTACATCTGTGAGCAGGATATCTACATCCTGTTTCTTCAATTGATCCGGTACCGTTTCAGGGTGTGTGGTTTCCAGTACAATTTCGAAGCGGTCATGACCTTTCAATAATGAGTTGAGCCCATCAATTACAATCTGATGATCATCTACAATAGCTAATTTGATTTTGGTGTCAGCCATATAAAATCTAAGGTTTATCCGAAAATAGGGAAATTTAATTGTTCTGCCGCAGATCGGGCTGGGAGGGAATATGAATTACATAAGAGGTTCCACGGCCGGGTGCAGTATCTGTTTCAACTGTACCTTTTAAGAACTGGATCCGGCTCTGGATGTTTTTTAACCCCATTCCATCTTCCACGCTCAGTACATCAAACCCTTTACCATCATCTTCAATGGTAACACTGATGCCTTCCTTATCTTTTATTATTGAAATATCAAGATGGGAGGCTTCAGCATGTTTCAACGTATTGTTAATACATTCCTGAATCACACGGAAAAGAATGGTCTCTGTATTGCTATCGGGCCGTTCTGCAAAGCCTTCGTTGTAAAAACGGGTTTGCAAAACAGATGGGTTGATTTTGGATAATAGCTCTTCAATTGCTTCCGGCAAACCTTTATTGGAAAGCACAAGCGGCATCATGCTGTGAGATACTGTTCGTATTTCTTTACAACTATCATCTACCAGTTTAATAATATTTGAAAGCGACTTGCTTTCGTCCTGTGGGATGTTGATATTGTTATAGAAGGAAGAGAGGTTCATTCGTGCGGCACTCATCATTTGTCCCACACCATCATGTAGGTCCTGTGCAATTCTGGTACGTTCTTTTTCTTCGGCTTCAAGAATGGCAGAGGCGGCAAGTTCCTGCTGGTGCATGATTTCAGTTTGCAGTCGCAGTTGTTGTTTTACTTTATACCGGTTGTTGAGCAACCAGGCAATAAACAAACCAACAAGGATTACAATCGCAGCAAGTGCAAGTAAGAGGTTACGGTTGCTGATGGCATTTTGTTGTTCGCTGATCTGTTGTTCCCGCCTGCTGGTTTCATAAATAGTACTGATCTCTTCTATTTGCCTGGTTTTCTGTTCGGCAAAAAGCGAATCTTTTAATTGGGTATGCCATGTGAAATAGTCCAATGCTGTTTTATAATCTCCGGTCATGTTTGCCATCTTACTCATCTCTGCATAGTTGTTAGAGAGAAGTTCTTTGTATTGCATTTTTTCTGCCAGGAAAATGCTCTGGTCAAAATAGTATTTGGCACGGTCATACTTGCCCCATGTGCTGTAAAGTATTCCAAGGTCGGAGTAGCTTAATGCAAGTGCAAATGTGTCTGTTTTTGTTTGACGTATAGCTAAGGCACGTAGTTGATAATCTTCTGCTTCTTTAAAACGGTTTTGCAATAAATACACGCCCCCAATAAAACTGAAGCACCAGCTTTTACCCATAGTGTCTTTGAGAATATTTGCCATTTGCAAGGAAGCCTGGTACCTGCGTAATGCTTCTTTGTAATTGCCCTGGTATTCATAAACAACACCGCTTTCATTCAGGATCATTTGAATACCGCTGGAATCTTTTAATGTTTGGAAAAGGGTAAGGGAGCGATCGTAAATAATTTTAGCACGCTTCAGGTCCCTGGTTTTCCGATACAGTTTCGCAATATCATTTAATACGTAAGCAAGTTCTTTCCGTTTATTGTTGCGCTCATAAATGCCGGCTGCGTAGTAATAAAGATTGGCTGCCTTTTCAAGATCTCCTTTGAAGTAATTGGCAATTCCTTTGTTGCGGTTTAATTCTGCCAATGCAAAGGAATCCTTCAGTTTGTTTGCCAGTTCAATTCCGTTATCGGCCACAGCAATTGTTTCATTAAAGCTCACTGTACACAAACGTGAACTCAACAGTATATGTGCCTGCAATTTTTTTTCGTCGGAGGTGCTGCTGTTAACAACTGATTTCAGGCTGTCAATCACATGCATCTGCGCCTGCATCGGAATTGCAGGGACCAGCAGGCTCAATAAAAGAATTCGTTGAAGAAACAGGCGTATCACCTTTACAAGTTAAGGACTTCTTTCATTCCAAAAAATCCCTCTTTCCCTTTCAGGAATTCGGCGGCTAACACAGCACCTAAAGCAAAACCGGTGCGGTTATGTGCTGTATGGATGATTTCAATATCGTCCACTTCGGAACTGTAGCAGATGCTATGTGTACCGGGTGCCGGGTCTATGCGTTCGCTGATGATACTGAGTTCATCGGGCGACTTTGCCTCTTCGTTCACCCATTTTTGTTTGCGGGTTATTTCCTGCAGTATTTGTTCGGCAAGAGTGATGGCGGTACCACTTGGCGCATCTTTCTTTTGTGTGTGATGAATTTCTTTCATCGTTACATCATAGGAAGATTGATGGCTCATAAGCTGGGCCAGGCGTTTATTCACTTCAAAGAAAATGTTTACACCCACGCTGAAATTACTGGCAACAATCAAACCTGTTTTGTGAGCGGCGGCAATTTGTTTGGCTTCTTCCAGCCGGGCTAACCAACCTGTGGAACCACAAACAACCGG
The DNA here is from genome assembly GCA_937907395.1 of uncultured Chitinophagaceae bacterium. Taxonomy (GTDB): domain Bacteria; phylum Bacteroidota; class Bacteroidia; order Chitinophagales; family Chitinophagaceae; genus Lacibacter. Next base: position 153,209 of record CALCII010000009.1, read on the forward strand.
AACCTGGTTCGACAAACAGAAAGTTACATTATCAAATGCCGTATGAGGTGTGGTAAATTCTATCACCACATCTGCTTTACGGATATTTTCAACTGTGCGGTCCTGTGCATTATCAAGATCAATGATCAGTACCACTTCATGCCCCCGCTGTTTGGCGATTTCATGAATCGTTTTTCCCATTTTGCCGTAACCGATTAATGCAATTTTCATTGTTGCAGATTTACTATTAACGTGTTTGTTTGCTTCCGAAAGTGAATACCAGTCCAACCGACTTCTGCTGCGTTTGCGGTTGGTAACCGGGTTTGATGCGCAATGATAAATTATCATTTACTTCAAACGAATTCAAATGGCCATCAACAGTGGCGTCCACCACATTCAATCCCCAGCATACCAGGAATGCAAGAACGGAGTAATCTACATTCTGCCGTATAGCGTTTCTGTATTGGCGTACTGCTTCCGGATCAATGGGACGAAACTTAGGAGCTATGAGTGCGTCGTTTGAAGGATCGCTATCCATCATATAGCGGTAAGCATCACGTGCTGCCACATATTCATTCCGGTTGTAAATAAAGAATCCAACACAAGTGCCTAATGCTCCGTACACAAGTGGGATTTTCCAGTATTTTTTATTGTAAGCCTGTCCCCATCCGGGAATCATAGCAGAACGGATGGTGGCTGTGCGGGGAGAATGAATAAAAATTTTAGAGGTATCTTTTTTAGTAACGGTGTTGGTATCGGTTGGAACAGATGAACGCTTGTTGTTTTGCTGGGCTGTTGTACCCATTGCCAGCAAGCAACACAGCAGGACAGATAATAAATGTTTCTTGGTTGAATGATTGCTCACTGCTTACGCTCTGTTTGTAAATTAATCAACGCCTACGCCCAGTTGCTTGAGAATATGGTTGAACTGTTCCAGCGAAAAATATTCAATGGTAATGGTGCCGTTTCCTTTTTTAGAATGTTTCAGCTTCACTTTCGTGTTGAATTGAGAAGCTAAGTTATCTTCTATTTTACGGAAGGCCTGTTGCAGATCGTTCTTTACCTCTTTTTTAACAGGGTTGAGTTTGTACAATTGTTTTACAAGATTTTCTGTCTGGCGGACAGAAAGATCTTTGTCGGTTACTTCTTTAAAAATGTAGAGTTGTTTATCTACTGTATCTACATTGATCAGGGCACGTGCATGACCCATACTCAGGTTGCCCGAACGCACTGCTGTTTGAATATCCGGTGGAAGTTTGAGCAAACGAATATAATTCGTAACGGTGGTGCGGTCTTTACCCATGCGCTCGGCCACTTGTTCCTGTGTATAATCCAGTTCTTCCATCAGGCGTTTGTAACTGAGTCCGATTTCAATGGGATTGAGATTTTCCCGTTGCAGGTTTTCCAGCAAGGCTAATTCCAGTAGTTCGGTATCGTTTGCCTGGCGTATATATGCGGGGATGTCTTTTAATCCCGCTTGTTTGCTGGCTCTCCATCTGCGTTCACCGGCAATCAACCGGTATTTATTACCACTACGTGAAACGGTTATTGGTTGAATGATATCGTGCAGTCTGATAGATTCTGCCAGTTCATCGAGTGATTGTTTGTCGAAATCATGACGGGGCTGCTTGGGATTGATTTCAATATCATCCACAGAAATACGGATGACTCCTGTAGCCACTTCTTTCACTTCGGGTTTTAGTTGCCCGGCTGTGGTTTTCAGGTCTTCATCAATACTTTGCAGCAGGGATCTGATTCCCTTGCCCAGCGCATCTTTTTTATTAGGTTGACTCATAACGAACTTCACTTTTCAGTCTGCGAAGTACCTGAAAAATGTCCAATAGCCAAAATCCAATATAAGCAGGGGAAAATACCGGTAAATGGATTACTTGAAAAGGGTGTAGCCCAGCCAGGTGGCAATGAGCCCGATCACTACAGTTGCCAACAGGTATATAGCGAACAGAAAGATGCGGTTTTGTTGCAGCATACTCAGCATTTCCAATGAAAAAGCAGAATAAGTGGTGAAACCGCCGCAAATACCTGTTGCGAGGAATAATCTCCAGTTTTGTTCAAAACCGGAGTTGCGGAGCGATACGGCCAATACGGCACCAATGATAAAACAACCAATACTATTAACGAGGAATGTTGCCCATGGAAAATGTTGGGTGCGTAGCATTTGTGCCATCAGGTAGCGACCTACGCTTCCTAATGCACCACCTGCTGCTACAAGCATTACATTTTTCAACATGAGAATCAGAGGTTGCCGGTGAAAGTGTAGTTGAGATCTACCTGCCACAGCCCATCTTTTCTAACTACTTTAACCGGCATTTGTTTGTTTTTGTAAGAATTGGAATAGTTCACAATCACTACAGAGTCGCTTACATTATCAACCGAATGTATGATGATAGAAGCTTTTTTATAACCTTCTTTATCAGAAGCGCTCATATCGTCTTTGTATTTCTTTTCGATCTGATCCAGCTCAAAATTATTGATACTGTCTTTCAGCATCAGTTCACGAGCCCATCCGTACTCACCATTCAATGAACTGCGGATGAATTCACGGGCTGTTTCCAATGCATCATCCGGACGTTCTTTTTTATCGCCGCAGGCAGAAAAAAGAAATCCTGCAACGCCCAATAGTACTATGATTCTTTTCATAATGGAATCCATTCATTCAAAATTACAGGCAAAGCACCGTATTGCAAAGAAGTGATGATGAATAACTACGTTAAAAAAGAATCCCGCCTGAATGAACAGGGCGGGATCGCCGGTTTGTATCATAGTTGATTATCCATGCCGTTCCTGTTCCTGCTTATGATCTCTGTCGTAAGCTTTGATGATGGCTTTCACCAATCGGTGACGTACCACATCTTCTTCATCGAGTTCAATGTGCGCAATGCCATCAATATTTTTCAGAATCTGGATCCCTTTTTCCAAACCGCTTCGCTGATTTTTGGGAAGATCCACCTGTGTAAGATCACCAGTTATAATTGCTTTTGCATTGGCACCAATACGTGTTAAGAACATTTTCAACTGAAGGTTGGTGGTGTTCTGTGCTTCATCAAGGATGATGAATGCATTATCCAGTGTTCGTCCACGCATGTAAGCTAATGGTGCAATTTCAATGACACGGGTACTCATATAATAGCCCAGCTTATCGGCAGGAATCATGTCATCTAGTGCATCATATAAGGGACGCAGATAAGGGTCAATCTTTTCTTTGAGGTCGCCTGGTAAAAAACCAAGACTTTCACCTGCTTCTACAGCCGGACGGGTAAGAATGATTTTCTTTACCAGTTTGTTCTTTAAAGCACGTACAGCTAATGCAACAGCCGTATATGTTTTACCGGTACCTGCCGGCCCGATAGCGAATACGATATCATTTTTATCGCAGGCTGTTACCATACGTTTCTGATTCTGTGTTCTGGCCCTGACTGTTTTTCCATTGGGGCCAAACACCAGTACATCGCTGGGATGCCGTTCCACAAAATGATCCACCGTTTCCTGATCGTCGCCGCCAAGAATCTGTTCAAAATAATTTTCGCTGAGTTGTCCGTTTCGTTCCAGGTAGGAGACAAGCAAATCAATTTTTTCCTTTGCCTGTTCCACTTGTTCAGGGCTTCCGCTCAGTTTGATCTGAGTGCCCCGGGATAAAATTTTTAAGAGTGGAAATTTCTTTTTGAGTAGGTCGAGTTTACCGTTGTTAACACCAAAGAACTCAATAGGGTTTACGGTTTCGAGGTTAATGATTGTTTCAGTCAAAGCGTTTTCATTTTTGCTGACGGTTGTGTTTTGGTTTCAGGCAGTAACACAACAATCAATGTTCACAAATATGATACCGGTCGTTTTTATACTAAATACCCATCCTGTTTCAATATTAATCTTTACAATTTATATTTTACAAGGTTACTTATTCACAGCGTGTGGAAACTGTAAGTTAGAATGTTAGAGCGGATACACATTTGATCATTCTGTTATCAAATTACTATCAGCTTTCTTACATTGCAGGTATGATTCGTAAGAAGCCCGGAGTGGACGTGATCAAAGATGTATTGCAACTGATGCTGAAGGCAAGGCCTGACTCTTCTTTTGTTGCCAGTCTTGCTCAGCAATATGAAGAGCGGGGAGGCTTAAGCAAAAAGCAATTGGAAGGTTTGTACCAGAAAGCATTGAAGGTGCAGGATATTCCGGCACCTAAACTGGCAACACTGGAAGCGATCATTTTAAAGAAGCCAACAAGAGAACGATCCAAACCATCGGAAGCCACACCTGTGTTTATAAAAGATGAAGATACAGGAAGAGTGATCAACGCTATTTTGCAGAAATATCCGCAACACAAAAGAGTTTTGTTCTTTAAAGCAAAATATGATAACGATGAATTGTTTTCGGTAGCTGAGAAAAGTGAATTGAAACGCTTTGAAAAACTGCTTGGCTGATTACCAGCGGGCCACAATTTTAAAATTCACCAGACGGGGAGTTAACCGGTTGGGAATCGTAAACAGTGTGTTTGAAAAATCTTTGATGAGCATGTAAGAGATGGTATTGGGACGATCAATGACATTGAAGATTTCAAGGCTTGCCCAGATATTCTGAAAATTCCGGAACGGACTATGGCTTCTCCGGTTACTCTTTTCTGCATCGAGCAATAAAGCGCTGAAACCAAAATCCACACGTATGTAGGGGTCAATAATTAATGCATTACGGTATTTCACGCTGTTAGGAATATTGTAAGGTAGATTGGTTCCATACAAAAGGTTCATGTGAAATTTGAAGTTCTTATTGGTAGCCAGGTAATCTTGAATAAACATCCCAACTGTGAGGAAGCGATCAGTTGGACGGCGGAACCAGCCACCTTGTACCAATACACTATCATAGGGTTGATTCAATGAATCCAGTTTGTAATTGTACCATTGATCGTTATCCAGGTTCTCCCTCGTGCGCATGAAACCAATGCTCAGCCAGCTTTCGGCATCTTTTACTAATTCGCCAAATATCCTGGTTTCTATACCTGTTGCATATGCTTTTGCATTGTTGTTGCCAAAGTAGCGGATACGCACATTGTCTACATCATAGGGATCCACATCCCACATGTGTTTATAATAGGCTTCTGTTTGCAGTTTAAAAGGCCGGCCGCCCCATCCTTTGAAATTATAATCGATTCCTGCCACCACCTGCCAGCTCTTTTGCGCTTTTACAGCTTCGTTTACGGTTCCGTCATAACGACGAAGTTCCCGATAGAATGGAGGTTGATGGTAAGCGCCAACAGCAGCCCTGATCACCACATCTCTTTTCCATTGTGGTTTCATGGCAAACTGTACTCTTGGTTGTAAAAGGAATTCGTTATTTAAGGTGTTGTAGTTGTAACGAAGCCCTACCTGCAAGGTCATTTTTAAAGAGTCGTTCAGTACGATATTGTCCTGTACATATCCCTGAAATCTTGTAAATGATAAAGAAGCTTTTGATTTTATGACTTTGCTGAAGCTTAACAGGTTGGGGTTGAAGGGTAGTGTGTAGCCGGCACTATCCTGCATTTCCCATTCGTTGAGTTGGTCTTTGATGATTTGTTGCTCAATGCTGTGTCCCCACTGATAAAAATGTTTTCCTTTTTCCAGGCTTCCTTTATGCGTTGCATTATACACCTGTATGTTGAGGCGGTTGCGTGCAAAGTTCTGAAAAACGCCTGCCCCAAGCGGATTTACAATTAAACCAAATGTGCTTTTGCTCCGATCAAAATCACGTTCGCCAAATAAGTAGGCACCTGCTATATCAAATGATTCCCGTTCATTGTTATCGAACCGGCTGATCATCCACTTCAGCTTCAATTCTTTCCTTGGCTGATAGGTGGTGGCCAGTCCAATCATATTGGTGCTGTACTGGTCCACTTCAGCGCCTGCAAAATATACATCCAGTCCCAGGTTGGCTGTGAAATAAGGTGAGAATACAGAGGAAGTCTGGTTACTGAATTCCGGATTCAGTTTGAACTTGGTTTGTGAGGAATTGGCCATCAGCTCAAACAACCATTTTGTTTTTGGTTGCCAGGTGATATATGCCTGCACATCGTTGCTGGAGGGAACATAATTTCCTTTCACCTGCTGACTGCTGAGTAAGCTTTGGTTGCTCCTGTTTCTTGCTCCGACGATATACGTTACTTTATCGTCTTTGGATGAGCCTTCGAGGTGAACTCCTTGTTCCAGAAAAGAAACATAAGCCGAGCCACCGAATCCTTTGGGGCGTTTGTACTGAATGTCGAGTACAGAACTCATCTTATCGCCAAACTTCGACTGAAAGCCACCGTTATAAAAAGTTACATTCCGCACCATTTCAGAATTGATAAAACTCAATCCTTCCTGCTGGCCCTGGCGTACAAGATAGGGGCGAAACACTTCAAAATCGTTTACATAAATGAGGTTTTCGTCATAATTGCCACCACGAACCGAATATTGCGAAGTGAGTTCATTATTACTTCCCACAAATATTTTAATCAATGCTTCAATGCCGCCGGTAGTGGAAGGTAATTGCAATGCATTTTTCGGGTTAATGCGTATGGCGGATGCCTCAGTACGTATACGGTCGTCTTTTACTGTAATCTCAGTTAATTCTTTTGTGCCACGTTCCAGCCTTAATACAACCTGTTCTTCCTCACTTTCATTCAGAAAGAAATTCCGTTGCTCCGAACGATAACCCGTATATGAAAAAATGAGAGCGAAAGCTTTATCTGCCGGCACTGTGATTTTAAAATAGCCCGAATCATTGGTGATGGTACCGGAGGAACGGCCCAGTATGGTTACAGTAACTTTGGGTAAAGGGTTTTCATTTTCATCCAGCACTTTGCCGGTAACAGTAGCCTGTTTTTTTTGTGCAATCGTAATTACACTGGTTAACAAACAAACGAACAGGAGCAGTAAGGTTCTGGATGCCTTCATGAACATTAAAACTAAGTTATTCTCTCTAACGAAAATCCTCAGCGGATATTTTTTAATTGGCTGATAGTTGCAGTTGGGTTGGCGGATTTAAATACTGTATTCCCGGCTACAAGCACCGTGGCGCCTGCATCAATTATCGATTTTGCATTCTCTACCGTAACTCCTCCGTCAATTTCAATATCAACTTTCAAGCACTGTTCATCAATCATTTTTCTCAGTTCCTGGATACGATGGATGGTTTGCGGAATAAAGGTTTGTCCGCCAAATCCCGGATTTACACTCATCATGCAAACCAGGTCAATATCGCCCAGTATATCTTTCAGCAAGCTCACGGGAGTATGTGGGTTGATAGCCACACCGGCTTTCATTCCCAGCGATTTGATTTGTTGAATATTGCGGTGGAGATGGGTGCATGCTTCGTAGTGTACAGTTAAAATATCGGCACCTGCTTTTTGAAAAGCTTCTGCATATTTCTCCGGTTCTTCAATCATCAGGTGCACATCGCAGGTTTTGCTGGTAGCTTTCCGGATGAATTCAATGACCATTGGCCCAAAGCTGATGTTGGGTACAAATCGTCCGTCCATCACATCCAGGTGAAACCAATCGGCTTCGCTGGCATTCAGCATTTCACAATCTGCCTGCAGGTTCAAAAAATTGGCCGATAAAAGAGAAGGGGCTACAATGGGCATATAAATCTTTTTGAAGTTAGTTGATGGCACCTAAGCGTTTCAATGCTGTTCTGGCTTCTTCCAGCGATTGATCCAATGCAAGTGCCCGTTTGTAATTATTGGTGGCGTCTTCCGTCCGGTTCAGTTGCTCTTCTGTTTTGGCCATCCAGTAATAACCATCTGCAAAGCTATTCTTTATCGTGGTACTCATTCTGAAAATCTCAAGGGCTTCTTTGAATTTTTTCTGATCGTAATAAGCCAACCCTTTTTCAATATAAGCATTCAGATAGGAATAATCTTCTTTTATGATCTGATCATAAATGGCAATTGCTTGCGGGTACTGGTGTTTGTTGGAATAATAAATCCCTTTGATCATAAGTATATCGGAACGCATACGTATACCTCCCGGTTGTTGTAATAAATCATCACAAATGGCTATTGTTTTTGCATTTCCTGTTTCTGCATACAAATTCGCAGCCCTGAACTGAGCATCGGTAAAAATTCCGGCAGTATGCAATGCTTTTTCATAGTGTGCAATCGCAGCAACCGTATCCCCAATGCGTTCCAGTGCATCGGCTTTCATATACAGGAAGCCGGGATTGGCCGTGTCTTTCGCCAAAAGTTTGTTGATGTGGAGCAATGCTTTTTTATATTGTCCGGCCTCCACCAGCTTTTCCACCAGTTGGGGCCTCAGGCTGTCGGCCGAGACACTGTCTTTTTCAATTTGCTGTTCAAGGACAGTTACCGGGTTTTGCGCAGTGGTATCTGTTGCCGGAGTTTTATTCGTTCCTGTATTGTTACAGGCGGTAATGATGAGGGTACTGCTAAACAGTAACAAGGTCTTGATATTGAACATGCGGCAAATTTACTCAATTTAATTGACGGGCTTTTGACAAATGGTTGAATTTTACAGGTTCTTAACTGATACATTTGCAAAAAAATAGTAATGATGAAAAGGCTTCTGTTCGTTTCTGTATTTTTTCTTTTGATTGCAGTGCTTACCGCATTCCGTTTCCATGCACCTTTAACAGGTACTATCCAGAACGGCGATACGTTACTTTATCCGGAAGAGCATCATTTTAAAAATATCCGTCAGCTCACTTTTGGTGGAGATAATGCAGAAGCTTATTTCAGCTTCGATGGCAAATGGCTCATCTTCCAGAAAACAAATCCTAAGGAAGGCATCATGTGCGATCAGATGTATATCGCAAAAGTTCCCACCAGGCCCAGCGAAAAATTTGAACCCCGGCTGGTTAGCACCGGAAAAGGAAGAACCACCTGCGGTACGTTTACTAAGGATGGAAAACACATCATATATGCTTCTACTCATCTGAGTGCCGATACTTGTCCGCCGGTACCCGACAGAAGAAAATACGGCAACAAATATATCTGGCCTTTATATGATAGTTATGATATTTTCATGGCCAACCTTAACGGAAAAATTGTAAAACAACTTACACATAGTAAGGGGTATGACGCAGAAGCAACGCTGTCGCCCGACGGTACAAAGATGATCTATACCAGCACAAAAGATGGTGATATTGATCTGTATATTATGAACCTGAAAACCGGTAAGGAGGTGAAGATTACGAATCAGCTGGGTTATGATGGTGGTGCCTGGTTCAGTCCCGATGGAAAGAAAATTATCTGGCGTGCTTCACGTCCCAAAACAGAAGCCGAAATCAAAGAATACAAGGATCTGTTAGTTGAAGGATTGGTAGCGCCAACCAATATGGAAGTGTGGGTGGCCAATGCAGACGGAACGAACCAGCGACAAGTGTCTTCGTTCGGACAAGCAAACTGGGCGCCTGCCTATATGCCCGATAGTAAGCGTATCATTTTTGCCAGTAACCACGAATACAAACGTGGATTTCCGTTCAATTTATACACCATGAATGAAGACGGAACCAATCTCGTAAAGATCAGTCGGGATAAAGGATTTGATGCGTTCCCTATGTTCAGCCCTAACGGAAAAAAGATTGTCTTTTGCAGCAACCGCAATAACGGCGGCACAAGAGATACGAATATTTTTATTGCCGATTGGGTGGAATAGTATTGACGATACAATTCTTTTTAAATCATTTAGATTTGTAAAAAATTTAATTTATGTATAACGGCCTCTTACACCTGCATAACGCATTACGCTGGATCATTATCATTCTGTTATTGCTTTCATTGATACAGGCAATTACGAAGAATGAAAAGATTACAAAGACAAGCCTTTGGTTGCTCATTTCAGCTCATATAACCCTGTTGCTGGGATTGTTCCAGTATTTCAATAGCGAAGTAGTGGGCTTTCATATGATTGAAAACCTGGGAGGAATGGGTGCTGTGATGAAAGATAGTTTTGCCCGTTTCTGGGTGGTGGAACATATCAGTGCTATGGTGATTGCCATAGTACTGATTACAATAGCCAGGGGTAAAGCAAAAAAACTCAACTACAAAGCTGCCACCATTCTGTATGTAATTGCTTTGTTGCTTATTCTTGCAGCTGTTCCCTGGCCGTTCCGTGAAGGTATTGGCCGTCCCTGGTTCCCGGGAATGTAGTTGCTGGTTGAAACGTTTTAAGTTAACAGGTTGAAAAGATTATTTTTCAACCTGTTTTTATTTTCGCTCATAACTTATAACCTACAACTTAAAACTTACTACTTATTACTTCTTCCCCAGTTCAATCACTTCACAATCTTTCATGTTTTTTCCATCGATCACAAAACGAATGAGGGTTCTCATTTTATGCCAGCCTTGTTTACCGGCAGCACCGGGGTTCATGTGCAGGCATTGCAGTTGATCATCATACATAATTTTCAGAATGTGACTATGACCGGCGATGAAGAGTTGCGGACGATGAATTTGTAATTCTTTTCTTGTATCCGGATTGTATTTGGGAGGATAACCACCAATATGGCGGATCATTACTTTTACTTCTTCACAGTGAAAGACCAATTGTTCAGGGTAGAGGCTGCGTATTTCCTGTCCGTCGATATTCCCATAAACGCCACGAATTATCTTTACACTCGTCAACTTCGTTAACTCTTTCAACTTATCAACCACCTCCAAACTTCCCCAATCCCCGCCATGCCATATTTCATCGCATGTTGAAAAATGTTCAGCAACAGAATCGTCCAGGTAACCATGTGTGTCTGATAATAAACCAATCCGTGTCATATCTCAGCGTTTAACTCTTTTCTTACTTTCCTGCGTCAAAGAAGAGAAGACCAAAATTCGCATATCCAAACCTATTTCTTACTTTTAAGTAACGATTTGTTATGCCATTCTTCCGGAATTTTCTTTACTGGATTGATAAACGCAGGTGGAAATATGTTTTCATGCTGATGATGATTAATGATCAATGCAAAATGCAAAATGCAAAATGCAAAATGCTGAATGCTGAATGCTCAATGCTGAATGCA
>CALCII010000010.1 GCA_937907395.1 uncultured Chitinophagaceae bacterium
CGAGGGGTGTATTATTCGTTTCCAGAACACCCCCTTAAAGTCCCCTCGAGGGGACATGGAACGAATTTGCCTGATGCACTCGTTGTTTTTCAGAAAATAGTTTGGATCTGAAATTGAAACGTTTCAAAACAACCCCGGATTCCCTCCAAACTTCCCTTCATGCTCCAACAACCATTTCTTGCGGTGCAACCCGCCGGCATAGCCGGTTAATTGTCCGCCGGCACCAACTACACGGTGACAAGGAATAATAATGGCTAAAGGGTTTTTTCCATTGGCAGAGGCCGCTGCACGTATGCTTTTTACATTGCCCAGCCGTTTGGCCAGTTGTAAATAGGTGATGGTAACACCGTAGGGAATTTTCAATAGTTCCTGCCATACCTGTTGCTGGAAAGCAGTTCCTGAAGGAGAGAGGGGTATATCAAAATCCAATCGTTTCCCTGCAAAATATTCGTCCAGTTGAACAATGGTTTTATTAATAACGGAGTTGGGGTTGTTGTCAATAGTAACCGTATCGTCTGTAAAACCGGCACTCAGCAAATGGTCTTTTTTGCTCCTGAGGAGAATAGTGCCTAACGGTGACGAATATGCGTATGTAGAATTGCCTTCCATCTTACAGTTCATCTTCTTCCTCATCGTCTTGCGGAGCAACTGTATCATCCAACAAAGAAGCGAGGGTTAACAAATCATTCCGTTTGTATTGTTGTGCTTCCGATGAAAAGCATTTGGCATATTCTTTCAGCAGTAATACGAGGATCTGTTTATTGTTCAGCGGTTTAAAATAACCAGGCGACAGGGGCAGGTTCAAACGTTTGAAATAAATCTCCACATCTTCATAGGAATAGATTTGTCCCGATGCACCATCCAGGAAAAACTGGATATGTTCCGGGCGTTTGGAATCATCATTGTAATCGATACCTGTTTCATCTATATAAGCAAGGATGAACTGGCGGGGAATATTCACCGCCTGTAAATTAATATCCAGTTGTTGTGCCAGCACCAGGTATAACAAACCGTTGGTTAAGGCATTCCCTTTCTTGCTCTCCAGTACTTTGGCAAACACAAAATCATCGGGACGGGAATAATTCACTTCATTGCCTTTGAGTTTGTGGTAATTGAAGAGAATATTATTAATCACATTCACTTGTTCCAAAGATGTGAGGAAGCTGTTCAGTTCCAGCCAGATGTTCCGCTTCATTTTTTCCAGTTCCTGATGGGCCTGGTTGAGATTGAGATCGGGGTATTGGTACCGGCTGATGATGAATAAACCCGTGAGCAGGTCCTGGTTACTTTCGTTGAGCCATTCCCGCAAGTCCTGCTGCAAGTCCTGCAGGTGGAGGCGGTGAATGAGCATTTCTATGCGTTCCTGTGTTTCCTCATCGGGAGTGGTTTCCCACAGATGTTCCAGGTTGGGAATAATCTGTTTCCCGAAGGAGATGATGCGGCTACTCACCGTGGAGTACACTTCTTCATCGGGATCATCCAGCAGGTGGAGCAGGGCGTTGATTTCTTTTGTTTCTTCCATTGGTACCAATCAGGTCTTCAAGTTGCGAAAAAGGTGCGTTATAGAAAAGGAAAAGTTGTACACAGGGGGTGGAAACACGGGCGGGACGCTACAGCGGCCTGAACGATGGGGATATTAAGAGGTTCAAAGGGTTTAAAAGTTCAAGAGGTTTAAGGTTAAAGGTTTCGGGTTTCTGGTTGACAGGTTAACAAGGAGGGCTGTCTTTCCGGCCAACGGCCAACGATCAACGACCAACGTTTAAAGGTTTCAGGTTTCAAAGTTGTAATTCATTCCTCTTTGCATTACGCATTAAGCCTTGCGCATTTTGCCATTTTATCCGTGTTTCCATCTCCGTTGCAAAAAATGAAAAAAAACACCCCAAAACCGGCTTTTTCACGGGTTGTGGAAAGATTTTTTTGAAAATTTTGTTAACGACTACGGGTTTTTCCTTATTTTCAGGTTTCAATTTATCAGTTGTAAGGCTGATTTTCGTCACCACTAACCGAATGATTACATTTATTTAATATCGTTTTTGCCTGCCTGAAAGAACACTGATTTATTTTTGATCCGACCGCTGAAACACAACCTTACCATCATCCATCCTGCAAGAAACCACGAATCTTGTTCATAAAAAATTAAGCGCTCAATGTTAGTTTTTATCATTGAGACAATCAAGTATTATAAATTTTTTGTTGTAGTAAAAAAAGGCTCTGACCTAAACCCAACTTTTATGAATGTGAATTGTACGCACACGACCCGAAAAGAAACGAAAACTGTAACCTCTGTTACAAAAACATTAGTAACCTTGGTACTTACTATGCTGCTGATGGCAGGATGGAATGTAAGCTGGGGACAAACTGCCTCAATTACAATTACCAATGCTTCTATTGGTGGTTCTGGTGTCCTTGGTTCCAATAACTATGGAAGCGGAGCCGAAAGAACATGGACTCAAAGTAGTGTTTCGTTTGGTGGTAAAGCCATCACTTGTAACCCGGCTAATACTCCTGCGAGCTCTACTGCCTGTCAATATATTCAAGCGCAAGCAAACAATGGTGTTATTTATAATACTTCTGCACTTCCCGGAAGAATTGTAAGTGTTCGTTTTATTGGATCGGCATCAGTTGCTTCCTCATTATTTGGAGGAACTTCACGTTTAATAAATACTACAGCAGCTAACTATACAGTCACAGGTGGAACTCAGATAGGTGCTGCACAAACTTCAACTGATTATACCTGGACAACAGGGCCTACCGAAAATTATACTTTCTTTTGTTTAAAGAGAGGTGCTTCAGCACAATATTTCAGCTCTATTATAGTGACCTATGAAACCGGTCCTTCCAATAATGCAGATCTTTCTGCATGGTCTCTTTCAACAGGTACTTTATCACCCACATTTGCAGCCGGTACAACTTCTTATACGGCAACCGTTCCTTATACAACCACCAGTATTACAACAACTGCTACAAGGGCAGATGCAGGTGCTTCCTTACAGGTTCAGGTAAACGGAGGTGGTTTTACTTCTTTAACCAGTGGCTCTCCATCGGGTTCACTTAGTTTAAATGTGGGTTCCAATACAGTGGATGTGAAAGTAACTGCGGCAGATGGTACAACCACAAAAACATATACCACCACAGTTACAAGATCGGCTGCATCCACGAATGCAAACCTTTCGGCATTAACCACAACAGCAGGAGCCATTTCTCCCACGTTTGCAGGCGGTACCACGGCTTATTCTGTGTCGGTAGGTAGTGGAGTTTCTTCCGCAACCGTAACCGCAACTGTTGCCGATGCCACTGCTACTTTACAGGTGAGAATAAACGGTGGAAGTTACACTTCGTTAACCAGCGGAGCAGCTTCCGGTTCATTATCCCTCAATGTGGGATCCAATACAATTGATGTATTGGTAACTGCACAGGATGGTACAACCACAAAAACTTATACAATAACAGTTACAAGGGCTGCTTCCTTATCTACGAATGCAGATTTGTCGGCTCTTACTACCACAGCCGGTTCTGTCAGTCCTTCTTTTGCAGCCGGCACCACATCTTATACGGCATCTGTTTTATACGCAGTAACCAGTGTAACCGTTACCGCAACCAAGGCCGATGTTACAGCCAGTCTGCAAGTGCGTGTGAATGGTGGCAGCTACACCGCCTTAACCAGCGGTTCGGCATCGGGCGCTCTTTCACTCAACGTGGGAGCTAATACCATTGATGTATTAGTAACCGCAGAAGATGGCACTACAACAAAGACATACACAATTACCGTTACCAGAGCAGCTGCATCCACAGTGTCTACCTTATCGGCTATGACACTAAGCAGTGGTACCTTATCGCCTTCTTTTGCTTCCGGTACAACTGCTTATACAGCTTCTGTAATTAATACAACTACATCTTTAACAGTTACATCAACAGTTACTGATGCCACGGCCAGCATCCAGGTACGGGTAAACGGCGGAACTTACACTTCTGTTTCCAGCGGAGCAGCTTCCGGATCACTGAGCCTGAACGTAGGTTCTAATACGGTGGATGTAAAAGTTACTGCGCAGGATGGTACAACTATTACAACTTATACCACAACGGTTACAAGAGCAGCTTCTTCCGTGTCTACACTTTCTGCACTTACCACAACTGCGGGTACATTGTCGCCCACATTTGCTTCCGGTACTACTTCCTATACAGCCAGTGTGGCATATACCACCACATCTGTTACTGTAACTCCAACTGTAACACAGGCCAATGCAACTATTCAGGTGCGTGTGAATGGTGGCAGTTACAGTTCTGTTACCAGTGGAGCAGCATCCGGTGCCTTGTCTCTCAATGTAGGCAGCAACCCCATTGATGTATTGGTAACGGCCCAGGATGGAGTAACCACTTCAACTTATACAATTACAGTTACAAGGGCTGCGGCTTCAACCAATAATAACTTGTCGGCATTAACTACTACTGCTGGTACCATTACACCTTCTTTTGCTGCTGGTACCACATCGTACACAGCATCTGTTTCCAATTCTGTTTCTTCTGTAACGGTAACGGCTACACGTGCCGATGCTACTGCTACCTTGCAGGTGCAGGTGAATGGTGGTGGTTACAGTGCCTTAACAAGTGGTTCTGCTTCCGGAGCATTGTCATTGAATGTAGGTTCCAATACGATTGATGTATTGGTAACGGCGCAGGATGCTTCTACAAAAACATATACCATTACAGTTACCCGTTCTCAGGCACCCATCTGGAGTAACCCGATTACAGGTACGAATCCCGGACAAACCAGTCCCTGGACAAGCGGACAAACTGTTGCTTCCAACCTTAGTGTTTCCGGAATTTCCCGAACAGGTGTTACGGGTGCTAACGCAAATGACCGTTTCAGCGCCAGTAACTGGTCTACAGGTGCGATCGATCTCGGTAAATACTTTGAATTTGTACTAACTCCGGATCCTGGTTATAAAATTGACTTTACCAATTTTGTATTCACTGGTCAGACTTCCAGTGGTACTCCAACACTTGCCATCCGTTCAAGTGCAGACGGCTTTGCTTCTAATATTGCAAACCCTGCTGCCAGTGGGGCAACAGTAAGTTTGTCTTCGTTTACAAATATAACTGCAGCTATTACCTTCCGTGTGTATGTGTATGGAATAGCAGCAACCGGAACAACATATAGTATTAATGATTTTGAATTTAATGGTAGTGTTGCAGCCGGTACACCTGTTCCTGAAATCAATGTGCTTCAGGGTGCAACCCCTATTGCTTCCGGCGGTACACATAATTTTGGCAGTGTTGAACTGGGCACAAGTGGTTCGGCAGTAACATTCACTATCCAGAACAGTGGTACATCCACACTCAACCTTAGCGGTTCACCCATTGTTGTAAAGAGTGGCACCAATGCGGCCGACTTCACAGTGAACCAAACAGGCACTTCATCAACTGTAGCATCGGGTGGTGGTTCCACAACCTTTACGGTAACCTTCACACCGGGTGGTGCTGGTGCAAGAACAGCACAGCTTACGATCGCTAATGATGATGCAGATGAAGGATCTTATGTAATTAATCTGAGTGCAACAGGTACCAACAGTGCCCAGTCTGATATCATTTACAATTCAGGCTCCAGCACCAATACCAATACCAATCTGGATTATGCTACTTATCAGGCATCCAGCATTACAGGTACTGGCAACAGTATTGCCGTATTTGGTTTCACCATCCGTGATGGCGGTGGTGCTGCAGATAATGATGGATTGGGAACTACCTTAACAGATATTTCCTTCACCATTGCCAACTGGGCGAATGTACGTTCGGCCCGCTTGTTCAATGGTGTGAACCCGATTGGCAGTTCATCTGTTTCAGTTACAGGATCTACTATTTCTTTCAGTGGTTTGTCTGAATCTACAACCGACGGCGGCAGCTTATCACTCAACCTTCGTATAACATTTAACAGCACAGTAACCGATAATCAACAATTGCAGTTTACCATTGCTTCTGCAACAGCATCTACCTCCGGATCTTCCTTTGCTTCTGCAAATGCAGGTGGTGCTGCTTCAAATATCACCGGTGATATCAACCGGATTGAAGTAACAGCCAGCAAACTGAGATTTGGAACAGTTACCGGTTCTTCTGTGAATGTGGCCCTTCCATCTTTCAATATTTATGCAGCCGATGGATTGGATAATACAGATCTGGATTATTCCACAACGGTTACGTTAACCACCAGTGGTGTAAATATGACTGCCAGTGGCAGTTATGCATTGAGCACAGGATCTGTGGCTGTTTCAAATGTGGTATACACTTCGGCTCCTCAAACCAATATTACACTTACTGCTTCTAATGGCGGATCGCTTACAAATGCAACCTCTTCGCCTTTCAGTATTTCGAATATAACGATACCTACTAACAGTTTCCGTACCAATGGTTCGGGAACCAGTACATGGGCTTCTGCCACATGGCAACAATGGGATGGTTCCAACTGGAATAGTTCCAGTGCACCTGCAGCAGGTACTTCTAATGCAGTGTATATCCGTCAAACAATTACAACTGGTTCTATTACTGCTTCAAATCTGATCGTTGAAAATGGTGGTACATTGGTATATTCTGCTTCCAGTTCCTGCGCCGGTACCATTTCTGTTGAAAGCGGGGGTATTTTACAAATCAACACAGCTACTGTGAATATGGCAGGCGGTACCTTAACGGTTAAATCGGGCGGACGTGTAAATATTACATCTGCCAGTATCAGTGGTGTTTCTTCATTCTGGAATGGCACAGAAGATTTCCAGGATGGTTCTATAGTAGATGTTCAGAATTGGAACTATGGAGCGGGTAGTGGCGACAACCGATTGATTCAAAATCCGAGTATCATTTCACAAAATGCGGCTGGTTATTATTTTGGTAATCTCACAATCAGCGGAACACCTACTGCTTTGTTTGGCATTGTTGAAAGTGGTCAAACAGATGTAAAAGTTTGTCAAAATAACCTGACAATTGCCACAAGTGCGCAGGTTGTTGCGAATTCAACATCTGCCGGAAGTTGTATAATTGGTGGTAATGTGATTGTAAATTCCGGTACTTATGCATTCAGTGCTGTAACAGGTACATATACCACAACAGTTAACGGAGATATTACTGTTAATTCTGGTGGTACTTTAAATATGAGTACTCAGAGTGGGGCACAAACATCAATTGTTCAGTTAAAAGGAAATTTAAGCATCCCGTCTGGCGGAACAATTTTATGTACTTCGGATGTTGGTAACATTGTTTTCTCAGGAACATCAGGTGCCCAAACAATAAGTATAGTTGGCACTTTAAATACAAGGGTAGCTTTTGAAGTAGGGGATGGTACCAACGCATCAACATTGCAATTGGTGAACCAGAATTTAAGTCTTGCAAATTCACTCAATAAGTTAACTGTTAATAATGCAGGTATACTAGAGTTTAATAATTTTGATGTAACAGGTGCAGGTATTTTCGTTTTAAATGCTGGAGGTACACTTAAAATCACTTCTGCAGCTGGTGTTAATGCTTCTGGCACCAATACCGGTAACTTGCAAAATACCGGATCCAGAACTATTAGTCAGAGTGGTATATTCCATTACGTAGGTTCTGTATCTCCACAATCCACAGGTACAGCTATGACAAGTGGATCTACTGCAAAACGTATCATTATTGAAAAAACCAATTCAGGTGATGTGGTGAATCTTACACAGAGCACAGGTACAACCGATCGCCTGGAAATTCGCCAGGGTGTGTTTGTAGAATCTGCTGCAGCCACAGTAAATGGTTCAGGTGCTTTGGTAATGAGTGGTGGTGAATACCGCATCGCTCTTACAGGAACCACCGTTCCACAACTTACCGGTACCTATACACTTTCAGGTGGTACAATTAACCTGAATGGTGCAGGTAACCAAACATTACGTGGTGGAAGTATTGATTACAGAGGCCTTACGTTTGCAACAAGTGGTACCAAAACCCTTACATCTTCACCAAGCTCTGTAACCGGTACAGTTACAGTATCTGATAACGCTATTCTGGATGTGGCCAGTAACACACTGGGTGGTGCAGGTACCAACCTCACTATGACAGGCAGCAGCCGTTACCGCACCAGTGCAAGTGGTACAAGACCCGGCGCTCAGGGAACATATACACTGGGCAGTTCTTCTACCATTGAATTCTATGGTAGCTCTGCCATCCTCATCAGAACCACACCTACCTATGCTAATATTGAAGTAGCGGGCACTAATGTGGCACTGTCAACTAATACAGCAAGCTTAACCTTACAATCAGGTACCGGCTTTACAGTTAAGAACGGAGCTACTTTCTATGTAAGAAATGTAAATGGTTTCAGTGGCGGTGCTTCTACAGCAGTGAAGAGTAATAATTCACCAACCATTACACTTGAAACAGGGGCAACATTGAATTATAACTGTGACGATGCTTTACAGAGTATTGAAGGAAGCAGTTATGATTGCAACTTGGTATTAAGTAATAACGGTCCTAAAACCTTTACGGCCAGCAGTGTTACTATCAGCGGCAATTTCTCTGCAAGTGGTGGTCCTGTTACAGGAGCAACAACGATGACCTTTACAGGTGGCAGTACAAATATTGCCGGTATTGATTATAAAAACGTTGTGATCAATTCTACCGGAACTAAAACACTTACCGGTGCTGCATCAATTGGCGCAGGTAATTCATTAACCTTTACGGCAGGTACATTAGATCTGAACAGCCAGGATGTAACACTTAAATCATCATCTTCTGGTACTGCTTCAGTTGGCGCAATTCCTGGTAATGGAGCCAATCTTCTGAATGCTACCAATGTGATTGTTGAACGCTATATCCCTGCCCGTCGTGCATGGAGAGGAATTTCAGTTCCTTTATCATCTGCCACTGCAGGTAACAGTATCTTCAATAACTGGCAGAACAATGGTGTGGTGATAGGTGGAGAAGGTGTTCTGTTGTGGAATTCTACCGGAACAGGTGGCTATTCTCAAAATACCAGCTCTGGTTCTAATACCAACCTGAGATCTTATACTGGTGGTACCGGTTATGCAATTCCTGCAACAACCACAGGTGCCAACCTGATCTCTGGCGGCAAGCCTGTTCCATACCTGGTGTTTGTTACCGATTATTACAAAACAGGAACAAATACAGGAAATATGGCAAGTGGGGCAACTGCTACCAGATTAAAAGCCAAAGGAACTCTTTATACTGGCGACTATCAAACAGGTACACTTGTAAGCGGATATCATATGATTGCTAATCCTTATCCTTCACCAATCACACTTACATCTGGCATTTTGTCAACTGTAAATGATAAGTTTTGGGTATGGGATCCCAAACTGATCAGCAATGGTGGTTATGGCGGATATGTGACAACAACAAATGGATTGTCTACTCCTGTTGGCGGTGGTGGTAGCTATACAAGCAGCAACCGTGTGATTCCTGCAGGTGGTGCATTCTGGGTATTTTCGAACGGAAGTGGTTCTGTTTCGCTGAATGAAACCGCTAAAAATGGCACCAACTTTAATATCTACGGACGTTATAACAACGGTGCAACTGAAGTACTGCGTGTGAACCTTGTGAACCTGACAGGTGATATTTATGATGGTGTTGCTACCGGATACCAGAATAATGCTTCAGCATCAATTGATGGTAATGATGCAGCCAAGTTCTCAATGGCGCCGGAAAACATTTCAATCCGTCGTAATGGTGTTGACCTTGCAATTGAGTTCCGTCCGCTGGTAGATAGTTCCGATACCATCTTCCTGAATCTGTATCAATTGCAGAAGAAAGAATATGCATTGGAAATTACAGGCGAAGATTTTGATGTGGCAGCAAATCTCACAGCTATACTTCAGGATCTGTATCTCAACAAAGAAACTGTATTGAATATTTATGGTTCACAAACGTATAAGTTTACAGTAGATAACAATGCAGCGAGCAGCGGCGAACGTTTCCGTATTGTGTTCCGTCCGTCAGCTGTCACACCGGTGACAGACCTGGTATCACTGAAAACCATCAAACTGTATCCGAACCCTGTTGCGAAAGGAACAGAAGTTCAACTGCAGTTCCGTAACAGCAGCGCAGGTAAATATGAAGTAACTCTTTATAACCTCGTTGGAGTACAGGTGATGAAGCAAACAATTACTCATGGTGGTGGCAATGGCGTTCAAAAACTTGATCTGCCTCAAGCTATGGCTGCCGGTACTTATATTGCAGAAATCACTGATGCCAAAGGAAACAAGGGCAAAGTGAAACTGGTAATTGAATAATCAATCATAATGGGTTGGCAGTGTGAGTAAATCATGCTGCCAACCTTTTTTAATTTAACTAGTAACTGAAAACAATGAAACCCAGGAATATCCTCATTCGTTTGGTATTTACATTTCTGATGATCCTCTCTGTTGCTCTTGTAAAGGCGCAGGGCGATCCCGGTGATCCCTTTGGCGGAGATCCCGGAGGTACACCCAGTACAGCTGTTCCTCTCGATGGGGGATTGGCGCTCTTGTTAGGAGCAGGTGCTGTTTATGGTGTGAAGAAAGGATATGATTACAGGAGGAAGAAAAGTGAAAAGTGAAAAGGCAAAAGTGAAAAGGCATAAACGATAACAAGGAGCTACCGGAAGGTGGCTTTTTTGTTTGGGGGAGGACAGGTTCAAGATGTTTAAAAGGTTTAAGGGTTGAAGGTTTCGGGTTACAGGTTTCAGGTTGCATCTGGTTAACAAGGAGGCAGCCTTTCCGTCCAACGGACAACGAGTTCAGAGGTTCAAGAGGTTCCAGAAGTTCAAAGGTTAGTATGCGTTTCTGTTTTGACTTTTGCCTTTTCACTTTTTATTTTATCAGCGTTCATCCGCCAAATCCGTTCGATCTGTGTTTCTATCCCAATGAGCGAAGCGAGTGCCTTTGTGGTTTTCTTCACCGCAGAGAAAGGAGAAGCGGAGGATTTCGCAGAGGGTTCAGGTGGGGGTAATTATTAATCATTAAATACTTTTTGTTCCGTTCCTTTCTGTGTTCTTCAGTGCTTTCTGTGAGAAATGATCTGCGTTCATCTGCCAAATCCGTTCCATCTGTGTTTTTATTAAAACGAGCGAAGCGAGTGCCTTTGTGGTTCCTGTATGTGAGTTAACAAGTTAACGGGTTCACAGGTTAACAGGCAGGGCTGGCTTTCCGGCCAACGGCCAACAGTAAACGGCTAACGCTTAAAGGTTTTGTTCAATATTTTTCATAGTCATTGTATCAAAAGTCACACATCATTCTTTCTGCCTCCTGTCTCTTGCAGGATGCTTTTGTTATTCCAAAAAGACAAGGCGGAAAAGTTGTTTTTAGCAGGAGGATTTGTTAATTTTAAACATAACTCATTAACCTTCGACTTCACCTTGCCAATTTTCCAAGTCATTAAATTTTTTGTCGTGCAACAAATCAGTTACCTGCTTTTATTTCTCTTTTTTATAGCAGCCTGTAAGAAGAATGATCTTACTATGCCTTCTGTATTCACTACAGATGGTATTGCTGCATTGCCCTCAACCGTTGTCATTCTCACATCGGATAAAGCGATACAGAAAGATACGTTCCGCATTCAGGTGGGCAGCACTCCGGTTACCGTTGTGAAGCTGGATTCTTTTCACCTTGGCTTGATGGTGCCTGTATTACCTGCAGGAACTTACAATGTAAATATGAGAAATGCAGGCGGACAGGATTCACTTGCCTTAACGATTTCACCATACACTACCATTGCCAATGCAGATGTGTTTACCGAGCAGTTTACGAGCCGTGTGGGTTTACTGGCCGATTCTGTTGAAAAGAATGCAATCACAGATGCAACGGTGGCCAAAGAGTTGGGAATGGTTCGTCAGCTCAATGCACAGATACAAAAGAACTGGTTGTTGCTCACAGCCCAACAAAAGCAATCAGTAGCTTATTTCATTCAGAATATTTCTTTTGCAACAACACCATTGAGCAAATGGAATGCGGATACTGCGTACGTATTGCAACGGGTCAGCCAATCAGCCGATCCCTACCAGATGTTGCAGAGTGCGTTGAATGAAGCTGTGGAAAATAATAAACTCAGTACGCCCATTTTTGAAGCTTCCGGAAAGACAGCTAAGCTCTGGAGCACAAGTGGAAGCCCCGTATATGGATTATCGTACCAGGTGCTGGCTCAATTGTATGTATACCAGAAAATGCTTGCAAGGCAACAGAATAAACGTGCAGGTACCATTGCCGGAATTGTGAGTGGTGATTTCATTACTACCGATAGTAGTGGAACAGACGCAAAGCCAGTAGCCGTTGTAAAAGGAAGGTCGGTAAGTTTCCGTTTGAAAGCGAAGTTCCGCACACTGCAGCAAAGCGATGCCGCTTTGTTTAGTGGAAAAGCAGGGGAGTTGTATCAGCAGGACGCCACATTAGCGGCAAACGATCAGTTATTCCGTGCCGGCTGGGATCAGATGAAATTAAAATTTGCTTCACTGTTGTCAGGTGTAACAGAATCTTATGTCGTTTACCAAAGCCCGTTACCCACTACGGCAAAATATAAAACCGCATTGGTGGCATCTGATTTGATTTCAGTTGTGAATGTAAGTAATGCGAAGATTGTGATTACTTCCGCTGTTGAATCAAATGGAAACCTGAAGCTGACATTCACCAATCCTGATAGTACGGTGGCAGAAGCAACGCCATTCACCTACCAGTTAAGATACAGTCAGGCTGCTGTGCAACAAACTGCCGACTTTACTTTGAAAGCCACTTTTGCCAATTATTCCAGTGTTACCATTGGCTCACAGGTATGGATGAACGAAAACCTGGCTGTGACCAAATTCCGCAATGGCGATAATATTCCTTATGTAGGCTGGGGGCCTACCTGGGCTGCCCTCACAACTCCGGCCTGGTGTTATTACAATAATGATCCGGCTACAATTCCTGTATATGGTATTCTTTACAACTGGTATGCAGTGAATGATCCGAGAGGATTGGCACCTGCTGGATGGCACGTGGCCAGTGATGCTGAATGGGAAACCCTGATTACAGGTATAGGCGGATATCCTACGGGAGGCGGAAAGCTGAAAGCCGTTTCTGCTTTGTGGACAACCCCGAATACAGGCGCATCCAATTCAACCGGATTTTCTGCATTGCCGGGAGGTGTTCGCATTACCGGTGGTACATACGCCAGACTGGGACAGTCGGGTAGTTGGTGGTGCGGCGACCAATATGGAACAAATGGTTCCTGGTACCGTTCGTTGAGCAATACCAGTGAAGCAGCAACCAGGGGCGGAGCCAGCAAACAGGATGGGTATTCTGTTAGATGCGTAAGAGATTGATAATCATAGTTATTTTAAACGAATGCTGTGCTGGATGGGTAAGTAAAGAGAAGAATTGAGATAAAATTGGTCGATTGCAAACGTTTGCATAACTTTTCGTTATATTTGATTTCGAATCCTTTTCCCCCGAAAAACTGCTGCGGTGGTTCTAAACCATTTCCTATGCACCCTACGGCAAACTAAACCCGTTGCTGTTGCCTTGTTACTGCATATGAGAAAAAGGATTCTTTTCATTTTTGTTACTATGCTGTTCCTGTTCCAGGGCACAGAAGCTCAAACCATTTTTGATTGGCTCAGTGCTGCACCAGACGGCAATTTCAAACAAGGACTGGCGGGTGACAGGTGGTATGACAACAGTTTACTCGTAAATCTTCAGGATGAACCAACCGGTTCCGGAATTATACTTCGCTTTAATAATAACAGTCAGCTTTCTCTCAACAATAACGTAACAGGTTTTACCATTCATCGCTTATTGTTTGACGTTAGTAGCACCAGCAGCCGTTCACTGGGCGGAAATACATTAACGATGGTGTCTTATGCCGGTACCAATGCAAGGATCGATAATCAATCGACAGGAGCACACATCATTACATTCGGGGTAAACGGAGATGCAGGAGCGCCACTTGAAATTAAACCTGTAGGCGGAAATCTAACGATCAATGGATCGATAGATAATATGGGCTCTTCTGTCTGGATTACCGGTACAGGTGGCAAGACACTTGCTATTGGTGGCGGAATAACAGGAGCCGGTTCCTTTGATTTACGTAACAATACCGTGGTTATTTTATCTGGTGCGAATACCTATACGGGTGGAACTTATATTTCAGGATCCGGAAACCTGCAGTTCACATCCGATGCCAACCTGGGTACGGGAGGAGATGTGTACATCAACGGTGGTACATTGTCTTTAACATCCGGTACAGTATCCACCAGCCGTAATTTTCTACTGGGTCCCACCAGCGGTTTCTCTACCGCAACTCTGGCCATTGCAGGAAGTTATACTATTAACGGCTTAATAAGTAATAATGGTTCTGGTTTTGGGAACCTTACAAAAAGCGGTACCGGTACGCTTTTAATAACAAATACTTCCAATTCATTCAGCGGTACGGTATATGTAGGTAATGGAACACTGAGTATCGCCGGTGATGGTGCTTTAGGCGGGTCTCCAACTGTTGTTCTTGACCGGAATGCTACGTTGTCTGTTACAGCAGGTAATGATGTGAGTTCCCGAAATTATTATATAGGACCAGGTGGTGGTTTTGATAGTTCTTTTTTCAATATAACGGCTCCCAGCTTTACCATAACGGGTGTATTGTTGAATAACGGAACCAGTAATACATCCTTGGTAAAAACCGGGAATGGGGTATTGATTTTTGATGGAGTGGCCAAAGGGTACGGTTCGCTTACCTCAACCACTTCAATAAGAGCCGGGATCATCCGTATAGCAGGGGGTGCTAACAGAATGCCTGTAACCACCAATGTGGTTTTGTGGAATGTGGCCGGTGCAGGGTTAGATCTCAATGGCAATAATCAACAGGTGAATTCATTGGCAGGTGGAGGTACAACAGGTGGTCATGTAACATTGGGTGGCGGTTCAATTACTATTACGGGAAATGCGGCAACCACATATGGTGGAAATATCAGTGGTTCAGGTGCATTCACCCATACAGGCAGCGGAAGTATTACACTCATGGGAACCAACAGCTATACAGGTTCCACCACCATCAGTGGAGGTACTGTTACGTTCAATACAGCAGCTGCTTTGCCTT
Organism: uncultured Chitinophagaceae bacterium; assembly: GCA_937907395.1. Taxonomy (GTDB): domain Bacteria; phylum Bacteroidota; class Bacteroidia; order Chitinophagales; family Chitinophagaceae; genus Lacibacter. The sequence continues at coordinate 15,067 of CALCII010000010.1, forward strand.
CCGGAACAAATATTACGTTGTCTAATAATGCCACGTTTGCCATTGGAGCTTCTAACACCAGTGCCATAACAGCCGGAATATTAACCATTACCTCCGGTGGTACCATTGACCTTGGTACAGGTACTAATGCTTATGATCTCACATTTGCAAACAGCGGACCTGCTTTTACCGGCACCTTAACAATACAAAACTGGTCTTACTCCGGCGGTAAACGTATTTTCTTTACCGATGCCACACATATTGGTACTGTACTTGCACAAATTGCATTTGAAGGTTATGGCACTGGTGCTGCCTTTAACGGAGCTACCAATGAAATTATTCCGGCTTCCCTGTACTATACCGTTGCTGGCCCGGGCTCTGGTAATTTCAGCAGTACAGCAAGCTGGCAGGGTGGTGTGGTGCCTCCGGCCAATAGTAATATTGTAGTACGGAGCGGCTTCACGCTTACCCTCGATGGTTCTTACTCTTTGAAAAGTATTGATGTGTCATCCGGTGCTGTTTTCAGCTGTACTGCAGCCAACACACTTACTCTTGGTAGTGCGGCAGCGGGTTATAGTAAGTTTTCAAATAACGGAACGGCCACGTTCACAGACGGCACAATTGTATTTGGCTCGGCCGGCGGATACATTGACGGTACAACTGCCACCACCATCAACAACCTCACCAGTTCAGGCCCCGTACGTTTTAAACGGGCGCCTGCTGTAAATGGTTTATTACTGGTGAACTCAGGATCTGCTTTTACAGGATCAGCCCCTAACTATGGGACTTCTTCCACTTTACAATACGCTACAGGAGGAACCTATCAGCGGAATGTGGAATGGAACAACCACACTACCGGCGCCGGTTACCCGAATCATATCCTCATTTCAGGAGCAACAGAGGTACGTACCGATTTATACCCGGTTACTGTTTCCACGAATGATAAAATAGGATTAAGAGGAAACCTCACAATAGAGGCGGGCTCTCACTTAAATCATAAAAACAAATGGTATTTGTTCTATATCGGAGGTAATTTATCTGTAGATGGTACGCTGTCTCTTTCGGGTGGAACATCGCCGGGAGCAGATATGTACCTCAACGGTAACTGGTACAGAGGCACAGCAGGTGTTATTGATTATAACTATGCTACTTTATCACGCTGGGTTTATTTGCAAGGATCTTCTAATGTTACAATTTCAAGGCCTTCCGGTTATTCAGAAGCAATTCCACAATTGGTTTTATCCAAACCTATTGGAGGTTACAATACAATAACGCTGAATTGCCCGTTAAATATTTATTCTGTATTGTCGTTCCAGGCTGGTGGTATAATTGTTTCCACCACGGCTAATATGCTGTCGATTTCAGACAGGGTCGCTATCCAGGGAACGCCGGGTACAGCTTCGTTTATCAGCGGACCTGTATTGAAAGTAGGAAGAGCTTTTAATACAACACAGCCATTTACTTTCCCCATTGGGAAAATTGTTGGTTCCGAATATCATTACCGTCCGTTTATTATTTCTGCACCTGCCAACAGCACCACTCAATATACAATCGAGTTTCAACGCTCCAATCCGTATTTGCAGGGGCCCATCAGTGCTGCGGCTGTTGCGGCGGGATTATCTCATATCAGCAATTGTGAATATTGGGATTTTACTGCCGGCCCCGCTTCGCCTCCTGTTGATGTTACATTATCCTGGTCAAATAATCCACTAGGAAGAAGTAAATGTAACACAGGTGCTTATGTCAATGATGTGAATTACCTCGTTGTTGCTCCTTACTACAATGGTGAGTGGGGCGATCAGTATTCACCTTATTTCGGACGTAGCTCCACATCTGGCAGTGCCAATCCGGTTGTGAGTCCTTTTTTGAGTTATATCACATGGAATGCCCCAACCGGAGCAGGTCCCTATGATATTGACAGTTATAAAAAGTTTGTGCTGGCGTCAACCGACTGGCGTTATAATCCGCTTCCGTTTGATTTATCTGTGTTTGCAGCCAGGGAGAAAAATGGAGTTGTTGATATTAACTGGTCGGTATTGCAGAATCAGCTGTTTGAATCATACGCAGTTGAAACAAGTGCAGATGGAATTCATTTCAAATCATTCACTGTTCAGCAGGCCGATGCTTTACAAACTGCGGCATCCTATTCTGCAGTTCATATACAACCGGTACAAGGGTGGAATTATTACCGCTTGGTTGCAACAGATTATATGGGGCAACATTTTGTTTCGTCAGTGGTACGTGTTTGGCTGAAAAGCAAAACAGGAGGGGAGCCGTCAATTCTTTCAAATCCAGTCACAGGAAACTCAATTCAGATTGATCCCGGAAATCTTTCAAGAGGAAAATACAGGGTGCAGCTTTTAGGTGCAGATGGAAAGATTGTTGGCGAAGAAGTGACAGAAATTACAGCAAATGGTTTGCCTTTTACCATTCCGGTAAGGGCCGGTTTCCTGAAAGGAATGTTTGTTGTGAGGATGATAAGTGATAAAGGGAATGTCATACAATTGAAGGGGGTAAAATTGTAAATGTGGAAGATTTTAACCACCGCTGTTCAAAACGAACACTTGTTGATCGTATTTTTGTTGTAAATAATTATAAATGAGCATGTTACGATATTATTAATTTTAACATTTATTTGAAAATATTAAGATTAATAAGTAGCTTGCCCTGATTTACCCGGTCTTTTAGATACCATTTGTCGACTGAATGTTTTTTTGACTGACATGAATGTGACAAACAGTAGCGAAGCTGTATTTATACCGGAGTAAACAAAAGAAGTTAATCCGATATACCGTAAAACAATCGATTATGATTCCTTTCAGGAAAAATCAAAAAATTGCCATAGCCTGTTATAATGAACAGGAAGAAAGCGTATGGCAATCCGAATTAAAAGAAGTGGGCCTCCCCTTTGTACAGGTGAGTAACAGGCAAAACAAATTGTCGTCTACCCGGGAACGTGCTTTGGTTTTATTGCATCCCGATTTCGATCAGTTTTCTTCCACAGAGTTCAGGCAAATTAAAGACGTGCTTCAAAATGGCGATACCGAATTTATTGTTATTGTATCCTCTGATTCCCGTTGGAAGAAAACACTCCCGGCTGAACAGTGTCTCTATATGCCGGATAATACACATCCTTTAGAAGTGGCCCGCAGTTTGGTTGAAAAACTCAACCTGACGATTTATCTCAACAAACCTCAATATGCACTTTCGTTTTTCAGTTTTTAGAAATCTCCTCCTTTTCAGTTTTTTTTCAGCGTTTTTCTTTTCGTGTGTGCCTGCCCGTAAGGCCATTTTTTTTAATGGTATGCAGGTGGGAAAAGAGCAGGTGGATAAGGCTGCCGAAGAAGCTGCCAAACGGATTTTCCCCGGAGACCGTGTTGTTGTATCAATTGTAGTGGAACACCCGGATGTGGTGTTGCTCAACCAGGGGCTTACTGCATCCAACGGAGGTGTTCAGCAGGGACAGGCCAGTGGCGGTTATGGTTACCTAGTAGACAAAGATGGCAACATTGAAATGGTGAAGTTGGGTGTGGTTCATGTAGCTGGCAAAACTCCGGCTGAAGTGGCGACAGAAGTAACCCAGAGAGTAGCACTTTTATACAAAGATCCGCAGGTGTATTGTGCACTATCCGGACGTGTTTTGTTCTTAGGTGGCGGTTCAATCAATATGAATACTGGTAGTAATGGTGGTTCCATTCCTATTCTGAACGACCGGTTAACGATTCTGGAAGCACTGGCGTTAAGAGGCATTGGTGATCCTACCGGTGTAAGAGACCGTGTTTGGGTGATACGTGAAAGAGGTGGTGAACGTGAGATCGGACTGATAGATATCAACAGTAAAGACGTATTTCGTTCTCCGTATTATTATCTGCGTAACAATGATGTAATCTATATGGAGCCGAACCGTTTGAATACCTTTCTTACCATTAACGCTCCGTTACGTACACTTTTCGTAACGAGTATATCCACCCTTGCACTCTTTCTGAGCGTGATTTCATTGGTGAAATAATACCGGTTCAATTAATTATTAAGTAAAATCATTTTTAGATATGGATAGAAATCCATGGGAAAGCCAGCAGGAGCAGGAATATGTACAGGGAGTGGCCCCCACAGCCCCGCGGAAAAGTAATAATGCCTGGGATATTCATTACCGCCGGGTACTTTCAGTATGGCCCTGGATGTTGCCGGCCGGCTTATTGTTCCTTGCTATTGCATGGTTCTATCTCAGGTACCAGGATGATGTGTACCGTGTAAGTGCCAGCATTGTGATACAGGATCCTTCTTTGCAAAATGCAAACATGTACAGTTCCAAGGATCCGATCAATGACAATATTGCCCGTTTGAAATCACCCACTTTGATGAAACGGGTAGTGGATACAATGGGTTTGTCATTTAAGTCAATTGTAAAAGGAAACATCAAAGACCGTTACTTGTATGAAGAAGTAACTTGGAAAGTGGTGAACAGGACTTCCGGTAAAGATGGTAACCTCTTTTTTGAAATAACCAATAAAGGAAATTCATTTCAGTGGAAAAGCGGAAACCAAACCGGCACAGGCACCTGGAATGTGCCCTTCTTTATTGGAAAGGACGAGATATTGCTGCAAAAGAAAATTGCTAATGTATCAGACCAGTTTCAATGTTTTGAAGTAGACTCATGGGGAGAAGCGTTCCAGTTAATTTCCTCACTCAATGTATCCAGTTCCAAGATCAGTAATGTGGTGGAAATTGGTTTGGAAGATATTCAGCGCCAACGTGCTGTTGATATCATTAATACACTCATTCAGATTTATAATTATTCCTTACTTACCGAAAAACGTAAATCACAGGAGCAGGCGGTGAAGTTTATCGGGGAACGCCTCGAGCCTTTGTCTTTTCAACTGGATTCTATTGAAGACGTACTGGCACGTTTTAAGGCAGAGAAAGGAATTATTTTACAAGGGGGATACCTGAGTAAAGTGATTGGCTTTGATGACCAGATTGGTAGTTACCAGCTGAATCAATCAGTGATTAATTCTTCTGAGAACTATCTGAAGAATCCTTCCACTCCTTCAGGACAGGTTTCAGTAACCGGATTGTCGGACAATATTCTGCAGCAAACCGTTGCCGGTTTATTGCAACTATGGGGGGAGCGGGAGAAACTTTCGTTAACCTTAACGGACAACAATCCGAAAATGCAATTGCTGGATAAACAGATTAAAGAGGCCAGGGAAAACCTGTTTGTTCAGTTAAATAATTATAAGAGAGTAAACCAGATATCCGAGAAGTTTACACAGGATTTACGAAACAATGCCGCCAGTAAATTCAGTTTACTGCCCTTTGAAGAAAAGCGGTTGAATGAGATACTTCGCTTCCAGAGTATTAAACTGAATCAGTTTCTGGATCTGTTAAAGAAAAAAGAAGAAGCCGGTATTGCATTAGCCAGTGTGGCTGTTGAAACATTTATTATTCGTCCGGCCTTAATTCCAAATACACCCATCAGTCCGGCAAGAAGTAAAATTCTGATCACTGCGTTTCTGATTGGTATATGGCTGCCTTTTGTGATAGCACTGATTGCTGAATTCCTCAATAATAAGATTGTAAGTAAGAACCAACTGCAGCAAATGCTTACGCCCCCCATTCTTGCAGAACTGGACCTTGTTGAGAACAGCCAGGATATTTTACATGTTAAACGCAAAGACCGTTCAGTATTTGGGGAACAGATCAGGAGTTTAAGGGCCTCCCTTCGTTATTATTCCAAAGAAGGAAAAGCATTTCATATTCTTGTTACATCAAGCATGAGCGGTGAGGGTAAGTCCTTTGTATCGGCAAACCTTGCTGCCAGTTTTGCCTTGCAGGGCAAGCGGGTGGCATTGATGGAATTTGATATGCGCAGGCCGAAGCTTTCCAAACGTTTCGGTTATAACCAGAAGATTGGTATCTCCACTTTCCTCATAGGAAAAACTTCAATCGTGGAAGGAGTGTTCAGAGTACAGGAAGAAGGGCACCTCGATTTATTCCCTGCAGGCCCGGTTCCACCTAACCCCTCCGAATTGATGTCGAGCCCTGCTATGCAGGAATTGAAAGATTACCTCGATGCGAATTATGATGTGGTGATTATGGATACCCCGCCGAATGGAATTGTTGCCGACGCCCAGTTATTGCAGTCATGGACAGATATCACACTGGTATTAACACGTTTCCGCTTAACAGTGAGAGAACAGGTTCGTGAAATTGAAGAATGGCATCAGTCAGGTATCTTCCCCACAATGGGTGTGATTCTGAATGGTGTGCAGGTGCGTGGATACTATGGAAACAAATACAGTTATTATTACACCAAACGTAAATACGGTTATAAATACTATTCAACAGATGAATCGTTGAAAGAAGATAGTTAAATGTGAGATGCTTAATGTTTACTGCTGAATGCAAAATGCTCAATGCGAAATGCTGAAAACCCAACCGACAGCATCGGTGGCTTATTGAAACACAGGATCATTTGCCTTACGCATTAAGCATTAAGCTTTCCGCTTCAAAATTTAGATAAATGAAACATGTTTTTATTACAGGAACTGCAGGGTTTATTGGTTTCTGGCTGACAAGAAAATTACTCGATGCAGGTTATAAAGTTACAGGCTATGACTGCATCAATGATTATTATGATGTGAATCTTAAATTTTCCAGGTTGCGGGAAAGTGGAATCGATGTGTCTAAGATTGAGTATGGTAAACCTGTTACTTCAGAAAGTGGGTTGTACACCTTCGTAAAAGGGGAGCTTACAGATAAAGCGCTGATCGATTCATTATTTGCAGAACATAAATATCATGTAGCAGTAAACCTGGCAGCACAGGCAGGTGTTCGTTATTCGCTTACACATCCTTATGTATATACAGAAAGCAATGTAACAGGATTCCTGAACATATTGGAAGCCTGCCGTCACAATCCTGTTGAACATTTATTGTATGCCAGCAGTTCGAGTGTGTATGGACTGAACTCCAAAATGCCATTGGATGAAACCCAGACAACCGATCATCCCATGAGCTTATACGCTGCCACCAAAAAGGCCAATGAAATGATGGCGCATTGTTACAGTAACCTGTATGATATACCTACTACCGGGCTTCGTTTCTTTACGGTGTATGGTCCTTGGGGCCGCCCGGATATGGCTTTATTCCTCTTTACCAAAGCCATGTTGGCAGGAGAGCCGGTAAACCTCTTTAATAATGGGGAAATGATCCGTGACTTTACTTATGTGGATGATATTGTAGAATCCATCAAACGTTTGATTCCTTTGCCTCCGCAGAAAAATCCTGATTGGGATAGTAAGAGTGCACCAACGCCTACTTCGTCTGTGCCTTACCGTGTCCTCAATATCGGCAACAGTCACCCGGTTCAGCTGAGTGCCTATATTGAAGCAATTGAAAAAGAACTGGGCATTAAAGCCATAAAGAACCTCATGCCGATGCAACCGGGCGATGTGCCGGCCACGCATGCCGATTGCAGCAGCCTGGAAACCATTACCGGCTATCGTCCAAAGGTTACCATTGATGAAGGTGTAACACAATTTGTTCGCTGGTACAGGTCTTATTACGGAAAATAATTTCCGTTTACATCATAATGTAAATACCGATATGAAAGAAATTTCCAGGCTCTCTTTACAAGTAACATTTATTACATCTTTAGTATTTCTGGCTGCACTGCTGCTGGTGTCGGCCAATGCTGTTTTCTGGACGGCAGGGGTGGATGATTTTCATATCAAAATGTATATCGGTGAACACGGCCATTGGGACTACCTTAAAACCAGTTACCTGCATTGGGATGGCAGAGCCGTATCACCATTATTTTTCTTCCGTAATGAATTGATCCTTCATTTGCCTGCAGAAGTAATTGCTGTTTTTATAACTCTCGTTTTTATAGGTGTTGCCTGGTTCCTGCAGGAAGTAGTTGCATCCATCACTGGTTCTGAAAATGACAAATGGATTACCGCACTTACAACCACGCTTCTTGTAACACTTTCATTATGGATGACCATGCGCCCGCACATGGCCCGTAGTATTTACTGGCCCACCGGAAGCATTTACACACTCTTTAATTTTTCGGTATTTGCAGCTTTATATTATACATTCAAAAAAGAACGGTCGGCTCTTTTAGTTTATATCCTTGCATTTATTGCCAGTCTTAGTGGCGTGAATGTGGCAGCGGGTTTGTTTGCTGTTTTATTTGCAGCAAGGGTGCTGGGAGTGTGGAAGCAATCGCTGAAACAGGATTTACTTCTTTTTGGAATTATCATTGCGGGAACAGCTTTGTGTTCGCTGGCACCGGGCAATTTTGCAAGGGCAGCAGCCACAGGTAAAATGAGCCTGTCTCCGGTAAGTCTGCTCAAAGGTTTTTATGTGGTGTTCAAAGAATATTTCCTGATGAGTAAACTCCTGTTCCCATCAGCTTTGGTTACCGGGTTATTTATTGCAGCTGTAAGGAAACCATTTGCAGTGTCATCTGCTGTTATCATAAAATGGATCATCGTATTTATTGTTGGGGCTTTAGCAACCATTGCTCCGTTTATGTTGCTTCCGGGATCAGCCAGTAAACATACATCTGTTTATTTTCAGAGTTACCTCTATGTTGCGGTATTGCTGGCAGTGATATTATTGTTTCAGCTTCTCCAGGTATATCGCTTTAAAATGGTGGCTGCTTTAGTGGCCGCTGTCTTTTTGATATGGGGTGCCAGAACTGCCTATTACCAGTACAAAATGGGAAAAGGAGTAAAAACACAAATCCTGAAACGTTATGAGTTCCTGGAAAGTAAGCGGGGTAGCAAAGATTCGGTTCTTGTGGACTCCATCATATTCCCGAAAAACTTTTTCACTACCAGTATCTGGGAAATGACGGATGATCCGGGCATGTATCAGAACCGTATGTATAGTGAATATTTTGGAACAGGGCCTGTTGGTTTAAAATCTCCTACCGCTAAATAAAGCTTCATGTTTTTATCAATCGTAAGTCCGGTGTACAGGGCAGAAGGGATCATTCCCGAGCTGGTGAAACGCATTCGTGCTGCTGTGGAACCTATTACCAACGATTATGAAATCATTCTCGTGGAAGATGGAAGTCCGGATAACAGTTGGGCCGAAATGGTGGCTGAATCGAAGAAAGATGCCCGTGTGAAATCGGTAAAGCTGAGCCGCAACTTCGGACAACATTATGCAATTACAGCAGGGCTGGATCTTACACAGGGAGAGTGGGTGGTAGTAATGGATTGTGATTTACAGGATCGCCCCGAAGAGATCGGCCGCTTGTTGCAAGTGGCACAACAAGGCTCATCGGTTGTGCTGGCACGCAGGGTGGAACGCACCGATGGTTTTTTAAAAAAATTAAGTTCAAAAACGTTTTATACCGTTCTCAGTTATCTCACAGGCACCCGGCAGGATCCTTCTGTTGCCAACTTTGGTGTGTACCACAAATCTGTAGTGGAAGCCATCCGTTGTTTACGTGAGCCGATCCGTTATTTCCCAACGATGGTACGGTGGGTGGGTTTCAAAAAGAGTTATTTAGATATTGAACATGGGGAGCGGTTTTCCGGTTCCACCAGTTACAACTGGAGTAAATTGCTGCGCCTGGCAATGGATATCATACTGGCAAATTCTGATAAGCCGATACGATTAATTGTGAAAGCCGGTTTTCTCATTGCGATTGCTGCTTTCCTGTTCGGGCTCTATAGTATCTGGCGTTATCTGAATAACCAGATTGTAGTTCCCGGTTATACGAGCCTGTTAGTATCTGTATGGTTCATGGGTGGATTGATCATGATGGTGTTGGGAATTATAGGGCTGTATGTAGGAAAGATATTTGAAGGAGTGAAAAGAAGGCCTGTGTACATCATTGAACAACGAATAAACGAATGATTCAGCGGCTGGATTGGGATAGTGCCTTTTTTGGAAGGGAAACAGGCAGGCTTGATATTGGCAGAGGCCCGTTTTCAGAAGCGGTGATACCAGCTACTTATTCTTTTGTGTATGTGTTTTCAGATCACTTATTGTCAGACGAAGAATTAAATGTTGAGCGTGGAACGATTCACCTGGCCGATGAAAAGCGGGTGTATTACAAAGAACTTTCATCTGTATCTCCCATAGCTGCTTCGGTTCTTTCTTTTGAGGTTACAAGAACCATTCCCGATCGTTTACTTGAATTGGCTATACAAAGTGGCCATTATTCCCGCTTCTCAACAGATCCTCATTTGTCGCCTGAATATTTTGAACAGTTGTATACCACCTGGTTGAAACGTTCGGTGAGCCGTGAAATTGCCGATGAAGTATTTGTGTACGAAACAGAAGGCCAGATCAGGGGATTTGTAACATTAGGAATGAAAGCCGGCCGTCCCGACATTGGATTGATTGCTGTACACAGTGATGATCGTTCTTCCGGCATTGGTGCCACACTGATGCAGGCTGCAGAGAACTGGGCGTCAATAACAATGAAGAGCAATCATATCCAGGTAGTGACACAAGGGGCGAACGAAGGAGCCTGCCGTTTTTATGAACGTAATGGCTACACCGTTGATACAGTCAGTTATGTCTATCACTGGTGGAATAAAAATTGATTATGATTCCGTTTAATAAACCATATATCACGGGAAAAGAAACCCAGTATATACTGGATGCCGTGCAATCGGGTAAAATTTCCGGCGACGGGATGTTTACCAAAAAAGCACATCGCTTTTTTGAAGAACGCTTTGGTTTTCAGAAATGTTTGCTCACCACTTCCTGTACCGATGCATTGGAGATGGCTGCAATCCTCATCAACCTGCAACCAGGCGATGAAGTGATTATGCCATCGTACACTTTTGTATCAACATCCAATGCATTTGTACTGAGAGGAGCTACGATTGTGTTTTGCGACAGTCGTACCGATCATCCCGGTATGGATGAATCGAAAATTGAATCATTGATTACGTCCCGTACCAAGGCCATCGTTCCGGTACACTATGCCGGCGTGGCTTGTGATATGGAAGTGATTATGAAGCTGGCAGCGAAATACAATCTCTTTGTAGTGGAAGATGCAGCACAGGCGATTGATAGTTACTATACCTTCTCCGATGGAACAAAGAAACCATTAGGAGGGATCGGCCACCTTGGCACTTTCAGTTTTCATGAAACAAAGAACCTGCAATGTGGCGAAGGAGGAATGCTCATCATTAATGATGCACAATACAATCTGCGTGCAGAAATCATCCGGGAGAAAGGAACCAACCGTTCTGCTTTCTTCCGTGGCGAAGCCGATAAATATGGCTGGGTGGATATCGGCAGTTCTTTTCTTCCTTCTGAACTGAATGCAGCTTTTTTGTATGCACAACTCGAAGCAATGGAAGATATCCAGGCACAACGCAAACAAATCTGGGATACGTATTACGGAGCGTTACTGCCTTTGCAGCAGGAAGGAAAATTGCAGTTGCCGGTATTGCCGGACTATGCCACCAATAATGTGCACATGTTTTATGTGCTCACATCTTCGTTGCAGGAACGCAGCGGACTCATTGAGCATCTGAAGAAAGATGGGTTTCATTCTGTATTTCATTATCTAAGTCTGCATCAAAGCCCGTATTATCAATCACGGCATGATGGAAGAAACCTGCCGGAAACTGATCGTTATACCGATACACTGGTACGGCTTCCGTTCTTTTATGAATTGAAAACAGAAACTGTCTTGGCAATTGCAGATTCTATCAAAAAATATTATTCTAATCATTAATCCATTTTCTCAATCAGTATGAGTCAGGCTAAATGGACGGAAGTAATTAAACCCACCCGTTCTCTTTTTGATATTCACGTTAAGGAGTTGTGGGAGTACCGTGACCTGCTGGTGATGTTTGTGAAGCGGGATTACTCGGCTTCTTACAAACAAACCATCTTAGGGCCCTTATGGCATCTCATTCAACCCATATTTCCCACCATCATTTTTACCTTTGCATTTGGTAAAATTGCAAGGATCAGTACCGATCAGATTCCGGCTCCGTTGTTTTATTTGTCCGGACTCTTATTCTGGAACTATTTCCTGGATTGTTATACACGTACATCCAATGTATTTGTGAGCAATGCAAACATATTCGGGAAAGTGTATTTCCCTAGATTGATACTTCCGGTATCGTTCACCATTTCATCGCTCATGCGTTTTGTATCACAGTTGGTTTTGTTTGTGATTGCATGGGTGTATTACCTCGTAACTCAGCCCGAACATTTGCAAATGCATGCAGAAGCATTCTTGTTTCCGGTGCTGGTATTGCTGATGGCGGGATTTGCATTGGGGGCCGGTTTGATTGTGTCATCACTTTCTTCCCGCTACCGTGACCTTTCTATTCTCATTACTTTTTTTGTGAGCTTACTGCAATATGCCACCTGTGTGATTTACCCGGTGAGTGCTGTGCCTGAAAAATACCGTCATCTTGTTTTATTAAATCCGTTAACTCCGGTGATTGAAAGTTTCCGTTACGCATTTTTAGGCAGCGGACATTTTTCGTATGGTTCCCTCTTATACAGTTTTGTGTTCATGGTGATCCTGATTGTGGTGGGCATCCTGTCGTTTAACAAAGTGGAACGTACATTCATGGATACCGTTTAAAATCATTGATTCTTCTGTTATAAATATATTATGAGCGAATTAGCAATTAAAGTTGAAGATGTTTCCAAGCTGTACCGGTTGGGTAAAATCGGTACCGGCTCCATCAAGAGCGATCTGCAACGTTTCTGGCATACGGTAAGAGGCAAAGAAGATCCGTTTGCCAAAGTAGGATCGGTAAACGATCGTACCAAAAAAGCAGAAACCGATTGGGTATGGGCAGTAAAAGATGTGAGCTTTGAAGTGAACTCGGGAGATGTACTGGGTATCATTGGCCGTAACGGTGCAGGCAAAAGTACCTTGCTCAAAATCTTAAGTAAGATTACCGCACCTACCACCGGACAAATCAGTATCAATGGGCGTATAGCCAGTTTGCTGGAAGTAGGTACCGGCTTTCATCCCGAACTGAGCGGCCGTGAAAATATTTTTCTCAACGGTGCTATCCTTGGTATGCGTAAATGGGAAATTGAAAAAAAGTTTGACGAGATCGTTGACTTTGCCGGTGTGGAAGCCTACATTGACACACCGGTGAAACGATACAGTAGTGGTATGTATGTACGACTGGCATTTGCAGTGGCCGCTTTCCTGGAGCCGGAAATTCTGATTGTAGATGAAGTGCTGGCTGTGGGTGATGCTGAGTTTCAGAAAAAATGCCTGGGCCGTATGAAAAGTGTGAGTGAGAATTACGGACGAACGGTTTTGTTTGTGAGTCATAACCTGGCTTCTGTAAAAGCGCTCTGCAATAAAGGGGTGGTAATGCACAATGGTGGATTGATTTATACCGGCACAGCTGCCGATGCGGTAAAATTGTACCAGAGCTCCGGAGAAAACAACGACACATTTGTACATCATGGCTCCATTGAAACAGCACCGGGCAATGATAATATCCGTATTCATTCGTTTAAAGTATTACCGCTGGAAGGAGATCATCTTACGCTTTCATCGGGTTTGGAATATAAACTGGGCTTCTACTGCAATATTCCGGATATTAACCTTGATGTTACATTTGAACTGAGTACGCTGGATGATGTGATTGTATTTCATAATGGTGTTTTGGTTACACAGAACAAAGATTCTGAAAAAGGATATTACACTATTTCAGGAAAAATTGATCCTTATATCCTTAACTCAGGCATTTATAAGTTTAAACTCACGTTTGGTAAAGACCAGCGTTATGCATTGTTTACTACTGATCATTTTATTCAGTTTGAAATCATGAATGAAATGAAAGGCAGTAATGCCAAACAATTGCCGGGAATTACATTCCTGCCCTGTACCTATAGTATCTCGAAAGGACTTCATGAGTAGGCTGATAGAATTACCAAAAATTACTGACCCACGTGGAAATCTTTCATTCTTTGAGAGTGAACGGCATATCCCATTTTCCATAGTGCGCACTTATTGGATTTATGATGTGCCGGGTGGTGAAGAACGGGGTGGACATGCATTCCGTGAACAGAATGAATTTATTGTTTGTTTAAGCGGAAGTGTGAAAGTGACTCTTCATGAAGGTGAAAATATACAGGAGTACACTCTTACCCGTTCATATTACGGATTGCACGTACCTAAAATGACCTGGCGTTCACTTACAGATTTCTCTACCAATGCGATTGTATTAATCGTATGCGACAGGGAGTTTGACGCCAACGATTATATACGTGATTTTGAAAATTATATCACTCTGGCAAATGAACAGTAATCAAACCCGGGTTGAACATTGCTCATTAATTGAGCTGCCACGCATTCAGAGTGATACGGGCAGTTTAACACCAATCACTAATTCGGCTGATATTGATTTTGATACGAAACGTATCTACTACCTGTATGATGTGCCCGGCGGTGAGGCAAGAGGTGGCCATGCGCATAAAGCGTTGCACCAGTTGCTGGTGGCTGCCAGCGGTAGTTTTACGGTTACATTGTTTGATGGAGAAAAAGAAGTGGAATATCATTTAAACCGTTCTTATAAGGGGTTACGAATTGTACCTGGCATCTGGCGTGAGATTCATAATTTTTCATCAGGAGCCATTTGCCTGGTTTTGGCATCTGAATATTATGATGAAAATGATTATATAAGAGATATTGAGTTATTTAAAAATTATAAAGGTCAATGAATAAAATTTTAATCGCCGGTGCTGGTGGTGCTCCTTCTGAAGGGGTGATCAATTCTCTGGTTCGGCTGAACGAAGAAGAAGTCATCGGAATGGGAAGTGAACCAACAGACCTGGTTCTTTCAGCAGCAGCACGTAAATACTATGTACCCTATGCCAATACAAATGAGTACAAAGATGAGTTGCTGAAAATAATTCGTAAAGAAAAACCTTCTCTGATTCACTTTCAGAATGACCTGGAAATATTTTATGCATCACAATTGCGTGATGTAATTCAGAATGAAGGTGTAAAGATGTTTATGCCGGATCATGATGTGATCGATACCTGCGTTCATAAATATAAAACTTACTTAAAACTGCATGAAGCCGGGGTGAAAGTTCCTGTAAACCAGATGCTTCATTCAGAAGAAGATCTCAAAAAAGCATTTGCCGATCTGGGCGATAGTGAAGGACGCATCTGGCTACGTGCTTCGTCTATTGGTGGCGGTGGTAAAGGCGCCTTGCCTACCAACGATTTTACATTTGCCAAAGCATGGATTGACCGGTATAATGGCTGGGGTGATTTTGTGGCTGCAGAAATGCTAACACCCGATACAGTTACATGGCTCTCCATCTGGTATGAAGGAGAATTGGTAGTGGCTCAAACAAGGATACGCAAAGGATGGACACATGGAAACAGAACGGTTTCAGGTGTTACAGGTGTGACAAAAGTAGGGCAAACCTATGCAGATCCCATTGTAGATGAAATCGCTATCAATACGGTGAAAGCGGTATCTGATAAACCGCATGGAATCTTTGGGGTGGATATGACATATGATAAGAGCGGTTTCCCAAATCCAACAGAAATTAATATCTCACGTTTCTTTACTACGGTATTATTCTTTACAGAGGCTGGACTGAACCTGCCGCAAATATTTAAAGATCTGGCTTTGTATCAAAAGTTTCCGGAACTGAATAAAAAGATTAATCCTTTGCCCGAAGGATTGTTGTGGTTGCGTGGTATGGATACCAAACCCCGGTTAATGACGGGAAACCAGATTGAACAGGAGGTAATTACTTTATAGAATGATACTGGTTACAGGCGTAAATGGTTTTATTGGCAAACACCTGCTTACATCTCTTATTGAACAAAAGGGAAGAAGCCAGGTTCTTGCATTCACATCAAAACCTGTGGATGAATGTGCGTATCTGTTGCATCATCATTATGAGTTTGCTCCGGATTTTTTACAAGTAAATGGGTATACTGACATTAGAACAGTAATTCATCTTGGGGGCTTTATTCCAAAAAATTCGAATGAAGTAAACGATGTTAAAAAATGTACATCTAACATTGATGCAACAAAGAAGCTTTTGAATGCGCTTCCACCATCAGTTGAACGATTTTTATTTATCAGTACAGTTGATGTTTATTCACCGGGAGCAGATGAAGTTATAACTGAACAAACTCTTGTGAATCCTGCCTCTCTTTATGGCCATTCCAAGTATTATTGCGAAAAGATGATAGAAGCTTGGGGGAATGCAAATAATGCCAAGATCCAGGTTTTAAGATTAGGGCATGTGTATGGACCCGGTGAAAATGAGTACAAGAAGATTATTCCGGTTACGATAGCTAAACTGAAAGAAGGGGAGCAACCGCAAATTTGGGGTAATGGAAGTGAAAAAAGATCTTTTATATATGTAGACGACGTGATCAGGGTAATCATTAAAGCAATTGATTCTGTTGAGATAACAACGCCTGTGAATGTTGTTGGTGGTAATTCAATTTCAGTTAGTGATTTAACTAAATTATTGATTAAGATTAGTGGATTAAATATTGAACCAGAGTTTATTCGTGTTGACAAAAATCAGAGAAGCCTGATGTTTGATAATCGTAAGATGAAAGAGGTTTATTGTGATGAAATATTTACCATGGAAAAAGGTCTTCAGTTAGAGTGGGAATATGCAACTGTCTGAAAAAAAAGTAAAGCTGTTTATAGATTTTGACGGAACACTAGTTGATTCCAGAGAGCGGCTGTATAATTTGTTTCAGTTTTTAGTCCCTTCCTCAAATTATACGTTTGATGAGTACTGGGAACGTAAGAAAAAAGGGGTTAGTCATAAATTAATTTTAATACAGGAATTCAATTATTCAGAAGAGAAGTCTCAAGACTTTCATTCCTCGTGGATGAATTTGATTGAAAAACCTGAATGGATTCGTTTCGATAAGCCCTATTCTGATGTGACAAAAAAGCTAATTGAGTTAAAATCTGCAGGTAACTCTCTGATTCTGGTAACAGCCAGACAATTTCCGGATGTATTAAATGAACAATTGGTAAAATTTGATTGGACATATTTGTTTGATCAGGTTTTAGTTACAAAGCAATCGAAAACAAAAGTTGAACTCATAAGGGCAGCTATTGATCCGGAAAAAAATGACTGGTTCATTGGAGATACTGGAAAAGATATTGAAACAGGAAAAGAATTGGGTATCAAAACTGCTGCTGTTTTGACGGGTTTTTTAAGTCGTACTGTGTTACAGAAGTATAATCCGGATATTATAATTGAATCATTTAATGAATTTCCGGTTTTAGAAAATCATCTATGATGAATAAAAGTATCAGGAAAGTTTCTTTCAAGGAAAAATGTAAGGCTCAGTTACTTCGCTGGAAGTATGGCAACAAAGTTCAGCTTTTAGGTGGATTGAAGGTGGTTGGAAAATTACCCGTTTTTAAACTTCCAGGGACTTCCCGGATTATACTTGGAGATAGAGTTGTTTTGAACTCAGACTTTGTTAGGAGTAATACGGCACTCACTTATAAATGCACATTTGTTTGTGGGCTTGAAGGTGTGATTGAGATCGGAGATAATTCTCAATTGAACGGAGTTGCTATTACAGCATATAAAAAAGTCGTTATTGGCCGAAACTGTCAATTAGCTTCATCTACAATTATTGCTGATACTGATTTTCACCCTGTTGATGCAAGTGTAAGAGAGCAAGAGGTTTTAGGATATAAAATTGACTATTCGAAAGTTGGAAAGAAAGAGGTTGTTATTGGAAACAATGTATGGATAGGATGGGGTTCTATAATACTTAAAGGTGTTACGATTGGAGATAACACAATTATAGCTGCAGGTTCTGTAGTAGTGAACGATATTCCTGCTAATTGCCTGGCTGCAGGCAATCCTGCTGTAGTAAAGAAACAGTTTAATTAATAAGCATCAGATGAAAGTTCCGTTTGTGTCGTTTGCTCATATGCATCAGCCCATTAAAGGTGAAATGATGCATGCATTTGAATCGTTTTATGATAGTAACTGGTTTGTATTAGGTGAAAGGGTAAAACAGTTTGAGAAAGAATATGCTGCGTTTAACAAGGTGAGTGAAGTGATTGGTGTGAGTAATGGACTGGATGCCTTGTTTATTGCTCTCAAAACCCTAGGTATTGGTGCGGGTGATGAAGTGATTGTTCCTTCCAATACCTACATCGCAACATGGCTGGCTGTTTCTTATACCGGAGCCAAACCCGTACCTGTTGAACCGGATATTCAAACATACAATATCAATCCTGCCCTGATTGAAGCAGCCATTACATCAAAAACGAAAGCGATCATGCCGGTTCATTTATATGGGCAGGCCTGTGAAATGAAAGCAATTATGGAATTAGCTGAAAAGCACGGATTGCATATTGTTGAGGATAACGCACAAGCGCAGGGAGCCATGTTTCAGAACCAGCTTACCGGTAGTTTTGGCGCAATCAATGGTACCAGTTTTTATCCCGGTAAAAATTTAGGGGCATTGGGGGATGCAGGCGCAGTTACCTGTACTGATCCTGCGGTGGCTTCAAATGCACGAATGCTGCGTAATTACGGATCACAAAAGAAGTACTACAATGAAGTGATCGGGTACAATATGCGGCTGGATGAATGCCAGGCTGCTTTTCTTTCTGTGAAACTGAAATACCTGGGCAACTGGACAAAACAAAGACAGGAAGCAGCTTCATGGTACAATGAATTTCTTCACCAGGTGGAAGGTATTATTACACCTTTTGTTCATTCTGAGGCAACACATGTATATCATTTATATGTAGTGCGTACCCGGCAACGGGATGCCTTACAAACTTTTTTAGCTGAGAACGGAGTGGACACACTGATTCATTACCCGGTACCTCCTCATTTGCAGGATGCATATAAGGATATGAATTTTGGAAAAGGCAGTTTCCCGGTGGCAGAAGAATTAGCGGAAACCTCGTTAAGCCTGCCTATGTATCCGGGAATAAAAAGAGAGGAAGTGCAATATGTTTCTGAATTGATTAAAGAATTCTTAAGTTCCTCCAAATAAGAAATAATTGATTTTTTAGATAAATGAAATCTCCAAGTGTCAGCGTTTTTCTTCCTTGTTATAATCAGGAAGAATTTATCGAAGAATCCATTTTGTCGGCTGTTAATCAGGATTATGATAATCTTACGGTTGTAGTAGGAGACGATGGGTCTTCAGATAGAACTTTGGAAATAGCTAAAGAGCTACAGGTTAAATACAAAGAAAGAATACTTATTGTTCCGTATAATCAGCATGTTGGTATAACTGCTAACTGCCAACGGATCTTAAGTTATTGTTCAGGTGAGTTTATTGCTTTCCATGCGGGTGATGACATTCAGCTTCCCGGAAAAATCAAAGCACAGGTAGATTGGTTCCAGAGAAATCCTGATGCAGTAATTTGCGGACATGATACAATTTATTTTGATAATGAAGGAAATAAAGATCTTTTCCTTTATTCTGCGAAATACTATCAGATGACTGAAGGTAAGGGTGTTGAATATTTTAATACAACAACCTGCTTCTATGATGCACTTTCAATTATGGCCAGAAAAAGCGCCATTCCTGATTTCGGTTTTGACATCAGAATCCCTGTATGTTCCGATTTCAAATTCTGGCTGGATATATTGAAAAATGGTGGCCGGTACGGGTATGTGGATGGAGTATATGCAAGGCACCGGCTTCATCTCAATAATGCAACAAAATCTCCTTTAAAAAACGTAAACGAATTGATTGCTTACAAAGTGATCTTGAAAGATTATCCAGAGTTGAAGGAGGTTTGTGAGCAAAATATCTACTATTTGTTAAAGCAGATGCGTCATGAGGTTTCTCATATCGAAACTCAAAAGCAAGGGAAGAAATCAGCATTCAAAAAAATTAAAAGTATCGTTTCAAATAGTTTGAAAGGGAAATAGTTTATGTGTGGTATAGCCGGACATATTTCATTTGCACAATCACCCGATCCGCAGTTGCTGCAGGAAGTGGTGGATCGTATGCGTCATCGTGGGCCGGATGATTCCGGTTTGTGGGTGTCGCCCAATGCATCCTGTGTGCTGGGCCAGGCAAGACTGAGTATCATTGATCTCAGTCCGCTCGGTCATCAACCCATGTATGATCCGGAAACAGGCAACTGTATCACATTCAACGGTGAGATTTTTAATTTCCCCGAATTACGAAAAGCCTGTGAGCAGAAGGGAGAGCGGTTCCGTTCTCATTCCGATACCGAAATCATATTGGTCTTGTATCGGCTTTATGGCATTGAATGCTTGCAAATGCTCCGGGGTATGTTTGCCTTTGCCATCTGGGATGCGGGCAAAGAAGAATTGTTTATTGCGAGAGACAGGGTGGGAAAGAAGCCCTTCAATTACTATACCAACGGAACCGAACTCATCTTCTGTTCCGAAATTGATCCGCTGGTACAACATCCCTCCATCGGCAAGGAAACAGATGCTGAAGCATTGGAGTTGTACCTGCAGCAGCAGGCTGTTCCTTCGCCACGTACCATTTACAAACAAATACGGAAACTGCCGCCGGCCCATTATGGTGTGTTCCGTAAAAACGGTTTCACGATTCATTCCTACTGGGAAGTGGATTACCGTAACAAACGCACTATAACCGAAGAGCAGGCAATCAATGAACTGGAAGAGCAGTTGACCGAGGCCGTTAGGTTGCGCATGATTTCGGATGTGCCGTTGGGAGCCTTGTTGAGTGGTGGAGTGGACAGCAGCATCATTGTTGCCCTCATGGCAAAGCTGAGTGGCGATAAAGTGCGCACGTTCAGCGTTGGGTTTAAAGACGAAGCATTTAATGAACTGCCGTATGCACAACAGGCGGCAGATATTGTTGGTACCATTCACCATCCGGAAATTGCCGGTGGCACTGTTGCCGATCTCTTACCGGTGATCATCAAACACTATGGTGAACCTTATGCAGATTCATCGGCCGTGCCTTCGTTTATGGTGGCACAATCGGCCCGCAAACATGTTACCGTAGTGATGAATGGCGATGGTGGCGATGAATTACTGGGTGGGTATCACCGTTATGCTTTCACACCGTTTCAGATGCGTGTGTCACCCTGGCTGGGATCTTTGATTCCGAATGATCTCGCAGCCAAAAAAACAGTGGAGTGGTTGGGTTACAAACGTTCTGCTCCTGTAAAACTGGCACGCACACTCCTGAAAGATTATGCACGCCCCGAGCTCGAATCGCTGGGTATGTATGATAATTTTTTTAATGACCGTTTAAGAAAACGTTTGCTGGGTGGAAAACACAATCCCACCTTGTTGCCCAACTGGAGAAAGGAATGGTTACAAAAAGCCAGTGCACATGCCAATCATCCGTATGAGCGTATGCTCTGGTATGATACACATACCTACCTGCCCGATGATTTACTGGTGAAGATGGATATTGCTGCCATGCATACCGGGCTGGAAGCACGTTCCCCCTTACTGGATCATAAACTGATTGAGTATTGCGCCACACTGGAACCCGGATTAAAAAGTAAAAACGGAGTAACGAAATATTTATTGAAGAAACTTGCCGAACGTTATTTTCCCAAAGAATTTGTGTATCGTAAGAAGATGGGTTTTGGTATTCCGCTGGCCCAATGGTTGCGTGGACCCTTACGTGAAATGGTGGTGGATACACTCACGTCTTCACAGTTGATGCAGCCGCTCAACAAAGAAATGGTGGAAAAAATTCTGAACGATTTCATGAATGGTGAAGACGGATATAAATCAAGAATATGGGTACTGCTCATGTATGGTATGTGGCAGGACCGTTATTATAAAGAGATTGTGAAGTAGATGAGAATTGCATTTGTTACCAATGAGTTTGTGATCGAAAAACCGGATGCCGGTGGTTTGGGGAATTACCTCAACCGCATGTCACGTATTCTGAAGCAACAGGGACATGAAGTGGAAATCTTTGTTACCCGCTTCAAGCGTGAAACACCGGAACTGATGGATTATGATGGAATACGTGTGCAACATGTGCCCATCCGTAAAGACAGGATCTACCGGTTTGTACGGAAGTTTGACAAACGTTTTATCAAGTCGCCATGGGACGGACTGGCCGATTATTTTGGTATTGCAAAAAGTCTGGCCAAAGCATTGGAAGCACGTCACACAGAAGCGCCTTTTGATTTCGTACAATCCACCAACTGTGCTGCATCGGGTTTATTTCTGAAGAAACATAAGGATTGTTTGCATGTGGTTCGTTTGAGTTCGATTCGTGAACTGGGGTTGGAAACAGATGGATTATACAATGGCATTGGTGCAAAACTGCTGGTGTGGTTGGAAGACAAATCAGTTGCAAGGGGTGATCTCATTTATTCGCCCAGTAAGTATACAGCCGATTATTATCACCGTACCAAGAATAAACAGGTGCATGTGTTGCGGCCTCCGTTCTTTATGGAGCATCAACCGGCCGATGTTTCAAACTATCAATTGCCTTCCCGTTACTTTATTCATTTCGGTTCAATTGGTCCGGTGAAGGGATCGGATTTGCTGGCAGAAGCATTGGTGCAGGTATGGAAACAGGCACCAGATTTCAGTATGGTGTGGGCCGGTAAAGAACGCAAGAAAGGAGAGATGGACCGTTATCGTTCACTCTGGGGTGAATTTGCCAATCGTGTGATGTGGTTTGAAGGATTTGGAAAACAGGATCTGTATTCCATCATTCAGCAATCCGATGCGGCAGTACTGCCTTCTATGGTGGATAATCTTCCCAACACCGTAATTGAAACCTTGTTCCTTGGCACACCGGTGATTGGTTTCAACGGAGCCAGTGTGGATGAGCTGGTGGTGCATGGAGAGAGTGGGGCGTTGGTGGAGCCGGGAAATGTAAATGAACTCGCCGATGCGATTTTAAAAGCCTGGCAGCATCAAAACAACTGGTTGGCCAACGGATTTAAAAAACCCCAGGTGTTGGATTTGTTTGCGCCTGAAGTGGCAGCAGCCAACCTGGTGAAACTGGTGGAAGAAAAAAAGAAACAAACGGCGTAGTATAGACGAAATAAAAATGATCAAAGTACTTCATATAGCCAATTCAGATCTGAAAGGAGGCGCTTCAAGAGCTGCTTACCGTATTCATAAATGTTTGGTGCAATATGGCGATGAACTGGGAATTGATTCACACATGCGTGTGATGAATAAAGTGTCTGCCGATGCAAGAGTATATGGCGCCCGGCCTTCGGGTGTTTCTCCGATACGTGAATTTCTTCGTCCGCGGCTGAACCTGCGTGCTTACAAAGGGTTTAAGCTGGGCAAGCCCACTTCTTTTTCTATTGCCTGGCCCGATACAGGTTTGGGAAAGGAACTGCAACAGTCTGATGCAGATATTTTCAATTTGCATTGGCTGGGTAATCATACGTTATCTGTTGAAGAAATAGGAAGATTGCAGAAGCCTGCTGTTTGGCGTTTGGCCGATATGTGGGCCTTTTGCGGAGCTGAACATTATGTAACGCCGCCACCTGCCATTGATGAACGTTTTGCATTGGGGTATACTGATTCGAACCGGATTGCTTCGGAAAAAGGAAAAGACCTGAACAAGCTTACCTGGGAACGAAAGATGAAATCCTGGAAACAGCCGATGCATATCATCAGTCCTACGAATTGGCTGGCCGGTTGCGTAAAGAGAAGTGTGTTAATGCACGACTGGCCTGTAACGGTCATTCCAACTGCGGTTGAGCTTGACCGTTGGAAGCCGATGGATAAATCCAAAGTAAGATATGTGCTGGGTTTGCCGGCCGATGTTCCGTTGGTTTTGTTTGGTGCTATGGGCGGTACAGCCGATCCCCGCAAAGGAGGCGATTTGTTATTTGAAGCATTGGAGAAGCTGAAAGCAAAAGTGGAAGGTACTCCGCTGGCTCAGTTACAGATTGTGGTCTTTGGGCAGGATCGTCCGGCTAAAGAAGAATCCATGTCTTTTCCGGTACATTATACCGGTCATCTGAATGATGATCTCAGCCTCAGTATGTATTATGCGGCAGCTGATATCATGATTGTACCGTCACGGCAGGATAATTTACCGGGAACAGCATTGGAATCGCTGGCCTGTGGTACGCCTGTGGCTGCGTTTGATATTGGCGGGTTGCCGGATATTGTGGATCATCAGCAAACCGGATGGCTGGCAAAACCGTTTGATACAGATGATTTAGCTGCCGGCATTGAATGGGTTTTGAGTGACGCTCACAGGTACCAGTCACTTTCAGCACAAGCCAGAAGCATTGCAGTACAGAAATATCATCCGCATCATATTGCGTCGCAGTATGCAGCTGTTTACCAGAGCGTATTGGAGCAATCAAAGCCAAAGAAATAAGATGGCTCCCTTTTTTACCATTATTATCCCCACTTATAATTCATCGGCCACACTGAAGGAATCATTGGACAGCGTGTTGCAGCAATCCTTTCGTGATTTTGAAATCCTGTTGATGGATGGTGTTTCTAAAGATGATACCGTTGCTGTAGCAGCATCTTATCATGATGAACGGATACACATTCATAGTGAACCGGATAAAGGCATTTATGATGCCATGAATAAAGGGTTGAAAAAAGCAAGCGGACAATGGATTTATTTCCTGGGAAGTGATGACCGTTTGTATGATGCAGAAGTGCTGAATGATGTGTTTCAAAAGATCCGTACTGTGAAAGAAAAGGTGGCATATGGAAATGTAAAGATTGAAGGAACAGTGGATTGGGCAAAAGGAGGATCTGTGTACGGCGGTAAGTTTAATCTGTACAAACTGTTGCGGAGAAATATTTGTCACCAGAGTTTGTTTTACCGCACTGAATTTATAAAGAAACATCGTTTAGAATATAATCCGGAATATCCGGTTTCATCAGATTGGGATTTTAATTTAAAGTGCAGGATGCACACCGATTTCTTTTTTATCGATCGCATTATTGCTGTGTTCAACGGGGGCGGACTTTCCTCTTCTGAAAAGAATGCGGATTCGTTCAGAGACCGGATACCGGTGCTTTATCAGAAATACTGGGAAGTACCGTATATGAATCCGGTTGTGCGGTTGTTTTATAAAGGGTTTCGTTTGTTGAAGCGGGATTGATTGTAATGCTGATGACGCCTTCGACAGGCTCAGGCTGACAACACTTTTTTGGAGTAGAAATGGAATTCAAATAAGAACGAAATCCCTTGTCATGCTGAGCTTAGCCTGTCCTGAAAAAAATGAAGGATCGAAGCAGACAAGGATTTAAGTAGTACCATTTTATAAACCGCCTTCGACAGGCTCAGGCTGACAACACTTTTTTGGAGTAGAAATGGAATTCAAATAAGAACGAAATCCCTTGTCATGCTGAGCTTAGCCTGTCCTGAAAAAAATGAAGGATCGAAGCAGACAAGGATTTAAGTAGTACCATTTCATAAACCGCCTTCGACAGGCTCAGGCTGACAACACTTTTTTGGAGTTGAAATGGAATTCAAATAAAAACGAAAACCCTTGTCATGCAGTCCCGATGTGTCGGGATCGAAGCAGACAAGGATTCAGGATTAATTTTTTCGAGTATTAATATTTCATAGACATGTCTGATATCATTTTTACACTCTGTTCGAACAATTACCTGGCACATGCAAAAACGCTGGGTGATTCTGTGAAGAAGTATGACCCGGATGTTCATTTTGTAATTGGATTGGTGGATGAATTTCATCCCGATCTTGATTACAATCAGTTCAAAGATTTTGAAATCATCAAGTATGATGCCATTGGTTATCCTTTCTTTAAGGATATGATTGCAGCGTATAATATCATTGAATTTAATACATCGGTAAAACCTTATTATATCGATTACCTGTTTAACCGCTATGGTGGTGATACGAAAGTGCTTTACATTGATCCGGATATCGCAGCTTATGCATCCTTACGGCCTTTGTTTGATTTGCTGGACCAGCACAGTATCATTCTCACGCCCAACCTGACACAGGAGCCCGAAGATGTGGCACCTGGTGAACTGGCTTCGCTCCGTCACGGTGTGTACAACCTCGGATTTATTGGTGTCCGTAATACCGGAGAAGGGGTACGTTTCACAAAGTGGTGGGAAAAGCGGTTGCGCTACCATTGCATCATTGATAAACCACGTGGCATTTTTGTGGATCAGAAATGGGTGGACCTGGCTCCGATTTATTTCAGAGATATGCATGTGATTTATCATCCCGGGTATAACATGGCCTGGTGGAATTTAGATGAACGCAAACTGGTGGAAAACGGGGGGCGCTATTATGTAAATGATCAGCAACACGAACTGAAGTTTTTCCACTTCAGTGGTTATCAACCCGGCAGTGTGAATTATACCGGAAGAAATATCAACTCTACGGAACACTCATTTGAGAAACGCCCTGAACTGGTAGGCATTTTCAAAGAGTACAATCAGGCATTGCAGGCGAATGGCTTTGCAACACTGTCCCAGTTAAAACCTTTGTTGCATTTTGGTACAGCTAAAAAGAAAGCACCCAAAACATTTAAAGGAAAAGTGAAGGCAGGCATTAAATCTATATTGAAAAAATTCTGATAGGGAAGGATTCCATGACAGGACTCAGCGTTATTATTTGTACTTACAATGGAGCATCACGGCTGGAAAACACGCTACGTTCCATTGTAAAACAAAAAGCAGATTTTCCCTGGGAATTGATTCTCGTGGATAATGCATCCACCGATTCAACCCAACAGGTATGCATTGATTTTCTCACTGAACATGGGAAAGGAATTTCATGGAAAATAGTGGAAGAATCAAAACCCGGTTTGATCTATGCACGTTTATGCGGTATGAGAGCCAGTCGCTATGATGTACTCATGTATTGTGATGATGATAATTCATTGTGTGATGATTACCTGCAAATGGGTGGCACAATCATGCAGCAACAGGAACGAATAGGTGCTTTGGGTGGATGTGGTATTGCTGAATTTGAAGGCACAAAACCGGAATGGTTCGATCGCTACTATCACAGTTTTGCTGTGGGAACGCAGGCCGATCAGGATGGCAAACTGAAAGAATACCCGGCAGAAGTATACGGAGCCGGAACCTTTCTGCGAAAAGAGCCTTTAACACATTTCTTTTATAACGGATTTCAAACAGTGTTGTCGGGCCGAACAGGTAATAAACTGGTTTCGGGTGATGATGTGGAATGGTGTTACCTGCTGCAACTGGCGGGTTATGAAATCTGGTACGATCATCGTTTAACTTTTTTACACCTGATGCCCGAAGGCAGGATGCAATGGAGTTATTACCTGAGGTTGAAACAGGCAATTGCAGCCGGATCGGGACGATTGATTGCCTATACCTGTTTATTTCAGAATATGAAAGCAGGGCTGATCGATTTACTGTTACTGTGGTTGAAAAAAACGATCCGTGTAACTGCCATCTATCTTAAGAATAAACTTTCCAATGTTTCAGGCAAGGTTAAAAAACATCCTGAAGCTGAACTGGGTGCCTTGATCTTAGAGGCACGCATGAAATCATACTGGACATCATTGCCATTAACACTCAGACATTTCAGGCAATTGAAATCGTTTATCTGAGTAGTACTATATCAACCAATACTAATTATCAATTATGAGTGAAATCAATCAGAATCAAAAGCTGGGATACATCGCATCGCTGGATGGCTTAAGGGCTTTGTCGGTTATCATGGTGATGTTTACACACGCTAATTTCTCCCTTGGAAAAAACGGGTTAGTAGGCGTGGTTGCCTTTTTTACCTTATCCGGTTTCCTGATCACTACGATTCTACTGGAAGAATTTCAGAAAAATAATAAGATCTCTCTGAAAGCTTTTTACATACGAAGAACCCTTCGTTTGTTTCCGGCTTTATACATGATGCTGATTGCTGTGGCGATCTATGCATGGATTTACAGATCGGGTTTGGAGCAAAAACAGATTTTCCAGGATGTGATTGCATCTGCGTTATACGTTTATAATATTGCCTGGGCATGGGGATGGTGTAAGGTGGAGATTCTGTTGTACCATATGTGGTCGTTAGGTGTGGAAGAACAGTTTTACCTGTTATGGCCGGCGGTATTAATTCTGTTCCTGCGGTTTAAAAAACTCAGGTTGCTGCAGATACTGCTGCCCATCTTTATCATCATTGTGGCTGGTTTAAAAATCATGCATAGCTTTCCGTTAATAGCAGGAGCTATCATCAATGAATCCATTCTTATTGGATGCTTTGGTGCTTTGTTACGTTGGAACAAAGTATTGCCTTACCGGTCTGTTACTTTGATCATTGGAATTGTGGCATTGCTGGGATTAGCAGTTCCGGGTATTGCACCCATACGTCATATACCCAATAACTATTACTACATTTTCAGTTTGTTTACCATCATACTCATTCTGCACATGGTGGATTGGCAGGATAGTATCATCAGCAAACTGTTCAGTATACCAGCAGTGGTTTTTGTTGGTAAAATTTCATATTCACTTTATATCTGGCATTTACCTGTGTTCCGATTGTTTGCCTACCATTCCACATTGCCGCCAATGGTTTCCTTTGTAGGAAAGTTTGTCGTTTCCTTTGTTCTGGCAACAGCATCGTGGATGCTGGTTGAAAAATATACAACCGCTTTCGGTCGCCGGTTAAGCGCTAAAGTGATTTCAAAACAGCATTGATTTATTACCAGGATGCCATTTTTTTCTATAATTATTCCGGCTTATAACAGAGCACATACCATTGGCCGCACCTTGGAATCTGTGTTGCAGCAAACATTTGCTCAATTTGAAGTAGTGGTGGTGGATGATGGCTCTGCAGATGATACGAAAGCCGTTGTGGCTGCTTTTAATGATTCACGTATCCGTTATGTTTACCAGCATAACCAGGGAGTTTGTGTGGCACGAAATACGGGTGCCGATGAAGCAATAGGTAAGTACCTGATTTTCCTTGACAGTGATGATACTGTTACGAAAAACTGGTTGGCTGATTTTTATGAAACAATCACAAGTAAACAAGCGAAAGTTGTTTTGTGTAAACGGGTGATTAACGGGCAAACTACCAGTGGCATTGGATACCAGGGTTTCCTGGCCGGTACATTTGCGATTGACCGGTTGTTGTTTTTTGAGCTGGGTAAATATGATGAGCAGTTGAAGTTTGGCGAAAACACAGAATTGAAATGGCGGATTGATGAGAGTGGAATTGAAACAGTTTTCATTAATCAACCCAACGTGCATTATGATGTTTCAGGAGCAGGCGGGGGGGCCAACCGGAAAAACAGAATTCAGTTCTTTTATCATGTTTCTAAAAAACATGAGGTACTTTTTGATAAAGACAGGCGTATGGCTCAGCTGATGTACCAGGTGGCAGGTGTGGATTGTTATCACCTGGGCCGTTCAGCAGAGGCCCGCACTTTATTATGGCAGGGATTTCTGAAACGGCCAACGTATCCGAAAGCCTTATTCCGTTTTGTATACTATTCATTGAAACCATCTAAAGTTAAAACGGCTTCATGAGCACAGATCAACAGATTGCAGTAGTAGTAGTAACGTATAACCGCCTGGCAGAATTAAAAAAAACGATTCAGGCCGTTGCCGGACAGGGTATCCATCACCGTGATATTTATGTAATCAATAATAACAGTTCGGATGGTACAAAGGAGGCGTTGGCGGAACAATACCCTGAAGTCAATGCCATAAATCTTACAGATAATATTGCCTCTGCCGGAGGTTTTTCAAAGGGCATGCAACTGGCACATGAGAAAGGATACAGGTGGGTATGGTTGTTCAATGATGATTCACGACCTGTGGAAGGAACGCTTGCTTCTATTCAACCATACCTTGCGGAAGCGGATAAACATAAAATCGGGTTGTTGAAAATCGGAAACATCAACGATAAAGGACAAGCGATTCTGTTATACTGGAATGGTGTTCGCCGTCCGGTGTACACAAGGGTGAGTAATGACCTGGTGCCAACAGATCTGATCACATTTGATGGATGTATTATTTCCAGAGATCTGATGTCAAAAATCGGTTATTGTGATCCGCAGTATTTTATGGGAACCTATGAGTTTGATTACTGCCTCAAAGCAAAAGATGCCGGCTTTGGTATTTATACCGTTCCGAATGGGCTGATTGAAGATGGAAAGCTGGGTGGTGCAAAAGGAACACCTCCCTGGAGACAATACTACAATACCCGGAATCATTTGTGGCTGGGTTTGAACCGCAGATCGTTTCAGATCTGCAAGGCCTGGTTCATACGTGAATTAAAACTTACGTACTCCATCATTCGCCATAGTGATAAAAAAGGGGAACGCCTGCTTTTTAAACTCAGAGCAGTACGTGATGCTATACTCAGCAGAAGAGGAAGAAGATATAATCCGAAATAACAAACAACAAAAGATCATACCATGCGCAAGAACACATTTCGCACACTTCAGGCAATTTCCCGGTTGGGAATCATGAAGTATTTAAACATTCAACTTCAATTGCGCATGCAGGGAAAGTATGCCAAATTTGAACACAATGGGTTAAAGATTACGCTCCGGAAAAACTCGTCGGATTATGAAGTGTTCCGCCAGGTGTTTGTGAATCATCAGTATAAACTCAGCGATTACCTCGATAAAAAACCAACTGTAATTGTTGACCTTGGATGCAACAACGGGTTATCAATGGCGGCTTTTAAGAACAAGTATCCGGATTGTACTATCATAGGAGTTGAGCCTGATACTGACAATGTTGAAATGTCCAAAATCAATACTGCAGCATTCAGCAATGTATTCATTGAGCAGAAAGCGGTATGGAATGAAATCACAACGATTGATTTGTTTGATCCGGGAACCGGGTCTTATTCTATGAATATTGTACAGGAGGGCAAGAAAGTGGGTGCTGTTGAAACAATAACAATGGATGAGATTTTTGCTAAATACAAATTAGATCATATTGATATCCTGAAAGTGGATGTGGAAGGGGCAGAAGTGGAATTGTTTAAAAAAGGTTACACTGATTGGCTGAAAAAAGTTACAGTTCTGGTTGTGGAAACACACGACCGCAAACGTATGGGTTGTACGGAAGCTTTGTTTAAAGCAATCGCACCTTATTCGTTTTCTGTGTCCGGACAAAGCGAGTCAATTGTGATCCGTTTTTATCATGATAAATAAAGTCATGCATTACGCTGCATTTGTAGTTACATACAAACGTCCTGAAATTCTAAGGAAGACAATTGAGTTATTGCTGAGTCAATCGGCTGCTCCTTATAAAGTTCTGATTGTAGATAATGATCCGGAGGAATCGGCCCGTTCGTTGTTGTCTGCATTTGATCCCGGAGTTGTTGCTTATTCAGCTGTTGGACATAACAGCGGACCTTCAGGGGGTACTCATCATGGTTTGAAAACTTTATTTGAAGAAGGAGAAGAGTGGGTATTGTGGGTGGATGATGATGACCCTCCGTCTGCTCCCGATCAAATCGAGACGATATTGAATATTGTACATAATTATGCAGAGCCTTCAAGGATTGGTATGTTAGGAGCGGCCGGTGTTTTATATAATTATTCTAAATGCCTTATTCAGCGTATACCTGATCATCAGTTGAAAGGAGTTTTGCAAGTTGATATGGTGGCGGGGAACCAATTTCCGGTTGTGCACAGAAGAGTCTACGAAGCTGGTTTGTTGCCTGACCCGAATCTGTTTTTTGGATTTGAAGATCTTGAATACGGGCTTCGTATTAAACAGAAAGGTTTTGAAATATTGGTGCAGGGAGAAGAAGTGGAGCGTTTACGAAAACATTTTAAAAAGTTTGGAAAAGAAAAGGAAAGAGGGCTTAAGAAGAACATCAATCATCTGTGGCGTGAATATTACAGTGCCCGTACAATTGCTTATATATTGCGGAATAATAACAGCTATCTGACTGCTGTACGGTTCGCCTTCAGAAATATTTTAAAAATGGTTGCCGGATTTAAATATGGATTTCCGTACGGATCTCGGCAGGCACTTTGTCTTTTTCATGGCTTGCTGGATGGGTTCCGCAGAAAGATGGGACTTACTTTGTTGCCCAATCAGAAATATCCGGCACAAAAAAACTGATTCATTCATTCACTCTTTCATTCATAAGAAAAGTGTCGCTTACAATAGGAATATTAACTGATGGTGAACAGGTGCCTGTATGGGTACAGCAATTGCTGAATCAATTGCAGCAATTGCCGGGAGTGGAGATACGCTTTGTTGTACAACGTGCTTCAAACAGTACATCTGATACAAACACTTCGAAAACTGTGTACAGAATACTGAGAGCCGTTGACAGGAAATTGTTTTCTGCAGGCTCAGCGTTGTTCCGTAAAACCCAACTGCAGTTGAACAAAGAAGTGCCTGTGCTTTCAGTTCGCCCCTTAACAGGAACATTTACTGATGATATATCTGCTGCTGATTGTGAACAGATCCGGTCTTTTCAACCTGATCTGTTGTTGCGGTTTGGTTTCCGGATTTTAAAAGGAGAGATTTTACAGGCAGCCCGGTATGGTATTTTATCACTTCATCACGGTGATGCATACGTGAACCGGGGAGGCCCACCTGCATTTTGGGAAGTGGTAAAGAAAGAAGAAGTGACAGGTGTGACATTGCAACTGTTGAGTAGTGAACTGGACGGAGGTATGGTGCTCGGGCAAGCCTTTACACGTACAGATGTTTATTCCTTCAACCGCAATCAATCTGCATTATATGCTGCGGGGATTGAATTGTTTGTGAATGAGATTAAAATAATAGCATCACAAGGCGCTGATTCTTATTTTAATCAAAAGCGCAAGGAACAGGTTTCGTTACGCAGTTACGACAGGCCCTTGTATAAAGACCCGGGTAACTTTACTTCTTTCTGCATTGCTGTAAAATTGCTTTACAGGAATATGAACTTACAATTCAGTAAGCTGCTCTATAGAAAACAGTGGGTGTTGTATTGCCGGTTTCGCAAAAATGGAGAGTTGTCTTTGGCACCGTATCAATTTAAAAAACTGAAGGTGCCTGGCGACAGAATATGGGCCGATCCGTTTCCAGTGAAGTATGAGAATGGATATGTTGTTTTCTTTGAAGAGAAATTCTGGAACCGGAAGGAAGCACAGATCGCTTGTATCCATTTTTCTGATAAAGGCATTCCTTATATTAATAGCAGGAAAGTAGTGGTTGAAGAACCATTTCATCTTTCTTATCCGTTTATATTACATTGCCAGAATCAATGGTACATGATTCCTGAATCGGCAGATGCCAATGAAGTGATTTTATACCAGGCAGTTTCATTTCCCTATAAGTGGGAAAGAAAGAAAACACTTCTCAGGAACGTGAAAGCTTTTGATTCAACTATTATAGAGCATGAAGGAAGATGGTATTTGTTTTGTACCGTGCAAAAAGAGAAAGGCTTATCACCTCATGCCTATCTGCACATTTATCACTCAGACGATCCTGTAAATGGTGAATGGAAAGCGCATCCCATGAATCCTGTTTACAGTGATGTTCGTAGTGCCCGCCCCGCTGGTAAACTATTCAGACATAAAGGAATGTTGATTCGTCCGGCACAGCAGGGTGCACCTGTATATGGGTATGCAGTTAAGTTTTTTGAAGTCGTGAAATTGTCAGCTACTGAATTTGAAGAAAGATGGATCAGTTCGATAGAGCCTTTGTGGGAGAAAAACCTCATTGCCACACACACATTTAATAATGAAGGAGGTTTAACGGTAATGGATGTCCAGGTGAAGCGAAGAAAGTTTTAAGTGGTAAGTTATAAGTTGTAAGTAAAAAGGAAATGAAGGTTTTAGTTGTAATGGATTCGTTGTTTACAGGTGGTGCTGAGTATAGTACTTTGCTGTGGATGGAATGGATGGAAGCACATGGGTATGATGTGAAGCTGGTTTTGTTGAAACCGAAAAACCCTTCCTATAAGATTGAGCATTTTAAAGTAAATCCTGAAAGGGTTTCGCAGTTAGTTCCGGGTTCAGGGTATCAGAGGTATAAACAACTTCAAAAAATAATTGATACGTTTCAACCAGAGATTGTACATTCTGTTCTTACTGCATCTAATTTTTTATGCAGAACACTGCGTTTAACCGGAAGCCGGTTTGTACATGTTGAAAGTCTGGTGAATCAGCCTTATTCTGCAGAACGGTTAAGTGATGCTTCTTTATCCCGCTGGAAAATCAAAGCATTTCAGTTGTTTGATCGGATGACGCAAAAGAAAGGAGTGCAGCATTTTCATGCAAACAGTAAAGCGGTAGCAGCACATTACATGCAAGCTGTATCTGTTCCAGAACAGAAGTTAACAGTTGTGCCTCGGGGAAGACAGGAGAATCCGTGGATATTGCAGAAAAAAGAATTGCGAAATAAATACAACGAAGAGTTTGCGATTCCTTCCGATCATGTGTTATTGATCAATACCGGAAGGCATGAACATCAGAAAGGGCATGATGTATTATTAAAAGCAGTTGCATTAAGCAAGTCGGATATTCCTTTCACTGTTTTGATTGCCGGCCGTGAAGGTGCATTTACGAATTCAATTTTTGAATTGCTTGAGCAGTTGGGGCTGAAGGAGAAAGTACAACTGATCGGCCACAGAACGGATATACCTCAACTGCTTGCTGCTGCTGATCTTTTTGTTTTTCCGTCACGGTTTGAAGGCATGCCGGGAGCATTGATTGAAGCTTGTGCAGCCGGACTTGCCATTGTTTGTACCGATCTGCCTTGCATGACAGAAGTTGTAACTGAAAATAAAAATGCATTGTTGTTTCCAACAGAAGATCCTCAGGCTTTGGCAACACAATTGGATCAATTGTTGATGGATGCAGATAAGAGGAATGAGATGGGAGCTGAAAGCCTGGTTATTTTCCGGAACAATTTTCAACTGGAACACATTCATTTATCGTTGGAGAAATTATATCAACAACAGTTCGCTTAGCAGATGAGGATCCTGCATATTATACAAAAAAAGCAACGTCGTGGAGTGGAAATGTTTGCTTGCCAGCTTTCCAATCATTTGAAAGAAGCGGGGCATGAAGTGCGTGTGCTGGCATTGGAACCGGGCGATGATGCAATGCCATATAATATAGCAGTTGATGTGTTAGCTGTACAGTTGAAGAACAAATGGTTTGATTACCGGGGTTGGAAAAATTTAGCAGGCATTGTAGATGCTTACAGACCGGATGTGATCCAGGCAAATGCAGCTGATACATTAAAGTATGCGGTTTTTTCGAAGTTGCTTCATCGGTGGAAGCAACCTGTTGTGTATCGTAATGCCAGTGTGATGAGCCGGTATGCAACCAACTTTGTATCGAAATCTTTTATTCGTTTTTTATTGAACAGGGTGGATCACATTGCATCTGTAAGTGCAGCCTCCCGTCAGGATATTATCACATCATTTGGAATTCGTTCCGATAAGATCACACAGATTCCTGTTGGTATTGAAATCGCAAGAACACAAAGCGTTCCCGCAATGGAAAAAGGCGTGCATCTTGTTCATGTAGGCGGGTTTACATTCGAGAAAAATCATATGGGGTTGCTTTCGATTTTTGGTAAAGTGCTGGATCAATTACCCGATGTTCATTTGTGGTTGGTTGGTGATGGGCCACTGCGTTCAAAGGTGGAAGAAGAAGTAAGCAGCAGAGGATTTGATAAGAACATTCATTTTACCGGAAGTGTAAAAAATCCCCTGGATTATATTGCTTCAGCAAATGCATTGGTGTTGCCAAGCATCATTGAAGGATTGCCGGCAGTAATACTGGAAGCACAGGCCTGCTCAACGCCTGTGATCGCTTATGCAGTTGGGGGCATACCGGAAGTGTTGACAGAAGACACCGGCTGGTTGGTTGAAAAAGGAGATGAAGATGCGTTTGCCAGGCATATCGTACAAATTGTGAAGGGTGAGAAAAATGATAAGGAGAAAAGAGTGGACAATGCCAAAGAACTTGCGCACTCAACATTTGATAATCGAATAATCGCAAAAAGATTTCTTCAGTTGTATGGCTATTTAACAGGAGCAGATGTCAAAAATTAAAGTCTTACATATCATTAAATCGCTGGGAAGAGGTGGTGCGGAAATGTTATTGCCGGAAACGATTTCAGTACATGATAGTGATGCATTTGAATTTCATGTGATCTATTTTCTTCCCTGGAAAAACCAGATGGTGGAGTCGATACAAATGGCAAATGGAACCGTAACCTGCTTTGCTGCCACTAATAATATCCGGATCCTGTTGCAGTTTCGTAAAGTGGCTGCCTATGTGAAAGAACATCGTATTGATGTGATTCATTGTCACTTGCCATGGGCCGGCTTTTTGGGGAGATTGATTTATAAATTCACAGGTGTGCCTGTGCTTTATACGGAACATAACAAACAGGAACGATACCATATTCTGACAAAATTATTGAACCGTTTCACTTTCAATTGGCAAACGGCGGGGATAGCTGTTTCGGAGGAAGTGGCATCGTCCATTAAAAACAATATCCATCCTTCGGTACCGGTATTGACGATTTTGAATGGAATTAATACAGAGAAGTTTGTTGTTAGGAGACCAAAGAGGCTTAGTGCTGAAAGCACAATGCTGAAAGCAGAAGAAATGCAGAATGAAGAACAAGGAAGAAGGAATGAAGAAAGCTTAATGCTTAATGCAGAAGGCAAAGAAGAAGGGAAGAACGATCCATGGGAGAATGGAAGGGAGATAAGGAGATCGTTAGGAATTATGGATGATGAAGTGGTAATCGGAACGATGGCTGTATTCCGTTTTCAAAAACGGCTTGATCTGTGGCTGGAAGTATTTTCTGAAATCAGGAAACAGCATTCTAATGTAAAGGGAATAATAGTAGGTGATGGACCGCTTAAAGAATTGATTCATGAGAAACACAAACAACTACAATTGGAGGGAGTTGTATTTCTGCCGGGATTACAAACGAACCAGATGGATTGGCTGTCTGCAATGGATATATACATGATGAGTTCTGTTTTTGAAGGGTTGCCCATCGCATTGCTTGAAGCAATGAGTTGCGGAATTCCTGTTATATGCACGAATGCAGGTGGTACAGGTGAGGTGATTAGAGACAATATTGACGGATTTCTTGTTCCTGTAGATGAGCCGATGCTGTTGGTGAATAAAGCAGAACAATTAATTACAAATATTGAATTGCGGAATCAATTAGGCATAGCAGCAAGAAAAAGAACGATCGATGAGTTTAGTATGCAGCGGATGGTGAAAGACCTGGAAGGTTTGTACAGGAAAGTTGTTAAAGAAATAAAGTTGTAAGTGATAAGTTGGAAGTGGTAAGTGGAATGCAGAATGAAGAACAAGGCGATCAGAAATAAGAACCAATGCGACTTCATCAATCTCAGATCCTTGTTCGTCTGTTCAACTGTTCTCGTGGAATGCAGATTGAAAAACAAGGAAATCAGAAATAAGAACGATTAAAACTTCATCAATCTTAGATCCTTGTTCGTCTGTTCATCCGTTCAATAGAGCTATAGTGTCATGATCATACGCAAAGCAACATCAGAAGATATACCGGCCATTGTGCAGTTGTTGAAATCGTCCTTAGGTGATATTTCAAGCAAAAAATCTGTTGAATACTGGAACTGGAAGCATGTCATCAATCCCTTTGGTGCATCTCCGGTTTTGGTAGCAGAGGAAAATGGAGTACTTATTGGCGTAAGAGCGTTAATGCGCTGGGATTGGAAAGAAAAGGAAACTATTTACCGTACGTTAAGAGCTGTAGATACAGCCACTCATCCTCAGCATCAGGGCAAAGGAATTTTTAAAAAACTTACATTACAGTTGGTGAATGATGCTACGGCTGATGGGTTTGATTTTATTTTTAATTCACCTAATTCACAAAGTACTCCCGGCTATCTGAAGATGGGTTGGGAAGTGTGGGGCAAAATGCCATTGTGGATCCGGCCGGTTGTGTCATTTAAAAAGTACCAACCCGATGTGTTTCGTAAGTATCATCAACTTCTACTGAATACAAACCTGCATACATTACCTGTTTTGCAATCGTACGAAGCCGGACTATCTACGATGCAATCACCTTCTTTCTTTGCGTGGCGGTATCAGCAATGTCCCGTGAAAGAATATGGATTGTATTCTGATGAACAGTTGTGCTTTTTCTTCACTACAAAGGAAAAAAAGGGGGGGATGGAACTTCGTGTTTGTCATTATTTATTTAAGGGGACGGCTGATTACAGTAAATTATTCAGGTCAGCAAAACGATTAGCGAATGAATGTGGCTGCAGATACATAACAATAACCGGTTTGCATTTTATTCCCTGGTATATAAAACTGTGGCATGGATTTGTCAATGCAAAACGATTTAGTATAACCCTTACCATTAAGAAACTTGCAAATCATAATTATTACGAAAGTCTGAAAGGCAAAGGGAACTGGCTGCTTCAGAATGGTGATATAGAACTTTTTTAACTATATGGATTTAATTCCTGTTTTATTTGTTTTGTTGATTCTGTATTTTTTTCAGCGACGGATCTGGGTGAACCGTCTTGAAGAAATTAATGCATATAACAGAATCAGAGTCAGTACAAGTTTTATTGATCTGCTTTCATTCATGCACCTGGTGTTGTTTATTGTTTACTATGCTTATACAAGACTGGAACGATCCGATTCTCAGCAGTACTGGAATCTTACAAGTGCCAGTAGCGACTGGTTTGCCTGGTGGGGAACAGATACAGCGTTTATCAACTTTATAACCTGGCCTTTATCAAGTTTCTTTGGGTTGAGTTATGAAGCTTGCATGCTTGTATTCTGTTACCTTGGTTTGCAAGGTGTGATGTTGTTTTATTTTGCTGCCAAAGAGAACATACACGGACTGGGTTATTACTATGGTACTTACACGCTGATTGAATTGGTTTTTTTATTGCCGAATGTTCATTTCTGGAGTAGTTCTATCGGGAAAGGTGCGGTAATGACTGCAGGTATCGGTATGATCGTTTACGGGTTAAGCAGGTTTCAGCGTCGTTGGTGGCTGATATTATTGGGAGCATGGCTGGTATATATGATCCGTGGTCATATTTTGTTCCTGATCATTCTTGGAGCAGGTACGGGACTGATGTTTACTTTAAAAGGGATCAAGTGGTATTACAAAGGCTTGTTGATTATTGCAGCCATCGCAGCCGGTTCATTTATCATAGGTGATCTTGGAAAATATACAGGTAGAAATGATCTCAATGTATTTGAATCCACCAAATTTCAGAAAAGGGCTTTGTCAAATACTTCGGCAACCAGTGGGGTGGATCTGGCAAACTATAACCAGGCGCAGAAGCTTTTTACATTCTGGTACCGGCCTTTATTTGTGGATGCTCCGGGTTTCCTGGGAATCATTGTTTCTTTTGAAAATGCTTTATACGTACTGTTTACAATAGCAATTATCCGGTATGGTATTCCCAATTGGAAGAACTGGAACGGTTGGTTCAGGATTGGGTTGTTTATTTTTTTATTTGGTTCTATTGCCCTGGCTCAAATTGCCGGTAACCTTGGGATTGCCATGCGCCAAAAGGCCCAGATTATGCCACTGTTCTTTATTATATACTGTAAAGCAATGAGTTACAAGGGGTTGAGGCGAAATGCTTAGTACTTAATGTTCAGCGCTTATGGCTCCTTGGATTTTTTGTTTGATTATTTTAATGAGTAATCGGTTCAAGAGGGAAAGAAAGTTAGAAAAAAGGTATGAAATGCAGGATTTTGTGCTTAATTTATGGTTGGATTAAGCCGGTTACTAACGATTGATAATCATAAATTTAATTAATTTCGAACGTTTGCGGTATGCAACATCTTCTGTTGTAAATCGATTGGCCACATTCCTTATCATCATTTTAATTTTCAATATCCTGAGCCAACCTATTTAAATGTTAGCAGGTCATTTTATTGCCTGTATTTTTTTGTGTTTGGTGTAAAGACAAATTTATTTTAAAGAACTATTGACTATAAATTGATTGCTATGGGTATGTTTAGATCCCTTGTTTTTAAAAATGATAGACATTTTTTGTCTGACATTAATGTAAAAGCGTTCAGAATTTCTTTATTCTTTTTGATTTTATTTTCTGTTGCATTCACTTCAAATGTGTTTGCAAATGGAGGTATTGGTTACAAAGGTGTAAAATTGAATCTGAATGGAAGTTCAAGTTGGTATAATGTTCATGGTGTCTCATGGGGGTATCAAGGTTGTGGAGACTATGGGTCAACTTTTTATAATTCCGGAAGTGCAAACTGGAATGGCACAAACCTTGGCTCATTCAGCACAACTGCAACTTTACAAATTACAGGCTATGCTGTAGTGGGTTGGACAGATAACACAGATTATGTAGCCGGTAAATTGGAATATAAAGTCTGGAAACAAGGAGATTCTGAACCGGGATCATGGACAGTTATTAACATAGGGAATTATCAAAGCCCCACAAGCGGTGCTACTCAGGTTGTCTGTACCTCAGGAAATGACAGGGTAGTTGGTTATAATAATGGAACTGCAAGCTTTCAGCCAGGTGTGGCCGGTACGTACAATTTTAAAGTAAAAGGTTTCGGAAGAATGCAATATACCGGCGGAGGAGGTGGCTCATTTAATGATAATGATGGATCAGAATTAACCGCCACTTTTACAATCACATCTTCCGCCCCTACCATCTCTTCCACATCTTCAACTGTTACTTCAAATAATACTCAAACATACAAAGGGGCAACAATTACAATCAATGGTACAAATCTGGGAGCTATTAATTCTGTAAAAATTGGTGGTTCTGGTGGTGCATCCTGCACAAGTGTTACGGTTGTGAATTCAACGCAGGTGACAGCAGTTGTGCCTGATGGAACCACAGGTGGTACAATATGGGTTAGTAATGGAACTAATAATGCTACCAGTACGGATTCGTATACCAACCTTGGATTTATTTCCACTACAACTGGTAACTGGGCTACAGGAGGTACATGGCTTGGTAGCACAGCTCCATCATCTACAGATAAAGCAACCATTGCAAGTGGACATACGGTTACTTTAGCTGCCAATGCAACCATTGCACAGTTAACAGTTAATAGTGGTGGTACATATAGTGGTAGTTCAAATACATTATCTGTTGCCGGGAATCTTAGCAACAGCGGTACGTTTACAGCATCTACCGGAACCATTTCATTTACTGCTGCCGGAACTGTTACGGGTACAATTACTTTTAATAATCTAACAATAGCAGGTGCTGTGGCTTTAAGTGCGGCATCTACAGTAAACGGAACTCTGCAATTAAATTCCGGAGGATCAGTTACAACCAATTCTCCAATCTATGGAGCTTCATCCACGTTGACTTATAATCAGGGTGGTGGTTCTGGATCAAAATTTAATCAGAGTCTCGAATGGCCTTCATCAAATCCTCCACGGAATGTTACAATTACGAATAATACCTGGGTACAGCTTACTGGTAACAGAAGTCTCGCAGGTAATCTCACAGTTACTAACGGTGCCTTACAGGGTACAGGCGCTTTGAGAAGTCTTACAATGAATGGTACTACTCAAACGATTACTATTTCAACCAGTTCCGGCGGTGCCATTTATGGTACAGATAATGGGTCTAGTAATGATCTTCAGTTAGTGATTGCCAATGGAAGTACCACAACTCTTACAGGTGACGCTACAGGCTCAAGCGATGATGAGAAAAAGTTTCATACTATTAATATTAATTCAGGTGGTACTTTAGCCCTTAGCCGGGGAATTCTTTGTCGATACGGGACCTTCACTGTGTCTGGTACATTGCAAATTAATTCCGGCGGTTATGTACAAAGTGGTCCTACCAGTGCTGTTGCTGCCAGTTATTCATCAGGCACACTGGTTTATAACAATGGAGGATCTTATACAACAACAAATTTTGAATGGCCGGCTTCTAACACACCATCAAACGTAACTCTGCAGAACAGTGGTACTAATGTTACTTTAAATGCCAATAAAACTGTAAATGGAAACCTGATTGTAAGAGCAGGAACCACTTTGAATCTTTCCACTTTTACTTTAGGGTCACCTTCTTCAACTACATTAGAAATAGGTACAACCGGTTCTGTTATCAGTGGATCTGGAACATTAACGTTAGGAGGTAATCTTACGGTAAATA
Source organism: uncultured Chitinophagaceae bacterium (assembly GCA_937907395.1). Classification (GTDB taxonomy): domain Bacteria; phylum Bacteroidota; class Bacteroidia; order Chitinophagales; family Chitinophagaceae; genus Lacibacter. Next base: position 57,073 of record CALCII010000010.1, read on the forward strand.
ATATTAGCGGTTCAGGTGGTGCATCTGTCTCATGTCCGGTTGCTTTAGGTGCTACCAGGATTTTTACTGTTGCAGATGGAAGTGCTGCTGCAGATCTCACAATTAGTGGAATCATAAGTGGTAGCACATTTGGAGTAACGAAAGAAGGAGCAGGGAACCTTGTATTCAGCGGAGCAAATTCATATACAGGTTCAACAACCATAACTGCTGGTACTCTTCAGTTGTCTGCTTCAGAACGTATCAGTAACAATAGCAATGTTGTTTTGAACGGTGGTACTTTCAGTTCTGGCGCCAGTACAGGATTTACAGAAACTGCGGGTACTTTAAACCTGAATGCAAATTCTACCATTGCATTAGGTACCGGATCTCACAGTATTATTTTCAGTGCAAGTAATGGCGTATCATGGGCTGGTACTACTTTAACTGTTACCGGTTGGACAGGTTCCTCTGGTCAATCAGGATCTGCCGGTAAGATTTTTGTAGGTTCCAATACCAGTGGATTAACTTCTACTCAACTTGATAAAATAAACTTTGCCGGCTATAATAATGGAGCTGATATCCTTTCCACTGGTGAGGTAGTTCCCCGTTGCGGCAACCCAACCAGCGGCGGCACCATCGCTTCCGGTCAATCAATCTGTTCCGGAGGTGATCCTGCTGCATTTACCAGTTCTGCTGATGCCAGCGGACAAACAGGTACACTTGAATATAAATGGCAGTATTCTTCTACCAGTGATTTCTCATCAGATGTGAATGATATTGCTTCTACCAATAGTACTACTTACGATGCACCTGCCGGACTCACTGCAACAAGATATTATCGTCGTTTGGCCAGAGTAACTTGTAAATCAGACTGGACCGGAGCAGCAGCAAGTAATATACTTCAGGTTACTGTAACTGCAACTCCTTCAACGCCCGGAACTATTACTGGTGAAGCGGTACAGTGTTCAGGAGCAAGCGGCCAGTCTTATAGTATTTCAGCTGTTAGCGGAGCTACCTCTTATACCTGGACTGTTCCAACCGGTTGGTCTGTAACTTCTGGAGCAGGTACAACATCTATTACAGTTACTGCTGGTACCACCGGGCAAAACGGGGATATCACAGTAACGGCCTCGAATAGCTGCGGAACAAGTTCGGCTCAAACACTTGCTGTTACTGTTGTTGCAGGAGCACCATCAGCACCGGGAACTATTTCCGGTACTGCAACACAATGTCCCGGCTTAACCAGTCAAACTTATAGCATCAGTGCAGTAAGTGGAGCTTCAACTTATACCTGGACTGTTCCCAGTGGTTGGACAATCACTGGCGGACAAGGAACTACATCATTAACAGTAACAACTGGTGCGTTTAATGATAATGGAAATATTAGTGTTACAGCAGGAAACAGTTGTGGAACAAGTTCAGCACAAACCTTGGCCGTTACCGTTGCCGCTGGCACACCGGCTACACCCGGAAGTATTACAGGTACCACAACACAGTGTGCAGGTGCAACCAGTCAGTCTTACAGCATCAGTTCTGTAACGAATGCCACTACTTATACATGGACAGTTCCTACTGGCTGGAGTATTACTGCAGGACAGGGAACCACATCCATTACAGTTACTGCCGGATCAGCCGGACAAAATGGAAACATCACAGTAACAGCAGGCAATAGTTGCGGTACCAGTTCTGCACAATCCTTAGCCGTAACAGTTATTGCAACTCCTTCAACTCCCGGAACAATCAGTGGTACAACCACACAATGTGCCGGAGCAACGAGTCAGACGTACAGCATCAGCTCTGTTACCTATGCTACAACTTATACATGGACAGTTCCAACGGGCTGGAGCATTACTGCAGGGCAGGGATCAACTTCTATTACTGTTACTGCCGGATCAGCCGGACAAAATGGAAACATAACCGTAACTGCAGGGAACACTTGCGGCACAAGTTCTGCACAAACCTTAGCCGTAACAGCGATTGCAACTCCGTCAACTCCCGGAACAATCAGTGGTACTGCCACACAATGCGCCGGAGCAACGAGTCAGATTTACAGCATTAGTTCTGTTACTTATGCAACAACTTATACATGGACTGTTCCTACTGGCTGGAGCATTACTGCAGGGCAGGGAACAACATCTATTACTGTTACTGCGGGATCAGCCGGACAAAATGGAAACATAACCGTAACAGCAGGTAACGCTTGCGGTACCAGTTCAGCACAATCGTTGGCCGTAACAGTTATCGCAACTCCGTCCACTCCCGGAACAATCAGTGGTACAGCCACACAATGCGCCGGAGCAACGAGTCAGACGTACAGCATTAGTTCTGTTACTTATGCAACAACTTATACATGGACTGTTCCTACGGGCTGGAGCATTACTGCAGGGCAGGGAACAACTTCTATTACAGTTACTGCGGGATCAGCCGGACAAAATGGAAACATTACCGTAACAGCAGGTAACACTTGCGGTACCAGTTCTGCACAATCCTTAGCCGTAACAGCGATTACAACTCCGTCAACACCGGGAACAATAACTGGTACAGCCACACAATGTGCAGGAGCAACGAGTCAGACGTACAGCATCAGTTCTGTTACCTATGCATCAACATATACCTGGACCGTTCCCACAGGCTGGAGTATTACCGCCGGACAGGGAACAACATCTATAACAGTAACAGCAGGCTCAGCCGGACAAAATGGAAATATCACCGTTACCGCTGGTAATAGTTGCGGCACCAGTTCTGCTCAATCATTGGCGGTTACTGTTGTAGCCACTCCTGCTACACCTGGTGCAATATCAGGAACAACGACACAGTGCCCCGGAGCAACCAGTCAAACCTATAGCATCAGTTCAGTTACTTATGCAACTACTTATACCTGGACTGTTCCCACAGGCTGGAGTATAACCGCCGGACAGGGAAGCACATCCATTACTGTAACAACAGGCTCAGCGGGACAAAACGGAAACATCACCGTTACAGCCGGTAACAGTTGCGGCACCAGTTCTGCTCAAACATTAGCCGTTACTGTAACAGGTACCTATACATGGGTGGGAAGTACAAGCACCAACTGGAATACGGCTGCTAACTGGAGTTGTAATGCAGTACCAACAACAAGTACGGATGTGGTCATTCCTTCAGGAACAACATACAGTCCGGATATCAGTTCTGCTGCCGCCAATGCGAAAAGCGTTACGATTAATAGTAGTGCTACACTTTCAATGACGGGCAATTATACACTTACAATTGCTGCTGGTGGTGCATTTACAAATAACGGAACAGTTACTTCCACTAATGGAACAGTAAATTTTGCAGGAGCAGGTGAGGTGAAAGGATCAAGTGCTACAACCTTTAACAATCTTACGATCAATACAGGAGCCGTAACTATAACAACTGTTCCCACCATAAATGGTGTATTCCAGATCAATGGTGGTAATATCACTGCTTCAATAAAATATGGAAGTAGTTCAACACTTCGATACAATACTACTTACAGCAGATATGTAGAGTGGGATTATACAGATGTAGGTACTATTGGTACATCAGCCGGTTATCCCAATAATGTTGAAATTACGGCAGGTACTTTCTCATTGAAAAACGGTTCGAATAATGCACGTGCTTTGGAAGGCAGCCTTACGATAGCCAGTGGTGCTACTTTCACCATGGAGGATATTACTTCTAACCTTACCGTAAAACAAAACGTTACCAATAATGGTACGTTAACGCTTTCATCTGCCGCTGGTGGTAATATCAAAGTAGGTGGTAACTGGACGGTTGGAGCTTCTGCCACGCAGACCAACAATACACGTTATGTTTCATTTAATGGAGCAAGCGGCAATCAGACAATTGCTAAAACAGGCGGTGGAAGTGTAACTTTTGATGTATTAGTGGTTGATAAAGCTGCAGGCAGTGTAGTGGTTAGCAGTTCGCCTGCAACAAATATTATTGTCAGCCATAATGCAGGAAATGTTTTCCGGATCACTAATAGCGGAACCTTTGATCTGAATGGACGGAAAATCACATTTAATAATGACAATGGATCTATTTATGTAGATGGTTCAGCACGCACTATTACTTCTTCTGTAAGTGGTGGAACAATAGACTTCAACGCCTATAAATCAGTGGTGAATAATTCCGGTACAGGTTCACTTGTTATCGGATCAAATGTCACTGTTAATCTCAATGCAAACGGTAATGTTGATTTTGGTTCCGGTCTCACAACCATTAATGGCACTTTGTCTCTCAATAGTACTACCAGCTGTTATGTAAATACCAATCCACCTATTTATGCCAGTGGTTCCACACTTGTTTATAACACAGGTGCCACCTATGGAAGAGATCTTGAATGGAGTGCAATTGGCACGGTTGGCGTAACTCCAGGTTATCCGCATAATGTAACAATTAATGCAGGGTCTTCTTTGGATATGGGTGCACATAGCGGTACAGGCACTGCCAGACAGATTTCCGGAAGTCTTCTGGTTGATGGTGGGTTTTATATGGATTACAGTGCAAATGATATGACAGCTGCTGTAACAGTTTCTGGAAATATAACAATCGGTTCTACCGGTACGTTGTCTCTGTCCGAAGCTTCCGGTGGTGATATAAAAGTAAATGGTGATTGGTACGACAACGGAACGTTTAATCCAAAGGGAAGGGCCGTATTTTTCATTGGTGGATCAGGGGATCAACAGATTGCAAAATCGGGAGGTGAAACATTCGATTTCCTGATTGTTGATAAAACAGCCGGTTCACTTTTGCTGAATGATAATATTACCTTGAATCAGACATTAACACTTACTTCCGGTAAAATCACTACCGGAGCTCAGAAAGTGGTGATCACCAGTACAGGTGGAATCAGCGGTGGTAGCTCAACAAGCTATATTAACGGTAATCTGCAGCGCCATTTTGCAACAGGTTCCAGCATTGCAAGAGCGTATCCGATTGGTGATGCAAGTACGTATGCCCCGGCAACCATCACCATGGGAACGAGCAGTACAGCAGGATCCATTCTTTTGAATACTACCGGTGCCGATCATCCGAACATAGGAACGTATGGATTAAGTGCCACAAAATATGTGAAACGTTACTGGAGTGCCACTAATGTGGGGGCCGTATTCAGCAATACATCTATTGAGTTTAACTATGTAGCTGGTGATGTACAGGGTAGTGGTGTGGCTGCCAATATGAAAGCGGCCAGGTACACTACAGGTACAGGCTGGACCTATCCAACAACTTCCGGTGCTACAACTTATAAGTTTACTGCAGGTGGAATTACAAATTCAAATCTGCAGAATGATTATACTGCCGGTGAGTGCGGTGGCACCATCAGCTTCACTCCTAGTAACAACGGGCCTCTTTGCGTAGGATCAACGTTGAACCTGCTTTCAGGTACGGTTACAGGAAATATCGGTTCTGTAAGTTATTCATGGAGCGGGCCATCAAGTTATTCTTCAACAACACAGAACCCGTCAATAACGAATGCTCAAACAACAAACGGCGGTACTTATACTTTAACAGTAACAGATGCGGCAGGTTGTTCTAATGCCAATACAACTTCGGCTGTAGTGAATGCCGGGCCAACCACTTCAAATGCAGGCCCTGATCAGACAAAATGCAATGATGGTAACTTTACATTGGCAGGGAACAATCCGGGCAGCGGTACTGGCTTATGGACCGTTGTAAGTGGTACAGCAACCATCACTACACCAACTGCATACAACAGTACAGTGACTGGAGTGCCAGCAGGTACAAGTGCCACTCTTCGCTGGACCGTAAGTAATAACCCTTGTACTCCAAGCTCAGATGATGTGGTCCTTGCAAATAATGCATTACCAACAACAGCTAATGCAGGAGCCGATCAAACACTTTGTAATACCAGTACGTTTACAATGGCTGGTAATAATCCAACATCGGGAACCGGTTTGTGGTCCATTATCTCAGGTTCTGCAACAATTACAAATGCGTCGCTTTATAATACAACTGTAACAGGTGTTGCAGCAGGTGCCAGTGTAACTTTACGCTGGACAATTTCAAACGGAGTTTGTTCAAACAGCACAGATGATGTGGTGATTTCCAATAATGCATTACCAACAACAGCTGCTGCGGGTGCAGACCAGGAACAATGTAATAACGGTAGCTTCACACTCGCAGGGAATACTCCAACAACCGGAACAGGTGCCTGGACCGTTGTAAGTGGAACGGCTACGATTACATCAGCAAGCTCACCCACTTCATCTGTTACAGGAGTGCCTTTGGGTACCAGTGCAACCCTTCGCTGGACAATTTCAAATGGTGTTTGTACGCCAAGTACAGATGATGTGGTATTGACCAATTCCTATCCGCCGGATGTTGCTAATGCAGGTACAGACCAGGCAAATTGCCAGAGCGGAAACTTTACATTAGCAGGTAATAATCCTGCAAATGGTACAGGTGCGTGGACAGTAATTAGTGGTACTGCTACCATTACAACACCATCTGCTTACAATTCAACAGTAACAGGTGTTCCTGCCGGTACCAGTGCAACCTTACGTTGGACGATTACAAACGGAACCTGTACGCCCACTACAGATGATGTGGTGCTTACAAATTCAAATCCGCCAACAACTGCCAATGCAGGGGCTGATCAATCCGGCTGTTCTTCAGGAACGGTAACATTGGCCGGTAATACACCTTCCAGTGGTACAGGAACATGGACCATCCAAAGTGGTGGTAGCGGAACTTTCAGCAATGCCAACAGTGCAACATCAACTTTCAGTGCAACTACAGGAACTTATGTGTTGCGCTGGACAATAGCTACTGCTGGTTGTACAGCATCTTATGATGAAACAACGATCACAATTGTAAATAGCCCGACTACTGCAAACGCAGGACCGGATATCTCGCAGTGTAATAACAGCACATTCACAATGGCCGGTAATACGCCGGTATATGGAACAGGTACCTGGACAGTAACCTCCGGTTCTGCCACGATTACATCACCCAACTCGCCCACAACAACTGTAACAGTTGCCATTGGTAACACAGCAACCCTTCGCTGGACCATTGCCAATGCTCCTTGTACCGATAGCTGGGATGAAGTAGTGTTGTCAAATGCCGCTGCAAATCTTTGGGTAGGTACCACCAGTTCCGATTGGAATACCGGCTCTAACTGGAGCTGCGGTGTGGTTCCTGCTGCTGGTTCATCCATTACCATTCCATCTGGTGCACCCAATAATCCGAATATCGGTTTAAGTGGGGCGAATGCATCAATCAAAGATCTTACGATAGATGCAGGTGCAACATTAACAATGTCTTCTTCTTATACATTGTCATTTGCAAACGGAGGAACTTTCACAAACAACGGAACGTTTACCCCGGGTAATGGTACCATTGTATTCAGCGGTACGGGAACGATCTCAGGATCATCTAACTCAACATTCAATAACGTAACCATTAATGGCGGTGTTGATTTTGGTAATGGCAAGTCAACTATCAATGGAACGCTGCAGATCAATGGTGGTGGTTATGTAAATACCAATGCACCTAAATACGGAGCTGCTTCAACATTGAATTATAATGTGAACGGTGCCTATGGACGTAATCTGGAATGGAGTGCATCTGGAACAGGAACTATTGGTACAACCACCGGTTATCCTAATAACGTTGTAATATCAAATAATACAACGCTTCAGATGGGAGCAAATTCAGGCACCGGAACAGCAAGGTCTCTGGAAGGAAATCTTACGGTTGAATCAGGCAGTACGTTTTCTATGAGTGCTGGTGGAGCCATGACACAACCGGTAACTGTGAAAGGAAATGTTACGATTGATGGAGCATTCGCTTTATCAACTTCTGCCGGTGGTGATATGAATGTTGGTGGTAACTGGACAGTAGGTGCAAGTGGTACACAAACCAATAACGGACGAACAGTTCAGTTCAATAGTTCTACCAATGCCACTCAAACTATTACAAAAACAGGTGGTGGTACGATTTATTTTGATTACCTGAATGTAAACAACACAGCAACTAATGGTAAACTGATGCTGAGCAGTTCTCCTGCAACACAACTGCAGATTAACAGCACCACCAACAGCACCAGTTCCTATCAATTGCAGTTAACAAACGGAGACTTGGATCTGAACGGTCAAACATTTGAAATGAATGGTACTGTGCCTAATTCAACAAACATTCAGGTGTCTAATGGAACAAGAAAGATTACAGGATCAACAGGTAGCAGTATCAGCATTACAGGAACAGCAACTGCTGGAACTCCAAACCTGAAAGTATATCCTTCTACCGGAACAGATAAATTGGTAATTGATGGTGGTGCCAGCTTACAAACCAGTGTAGGGGTTGTATTTACAAACACAACGTTCAATGGCATCTTCCAGATCAACCGACATGGTTTTGTAGCTGGTAGCAGCCTTACAGCAGATCCGCCTGTTTATGGAGTAAACTCAACTTTAATTTATAATAATGAAAATCCTGGTTTCAATCGAAACTATGAGTGGACTGCTGCCTCGGGTACGTTAGGAACAACTCCTGGTTATCCTAATGATGTGATAGTAAAAGGAAATACCACTCCGCTTGATATCGCTAATACAGGTGTTTCTTCAGGTGTTAGAGAATTGGGTATTGCAGGTACGTTGGAGATTGAATCAGGCTCTATTGTGACAATGAGTGCCATGAATTATCCGTTAACAATCAATGGAGATATACAATTGGATGGAACATTGATCCTTTCTACGAATGCTAGTGGTACTTTAAATATCGGAGGTAATTGGGAGCGTGGAACTTCAGCTACCTTCACACAAAACAGCAGACCGATCCGTTTCTTTGGTACAGCACCACAAACCATTAACGCAACGGGAGGTGAAACATTCAGTTATATCACAGTGGATAAAACAACTGATAAGGTTTCATTGATCAGTAATCTGACTGTTACCAATACAATAGCTATAGACAACGGTACATTCGATGTTAGTACGGGTGCATTGGTGATTAATGATGTAATTACCAAAGGTGCAGGTGGGTCATTAATCTCAGAAGAAACAGGTACTGTGGTGTATGATAAAACAGCTTCATCACAATCGGTTATATATGCAGAGTATGGTAACCTTACGCTATCAAATGCTTCTGCAAAATCGATGGCGAATAACCTGGCTGTAAGGGGCGATTTCACAGTGTCTGGTGGTACAGTAACACCAGGAGCAGATATCCGCTTCAGTGGTAACAGAGACCAGGCTATTGCTGGTTTGCCCAACTACACCAATATGGCTTTCTCCGGAACGGGTAACCATACCAAACGTTTCACCAGCCATGGTGCATTTACAGGAGCTATGACATTTACCGGTGGAGTAGGAACAGTGGATCTGGATGGAAGTGGCGATAACGTAAACTTTACGGCCGTTTCCAATGCTTCTGCAACAGCACGCATTGCTAATGTGAATGGTTGGACAGTAGCAGGTAAAGCAATTGTTGAACGCTATATTCCTTCACAACGTAAATGGAGATTAATAAGTATCCCTGTTACAGGTGAAACAATACGTCAATCGTTAACAAGGCAGGCAGATGGTTCTTATCCTTCTCCTTCTTGTTTCGGAAGTCCGGCTGCACCTGTTGGAGGTAGCGGTACATTAATCACCGGGCATAGTATGAGTTCTTGTACAATCGCAAATGCACAGGGATATGATCACGTTGTTACGGGTGGGTTGTCTTCAATCCGTTTCTATAATCCTGCACAGAGCAACCCATGGGCCAGCTTAACAAGCACGCCAAATGTGCTGAGCGCTCCCACACAACCCGGCTACCTGGTGTTTATCCGTGGCGACAGGAATCAACTGGAAGTGGGAAGCAGCGAAACTACATTAAGGCCTAAAGGTTATGTGAAACAAAATGATCAAACGATCTCAATTAATGCTCCATTTGTAATATTGGGTAACCCATATGCTTCGCCCATTCATCTGGATCAGTTGTATGATTTCAATGATGGTACCGGTAATAAAACCAAGATTACCCGTAATTTCTGGATATGGGATGCCGATCTGAATTCCAGCTACGGAGGTGTAGGTGGTTATAGATACATCTCGGCAGATATTGAAGGAGATGAGATCACATCTTATACATCTGTTCCTTCCTTGCCAGGGGGCACCAATATTAATGACTACCTCATGGTGAACTCCGGACAGGGTATTATGGTTCAACGCAGAAATGCCGGTGGAACACTTACGGTGAAAGAGAATTACAAGTACTCATCTTCAGGTAATACATATCCTTTCCGTATTAAGGCAAGCACGGTTTCTTTGTTCAGAATCGATTTGTACCGTGCAACAGGAAACACGCTTGAAATCATGATGGATGGTACGGCTGCCCGTTTCGGAGATGAGTATAATAAAGCATCGAACGAAGTGTATGATATCTACAAAACAAATCAGTTTGAAGAAAACATCAGCCTTGTTCGTGATAACAACTATCTGAGTATTGAAAGTCGCCCGGTACCAACAAGTAACGATACGCTGTATGTTCCTTTCTATTTTGCAACAGAAAGAGGATATGCACTCCGGTTTACTGCAGAACGTATGGCAGGTAAAAATCTGACGGCTGTTCTTCAGGATGCCTTCACAGCAACTGAAACACAAGTGCCCCTCGATGGCTCAGAGTTTGTTTATCCGTTCAGTGTAACAACTGCCGCCGCAAGTAAAGCCCTCAACCGTTTCAGGGTGGTATTCCGTCCGGGTTCTGTAACACCGGTCATTGACCTGTTTGCTGATAAAGGAATTAATATTTATCCCAACCCTGTATTGAAGGGCGAAACCATGAACCTTCAATTTAAAAATAAGAGCGCAGGCAAGTACCTGGTGACTTTATATGATGCTGTGGGTGTTCGGGTATTCAGCAAAACGGTTGTTCATACCGGAGGCAATGGCGTTCAGAAGATTGAACTGCCGAAACGTCTGGCTTCTGGCACTTATTTTGCTGAACTCACAGATGGTAAAGGCAACCAAGGTAAGATGAAAGTCATCATACAATAATCATTCTTAAGGGCTACCGGTATAACGATCGGTAGCCTCTAAAGAATTAAATAACAGGTGATTCTAAAAAAACAGCTATTTTTGCCGCACTTTCGACGCATGAGACAAAAAGAAAACAAGTATTCCAGGCCTTTTAAATCCTTTATCCTCAAAACAGGATTACTTTTTGTTGTATCTGTTATTTTCTCCATTGCAGTTATGGCTCAAGGCCCCGGCGGCGACCCTGAAGGGGATCCGGATCTGGTTCCGTTAGACGGCGGACTAGTCTTTTTATTAGCTGCAGGCGTTGGTTATGGAGTGAAAAAGGTAAAGGAGTCAAGGGAAGAAAAGAGTAAGTAGAAAGAATTGATTCGCTTCGCTCGTAATACTTTAAACAAAGAGGGCACGGAGGAAAACGGGAATACAAGTTTTAATTTCTGTTTTCAAAGCTTTTTGGCTTCTTTTTAAAAATTTATTTGAATCAACTAGTTACTACGGCTGTTTCCGTTTTTGACTTTTGACTTTTTACTTTTTTTTGGCTTCTTTTAAAATTTCATTCGAGAGTAAAGGTTCCTTGAATCAATTATTTACAAGGGTTATTTCTGTTTTTCCTTTTGATTTTTCACTTTTACAATTTTCATTTTCTTGCCTGGCATTTTTAATATATCACTGGACTTCGAACTCCATTGGGGACGTTTCGATAAGGTAGCTTTAGATGAAAAAGGGAAGCTGTATTTTGATAATACAAGAGCTATGTTCCCTGAAATGGTGCGCTTGTTTCTGGAACATGAGATCCATGTTACATGGGCCATTGTGGGAATGCTTTACCATCCAGATGCAACAGCCTGGAGAAATCATATTCCGGAAGAATTACCTCAGTATACAAACAAAGAATTCTCATCTTATGAATGGGTTCAAAAATATGGGCTGACTGAGCCTCTTGATGTTTATCATTTTGCTCCGGAGCTGATAGAGTTGATTGAGCCACACTCTGTTTTCGAAATGGCAACACATACGTACAGCCATTACTATTGTAAGGAAAGCGGACAAACAGCTGCTTCCTTCCGTGCAGATATGGAAATGGCAAAGCGGGTTGCTGCAAACAGAGGGCACATGTTACGGTCTTTGGTGTTTCCACGGAATCAGTTCAACAATGAATATTTGCAGATTTGTACCGATCTGGGAATTGAAGTAGTGCGATCAAATCCGGCTGTATGGTACTGGGATGAAAACCGTCCTGAATCGTTATTGAAAAAAATATTCCGGACAGGCGACGCCTACACAGGATTATTGGGAAATAAAATTGTGAAGCTTCGGGATATTGATGTGAATGCTATTCCGGTACAACTCCCGGCCAGCCGTTTATACAGAGCATGGACAAGCAAATCCGGCTTATTGAACAAGCTCAAAATGAAACGGATCCTGAATGAAATGACAGCTGCTGCCCGTGAAGGGGCCTATTATCATTTATGGTGGCATCCCCACAATTTTGGATGGAACCCAAAGGAATGTTTAAATGAGTTAAATATTATTTTAACGCATTACAAAGTGCTTGAAAAAAAATATGGTTTCATGAGTTTGACTATGCTTGAAACAAAAAAGTACCTGCAAAATAACGGTAACACATAACCGAATACTACACTAGAAGCCTTGTCATGCTGAGCTCGTCGAAGCAGATAAGGAATGAAAAGCGAAATTCTGAAGCCGCCTTCGACTAGCTCAGGCTGACAGTACGTTTGGCTCAGGCCGACAGTTCATTTTTATAATAATCATTTTTAATTAATGAAAAGCCTTGTCATGCTGAGCTCGTCGAAGCAGATAAGGAGTTGAAATGCAGATTCCAGAAGCCGCCTTCGACTAGCTCAGGCTGACAGTACGTTTGGCTCAGGCTGACAGTTCATTTTTAATTAATGAAAGCCTTGTCATGCTGAGCCTGTCGAAGCAGATAAGGATTGAAAAGCGAAATTCTGAAGCCGCCTTCGACTAGCTCAGGCTGATAGAAGTTTGATTTAAGCTGACAGTTCATTTTTATAATAATCATTTTTAATTAATGAAAAGCCTTGTCATGCTGAGCTCGTCGAAGCAGATAAGGTTTGAAAAACGAAATTCAAAAACCGCCTTCGACTAGCTCAGGCTGACAGTACGTTTGGTTCAGGCCGACAGTATGTTTGACACAGGCCAACATTTTACTAACATGATGTATTCTGTAAAACCCAAATTGGTGCGCATCACAACTGTACCCGTTTCATTGCGTCTTTTATTAAAAGGACAAATGAAATATATGAAGGAGCATGGATTTGAAGTGGTGATGATCAGCTCCCCGGGCGATGATGCTGCCATTGTTGAGCAACAGGAGGAATGTGAAATGATTACCATTCCAATGGAACGGAAAGTGAGTTTGTTTGCGGATGTACAATCTCTTTTCCGACTGATCCGCATCCTTAAAAATCTTGAACCGGATATTGTTCATACACATACCCCCAAAGCAGGTTTATTAGGAATGTTAGCGGCAAAGTTTGCAGGGGTACCTGTTCGTTTACACACAGTGGCAGGTTTGCCTTGGATGGAGGCAAAAGGTGTGAGCAGGCAGATCTTAAAACTCATGGAACGGATTACTGCGTTTGCCGCTCACAAAGTGTATCCTAATTCAAAAGGATTGTATGATTTTCTCAAAAAGGAAAAAATTGTTTCCAATCAGGATAAACTAAAGCTATTGGGAAATGGTTCCTCAAACGGGATTGATTGCAACTATTTTTCCTCCTCGCAGGTTGCTCCTGAAATAATACATCAACTCAAAATAGAATCCCGGTTTCAGGAAGGCAGTTGGGTCTGGATTTTTGCCGGCAGATTGGTTCGGGAAAAAGGTATCCATGAATTACTTCAGGCTTTTTCCAGAATACAGGAACAATTCCCGGCTGATCAACTGTGGTTATTGGGTGAAGAAGAAGTGGAAAGAGATCCGCTGTTGCAGGAAGACAGGGATATGATACATGCGCATCCGCAAATCAAACACTGGGGCTTTCAAAAAGATGTTCGTCCATATATGGCTGCTGCACAAGTATTGGTATTCCCCAGTTACCGTGAGGGCTTGCCCAACGTTCCCTTACAGGCAGGAGCGATGGAATGTGCATTGATCGTAAGTGATATCAACGGTTGTAATGAAATTGTGGAACATGGCGAAAACGGTCTGTTGGTTCCAACCAAGGATACTGAAGCCGTTTTTCAATCTATGCTTACTCTCAGGAACAATGAAGCATTACAGAAAACATTTGCAAAAAAGAGCAGAGAGAAAATTATGTCATTGTACAGTCGTGAACATGTATGGGAATTACTGGAAAATGAATACCGCTTTTTTCTGAAACATTAATTGATCATTGAATTAACTAACGTAAGACTATGGAAAAATACACTTTCGCAAACAGGATTTATCGTTCATTTGTGAAAAGGTTGATTGATGTTGTTGCCAGTTTTACTTTGCTGGTACTGTTTAGTCCGGTTATGCTGGTTATCATTATCCTTCAATTACTTTTTCATAAAGGGAGCGTTTTTTTTCGCCAGGTACGCCCCGGATATAAGGGTGGTTTATTTTCTATTCTGAAATTCAAAACCATGTCGGATAGTAAAGACGAGAACGGACAATTACTTCCGGATGTGAAACGATTAACTGCATGGGGTTCTTTTCTTAGAAAATCCTCACTGGATGAATTACCCCAGTTGATTAATATTTTGAAAGGCGATATGAGCCTTGTTGGACCACGTCCTTTATTAACTGATTATTTAGCGCTTTACAACGAGCGGCAGAAACGGAGGCACCATGTTCGTCCGGGTGTCACCGGTTGGGCACAGGTGAATGGGAGAAATGCGATTTCCTGGGATCAGAAATTTGAACTGGATGTATGGTATGTGGATCACGTGAGTTTCTGGCTGGATGTAAAAATTTTGTTCCGTACTTTGAAGAAAGTTTTGTGGGCCGAAGAAGTGAATCACACAGGGCATGCAACCATGCCTGTTTTTAAAGGAAATAACGAAGCAGAAAATGAGTAAGCAGGAAACATATTATTTATACGGTGCCGGAGGACATTCCATGGTGATTGCAGAACTGCTTGAAGTGTCGGGTATGCAGATCACGGGTTTTTATGATGAAATGACTTATAAAAATGAAGTCTTTGGATACCCGGTACTCAAATCAGCCAAAGAGCTGAATACCCATAATGATGTGCGCTGGATCATTTGTGTTGGAAACAATAAGGCAAGAAAAGCAATAACAGAAAAACAGGCATTTTTATATGGTAGAGCAATTCATCCAACAGCACAAATATCGAAACGGTCAAGTATAGGCGAAGGTACTGTAATAATGGCTGGCGTTGTTGTAAACAGCAGTGCGGCAATTGGGAAACATGTTATTTTAAATACCAATGCTTCCATTGATCATGAATGTATTTTAGAAGACTATGTACATGTTTCGCCGGGAGCATCGTTGGCCGGCAATGTGGTCGTGGGCGAAGGAACACATATCGGCACGGGTGCTTCTGTGATACCCGGTGTCAAGATTGGCAAATGGTGTACCATTGGTGCCGGTGCTGCCATTATTAAAGATGTGCCGGATTTTGCTACTGTTGTAGGGGTGCCTGGTAGGGTGATTAAGTTGGGAAGTGCGTTGTAAGAAGTTATAAGTTTTAAGTGAATACAGAAGATAGAAGTAAGAAGATAGGAGATAGGAGATAGAATTCAAAGTGTTGAATAAAGACGAATAAACATGAGTAAACAAAAAAAACGAATCTGGTTATCGCCGCCGCATATGGGTGGAAAAGAGCAGGAGTTTGTAAAAGAGGCATTTGAAACCAACTGGATTGCTCCTCTTGGCCCAAATGTAAATGGCTTCGAGGAACAGTTAAAACAATATACAGGTGTGGAAGCAGCTGCGGCACTAAATTCAGGAACGGGAGCTCTTCATCTGGCGTTGATTACATTGGGCATACAACAGGGAGACATTGTTCTTTGTCAGAGTCTCACCTTTGCAGCTTCAGCTTTCCCGATCATTTATGAAAAGGCGATACCTGTTTTTATTGATAGCGAACCGGACACCTGGAATATGGATCCGGTTTTATTGAGGGAAGCTCTGGAATCATACAAAAGCAAAGGAAAAAAAATAGCAGCAATAGTAGTGGTGCATTTGTATGGAATGCCGGCAAAAATGGATGAAATTATGCAATTGGCTTCTCAGTTTGAAGTGCCGGTAATTGAAGATGCAGCAGAAGCATTGGGTTCTACTTACAAGGGTAGAGCATGTGGCGGAATCGGAACAATGGGAATACTAAGTTTCAATGGAAACAAAATTATTACTACCAGCGGAGGCGGTGCACTTTTAAGTAATCATGTCCAGTTGGTTGAACATGCCCGTTTTCTTTCCACGCAGGCAAAAGATCCGTTTCCGCATTATGAACATTCGCAGATAGGTTATAACTACAGGATGAGTAATATAACAGCAGGTATTGGAAGGGGACAAATGTTGGTGCTGGATGAACGGGTTGAAAAAAGAAGAGCCATTCATGAACGATACATACAAGAACTAAGCAATTTGCCCGGAGTTACTTTTTTGCCAGAACCAACAGGGGCGTTTTCAAACAGATGGCTTACAACCATTTTAATTGATCCGGCTGTTTCCAGAGGTGTTACCGGTGAAATGATACGGCTTCGGTTAGACGAAGAAAATATTGAATCACGCCCTTTATGGAAGCCCATGCATTTACAACCTGTTTTTAAAGGTGCGGCATCATTTGTAAATGGTATTTCCGAATTGTTATTTGCTCAAGGCCTTTGTTTGCCCAGCGGATCTTCTCTGACAGAAGAAGAACAGCAGCATATTTGTTCACTTATTAAGCTTTGCTGGAATGAAGGAAAATAAACCTTTAAAACTGACTCCTGCCCGGATTGTTCTTATTGGCGACCTGGTACTCATAGGTGTTGGGTTGTTATCGGGAATTTTATTGAATTACCGGATCTTATCCATTGCAGAAATACCTTTAAAAACAACTCTCATCCGCACATCCATACATGTGCTGTGTGCAGTTGTATTATGGTTTGTTTTCAGGATACAGAAACGTGTGATCCGCCACTTTCATGTTCGTGATTATGCACAATTGATTTTTGTACTTGGCTTGTTGCATATTATCAGCGGGGCTTTTGATATTGTCCTTGAAAAGAAACACCACTTCTCAATTACGGTGTGGGCAATGAGTTATTTTATAACTGTATTTTATGTGCTCACCAGCAGAATCATGGTTAGTTATTTGTTTGAATATTACAAGAAGACACAACAAAAAAACCAGGATAAACGTTTGCTCATTTTTGGAGCTGCAGCATTAGGACTGAGCCTTAAAAAATCCATCTCCAATCACTCAGAATCTGAGTTCAGGATCATGGGTTTTATAGATGATGATCCCAATAAAGTTGGAAAGATCATAGAGGGGTATGAAGTGTACAGTGCTTCTCATGATATAAGAAAAACAATTGTGAGATTGGGGATTACTGATATTATCATCGCTACAAAAACACTGGATCCTGTAAGGAAATCCAAATTCTTAAATGATACAATCATTTTTAATATCCGTATTAAAGAGCTTCCTTCACTCCAAACATGGTTCGATTCGCATTTTAACCTTAATACCATTCAGCAGATTGATATTCATGATTTATTAAACAGGGAAGCGATCGATTTACAAAATCATGATGTAATGGTGCGGTTGCGTGATAAAGTAATCCTGGTTACAGGAGCAGCCGGTTCCATAGGAAGTGAACTTGTGCGCAGGTTGTATGAACATAAAGCCTGCACAATTATTTGCCTTGATATTGGCGAAACACCTTTATTTGAATTGGAACAAAGTTTTGCAAGAGCGAAGCACAAAGACCGGATGCAATATGTGTTGGCAGATGTGCGAAATGAAAAAGCGGTTGAAGCTGTTTTTGAAAAATATAATCCGCACTTTGTATTTCATGCGGCAGCCTATAAACATGTTCCTATTATTGAAAAATATCCCAAAGAAGGATTGCATACAAACGTAATCGGCACATGGATTGTTTCGCATCTGGCTGCAAAGTACCAGGCAGAAAAGTTTGTTCTGGTATCAACAGATAAAGCCATCAACCCAACCAGTGTAATGGGCGCTAGTAAACGGATTGCTGAGATGGTGGTTCAATCACTGCAGGGACAGGAAAATAAAACGGAGTTTATTGTAACCCGGTTTGGAAATGTATTGGGCTCCAATGGATCTGTTGTTCCGTTGTTTAAGAAACAAATTGAAAAAGGCGGCCCGGTAACCATTACCCATCCCGATATGAAGCGGTATTTCATGACCATTCCTGAAGCATCCCAACTGGTGGTGGAAGCCGGGTTGATGGGAAAGGGTGGGGAAGTGTTCATTTTTGATATGGGTGAGCCCGTTAAAATTTATGACCTGGCTATGAATATGATCCGTTTGGCCGGGATGGTGCCTGGGGTGGATATACCCATCGAATTTACAGGTATGAGGCCGGGCGAAAAGCTGTATGAAGACCTTTTTGCCGACCAGGAGCAGGTGGAAAAAACCCATCACAAAAAGATACGGATCGGGAAAGTAAAGAAATACAGTTACGAAGAAATGAAATTGTATATGGAAGAAATGTACCGGTTTCAGCAGTCCACTGAAGGCATTGATGTACAAAAAACCATACGGAAAATTGTCCCGGAATACCAGCCCATGCAGGCTGTGGAAGAAATTTCATCTTCACAATAAGCAAAAATCAATTATTTTCGAAACCAGATTATGACCAGACTATTATTGTTTATTGTTTTGGTGGTGTTTGGAATAACCTCCCGGGCCCAGAATCCCAGGTTATCCATGTTTGATGCATCACCTTTACATCTCAACCCTGCTTATGCAGGTAAATTTGACGGAAAGTTCAGAGCACTAGCGCATGTGAGTTCTCAAAGTGCAGATTCTGCTAAAAACTCGCATGCCACCATCGCATTTGATTACAATTCCAAATGGGATGTGAACAAACCTGCCCCACGTAAATATCTTGGATTTGGTTTCCAGCATTACCGCTATGGTGATATGGGAAATTCTCCTATCTCTGCGAGTTTTACTTCTTTATCGGGAGCATATCACACTTTGCTAGATAAGAGAGGCCGACACTATTTTGGTGCAGGTGCCCAGGCTATTTTTGCCAGTGGTAAACTGGATCGTTCCAAACCATATGTTTACGAAAAAGAGATCTCAGGTGGTGGTTTCAGGTTTCGTGAAAGTGACAGTGATACACCGTTTGCCTCTCATAGCTATGTGGATTTTGCTGTGGGTGTATATTATGGATATAAAACCCCCCAATTCCGTTTTGAAGCCGGACTTTCCATGTATCACCTGTTTTATCCCAAAAACGATATTTTTCAGCTGGATCCGGATCAACCCAGTTTACGGCACAGAGGGGTTTTCAGTATGAAATTTGATTTTAACCTGAATGATACCCGTAATATCGCTTTCAAAAGTGTTTATTGGGCAGATGGATTGTATTGGTTAAGCAGACAATTTGATAGCGACAACCTCATCGCTTTCTGGAATGGAATTGAGTTAACCCGCAATTATAATATTGATAAAAAATATTATTTCAATTACGGATTGTTTACAAGGAATTTCAGAACTGTAATGCCCCAGGTTTCCATATTTTACAACAGAAGTTATAACCTGAGGTTGAGTTATGAAACCCCCATCAACAGTACCAAATTCAGCGCCTACAATGCAAAAAGGGCAGAGCTGGCTCTGATCATGATTCTCGATATGAGAGGTAAGTTGTTGCCTTATATTGAAGATTAATTTATTTGAAAATAGTTACAGGCTCCGGTCATTTGGCCGGAGCTTTTTTTTGCCTTTTCGCTTCAAAAAACGCAGTAAAGTGTAAGATTCCTGAAAAAACTTTACATTTATGCCCCAACAATTGATTATTAACCAATAATTCCATGTATCAGCAAGAAACTCCCTATTGGTATGCGGTATACACCCGCCCCAATATGGAAAAAAAGATAGCAGAAACATTGGCCTACAAAGGTCTGGTTGTTTACTGTCCGCTGCAGAAAGTGGTTCGCCAATGGAGCGACAGGCGAAAAGTATTGGAAATTCCCGCTTTTAAAGGTTATGTTTTTGTTCAGATACATGACGCACTGCGTTGGCAGGTATTGGCTGCCCCGGGAGTACTCAATTTTGTTTGCCACAACGGTAAACCGGCCAGGATTCCCGTAAAGGAAATTGATACGATGCGTTTGTTTTTTGAGGGATTGCAAAACCGCATTTTCGATGAAACGGATATCCGGGTACATGATGTGGCCAGAGTATACAGTGGAGCATTTATGGGATTGGAAGGAGAAGTGGTGGATGTGCAGCACAGGTACGCTGTGCTTAGTATTCCCACTTTGGGTTTGAGTATGCAGGTGAAAGTGGCAAGGGAAAATGTGGAAGTGGTCAAACGTAAAACAGGCAGTTGAGAAATCAGTTCACAGATAATAAGCCCTTGCGGGCTTTTTTTGTTTACCGGAGGAAAAGGAGACTCCCGGATCTTCATAAACAAATAGTTGTTTGTCAAAAAAATACATCAAAACTTAATTTTTTTTTAATAATTAATTTACATTTATGCTGTCTTTCGGCAACGAAACAGATTTTTATTGCCCTAATTGACGCTAAGCTGCCTTTTCCTCTACCTGTTTAAAGCACCGATACTTCCAGTATATCTACGAAAACGTTTGCATAAAAAAATAATAATCGATTAGTAAACTGTATTGCCATGGGTAATTCTACACTTGTATTTCGTAAGCTGTTTCAAAAGCAATTCTTTCCAGTAAAGAAAAATGTTCTTTCATTAATCAGCACTTCTGTTCTGACGTTGATACTTAGTATCACATCATTCTCTTCTGCATTGGCCAACGGTGCTGCTGATGGCGACATCGGTATTGTGATACAAGTCAATGGGGGGGCAAAAACTTTTTATAAAGTATACAGCAACTGGAGTTATGGTGCCTGTTCGGGCTATAACTCAGGAACTGCAAGTAGTTTTTCCGGAGTGAATCTCGGTAACGTGAACTCCTTGGTGCTGAACGGCATGTTTATCACAGGTTGGACAGATAATTCTGATTTCGTAACCGGTAGAATTGAATACCGTATTTACCAGGGGACAGATCCCGGCACCGGCACACAAACATTTGATGTGGGTGGTTATGGCAGTAGCTGCGGACCTGCTTCTAATGTAGTTTGTTCTTCTGGCAATAACCGTTTTGTTGGAATGGATAATCAATCTGTTAACCTAATTACTGGTTTGGCTCCCGGTACATATACTATCAAGATCATTCCCTATGGTCAAATGCGTTATAACTGTGGTTCCTTTAATCAGGTAAACCGTACGGCTATCACTGCAACGTTTACGGTGAATCCTACAGTTACTTTCAATGCAAATGGCGGCACCGGTTCTATGTCTAATCAGCAGGTTACCTACAATACAGCCACACAGTTAACTGCAAATGCTTTTACCCGGTCTGGTTTTACCTTCAACAGCTGGAACACCGTTGCAGGTGGTGGCGGCACCAGTTATGCAAACCAGGCAAACGTAACTCTTACAGCAAATACAACATTATATGCACAATGGACTGCAGTTCCAACTCCAACTATCACAACAAGTGGAACGCTGTCCAATTTTGGAAGTGTATGTACCAGCACAAACTCTTCGGAACAAACTTTTACCGTTTCTGCTGATAATCTTACAGCCAATGTAACAGTTACAGCACCTACAGGATTCCAGGTGTCTACAACAAGCGGATCAGGATTTGGAAGTTCCGTATCCTTAACAAGAACCGGTGGCGATCTGGTAGGTGAACCTGTTACCGTTTATGTTCGTTTCTCTCCGACAGGCACAGGCGCTGCTAGCAATAATATTACTTGTGCCAGTACAGGTGCCACCACTCAGAATGTGGCTGTGGCCGGAACGGGTATTGCAACACCAAATCCACCAGGTACAATTACCGGAAACAATAATCCTTGCGCTGCGGCTACAGGGCTCACATACAGTATTGTTGCCGTAAGTGGTGCTTCCAGTTATACATGGACTGTTCCAACAGGTTGGAGTATTACAGCCGGACAAGGTTCAAACAGTATTACAGTAACTGCTGGTGCTTTTGGCCAAAACGGAAATGTTACTGTTACAGCATCTAATACCTGCGGAACAAGTTCTGCAGCTACATTGGCCGTAACTGTTAATGCAGCTCCTGCAACACCCGGAGGTATTTCCGGCAGTACAACCGTTTGTCCTACTTCTGCCAATACATACAGCATTACAGCTGTTTCCGGAGCAACCAGTTATACATGGAGCTTGCCTTCAGGTTGGACCGGAACCAGTACAACAAATTCAATTAGTGCCACTTCCGGAGTAACTGGAGGAACTGTTTCAGTTACTGCAAACAATACTTGTGGCAGCAGTTCTGCACAAACCCTGTCGGTTACCGTTAGTTCAAGTGTTGGTGGTACAGCTACCCCGGGAAGCGCCAGTGTGTGCCTGGGCGGTACAACGAGCATCACACTCACCGGAAACACAGGTACGATTCAGTGGCAGCGTTCCACAGATAATACTGTATGGAGGAATATTACCGGTGCCACATCAGCTACTTATAATACAGCTCCTCAGAATGTCACAACCTATTATCGTGCTGTTGTAACCAGTGGTTCTTGTGCATCAGCCAATTCAAGTACAGCTACTGTAACTATCAGCGATGTGAACAGCAGTACTGCTGGTGCAGCTACTTACAATAGCGGTTGGAGTAATACACAGAATGATGCTACCACTGGCTTTGGTGCGTGGGCTCTCAGCACAACTTCAGGTTCTGCCGGATTCTTTACCGGTGCAACAACTGACAATGATGCCGGTACGCCCAGCTTGCCCAATAGTAATACCAGTGGCAGAGGTTGGGGTATGTTCGCTAATTCAAGTGCAACTGCCAGTGCTGTAAGAACTGTAAGCGGTACTCTTTCAGTTGGCCAATCGATCAGTTTTTCAATTGATAACGGTTCTGTTCAAACTGGTGGTACCATTGGTATGGGATTACAAAATGCAAGTGGTAACAACCTGGCAGAAATATACTTTGTGGGTGGAGATGCTGCTTACAAATTAAACGATGGTACAGGAATCACCGTTACCTCTATCAATTTCTCTCGTGGGGGTCTGGAAGTAACTTATACCCGAACAGCGGCAACTACGTATACGATTAAAATTGTACGCAAAGAGGACGGAGCTACTGCCACTTATACCGGCAGATCTTTCCTGAATCCAGCTGGTGGACAGGTACCTGCGCAAATCCGTTTCTTCAACTTTAATGCAGGAAGTGGCACAGACTATAATCTTTATGTAAACAGTCTGTCTATCACCAATCCTGTTATAACAACACAGCCATCAACAGGTACACAAACACTCAATCTTGGAGCAAATGGTACTGCATTGTCTGTTGTAGCTTCAGGTAGTGGATTGTCTTACCAATGGTATCGCAATACAACCAATTCAAATAGTGGTGGTACAGCGGTTGGCACCAACTCTGCTTCTCATACACCAAATGAAACCACAGCAGGTACTTATTACTATTATGTAACGGTAACGGGTAGTTGTGCTTCTGCAATCAGCAATCCATCTGGCGCTATTACAGTAAATAATACAAACGTATGGATTGGCGGTTTTAGTGGTAATGACTGGAATTTTGGTCAGAACTGGTCGGCTGAAGTTGCTCCTAATGCAACACATGATGTGCTGATTAACAGCGGTACACCTAACATGAATGTCAATTATACATTGCCTTCCGGAAAGTCTTTAACCATTAGTGGTTCAGGATCACTTTCTATCTATGCTGGTGTAAGATTTACAATAGCAGGTAATGCTGATTTTGGAGGTAAAAATGTTGTGCTGCGTTCCAATGCATCCGGAACAGCCAGTTTGGGTCAGATCACTGGTAGCCTCACTGGAGCTACCAATGTAACGGTTCAACGTTATATACCTGGTGCACGTAAATGGAGAGGTATTTCTTTGCCATTGAAATCATCTCTGGCTGGAAACAGTATTCAGGCCAACTGGCAAAATGGTGGTGGAGTTGATACTCCCGGAGAAGGGGTATTATTATGGAATCCAACCGGTACCGGAGGATATGCCCTCAACGGTAATTCCGGGGCCAACACAAATATCCGTGGTTTCAGTGGCGGTGCTTATACCATTCCTGCTACTACTACCGGTGCAAATCTGTTTGATGGTACCAAACCCATTCCATACCTGGTGTTTATTACTGACTATTATAAGAGTGGTAACAATGTGGGTAATATGGCCAGCGGTTCTGCAGCAACCACACTCAGTGCTACAGGTTCGTTGATTACCACCAGCTACAATTCAGGTACATTGGGTGCCGGTTTCCACATGCTGCCCAATCCTTATCCTTCAGCTATTGATTTCTCAACGATGTCAAAATCTGGAATCAATAATCAGTTCTGGACCTGGGATCCCAAATTAATCGGGTTCAGTGGATATGGTGGTTACCAAACCACATCCGCAGGTGTAACTGCCCCTGGTGGTGGAAGTTATGGTGGAAGTTCTACTATTATTCCAAGCGGTTCTGCTTTCTGGGTATATTCTCCTGCCGGTGGAGGTTCAGTTACAATTGCTGAAACGGATAAATCAAGCGGCGACTTCTCAATATATGGACGTTTAAATGGAGGTTCAACAGAACTGTTACGTGTGAATCTGACAAATCCTGAAGGTGATCAGTTATATGATGGTGTTGCAGCTGCCTATACCAATTCTTCTTCAGTAGAACTGGATCCTACCGATGCCTTTAAATTTGGTGTTGGGGTCGAAAATATCTCTATACGCAGGTTCAGTAAGGATTTTGCAATTGAATTCCGTCCATTAATTGACAAAGGAGACACTATCTTCCTGAAATTACATGGAATGCAACAAAAGCAATACCAGTTGAATATTATTGGCGAACGCTTTGATGCAGCCAGCAACCTCACTGCAGTATTACAGGATCTGTTCCTTGGTACAGAAACACCGATCAATATTTATGGCAATCAGTCTGTAAACTTTAGTGTTACAAATGATGCGGCCAGTTCTGGTGACAGGTTCAGGATTGTCTTCCGTCAATCTGCAGTTACGCCTGTAACGGACCTGAATTCGAAGAAAGGTGTTTCTTTGTATCCAAACCCTGTAGTAAAAGGAGAGGATGCACAAATTCAATTCCGTAATATGCAGGCAGGTAAATACACAGTTGTGATTTATTCTGTTGCTGGGGCAAAATTGACAGAGTTCGTGGTTGCCCACGGTGGCGGCACTGCTGTGCAGAAGCTTGGTATTTCCAAAAAACTACCAGCCGGTAGTTATTTTGCCGAGATTTCAGGAGAAAATGGAGTTAAAGAAAAAATTAAATTGATAATTCAATAAAATTAATCAGGTTCCCTTATCTTTGGGCGATACAGTATCGTCTAAGAAAGACCAAACCCGAATTTTGAACGTATGAAGCAAACAGTCATTTTAAAACGAATGTTATTCGTATTTGCCTTTTGTTTGGCAACTGTATTTGTTAAAGCACAAGGTGACCCTGGTGATCCATTTGGTGGTGATCCTGGTGGCACTCCTAGTACTGCAGTTCCTTTAGATGGCGGGCTGAGCCTGTTATTGGGAGCTGGTGTAGCTTATGGAGTTAAAAAGGGTTTTGATTCCAGGAAAAGAAAATAATCAATACGATTTAAAATACAAATGCCCCTTTATGGGGCATTTTTTTTGCCCAGTGATGAACCGAATTTCAACAAAGGCTTAATTTTCAATACTGTAGGCCTTCCCGATACATATAAACTATTAAAAGCAGCACACTTTTCGTTCTAGAGATAATTGAAAAAACTTTAGGAAATCTGAATTTTGTTTTTACCTTTGTTAGAATAATCCTACTTATGAAACCCAAAATCTGCATTTATCCAATTGAGAGGGCAATTTTAAATCCCTTTAACCTATTACCTGTAAGAATCAATCGTCAGGCTCCAACAGAGTCATTCTAATTGTTGAGAATCTCCAATTCTTCTGAAATGCATAGATTGATTTAAAATCAGTATCTACAGTAGTTCCCATATTTTATTTGCTAATAAACCTTAACCAGATGAAAATACGCCTGAAATACGCATGTAAAGTCCCTTATTTACTCTGCAAGACCGTAAAGAAAACTGAACTTTTATCGTCACAAGACCCTAATCCGAAGAAGATGAAAACTCTTATCAACAGATTTTTACTCATTGCTTTTTTTAGCATTGCTGCAATAGCTGCACAATCTCAAACAAATACCTGGGATGGATCGTCCAGCAATAACTGGAATACAGCAGCAAACTGGTCGTTAAACGTGGTTCCTACCAGTGCACATGATGTTGTGATTCCTGATAATTTTAATGTGACCGTTAATACAGCAGCTGTTTGTAAGTCTTTTACAATTAACGGGGGGGGGAATTCCAATACAGTAACCATCAGTGCAGGGCAATCTTTGACTGTAACTGGTGCTGTAACCATTGGTGCGGGAACCGGTAGTGGTGATAATAAAACATTAGCAGTGGGCAGCAGTTCCCTTTCCTGTGCATCAGTTACTATTTCAGCAACTGGTAATGCAAACAGAACATCTGCAATAACTCTTTCAACCGGAACAATTACTGTGACCGGTAACATTACATTAGGGGATGCAAATGATGATATTACTTTTTCAGGTGCAGGTCTTTTAAAAGTCGGTGGAAACATGAGTGGCGGTACATTCACCGCTTCAACTGGTACAGTTGAATACTATGGGAACGGATCAGGAGGAACATCTTCCAATCAAACAATAGCAGCTTATGCTTATAACAATCTTACTGTTTCCGGAAATGGCACTAAAACTTTAAGTGGTAATACCACAGTAGGTGCAACAGTAACAATTGATGCCGGCGTTACACTTGGCTTAAGTACGTATACTTTAGGTTCTCCCACAAGCCTGGTAATGGAAACAGGTGGAACATCAGGTTCAGCAATCAGTGGATCCGGAACACTTACTTTGGGTGGTAATGTTACAGTGAATAACGCAGGCACTGGAAACGGTGCAACAATCAGTGCCCCATTAGCATTAGGATCGACCAGAACCTTTACTGTTGCTAATGATGGAACCACAGCTGTTGATCTTACAATCAGCAGTATAATCAGTGGATCTGCAGGTATTACGAAAGATGGTGCAGGTACAATGGATCTCTCTGCTGCAAACACATATACCGGAAACACAATTATTACTTTAGGTATTTTAAGAGCGTCTAGTAATGTAATTGCATCAACCAATGGAGCATTTGGTAACAGTGCCAGTGCCAATGGAAACATTAGTTTGAATGGGGGGACCCTTCAGTCAAATACAGCCACTTTCAGTAAAACAATTACAGTTACTACTACCAATTCCGGTTTGGATGCATTTGGAGCATCACGTACAATCAGCGGAACGATTAACCGTAATGTGGCTGGTACTGCCAATTTAAACATAGGTGGAATAACCAGTGCCAATGCAGAGGGGCAGGACCTTACACTCAGTGGCACTATCAGTAATTCAACCGGCACACTTAATATTACTAAAGTTGGTACAAGTACGGTAACTGTTTCGGGATCGAACTCATTTTCAGGAACCACAATTATCAGCGGTGGTACTTTGATTGCAGGCAATAATGTGCCTTCGGGAAGTAATGGTGCTTTGGGGAATGCTGCTTCTGCTATTACACTTGGCGACGCCGCAACTACAACAAATAATTACAGTCCTTCTTTTCTTATTGGTGGGGCGTTTACTGTAGCAAGAAGCATTACAGTTGCCAACCAGGGAACTTCCGGCGTTTATTCTATTGGTGGAAACAGTTCTAATACAAGTGTTTTCAGTGGTACTATTACATTAAATGAACCTCTCACAATTTCACAAACAACAGGTGGTACAGTGCAGTTATCCGGTACTGTTACTGCTAACTCAAATAAACTGACCAAAGCAGGCGCTGGTACATTTCAACGAACCACGGCTACATTAACATTAACCGGTGATTTTGAAATAGCGGCCGGTACTTATGATGCAAATGCAAGAGCAACTACTGTAACAGGTGTAACAACAGTGAGTGGTGGAACTTACACTGCAGGATCAGCAGCACAAACATTCAATGGAGGCATTGAAGTTTCAGGCGGCACATATAATGGTTTGTCGGGTACCGCCGGCAACACAAGCGCAACATCGGTAACCATTTCCAGTGGTACGTTTTCGGCTCCCGGAAGCACAGGAACTTTTACGGTTTCCGATAACTGGAACAGAAGTGGAGGAACGTTTACACATAACAACGGAACTGTTTCTTTTAATGGAACCAACCAGTCTGTTTCAGGTAATACTACATTTTTCAATTTTTCAAAAACTGTAGCTTCTGCTGCTACACTTACATTTGCTTCAGGCAGTACTCAGGTTTTTTCGGGAACTCTTACTTTAAGCGGAACTTCTGGTAACTTACTCACACTTGCACCAGGCACAGCTGGTGTTTTATGGACAATTAACCCATCTGCGTCAAGTGTTAACTATGTTTCAGTTTCGTATAGCACCAACAGCAATGCTTCAGCTATAAATGCAGCCAACTCTTTCAACGGAGGTAACAATGTAAACTGGAGTTTTCCCGCAGGTACTCCCGTAAAACTGGCAATTACTCCCAATATAACTTCCCCCCAAACAGCAGGAGGTAATTTTAGCGTTACTGTACAGGCTCAGGATGTGAACGGAACCCCTGCGAACGTTACATCTGCTACTGGAATTTCATTATCGGCTTCAGGTACCGGTTCATTAAGCGGAAATACAGGTACAATTGCTAACGGAAGTAACAGTGTAACGCTTAGCGGCGTTTCTTATACAAAGGCCGAGACCGTTACATTTACAGCGGCACGTACATCCGGGATGTCGCTAACCACTTCAGCTGCCAGTAATTCTGTAGTGTTTAATGCAGGGGCATTGTCTGGTTTTGTAGTGGAAGCCGCTGGAGGAGGAAATATCGGAACACAATCAGCTAATAATTCCTTTGCTGTCCGTATTACAGCTGTTGACAATAACGGAAATACCGTAACCTCATTTAACGGGGCAGGTAATACTGTTACGTTTAGTTCAGCAGGAGTCATTACAGCGGGAACAGTATCAACCGCTTTTGCAAGTGGAGTACTGTCATCACATAGTATTACAATTGGCGATGCAGGAACATTCACATTAACAGCTACACGAACCAGTGGTGGCGTTCAATCCGGTACCAGCAATTCTTTCACTGTTAACCCGGGAGCTAAAACTTCTACCGGAAGTACAGACTGGAACCTTGCAAGTACCTGGAGTCCATCAGGTGTGCCGAACGCAGGAGATGCAGTAGTGATCAGGGCAGGGGATATTGTTACTGTAAGTTCAAGCCCGACCTCCTCTGTGTATTCAATTACATTTGGTAATACTTCTTCATCAGTTTCGGGTTTGGTTTTCAGTAATAATGCTGTGCTCACTGTTGATGGTAGTATCACGCTTCAGAATGATGATAACACAAATATTTCAACTTCTTTGAGTGGGGCAGGCACTCTTAATTGTGCCACTCTAACTGTGGGCGGTACAACTACCACACTTTCTTCTGATCAAACCACTGTTTTCACTTCAGGTATCAGTAACCTGAACATTACCGGTAATCTCAGCATATTTGGTGAAGATGATGGTGCGGATGATAATGATGCTTCTTTTATACTTGTATCCGGAACCGTTACGGTGGGTGGAAGCATTTATACAGATGAAGAAAATGGATCTGCCTGTACTTTTAATATGAATTCAGGGGCCGAAACCGGCACTTTGATTCTTACAGGGGCAACGCCGTTTACAGATGCAGTTGGATCATTATCCTTTGATGCATCAGGATCAGGTGCTACTGTTGTATACTCCGGCTCTTTGCAAACAGTGAGAGGAGTAGCGTACACCAATCTTACCTTAAGTGGCAGCGGAACAAAAACCACAACAGGAGTAACGGTAAATGGCACTCTCACTTTGGAAGGTACAGCTGTGGTTTCTGTGGCGCCAACTTATGGCACTTCTGCGTCATTAAGGTATAACAGTTCAACTGCAAGAAATGCAGGTGCAGAATGGATCAATACGTTTACAGCCACTGGTGGAGTTACTATTTCAAATACTGGTACTGTTTCTCTGAATGCAAACAAACAGTTGGGAAATAATACCAATGTGCCATTAACGATTGAAAACGGAGCGACTCTAAGTACTTCTGCAAGTAATTTTTCAATAACATTTCATGGCGATTTCTCAAATTCCGGAACATTTACTGCTGGGAATTCAAATATTATACTTGCAGGTACAGTTTCTTCTCAGTCTATAGATGGATTAAGTACTGGTGGTACTTTGTCTTTAACCAAAACTTCTGGTACTGCCACATTACAAGGAAACGTTAATGCTGCAGCATTAACTATTAATGGAAATGGAGGAACGCTTAACCTTGGCTCCGGTTATACGCATACAATCACCGGAACATGGACAAGAACAGCCGGTACTTTGAATGGAGGTTCGAGTACGCTTCGTCTGGGAGCAGGCTTTAGTGGTACTGGTGGTACTTTTGCATCTGGCACAGGAACAATTGACTGGAATGCAAACGGAAATCAAACAATAGCAGCTGTTACTTATTATAATCTTTCGCTCTCAGGAAGTGGAACAAAAACACTGACCGGGGTTTCATCTGTTTCAAATGACTTTACTTTAAATGGAACAGTTACTACTACAGCAGCCCTGGCATTAACAGTTGGAGGAAATATTCAAATTGCATCTGGTGCTACATTTAACGCCGGAGCATTTACGCACAACATAGGTGGTGACTGGCAAAACAGCGGTACGTTTAATGCAGGTACAAGTACTATCAACTTCAATGGAACAACTCATTCAATTACCGGAAGTTCTACATTTAATCAGTTATCACTTGCCAACAATGGAACTGTTACATTTGGTGCAGCGCAAACAGTAAATTCTTTGTTGTCCATTGCATCAGGTTCTCTTCTGAACCTGGGTACGTTCACATCAAGCGCCAATACTTTGTCGTTGAACGGAATTGAAAAAGCATCAGGTTCCTGGGGTAGTACTGCTTCTTCAGCTACTTTCAAAGACAATACTTTCTTTGCCGGCTCAGGTACAATCAATATTGCTTCCTGTACTTCAGGTTTGTGGACAGGTGCGCTCAGCAATGATTGGTTTAACGCTGGTAACTGGTGCGGAGGAGTTCCAACATCAAGTACAAATGTTACCATCAGTGCCGATGGTATTCAACCACAGATCAACAGTTCAGGAGCAGTATGTAATAACCTTACTTTATCAACTGGTTCTGTATTAACACTTGGATCTGCCGGTTCAATCAGTGTTTTTGGAACATTTACCAATTCGGGGTCATTAAGTGCCAATTCTGCCAGCACTTTTAACTATGCAAAAACAAGTGGGACACAAAATATAATTGCTGCCAATTATGGCGGACTTACACTGAGTGGAGGTGGAACAAAATCTTTCCCTGCCGGAACAATTGGTATTTCAGGTGCTTTTACACCTGGTACTTTTACTTCAGCCAGCCAGGGTACAATAGAATTTAATGGCACAGGTTCACAAACAATACCTGCATTTGGATATTATAATCTTGTTTCAAGTAATACAGGAGCAAGAACACTCGCTTCTTCCGGCACAATCAGCATTACGGGATCTTTTACTCCCGGGTTGAACAGCTATACAGTTACCGGAAGCACTATCAGTTTTAATGGCGCAGTTCAAACTATTCCTTCATTTACTTATAATCATTTAAGACGGGATGGAACGGGTACGAATGTGGCCACTTTCTCCGGTAATTCAACAATTCAGGGCAATCTTACAATTGCTACAGGCGGTATCGCATTTAATAACAGTGCGGTAGTACAAACCATCACTGTAAATGGCAATTATGTTCAAAGCGGTTCAGCAACAGCAGACTTTGGTCCAACCGGAACCACTGCTTCCAGTATTCTTGAAGTAGCTGGAGACATTACTGTTTCAGGAACTGGTTCAATAACTACTACGGAGCTTGTACCCAATGGAACAATTGTTTTAAAAGGAACAAATGAACAAAATGTGGCTATTTCCATTACAGCTGCAAATATGTCCTATGTAAACTTTACTGTTAACAATGGTGCCATTATGAAACTTGGAGCAGGTCTTGCTTTGAGTAAAGCAAATGGTTCTCAATATCGTGGAACCCTTTCAGTAAGTAATGGAGGAGCACTGAATGCTTCAACTTATACCATCAGCGGCCAGGGTACTGGTTCACAAAATGCTATTCTTACATTGAATCCAGGAGCTTCTTTTATTACTGCCAATACAAATGGTGTAACAGGTACTGCAGCGTCTGTTAATACAACAAACCTGGATGCCGGGCTTAATACTGGTGCTGATTATACTTTCAATGGTACATCTGTACAGGTTACAACTGGTCTTCCGGCAACAGTAAGGAATCTGATTATTCAAAATGCCGCCGGTGTTACATTGTCGGCTAATCTTACTATGAATGGTACTCTCACATTGGGATCTGGTACTTTCAATATTGTTGGGCGGACTTTTGTACTCCAGAATAGCGATATCCCTGTTGAGCGTGATGGCGTAACAACAACAGGTACACTTGCAACAAATAATACAACTAATCTGCAATTTGGATCTGCAGGAAATAAAGGTGGTGTGTCATTTACATTGCCAAATAATATGTTTAGTTCAACTCCTGCTGCTATCGGTACTTTGACGGTGAACAGAGACAACCCGATTTCACTCAGTAGTCAGGATATTACTATTGGTACTTCATTAGTACTTACATCCGGAACTTTGTCTGCAGGTAGTAATACCATTACTGTGGCAAACGGAGGAACAGTAAACAGGACCAGTGGACATGTTTCAGGCAACCTGAAGAAATTCATTTCAAATGGAACGAACCCCTCTGTAGTGTTTGAAGTAGGTGATTTAACGAACTATGCCCCTGTAACGATTAATATAACGGGTAATGTTACAGCATCTACAGGAAGCTTTACAATACGCAGTACACAAAATGATCACCCTACACTTGGTACTTCAGGTATTAACGAGTCTAAAAGTGTAAACCGATATTGGACTATTAATAATACTTCAGTGCCGGGTATGAGTACCTATAATGCGGTGTTTAGTTATAACGGAACTGATAACGATCCTTCAACTAATGCTGCTAATTATGCAGTTAGAAAATACAATGGGTCATCCTGGTCACTTACGACACTTTCAGGCACGCCTAGTTCCACGAGTGCAACTGTAACCGGATTGAACGGTACCGGATTAACTGAATTTGCTATTGGTGAAAGCACTGGTACAATTACCGTTACCACTCAGCCGGTTGCCAGTTCTGTGTGTAACGGAAGCAATACCAGCTTTACTGCGGGATCAACATCCACACCAACACCATCTGTACAATGGCAACGTGATAACAATTCGGGTTTCCAGAATATCGATGCAACTACGGATGGAGGTATTTATAGCGGGTTCAATACCACAACGCTTTCCGTAACCGGAGCAACCACAGCTCAAAATGGTTACCTCTACAGAGCTGTGTTTACAAATATTAACGGCTCAGCTGAGTCAGATGCTGCAGCACTTACTGTTACGGCATATGTTACTCCAGCAGTAAATATTGTTCTGTCAACCGGATCTAATCCTTCATGTGAAGGAAGTTCTGTAACAATTACTGCCAATGCTTCTAATGCAGGTGGCGGTGTAGTCACTTATCAGTTTCTTAAAAATGGTTCACCGGTACAAACCGGCACTAATAATCAACTCGTAACATCATCCTTCACCTCCGGTGATGAATTTAGTTGTACAATATCTGTGAGCGGTGGAATTTGTTTGAATACCACTAGTGCAAACTCTAACTTCATATCGTTATTCCGTAACCCGATTCTTACACCAACAGTATCTCTTACAGTTCCTGATGCTGTAGTTTGTGGTGGATCAACCGTTGAATTTACTGCAACAGCCGGCAATACAGGTGGTGGCACTGTTACGTATCAGTTTTTAAAGAATGGTTCAGAAGTTCAGTCTGGCAACAGTAACAAACTCATAACATCTGTACTGGCTGATGGCGATCAGATCAGTTGTGTTATTACTGTTGACAACGGAACCTGTCTGTCAACTCCTACAGCGACTTCAAATTCAATTACATTAACAGTTATTAATCCTAATATTACTCCAACTGTAAGTCTTGCTGCAAGCACTTCAACTACAGTTTGTGCTGGTTCAGCTGTTACATTTACAGCAACGGCAGGAAATACACAAGGTGGGTCGGTAACCTATACCTTTAAAGTTAACGGTGGGATCGTTCAGAGCGGATCAGGCAATACCTATACAATCAATTCCATTACGAACGGAACAAAAGTGATTTGTGAGATTGGAGTTGGTGGAGGAAGTTGTGTAACAACAACTACTGCTTCAAATGAGATAACTATGAGTACTCTCCCGGGTATTACAGTATCACTTTCAAGAAACCCTGTTGGTGATATATGTTCCGGTTCTACTGTTACATTTACAGCAGCAGCGGGTAATTCTTTTGGAGGTACAGTTGCTTATACATTTAAAGTAAATGGAAGTAATGTACAGTCTGGAAATTCTGCAACGTACAGTGCAAGCTCATTTTCAAATGGTGATATTGTTACCTGTGATGTGGTTTTAACGGGAGGTACTTGCGGTGGTTCTTCAGCCAGTTCAAATTCCATTATACTGCCAGTAACATCAACGCTTACTCCGTCTGTAACACTGGCTGTAACTCCTGGTGCTACATTATGTCCGGGTGCAACTGCCACATTTACGGCAAGCAGCTCCAATGTAAGTGGTGGTTCAGTTTCCTATAACTTCAAAATAAATGGTGTTAGCGCTCAAACAGGTTCATCCAATTCATTTATAAGAAATAACCTGAGTAATGGAGATGTTGTTTCCTGTACAATAACAGTAAACGGTCTTGCTTGCGGTACCCCCATTGCAAATTCAAACAATATAACCATGAATATTCCGGTATCAGGTTATGTATGGACAGGAGCTGTAAGTAATGTTTGGGGAAATGCAAACAACTGGAATGTTGCCTGTGGTGCACCACCGGCAGGGTCTGATGTAATTATACCAACAGGGGCAACACGTTATCCTTTAATCAGTTCAGGTACGGTAACAGTTGGAAATATTACAATTCAAAGCGGAGCATCAGTAACCGTAAATGGATCTGGTTTGATACAAATTGGTGGAACTATTACTAATTCCGGCATTCTTAATCTTCTGTCAGGCGCTGTCGAATTCAATGGTTCCGCAGTTCAAACTGTAAATGGTGATAGCTTTATCGGTTCAACCGTTCAAAATCTTAGAATCAGTAACAATGTTACCCTTAGTGGAACTTTGAACGTTACAGGAGTAGTTTCCTTTGGAAATGTAAATAGCAAAACATTTAATAGTGCCGGATATCTTATACTCAAATCAATTTATTCCGGAACAGCAAGTGTTGCTGATATTACAAACTCCAATACAAGTTTTGGAAATACGATCACAGGAAATGTTACTGTTGAAAGATACATCCCTGCCAGCCGGAAATGGCGAGCTTTATCAGCTCCTTTAAAAGGTTCCGTAAACAACAGCATTTTTGATAACTGGCAAAACGGAGGCGTTGAGACGGCCTATACCGGAGTATTGTTATGGAGCCCTTCTGGTACAGGTGCTGATGGTAATGGATTGTCTTTGAACAGTAACCCGGGTGCATCCCAGAATATTCTCGGATACAGCGTAAATAGTTTTACGACTCCGTCAAATACAAAAACCACACCTTTGTTTACTGCAAATGGTCCTGTTCCATATATTGTTTTTGTTACTGATTATTATAAGCGTAACAGTGCTAATGGAAATGTTTCAAGTGGAATTGGTGCAACTGCAACAACACTGAAGGCTACAGGAAATCTTGTAACCGGTGCTTATGCCGTAACAAATCTTGCAGCGGGGTATCGAATGATTGCCAATCCTTATGCTTCTCCGATTGATTTTGCAACAGTTGGAAAAACGAACATCAATAACCAATTCTGGGTATGGGATCCGAAGCTGAATGGTAACAGCGGTTATGGAGGATATGTTTATACATCGAACTCAGGAGGAGGATATGTTTCAGCTCCAACAGGTGGCAGCTATGCAAATAGTTCAACAATTATTCAAAGCGGAAGTGCATTCTGGGTAAAAGTGAACGACGGTTTTGTGGGTGCCCTTTCATTCCAGGAAACTGATAAGGCAAACGGAGGATACAATGTATTCGGACGATTGAATGGAGGACTTAATGAAATACTTCGTGTAAATCTTACAAATCCGGCTGGTGATCAGGTGATGGATGGGGTAGCTGCTGCCTATCATCAGAATTCTTCTGTGAATCTTGAAAGCTCAGATGTAGTTAAATTCTCTCTTGGTGTTGAAAACATATCAATGAGAAGGTTTGCAAAAGATCTGGCGATTGAATTCCGTCCTTTGATTGATTCACGGGATACAATTTATATCCGTTTACATAACATGCAGCAAAAGCAATACAGTTTAATGATTTCAGGAGAGAACTTTAAGCCTTCTGCTAACATTACAGCAATTCTGCAGGATTTGTATCTCAACAAC
This sequence comes from uncultured Chitinophagaceae bacterium, assembly GCA_937907395.1. Classification (GTDB taxonomy): domain Bacteria; phylum Bacteroidota; class Bacteroidia; order Chitinophagales; family Chitinophagaceae; genus Lacibacter. The sequence goes on from CALCII010000010.1 coordinate 93,805, forward strand.
GAAACGCCAATTAATATTTACGGTCAGCAAATGATTCCGTTTACAGTAACTGGTGATGCAGCAAGTACAGGTGATCGTTTCCGTATTGTGTTCAGACCATCTGCAGTAACACCGGTTACGGATATTCAGAATCAGAAAGGTTTCCGTATTTATCCGAATCCCGTTGCAAAGGGAATGGATATGCAGTTTGAACTCAAAAACATGGTGGCCGGAAAATACCAGGTGACTATTACCGATATCAAAGGTGCAAGAATTACAAGCTATTCTATTCAACATGGTGGCGGTAATGCAACTCATTCTATGAAGCTTCCTTCTGTGATTACAGCTGGTACTTATATCGCTGAAATCAGAAATCAAAAAGGAGAAACAGAACAGGTAAAACTGACTGTGCAATAAAATAGTAGTTCGTTTTAAATGCAGGAGCCGGTTCAGCGCAACATTGTTCTGAGCCGGCTTTTTGTTTTCAGGTATACCATGGTTCCGAAATCAGAAATTGTCTACATTTGAAGATGTTTCAGAAATTTTTGCGCAATTTTCGTGAAATGCCAAAGGAGGTGCGGATTTTTTTATGGAGGTCTGCAGCTATTTTTATCGCCTGGAAATTACTCTACATTACAGTGTTGATTCCACACCAGATCCCAGATGCATTCCTGGTGAAACAACTTGGAAACGGAACAGCTGTTACTTTGAATTTTTTTTATGGAGATAAGCAATTTCAGGCAGTTCATACTACACGCCCGGTAGTTTATGGAAGAGATACCGTGCAGGCTACCTACACAATGGTTGTAAAAGGATCTGTAAAGAGAGTTCTTGGAATTTACCAGGCTTGTGATGGGTTGGAATTAATGATATTATACGCTGGCTTTATACTTTGCTTTAGCGGAGGCTGGTTGAGAAAATTGCTTTATATCATTGCCGGTATCATCGGACTTTACATCATAAATGTGCTGCGTTGTGTGATGCTCAGTTATATTGGTATGGAGTATCCTCAGCATTTTGATTTTGCACACAAATACCTCTTTAATCTCATTGTATATTTATTTACATTCCTGTTGTGGGTTTTCTATGTATCAGGATTACGTTTGAACTATGGCAAAAGCAAATCTGCCCCGTAATTATTGGATTGGCCTGGTCATTATGATTCTGGCCTACACAATAGTTCAGCTTTCATTTAATACGCATATGATTCCGGTACCTGAATGGTTGCTCAAACACAGGCAATTTTTCAGGTGGCTTAATATTCTTTTTGTTTACATAATCGGAATACTTGTAATTCAGAAAATGTCACCGGAATGGCTGTTGTTTTCATGGAACCTGGTTCATATTGTATTGATGAGTTATCTTGCTGTTGCGGCAGCTTATGAGTACCTGGTAGCCCCGCTTCCATATGGAGTTCGTGGTTCTGCTGCACCCATTATTGAATTCCTGGTTTCCCCTGTCTTTTATGTTGTAATGGGATTAATCTATACATCTCTCCGTTCCGGAAAGCAAGAGTAGTATTATTGGGTTAATAATCTGATTTTCAGTCAGATTTAATTTTAAAGTTCGTTTCTCTTTTACGAAATACTTCTTAATTTTAGCTGCTGTCAATTTATTCCAATCCTGTAGGAACCGATTGCGTTAACCCTTGCTGATACCCACATCAACTTAGCTTTCAAATCTATTAAACCACACTTCGATACGGAAGTGATTCATCAATGAAACGCTTTTTACAACTAACTGTTTTTTTTCATTTCTTATTTAGTTCTTCCTATGCACAGCAAGGTGCAGCACAATGGGTTTGGGTTGGAGGAGACTCCTCTATTGCGAGTTTGAATGTTGAGCAATTTGGTATTTGGGGAACAAGAAATGTTTCATCTGCCAGCTTTTACCCCGGAGCACGTGCACGAAGTGTCAATTGGAAAGACGCTGATGGGAATTTCTGGCTAATGGGCGGACAGGGTTTTGATGCTTCTGGTAATAACGGATTGTTGAATGATTTATGGAAATACAATGTCTCAACTAAAGAATGGACATGGGTAAGCGGAAGTAAATCAATTAATCAAACAGGTGTTTATGGAACAAGGGGAGTGGCCAATTCTGCGAATATTCCCGGGGCACGTTATGGTGCAGTTGGATGGACAGATGCATCGGGTAATTTATGGTTAATGGGCGGACAGGGGTATACTACAACCACAACATCAGGATACCTGAATGATTTATGGAAGTTTGACCCTTTGTCTGGCCAATGGACATGGATTAGTGGGACAAATACAGTAAACTCCAACGGCAGTTATGGAAGCCGGGGAGTGGCTTCGGGCACCTCTCTTCCTCCGGCACGTTGGGCTTCGGTTGCATGGACTGATGCTAATGGAAAGTTTTGGTTGATGGGTGGATCCAATGGAAGCCGCTTTAATGATTTATGGAAGTTTGACCCGGTAACAACGCAATGGGCCTGGATGAATGGAAATAATACAATCAATCAACGAGGCATCTATGGAACAAAAGGAACGGCAGATCTATTAAATACACCCGGAGCCAGGCTGGACGCTTTTGGTTGGGTTGATAATTCAGGAGATTTATGGATTATGGGAGGATCGGGTTATGATGTTAATTCCAGCGCCAGTTTTTTAAATGATTTATGGAAATACAATATTGCTTCCAATCAGTGGACATGGGTAAGCGGTAGCAATCAAATCAGCCAGGCAGGTGTATATGGAACTAAAGGACTGGCATCACCTTCAAATATTCCCGGAGCCAGGCAATCTTCTTTGACTTGGACAGATAACTCTGGAAATTTATGGTTGAACGGAGGGGCAAATAGTGTTTACCTGAATGATCTATGGAAGTATGACAAGAATTCGAATCAATGGACCTGGGTAAACGGGAGTAGTTCTGCAAATCAGCCCGCCAGCTATGGAACAAAAAATCTCTCTTCACCTGATAATTTACCCGGGTCAAGACAGTATTCCATTCAATGGGTAGATGCAAGCGGCCATTTTTACCTGTTTGGAGGCGTAGGCTTTAATCAGAAAGTGGCCTCTTTGTACCTGAATGATATGTGGATGTATGATCTGTTGACAAATCAGTGGACATGGGTAAGTGGCAGCAACACAATTACGGAACCAGGTTCTTATGGCACCAGGAATACCGAAGCTGCAGGTAATAAACTGGGAGGAAGGCGAACCTCGTTAAGTTTAGTTGATAACAATGGTAAATTCTGTCTGTTTGGTGGGCAAGGCTATGGCGAATTTGGTTTGACTGGGCTTTTAAATGATTTAATGATTTTCGATCCTTCAACGGGTCAATGGATTTGGATCAGCGGTAGTAACACAACTGGCCAAACAGGTGTATATGGTTCCAGAGGCGTCTCCAACGCAGCCAATATTCCAGGCGCAAGACAGAGTAGTATGGGTTGGATAGATCTCTCTAATAATCTCTGGATGATGGGGGGAGTTAATGCCTCTGGTGGTTATCATAACGATTTATGGAGGTTCAGTTTTTCAACAAATCAATGGACCTGGGTGGCAGGAGGTAATACAATTAACCAGGCTTCTGTATATGGTACAAAAGGTGTTGCAGCAGCCGGCAATACGCCCGGTTCACGGCAGTCCTCAGCTTATTGGACTGATCATAATGGCAACTTCTGGTTGTTTGGCGGTTTTGGCAGGACTATTTCTTCCGCACAAAATGGTTTGATGAATGATTTATGGATGTTTAATCCAGGTACAAATCAATGGACCTGGTATGGGGGCTCTGGAGCTATTAACGGCGCTGCTTATTATGGCACAATGGGGGAAACCGGTGCCGGTTACCCAGGCGCCAGACAAGATGCACTTACATGGATGGATGCCAATGGCAATCTTTGGTTGATGGGAGGGAATGGAGTTGACGATGGTGGAACTGTGGGTTTACTCAATGATTTATGGAAATACAACCCAGCAACGAATCTCTGGACATGGGTGAGTGGATCAAAATCTGCCAATCAAACCGGTATATATGGTGTTTTAAATGAAGCAGGTAGTACGAATACTCCGGGAGGAAGACAATCGGCCAGTACATGGACCGATCGTGCAGGGAATCTATGGTTAATGGGTGGTTCCGGATTTGGAAATAGCGGGGGAGCCAACTTGTTGAATGATTTATGGAAATATGACCCAGCTACCAGTAAATGGACGTGGGCAGGCGGAAGCAACTCTACCGCCTTTACGTATAGTTACGGACAAAAAGGTGTTTCCTCTGCTTCTAATATGCCTGCTGCCAGAAGCGGTGCGGCAAACTGGATTGATGCAGATGGTAATCTTTGGTTGTTGGGAGGATTGAGCCGATTTGATAATACCAACACGAATTTTTATATCAGTGATTTGTGGCGGTATCAGTTGCCCTGTGAAGTGGCTTCTGCATTTACAATCAACGATACCATTCAATGCCTTGCCGGAAACACGTTTGAGTTTGTAAACAAAAGCAAAAACAATATTGGTACACTTTCGTATCAATGGTCGTTTGGTGACGGAACTGGTTCAACCGACAAAAATCCTGTACATAGTTTCGCTGATGCAGGAAGTTATTCAGTAAAACTGGTGGTGCAGAATCAATATTGTACCGATACAGTAAGAAAAACAATAGAAGTAATAAAAGTTCCTGCACAAATAACAGCAGATGCTTCGCTCAGTTTCTGCTCAGGTAATTCTGTATTGCTGAAAGCAAACACTGGAAGCGGATTGCAATATACCTGGAAGAAAAACGGAATCGAAATTCCTGGTGAAACAGCTGCTACTTATAAAGCATCTGAATCAGGAACGTACACCGTTGAAGTAACAAGCAGTTCAACGGGCTGTAACTCCGAGTCATCTCCGGTTGAAGTTGTTGTAAAGCCGTTACCATCCCGACCGGAAGGTGCATCAAGTCAATCTTTCTGTGTAACTACTCCCATCAGTTCGCTGCAGGCAACGGGTAATGATATCAGATGGTATTCAGAATCAACCGGTGGTTCATTATTGCCGTTTACCACTGCAATGATAAGCGGAGTAACTTATTTTGCATCCCAAACCGTAAATGGATGTGAAAGTTCAGATCGATTAGCCGTTACCGTTACAATCAGAAATACCCCTGCTCCGGAAGGACTGGCTACTCAAACATTTTGCAATGCTGCATCCGTATCAGATTTATCAGCAACAGGAAATGACATAAAATGGTTTGAATCTTCAACAGGAGGTGTTGCTTTGTCGGCTTCATCATCACTCCAAAATGGCAGAACCTATTATGCCTCTCAAACAATTGAAGGATGTGAGAGTGTGCTTCGGTTCCCTGTAAAAGTGATTATTAACGTTACAGAAGCTCCAACGGGCATTTCAGAACAATCATATTGTAAATCAGTCACCGTTCTGTCACTCTCAATTACGGGTACCAATGTGAAATGGTATGAAACCAATTCTTCTGTAACAGCCCTGGCCGGTTCAACCGTCTTAACGGGTAATACCATTCTTTATGCAACTCAAACAATCAATGGTTGTGAAAGCGCTCTGCGGTTCCCTGTTACAGTGCGAGTGTTGCCTAATCCATCTGCCCCAACCGGGTCGCTCAGTCAATCTTTCTGTGGTCAACCTACGATTGCCAGCCTGGTTGCTGCTGGCACTTCTGTAAAATGGTATGAAGCTTCAACAGGAGGTAGCCCATTGCCCTCCGGGTTGGGTTTGGAAAATGGTAAGGTTTATTATGCCAGCCAGACGGTAAGTGGTTGTGAAAGTGAAAGCAGGCTTGCTGTTACAGTAACGATCAATAACCTGAATGCACCCACTGGAAGCCAGATACAGTCTTTCTGCGGTACGGCCACTGTCGCCAGCCTGGTTGCTACAGGTAATGATATCAGGTGGTACACAAATGCTGCAGGAGGTACTTCGTTAGCGCCCACCACGGCTTTACAAAATGAAGCCACTTATTACGCATCTCAAACTATTAACGGATGTGAAAGCAGCCTTCGGTTGCCGGTAAAAGTGATCATAACTGTTACTCCGGTTCCAACAGGGGCAACCACACAAACGTTCTGCAAATCGGCTACTATCGGACAATTGTCTGTTACCGGATCCAATATCAAATGGTACGCAACAAATAGTTCATCTGCAGTACTCGCATCAACTACTGTAATTTCCGGTAATGTTACTTATTATGCATCTCAAACAGTTAATGGATGTGAAAGTACAGATCGTTTAGCCGTTGCAGTTAGTATTGCAGCACCGCCTGCTGCACCAACCGGAACAGCCAGCCAGTCGTTCTGTGGTTCGGCAACCATTGCCAATCTTTCAGCTACAGGAACAGATATCCGCTGGTATACTGTGAGTACAGGCGGTTTATCCGTTGCACCCGGAACTTCATTGGTAAGCGGTTCCGTTTACTATGCAAGTCAAACAATTAATGGTTGTGAAAGCGATGCCAGGTTGGGTGTTACAGCCACTATCAATCCGGCACCTGCCAAACCGGTAATTACCATAAACGGCTTTGAATTGATCTCCAGTGCTACCTCAGGTAATCAATGGTACCTGAATGGTAACCCGATTAATGGTGCAACCGGTGTGATCTATAAACCACATGAACCGGGAATTTATACAGTTAAAGTAGTGGGAGGTATTTGTGAAAGTGCGTTCTCAGACATTGTGAACCTGCTCAATAGTGGCGGTGAATATATTCGCTTGCAACCGAACCCGGTTAAAGATCAGCTGCAGGTACTCTGGATGCTTCGTGAGTACACCAATTTGTCGGCAAAGATTTATACATCAAACGGGAGACTCGTTGCCAGCTATCCTTCGGTAACGAATGGAACATTCCTGAATGTGGCTGTATATCAACCCGGACAATACCTGTTGCACTTAACCACACCAGATGGTAAGAAACGATTTGTATACACATTTATTAAAATGTAAAACACGCATTTTAATGAATTGAGTATTTCATTTGTAAAAACTCCTATATTTGCACCCCTGAATTCCGGTTTTCAGCCGGAAATGCCCAGATGGCGAAATTGGTAGACGCACTGTGTTCAGGTCGCAGCGTCCGCAAGGATGTGCTGGTTCGAATCCAGTTCTGGGCACAAAAACCGCTTCAAATGAGGAGCGGTTTTTTTATGTTATTATCTGAAGCAGATCGGATGTGCTGGTACCGACGCAAAGAAACTTTGGTCGGTATGCAGACATAGTGGTCTGCATTCGAATCCAGTTCTGGGCACAAAGCCCCTTCGAAAGAAGGGGCTTTGTATTTGTTCATGGTTCCATTTTCAGATCTGCATATTTTTCGTCAACTTCGACCAGTGAAATTCCTTGTTATTCAAACTGCTTTTATTGGCGATGTAATTCTTGCCACTGCTGTCATTGAAAAATTACACCAGTCACATCCATCTGCAAAAATTGATTTTCTTGTCCGCAAAGGAAATGAAGGATTGTTAACAAATCATCCGTTTATTAACCAGGTACTCATCTGGAATAAGAAAGAACAGAAAATCAGGAATTTATTCAAACTGGTTCTGCAGGTAAGAAAGGAAAAATACGATGTGGTGGTGAACCTGCATCGTTTCGCCAGTTCAGGCTTGGTTACGGCTCTTTCAAACGCAAAAAAAACGGTTGGGTATAAAAAGAATCCGCTTTCTTTTTTGTTCAACGAATCATATGATCATTCACTGGGAAAACCAGGTGAAAAATACCTGCACGAAACAGATCGGAATCAAATGCTCATACGTTCTCTTACAGACGAGGAGAAAGTGACTCCACGGTTGTATCCGCAATCATCCGACTTTGATAAAGTGCTTTCATTGAAGAGCAAACCTTACGTCTGTATTGCACCAGCATCTGTTTGGTATACCAAGCAATGGACTATGGAAAAATGGGTGGAATTCATTCAGAAGTTGCCAACAGAATATCAGGTCTTTTTATTAGGAGCACCTTCAGATCGAACACTGTGTGAACAAATAGTGCAACAGGCTGGCAGATCAGAAGTAGAATCTCTGTGCGGACAATTGAGTTTTCTTGAATCGGCGGCGCTTATAAAAGATGCACGCATGAACTATGTGAATGATTCTGCGCCTCTGCATATTGCTTCTGCTATGAATGCACCGGTTACAGCTGTATTTTGTTCCACCATTCCGGAGTTTGGCTTCGGGCCTTTATCTCAACAATCGTTTATCATTGAGACAAAAGAAAAATTGCCATGCAGACCTTGCGGTTTACATGGCAAAAAAGATTGTCCGCTCCATCATTTCAACTGTGCTGCCACCATTGAAACAAGCGAAGTTTTATCAACACTTACACGCTCACATTAAAATCACGGAGTGCATCGTTGAGACTGGTCTTTAAGTCGGTACTGGGCTTTCGTTGGCCAATGATGAGTGCACATCCCACACCATATTCACCTGCCGGGAATTTCTTAGTATAAGATCCCGGTATCACCACACTTCTTGCAGGAACTCTTCCTTTCATTTCAATGGGTTCGGGCCCGCTTACATCAATGATCTTTGTGGATTGCGTTAAAACCACATTAGCGCCTAATACAGCTTCTTTTTCAACAATCACACCTTCTACCACAATACAACGAGATCCAATGAAACAGCCGTCTTCAATGATTACTGGTGAAGCCTGTAAAGGTTCCAGTACACCACCAATACCCACACCGCCACTCAGGTGAACACCTTTGCCTATTTGTGCACAGCTGCCAACGGTAGCCCAGGTGTCAACCATGGTTCCTTCGTCTACATAAGCGCCAATATTTACATAGCTGGGCATCAGTACCACATTCTTTGCCAGGTAAGCACCATAACGGGCTACTGCATGAGGTACAGCACGTACGCCTAACTCTTTATAATTTTTCTTGAGAAGCATTTTGTCGTAAAACTCGAAAGGTGCAACATCCCATGTCTGCATCTGCTGAATACCAAAGTACATCAGGATCGCCTGCTTCACCCATTCGTTTACCTGCCAGCCTGTTTCGGAGGGTTCAGCTGTTCTTAAACGGCCTTTGTCCACTTCTTCAATCACTGATCTTACAGCATCTGTATAGGTTGTGTCTTTGAGCAAATCACGGTTACTCCACACATCATTAATCAATTGTTTGAGATCCATTGTTGCTGATTTTTTTGCAAACATAAATGAAAATGAAGTTCTGTGAATTGATTGCTTTTCAGACAGTGGAATTATTGTATTTTTCACGGAAATTGATCGCATGGAATGGAAGATTGTTGAGACGGAATATTTAGTAAAACACCCACCTTTTTTCACAGCCCGCCGGGATAAATGTATCCGTCCCGATGGTGTTGAAATACCGGCTTACTATGTGGTGGAACTGCCACAGGCTGCACTCACTGTTGGTATCACCACTGAGGGGAAGGTGTTACTGGTAAAACAATACCGCCATCCCGTTTCAAAGGTTTCCCTTGAATTTCCCGGTGGATTTATTGAAGCAGGTGAGGATCCACTCACTGCTGCACAAAGGGAAATGGAAGAAGAAACCGGGTATCATTTTGAACAATTTGAATACCTGGGCACGGTGGCTGCCAATCCGGGTATATTAAATAATTTCAGCCACCTGTTTATTGCTTATGGCGGCAGAAAAGCAGGTGAGCAGCAACAAGATCCCCAGGAAGATATTCGCCTTGAATTACTTACAATCAGCGAATTAAAAAATAAGCTTCTCCATCACGAAATCATTCAGTCGCTACATGTAAATGCTTGCTTTTATGCTTTGTTGAAAATGGGAGAACTTCAGTTGAAGTAAGTCTTTCCTTTAGTTGAAATCCACTTTCTTATTTTTGCAAGGATATGATGATTGATTGTACAAGTAAAGAATTATCTCTTTTGCAGTTGGTAGGGACCTGTGCAGATAAACTGCAATTACCTTGCTACCTGGTGGGCGGATTTGTGCGTGATAAACTTCTCAACAGGGAGTGTAAAGATCTTGATTTTGTTTGTGTGGGGGATGGAATTGAACTGGCACATGCAATTGCTGAAACCATACAACCCAAACCTCTTGTTTCTTTTTTTAAAAATTTTGGTACAGCACATATCAAACTGGATGGGTTTGACCTTGAATTTGTTGGCGCACGGAAAGAAAGTTATGCATCTCATTCCCGAAAACCGGAAGTGAGTCCGGGAACAATTGAGGATGATCAGCGAAGAAGGGATTTTACAATTAATGCATTAGCAATTGCTTTAAATAAAGAGCAGTTCGGGACATTGATTGATCCCTTCAATGGTGTGGAGGATTTAAAATTGAAAATCATACGTACACCTTTAGAGCCGGCGCAAACGTTCAGTGATGATCCTTTGCGGATGATGCGTGCCATTCGTTTTGCTTCGCAATTAGATTTTACCATACATCCGGAAACATGGTTAGGTATTATTGAAACAGCAGAGCGGATCAAAATCATATCGAAAGAACGCATTGCAGATGAGTTAAATAAAATTCTGCTGAGCAAAATCCCGTCTGTTGGATTCGATTTATTATATAAAAGCCGGTTGTTGAAATTGTTCTTTCCGCAGATGACAGAATTAGCAGGCGCTGAGTACATTGATGGGAAAGGGCATAAGGATAATTTTTATCACACATTGCAGGTTGTTGACAATATTTCGGTCAACACAAATGATTTATGGTTGCGTTGGGCAGCCGTATTACATGATATAGGCAAACCTGCTACCAAGCGGTTTGAAGAAGGGCATGGCTGGACATTCCACGGCCATGAAACAGTTGGTGCACGAATGGTGCCACGCATTTTCAATCAACTGAAGTTACCGTTGAATGAAAAAATGAAGTTTGTACAAAAATTGGTGGAGCTGCACTTAAGGCCTATCAGTTTAACAAAAGAAAATATTACAGATTCGGCGATTCGTCGCCTGTTGTTTGATGCAGGGGAGGATTTTGAAGCGTTAATGATGTTGTGTGAAGCGGATATCACTTCAAAAAACAAGCAAAAAGTACAACGCTACCTGCAGAATTTTGAACTGGTGAGAAAACGTTGCAGGGAAGTGGAGGAAAAAGATCATATCCGAACCTGGCAGCCGCCCATTACAGGGGAAGAGATTATGAAAACATTTGGGGTGCCACCTTCCCGTGTGGTGGGGGACCTTAAAAATGCAATTAAAGATGCAATACTGGATGGCGAAGTTGAAAATACATACGAAGCAGCTTTTGCTTTTATGCTGGAAAAAGCAAAGGCCTTAAATCTTGCTCCGGTGCACGAATAAAGCTATTTTTGTATCCGGTTGCTGCCATGAAAAACGATAAAACAGGATGGCGTAACTGGTGAAAAAAACTTAGAATCTATGGCTGTATTACGTTTCAGAGTTTATTGGGAAGAAGATGATGCCACCTATCGTGACATTGTGATCCGGCATACGCAGAACTTTAAAGAATTTCATGAAGCGATTCTGAAAGCATACGAATTTGATAATAAGCACAAAGCCACTTTCTATCGTAGCAATGATCATTGGCAAAGAGGCAGGGAAATCACTTTAGAAAAATACGAAAAGGCATACAAAGTTGATCCTTTATTAATGGAGGATACAACGGTTGGCTCAGAGATACGTGAGCCCAATCAGAAATTTGTATATATGTACGACTTCAATAAGGGATGGACCTTCCTTGTTGAATTGATTAATGTGAGCAAAGAAGAAAGTTCAAAAATTTCCTATCCGTCTGCTGTTCGTTCCGAAGGTATTGCACCAAGTCAGTATGGTACCAAAGGTTTGGTTGGTGATAAACTGGCTGAAGTAGAAGAGAAATATGATCTGAGTGCAGATGCTGAAGGTTTTGGTGAAGAAGGCGAAGGTGGAGATGGCGATGAGGAAGAATCAGGATTTGCAGGTGAAGGAGCTGATGATGATGCCGCTTTCTGATCAGTAATTTTTTATCAATCTGAGTTCTTTACAAATTCATTTTGAAATATGAATAAAACAATAGTTATTGTAGCCGGACCAACAGCTGTTGGTAAAACTGCTCTTGCAATAGAGTTGGCAGCATATTTTCATACATCCATCATTTCTGCCGATTCCCGTCAATGTTATAAAGAACTGAATATTGGTGTTGCAAAACCATCGCAGGAAGAGTTACAAAAAGTGAATCATTTCTTTATTAATTCACATTCGGTTGAGGAAGAAGTCACGGCTGCTGCTTATGAGTCGTATGCATTAAAAGTGACGGAAGACCTGTTTCAGGATAACAACATTGTAATTGTAACAGGAGGAACCGGGCTCTACCTCAAAGCATTGTGTGAAGGTCTGGATGAGATACCGGCTGTTGATGAAGGAGTGAGGGAACAATTGATCGTTGCTTACAAAGAAGCAGGAATTGAATGGTTGCAAAATGAGTTAAAAGCGAAAGATCCTTTGTATGCGGCTAAAGGTGAAATGCAAAATCCACAGCGTATGTTACGGGCTTTGGAAGTGGTACTTGGCACCGGGCAATCGATTCTTTCTTTCCGCAAAGCGGTGCCTAAAAATCGCCCGTTTGCAATCATTAAAACGGCATTAGATCTTCCACGTGAAGAGTTATATGAACGAGTTAATCACAGAGTGGATTGGATGATGGAACAAGGATTGCTTCAGGAAGTACAATCATTGATTCCATACCGTCATCTCAACTCATTACAAACTGTGGGCTACAGGGAATTATTTGATTACTTTGATTCTGAAACATCGTTAGAAGAAGCGGTTCGTTTGATCAAACAAAACACAAGGCATTATGCAAAAAGGCAATTAACCTGGTTTCGTAAAGACAAAGAAATACATTGGTTTCATCCGGAACAGAAAGAAGAGTTGATACATTTTATTGAGACGCAAAGAAGTAAATAAAAAAAGCACGAACAACCTGTTCGTGCTTTTTTTATTCTTTACTGTGAATCAGAATTTAAATCCGATCGTTGCAACAATTTGTCCGTTTGTAAAATTATTTTTTGCCAATGGCGATGGTCGGTCTTCATCCGGTAATTGTGTAAGGAAGTAGGGTACATGTGCGCCTCTGCCAATTGTATGCGTATAGGTGAGATCAACAAATACTCCTTTATCCCTGTAGCCCAAACCAAAGCTGGGGATCATGCTATACGTTTTCACTCCTTCATAAAAAGATTTTTTCAGCGGACTACCAATATATTGAAAGCCGCCACGTACCATCAGCGTTTTGAATTTCAATTCACCACCAATACGTGCATTCAATGCCATTTTGTAAATGTCATCGATATTCCTGTTCACACTTTTAAAATAATCAATCTCATTCTGTGATGGTTGCTCTTCATTGCTGCTGTAAGAAAAAGCTTTGTAATTCACCAATTCCAGGTCGCCGGTGATAAAAGCCTTTTGCTTCGTTACATCCTTGATTTCACGAAATACATAAGCAAGGCTCACGGCAAAACGCCAGGGAGTTGCCAACTGATAATTGTAGCTGTAATCTTCACCGCCTGTTATATCATGCGTGTTTAATGTGAACTCAGATGGCTTACTGTTGTTGCCTGAAATTCTGCGTGCAAAATTTTCTACGTTGGCTGTAAGGGAAGAGTAGGTTTTGTCTGTAAGTGAATAAACAGTGGGTGTATGAAAAGTGAGTCCGATTCTGAAATACTCAACCGGCTTAAAAATCACTCCTAATCTTGCATTAATTCCCACGCCACTTGTAGTAAACCGCTCTGTATAATGGAGACTGGCAAAATCATTATCTGTATTGCCTGTTGCATCTTCTTCAATCACTGTTGTGTTTTTCCGGTAGTTAACAATGGGTAGTCCAAACGAAATACCATACAGGATTTTTTCATTTTGATTGAGTGCTAATCCAAATGCAGGTTCATAAATGCCACCTCTTGTTTGGTAAGCAAATTGTTGATTCAGCAAATTCATTCCGCTTCGGGGTTGCGCATTGGAACGGTAACCAACAATATTTCCATTGGAAAGGATTGTATCAACCAGGTAATTTTCTACAGCAAGGCTGGCACCATCCGGAAAGTTGTTTAAGGCGTTTTCGAAATCATCCACACGATTGTCAACCAATTGATCAACCCATTTTTCAGAAAAAGAAGTATATCCGTTTTTACCACTGTATCTGAAGTCAGAATTAAAATTGGCTGTTTGGTTGATCACAAGGCTGATGGTTGTATTTTTTATACTGCTGCTGCTGAAACGGTTGCCCCAGCTAAGAATCACACCATTGGCACCCAAACCAAATGCATTTCGCTTTTCTTTAAATGCACTATCAGCATATTTCATGTTTGTACGGTTCAGCAGAAATCCGGGAGTAAATACCCATTCATTTGTTTTATACTGTGCTAATCCGGCCGGATTTATATAAGTGGAACTGATATCGCCACCCAGCGATACATTGGATCCGCCAATAGCCTGTATCCTGGCAGAACCGTTGGGATTATAAGTTGAAAAGGGCAGCGCATCTAATGCACTTTGAGCAAAGCTTACAGATACCAGGAGCATAGCTATGCCTGATAGAAAGATTTTTTTCATGATTTTCTGTTTGGAGGGGTTAATATCTCAGCATTAATTCCTGCGTCCACTTGAGCTGCTTTTGCTGCTGCCGGAACTACTACTGCTACTGCTACTGCTTCCTCCGCTGAATGTACGTCCGCTGCCGGAATTGCTGCTTCCACTACTGAAAGTGCGGCCGGAGCCACCATTATTTCCGCCATTGTAAGTGCGGTTGCCGGAATTGCTGCTACCAGAAAAGAAACGGGAACGACCGGAGTTTGAACCGGTGCTGAAATTACGGCCGTCACCAGATGAACCATAACCTGTTCCGAATTTGCCTCCCGATGTTTTAGGTATTGAAGTTACAGAAGATACTGCAGGGGTGTACCTGATACCGGTACTGTTGGAGCGGGTACTGCCTCCAATAATAATTACATTATGTGAACCGGGGATGCAGATTAACGGATTTCCCCAGTTATAGCCATGCGTGTAGTAATTGGTATTGTACCAATAACTGTTTGAATTGTTCCATGAATTCCAGCCCCAGGTATTGTATGGATTGTTCCATGTGTTCCATCCCCAGCTGTTATAACGGGGAGTACCCCAAACCAGGTCAAAATCATCATAATTCCTGAATCTTGAATCACGTATTTGCTGACGAAGACGCTGGTCTTCGAGATTCTGCCTGTTGTCTTCATCCCTGTCAACCTGAACATAGGATTCACGTTCACGAAGAGGGGAATAATATACGTCATCGGGTGTTTGTCCGGTGCGATAGGTGGAAGCACAGGAACTCAATCCTGCTGCAACTATTGAAACGAGTAAAATTCTAGCAATCATGGCGTTTTGAATTTGAGGTTTCTAGATGTGAAGTTACTACTTTTGCAACTTCCTGACAGTTTCACATTTATTATCACAAACAACAAGCCATAAGTAGGTTTTAAGTGTGCGGAAGCTGTTAAATTAATTCTAAAAACAAACAGAGCAATCGAATGGCGAAGGAAATCACATCAAGAGCACAGGACTATTCACAATGGTACAATGATCTCGTTTTGAAAGGAGGATTAGCTGATTATTCAGCTGTAAGAGGATGTATGGTAATCAAACCGTATGGCTTTGCTTTATGGGAGAATATGAGAGATGTGCTGGATAAGATGTTTAAAGACACCGGACATCAAAACGCTTATTTCCCTCTCTTTGTTCCGAAAAGCCTGTTTGAAGCAGAAGAAAAAAATGCCGAAGGTTTTGCAAAAGAATGTGCGGTTGTAACCCATTATCGTTTAAAAACAGATCCCAATAATAAAGGAAAATTGATTGTTGATCCCGAAGCCAGGCTGGAGGAAGAACTGGTGGTTCGTCCTACGAGTGAAGCTATCATCTGGAACACTTACAAGGATTGGATTCAGAGTTATCGTGATTTACCGATCCTGGTGAATCAATGGGCGAATGTGGTTCGCTGGGAAATGCGTACACGTTTATTCCTTCGTACGGCTGAGTTTTTATGGCAGGAAGGGCATACCGCACACTCAACAATGGAAGAAGCAGTTGAAGAAACCAGAAAGATGCTGGATGTATATGCCACCTTTGCTGAAGAATATATGGCGCTGCCGGTGATACGGGGTGTTAAGAGTGAAAGCGAACGTTTCGCTGGTGCAGTTGATACCTATTGTATTGAAGCGTTGATGCAGGATGGAAAAGCATTACAGGCAGGTACATCGCATTTCCTTGGACAAAATTTTGCCAAAGCATTTGAAGTGAAATTCCTCAATAAAGAAAATAAACAGGAATATGTGTGGGCCACCAGCTGGGGTGTGAGTACACGTTTGATTGGTGCATTGGTGATGGCGCATAGTGATGATGACGGTTTGATATTACCTCCACGCATTGCTCCTTTGCAGGTAGTGATTGTACCTATTTATAAGGGTGATGAACAAAAAGCAGCGATAACTGAAAAAGTGAATGCCATCATCAGCGGACTAAAAGCGAAAGGAATTTCTGTGAAATATGATGATAACGATAATGCACGTCCCGGATGGAAGTTCAATGAATACGAAATGAAAGGTGTGCCGGTTCGTTTGGCAATCGGAGCCAGGGATCTTGAAAACAATGTGATTGAAGTGGCAAGAAGAGATACAAAAGAAAAAAACACAGTTGCATTAGATACGGTGGTGGATGTTGTGGATCAATTGCTGAAAGATATCCAGGTTGCTATGTTTGAAAAAGCAAAAGCTTATAGGGATGCTCATATTACACCAGTTAACAGCTGGGATGAATTTGTAAAAGTGCTGAATGAAAAAGGAGGATTTGTGGCTGCACACTGGGATGGCACTCCCGAAACAGAAACCGCAATTAAAGAACAAACAAAAGCAACCATCCGTTGTATTCCTTTTGATCAACCGGAAGAAGCCGGCACTTGTATATTGTCGGGCAAACCGTCAAAAGGACGTGTTTTATTTGCTCAGGCATATTAAAAAAGAATTCATTTTTATAAAGCCATCTCTTTTACAGAGGTGGCTTTTTTATTGATTCATCATCAATTGATCAAACCTTACCTTTGCGGCGAATGAAACAGGAAGAGCAAAACATATTTACAGAAGGGCAAGTGCTGTTAGTAGATAAACCACTGGAATGGACTTCACATGATGTGGTGGCCAAAGTGAGAAGCACCATCCGCATTAAAAAAGTGGGGCATGCCGGAACATTGGATCCGCTGGCAACCGGGTTACTCATTTTATGTACCGGTAAGTTTACCAAGAAGATTAATGAGTATATGGCCAAAGAAAAAGAATACACAGGCACGTTTACCATTGGTGCAGTAACGCCAACCTATGACCTGGAAAGTGAACCTGAACAACAGAAAGATTTTTCGGCAATCAGTCCGGAAAAAATTCACCAGACTACAGAACAGTTTAAAGGAATCATTCAACAAATTCCACCCATTCATTCAGCCATTAAAAAAGATGGCAAGCCTGTATATCTTCTTGCAAGAAAGGGCAAGGATGTGGTGTTGGAACCACGTACCATTGAGATAAGGGAATTTGAAATCACGCATATTGAATTGCCTGTTGTTACTTTCAGGGTTGTATGCACAACGGGGACGTATATACGAAGCCTGGCACATGATTTCGGACAAGCATTAGGTTGTGGTGCCTATCTGAGTAGTTTGTGCCGCACACGTATAGGAGAATTCACTCTGGAACAAGCACGAAGCCTGAATGATACTCTCAGTTGGATTAAGGAACAAAAGGAACTTAGAACGGATAATTAATACCCAGCGAAAAGTTGAAGTTTTCATATCTCCACTGACGATCAATTTCCCTGTTACGAACAAGATTAGCCAAACTGAATTTCGGCAGCCTCCATCCGTTATTTTCATTGGAGAAGGGGAGTGCAGGATTTTTTACTCGGAACCCGAAATCAAACCTCAATAAGAAGAGCCCGATAAAGTCAATTCGCAAACCGGTGCCGGCACTTACACCCAGATCACGATAGAAGTTTTTAAATGTAAATACAACCGTGTCGTTTCCAATATTACTCTTATTTCGCATGTTCCAGACATTGCCGATATCTGTAAACAATGCACCTCTTAATACAAGTGTGTTAGGCCAGATTGTTGCAATATTATACCGGTATTCAACATTGGCTTCAAACATCATATCGCCACTTCTGCTAAAGAATTGATTTCTTCCGCTTCTTTGTTCCATGGGGCTGGCACCGGGTCCAATACTCCTTAATGGCCATGCACGCATGCTGTTTGGTCCGCCGCCTGTAAATTGTTTAAAGAATGGCATGTTTGTACTGTCATCGTCATACAAATATCCGGCTCCGGCAATAGCACGGAATACCCATGCCGATTTCAGATGATTGATCTGGTGTTTGAATTCCACTTCTGCTTTTACATATTCAAACAACTCTTTATCAAAGATGGGAGCCACTCTTTTCAGCCTGCCGAATATGGCTCCTGATTCTTCAACTCCAAAACGGAATGAACTGATATGATTCGGTCGTTTCTTAGAAATAATTTGCGGTTTGGAATAGTTAAACACTGTTCCAATGACTAAGCCCGGTGTAAATGAATAACGCAGAAAGGGAGTTGTATCCAATTGTTGTTTAAAGGAATTCGAAATATTATAAAGACGAACATATTCAACGTTCAATGGCTGAAATGTTATTAACTCGTTCTTGCGGTTGCGAATCTGCCAACCAAACGTGGAGCCTACATTGGTAAGACTGAACAATCCGTTTCCATTTACATTTCTGTTGATGGAAGAAATAGTATTTGTAATAAATGTTTTCTTTGCTGGCATACGTGTGGCCCAGCGTTTCTTTAAGAACAACAGCTTAGGTAAGGTGAAACTGTTGCTGTAGGTTAGTTCGGTTGCCTGTAGCCCTTTATTGAATAAGCCAACACCGGCTTCAATACCACCTCTTATGGTGTTGGTGGATTGAATTCCCTGGCGGTCAAAATTGCGGTTGCGCAAGCCAAGGTTTAAACCCAGTCCAATAAGATTGCCTGCTGTACCGGCGCTCACTGTTTGTACCTGGTTGAAAACACTTTCCAGATCTGCTGTGAAGGAATATTTTTTTGCAGGGATTAATAAGAAATTGAAGTCAATCTTTGGGGTGTCCAATGGAGACTTTACCCCGGTTCTGTTTTCTTTTGGTTCCACTTTGATAAACTGCCAGGTTCCCAATCCATTTAGTTCATCCAATGTTCGGTTTAAATCATTCAGTTTGTAAACTCTACCCGGCCTTATGAAAATATGTGAAGACAGATAAGCCGGACGGAACATATCAGAACGGCTGTGGATGGTGAGTCCACGTCTCATTTCCTTTTTGTATTTCGTGGTATCGTTGGCATCACCTGCATAATCAGGAAATACATTTACAGTGCCTATTTTAAAAACCTGTAAACTGGTAGTATCAATCTTTTCAATTGGTTTGGTTCTGATAAAAACATTGATCAACGGATGTTCTCTTCTTTTTTGTGCTTCCTGCAATATCTGGATACGTTCAAACGGATCCAGTAAAGGGTTTAACAACGGTACATAAACAGTATCCACGTCCACATATAACTGTTCTCTTGAAATTTTATAATAGCCATTGTTGCGGTAAAGTTCGATCAGGCGGTCAATTTCCGACAGAATCGTTTCTTCTTTGAAAGGCATCCCTTTTCTAATGGTACTGTTGTTTCTGTTCTGATCGGTTATTTTTTGAAGAGATGTGTCGCTTATGAAATAATTGATGGAATCTATTCTGAAAACAGGCCCGGTATTAATGGTAAAATGAGTGGTGGTGCGGTACTGTGTTTCTTTGTTTCGTCCAGTTTGTACAGTGTCTATTTTATAGGTGAAGGAAGCTTTTCCATTATAAAAACCTACTGTTTTGAGATAGATATCCATATTGTTGGCACTTTGTATGGCGGCCAACGTATCAAATTGCGGAGGATTATTGAGTTGTTTAAAGAAGACAAACCGTTCTTTCACGATGGTTTGCATACTATCGGCCAGTTGTGTTGTAAGCCGGCTTTTCAAAATGGATAGTTCTTCACCTTTCAATTCGGTGTTAACAACATCAATTTTATTTTGATACACAAATGGAGTTTCTTTGGGATAATTTTTTACACCACAGGAATACAGGAAGAGTATGCCGGTTAGCAATAAAAAAAAGTTGAATGTTTTCCTGTTTAACCACATAAATCAGAACGATGCTCAGTAAAAATGAAATCAAATATATTCAAAGTTTAGGCCATAAAAAAAGTCGTGATGCCGAAGGGGTGTTTATTGCGGAAGGGGCGAAGATTGCGACTGAGTTTATCCAAACTTTACCCGGGGCAATTGTTCGGTTATACGCAACCGCAGGGTTTGCTGAAAAAGCCCGGCAAAAGGTGAAACCGGAACTTGTGACTGAAGTAACAGAAGCAGAACTGGAACGTATTTCCCAACTGCAAACACCTAACCAGGTTCTTATTATAGCCCGGCAATTTCCCGATGCTGAGCTGAATGAAATTACCAACGAATGGATACTGGCATTGGATACCATCCAGGATCCCGGCAATATGGGAACGATTATCCGTATTGCAGATTGGTTCGGAATCCGGAAAATTGCCCTTTCTGAAGGGTGTGCCGATATCTATAATCCCAAAGTGGTTCAGGCAAGTATGGGAAGTATTTTAAGAATACGGGTGAAAGAAGTGGACTTGCCCGGCTATTTATCCAGTGTTCAGGTACCGGTTCTTGCAGCTGCACTGGGAGGCACAGATGTATCTGATTACGTCTTTCCGGAAGCAGGAATTCTGGTTATCGGGAATGAGGGGAAAGGTATTTCAGCTGAAGTAATGAAACATGTAACGCAACAAATTTCAATCCCATCTTTTGGTGCTGCAGAATCACTCAATGCGGCAGTAGCTACAGGAATTCTGCTATGGGAATTGAAGCGTAGAGATAAGCGTTAAATCTGACTGATGCCAACTCTGGCTCGCACATATTCTCTTTTTTCCAGCTCATTCAACATAAACTGAGCCAAGTCGCCTGCATTGATTTTATATTGATTAGGTTCCGGCGGATAGTTTTTTCTGGTGATATAAGCACCAGTTGGGGCTTCGTCAATGATATTGGGACTGCAAACAAATGTCCAGTCCAAACCTGATTCGTTTAAATACTCGTAAGCTTTACGGTGTTCATTGCCAACGGGAATAAATTCTGCGGGATAGGAGGGCGCATCAATAAGCAATGTTCCGTCTTCTGCATTCAGGATTCCCAAACCACCCAAGGCAATAATCCGTTTCAGTCCTGCTTTTTTCATTTGTGTAATGATATTCTTAATGCCTAATGACCTTGCTTTATCGGTACCATCAAAAGCACCACCAATGGCACTCAGCACAGCATCACTTTCTTTAATTGACTCATAAACCGCTGCTTCATCAAACAGTGCACCTTTGAACAGTTCCAGGTTTTCATGCTCTTCCATGTCAAACACATTCCTTCCAAAAGCAACCACTTTGTATCCTTTCCACAGAGCCAGTTTTACAATTTGTTTGCCTACCTGGCCTGTTGCGCCAAAAACTGTGATTTTCATGTTTGTCAATTTCTTTAAAGTTAATGGATTCCAATAAGAAGAATGTTAAAGTAGCTTCCCGAAGCAACTTGTAGCATTAAATTTGATTCTTTAGTCACATGCGGCTTGTTTTAACATCATTCTTAATCCTTGTATGCTCTGTTTTAAGGGCACAGAAAGTGGATTCTCTTTATTTTAATTTATATACCGATAGTCTTAAAAAAGGCTCCTGGAATTATATCAATGTGGAAGGGAAACTCAGCAATGGACGCATTGTACCTCTTACCAACCAGCAAATTCATATAAAGTCCAATTTTGGAAAAATGGAAGGAAACAGTTTATGGATTGATTGGGATTTTAAAGCCGATTCCGTTTGGGTGGAAGTTGAGTTGAAAGAAAATCCTTCTGCTAAAAAGAAGATCTGTCTGCATGTAAAAAAACACGACCTGCAAATGAATGCTCCAGTGCAGGACACAAGTTTACAACAGTTGAATCAACGCCTTCAACAGAAATCCAAAAAGAAACGTTCGGGGAACTGATTACTGGAATTTCTTTGCGTCTTCCAGGAATTTGGCCAAGCCAATATCTGTAAGCGGATGTTTCAATAAGCCGAGGATGGGTTCCAGCGGACAAGTACAAACATCGGCTCCTAATTCGGCTGCTTTGATGATATGCAGTGGGTTGCGGATAGAAGCGGCAAGAATTTCTGTTTCATATCCTTGAATAGAATAGATACTTGCAATCTGTGCAATCAGTTCCATACCATCCCAACCACTATCATCAATACGTCCAAGAAAAGGAGAAACATAGGTTGCCCCGGCTTTGGCAGCCAGAATTGCTTGTCCGGCGCTGAATACCAATGTGCAGTTTGTTTTTATTCCATTATCGCTGAACCATTTCAACGCTTTAATGCCATCCTTGATCATGGGCACTTTTACCACGATATTTGGGTGGATAGCAGCGAGTTTTTTTCCTTCTTCAATGATGCCTTCAAAATCGGTGCTGATTACTTCGGCACTGATATCACCATCCACCATTTCGCAAATGGTTTTATAATGTTGCATCACAGCTTCGGATCCTTTGATACCTTCTTTCGCCATCAGGGAAGGATTGGTGGTAACACCATCGAGGATACCTAATTCGTTTGCTTCTTTAATTTGTGCAAGATTGGCTGTATCAATGAAGAATTTCATATTATTTTCGATTTAATATTTAGTATTTAAGATTTTAATTTCTGTTGCGATGTTTTTCTGGATGAAGCCAGTATTCTTGTTAGTTCATCGGCTTCTTTAAGGATCAAAGATAACTTTGATGAATTTAAAAGTGCTAAATCAGCAATAACTTCCAGCCAAAACAACGACTCATCCATTTCTTCAAAAGCGATACTCAATTTCGCAGTAAAAGCTTTTCCTGATTGGGCTTTGCAGGCTGCTCTGTAATTGGCAGCTGCTGAAAAAGAAGAGCGAAGCAATTGATGTTCTATCACCCGACTGATCTTTTTGGCTGGCAGCGAATCGCAGAGAGGAACAATTCTGTATGCAAAATCCTTCAGGCGTTTTTGGAGTTCTCCTGAATTCATACGTTAGCTTTAAGATTAGCAAATTGAAAATATTCAATTTAAGAAATCTTACTTATAAAATAAAAAACGGCAGGTTACTTACATCGCACCGCTACAACCGCCTACCCTTGCTGTGTTCCCACCCTGGGGGAGTTCAGCAGGAGCTGGTCGTGCAAGACCTGCCGGGCGCAAAGATAGGGGATTGAATAGAAGCTTCAAAAGCGAAATGGAATTATAATATCCTGTTTTCCATTTGCGGACGATTGGCCAGTGAGTTGATCTGTGTAATGCCTACCAGTTCATCTGTACGTCCACCCAAGGTTCTGTAATAAACCAGAATGGTGTAGTTGTTTTCTGTTTCCCACCAGTTACCTTCTGTATTATCTGCACTAACCTGTCCGGTTTTTTTATCTTTCAGCAAATAGATATAATCATAGTAGCCTTGCTTCAGAAACTGAGAAGTTTCATACCAACCTTTCTCTTCATTGAAGACAAGCTTAGCCGATTCATTGAATTCATAGTTGGTGAGTTCGCCAAACAGATAAACGTCCTTATCGGGGTAAGGCTTACGGTTTTGTGTGGCATACCTGAACCATACAGTGGCATAGTCGCCCTGCCAATAGGGATTAAGATTATCAATGGTTCCTAATTGATACAGGCCATTCATATCCCTGTAATACATATACCGGAAACCGGTTCGTTCACCTTCCGGTTTTGCATATAATGTTTGTCCACGGTTTGTATAATCGCCTTTTTCAATACGATCAGTTTGCAATCTGAAAGCAGTGAGATTCACCCAGCGCCATTCTTTTTGTGATTGAAACAGAACGTCGTTTTCTGTATTGTATTCCAGAATATTCTGACGAATGAAAGTGGGTTGAATATTCCGTACACAATTATCCCAGCGGTTGTTTTGAAGAATCACCACTTTGATCTGCTGAAATACATTAGTGGGTTTAATGTTCTGAACATTTACTGAAAACTGAATCTTCTGATTGGTTTTAAATACAGAGCTGTTAAATGGCTGCAAAACAGTTGCGCCTATATTCACTTTTGAATCTGTTACCAGAAAACGTTTGGTAAAAGCGGTTTGTGATGTGTCTCCGTTGAGAAATACTTTCAATATATAGTTGCCACTTCTGGTAGGGTACGTGTTGCGGTCGGGCAGGTTCGCCATATAGTGTGTATAACGGGTCAATGCTATTGAAGAATTCCGATAGGTATTGATCCGGACGTTTGAAAACCCTTTCATGTAGTCGAACTGGCTTACCATGGCCGGTGTCCAATCGGCATTGCATAAAATGAACGTATAGGAGTAATACTTCACATCTCCATCCAGGTCGTCAAAATGCAACTCCAGTTGATCATTGCTGTTCAGCCGCATGATGGGATAGGATAGCTGATCTCCGTACATACAAAATTTCACAGAATGAATGTTTTTCTTCACAATCTGATCGGTCCATTGTGCCTGGCTTTTCAGGTTGAAAAAAGAGATCAACAATAATGCAAGTAAGGTTGGCTTATGCTTCATAATTCAGAAACCATTAGTTTTACAACAATTCAAAGTTAACCGGTTTGGACATTGCTTCATTTATAGCCCGACGGATCGTTTTTCAAAAGGACCAATCATTTTCAAGGTTCATTATCCGTTTATCTGCAACAGCAACCATGATCAGCGTGGCGGTGATGATTATGGCACTGGCTTTTGTAGCCGGTTTTCAGCAAACAATCAGCCAGAAAGTGTTTAGTTTCTGGGGGCATCTTCGGGTACAACAGCAGCTACCTTCTGTATCCGGTTTGGCTGAAGAACTACCCAGTACCAAAAATGATACCGTTCTCTCAGTCCTGAAAAATAACAAAGCCATTAAATGGGCAGATGCATTTGCTACCAAATCGGCTTTGCTCAAATCCAGTGAATCCATAGAAGGAGTTTTGTTAAAAGGAGTTGCACCGGGTTTTTCCAAAGAGCGGATAACCCCTTTTTTGAAAAAAGGAAGCTGGTTGAAATTTGATACATCCATTGCAACCTACCAGATACTGATTTCCGAGTACACATCCCGGCAATTAAAAATAGGAGTAGGGGATAAAGCGTTCCTGTATTTTGTGGAAACAGAAGGAGTGCTGCCGAGGGTTCGTCCGGTGATAGTGTGTGGTATTTATAAAACATCAATTGAAGAATACGATAAAAGTTTTGCCTTAGTTGATCTCAGCCTGATTCAGAAAATCAACGGGTGGAATGAAAACCAGATTGGTGGTTATGAAATTACTTTATATGATTACCGAAACGATGTTTCAGTGAGTAATCAACTCCTCGATGAAATTCCCACCAGTTGGTACAGTACCCCAACCAGGGATATTTATCCTAACATATTTGATTGGCTGCAACTACAGAATACAAACCGGAAAATCATTATTGTTATCATGTGCGTGGTGGCTGTTATCAACCTGATCACCTGTTTGTTGATTTTGGTTTTGGAAAGAAGTAAAATGATTGGTTTGTTAAAAGCAGTAGGTGCTTCCAACCACCATATACAAAGGGTTTTCTGGAACCAGGGAATTATGATTGCTGTTGCCGGTGTACTGTTTGGAAATATCCTTGGGCTAGGTTTGTGCTTTTTACAACAGCAAACCGGTTTCATTCGTTTGGATGAATCCGCTTATTACATGACCGTGGCTCCTGTACAAGTGATATGGTGGCAAGTGGTACTCGTTAATGTGATTACATTTCTTGTAAGTTTTGGAATTTTATTTCTCCCTTCCTTACTGGTACGTAAAATCAGTCCGGTGAAAGTTTTACGATTTGAATAAGATCAGGCATGCATAATCATGACCGGTACCCGGCTGTGAAAGGCCAGTTCTTTCGTTTGGCTTTTACTGAATAAATGATCCACCAGATTATGTTGCTTGGGAATAGCGATCAACAGTTCAATACTGTGCTTTTCTGCATAATCAGAAAGCCCCTCGGCAATATTTGAATTTTCAATAAAATGGTATTCCGGATGATAGTGTTCAAACATTGTCTCTATTAAACCACTCTGAAACGGCGTATCATTATTCCAGTCACGGCTTTTAAAATCCACATTCAAAACATGTAGTTTGGCGCCAAGCAAATTGATCAGTTCTTTGATTTTATCTTCCGGAATTGCTTCCACTACATTTTTAAAGTCGGTGGTAAGGCCAACATCAGAAACAGGTTGATAGACCGCATCTTCCGGAACAATTAGTACCGGTATAACCGTTCTGCTGGAAACAGCAATGGTATTACTACCAATGATTGCTTCTTTCACTTTCCCGGCTCCTGTAATTCCCATTACAACCGCCATGGTTTGAATGCTTTCCTCGAACTGGCTTACTACCTCAAATAAGCGGCCACGGAGTTGCAGGTAATCAATTTTTACCAGCAGGTCAATGGGAGCCAATGTTAAAGCAACTTTGTTCAGCTCTGTCATATTAATCTCCCATAGATCATCTTCGGTAAGTGGCAGTCCATCTTTTAGCGGCATTATAGGAGGTGGGGTGAAGGCATGCAACAGGGTGACTTTACATCCCAACTGGCGTGCAAATTTTACAGAATAACGTGCAGCATTCAGCGAAGTTTCGGAAAAGTCGACAGGAACCAGAATCGTTTTCATGTTCTTGATTTTTCAATGAGCAAAAACTATTCTTTGCTGCATGAATTCAGCAACAACCCTGACTGTGCAAAGGCAAACACGGCCGCAATGATTGATTGTTCATGCAGGCCAACACCTAAATTTAAACTAATGCAGAACCAAACAAAAATGACCGGAATCAGCCCTGCCTGTTTCAGATATCAGTTAAAGGATTCCTTTTGTTGAAGGCAGGTAATTGCTGAAGGGATCTCTTTTCACTGCCATGCGGATCGCTTTTGCAAATGCTTTGAAGATAGCTTCGATTTTATGATGCTCATTATCTCCATGGCATTCAATATGCAGATTACATTTCGCCGCATCACTGAACGATTTAAAAAAATGGAAAAACATTTCCGTAGGCATTTCGCCAATTTTTTCACGGCGGAACTGTGCGTTCCATACAATCCAGTTTCTGCCACCAAAATCGATCAGCACTTTAGCTGCTGTTTCGTCCATAGGCAATGCAAATCCGTAGCGCTCAATACCACGCTTATCGGCCAGGGCTTTTGCAAATGCTTCACCTAAGGCAATGCCTGTATCTTCGATGGTATGATGTTCATCAATATGCAAATCACCATTTACCTCAACGGTGAGATCCATTTTTCCATGACGTGCAATCTGATCCAGCATGTGGTCAAAAAATCCAAGGCCGGTTTGAATGGATGCCTGTCCGCTGCCGTCTAAATTCACTTCCACTTTAATTTTCGTTTCGCTTGTGTTGCGTTCGTGAATCACATGGCGTAATCCCGATTTTAAAAACGTATAAATCTCTTTCCATTCAGCCGATTCCAAAGCGATCACTTCTTTTAAAGCCTGCATCTCATCTTTAATTTCACCCGCACCAAGGCTCGGATCCTGGTTGAGCCATATTGCTTTTGCTCCCAGATTTTTTGCCAGTTGTACATCTGTGATCCGGTCGCCTATTACAAATGAATTTGCAAGATCATAATCAAGATTATTGATATACTTTGTAAGCATGCCAGTACGTGGCTTACGTGTAGGCGCATTTTCATGCGGGAATGTTTTATCAATGTACACGGCATTGAAATGCACACCTTCGTTGGCAAAAGATTTCATCACATGTTCATGAACGGGCCAGAATGTTTCTTCCGGATAGGATGCCGTTCCTAATCCATCCTGGTTGGTAACCATCACCAGTTCGTAATCCAGTTCGGCAGCGATACGGCCCAGGTAATGAAACACTTCCGGATAAAATTCCAGCTTTTCCCAACTGTCGATCTGGTAAGTGGGAGGTGCTTCTTTGATCATGGTTCCGTCTCTGTCTATAAAAAGAATTCGTTTCATCAGTAGTGATTATCGTTATGCAATGAATTGTTGTAAGATATGAATCAGTTCGTCATTTTCTTTAGCCGTGCCTACCGTTATTCGTAAACAGCCTTCGCAAAGTAATACTTTACTGCGGTCACGTACCACAATCTGGTTGGCCAGCAGGTATTCGTAGATGGCTCTTGCATCGGTAACTTTTACCAACAGAAAATTAGCATCAGATGGATAGATGTGCTCAACTACGGGTAGTTTGCCGAATTCAACTTCCAGTCGTTGCCTTTCTTTTACAATTTCACGAATCATCTCATTCACATCTTCGATATTGTCGAGTGCTTTGTATACCAGTTCCTGCACCGCTTCGCTGATATTGTACGGTGGTTTTACTTTGTTATAGATGTCAATAATTTCCTCGCTGGCAAAAGCCATTCCCAAACGTAAGCCAGCCAATCCCCAGGCTTTACTTAGGGTTTGCATGACAACGAGGTTGGGATACTCAGCTAACAATTGAATAGATGAACGCTGCCGGGAAAAATTGATATAGGCTTCATCCACTACGACTATGCCGTCAAAATTATTGAGTATTGCTTCTATGTCTTCAAAATAAATACTGTTGCCGGTAGGGTTGTTGGGCGAACAGATCCAGATGATTTTAGTGTTCTCGTCAACCAATGTTTCCATGTGAATCAGATTCAGTTGGAAGTTTTCCAGCAATGGAGCTTTTCGTATTTCCACATCGTTGATGTGTGCGCTTACTTCATACATCCCATAGGTAGGCGGACAAATAATCACATTGTCTTTTCCCGGATTGCAAAACGAACGGTATAAAATATCAATGCATTCATCACTTCCGTTTCCAATAAAAATGTTTTTTACAGGCACACCTTTGATGGAGGATAATTTTTCTTTGATCTTTTGCTGATACGGATCCGGATACCGGTTGTACCATTTGATTAATGGCGAACCAATGCTGTTTTCATTGGCATCCAGGAATATTTTTGCCTCGCCATGAAATTCATCACGGGCAGAGGAATAGGGAGTCAGTGATTGAATGTTGGGACGAAGTAATTGGTTGAGGTTAAACATTTTTCTACTAGATAATGATGAATAATTATTAATTAGTAATTATTAATTCGTTTTCGTACTGCTTCCGCATGTGCTGTCAAACCCTCTGCTTCAGCCATTGCAATAACGGTTGGAGCAATTTGCTGCAGGCCTTCTTTTGATAGTTTCTGATAAGTGATCTTCTTTACAAAACTATCCAGACTCACACCACTGTAAGCTCTTGCATAACCATTCGTAGGTAATGTATGATTCGTGCCGCTGGCGTAATCGCCCACACTTTCAGGTGAATAGTTGCCAATAAAAACAGAACCGGCATTGATAACCTGATCGACGATTTGATCTGCATCAGCACAACTGATGATCAGGTGCTCGGCAGCATATTCATTTACCAACGATAAGGCATCTGACTGGTTCTTCAACAGGATAGCTTTACTGTTCTTCAATGATTGTGCTGCCAGTTCTTTACGTGGTAACAAATCCAATTGTTTTTCCACTTCCTGTATTACATTGTCAATAAGTGATTCAGATGTTGAAACCAATACTACCTGGCTATCGGTTCCGTGTTCGGCTTGTGACAGAAGATCTGCTGCTACAAAGGATGCTTCAGCAGTTTCATCGGCCCACACACATACTTCACTGGGGCCGGCCGGCATATCAATGGCTACACCATCTTTTTGTACTAATTGTTTTGCTGCGGTTACATATTGGTTGCCGGGGCCAAATATTTTATATACCTGTGGAATGGTTTGTGTACCATAAGCCATAGCTGCAATTGCCTGGGCTCCGCCACATTTATAAATCTTTGTTATGCCTGCAAGTTTAGCAGTATATAATATAGCCGCATTCACTTTCCCATCTTTACCGGGAGGAGTGCACAAAATCACTTCTTTGCAACCGGCTATTTGTGCAGGAATACCCAACATTAAAATCGTTGAAAAAAGAGGAGCAGAGCCGCCAGGAATATACAATCCTACTTTTTCAATTGCCACGGCTTTTCGCCAGCAGCTGATTCCGTTCATGGTTTCCACCTTTTCAGGAACTGTTATTTGTTTTTTATGAAACAATTCAATATTTGATTTAGCAACCTGAATCGCTTCCTTTAATTCTTTGCTTATTGAATGAATGGCTTCATTGATTTCTTCTTCAGTAAACTGTAGCTGAGCTACAGATACTTTGTCGAATATGGTGGAAAAGCGTTGAAGTGCTTCATCGCCGTTTACTTTCACCTCTTTCAGAATATTTGACACGCTTGCTTCCAGCGATGATGAATCAATCACCGGACGTTGTAATATTTTTGGCCACTCTTTTCTAAGCGGGTATTTTATGATTTCCATATTTGTACTTAAATGATCATTTTTTCAATAGGTATAACCAGGATGCCTTGTGCACCGGCTGCTTTTAATGCTTCAATTCTTTCCCAGAATTCATCTTCCTGTAACACACTGTGAACACTGCTCCAGCCGCTTTCGGCTAAGGGCAATACAGTTGGGCTTTTCATTCCCGGGAGCAAGGAAATGATTTCTGCTAATTTTTCATTCGGTGCGTTCAGTAATACGTATTTATTACGTTTCGATTTTTTTACTGCGTTGATGCGGAATAATAATTTGTTGAGCAGTTGCAGTTTTTCACCATTAAAATTCCGGTTGCGGATTAATACAGTTTGTGAATTGAGAATGGTTTCCACTTCTTTCAATCCGTTCATAAACAGGGTAGAGCCGCTGCTTACCAGGTCTGCCACCACATCTGCCAGGCCAATACCTGGTGCAATTTCAACCGATCCGCTGATCTCATGTATTTCGGCAGATATATTATTTTCCTTCAGGTATTTTTCTACAAGAAAGGGATAGCTCGTTGCAATTTTTTTGCCTTCTAACATTTGCGGACCAGTGAATTCCTGCCCACGAGGGATTGCTATTGATAAACGGCATTTTCCAAAGCCCAGTTTTTCCACCACATCCACTTGTTTGTTTTTTTCAAACAATACATTTTCACCTACAATACCAATATCGGCAACACCATCTTCCACATACTGGGGAATATCATCATCACGAAGAAAGAATACTTCCATGGGAAAAGTATCTGATTCTGTTTTCAAACGGTCTTTTACATTACGCAATTCAATTCCGCATTCGTTCAACAACTTTACGGAGTCGTCATAAAGACGTCCGGATTTCTGAATTGCAATTCTAAGTTTTGTCTGGTTCATAATAGTTTGCTTTAAAGAAAAAGGGCTCACCGCACTGGTAAGCCCTTTTGTTCGTTTATGTGTAAACACATAGCACCACCGGCTTACCCTTTCAGGCAAGTATGATGATGATGATTGTGTTTGTTTAAAATCATAAAGCAAAAATAAGGCACACGGTTTTATTCACCAAGTGTTTCTTTCCTATTTAGGTGAATAAGTGTTAGTTAAAATGAATGTTTCGATACAGGTTTCTGAATCAACTATATTCTAAACAATTCCTGATGATTCCGATTATTTACTGATGCAGATTAGTTTTTTGCTTGTATTTCATCAGTCCGCTGCTTGTAATCAATCATTCTTTGCCATTTCGGGTAGGTCTACTTTTACCCGCAAATTTGAAAGCAAATGGAAATGATTGTTATCTGAACACCTGAGTTGTCTGCTGCAGTTGTTTCCCACGTTTCATTCTAAAATGATCAAAAATGGCACAAGCAAAAAAACAAACAAAGTATGTTTATTTCTTCGGCGGTGGTAAAGCCGATGGAAATGAATCCATGAAGAATCTTTTGGGCGGAAAGGGAGCCAACCTGGCAGAAATGGCAGGTCATCCCAAACTGAAATTACCAGTACCTCCCGGTTTTACAGTTACAACAGAAGTATGTACTTATTACTACGCAAATAAGAAAACCTATCCGAAAGTATTGAATGCACAGGTGCTTGAATCACTTGCCAGAATGGAAAAAATCACTGGCAAGAAATTCGGCGATGTGAAAAATCCGTTATTGCTTTCTGTCCGCTCCGGTGCCCGTAAGAGCATGCCCGGTATGATGGAAACCATCCTGAATGTTGGTTTGAATGAAAATACCATCAAGGGGTTGATTGAACAAAGTGGCGATGCCCGTTTTGCTTATGATGCATACCGTCGCCTGATTATGATGTATGCTGATGTGGTGATGGAAAAAGCAGCCGGTATTGAACCCAAAGGTGGAAAAGGAATCCGCAAAGTATTGGATGAAAAACTGGAACACATTAAACACAAACAAGGATATGCCAGTGATACAGATCTCACAGTAGATGAACTGAAAGAACTGGTGAAGGACTATAAGAAAACAGTAAAGAAAGTGCTGGGTAAGGAATTCCCCGACGATCCGTTTGAACAAATGTGGGGTGGTGTAGGTGCTGTATTTGCCAGTTGGAATGGTAAACGTGCGATTGAATACCGCCGTATTGAAAAAATTCCTCACGAATGGGGTACTGCCGTAAACGTACAGGCAATGGTATTTGGTAATATGGGTAACGATAGTTGTACCGGTGTTGCCTTTACCCGCAACCCTGGTAATGGTGAAAATCATTTCTATGGTGAATACCTGGTAAATGCTCAGGGTGAAGATGTGGTGGCAGGTATACGCACACCCGCACCTGTGAACGAATATTCAAAAAATGCGCAGAGCGAACATTTTACCACTTTGGAAAAATTGATGCCTGTTCAGTATAAAGAATTATTTGCCATCCAACGTAAACTGGAATTACACTATAAAGACATGCAGGATATTGAATTTACCATTGAAAAAGGTAAGCTCTATATGTTGCAATGCCGTGTTGGTAAACGTAATGGTGTGGCTGCAGTGCGTATGGCTACTGAAATGCACAAACAAAAGCTGATTGATGCCAAAACAGCGATCATGCGTGTTGGGCCTAACCAGTTAGTGGAACTGTTGCTGCCCATGCTGGATCCTAAAGCAGAAGTAACACAACCGGTTATTGCGAAAGGTTTGCCAGCCGGACCCGGCGGTGCGAAAGGACGTGTGGTATTTTCATCTGCCGATGCGGTTGCATGGGCTGCGAAAGGTGAAAAAGTAATCCTGGTTCGTGAAGAAACTTCTCCCGAAGATGTGGATGGTATGCACAAAGCACAGGCAATTCTTACAACAAAAGGCGGTATGACTTCTCACGCTGCTCTCGTTGCACGTGGCTGGGGTAAATGTTGTATCGTTGGTTGTGGTGATATTGAAATCCATACCGATGCTAAAAATTTCCATGCTAAGAATGGTGTGGTGATTAAAGAAGGGGATTGGATCAGTCTGAATGGTACAAAAGGTGCCGTATATGAAGGAAGTTTACCACTGGTTGATATCGATATCGATAAAAATCAATCTTATAAAGATCTGATGAAATTGGTGGACCAAACCAAACAAATTGGTGTACGTGCCAACTGCGAAACTCCGGAAGATGCAAAACATGCCGTGAAGTTTGGTGCAGAAGGTATTGGTTTGTTCCGTACAGAACACATGTTTTATGGCGAAGGAAGTGAAGCTCCTTTGTTCCAGTTGCGGAAGATGATTGTAAGTAAAACAGAAAAGGAAAGAAGAGAAGCGTTGAACGGTTTGTTCAAGTATGTGAAGAAAGATGTGAAGGATACATTGAAAGTAATGAGCGGACATCCTGTTACGATTCGTCTTCTCGATCCACCACTACATGAATTCGTTCCCCACGATAAAGAAAAACTTCGTCAGTTGAGTAAAGAACTCGGCATCAGCATGGGTATGCTCAATAGAAGGGTACTGGCATTGCACGAAAACAACCCGATGCTGGGCCACCGTGGTGTACGTTTAGGTATTTCTTATCCTGAAATTACCGAAATGCAGGTGCGGGCTATTTTTGAAGCCACTGCCGAATTACTCAAAGAAGGTAAGAAAGCTTTCCCTGAAATCATGATTCCGGTAACAGTGATTGCTCATGAATTACGTCACCAGAAAGAAATCGTGGACACTGTTTACAAGGAAGTATGTGCCAAATTCGGAGTTCGTAA
The DNA here is from genome assembly GCA_937907395.1 of uncultured Chitinophagaceae bacterium. Lineage (GTDB taxonomy): Bacteria > Bacteroidota > Bacteroidia > Chitinophagales > Chitinophagaceae > Lacibacter. The sequence goes on from CALCII010000010.1 coordinate 127,826, forward strand.
GATCCCTTATTTGTATGGAACCATGATTGAAACACCGAGAGCTGCTCTCCGTGCAGAATACATGGCCAATGTAGCCGACTTCTTCAGCTTTGGTACCAATGACCTCACTCAGATGAGCTTTGGTTTCAGCCGGGATGATATTGGTGGATTCCTGCCTAAATATCTCGATTTGAAAATTCTTCCTGAAGATCCGTTCCAAACGATCGACCAGGAAGGTATCGGTCAGCTGATCAAAGCCGGTACAGAAAGAGGCCGCATCAACAAACCCAGCCTGAAAGTGGGTATCTGCGGTGAGCATGGTGGCGATCCTGAAAGCGTAAAATTCTGCCACAGGATTGGTATGAACTACGTTAGCTGTTCTCCGTTCCGTGTGCCTATTGCACGTTTGGCAGCAGCACAGGCAGCTATTGAGTCTCCTAAAAAAGCAAAGAAATAATCATAACAGCTATTGATTATGACCCTTAAAACAAAGGCCACCATTGCGGTGGCCTTCTTTTTTAGTTTGATTATACGGTTTTCAGAATGGTAACGGCCCGTTCCACCATTGCCGGGCTTATATCCAGGTGTAGCACCCAGCGTACCTGTTGCGGACCTGTGGTAAAACAAAGAATACCCTTTTCTTTCAGCTTTTCTACAAATTGAGCAGCTGTTGTTCCGGCTTTCAGGTTAAATAGAATGATATTGGTCTCAACAGGTAACACAGAATCAACTTCGGGGTGGAGCAGAAGGGCCTGTTCCAGCACCCGGGCATGGGAATGGTCTTCGGCCAAACGGTTGATATGATGATCCAAAGCATACGACCCGGCTGCGGCAATCACACCCGCCTGGCGCATACCTCCGCCAAAAACCTTTCTGACCCGGCGGGCTTTCCTGATAAAATCGTTTGTGCCCAACAACACACTTCCAACCGGACTGCCCAATCCTTTACTCAAACAAATGGAAATGGAATGGAACAACTTCCCATAATCAGTGGGGCTTTGTTGTTTGCGGACTAATGCATTAAAAAGCCGGGCCCCATCGAGGTGAAGCATTAAATTATTTTTTAAACATACTTCTTTAATATTTTGTATATCAGCTAATTCATAACAACTACCTCCGCCTCTGTTGCTGGTGTTTTCCAGCACCACAAGGCTCGAATGAGGCTTGTGAACATCATCCGGATTGATGGATTCCGACACCTGGGCAGCAGTAATACGGCCACGATTTCCTTGTAGCAATCGGACAGACGCAGCAGAGTTATAAGCAATGCCGCCGCCTTCATATTGATATACATGGGATAGCTGATCACAGATCACCTCATCTCCCGGCTGGGTATGTACTTTAATGGCGATCTGGTTAGTCATGGTACCACTGGGGCAAAAAAGTCCGGCTTCCATACCAAACATTGCAGCCGCTTTCTGCTCGAGTTCATTGATGGAAGCATCTTCGCCAAAAACATCATCCCCAACCGGAGCTTGCATCATAAACTCTTTCATCCCGGGTGTTGGGCGGGTAACTGTGTCGCTTCTGAAATCAATCCATTCCATAATTCCGTTAAAATTTGAGTTTTTAGTCAGAAAAGGTATTCAAAATTCAACTTTTTGCATCATATGCTGTTGAAAATAAGACTAAGATGCACCCGAAAAAGGTAGATTAATACCCATTTTTATGTTAGTTATTCACAAAGACTATGAAAAGCGGGATTTGATTTTTACCTTTGTAACCGGATGCAGGATTTCTTTAACCGGACTTTTACAACCTTCGTTAAAATTTACCTGTCTTAGTTACGTTTTCAATTAAAACATCAGGAGATTATACATTATGAGGCAGCTTAAGATTGCTACACAGATTACGAACCGTGATTCCCAGGCAGTTGAAAAGTATTTACAGGAAATTTCAAAGATACCCATGATTACCCCGGAGGAGGAAACTACTCTTGCTCAACGGATTAAGATGGGTGATCAACGTGCTTTGGACAAATTGGTACAATCCAACTTGCGTTTCGTTGTATCTGTTGCCAAGCAATATCAACACCAGGGTTTATCGCTCAGTGACCTTATCAATGAAGGAAACCTGGGTTTGATCAAAGCCGCTCAGCGTTTCGATGAAACCAAAGGTTTTAAATTCATTTCTTACGCTGTATGGTGGATCCGTCAATCAATTCTTCAGGCTTTGGCCGAACAGGGCCGTTTGGTGCGTTTACCGCAAAATAAAATCGGTACTTATAACAAAGCGAATAAAGCCTATATGGCATTTGAACAGGAGCATGAGCGTGAGCCTTCAACTGAAGAGCTGGCTGATATCCTCGAAATGAGCGAAACAGAAATCAATAATATCTTCCAAAGTAATACCCGTCATACTTCACTGGACGCACCTGTGCACGAAGCAGAAGATGTGGCAATGGGTGATTTGCTGGAAGGATCAGATGATACAGACGAAGATGTGATGAAAGATTCACTCCGTAACGAAATCCGTCGTGTACTGAAATCACTCAGTCCACGTGAAGCTGAAATTGTGAATGCCTATTTCGGACTGGATGGAGAAAATGGTGTTACAATTGAACAAATTGGCCAGAAATACGATTTAACAAAAGAACGTATCCGCCAGATCAAAGAAAGAGCAATTAAACGCTTACAGAAAGCTCGTTTCAGTAATGCACTGAAGAGCTACCTGGGTAATTAATAATAATGGGTATTAAGTACTGAAGTCCCCCTGTAACAAGGGGGATTTTTTTTGGATTTCGTTTAGAATTCCATTCCGTTTCCGAACCAACTAAGCCTGTAACTTTGCACTATGAAGTTGAATTGGATTTATTTTCTGCCATTGATTTTGTTGGCAGGGTGTGAGAAGAAAATTGATTTTGAACTGAAAAATGCGACCGAGGTATTATCAGTCGATGCTTCTATTGAAACCAATTCCGATCCGATAGTGATCCTTACCAGAAGCCTGAATTATTTTTCGAAAATTGATGCATCCATCCTTAGCGACGCAATGATTAAAGATGCTACTGTTACCATCAGCAATGGTGCACAAACCCATCAGTTGAAAAGAGTGGATGTGGTTTTACCTGGCGATCTGCCGTTCAACTATTATACCACAGATCCGGCCAACCCTGTTACACGTATTACCGGCGAAGAAGGAAAAGCTTATCAATTAACGATTGATTGGAACGGAAAAAGTTACACAAGCACCACCAGTATTCCTGTGATGAGGAAACAACTGGATTCGATATGGTGGGCGAAGGCACCTAATACTCCTGATACCAGCACCAAAGCTGTACTAAAAGCCAAAGTAACCGACCCGCCCGGCTTCGGGGATTATATCCGCTATTTTACAAGAGTGAACAGGGGGAGCTTTTTACCCGGACTAACTTCGGTTTTTGATGATCAGCTGGTCAACAATTCAACTTATACCGTAGATATTGACCAGGGAGTAAACAGGAACACAGAAATTGATTTTGATAATTATGGTTTTTTCAGAAAAGGGGATACCGTAACGCTTAAGTTCTGCAATATTGATAAAGCAACTTTTGATTTCTGGCGTACCGTTGAATATAGTTACCAAAGCATTGGTAATCCGTTTTCAACCCCCACAAAAATCCTTGGTAACATCAGTAACGGCGCACTGGGATATTTTGGCGGTTATGCCACACGGTTCAGTACCATTGTAATTCCAAAGTAGTTATCCACAACATTGTTTCGGGGGACTAATGTCACACCGTACAACGGGTACATCCTTTATTTTTGACGATTATACATTTGAAGATTATGGAAGCAGAAAAAGTACATTGTTTGATTATTGGATCGGGTCCGGCTGGTTATACCGCCGCTATTTATGCCGCACGTGCGAATATGAAACCGGTATTATACCAGGGAATTCAACCCGGCGGACAATTAACCATTACCACCGAAGTGGAAAACTATCCCGGGTATCCGGATGGGGTTCAAGGTCCGGAAATGATGATCGATTTTGAAAAGCAGGCTGCCCGTATGGGAGCCGATATTCGTTTTGGATTGGCAACAAAAGTTGATTTCTCCTCTCAACCGCATAAAGTGTGGATTGATGATGAGAAATTAATAGAAGCCGATACGGTGATCATCAGCACCGGTGCCAGTGCGAAATGGCTGGGGCTGGAAAGTGAGCAACGATTGAATGGCTATGGTGTAAGTGCCTGTGCTGTTTGTGATGGATTCTTTTTTCGTGGTAAAGAAGTAGCAATTGTTGGTGCAGGTGATACAGCTGCTGAAGAAGCTCTGTACCTGAGCAAACTTTGTACAACAGTTCATATGCTGATCCGCAGAGATGCCATGCGTGCCAGTAAAGTAATGCAGGACCGTGTAAAAAATGCTCCCAATATTATCATACACTGGAATACAGATACACTTGAAATCCTGGGAGAAAACAAAGTAGACGGTATGAAAGTGAGAAACAATAAAACAGGCGAAGAATCAGTGATCCCCGTTCAAGGGTTCTTTGTGGCAATCGGGCATCAACCCAACTCAGCTATATTTAAAGATTATATCGATATGGATGAAGCAGGGTATATCAAGACAATACCCGGCACTTCTAAAACAAATGTGGAAGGTGTGTTTGCAGCAGGTGATGTACAGGATAAGAACTACCGTCAGGCTGTAACAGCAGCAGGCAGCGGATGTATGGCTGCATTGGATGCAGAACGGTATATATCGGCAAAAGGAATTCTTTAATTAATAAAGGTCCTGTTAAATGCAGGACCTTTTTTATTTTCGTTCTATGATTGGAGTTCACTTAAAAGAAGTTCAGTTTTTTGCTTACCATGGTATTTGTGAAGGGGAAGAAAAAACAGGAAGCAGGTTTGAAGTAAATCTTTCTGTTTGGTACGATTCTGGCATACCTGTTACTGAAATTGAACAAACAATCAATTATGTTACGCTTTATGAAATTGTAAAGCAGCAAATGCAGGAGCGGAGAGGTCTCCTGGAAACAGTAGCCGAATCTGTTTGCATTAACATTTATAAAGCGTATCCGTTTATTAAAGAGATTACCATAGAAATTGATAAACGTACACCACCTATTGAAAATTTTGAAGGCAGTACCGGGATTACGCTCCGGAAAACCTATTAACAAAATGAGAAAACACATCTATCCTTTATTTCTGATAAGCATGATCTTTTGCTTCCACACGGTTGTGAAATCGCAACCCGTGGAGGATCTTGTTAAACAAGGTGATTTGCTGGAGAAACAAATGAAGGAAGAAGAAGCTTTCTCAAAATTCAAAGAAGTAATCCGGCAACAACCCCATCATTTATATGCCCTGATCCGTTGCAGTGAACTGGCCAGCCGCATTGGTAAGCGTCAGTCAAGTGAAGCAAGGCAGATTGATTATTATAATGCTGCTAAAATTTATGCAGATCGTGCATTGAAAGAAAATCCAAACGATTCTGAAGCAAATGTAGTAATGGCACTTGCCTATGGAAGGCTTGCTCTTGTTGGAAGCACGAAAGAAAAAGTAGCAAGTGTAAGAGAAATCAAAACCTATGCAGAAAGGGCTTTGGCATTAAACCCCAGGAATTTTAAAGCCATGCATATTCTTGGCAAATGGCATTATGAAGTAAGTGATCTCAATCCCATTGAGCGTGCTGCAGCAAGGTTGTTGTTTGGCGGGCTACCCAAGGCCTCATTTGAAGAATCTGTTTTGTTTTATGAACGAGCCAGAGCAATCAGTCCGGGTTTTATTCTGAATTATCTTGAACTGGCTAAGGCTTATGATAAAATCAATAAAAGAGCGAAGGCGATTGAATTATTACGCTATATGCTCAAACTGCCCAACACAACTTCTGAAGATGATGTAATAAAAGAAGAAGCACGGTCGCTACTGAAGTCATGGACCTGAATTGCTAAATTTTCTTCCCTTTCCATTTTCCACTTCTGAGATAAATAAATGCGGGAATAAACATTCCGATCCAGTATACCCATTCACTCATCCATCCATAAGTGATCGACAGGAAAAAATAATCCAGTACCACATATACATAAATAAGATAGAAGATAATGGTGAACAGTTCAATGAACAATGTAACACGACTGTTGCCCGTACCTGTAACTGCATTCAGAAAAACAGTGGAAACAGACATGAGTATTAATGCCAGCGAAACCACTCTCAACACAGGGATTGCGTTCGCAACAAATTCATCACTTTGCCCATAGATGGAAAGGAACAACACCGGAAACAGGTTGATAAGAGCACTTACCGTGATCATGACAGTGAGATTGATCCGGATGAGTTTTTTAATCAACGGAAATACCTGGTCCTGTTTGTTTTGGCCGATGATGTTACTCACCATGGTGCTGCTGGTGGCCGCCATAGCCCAAACAAAGGAACCAAAGAATCCAAACACATTTCGCATGATATTAGAAATGCCCAATGCCATTTCTCCATGTTTCACAATCAGCAGGTAAAAGAATTCCCAGCTTATGATGCTCACTGCATGCTGAAAAATGAGAGGAGCAGAGAAAGAAAGGATCAGCGTAAACAATTCTTTATTGAAATGAAAATCTTTAAATAAAGAAAACTCTTTAGCAATCCCTTGCTGTTTAATAACAAGAAAGATCACAAACATGCCGATAAATTCAGCAATAACCGACGCAACAGCGGCGCCGTTAAATCCCAGTTCCGGGAAACCCATTTTGCCAAATATGAGTACATAGTCGAAAAATACATTACTCAGCGCTTCAGCTAATGTACCAAACAACAGCAACCTGCTGTTATTGGTTCCAACGAGTAAAGCATTCCGCATCTGGTAGATATAAAGAAAAAATAAGCCCCAGATCCGGATATTCAGAAATGTAATGCATTGCTGCAACTCATTTTCATTGGTTATAAATTTCCGGAATACGGCAGGCATCACAAACCAGGTGGTTAGTACGCCAATACAGGCAATGCCAATGGCAATAAATATTCCCTGGTTAAAAATTTTTCCGATTTCTTCCGGCCTGTTTTCACCTGCCCGACGGGCAATCAAGGCTTGTAAGCCATTGTTCAACCCAAATCCAATTGCCGCAAAAATGAGGTAATAAACACCGGTTACACTGGCCAATGCCAGCGATTGGCTGCTGTAATGCCCCAGAAATATATTATTGGTGATAAAGTTCAGTTGCGGAATAAGAATCGCCAATCCAATTGGCAACGCAATGCCAAGTATTTGTTTATTGGTAACTTCGAGCTGTAAATGATTCTTTATGGTTGTTTCCCCTGCCAAATGAAAAATTTGAGGCGAAATTATCGTTATTATTGCACAGAACTGAAATAATTAAAATTGCTGCAACAGGTCTATTTTTTTAAAGAAGAACAAACCGGTGAAATGGAATCGCCGGGTTTGGAATTGGTCGTGCAATCTGCGGCAGATTTCATTGGCTTTCTATTGATAAACAATAGTTCCCGTAAAGTAGTTGCCTGGGCACTGTACAAACATTCTGGTTTGCAGGAAAGTGAACTTCTTGCATTGCTGGACAAAGAATCATGGATGGCTGGTAAAGGGATGAAGACGAGCATTGTCTCTTATTCTCATCGCAATATTTTACTGCCAGATGAAATTCAGGAAGCCGATCATCAGGAATCTGTTTTTCAACTGATGTTTGATCAGCATCCTGATGAATTGCGGTTACTGGATGCCGTTTCCAATTTACAGGCTGTAAACCTGTACGCAGTGCCTGCAGAATCAGTACAATTATTGCGCAACACCTTTCCGGACGCAAGATGGCATCATCAGCAATCAGTTCTGGCAAACAGGGATGCTTCTGTTGAACCCTTATTGCAAATCGAAATTTATTTCAATCATCTGTTTATTACGGTTGAGAATAATGGAAAATGGTTATTGCTGAAATCGGTTTGCTACCAGACCCCGGAAGATGTACTGTATAACTTGTTAAACACGATACAGGAATTGGAACTGGATCCCGAAAACACCCGTATTGCCATTTCCGGTATGGTGGACCAGCAATCGGCATTAGCCAACCTGCTTCATCAATACATCCACAACCTGGAATGGAACCATGAACTCAGGTATCAATTTTCATCAACTGATCTTTCAACTCATACACTGGCCCTGGCCGACCGTATAGCAACATGCGTATCATAAGCGGAAAATTTGGTGGCCGCACTTTTCAGCCACCGGCAAAAATGCCTTTTACCCGTCCAACTACGGATATCGCCAAAGGCGGGTTATTCAATATATTGGAAAATAACCTGGATCTTTCTTCGTTGAAAACGTTGGACTTATTTGGAGGTACCGGAAGTATCAGCTATGAACTTGCTTCCAGGGGAGCTGTTGATCAAACGATTGTTGAAAAGGATCCGGCTATGTCGGCATTCATTCTACAAACAGCAAAAAAACTGGGCATCCAACTGAATCTTGTAAAGATGGATGTGTTCAAATACATAGACCTTTGTACAGATCAGTTTGATTTCATTTTTGCGGGTCCGCCGTATGCACTCGGAACCATTGATGAATTGCCAAAACTTGTGTTTGAAAAACAGTTACTGAAAGAAGATGGGTGGTTTGTATTGGAACATACGCCCCGTAATTCATACCAGCAATTCCCTTATTTCAGGGCAGAACGGAACTATGGAACAACTGTTTTTTCATTCTTTGTAAACAAACCAAAGGAACAGTGACCAAACAAGAGGTAAGAAACTTATACATGGAAAAGCGGATGTCACTTGCCGTTAGTGATAAAAACCGCATGGACGACCTCATCCTGATACAGTTTCAGCAATTGCAATTGCCGGAATTAAATCTGCTTCACAGCTATCTTTCAATTGATGAAAAACACGAAGTGCCAACAGATGCTATACTCTCGTTCCTGGAGTTTCGCAATCCCGGTATGCATATAACAATACCCAGAATCAACAAAGAAACCAGATCCATTGAATCTGTTTTATATGATGAGCAGGTATTGCTTCAGAAAAACAGTTGGGGGATTCCTGAACCGGTTGGCGGAACAGTAGTTGATCCTCAGCTAATTGACATGGTATTGGTTCCGCTGCTGGCTTTTGATACCAACGGATACAGAGTGGGATATGGAAAAGGATTTTATGATGAATACTTGTCCCGCTGCCGGGAGGATGTGCTTAAAATAGGATTAAGTTATTTTGAAGCAGTTGATTCCATCACCGATACTGAGCAATTTGATATACCTTTAAACTACACAGTAACGCCGCTCCGGATATATGAATTTGGCTAATTTTACATTTCAATCGTTTCGCATTTTATTACTTCCGTTTGCGTTATTGTATGGCGGACTGATCTGGCTAAGAAACCGTTTATACGACAAAAAAATATTTCAATCAGCATCTTTTAATCTGCCTGTTATTTGTGTGGGCAACCTTAGTGTGGGAGGTACAGGTAAATCGCCCATGATTGAATACCTGGTACGCTTACTGAAAGATGATTACAAACTGGCAACACTGAGCAGAGGATATAAACGTAAAACAAAAGGGTATGCACTGGCAGGAGATCAAACCTCAGCTTTGGAAATTGGCGATGAACCCATGCAGTTCCATCTCAAGTTTCCGGATATAGCCGTTGCTGTTGGTGAAGAACGTATTGAAGCCATTCCGCAACTGTTACAGGATGTGCCAGGTACAGAAGTGATATTGCTGGACGATGCGTTTCAACATCGTGCCATTAGACCCGGCTTTTCAGTTGTTCTTACTGATATCGGAAATTTATTTACACGTGATTTCTTTTTGCCTACAGGGGATCTGCGAGATGAAAAAAGCAGTTATAAAAGAGCAGATATTATTGTTGTCACAAAATGCAAACCTGATCTTTCTGAAGAAGAACGAATGAGAATACTGAAAGAAATTAATCCGTTAGCTCATCAACGGGTTTTCTTTTCAACAATTGTTTACGGGGTTCCTTATCACATATTGAGAAATGAAGAACCTTACTTTCTGCACAAAAACCTGGAAGTATTGTTGCTTACCGGTATTGCTAATATTGAACCGTTGAAAAAATTTGTACTGGATCAAACTTATACATATGAGCGCATTTCATACAGTGATCATCACGTATTTACAATTGACGACCTGAAAGAGATCAAACGACGTTTCGATAAACTGGATCACACACAAAAAATAATACTTACAACAGAGAAGGATGCAGTGCGACTGATCAAATTCCGGGAAGAGCTGGAAGGATTGCCCCTATACGTATTACCAATCCAGCATGAAATTTTATTTGGTGAAGAGCCTCAATTCAGAACGCAGTTCACCACATTCATTGAACAATTTAATAAGACTGATAAAACCTATGGGAAATAAAAAAACAAACAAGAAAAAAAAGTCGCCGTCTTCCAGGAAGAATGGTGAGACCTATAAAGGACGTATTGAAATTACGAGAAGTGGAATGGGGTATGTAACGGTTGAACAAATGCAAAGAGATGTATTGGTTCGTCCGCAACACTTCAATACCAGTTTGCACGGTGATCTTGTGGAAGTGGAAATCACAAAAGATTCCGGAAGCGGAAGAGTGGAAGGAAGCATTAGCAAAGTAATTGAGCGCAAGCAAACAGAGTTTATCGGGTATATACAAGTACAGAAAAACCATATCTTTTTTATTCCGGATACCGACAGGCCAATGCCCGATTTATATATCCCCAAAGAAAAAAGTAAAGAAGCTGTGAATGGCGATCGGGTAGTGGTTCGCTTAAGCAGTTGGGAAAAAGATCGGAGAGCCCCGGAAGGGGAAGTACTGGAAGTAGTGGATCAGGACGACCTGAATGAACTGGCAATGAAACAGATACTGTTACAAAGTGGCTTTCCACTTCAGTTTTCAGAGGAAGCTTTGGAAGAAGCAGCCCGCATTCCCGAAACAATTAACAGCCGGGAAATACTGAAGCGGAAAGATTTCCGGAATGTACTTACGTTCACGATTGATCCTGTGGATGCAAAGGATTTTGATGATGCCATTTCCATCAAAGCTCAGTCCAACGGTTTGTATGAAATAGGAGTTCATATTGCCGATGTAAGTCATTTTGTAGAACCAGGTTCCGTACTGGATGACGAAGCGTATGAACGGGCAACATCTGTTTATTTGCCCGACAGAGTATTACCCATGCTGCCGGAACGGATCTCCAATGAACTTTGTTCATTACGGCCCAGGGAAGATAAGTATACATTCTCTGCTGTGTTCAAAATGAGTACAAAAGGAGAAGTGAAAGATGTGTGGCTGGGACGAACATTGATTCATTCTGATCACAGGTTTACCTATGAAGATGTACAATCAATTATCGAATCTGGTGAAGGATTGTACAGTGATGAAGTATTATTGTTAAATAAAATAGCACAGAAACTGCGGAAAGACCGTTTCAAAAAAGGTGCAATTAATTTTTCATCACAGGAAGTACGTTTCATACTTGATGAACACAAAAAACCAATTGGCATCACCGTTAAAGAAAGTAAGGAAGCGCATCAGCTGATTGAAGAGTTGATGCTTCTTGCGAATAAATATGTGGCTCAATATATCAGTACAATTTCAGTAAAGGAAAAACCCATTCCTTTTCCTTACCGTGTGCATGATACACCCGATGAAACAAAGCTCACACCATTCATAGCTTTTGCACGTAAATACGGTCATAAGTTTGATACATCATCGCCGGAACTGGTGGCAGCTTCTTTCAATCAGATGTTGAAAGATGTGCAGGGTAAACCGGAGCAACACGTACTCGAAACGCTGGGTATCCGTACGATGGCCAAGGCGGTGTATACCGCAGAGAATATAGGGCACTACGGATTGGCTTTTGAGCATTATTGTCATTTCACATCTCCTATACGCCGCTATCCCGATGTGCTGGTGCACCGCATTTTACAACAATGCCTTGATCAGCAGCCGCAGGTCGATAAAAAGATGGAACAGAAATGCCGTCATTGCAGTGAAAGAGAACGTGCGGCAATGGAAAGTGAACGGGCTGCCAATAAGTACAAACAGGTGGAATACATGAGCCAGTACCTGGGTGAAGAATTTGATGGCGTGGTGAGTGGAGTAGCTTCATTTGGATTTTGGGTGGAAACAATTGAACATAAATGCGAAGGACTTGTTAGTCTGTTTTCGTTGAGTGATTTTGATGAGTTCCTTTACAACGAAGAAGATTATTGCCTCGTTGGGCGACGGAGCGGAAAATTATTCCGTATGGGCGATAAAGTGAAGATAAAAGTCATTGCAGCCAACCTGGATAAACGCCAGCTGGATTATGAATTAGTATTGGGGCATATGAAAATAACCGAAAAGAAATTTTACGATACTGTAAATAATAAAAAGAAAAAGAAGAGAAAGTAAAGCAGTTTTTGAGATAGATGATACTGCAATTATATGAGTGATAGGGATCTAACTTCTATCTTCTAACTCCTTTCTTCTAAATAAAACACTATGCATTCTTTTGAAGAACTTTTAAAACAATTTGAAACCTATTTCAGTGTCCGTCATTTTCCGGAACAACCGGCTACTTTATATGACCCGGCACAATATATCCTTGGCATTGGCGGGAAACGTGTACGACCAGTGATGGTATTGATGGGCAATGAATTATTTGATGAAATAAAGCCCGATGCATGGCCGGTTGCGGCAACCGTTGAACTGTTTCACAATTTTACATTGATTCATGATGATATTATGGATCAGGCTCCCTTACGCAGAGGCATGGAAACAGTACATCAGAAATGGGGCGTGAATACAGCAATACTCGCCGGCGATGCCATGATGATCCGTTCCTACGATTATCTCAACAAAGTGAGTGCAGAAGTATTACCACGCATTCTCTCGGTATATAATAAAACGGCATTGGAAGTATCGGAAGGGCAACAACTGGATATGGATTTTGAAAAACGTTCAGATGTATCCCTGGATGAGTACAGAAATATGATCCAGTTGAAAACGTCCGTATTATTGGCGGCCAGTTTAAAAATGGGTGCCATGATAGGAGGGGCCAGCGAGGGGAATGCCAATCATCTCTATGAATTCGGGCGCAACCTTGGTATTGCCTTCCAGGTGCAGGATGATTACCTAGATGCGTTTGGTGATCCTGCAAAATTTGGCAAACAAGTGGGGGGAGATATTTTAGCCAATAAGAAAACATTCTTAATGATACATGCTGATCAATCTGCCGATACTGCAACAAAAGAGGAGTTAACCCGGCTTCAGCAAACCAATGCGGCCGATAAAGTGGAGAAAGTACTTTCCATTTTCAGAAAAGCAGGAGTAGATGAATGGGCTATGGAATTAAAGAACCAGTACCTGGAGAAAGCACTCCATCATCTCGAAGAAATAGCTGTTTTAAACAAACGTAAAGAGCCTTTAAAGCAATTGGCAGGATTCCTTGTACAAAGAGAATATTAATCTTCTAACATTCATTTCAGTCTGCTTTTTGCAACAAAAAGAGCAAAAAAAACCCGGACACATCTCTGTGTCCGGGCTGGGCACTCAAACCTTTTGCCCATCTGCACCTGATTTGCCTTTATTACCAGATGGTGTAAAATTGCACCGCCGCAGATTCACTGAAAATGATTTTATACAGGACAGAAACTGATTAAAAGCAGTTTTTTAAACATGATCCCGATCATCTGTTTGTTTTTTACTTATTTTGAAGCCTCTAAACCAACCGTATGGCCAATAAATTATTTCGTACAAAAAAAATTGATTCCATTTTAGCAGAAGGGGCAGAAGATGTGCATGGAGACGGCGGTTTGCACAAAGTACTCAACGTAAAGGATCTTACTTTTCTGGGGATTGCTGCGGTTATTGGCGCTGGTATCTTTTCTACGATTGGATCGGCCGCATTTCATGGAGGCCCCGGCGTTTCCATCTTATTTATCATTACAGCCATTACCTGTGGCTTTTCTGCTCTTTGTTATGCAGAATTTGCCAGCAGGATACCTGTAAGCGGAAGTGCATATACCTATGCATATGTAAGCTTTGGAGAACTCATTGCCTGGATTATTGGATGGGCCCTGATTCTGGAATATGCAATTGGAAATATTGTAGTAGCCATCAGTTGGAGCAGCTATTTCAACAACCTGCTGCAAGGTTTGAATATTCACTTGCCTTATTGGTTAACCACAAATTCCGGTGCTGCTGGTGATGCACTTAAATTAGTAAACGCAGAGATTGCGAAAGGGGTTGCTGTCACACCCGATATGCAAACGATTATCAATGGTTTTAACAATGCTCCTGATATTGCCGGACATAAACTCTTTTTAAACATTCCTGCCTTTCTGATTGTTGCGTTTATTACATGGCTCACGTTTGTTGGAATGAAGGAAAGTAAAAAAAGCGCCAATGCGATGGTGGTGTTTAAATTGATTGTGATTGTATTTGTCATCATCATGGGCTTCTTTTATGTTAATACAAACAACTGGAACCCTTTTATGCCGAATGGCTTTACCGGAGTATTGCAGGGGGTGAGTGCTGTATTTTATGCATACATTGGTTTTGATGCCATCAGCACAACTGCAGAAGAATGTGAAAATCCGCAACGGGATTTGCCAAGAGGAATGATGTATGCCTTATTGATATGCACAGTACTCTACATATTAATTGCATTGGTTTTAACCGGCATGGTTCATTATAGTGAATTGAAAGTTGATGATCCTTTGGCTTATGTATTTGATAAACTCAACCTCAAATGGATCGGTTATATCATCAGCATCAGTGCTGTGGTGGCTACAACCAGTGTATTGCTGGTGTTTCAGCTGGGACAGCCCCGTATCTGGATGACCATGAGCCGTGATGGTTTATTACCCAAACGGTTTTCAAAAATTCATCCAAAGTATAAAACACCTGCATTTGCAAGTATTATTACAGGCTTGCTGGTGGGTATTCCTTCTTTGTTTCTTCCTTCTGCAATCATGACCGACCTTACCAGTATTGGTACCTTATTTGCATTTGTATTGGTTTGTCTGGGAGTGCTCTTTTTGCCCAACCTTGGAAAAGAAGGTGGTGGCAAATTCAAGTTGCCTTATATAAATGGTCAATTCATTGTCCCTGTGTTGTTATTACTCTTTGTGTTTTTGTTCCGTGAGCGTTTGTTGGCATCTGTAACCAATCTTGCCAATGAGAACCATCAGGAAATCCTGTTCCTCTTATTCATTATCATAGCAACTGTTATTTCGGTTCTTACGTTTATGCGTAAGTATTCACTTATTCCAATTCTGGGTGCATTGAGTTGTTTGTACCTGATGATTGAAATACCACTGAACAGCTGGCTATGGTTCTTTGTTTGGATGGCAGCAGGTTTGCTTATTTATTTCTTCTATGGTTACCGGAAAAGCAAACTGGCCAGATAATAAATAGTGATTCATTCCTTCATTCATTCAATCATTGATTATGCAGATTCGGAAATTAAGTAGTAAGAAAAGGATCGCCCTGGTGGCGCATGACAACAAGAAAAAGGATATCATTGATTGGGCTTATTACAATCGTGCAGCATTGGCACAACATGAGCTGATGGCCACAGGAACCACAGGTAAGCTATTGCAGGAAAAGCTGGGACAACCGGTGCAACAGTTGCTCAGCGGGCCATTAGGAGGCGATCAGCAAATTGGGGCACTGATAGCCGAAGGTAAAGTGGATGTGCTCATTTTTTTCTGGGATCCCATGGAAGCACAGCCACACGACCCGGATGTGAAAGCATTGCTTCGGTTGGCCGTAACCTGGAATATTCCCACTGCCTGCGACAGGGCTACAGCCGATTTTATCTTTACTTCTCCCTTTATTATCAATGAATATGATTGCAGCGTGGAAGATTATTCTCAATATCTGAAACGGAAATTGTGATCCTGCTTGTGCAAAAAAGTACTTGCAAAAGCTGGTTTTAGGTTGTAACTTAATAGGAGATTTATAACCTTAAACTTGCTATTATGAACTTCATACAACGCCTTGAAAGATGGGGAGATTCCCATCATCCTCACTGGCTCGACTTTATACGTATTGCACTGGGCACTATTTTAACGATAAAGGGCATACAGTTTATCAATAATATGCAGCCTCTCACCGAGATGATGGCTTCCGGAAAACTTACGGGTACTGCCGGGATCGGCATATTTGCCCATTATATTGTATTTGCTCACTTATTAGGAGGCATTATGATTGCCTTTGGATTATTAACCCGTTCTGCAGCGATTGCCCAGATACCCATACTGCTCGGTGCCGTTTTCTTTGTGAATTTTTCAGGCGGATTGTTTCAGACTCATTCCGAGTTATGGTTGTCGATCATCATTCTTATGTTGCTCATTCTTTTTGCAATTGAAGGAAGTGGCAAACTGAGTTTTGATGAATGGATGCGCACACATTCCGATGAACGTCCGCATAAACACAAATGGGAATAAACATTGCCAGATATTTATAACTGATGCCGGCATATTTGCCGGCATCATTATTTTTGCACTATGAAATTTCAGATAGGCGATAAGGTATTACTGATTCATTCGAATGAAGAAGGTGAAGTGGTGGATATCATTAATAAAAAAATGGTAACGGTAGATGTTGGTGGCGTTCAGTTCCCTGTGTATGCAGACCAGATTGAGTTTCCTTATTATAAACGCTTTACCGAAAAGAAGACGATTCCAGTAAAGCCTAAACTGTTTGTAGACAATGTGAAGAAAGAAAAGAATGTAATCAAGGGGTACAAAGTAGGAGAAGGAATCTGGTTGTCTTTTTTACCTGTTTTTGATAAGGATGTGTTTGATGATGATATCGTAGATTACTTCCGGATATACCTCGTAAATAATACAGATACCACATTTAAGTTTAAATACGACCTGGTGGTTGACGGAACCAGTTCGTTTCACCTGGACAATGATTTATTTCCCTTCAGCGATTTTTATATTCATGATGTGCCATTTGATGACCTGAACGACTCTCCCCGTTTTGAGTTTGAATTCTCATTAAAAGAACCGCAAAAAGGAAAAGCATCTTATTACGAAACAGCATTAAAAATAAAACCCAAACAACTCTTTCAGCGTATTGAGGAATTACAATTGAAGCAGGAGGCAAATTTCTCGTATATATTAATGGAGCATTATCCCGATAAACAGGAAACGGAATCCTTCGATATGAGCAAACTGGCATCCGCTGGCTTTAAAGTGTACAATGCTTCTGAAGCAAAAAAGCATGTACCATCGCCACGTTCTGTTTTGGATCTGCACATTGAAAAGATCACGAATAACTGGCGTGGACTGAGTAATTATGAAATTCTTTCCATACAATTAAAAGAATTTGAGCGGTTTTATGAATCAGCAGTTCATCATTTGCAGCCCAGCCTCATTGTTATACATGGAGTGGGGGAAGGTGTTTTGAAAGATGAAATACATGAACTTCTGCGGCATAAATCTGAAGTAAAATCCTTTGTAAATCAATATCATCCACTGTACGGATACGGCGCTACAGAGATTTATTTCCAGTATTAACTAACAGATTGATTAATTTTACAACGGCTGCAAGGCTGGCTATCGCTTATACGCATCTGGCGTATAGGAGGAAAGTCTGGACAGTACAGAGCAACGCACCGGTGAAGAGCCGGGTTCCGGGTGCAAATCCGGAAACAGAAAGTGCCACAGAAAATTACCGTCTGCCCACGCAGTGGGCAGATAAGGGTGAAAACGTGAGGTAAGAGCTCACGGCTTTGAGTGGTAACATTCATTGCGGGTAAACCTTGCGTACTGAAATGCCATGTATATCCCACTTTGTACTCCGGTACATAATAACCGGCTCGGTTATGATTGCGCAAGCAATGGAGGGAAGGGTAGGCAGATGGATTCCGGTGAGTAATTGCCGGAACAGATAAATGATAGCCTCGTTCTCTTTCGGGAATCAGACAGAATCCGGCTTACAACTTTGCAGTACAACACGGGCTCCATTTATGGGGCCCGCTCTTTTTAAAGGTATCGTTCTTCTAAGATCCGTTTGTGATGAATAAAATGTCCCACAATAATAAATCCTGTTGATTTAACTGATAGCATGTGGTCATTCACTTTGCCCTTTGTATTTAATTCCTCTTCGGTAAGTTTTGAATATAAAAACTCAGTGCTCTTACGTACTGCCTTAAACTCAGCAATCAATTCTTTCAGCGACACACGGGATACATCGGCAGCTTTAGCAAATTCATTTTCGTCAAAAGATGTTAAGGGAGAACTTGCTTTCCGTACAATCCATAATGCCCGATGTGCAAAAATGCGTTCAGTATCTGTCATGTGCTGCACCAACTGCTTAATGGTCCATTTGCCGGGAGCATAGGCATAATCTGCTTTTGCCTCTGGCAATGTATCCAGAAAAGCTTCAAGGATTGGCCATTGATTTTTTAATGCTTCCTGTAAATCATCTTCAGGTACACTCATGATATAGTGCGAACTGAATAAAGAATAATCACTTGGATTCGGCTTTGCCATATTGGTCGGTTTTCAGACTAATCAAAAATACAGTTTTCCGAAATGACACAATTTTTCGTTTTGAAAATAAAAATCCCGGAGTTCGTTCTCCGGGATTTTATAATTTATCCTTTTTTAGTCGCTTTCATTTTTGGCTTTGGTTTGGGCAAAGGTTTTGTAGCCGGTGCAACTGTTAATTTGCGTTCGCCTTTCAGTGTGGCAGCAATTTTTACAGATTCATAGGCATTTATAATACCACCTGTTCTGCTGAAATCACCAAACTGATACTGCTCATCAGTACCCGGCTTCTTGGTTTCTGTATTCGGATTTTGGGCACCTTTCTCGATACAGTATTTGATCTGTTCGGCAGAAAGGGTTGGAAAGTAAGATAATAACAAGGCTCCTAAGCCGGCTACCACCGGGCTGGCCATACTGGTTCCCTGTAAGAAGCCATAGGTTGTTCCGCCAGGAAGGGTAGAGTAAATTTTTACACCAGGGGCAAACACATCTACTTCTTTCTTACCATAGTTAGAAAAGCTGGCAGCAAAACCACCAATCTTAGGATCACCACTGGCACCTACAGTAATGAAGTTTGTTGCACGTTGTTTTGTATCGGCAAAAATGGGATTGGGATAGTTTTCTGTACTATCAACATTCTTTGCATCATTACCGGCAGCATGAACAACCAATACCCCTTTGCTTTGTGCATAACGGATGGCATCATCCACCCACTTTTTCTGTGGAGAGAAGCTTTTGCCAAAACTCATATTGATGATTTTAGCTCCGTTGTCAACTGCATAACGAATAGCCAATGCAATGTCTTTATCATGCTCATCACCATCAGGTACCGCCCTGATCACCATGATACGTACATTATCTGCCACACCATTCATGCCCAATCCATTGTTTCTTGCAGCAGCAATAATACCGGCAACATGCGTTCCATGCATTGGCGTGCCAGCCATTACATCATTGTTACCATAAAAACGATCATTGAAATCATTATAATTGTCTTTTACAATATCACCACGGTAATTTTTAGGAGGATTGTCAACTGCTTCTGCTTTTTTCTCTTCGCCCTGGTAATAAGTTGTAAACTCAGACATGATAAATCCATTGGTAGAACCCATCATATCAAATCCCTTAAACAAGGCAAACATGGTGGATTTAGCATCTGACTCTTTTGAATTAGAAGGTTTAAATGAAGCAAGATCATTACCAGTGTATTCAGGTTTGAATTTTTCTTTCAGCAATGAATCGGCAGCACCCGCCTTTTTATACAGATTGCGCAGAAACAACAGGTTTGCCTGGGCGTCTGTTGCACTACCTTCAATAGCTTCTTTTGATTTTACAAAAAGACGGTATTCTTCTTTGTCTTTTGCATTTAACGTGCTTTCGTCGGTAACATTGGCATATTTACTTTTCAATGCATGATATACCCTCGCAGCTTCGTATGAATCTTCATTCACATTCTTCCCATCTTTTCCACCAATAAAATTCCAGCCATAAATGTCATCTACATATCCATTATGATCATCATCAATACCATTTCCGGGAATTTCTTTGGGATTACGCCACAGAATAGGTTTCAGGTCTTCATGAAGTGTGTCAATACCGCTATCAATAACAGCAACAATAACGGTGGTGCTTTTACGGTTTTTCAAAAACTCGTAAGCCTGTTCCAGGCTGATGCCATAAATTCCATCTTTGTTTTGATCCTTCAGGTGCCAGCCTTTGAATTCATCATCCTTTGAACTGGTTTGTGCCCAGGAGGCAGACGCTGTAATCAAAAGGGTAAGAAGAAATAAACCCGCTTTTTTCAAATTCATCATACGTATTTAATTGTAATTGTAAAGTTCTGTGAGTTAATAAATGGGGATATACCGTTTTCCCACATTTAACAATTTTATTTAAATATCAAACTTGATCCCCTGCGCCAGCGGAAGCTGGGTAGAATAGTTAATGGTATTTGTTTGACGGCGCATATAGTTTTTCCATGCATCACTTCCACTTTCCCTTCCACCGCCGGTTTCCTTTTCACCGCCAAAAGCACCACCAATTTCGGCACCGCTGGTTCCTATATTCACATTGGCAATGCCACAATCACTTCCAGCTGTTGACAGGAAGGCTTCGGCTTCACGAAGATTTAATGTCATAATAGAAGAGGAGAGTCCCTGTGGCACACCGTTCTGTATAGCAATTGCTTCTTCGATCGTGGTATACTTCAGCAAATACAGAATGGGAGCAAAGGTTTCATGTTGCACAATACTGTAATGTGGTTGCACTTCGGCAATACATGGTTTCACATAACAACCACTTTCGTATCCGGCTCCTTCTAAAACTTCACCATCAATCAGGAATGTTCCGCCTTCTTCTTTACATTTTTTTACAGATTGTACATAGGCAGCAACAGCATCTTTATCAATCAATGGCCCCACATGATTTTTTTCATCCAATGGGTCGCCTATGCTTAACTGTGAGTATGCTGCCACCAGCTTTTGCTTCACCGTTTCATAAATACTTTCATGAATAATTAACCGGCGGGTTGTTGTACAACGCTGACCTGCCGTTCCAACAGCACCAAACACTGCACCACGGATTGCAATATTCAGGTCTGCATGTTGTGAAATGATGATTGCATTGTTACCCCCTAATTCCAATAAACTTCTGCCCAACCTTTGGCCAACTGCTGCGGCTACTGCTTTTCCCATACGTGTGCTTCCGGTAGCAGATACCAAAGGAATACGGGTATCATTGCTCAGCCATTCGCCTACATCACGTCCGCCAATTACTAAATTGCTGACACCTTCCGGCACATTATTTTTTGCAAACACTTCTGAAATGATTTGCTGACAGGCAACACCACACAAAGGGGTTTTTTCACTTGGTTTCCAGATGCACACATCTCCACATACCCACGCAAGCATGGTATTCCAGCTCCACACCGCAACCGGAAAATTGAATGCAGAAATGATTCCAACTATTCCCAACGGATGCCATTGTTCATACATGCGATGAAAAGGGCGTTCACTATGCATGGTTAATCCATGGAGCTGACGGGAAAGGCCAACCGCAAAATCACAGATGTCAATCATTTCCTGCACTTCGCCGTATCCTTCCTGTAAACTCTTACCCATTTCATACGAAACCAGTTTGCCCAATGGTTCTTTCTTTGCCCTCAATGCTTCACCAATCTGGCGTACAATTTCCCCTCTTTTGGGTGCAGGCCATAAGCGCCATTCTTTAAAAGCAGCTTCAGCTTTGGCAATAACAGCTTCATAAGATGCCTCATCGGCACCGGTAACAGAAGCAATCTGTTTATTATCAACCGGTGAAGAAGAAACAATTGTTTCTCCTTTGGAAGAATGCCATTGGGTTCCGGTAGAAACACCGGCATTCTGTTCTTTAATGTGGAGTTGGCTAAGCAAATCGTTGATCATCGTTTTTTATTTATAGGCTGCAAAGTTCCTGAAAAGATTGGTTACCGCAGCAATTATCACAAATTCATTTTTATCCCACCCATAATCCATCGGTTGGGCATAATGGTACCAAGAATATCTGCATACTTTTTGTTGAACACATTATCTGCCTGTAAAAATAATCCCAGTTTATCCTGCAGGAAAATTCCTTCGAGGCGGGTGTTCATGAGAAAATAGCTTTTGCTGATTTGCACAAATGCCGGGTTTCCTGTTTGAGGGTTGCGTTCTTTATACAGTCCGTTGAGCGAAAGGCTGATGAATTTATACCGGTATTGTATTCCAAAATTGTAAAGAAACCGTGCATGATTGGAAACATACAGCGAAGGAGTGGAACTGCTGCTGGTACTTTTCATCCGGATAAGCCCCATCATTGCAATTAATGTATGGCGTTCACCCAAAGACTGATTGTATTGGATATCTGTTTCAACTCCTCTTGTATTTACTTCTGAAATATTTTCTGCAAGGCTATATGTACCCCCCGGTACCAGGTTTACCTGTCGTGGCATTTGAGCATAGGGAGTTGACACGTAATCAATCAATCCTTTATGAAAGCGTTGAAACCAGCCCGCAGATAATTTGAAATTTTTGGAAAAGAAATAATCGGCTCCTGCCTCATAGCTGAAAGAAGTTTCTGCATTTAAATCCGGATTTCCGATACGATTTCCACTGGCAACTGTTGCCGGTTGATAGTTATTAAAGCGTTCGGTAAAATCGGCATCACGGATAGTTCTTCCTGCACTGCCACGTAACAATAAATCTTTATGACGATAGGAAACATTGAACTGCGGCACAACTTCAAGTCCGGAACGTTCATTATATTCAAACCGGATGGCCGGGTTGATATTAAGGTGCTCGCCAATTTGCTGATTGAGTACAAAGAATAACCCGGAGGATATAATCTGGTGGTTGCCACGGTTGTTTGATTTCACACTACGGTCAATTAACTGTAGCCCGGACGTAAGTATTGTTTTATCCGAAAACTTGTATTGGTGCTGGGCCAATGCCTGGAGAATGCGGGAATAGTTTGTATTAGCCGCAGCAGATTTACGTAGCTGAAATTTATCCGAAGCTTCTTTCCAGCCGGCATCAACAGTAAAGCGGTGTTTCTTCTTTTGGTACGTGTAGTTGAGCTGATGCCAACGTGTGATTACCTGTTCGGATGCTGTATCCGTTAAGATCTGGGTATAAAAATTCTGAGCATTAAAGTTTCTGTCGTCATACCCGAAACGATAACTCACACTGCTGTTCTCAGTAACATGTTGTTTCACAGAAAATGACAGGGTAGTAAGATTAAAATATCCATTCGATCCCCGTAAAGGTTGTCCGCTTGCTACATTCTGCATCACGCCTCCCGAAACAGCTGTTTTACTTTTTTGCCAGGCAAATCCGGCTTGTGCGTTTCGCAAGCCATATTCACCTGTAGTTACCTGTGCATTCATTTTTTGCAGTTGCTTATTCTTTGCAGCTGCAAAACTTTTTGTTATGATGTTTACCACACCACCAACTGCTTCTGTCCCATAAATAGCAGAGGATGCACCTTTTAAAATTTCAATGCGTTCTATTTCTGCGGGCGCAATCGGAAAGTAAGAGTTGAAATGCCCGGTTAACGGATCATTTAAACGAATACCATCCAGTATAATAAGTACCTGCTGAAAGGTGCCGCCCCGGATGGTAATATTGCTTTGCACGCCCATTGGGCCGCGGCTTTGTACTTCAAGCCCGGGTAAATAGCGGATCAGTTCATCAACCGATTGTACGGGCAGCTTGGTGAGTTGGTCACCTTTGATGATTACAAGATTTCTTCCGGTTTTTGATGCCGGTAAAGGAGTTAAAGAAGCGGTTACTGTAATGGGGTCGAGTTCTTTTTCCTGTTGCTGAGCCTGTAAACTAAAGCTGATTATTAACAAAGGCAGTAAAGTCAGATTTTTAAACATCTGGCAGATAGTTTGGTTTGGCGGCAAAGATAGGGGATGGGTATACTACCATTTGACAGTAAAAAGTCATTTCCTATTGGATGATTTGCATGAAAAATTTTTGACAAATCATTGCAATTAGAAATTTGTTTTTATACCTTTCGTATTGAAATTGATACACTTATAAGTGTTCTCTCTTAATTTATATCCTGTGAGACAAGCTATACTAACCATAATATTCACTGCAATGATCTGTGCCGGTTCCTGGGCTCAGTCAGGTATTCCGGATACTGTTTCCACACAAACCACAGATTCAATAGCTGTTAACCAACATAAATCCCGCAAGAAAGGAGACCGTATTGTTCAGGCCCAGATTCTTCGTTTAAAAAATCAGAACAAGGAAACAAAATGGATGATTGTATTTGCAGAAGCTGAATACCAGAGCAGTATATCCCGAACAAAAATGAGATTGGATTATATTCTCAAACGTGAACGGATTTACCTTGGAAATATCTTCTTTGCAGATGTTGCTATTGTAGAATCGGTGAAAGAAGTGACCGATATGAATTTATGTTTAAAAACATTTGTATCACAGTATCCCGGACTTCAATTGTGGAGTGTGCTTAATGCAGATGGAATCATGCAACGTCCACGTTAAGTTTAATAAGATTCCTTTTCATTTGGGAAATCACTCTTTTTCACATCATTTACGTATTGAATTATTGCATTGGTGATGATCTCATGCAGGTTTGCATATTTCCGCAGGAACCGTGGCTGAAATTCGGTATTAATGCCCAGCATATCATGCATTACCAGCACCTGCCCATCGCAATGCGGACCAGCACCAATTCCAATTGTTGGGATATGGATACTTGCTGAAACTTCTTTTGCCAATGCAGCAGGAATTTTCTCCAGCACTATGGCAAAACATCCGGCTTCCTGCAACAACCGTGCATCCTTCCGGAGTTTATTTGCTTCATCATCTTCCTTTGCACGAACCGTATAAGTTCCGAATTTGTAAATGGATTGCGGTGTAAGCCCCAGATGCCCCATAACGGGAATACCTGCCGCTACAATCCGCCGCACGGATTCAATAATTTCTTCACCACCTTCCATCTTAATCGAATGAGCCCCTGTTTCTTTCATAATCCGTATGGCAGATGCTAATGCAATGTCTGAATTGGATTGATAGGTGCCAAAGGGGAGATCCACCACTACCAAACTGCGGCTCACCCCACGTATTACCGATTGTGCATGGTAAATCATTTGTTCCAGTGTGATCGGAAGGGTGGTTTCATGCCCTGCCATTACATTACTGGCACTATCACCAACGAGTAACACATCCATTCCGGCTTCATCAAAAATGCGGGCAAAGGAAAAATCGTATGCAGTAAGCATGGATATTTTTTCACCAGCTGCTTTCATTTTCTGCAGTGTATTCGTTGTAATTTTTTTTACTTCTTTATGAACAGACATGTGTTGAATTTGAAAAGTGAAAAACTAATTATTGACTTTGCCGGTTTTAAGTTCATCATATAACATGTGTACCAAACCATCGGCCAAACCAATCTTGGGAACATAAATTTCTTCAATGCCGGCCCAGCGCATCACGTTAACATAGATTTGAAGTGCAGGTACAATTACATCGGCCCGGTCCTCCCGGAGTTTATAGTTTTCGATACGTTCTTTTACGGTAAAACTGCTGAATTCCTTAAAATAGTCTTTCAGCAGTTCAAGTGAAAGTGGTTTGCCTTCTTTTCGTTTGGATAACGAAAACACTTTGTTGATGTTCCCACCCGAACCAATAGCAACCAGATTCGTATAGTCTTTAGTGCTCAGCTTAAGGAAATTTTTCATCTCTTCCCATCTATGCTCCGGCACCTGTCCTTTTAACAAACGGATGGTACCTATATTGAAGGATTCACGAAATACAAGTTTTCCTTTTGCAAAAAAAGTGAGCTCTGTACTGCCGCCGCCCACATCAATATATAAGTAACCATTGGTTTTATCCAGGTTTTCGGCAACATGGTTTTCATAGATGTAAGAAGCTTCTTCATCACCTGTAATCACCCGTATGTCGATTCCTGTTTCCAGTTTTACTTTTCGTAATATGTCTGGGGCATTTTTTGCATCCCGCATGGCAGAAGTGGCACAGGCTTTCAAATGTGAAACTTCATATATACTTAACAGGTGTTTATATGCTTTGATGGTTTCCACTACTTTATTCACTTTCAGTTTCGAAATTTCACCGGTTTCAAATACATCAAAGCCCAAACGTAATGGAACCCTTACCAGGTTGATTTTATTAAATTGCGGAATGCCTTTTTCATTCTCCGATACTTCTGTAATCAGAAGCCTTGCGGCATTACTTCCGATATCAATTGCTGCCAGTTTCAACTGTCTTTATTGTTTTTTGAAATAAGTAATTATAGATCTCAACCTGTGACCGGATCGCTTTTCCTTTTTTACTTACATACTCATTGCTGAGTTTGTTATCTAATATTCTTGCTTTCACGTTGTCCTGCAACTGAATATTCAGGTAATCTGCAAGCTCCTGTTTTAATTGAGGTGCTTTGATTTCCACAGCTGCTTCCACACGATGATCCAGGTTGCGTACCATCCAATCTGCCGAAGATATATAAACTTTGTTTTTACCGCTGTTGTGAAATATCAACACCCGGCTGTGTTCAAGATACTGATCTACTATACTGACGGCTTGAGGTACTGCCTTAAAATGCCCGTTTTCTGTAAGCATGCAAAAAATGCCACGGATAATCATTCGCAACTTTACACCGGCTTTTGCAGCCTCATACAGCTTCTGAATTAAAACAATATCAGACAAACTATTCATCTTTATAGTAATAGCAGCTTCTGAGCCTTTCTTTGCATTCCTGATTTCGTTGTCACTTAATTTGAACAGTAAACGACGCATACCGGTTGGGCAAACAACCAGGGTATTACATTGCTTTAATAATTTCTGCCTGCTGATCAAAGGTTTTTCTAGATAACTGAAAATGCGATTGATATCAGCCATTACCTGCCGGTTAGCTGTTAACAAACAATGGTCGCCATACACTCTTGCAGTATCTTCATTGAGATTACCGGTACTTACAAAACCATATTGTACTGTTTTATTTTTATATCGCTTTTTGATGAGGCACAGCTTGGCATGTACTTTCATATTGGGAACCCCAATCAAAACTTTTACACCTTCTTCTTCCAGTTTTTCTTTCCATTCCAGGTTGGCTTCTTCATCAAATCTTGCTCTTAACTCCAGCATCACAGTAACTTTTTTACCGTTTCTGGAGGCATTCACTAAAGCATTGATCACTTTTGAATTTTCCGCAAGCCTGTACGCTGTTATTTTAATTTCAGACACATGTGGATCCATAGCCGATTCACGCAGTAAATCAATCAGTGAATCAAACGAATGATAAGGGAAATGAAGCAATAAATCACCCTTAAGGATTTCATCACTTACACGTACCGATTGCTTCAGCCGTGGGTGCATGAATGGTTTTTTCCGGGCTTGTTTTACCGTAAATACCTCAGCAGGAAAATCCATGAACTGTCGGAAATTATGGATTCGCCCACCGGGCATCAGGTTATCTCTGTCTGAAAGATTCAACCGTTTTATTAAATAATTCAGCAACCCAGTATCAATCTCTTTATCATAAATAAATCGCACAGGTTTTCCTTTTCTCCGGTTCTTGAGACCTTTTTCAATTTTTTGAATAAAGGAAGTGCTTACATCACTATCGAGGTCAATCTCGGCATCCTTTGTTACTTTAACGACATGGGCGCTGTAATGATGAAAACTCAGGAAAGAAAAGATTCGTGGCAGGCAATGCCTGATGATATCCTCCATTAAAATGATATGATGTTCGCCGGAAGGAGAAGGGAGTTTTACAAACCGGCGCTTATTTTTCGCCGGTACTTCAATCAAAGCATATTTATGTTTCTTGGAATTGTTCCTGTTCTTCATGGCGATGGCAAGGTATAAAGAACGTTCCCTCAGGTATGGTGTTTGCGGATTGCTTTCAATCATCAAAGGAATCACTTCCCGGCTTACTTCCTGATCAAAGTAGTCATCCACAAATTTTTTCTGTTCCCGGTTCAACTGCTTTTCTGTTTTCAGAAAAATCTTTTCCCGCTTCAGTTCCTGTTGTACATGTTTCCAGATGTGGTTGAATTCTGTTTGTTGCTGCAAAACAATTTCCTGTATCTGTTCCAGGATCTTTGAAGGATTCCGCTCCAGGTGAATTTTACTTTTTATTTTATCGCCAAACTCGGCCATCCGTTTCAGAGTACCAACACGTACCCTGAAAAATTCATCGAGGTTATTGGAGAATATCCCCAGAAAACGAACTCTGTCCCGAAGAGGAACGTTTGGGTCATTAGCTTCCTGTAATACACGTTCATTGAACGAAAGCCAGCTGATGTCTCTTACAATTGTTTTGAACTTCATGTTTGTCATACAGAGAATATAGATCCTCAAAATAGCAAGTGGCGGCTCAGGGCAATATTATCTTTTTATAAAGAAATCACAAACGTGATATTCTGTTGGCCAGGTTGGTGGTAGATAAGCCCGGCACCAGGGGAATAATCTCAACGGCACCACCGTTGGCAATCACTTCTTTGGCGCCTACAATTGTATCAATCGAATAGTCGCCTCCTTTTACCAATACATCGGGGAGGATGGACGTAATCAGGTTCAGAGGAGTATCTTCATCAAACAAAACAACCGCATCGGTTACTGCCAGTGAAGCAAGTATTAAGGTGCGGTCTTCTTCTTTGTTTATGGGCCTGTTTTCTCCTTTTAAGCGTTTCGTGGAAGCATCACTGTTTACACCCACAATCAGCACATCTGCAAAGGAGGCTGCCTGCATCAGAGAATGAATATGGCCGGCATGAACGATATCAAAACATCCGTTGGTGAATGCAATTTTCTTTCCAAGAAATTTCCATCTCCGAACGGCCGTACTTAACTCATCCTGAGTCATTATTTTTTCGGGAATAAAACCGGTTGCTCTCATGATTTCTGATTTCGGTTAACAATTGGCAGTACGATAAAGCTGAATAATCCGCCCAGCATAATTACAGCTGTTTGTGCGATCCACAATACCCAGCCATAGGTAAATCCGATTACTTTAGGAACATCATATAACTGAAGTGTTTCCTGAACGGCATATTGATAGGCACCCAATCCTCCCTGTGTCACAATCATACCTATGCTTCCAAACGAAAGTATTGATAAAGCTTCTTTCATTCCAAGGTGAGATACTTCCTGCAAGGCATAAAAACCAATCCTTGTGCTGGTGAGGTACAAACACCAGATGAGAACAGAATGAACAATGAATAATCCTTTGTTCTTGATATAACGAATGCTGATTAAACCGCTCCAGATTCCTTTAACCAGCCCTTTCATTTTCTGAAAAACAAGATTGTTGGAAAAACGTTTCAAGGCCCACCTTGCAACCAGTATGAGAACGATGATAATGAGGGAAAAAATGATCAGTTTGATAACAGATAATTTTTGATCGGCTCCCTTAATCAGCTGATCCAGTAATCCGCCGGCATAGCTTCCTACCACATCTATCTGCACCAGGATCGTGATAACAAAGATGGCAATCAGGCAAACAAGATCTACGGCACGCTCTGCCACTATTGTTCCTATTAACTTATCGGGTCCCACTTTTTCATATCGTGCCAGGACGGTACATTTCAGTACTTCCCCAAGCCGGGGAAAAGCAAGATTGGCCAGGTAGCCAATCATTACTGCGTTAAACACATTAAAGGTAGAAGGCGTGTATCCCAGCGGTTCCATTAAAATCTTCCATCGGATGGCTCTTACATAATGGCTTACAATCAGTAATACCAACACGGGGATAAATAAGAGGAATTTTGCCTGCCTGAGTGATTCTTTTATCTGTAACCACCCTTTTGCGTCAATGCCTCTTGCCATCCACCAAACAATAAAAATACCCAGACCGAGGAACAGTAATAATTGAAGGATCGTTAATATGCGTTTTCGTACCATGTACACTTCTGAATCTCTTGAAAAATTCCGGTTGTCCGGATTATTAGTAAAGTTACGGACCTGCGTTTATGTTAAGAGCAGATTGTCTATTAAACGAACCGGGCCATTAAATGCAGCCACTAAACCAACTAAACGACGTTGACCATCCCAATTCTCAATCAATTCAAGCGTTTCTGCATCTGCAATTTCGGTGTAATCAACCTGAAAACCCAGTTCTGTTAAATGATTTGTAACTGCTTTTTTCAAAGACAATACAGGCCCCGGCTCCAGATTTTGTTTCATTTGCTGCAGTTCCTTATAAATAGATACAGCTTTTGCCCGTTCTGTTGCTGTAAGCCGTAAGTTCCGGCTGCTCATCGCCAGCCCATCTTTTTCACGTAAAGTGGGGCAGGTGTGGAAAACGATTAACTGTTCCCATCCTTTGATCCGGATCAGTTCCTGAACTACCATGCATTGCTGATAATCTTTCTGTCCCATAAACAGGTGATCCGGTTGAACAATACTCAGCAACCTGTCCATTACCTGGCAAACACCCTGGAAATGCCCGGGCCTGTACTTTCCTTCCAGCACCGTTTCCAAAAAGCCGAGTTCATAGAATGGCAAATTGTTCATTCCATTTTTATATATGTCTGTAATGGAAGGCAGGTATAAAATATCGCAGCCATTCGCTTCCAGCAGCTTCAAATCGTTCTGGATGGAGAGAGGGTAGTTCTCAAAATCCTTCGGATCATTAAACTGGGTTGGATTTACAAAAATGCTGGCAATAGTGATGTTACAAACGGAACGGGATGCCCTGATTAATGAAATATGGCCTTCATGAAGTGCCCCCATGGTAGGAGCAAAACCAACAGTCCGATGTTGGTTCTTTTGCAGATCCAAGTAGTTCTGAAGAGCGGCTGCCTGGTGAAATATGAGCATTTTACGGCTGAATTTGAGTTCTGGGATTGCTGTTTAAGCAGCCTTTCCTTAAAAATCGTTACCTTTGCAAACTTCCTTTAAAAGGTGAAGATTTCTTAATACACAGAAATGGTAGCAGCAAAGAAAAGAATTTTATTCATAGCGAGCGAGATGTCGCCTTACCTCGAAGAAACAGATTTTTCCTCGATTGTTAATCAATTAGCCATTAAAGCAAACGATAGCGGGTATGAAATCCGTTGTATTATGCCTCGTTTTGGTGTGATTAACGAGAGGAGACACAGGCTTCATGAAGTAGTGCGTTTAAGTGGTATTAATGTATCGATTGACAATGACGACTATCCGCTGCAGATCAAAGTGGCGTCATTACCCAATGCACGTTTACAGGTTTACTTTCTTGAAAATGAAGATTTTTTCAAACGCAAGTTCATTTTGCATGATGAAAATGAGAAATGGTTTGAAGACAATGACCTCCGTACTATTTTCTTCTGCAAGGGAGCACTTGAAACGGTTAAAAAATTCGGATGGCCTCCTGATATTATTCATTGCAGCGGTTGGATGACTGGTTTGATTCCCATGTTTTTGAATACTGCATATAAGAAAGAACCTGTGTTCGGAAACAGCAAACTGGTTTTCACTATCGGTCAAAATACTTTCAAAGAAAAACTGGGAGCCCGTTTTCTTAAACTGGCGAATATTCATCCAAATATTAAAGACAAAGATCTGGCACCTTACAAAGATGCAAACAACACTGCCATGTTCAGAGGTGGCGCAACGTTTGCAGATGCAATAACATTTGGCGCAGAAAAAGTGGATAAGAAACTGGTGGAAGAATTTGCTAAAGTGAGGGGCAAGAAGGTGTTGCCTTATAAACCAGACGGTGATTTAACAGACTATTTACAACTATATACCGACCTTTCGTCAAAATAATTCAGGCAACGCATGATGCTCTATATGTGCAAGAAAATGAACTTTAAAGGTATTTTTGTTTTCATTTCTTTATCGGTTTTATTAACTACTGGATGTACCAAACTGGAGAACACTTCTTTAGGCGGTGATTTTATTCCAGGTAGTGATAAATTGTATACAGATACAATGTTGTTGCCGGTTGAAACCTTTTCTTTCATTGAAAACGATACTACTGTCGTAGAAAAAAACCAACAACATGTCATTGGATTTTTAAACGATCCAATGTTTGGTACTACTACAGCAACAGCTTATTTTCAAATGCAGCCAGCAGCCTATCCTTTTACCTTTGCTGTTTCTAAAGATAGTTTGTACCTGGATTCTGCTGTATTGTCTCTTTCTTATGGCGGCATTTATGGTGATACGAATGCCATTTCGGGCGTTAAAGTTTATAAACTCACTGATACTTCTTTTAAAATTTATACAAGATACACTGCAGACAAAGGGTTTCACTTTTCTACTTCAGATCTTTTAGGTACCAGTACTTTTAAAGCCACTGATTTGAGAAAAGGGTATAAATTGTCATATAAGACCGATAGTGTTTACAATGAATTAAGAATTCGTCTTACAGGCCAGTTTGGAAGGTTAATTCTGGATCAGAGTAATCAAAGTTCCTTGCTTACAGATTCTGCTTTTAAAGTTTTACTAAACGGCCTAGTGGTGGTTCCGGATTCTGTTTCCTCCGGGAACGCATTGCATTATTTTAATCTGAATGCAAGTAACTCAAGGATTAATGTATATTATAGGGCACTAACCCGAACAGGAGCAATTGATACAACAGTTGCAATATTTCCTTATAACGGAACTTTCCCTTTCAGTTCCAGCGCAAACAAAATTTACAGAAATTATAATGGAAGCCTGGCTCAATCTTATCTGAATTCAACCACACCTGGTCAGTTTGCTTATATTCTTACAGCACCTGGGACATGCGTTAAAGTAAAAGTTCCGGCTTTAGATACACTAACAGGAAAGAAATACATTATTCACAGAGCAGAATTGGTGGCCCGGCAGGTTTACCAGGGGCCTGTTTCTCTGGAAAGCATCTTAACTCCTCCGTATCTACATATGTATACCTATGATGCCAATGGGAATAATGCTCCCATTCCGTATGACAGTATCAATTATTTTTCTGCCTATTCATTTGATTACATCAGACTGGTGTCTTTGTATTCCGTTACAACCAGTTATACTGGAGGATTTGCAACTTATCATAATGACTTAGCCGGAAATCTGGTAGCAGAATACAGAATGAATATGACTCGTTATGTTCAGAATATAATCAATGGTAAAGCAACCCGCAGAGATTTTAAACTGGAAGCCCCTTATTATGCAGCATTCGCTAATGGAATATCCAGTTATAATTCTTTTAATCCGGTTGCTTACGGAAGGGTACAACTGGGTGGTGGCTCGCATCCGCAATATCCCATGTATGTGCGTATTTATTATTCAAAGGAATAGCGCAGAATCCTTTACAGTCCTATCTTTGCCGCTGTTAAAAAATAATACCCATTATTATGCCTTATTTATTTACATCTGAAAGTGTATCTGAAGGACATCCTGATAAAGTGGCCGACCAGATATCTGATGCATTAATTGATAATTTTCTTGCTTTTGATTCACAGTCAAAAGTAGCATGTGAAACACTGGTTACTACCGGACAGGTAGTATTGGCCGGTGAAGTGAAATCAAAAGCTTACCTGGATGTTCAGCAGATTGCACGTGATGTGATCAAGAAGATTGGATATACCAAGAGCGAATACATGTTTGAAGCCAATTCATGCGGTGTGTTATCAGCGATTCATGAGCAAAGTGCGGATATCAACCAGGGAGTTGACCGTAAGAAAAAAGAAGAGCAGGGTGCCGGTGACCAGGGAATGATGTTTGGTTATGCTACAAACGAAACGGAACATTGTATGCCTCTGGCATTGGATCTGGCGCATAACCTGTTGATTGAACTGGCTGCTATCCGTCGTGAAAAGAATTCAAAAATGCCTTACCTGCGTCCCGATGCAAAAAGCCAGGTAACATTAGAGTATGACGACAATAACCGTCCCATCCGGATTGACGCTATTGTGATTTCAACTCAACACGACGATTTTGATACCGAAGCTAAAATGCTGGCAAAAATCAAGGCTGATGTTATTAACATTCTGATTCCCCGTATCAAAGCCAAGTATAAGAAATACGCTAAACTGTTTAATAACGATATTACTTACCATATTAACCCCACCGGTAAATTTGTAATTGGCGGACCTCACGGAGATACCGGACTTACAGGCCGTAAAATTATTGTGGATACCTACGGTGGTAAAGGTGCACATGGTGGTGGCGCTTTCAGCGGAAAAGATCCTTCCAAAGTAGATCGTTCTGCTGCTTATGCAACCCGTCATATTGCTAAAAACCTGGTAGCAGCCGGTTTGTGTGACGAAGTATTGGTGCAGGTTTCCTATGCGATTGGTGTGGCCAAACCAACTTCTATCAATGTGAACACATATGGTACTGCCAAAGTGAACCTCACAGACGGACAGATTGCCAAAATTGTAGAAGGCATTTTTGATATGCGTCCTTACTTCATCGAACAACGTCTGAAATTGCGGAATCCGATCTACAGCGAAACAGCTGCATACGGACACATGGGCCGTGTACCTCAGGTGGTTGAAAAAACTTTCAAAAGCCCGGATGGTAAAGAGAAAAAAGTAAAAGTGGAATTGTTTACATGGGAGAAACTCGACTATGTAAGTAAAGTGAAGAAAGCTTTTGGATTGAAATAAACTGAATTCCTTCGTTAATAACGAACCCATAAACAAACCTGTTTATGGGTTTCTTTTTTTGTTTCTTTGCATTGTGAAATCATTCAGACAACAACAAAAACGGCCGAAAAAATCTTCATTAATAACAGGAAAAAATCCTGTTCTGGAAGCGTTGAAAAAAGGGGAAGCAATCGATCGTATTTATGTCCTTCAACAATTGCACGGAGATCAGTTGGAAGAAATCAGGCGATTGGCAGTAAACAACCAGGTTCCTGTCCTGAAGGTTCCGGCAGAAAAACTCAACTCATTTAATATTCCGGATCATGGTGGATGTGTCGCTATCCGCTCCAAAGTAAAATATCATGATTTGCAGGATATCATTTCATGGGTAACCGAAAGGGGAGAGGCTCCGTTATTATTAATTCTGGATGGAATAACCGATATCCGTAATATCGGAGGTATTGCAAGAACCGCACTCTGTTGCGGCGTTCATGCAATTGTGATTCCTGAAAAAGGAGTAGGTGCTTTAAATGAAGATGCAATTCTTACCAGTGCAGGTGCGTTAGAACAACTACCGGTGTGCCGGGTTCCCAGTTTAATGAAAGCGGTGGATGACCTTCATTTAAATGGAATAAAAGTGTATGCCAGTGAAATGACGGCTGAACAAACCATTGATGCCACAGATTTTACAGAACCAAGCGCCATTGTAATGGGCAGTGAGGAAAAAGGAATTTATCCCGCACTGATGAAGATCTGTGACCAGAAGATCAAAATACCCATGAAAGGCGGGTTTGAAAGTTTGAACGTATCCGTTGCGACCGGAATGATATTATATGAAGCAATGAAACAGCGGTTAAGTTCATGAAAGCGGTAAAAATTATAGAATGTCCCCGTGATGCCATGCAGGGTTGGAAAACAATGATACCAACCGATACCAAAATAAAGTATATCAACTCGTTATTAAAGGTTGGTTTTCATACAATCGATTTTGGCAGTTTTGTATCGCCTAAAGCGATTCCTCAAATGGCCGATACAACTGCAGTATTGAAAGGAATTGATTCAACTTTACTCAGTTCCAATCAACTGCTGGCCATTGTTGCCAATGAACGGGGTGCGTTTGATGCCGTTCAATATGATGAAATCTCATTTCTGGGATTTCCATTTTCTGTATCAGAAACCTTTCAGCAACGTAATACCAACAGTTCGATTAAGGAATCCTATCACCGTTTGGAAGCCATTCAGCAGTTGTGTGTCAAGCACCATAAAAGACTGGTTGTTTATTTGTCGATGGGATTTGGAAATCCTTATGGCGATCCATGGAACGAAGAAGTGGTATTTCAATATGCCCATCAAATAGCAGCAATGGGTGTGGAGATTTTGTCCCTTGCAGATACAGTTGGACTGGCAACACCTCAGCAAGTGGAACAAATGACCCGTTTTCTCATCACCGAATTACCTTCCACAGAAATTGGTGTGCATTTACATTCAACAGCACAAAACAGGCTTCAAAAACTGGAAGCAGCTGTAAAAGCGGGTTGTACCCGTTTTGATGGTGCATTGAAAGGAATTGGTGGTTGCCCCATGGCAAAGGATGAATTGGTGGGTAATATGGATTCTGAATGGATGATTTCTTTTTTTGAGGAGAAAAACCTCCTTTCCGGAATTAATAGGGATGCACTTCAGCAAAGCCTGATACTGGCTGCTTCAATCTTTAATACATAAATTAGAGTATAATGAAATGGATGGCCGATATTGATATTAAACCGCTGCAGGTTCCCATTTCGCATCATCATAAAGTAATGCTGATGGGAAGTTGCTTTACGGAGCATATCGGAAATAATCTCCTGGACCTGAAGTTCAGGGTTCTTCAAAATCCCAATGGGATACTTTTCGAAACAGAAAGTGTAACGAAAAGTATTGCATCATATATACGTAATGAGCCATTTACCGCTGATAAATTATTTTATTTCAATGAATTATGGCAAAGTTGGGCACACCACAGCCGGTTTTCGCACCCAGACCGGGAACAATGTTTGAAGGCCATTAATGAGTCGCAGCAACAGGCGCATGATTTCCTGAAACAGGCGGATTGGTTAATCATTACATTGGGATCTTCATTTGTATACCGCCTGAAAGAAGAAAAGCGATACGTGGCCAATTGCCACAAAGCTCCGGCTCAATGGTTTGAAAAGGTTCTTATTCCGGTTGAAGAACAGGTGGCATTGCTGGAACAATCTATTCACGAGCTGTTTCATTTCAATTCTAAGCTGAAGGTCATATTCACCATCAGCCCGGTAAGGCATCTCCGGGATGGTGTTGTTCAAAACAACCGCAGTAAAGCCCGGCTGCTGGAAACAGTTCATCAACTGGTGGATGAATCGGAACGATTGTTTTATTTCCCGGCATATGAGCTGGTAATTGATGTGTTGAGGGATTACCGTTTTTATGACATTGACCTGGCTCATCCAAATTTTGCTGCAACACAGTTTGTAATGGAGCATTTTTCTGATTATGCTTTTGATGAGCCAACCCGTGAACTCAATAAAGAAATCAGGCAGTTGGTGATAGCCCGGAACCACAAACCATTTCATCCGCAATCAGAATCGCATCAGAAATTTCTTCAGCAGCAATTTCAAAGAACCCAGGAGATAGCGCAGAAGCATCCGGAGGTTGATCTGTCTGAAGAACTGCGTTTCTTCCAGAAAGCTGATTAAGGCTAGTAGCAATGCGGCTAGAATGGTAGTTTCAGTGTTCATTGTTTTTTTTTTTAAAGTTCGAAATTAATCGCATAATTAACATTATGTTAAATAGCCCTTCGGTACAAAAGCAAAAGAAAAGCCCACGCACTCGT
>CALCII010000011.1 GCA_937907395.1 uncultured Chitinophagaceae bacterium
TAATACCGTCTTCGACAGGCTCAGACTGACAGAACGTTTACTTTGAAATTCGTTTGTATAATTCAAAAAAATGCTTGTCACACTGAGCTTGTCGAAGTGGACATGTTCAGAATTTCACATCCTTTAATACCGTCTTCGACAGGCTCAGACTGACAGAACGTTTACTTTGAAATTCGTTTATAAAATTCAACAAAATGCTTGTCACACTGAGCTCGTCGAAGTGGACCTGTTCAGAAATCACATCCTTTAATACCGTCTTCGACAGGCTCAGACTGACAAAACGTTTGCTTTGAAATTCGTTTGTATAATTCAACAAAATGCTTGTCACACTGAGCTTGTCGAAGTGGACATGTTCAGGAATTCACATCCTTTCATACCGTCTTCGACAGGCTCAGACTGACATAAGGGATAAACAAAAATGTCTCCCTTTTGAGGAGACATTACTTATTGAATTAATTACGTTTTACTTTTGCAACACAAAGGCCCGGAAACCAACACCATCATATCCCACTTCCCGTATCACTTTAAAATTTCCTTTCTGGAACAACTCGGGATTAATTGTTTTCACCGCATAATGATTTTCAAAAATAAAAACATCGCCCGGTTTGGCATTCACTACGGTAGCAGAATCATATCCACGGATCTTGCTGTGGTCACCTCCTTCTTTCATAAAGAAGTAATTAAACATATTGTGGTTGCTGTAAAGATTGGTTGTTTGTGCAGCATTCATTTGTGTCCACAAACCGGTTTCACTCATAATCGCATCTTCTGCATTCAATTCAATGGGTTGTACCCGAACCACGGCATACAATCCTGTAATCACTGCTAAAGCAATTACAATCATCTGTTGATTTTTTCCCAGCCACACTAACAACAAAGCAACTGCCAGTGCAAATACCAGGAACTGGATATTCTGTGTAACATCAGCCAAAGCTGTATAACCATTAAACACCAATGGTAAAATTTCTTCATTATAAGCAAAGAAGAGCAGCAATACTGCCAGAGCCACAACAGCAACAACAGCTTTTGTTTTCTTTGATGCCTCCGATGTTAAATAATGTACCGCACCGGTAGCAATCACGCCCAGCAAAGGTAGCACCACCAACAGGAAACGTCCCAATCCACCACTTCTGCCAAAACCAAATGATTTGGAAGTAAATGCACAATGCATCAGGAAATAAACAGCAAACACCACAATTACTGCATGGTATACCTTCAATGCCTGTACTTTATTTTTCAATGTGAAGAAAGCAATCGAGCTGATTAAGAAAAAGTAAAACACCACAATCCCGTTGATTTCGGGCAACATCAGCCAGAGATAAAAGAAACCATTCCGTTGATAGGTATCCTGCAAACCACCCTGCGTCATCATGTGCAGCACAAACAAAGGGTCGCCACTATGAATCCAGCCAAGTACATTCAGCACCAACGGGGCCCATGCCAGCAACAGGAACGGAATCCATCTTTTCTGAAAGAGATAAATCACACCCAGTATCAACGCAATCACCGCCATCTCCTGACGCATGGTAAATAAGAAGGAAGCTACCAGTGCCGCCCAGCCGAACTTTTTACGGATGTACAAACTCACCATCAGTGTGGTCATAAACATGGTGGGCACTTCAGAATAACAACGGAAAGAAAGATTGATAATAAACGGTTGCAGTCCGGTAAAGATAACTGCCAGCCAGGCATAACGCAGATTGTAACGTTTGGCTATATCATAAGCCAGCCAGGAGGAGCCAACTGCAAAAAGTATATTAGTGATCACCACGCCTGTTTCTCCTGCAAGTCCGGGTATTGCATATAATAATTTATAACCGCCACGGGCCCACATATCCAACAGGTACGCCATAGGATTTTTCCAGAAGTCGAGGATTTGCATGAGGTGCCCGATCTCATCGTGCTGGTAAAACCCGGTAGAGTTTTTACTGGTTGCATAGTAATAAATAAAGAGGAGGATCAACAATCCATACACAATCAGCGATTGTTTATTCGCAGCAGATGGTTGAATGGGTTGGGAAGCCGACTCATTGTGATGAGCGGCCGCTTTGTTTTTCGCCATAAATGATCATTCGGTTATTTAGAAAAGAGTCCGTATTTCAAAATACAATAGATAGCTCTGAATCCATCCTTCCATCCAATCTTCTTTCCTTCGGCATAAGTTCTTCCATAGTAAGAGATGCCCACTTCATAAATCCGGATCTCCGGAATACGGGAAATCTTGGCCGTAACTTCAGGTTCAAATCCAAACCGGTTTTCCTTAAGCTCAATTTTCTGGATGATGGATGTGCGGAACATTTTATAACAGGTTTCCATATCTGTAAGGTTCAGATTGGTAAACACATTGCTTAACAGGGTGAGAAATTTATTCCCGATGGTGTGCCAGAAGAATAAAATACGATGAGGGTTGCCACCCATAAAACGAGAACCATATACCACATCTGCATCTCCTTTAAAAACAGGCTCCAGTAAAAGATTGAATTCTTCGGGATCATATTCCAGGTCGGCATCCTGGATAATGAGATATTCACCGGTGGCCTTGCGGATGCCGGTATGAAGCGCCGCACCTTTTCCTTTGTTTACTTCATGTTCGTAAAACTGGATGTTGAGCTCCGGATTGGCCGCCATATAATTACGTACCGATGTGGACGTGTGATCTGTACTACAATCATTCACAATCACAATTTCCTTTTCCAGGTTGTTGAGCAGTTGCACCGCCTTCACTTTGTTGAGAATCAGGTGAATGGTATTTCCTTCGTTATAGGCCGGAATGATGATGGACAGTTTTTGAATGCTCATAGATGAATATTGCAGAATCCGCCAAAAATATTGATTAAACAGAACTTTTACCCATATTTAACAGACAAATCGGCATCTAACGCAACGCAGGTACCCGTTTTGCACTCTGATTGCCGTTGACAAAACAACAAATCATGAAGAAACAACCCTCAATCTGGTTTTGCCTGCTGATGGATGCCATTGGCTTTGCTTCCTATGCACTCCCTGTGCTGGGCGAATTTGGCGATATCGTTTGGGCCCCACTATCTTCTGTTATATTCTTCATCAGCTTCGGAGGATGGAAAGGAGCTTTTGGGGGTGTGTTCAATTTTGTAGAAGAATTGTTGCCGGGCTTCGACTTCATCCCCAGCTTCACACTTATGTGGTTCTTGCAAAAACAGATGAATAAATCAGCAACAACATTAAACCCGGCTGTTTCCTGATGAATGTTCAATGTGATTTGCTGAAATTTCTCTTAGACATCTGTTAGTCTTTCGTTAAGGCGAGGTTTCATGACCAACCATTTTGTTTGGGCTTATGTTTAAAATGCCTAAACAAAATATATCATGAAAAAAATCTTAACGCCACTATCTGCATCTGTTGTTTTATTGTTCAGCCTTTTATTCGTTTCCTGTAAAAAAGAAAAAACAGAAACAGCCCGTGTATTGGTTGTGCATGCTTCTCCCGATGCACCGGGTGTGGACCTGTTGGTTGATAATTCAAAAGTGAACAGCGCCGCATTAACCTTCCCTAACAACACCGGTTACCTTTCTGTAAATGCCGGTACACGCAATATTAAAGTGAATGCTTCCGGTACCACAACTACTGTAATTAATGCCGATATCCCTTTTACGAAAGACAAAAACTATTCCTTGTTTGCGTTCAACCAACTCGCATCCATTGGTGCTGTATTAGTTGAAGACAACCTGGCAACTCCAGCTTCGGGTAAAGCCCATATCCGCTTCTTTCATCTCAGTCCCGGTGCTCCTGCTGTAACAGTTGGTGTATTGAGTGGCAGTACTTTCACTCCCGTGTTCAGCAACCGTGCGTTTGAAACACAAACATCCGCAAGTGCCAACCAGGCTTTCACACCTGTTGATGCGGGTACCTACAATTTTGATGTTCGTGTGGCAGGAACCACTAACAGTGTATTAAGTTTACCCGGAATTAATTTACAAGCCGGTAAAATTTATACTGTATTTGCCCGTGGTATTGTTGGAAACGTAAGCACTCCTTTGAATGCTTCAATCATTCTGCACAATTAATCTTTTTACTACTTTCCAACAAAAGCCATCAATTAACATTGATGGCTTTTGCCATTAATACTTGTCTTATGCCTTTTTTAAAAAAAGTGATTGCAAAGCGAGTACCCTTCGTTACTTTGATGAAAATTTGGATATGAGCCGGCTGCTGTTTCTACTGCTGATCATACCATCATTTAAACTCAATGAGATGAAACTGAAAACAATTCTGTTCA
Source organism: uncultured Chitinophagaceae bacterium (assembly GCA_937907395.1). Taxonomy (GTDB): domain Bacteria; phylum Bacteroidota; class Bacteroidia; order Chitinophagales; family Chitinophagaceae; genus Lacibacter. The sequence continues at coordinate 4,256 of CALCII010000011.1, forward strand.
GCACACTGCTGTTGATGAGTACCAGCGTCGCTTTTTCACAAGCAAGACTGGTAGAAAAAGTGACACGTAAAGGAACCGAGATTGTGATTCCTTACGAAAAGTATGTATTACCCAATGGCCTCACACTGGTTATTCATGAAGACCACAGTGACCCGTTGGTGCACGTGGATGTTACTTACCACGTAGGATCTGCCCGTGAAGAAATCGGTAAAAGCGGATTTGCCCACTTCTTTGAACACATGATGTTCCAGGGAAGTGACCATGTAGCCGATGAACAACATTTTAAAATTGTAACTGAAAGTGGTGGCACATTAAATGGTTCGACTAACCGTGACCGTACGAACTACTATCAGACTGTCCCCAGTAATCAGCTTGAAAAAATGCTCTGGCTCGAAGCCGATCGTATGGGCTTTTTGCTTGATGCCGTTACACAAAAGAAATTTGAAGTACAACGTGCCACTGTAAAAAATGAGCGTGGACAAAACTATGATAACCGTCCTTACGGATTGGCACCGGAATACATTTCCAAAAACCTGTATCCCTATGGCCATTCTTACAGCTGGTTAACTATTGGTTATGTGGAAGACCTGGATCGTGTGGATGTAAACGATTTGAAAAACTTCTTCCTTCGTTGGTACGGTCCCAACAATGCAACAGTTACGATTGGCGGCGATGTGAACCCGAAAGAAGTTGTGAAGCTGGTTGAAAAATACTTTGGTTCTATACCCCGCGGACCAGAAGTAAAAAACATGCCTCCTTCTGTCCCCACTCTGGAACGCAGCCGTTTTGTTTCCTATGTTGACAATTATGCACGTTTGCCAATACTGATCCAGTCGTATGCCACCATTCCCAATTATCATAAAGACATGGCAGCCTTTGCATGCCTGGCACAAATACTGGGACAGGGAAACAATTCTATTTTCTATCAACAGTTGGTGAAAAAACAGTTGGCATTGCAGGCAAGTGCTAACAGCCAGCTCAGCGAACTGAGTGGTGAATTTGTTTTCACCGTTGTTCCCATGCCCGGTAAAACGCTGGCTACCTCTTACTCCTTATTGAAACAAGCACTCGACAGTTTTGAAGTACGTGGCGTAACAGATGAAGACATTGCCCGTTTCAAAGGACAAATTGAAGCACAACTGATCAATGGTTTGCAAAGCGTGAGCGGAAAAGTAAGTCAGCTGGCTGCTTTCCAAACCTTCACCGGTAATCCCAATAAGATTCAGCAATTGCTCAATATGTACCGCTCTGTAACAAAAGAAGATGTGATGCGTGTGTACAAGCAATACATCAAAGGCGGACATGCAGTAACCTTAAGCGTAGTACCAAAGGGACAAGAAAAAAACCTGGTTGCAGATGATAACTACACTATTGACAAAAGTCAATACAAAGCTCCCGACTACGGTTATGCCGGTTTGAAATATGTAAAAGGAAAAGATAAATTCGACCGTAGCAAAATTCCCGGTAACGGTCCAAACCCGGTTGTGAAAGTCCCCGGCTACTGGAAAAACAAAATGGACAACGGTGTGTCTGTCATTGGTACAAAGAATGCAGAATTACCTACTGTTACATTATCCATTAAAATTCCGGGCGGACATCTGCTACAAGGCAACCAATTGAACAAAGCCGGACTGGCCGATTTCTTTGCAACCATGATGGGCGATGATACTAAAAACTATACCGCCGAATCATTAAGAACTGCACTGCAAAAACTGGGCAGCACTATTTCTGTTTCAAGCAGTGTGGATGGTATCACCTTCCAGGTGCAAACACTAAAGAAAAATTTAGATGCAACATTGGCCTTACTGGAAGAACGTATGTTACAACCGAAGTTTACAGAAGAAGCCTTTAAGCGTTTCCAACGCCAGGCTATTGAAGGCTTCAAACAATTGAAAGCCCAGCCTTCTGCCATTGCCGACCTGGTGTTTGCAAAACTCAACTATGGTAATAACATTCTTGGTATTTCTGAAGACGGAACAGAAGAAACCATTAAAGGTTTGAAATTGTCTGACATCCAGGAGTACTATAATAATAACATGACTTCACAGGGAGTGAATGTGGTGGTGGTAGGTGATATTACTGAAGAAGAAATCATGCCCCGTCTTTCCTTCCTGAACAAACTGCCCAATAAAAAAATTGAAATTCCTGTTCCTGCAGCAGCACCTTCTATTGAGAAAACAAAAATCTATCTCGTAAATGTTCCCAAAGCCGCACAAACAGAATTCCGTGTGGGTGGTGTTACCGGTTTGAAATACGATGCAACCGGTGAATACTACAAAGCCGGGTTAATGAACTATCCGCTGGGTGGTGCCTTCAACAGCCGGGTGAACCTCAATCTTCGTGAAGACAAAGGCTGGACCTATGGTGCACGCAGTGGTTTTGATGGTGATCAGTACACCGGTACATTCGAGTTCAGCTCTGGTATCAAAGCCGAAGCAACCGATAGTGCTTTGGTGGAAGTGCTGAAAGAATTCAAAGGCTATGTGGCAAATGGTATTACTGCCGATGAACTCAGTTTCATGAAGAATGCAATTGGACAACGTGATGCATTGCGTTATGAAACCGGTTTTCAGAAAGCAGGTTTCATTGGACGTATTCTTGAATACAATCTGCCCGCTAACTTTACAGAAGAACAAACTAAAATCCTTCAGAATATTACTGCAGATGAAATCAATGTATTGATCCGCAAATGGATAAACACCGATAAGATGAACATACTGCTGGTAGGGGATAAATCAAAAATTCTGCCCGGACTGCAAAAGATGGGCTATGAAATTGTGGAACTGGATGTGGATGGAAATCCCTTAAAGAAATAATGATTTCTGTAAAAAAAGAAAGCGGCTCATACGGGCCGCTTTTTTTATTGCTGCTGATTGCAGAACTTACAGCACAAATATGTTACTATGCGTTGGTTATTACTACTCCTGCTTTTTTCCTGTAGTTCAGCTATGGCACAATTGCCAACCATTGCTTCGGGAAAAATCATTCGTCATGAAAATTTTTCTTCACAACTGATCACGCCAAGAAATGTGGATGTATGGTTGCCCGATGATTATGATCCAAAGAAGAAGTATGCTGTGTTGTATATGCACGACGGGCAAATGCTGTTTGATACGGCCAGTACCTGGAACAAACAGGAATGGGGTGTAGATGAAGTGGTGGGACAACTGCTCAAAGAAAAACAAATACGCAATTGTATTGTAGTGGGAATCTGGAACATCAGTAAAGAACGCCATGCCGATTACTTTCCTCAGAAAGCATTTGAATCGTTAACGAAGGATCAGCAGGATAGTGTTTATTTGTCGAAACGATTGAGCGGACAAGCCATTTTCAATGGAATCAACGTTCACTCAGATAACTATCTGAAGTTTATTGTAACAGAACTGAAACCATTCATTGATAAAACTTATTCTACAAAACCTGGCAGAAAAAATACCTTCATCGCCGGGAGCAGCATGGGCGGATTGATATCCATGTATGCCATTTGTGAATACCCCGACGTGTTTGGTGGTGCCGCCTGCTTATCCACGCACTGGCCTGGTATTTTTACAATGGAAAACAATCCCATTCCACCCACCTTTATAAGTTATTTAAAATCACACCTGCCCGATCCACGCTCACATAAAATTTATTTTGATTATGGCGATGCTACATTAGATGCCATGTATCCGCCTTTGCAGCAACAGGCAGATGAAGTGATGAAGGAAAAAGGATTCACTTCTAAAAACTGGATCACAAAATTTTTCCCCAGTGAAAATCACAGTGAAAATGCATGGAGGAAACGATTGGATCAGCCATTGTTGTTTCTATTGAAGAAATAAATTTTACTGGCGCTGAGAATAGAGAAAAGGAGATTTCCGCAGAGTACCCTCTGCGAATAACTCAGCATCTTTTTTCACTACGTCAAAAAGAATCATATGAAGAAACTATTTATCAACGATTGTATTCAACATCTCAACGAATACACCCAACGAATTGAAACTTGTCTGCAGCTGTTAACCGAAGAACAGGTGTGGCAAAAGCCTAATGAATCTTCCAACTCCATTGCCAATCTGATCCTGCATCTCTGCGGCAACATGACGCAATATGTACTTTCATCTTTAGGTGGTGAACCTGATAACCGGGAACGTGATAAAGAATTCTCGGCAGAAGGCGGTTATACCAAAGAGCAACTGTTGTCCAGGCTTTCCTCTGTAGTAACAAAGGTGATTACTGTGGTTGAACAACAAGAAGAAGCCTCTTTATTAAAAACAAGAAGCGTACAAGGATTTACTAAAACCGGATTATCCATCATTCTGCACATCACTGAACATTATTCCTACCACACCGGGCAAATTGCATTACTCACCAAATTGATGACGAATCAGGATTTAGGATTCTATAAAGGGCTTGATTTAAATAAAAAGAATGTGAATTAGGATAAGAAGCTGAATGCTTAAGGCATAATGCTAAATGCTAACGAACCCACTGTGTAACTCCGTGTTCTCTGTGTCTCTGTGGTGAATAATCGTTGGTCGTTTGCCGATGGCCGTTCGCCGGAATACAGAAAACACGGAGACACAGAGAGCACAGAGGAACACAAAGAAGAAAAAGTATAGCCCTGGTACCTTGTTTTCAAACTCCGTGCTCTCTGTGTCTCTGTGGTGAAAAATCGTTGACGGTTCGCCGTTGGCCGGAAGAAGGCTTCGTAAAAAAGATCCGTTTTTACTACAGAGTGTCGCACACCGTACATCTAACCTCATACATAATGATGGAGAACGCAAACAAACATTTTCAACCCTTGAACCTTTTGAACTTTTAAACCTTTTGTCCCCTCACGCCTTCTCCATCTCTGCTTTCTTTTTCTTCTGAATTTGTTTTACGAGGTATAAAATTTCATCGGCGAGGTAGGGAACTGTTTGTTGTATACCGGGAGTTAAATCAATACCTTGATCCTGTATGGTTTCAATACTTACTACATACAAGTGAATAACGGGCATGCGTTCCAGCAACTGCAATGCTCCTACTAAATCTTTCAATCCAATATCATGCGTGCTCATTGCCTGCGGAAAATCGCTGGCATACTTTGGTTTGATTAAACGAAAAGTGCCGGGCTCTCTTCCATCCAGTGTGGCATCAATGAGAACCACATCTTCATATTGTTCAAAATATTCCAACAGATGAAAACCACCTGTGCCACCATCTAACACATCTACTCCTTCCGGCAGATTCAGTTGTTCAATATAACGGGCTGTATGAACACCTACGCCTTCATCTGCCATTAAAAAATTTCCAATCCCTAGAATTAAAATATCTTTCTTCATATCCGATCGTTCTTTTTTCTATAAGCTGTTCGATTCAATACTGAGTTGCAGTAATTCTATTCAGATCAATACGTCTAATGGTTTAACGTTTCAGGTTGTAGTACTTCGTACACCTACCCTCATACATAATCTGTTTCCCGGCCAACGCTTGTTTTCGCCGCAGAGAAAAGAGAACGCAAAGTTTTTCGCAGAGGGTTCAATTGGGAGTAATTAATAATTATTAATCATTAATTACTTTGTCTTCTGCTTCTTTCTGTTTCTCTGCTTTTGCTTCTTCAAACACTTCGTCTTCTATAAATTTCCATCCACCAAACATGGAAGATACTTCTCCTCTTCCTTCCACATAATCGTGATAGAACACGAGATATACATGTACAACGGTAAACAGAATGAAAAACCACATGGCCCAATGATGCACCTGACGCAATAAAATTTCTCCACCAAACAAGGATGGAACCCAGGCCCATAACTTCGCAAACCAGAAATCACTCATCTCTGCGTACAAACCAAAACCGGTGAGACATTGTACGAGGAATAAAATGAATGTTACGAAATAAGTAAAGCCGGCTACTTCATTATGTCCAACAGCCATATGTTCTTTACCCCGCAGCATGAGAATATCCATCTTCAACACCTGCCACATGCCTTTGAAATATTTCTTATTTGTTGGAATAAAATTCTTCCAGTCGGCATATTTGTTTCCTACAAATCCCCAGTAAATACGAAACAGAAAGTTGAAAAAGAAAAGATAGGCTGCAATGAAGTGAATGGTTTTCACCCAGCCCATAGTAAACCGGTGGGATGCTTCCCGGCTGCTTTGCACAGCCAGCGGATCGGCAATATAAAAACCGGTTACAATGAGTGCCAGTATCACCAATGCATTGATCCAGTGATAAAAACGAACCGGTAATTCCCATACATATACACGCCTGAGATGATGTACTTTTTTTGAAACTATTGTTGCCATTGTTTCGGTTTTAAATCCGGGATCTCCGGATGTTTTTACAATTACAATGCCTTATCAATCGCCCAGGATACTGATGCGGTTGATATGTTTACCTTCTTCATCGTACAAATGCACGGCACAAGCAAGACAAGGATCGAAAGAGTGAATGGTCCGGATGATTTCAAGCGGTTGCTTGTGATCGTGTACCGGTGTATCAATCAATGATGCTTCGTAAGCTGAAAGTTTTCCGTTTGCATCTCTGGGCGATGCATTCCAGGTGGAAGGAACCACGAGTTGATAGTTGGCAATCTTTCCCTGGTCAATATTAATCCAGTGAGCCAATGCACCACGGGGAGCTTCGGAATGTCCCACACCAATCGCTTTGTCTGGCCATTTCTTCGGATCAAACTTGGTCATATCGGCCATGCGTGTATCTCCATTCTTAATATTATCGATCAGTTTATTGTAAAACTCCATTGCCCATTCGGCCACCAATACACTTTCTAGTCCACGTGCAGCTGTACGTCCCAGTGTGGAGAACAGTGCGGTTACAGGAACCTGAAGATCGGTCAGCGCTTTATCAACAACAGCTTTATAATCTTCCCGTCCACGTGCATATCCCACCAACATTCTTGCCAGCGGACCCACCTCTACTGCATTTCCTTTCCAGCGTGGTGTTTTTAAATAACTGTATTTCTCATTGGTGTTGAGATTTTCAAACGGAGGTTTCGGACCAGTATATTTTACTTTGCTTTCACCTTTCCATGGGTGCAAGCCTGTTTTATCCCCTACAGAATATTCATACCAACTGTGGGTAATAAATTCCTGGATCTCATCATCCTTCCTCAGATCCACATCCATTACTTTGGATATGTCTTTATTCAGAATCACACCACTCGGGAATTTGTAAGAAGCTTCATCACGGTAACCGTTCACACCTAAATCACCGTACACCATATAACTTCCCAATCCACCACCAATGGCACCCCAGTCTTTGTAGAAAGAAGCAATAGCCATCAAATCAGGAATGTACACCTGTTCAATAAACACTTTTGCTTGTTCCAGTAATTGTTTCACTACAGACAAACGATCGGCATTGATACCGCTCACATCATCGAGTCCTATTGCACAGGCCATACCTCCCACGAGATAGTTGGGGTGTGGATTTTTACCACCGAAAATGGCATGCACTTTTACGATTTCCTTCTGCCACTCTAATGCTTCGAGATAGTGAGCCAAACCAATGAGGTTGATTTCTGCAGGAAGTTTGTATGCAGGATGTCCCCAATAACCGTTGGCGAAAATGCCCAGTTGTCCGCTTTCCACAAACTTTTTAATTCTTGTCTGCAAATCGGCAAAATAACCGGGTGAACTTTTTGGCCAATGCGAAATACTTTGTGCAATTTCGCTGGTCTTTTTAGGATCGGCTTTTAAAGCAGCCACTACATCCACCCAATCCATGGCGTGGAGATGATAAAAGTGTACCACGTGATCGTGCATGTATTGTGCACAGAACATGATGTTGCGCACCAACTCTGCATTGGGCGGAATGGTAATATCCAGTGCATCTTCCACTGCACGTACAGAAGTAAGAGAGTGTATAGATGTACAAACACCGCATACCCTTCCAACAAAAGCCCATGCATCACGGGGATCACGGCCTTTTAAAATTTCTTCCAGCAGGCGCACCATGGTACCGCTGCTGAATGCATCTTTGATTTTTCCATTTTCAATATCGGCCTCCACACGGAGGTGGCCTTCAATACGTGTGATCGGGTCTACAACGATTCGCTGGCTCATATACTAATTTGAATGTGATGAATAGATTGTAATTGAATCAGATATTTTCTAAATCCTTTTCGCTCTGCTTTCCTTCTTTTTCCAGGCTGCCAATGAGTTTGCTCTTGCGCACATTGGTCATTACCGCATGTGCAGCAACCGCAGCGGCAGTAACACCCAGGGCAACCTTACCAACTTTGTCGGCGGTTGCCTCGATTCCGAAACCCGGGAACGCAGAGGCTCTTTCATACAGGCGGCCATTATCCCAGAAGTTGGCTTCACTGCAACCAAAGCAACCATGTCCGCTCTGAATGGGGAAGGATGTTCCGTTGTTCCATTTGGTAACACCACAGGCATTGTAAGTAGACGGGCCTTTACATCCTACTTTATATAAGCAGTATCCTTTCTTCGCATTTTCATCATCAAATGTTTCAACAAACAAACCGGCATCGTAGTACGGACGACGATAACAGGTATCGTGTACACGTTTACTATAGAATGCTTTCGGGCGACCTAAACTATCCAGTTCGGGTATACGTCCAAATGCCACCACATGTACAATCACACCGGCCATTACTTCACCAATTGGCGGGCAACCGGGCACTTTGATAATAGGTTTCCCTTTCACCAGTTTATGAATCGGTGTGGCAGATGTTGGGTTGGGAGCTGCCGCCTGTACACAACCATTGCAGGCACAACTGCCCCAGGCAATGATCGCTTTGGCACCAGCAGCGGCTTCTTCTAAAATCTGCATAGAAGTTTTACCGCCAATCATACAATACACACCATCGGCATCGGTAGGCACACTTCCTTCCACACATAAAATGTACTCCCCTTTGTATTTCTCCATCGTATGTTTCATGGCTTCTTCTGCCTGGTGGCCACTCGCAGCCATAAGTGTTTCAGTATAGTCGAGTGAAATCTGGTCGAGTAAAATATCCGCCACCATGGGATGTGAAGAGCGGATAAAACTTTCACTGCAGCAGGTACATTCCTGGAAGTGCAGCCAGATCACCGGCAGGCGGGGCTTGTTTTTTAAAGCATCTGTTACCTGGGCAAGGCCTGAATTGTCGAGACCCATATAGGCCGCCATCATGGTACAGAACTTTAAAAAATCTTTACGGGAATAGCCCTTGCGAACGACCTCGTCATAATACGTAGGTGTCCGCTGTTCAGTTTTTGTTGACATACGACAAGCATTAAAGGGGTTGTGTGAAAAAAAGAGTAACTAAAGATGAAAACGATGTTGCACCAACAAAATGACCATAGTCAAAATAATAAATGACATTGCTCATTGTGCCTGAATCGGGCTTCTCCTAACATTGAAACCTAAAAATCTGAGTACGATGAGAAAAATGATGCTCTTGCTCGCAGCCCTGATGCCTTTTATTAGTATGGCACATCCCGGACATGGTGAAACGGAAGGTTTTACTATTAAACATTACATCGTTGAACCCGAACATGCTGTATTTGCATTACTGGTGATGGCCGTAGTGATTTTCTTTTTAGGCAGAAGAAAAGAAATGCACGACGTTCAAAAACAAAAGAACTGATCATGCACGAGCTATCGATAGTCATGAGTATTGTGGATATTGCCACACAACAGGCACGCAAAGCCGAAGCTGAACGTGTGGATGAAATTGAGCTGGACATCGGCGAGCTGAGTGGTGTGGAGATGAATGCCTTTGATTTTGCCTGGGAACAGGGAATCAAAGACTCGCTGCTGAAAGATGCAGAGCGGATTGTGAACCGGGTAAATGGTGTGGGCATGTGTATGGATTGCGGAATTGATTTTCACATGCAGAACCTGTACGACAGTTGCCCGGTGTGCGACGGACATTTTATAGAAATCAAAAAAGGAAAAGAACTGAAAGTGAAATCACTCGTTGTAAGCTGAACTCATTCCTTCAGTCCTTTCTTCATTATAAAACTCAAACCAGAAATTATGTGTGCCACCTGCGGTTGCGACGCTAACGGATCTGTTTCCATTCATGAAGTGCATGGTCACCCTCATGAACACGATCATGGACATTCCCACGAACACGATCATCATCACGATCACTCCCATTCAAAAAAAGTAGTGGATGTAGAGCAGGATGTGCTCTACCAGAACAACCTGCTGGCCCAGCGCAACAGAGGTTATTTTGAAGCAAAAAACATACTGGCCCTGAACCTGGTGAGTTCGCCCGGCTCCGGCAAAACAACCTTGCTGGAAAAAACATTGAAAGATGTAAAAGAAGAACTGAGTTGCTATGTAATTGAAGGCGATCAGCAAACCAGCAATGATGCCGATCGTATCCATGCCACCGGTACACCGGTTGTACAGATCAACACCGGCAAAGGTTGCCATCTTGATGCACACATGATCCTTCATGCACTGCAGCACATGAAACCCAAAGAAAATACAGTAATGTTTATTGAAAACGTGGGTAACCTGGTTTGCCCGGCTATGTTTGATTTAGGCGAAACAGCCCGTGTGGTGATTGCCTCTGTTACCGAAGGCGATGATAAACCGCTCAAGTATCCCGATATGTTTCACAGTTCACAACTGTGTATTATTAATAAAACAGATCTGCTCCCTTATGTTCCCTTCAGTGTGGATGCATTTAAAGAGAATGCAAAAAAAGTAAATCCGCACCTCGATTTCATTGAACTGAGTGCTTATAAAGGTGAGGGCTTACATGAATGGTATAGCTGGCTCAAACAACGGGTGGCACATCACGAACATGTATGAAATGAAACACAAAGAACAGAACGGTAACATTGTAAATATAGTTTTTGGCTTGAATTCTCTGTGCCCTCTGTGTCTCTGTGGTAAAAACAACAAACGTGCAAACATGGCATATACATATCAGCGGTTTGGTGCAGGGCGTGGGCTTTCGTCCGCACGTGTTCCGTTTGGCCCATCTGTTGCATATTAACGGAACGGTGAACAACACCAGCAATGGTGTTCATATCTATGTCACTGCCGAAGAATCACTACTGAAACAATTTTATAAATCGCTGGTTGAACAACCACCTGCCAATGCCATCATCACCCATCATGAGGCATCGATTGTTCCCCTGCAGACCTTTCAGGATTTTTCAATCATCGAAAGTGAAGATCATCAGCAACCGGAATTATTAATCACACCCGATTTTGGAATTTGTGATCATTGCAAACAGGATCTTTTCAATAAACACAACCGTCGTTATCATTATCCTTTTATTACCTGTACGCAATGCGGACCAAGGTATTCCATCATCAACGCATTGCCTTACGATCGTCCCAATACCACCATGAGCGAATACGAACAGTGCTGGCAATGTAAAAAAGAATACCACAATCCTTCTCACAGAAGATATTACAGTCAAACCAACTCCTGCGACACCTGTGGTATTCCCATGCATCTTTACAACAGCGATGGTGAACATATCTGCAGCGATGTGGAATGTATTTTGATCATGATCAAAGACGCCTTGCTTAACGGACATATCATTGCGGTAAAAGGAATCGGTGGTTACCTGCTCATGTGTGATGCCACTAATTACTTTGCCATTAAAACATTACGGGAACGGAAACAACGTCCGTCGAAACCACTGGCCGTTTTATACCCATCCATCTATACAGTTGAACGGGATGTGATGCTGCATCCCAAAGAAAAAGAAGCATTGCAGAGTATTGTGGCTCCCATTGTATTGTGCCAACTGAAACCCAAACCATCAACCGGTATTTGCACAGAGCTGATCGCACCGGATCTGAACAAGATCGGAATCATGCTTCCCTACTCGCCTTTACTGGCATTGATTGCAGATACTATTCATAAACCGTTGATCGCAACCAGTGGAAATATCAGTGGTGCTCCCATCATTTATAAAGATGAGGAAGCATTGGAAAGCCTGGGCGAGATTGCTGATTTTGTACTAACCTACGATCGGGAAATCACCGTACCCCAGGATGATAGTGTGATGCAGTTCAGTAACACAGAGCAGCAACAAATCATACTGCGCCGGTCTAGAGGATTAGCGCCCAACTATCTGCCATTTCCTTTTGCAGGCACTTCACAAATGCTGGCCATGGGTGCCGATATGAAAGGTAGTTTTGCCATACTGCAACAGAAGCAATGTTACATTAGTCAGTACCTTGGCGACCAGGGTAGTTATGATGCACATCAGGCTTACAAACATACTTTGCATCACCTCACGCACCTGCTTCAAATCGATCCTGAACTATGTATTGCCGATAAACATCCGGGGTATTTCAGCACAGAGCTGGCAAAAAATTATGCAGCCGAACAAGCCATTCCATTTGCTGAAGTACAGCACCACAAAGCCCATTTCGCCGCAGTACTCGCAGAAAATCAATTGCTCAAAACAGATGAACCGGTGCTGGGTGTTGTTTGGGATGGTACCGGTTATGGAGACGACGGACAAATTTGGGGCGGTGAGTTTTTTATATTCGACCAGCAGGAAATACAGCATCATACACAGTTGAACTATTTTCCCGTGTTGATGGGCGATAAAATGTCAAAAGAACCAAGACTATCGGCTTTATCGCTTTGCTCAGCAAACGAAGCGTTTCATTCCTATTTAGTACAGAAGTTTTCAACAACAGAATACAGTCACTATAATAATCTGCTGAAACAAAAACAAGAAATTGTAACATCAAGCATGGGCCGCTTGCTGGATGGCATTGCTTCCATACTGGGCGTTTGTGATGTGATGACACATGAAGCAGAAGCAGCGATGCAACTGGAAGCATTGGCATTGAGAAGTGATTTAACATCACCCAAATCTTATACACTACCTGTAATGAATCATAAAGTTGACTGGATGCCGATGCTGGAAGAAATGATGACCGACCTGAATCAATCCGTTCCAAAAGAAAAGATTGCATTCAATCTTCATTATTCGCTGGTGAAATTAATTGAACGTGTTGCCGCAGAATCCAATATGCAACAGATTGCCTTTAGTGGTGGCGTATTCCAGAATTCCCTGTTGGTTGATTTGTTGATACAGGAGTTGAAACCGAAGTATACCTTGTTTTTCCATCAACAGTTATCACCGAATGATGAATGTATTTCATTCGGACAACTGGCTTATATGCAGTTGCAGATGGACAGGCAAGCCAACAATCATAAATTTAAAAAAGTATTGATCTCATAAAACGTATAGATTATGTGTTTAGCTATTCCCGGAAAAATTGTTTCTATTGCCTCACAGCTCGATGATACGTTTCGTACAGGTAAGGTTTCATTCGGTGGCATTCTGAAAGAAATCAACTTGTGTATGGTTCCCGAAGCAAAAGTGGATGATTTTGTATTGGTGCATGTGGGGGTTGCCATCAGCGTGGTGGACGAAGAAGAAGCGCAGAAAACATTCAGTTACCTGGAACAAATGGGAGAAGTGGAAGAGATAAAGAATGAGGGATTGAATGAGTGAAGATTGTTTTATTGAATAGTGTCCTTTGTGTTCTGCTTCGTGTTCTTTGTGGTTTTCTATTTTAACCACAGAGATCACAAAGGTTTCACAGAGAAAGCACAGAGGGAAAATCAGATTTAAAAAAGTAAACCATTATAAAATGAATCAGAAGAAATCCTGAAAGTATTAGTGAAAGCAAGTAAAATGTTTCCGGCTAATTCATTCATTCAGTCCTTCAATCCTTAAATATGAAATTTCTTTCCGAATACAGAGATCCAGAATTTGTTCAACAGTATGTAGAAGAACTGCACCGCATCACCACCCGTCCCTGGACGATTATGGAAATATGCGGCGGACAAACACACAGTCTCGTTAAGAATGGTATTCTTGAAATGCTGCCCAAAGAAATTACGATGGTGCATGGGCCCGGTTGCCCGGTTTGTGTAACTCCTATCGGTATCATTGACGAGGCAATAGAGCTGAGTGAAAAACCCAATGTGATCCTTTGCTCCTTTGGCGATATGTTGCGTGTGCCCGGCACCACCAAAAGTTTACTGGAAGCAAAAGCTGCCGGTGCCGATGTGCGTATTCTCTATTCTCCTCTTGAAGCAGTAGAACTGGCCCGGCAAAATCCGGAGAAAGAAGTGGTATTCTTTGCCGTAGGATTTGAAACCACTGCCCCGGCTAATGCACTCAGCGTGGTGCATGCACACAAGATGGGTGTTACCAACTACAGCATTCTTGCATCGCATGTATTAGTTCCACCAGCTATGGAAGCCATACTGGGCGATCCCGAAAATACCATCAATGCATTTTTAGCAGCCGGACATGTATGTACCATTATGGGAATGGATGAATATTATCCCATTGCAGAAAAGTATAAAACACCCATTGTTGTAACAGGCTTCGAACCGGTTGATTTATTGCAGGGAATTCTCATGGCAGTACAACAACTGGAAAACGGTGAATACAAAACCGAAAATCAATATGCCCGTAGTGTACAGCGGGAAGGCAACCGTATGGCACAGGATACCATCCGTGAAGTGTTTGACATCAGCAACAGAAGCTGGAGGGGCATTGGTGAAATTCCCATGAGCGGATATGAAGTGAATGATCAATACAAATCCTACAATGCACGGGTGAAATTTGATTTAGGAGAACCCACCGTTGATGGAACCAACGAATGCATCAGCGGTGAAATCATGAAAGGGTTGAAAAAACCATTTCAATGTCCGCACTTTGGTAAAAAATGTAATCCCGAACATCCGTTGGGTGCGCCGATGGTTAGCAGTGAAGGAGCCTGTGCTGCCTATTATCATTATCACAGCAATGCGGTGGAAGCCTGATCATTCTTTTTTATCTTTATGTGCACATCGTTCTTAGCATGAAACCATTTTACTTCTTACTTTTTTTGATCGTTATTCCGTTTGATTTATGGAGCCAATCGTCCATTAAACACCTTCATTTGGTCAGCAGCAATTCGCATGTGCCTGTGCAGAATGCAAGTGTTTATAATGAAGCCGCCGGTTTCGGAGAGGTTTCAGATGAACTGGGAATTGTAAGTCTGAAGCGATTGCCCAACACCGTTACCTCATTAACTATATCTGCAATCGGGTTTGAATCCATCGTGATTGATATTAACACATTGAAAGGAACAAACGGAGAAGCGGTACTTATGCTCACTCCCAGGATTTCCACTTTATCGGATGTAGTGGTAAAAGCATCGGCCAAGACAGGTATTTTTAAAACCATGAGTGATCTGGATATTCACATCCGTCCCATCATGAACTCACAGGAAGTACTGCGCCTGGTACCTGGCTTATTCATTGGGCAGCATGCAGGTGGTGGTAAAGCCGAACAGATTTTTCTGCGTGGCTTTGATCTGGATCATGGTACAGATATCAATATTACAGTTGATGGTATGCCGGTGAATATGGTAAGTCATGCCCACGGACAAGGTTATGCTGATCTGCATTTTCTGATTCCAGAGTTAATTGATAAGGTGAATTTTAATAAAGGCCCTTACGAAACATCAAAAGGAAATCTTGCCACAGCCGGTTATGTTGCTTTCAAAACAAAAAATGTGCTGGATCAGAATTTTGTGAAAGTGGAAGGCGGACAATACAGTACTTTCAGAGGTATTACTGGCATAAACCTGTTAGGAAACAAAAATCCGGAACAAACACTGCTGTTCGCATCTGAGTTCTCATTTACAAAAGGATACTTTGAAAGTCCGCAAAACTTTTCCCGGCTTAACAGTTTACTGAAATATCATCGCAGAACGGGTAAGAATAGTTATCTCACAGCAACTGCCTCTGCATTTTCCAGCAAATGGAATGCCAGCGGGCAAATCCCTGACCGGGCAGTTGCCAACGGTACCATTGGTTTTTTTGGAGCCATTGATAATAACGAAGGTGGATCTACCAGCAGATATAACGCCAACCTGGAGTTATTGCATTATCTCAACAACGGAGCAGTTTTCCGCAACCAGTTGTACTTTACAGATTATCGTTTTGAACTTTATTCCAACTTTACCTTCTTCAAAGAAGATCCGGTTAATGGTGATCAGATTCGCCAGAAAGAACATCGGAAAATACTGGGCTTTACAAACAGCTATGAACAGCAACACCAGCTATTCAATCACGCTACACTGTTTAAAGCAGGTGTGCAACTACGTTATGATTATATAGATAAGATTGAATTGTCAAGAACTAAAAGCCGCACCATCACAACCTCTGCAATTACTCTTGGTAATATTCATGAGCTGAATGCTGCTGCTTTTGCAGAAGAAAAAATACAATTCTCTCCCAAGCTGGATCTCACGTTTGGTTTCAGGGTTGATTATTTTTCCAATCAGTACCAGGATTTATTAAACGGTGGCACCTTACATTCTCAATCGCCTGTCTTTAGCCCCAAACTCAACTTCAACTATAAAGTGAACAAAAACATACAACTCTACTGGTACAACGGTCAAGGTTTTCACAGTAATGATACAAGGGTTGCTGTTGTACACAACGGAAGAGATGTGGTGACGCCTGCCTGGGGTTCTGATCTGGGTGGCATTTTCAAGCTCAATAAAAAAATAATCGTTCAGTCGGCTATCTGGTACTTATGGATGAAACAGGAGTTTGTATATGTGGGCGATGAAGGTGTGGTGGAGCCCGGTGGCAAAACACAGCGGATGGGTTTTGATGTATCTGTTCGCTATGAACTATTGAAACATTTCTTTCTGGATGCCGATCTGAGTATTGCCAACCCCAAAGCAATTGGCGAACCCAAGGGATCGGATTATTTACCATTGGCGCCACGTGTTACCAGTACCGGCGGACTTTCGTACCGTGTACAGAAAGGATGGAACGGCAGTCTTCGATACAGGTATATGGGTAATCGTCCGGCAAACGAAAACAATACCGTTATTGCTAAAGGATATTTTGTAACTGACTTTGCTCTGAACTATACGCAACCCAAATGGGAAGCAGGTATTGCTATTCAAAACCTGTTCAATACAAAATGGAAAGAAACACAGTTTGATACAGAAAGCCGCTTACAGAATGAACCGGAGCCCGTTTCCGAAATTCATTTCACACCCGGTTCGCCCTTTTTTGCAAGACTGTCTTTTACTCTTTTCTTTTAGTCTGTATATTCTCTGTTAAAACATTGCCAAAACAAATAACTGCTTTATGCATTTATTGAAAAGTTGCGTTTCAGTAAAAAACCAACTTTATGCAATCGTTCTGGAAACCCTTACTGGCTGTTTGCGCTGCCGCAATCATTCTCATCTTTTTATCTTCCGGTCAGAAATATTCATTTCATAAAACCCG
Source organism: uncultured Chitinophagaceae bacterium (assembly GCA_937907395.1). Lineage (GTDB taxonomy): Bacteria > Bacteroidota > Bacteroidia > Chitinophagales > Chitinophagaceae > Lacibacter. The sequence goes on from CALCII010000011.1 coordinate 21,505, forward strand.
GGCAGTAAAACAAACTGCACCAGGCTCTCAAAAAATACAAGTAGCCATCTTATTAGATGTGAGCAACAGTATGGACGGCCTCATCGATCAGGCCAAAGCCCAGCTGTGGAATATGGTTAATACATTGGGCCGTACTCAATGTGAAAACAAACAGGCACCACAAATTGAAATTGCGCTTTATGAATATGGTACCCCACGAAATGACCGTGAAGGCGGCTATATACGGCAAATCAACAATTTCATTACCGATCTCGATTCGCTTTCCGAAAATTTGTTTGCTCTAACCACCAACGGCGGTGATGAATATTGCGGTCATGTGATTTTCAGATCAGTCAAAGAACTGAAATGGGATACCAACCCTGCTTCATACAAAGTGATTTTTATTGCCGGTAACGAAAGTTTTCTACAGGGTTCGTTATCCTATACCAAGGCATGTACTGAAGCAAAGTCAAAGGGTATTATTGTAAACACCATTTATTGCGGCGATCGTATGGCCGGAATCCGGGAACGCTGGAACCTCCAGGCAGAATGTGGAAACGGCTCCTTTACCAATATTAATCAAAATGAAAAAATTGATGATATCCCAACACCCTACGATACACTCATCTACACATTAAATGAAAAACTGAACAGTACCTATATCACTTATGGCAATATGGGTGCTGCTTATTATTCCAAACAACAGCGGATGGATAAAGAAAACTCCATGGTGAGCAAGAAAGCGGGCATCAAGCGGGCAGAAGCAAAAAGCAAATCCAACCTGTATAATAATTCTTCGTGGGACCTGGTGGATAAATCGGCAGAAGGTGAAGTGGTATTTGATCAGATAGATTTTAAAACATTGCCCGATAGTTTGCAGAAGAAAACAAAAGAGCAGCTGAAAGTGATTGTAACCGAAAAACGAAAAGAACGCAGTTCTATTCAAACACAAATCATTGCTTTAAACCAGAAACGGGATGAGTACATCCGTACCAACAAAAACAATAACAGCGGCAAACCGGAATCGACGCTAGAAACAGAAGTGGAACGAATCCTCCGGGAGCAGGTGACCCGTTTTGGAATGACAATCCAACAGTAAAACATATTTTTCCTTTTGGTGTTTGATTTTTAATTTGTGGTATGTCCGACAAATTAAAAATGGAACTCCAGTGTCCGCTCCCAAAATTTGATTTTGATGTCATCACCATGGGACACGGAAGCGGCGGATTGCTCACCCAACGTTTGTTGCAAAGCGGCGTATTTGATATTCTTAAAAACGATCAGCTGGATCAGCAACACGATGGCGCCATGCTGCAACTGGATGGAAAGATTGCCTTCAGTACAGATAGCTATGTGATCTCTCCCATCTTTTTTCCCGGCGGTGATATTGGTGATCTGGCCGTGAACGGAACGGTGAATGATTTGTCCATGTGCGGCGCTTCACCCAAATATCTTTCGCTTGCTTTTATTATTGAAGAAGGATTTTCTATTGAAGAATTCTGGAAAGTATTAGTAAGTATCAAGTTTGCAGCACAGCAAGCAGGTGTGCAAATTGTAACAGGCGATACCAAAGTGGTGGAAAAAGGAAAGGGTGATAAAATTTTCATCAACACCAGCGGCATTGGTATTATTCATCCTCATGCAAACATTCATCATAACCGCATAGAAGCGGGTGATCAGATCATCATCAGCGGACCAATAGCAGCACACGGTATTGCTATTATGAGTTTGCGTAAAGGACTGGAATTTGAAACCACTATACAGAGTGATACACAGAATCTCAACCACATCACACAAGCATTACTTGATTCGTTTGGCGACGCCGTTCACTTCATGCGTGACCCTACAAGAGGAGGTGTAGCCAGTGTATTAAACGAAGTGGCCGGGTTAACCAAACTCGGCTTCTACCTCGACCAGAAACAAATTCCCATAGATGAACAGGTGGATGGTGCTTGTGAAATGCTGGGCCTTGATCCATTGTATGTTGCCAATGAAGGATTATTCCTGGCCATTGTAAAAAAAGAGGTTGCACAAAACTATTTACAGCAACTGAAAAGCGAAGCCGGTTTTGAAAGGGCTGCCATCATTGGAGAAGTGGTGGATGATCACCACGGCAAAGTGATCATGAAAAGTAAGATTGGCGGCAAACGGGTGGTGAATTATCTCACCGGTGAACAGCTGCCACGTATTTGCTGATTAATTATCTTCTTCTTTTTGAGTGGGTCGCATATCGGTATCTCTTTCCTTGTCGTATACCCGAAGCCAGATCACCCATTCAAAGCCGATATTTTCGGCAACTAAGTCAATTAATACATTACTGCCCGGCGCCTGGTTTTCGTTGATGCGGAATTGATTGCTCCACAACCGTTGTTGTTCGGTTGGTGTTTCATAAGGAGCAGTTGCAACAAAACGTTTTGTTCCGCCTTTCAATAAATTACCACCATTGATATCATTGAAGTAACTGCGGTACATTTTTTTCATTTCATTAAAATCTTCTGTCGACATCAGCTTACATTCCCATGCCCAGTAGTTTTTCTTTTTGCCGATAACTCCCACCACCCTGCTTTCCAGGGAACCCGGGATCTGAAGTGATGAACTGAAAGCAGAAGTGCCCGGTTCACTGCTGATCGATTCGCCCCGCAATTCAAAATACTGCGTGGGATAAGCAGCAATCACTTTTTCCAGGTATGGTTTTACAGAAGGAGTGTTGCTTGTTTTTAACTGTGCAGCAGCTATCAATGATGTAATGAGAAAGGCAAAGAAGAAGGTGGATTTTTTCATTATAAATATTGGCTCTTTAATTTGAATGCAATAATAATACATCGTTCCAATATGCGGTAGGATCTCTGTATCAAACAGTAAGAACAAACAGCACCGGAATAGCTGAAACCCGCACCAGTATTGCATTTCAGACTAACAAAATTCCTGCTGTTTTCTAAGTGGAAACCTCAATTTTCTGAAAATGAAGGAAGCAGATTTCTGCCCCAGAAGGACTAATCAAACAAGTCATTAACGTAAAAGCAACATAATTTACTGGTTGTTTTACGCCAACGCTCTTGCCGTGTATTTGTTTGTCTTTCAACAGATTATAATCGTAGATTTGCCTGCATTCTGCCTTAAGCATTCAGCATTCCGCTTTCGATAAAGCAATTTTTCCTTTGCTACCGTAATTCTTACACCCGGCCAATAAGGTAGTTCCTCTATTGCGGATGCGCCATAGCGCTTCTATCTTTACATTCTAAATCCAATCATTATGAATAAAGCTGAACCCCTGAACAAAAGCTCTTTATTCATCCGTACTGTCAGATTATTTTTTGACCACGTGATGGAGTCTTTTGAATCGCCTCAGAGCAGACAATTCAGATTGATGAAAAAATTTATATCCGAGTAAGGGAATAACTGCACAAACTTTTTAAAGCTTCGATTCACATTGAAGCTTTTTTATTGAAACAAAGCAAGCACTTTGTTCATTTCTGTTGTTATTTCTTCATTACACAAATTGCCAATACTTCCTTCATGTGTATGATGTAGTTGTTGCAGGTCAAATTCAAAATTTCCGTTGTTGATTGCATTTCCCACTTGTTGATACGCTTCACGGAAGGGCACGCCTTTGTTCACCAGTTCATTCACGGCTTCCACACTGAAAAGGTATTTATACTTTTCATCTGTCAATAGCTGATCTTTCACACGAATGTTCTGCAACATTAACTGCATCAGCTGCAAACATCCTTTCAGTTCTTCAATGGCTGGAAACAGAATTTCTTTGGTGAGTTGCAGGTCCCTGTGATACCCGCTGGGCAGGTTGTTGAGCAGCAACGTTAATTCATTCGGTGTTGATTGAATGCGATTGCATTTGGCACGAATCAATTCAAATACATCCGGATTTTTTTTGTGCGGCATAATGCTACTGCCTGTTGTTAATTCATCCGGAAAAGAAATGAAACCAAAATTCTGGTTCATATATAAACAACAATCCATACTCAATCTGCTGAGCGATGAGGCCACGGCACTTAACCCAACCGCTGTTGCTTTTTCTGCTTTTCCTCTGGTCATTTGTGCATACACACTGTTCCAGTTTAAGGTTGAAAATCCAAGCAACTCCGTTGTTCGTTTTCTGTTGAGCGGAAATGAAGAACCATAACCGGCACCGCTGCCCAATGGATTTTTGTTGACGATGTGGTAGGCTGCTGCCAGGAGTTGTAAATCATCTGTCAGACTTTCTGCATAGGCGCCCAACCATAATCCGGCAGATGAAGGCATGGCAATCTGCAGATGTGTGTATCCGGGGATGAGTTTGTCTTTGTGCTCTTCGCTTTTGCTGATGAGCAGATCAAACAAATTTTTTACTTCTGCTTTAACCTGGTTGATTTCTGCCCGCAGGTATAATTTAATATCAACTGCCACCTGGTCGTTACGGCTTCTGCCGCTATGAATTTTTTTACCGGCATCACCTATCTTCTGAGTAAGCAGGGCTTCCACCTGAGAATGCACATCTTCCACGCCAGGCTCAATGCTGAATGCAGAATGCTCAATGCTGTTGAGAATTTCATTCAAACCTTTTACCGCCAGTTCGGCTTCCTCTTTTGTCATCAATCCCACTTCGCCCAGCATGGTTACATGGGCAATGGATCCCTGTACATCGTATTTTGCCAGTAACAAATCGAATTCCTTATCACGGCCAACAGTGAATTGCTCCACCAATGCCGATGTGCTTGTATTTTCTTTGCTCCAGAGTTTCATTTTTTTAAGTTGCAGGTTTCAGGTTGCTGGTTACTGGTTACTGGTTACTGGTTAATAACCCTCCGATGATTGTTTATTCCAGTTATCATCAACCCACTGAATAAAGTTATTAAGTCGCTTACTCAAAACGGTATATCGCTGAGCTAATTGTTCATACATTGCTTGGTCGTTCAAAGACCCGGTTTCAAATAAAAAATCAAGGTGTACAATTGTCTCATCACATTCCGATTGAGCAAACACAAGAAACCGGATAAAATCCTGTTTGTATCTTTTTCTTCCATAGCCTTCAACAATAGCAGCAGTTACTGCTTTTGATGATCTTCGGATCTGACTTCCTTCTTCAAACATTTCAAACTTTGGAAGTTGAAGTGTAAGCTTGTGAATTTCTACAGCAAGCTGCTTCGACTCCTTAAAAATATCAAGGTCCCGGTAACTTTTCATACTGTTAGCTTTAGATACCTGCAACCGGAAACCAGTAACCGGTTACAGTAGTTTATTCAACACTTCCACATACAATCCAATCCCTTCTTTTATTTCATCAAGGTACACAAACTCATCGGCAGTATGGCTGCGGGCACTATCGCCCGGACCCATCTTCAAAGAAGGAAACGGCATCAACGCCTTATCACTGGTGGTGGGTGAACCATAATATGTTCTGCCCAGTTCCAGTCCGGCTTTCACCAACGGATGTTCCAATGAAATAGAAGTAGAGCGGAGCCGGGTACTCCGTGGTGTTACTTCGCTCTGCACATTTGCTTTGATGAGTTGCAGCAACTCTTCAAAACTGTACAATTCATTTACACGAACATCCACGATGTATTTACATTGAGCCGGAACCACATTGTGTTGCTTATTTTCTGTTTCAATGGATGTTACGGAAAACTTGCAAGGACCCAACAACTCACTGTTTTTTTCAAACCGGTAGTTCTGAAACCAATGAATATCGTTGATTGCTTTGTAAATCGCATTTTCACCTTCATTACGGGCGGCATGTCCGGCTTTCCCATAAGCCATGCAATCCAGCACCATCAATCCACGTTCGGCAACCGCCATCTGCATTTGGGTGGGCTCGCCCACAATGGCACAATCTATTGCGGGCAGATGCGGAATCGTTAATTCAATTCCACCGGTACCACTGATTTCCTCTTCTGCAGTCGCTGCAAGAACTAGGTTGTATTTCAGATGCTGCTCAGGATAAAAACGAACAAACGTGGCAATCAGCGACACAAGGCAACCGCCTGCATCATTGCTTCCCAATCCAAATAACTTTCCATCCGTTTCGATAGGTTGAAACGGATTTACTGTATAGCCTTTGTTCGGTTTAACTGTATCGTGGTGTGAGTTGAGTAAGATGGTTGGTTTTGCTGCATCAAAATACTGATTCAATGCATAAATATTATTTCCAACCCTGCTGGCCGCAATTCCTTTCAATGCTAAAAACTTTCCAATAATAGCAGCTGTTTCGCTTTCTTCTTTGCTGAAGGAAGGAGTGCTGATGAGTTGTTTCAGCAACTGAACAGCCTCTTCATACAATATGTTTGCATCTGTACTCATAAAACAATGGTGGTGCCGGCTGTTCCGTTGATTAATTCGGGTAATGATGTGGCGTTACCGATGATCACTTTTGTTACTCCGTTCCGTAATGCTGCAAATGCATTGTCCAGTTTCGGAATCATTCCGGCAAAGATTTTACCTTCTTCCCGCAGCTGGGCATAAGAGGCACTGGTGATCTGTGGTATCACAGATGAAGCATCATTCACATCTGAAAGTACGCCGGGCTTCTCAAATCCGTAAACCAGAATCACATTGTAAATTGTTGACATAGCAACGGCTACACTTTGCGCAATGGTGTCTGCATTTATATTCAGCAATTGTCCTTGATCATCTGCTGCAATAGGAGCAACCACAGGAACCTGGTCCATAAAAAGAAAATGATTGAACTGTGGAGCATCAATAGTGATTATATCACCGGCAAAACCAAAATCAAACAGTTTGTTCTTTCTTTTTTCTGCAAGGATCAGCTGTCCATCAGCGCCACACATTCCAAATGCGTTAATGCCTTTTGATTGCAACCGGGCCACCAGGTTTTTATTAATATACCCGGCATATACCATTGTTACAATCTTCAGTGTTTCTGCATCAGTTACACGGCGGCCTTCTATCATTTGCTGGGGAACATTGAGCTGTCCGGCTAATTGCGTGGCCAGTTTACCTCCTCCATGCACCAACAGCCGGAACGGTTTTTGAACGGCTGCAAATGAGGCCATGAATTTTTCCAATTCAGCATCATTGTCAATGATATTACCCCCAATCTTGATGATATATAAATCTTCACTATGCATGCACGCTTATTTATTTTTTAAAATTTCACTCAGTACGGCCTGCGCTGCCCACACCCGGTTGCTTGCCTGTTGGGTTACAATACTGTTGCTGCTGTCCAGCACTTCATCGCTGAGTTCAATATTCCGTCGTACCGGCAGACAATGCATCACTTTTGCATTGTTCGTAGCTTTCAGTTTTTCTTTCGTCAACATCCATTCCGGATCGTTGCAATAGATTTTACCATAGTCAGTATACGTACTCCAGTTTTTCACATATACAAAATCGGCATCTTTTAATGCGTCTTCCTGGTTGTGTGTAATAGTGGCGCCTTTCGTAAACTGTTCATCGAGTTCATATTCTTCAGGATGGGTGATTACAAAATCGGCCTGTCCCCATGCATTGATCCATTGTGCAAAACTATTGGCAACACATTGCGGAAGCGGTTTGATATGCGGAGCCCATGTAAGAACGATTTTGGGCTTAACGCCGAATGCCAAATGCCCAAGGCCATGCTGCAGCTTTGAGCTTTGCGCATTAAGCATTAGGCTTTCCTGTATAGTAACAATATCAGTAAGTGATTGTAACGGATGAAGTGTGGCGCTTTCCAGACTTACCACAGGCACGCCTGCATATTTAATGAACTGTTTGATGAACATTTCACTGTAATCATCTTCCTTGATCTTCAAACCCGGAAAAGTACGTATGGCTAATACATCAAAATAATTTCCAAGAATAGGTGCTGCGTCTTTCACATGCTCCACACTTGTTCCGCTCATGATGGCTTCTTCTTCAAACTCCCATGTCCATCCTTCGCTGCCCACATTGAAGACAATTGGCTGCATGCCCAGGTTCTCTGCTGCGATTTGTGTACTGAGACGGGTACGCAGACTGGGGTTCAAAAAAATCAATCCCATGCGTTTGCCAATGCCCAGCGCTTTATCCGCAAGCGGATTAGCCTTGTACTTCAATGCTTTTTCAACCAACGAATTGATGTTTTCTACATCATGAACAGATACGAAGTTTTTCACTTTTATTATTTTAGTTCAACGAATGCTTTTTGTTTCTTTGAGCCTTTGTGTCTTTGTGGTTCAAGACTTCAGTTTCTCAATTTCTTCTTTCACCGCATCTATAAACATTTCTGCATCTTTCTTTTTTAATCCCAGACCTGGCAACAATCGAATGACATTCGGTTTGGCTTCGCCGGTGAATATTTTCTGATTGATCAGCAGATTCTTCTTTAAATCCTTTAAAGACTCAGGCACATCAAACCCAATCATCAAACCCCGTCCTCTCACATTTTCTATTCCATCAATCTGCTCCAGTTCTTCTTTCAGGTACTTTCCCATCATGACTGCGTTACCCATCAGTTTTTCTTCCTCCATCACTTCCAGTACGGCTAAGGCAGCAGCACAAGCCAGGTGATTTCCTCCAAACGTTGTACCCAACTGAAAATGTTTGGGTTTGATATGAGGTGCAATGATAATTCCGCCGATAGGGAATCCATTGCCCATTCCTTTTGCCATCGTGTAGATATCTGCATCCACACCGGCATAATCATGACTGAAAAACTTACCCGTTCTTCCATAGCCGCACTGCACACTATCAGCAATGTACACAGCACCATACTCATCGCACAAACTACGGATGAGTTTCAGGAACGACACATCAGCCACATGAATACCTCCCACGCCTTGTATACCCTCAATGATTACAGAAGAAATTTCTGTTCCATGTTTTTGAAATGCCTCTTTTAATGCAGCCGCATCATTGAATGGCAGAAACAACACATTGTCTGTTTCATTCACCGGTGCGATATAATTTTTGTTATCGGTGGCACTCACGGCAAGAGACGTTCTTCCATGAAATGCTTTTGAAAACGCAATCACTTTCTTTCTTCCGTTGTGAAAACTCGCCAGCTTCAGTGCATTTTCATTTGCTTCGGCTCCACTGTTACACAAGAACAATTGATACGCTTCTTTACCACTCACTTTACCCAGCTTTTCTGCCAGTTGCTGCTGAATGGGAATTTTGATAGAGTTAGAATAAAAAGCAATCTGGTGCAATTGCTCTTCGATCCGTTTCACCCAATGCGGATGTGTGTGACCAATAGAGATTACAGCATGTCCGCCATACATATCCAGGTATTGTTCGCCATTTTCATCCCACACATAACTTCCTTTTGCTTTCGTAATTGTAATGGGGTTAACGGGATAAACATCAAATAAGTTCATTTACTTAGGCTTAGTGCAGAATGCTTAAGGCTTAAGGCTGCGTTCTGCATTAAGCCTTAAGCATTCTGCGGTTTTAATAATAAGTTGCTTTTAATTTCAATCCTGCCGTTTCTTCCAGACCAAACAACAGGTTCATATTTTGTACCGCTTGTCCGCTGGCACCTTTTAATAAATTATCAATCACCGAATGAATCACCACCAGGCTTCCCACTTTTTCCAGCTGAATCAGGCACTTGTTGGTATTCACTACCTGTTTCAGAAACACGGGCTCTTTTACAACATGAGTAAATACAGCTTCTCTATAAAAATCTTCATACAAAGCGTTCAATTCTTCCAGTGTTAATTCGGTATGAACTTGTGAGCTGATGAAAATACCTCTTGTAAAATCGCCTCTCCAGGGAACAAAATTCACCGCTATATCACTGTTGGGTTGCAGTTGTAATAAGGATTCACCAATTTCACCCAGGTGTTGATGGGTTAAAGTTTTATACGCCTGGATATTGTTGGCTCTCCAGCTGAAATGGGAGGTGGACGATAAACTTTGTCCGGCTCCAGTGCTTCCGGTGATGCCTGTTGTATACACTTCACCCAACAAACCTGCTTTTGCCAGTGGAAGTAATCCCAGTTGAATGGCGGTGGCAAAGCAGCCGGGATTAGCAATGTGGCCTCCCTTTTTAATTTCCGCTTTGTTCAGCTCAGGCAGTCCGTAGATGAAAGGTTGGCCGTTAAACGTTCGCCGTTGGCCGTTGAGGGATAAACGAAAATCATTGGCCAGATCAATCACTTTTACAGAAGGATCAATCGTGTGTTCCTGCAAAAACTTTTTGGATTCACCATGTCCCAGACAAAGGAATAATACATCCACTTCATTTGATATATCAGCAGAGAAAACCAACGCTTCTCCCACCAAATCCTGGTGTACAGAAGAAACAGGTTTGCCTGCATTACTCCGGCTGTTGATGAATCTGATATCAGCATGGGGATGATTCACCAGCAAACGAATGAGCTCACCTCCTGTGTACCCGGCTCCGCCAATGATTCCAATTTTGATTTTACTCATGATTTTAAAGTTTTCAATAATCAGCAATTAATAATTACTGATTATTTTGATTCACTGCATTCCAGATTCTCGTCTGGTTGCCAAAAATGGTACTGAAGCCTCTCACATCTTCGCCAGTGTAACCACTATTCATTTCGCCATACTTGCCAAACTTACTGCTCATGAGATCGTGATCGCTTTCAATTCCTTCAATCATAAAACGGTAAGGCATCAGTTGTACAAATACAGTACCGCTTACGTGTTGCTGACTGTTTTCAAAAAATGCTTCTATATCCCGCATCACCGGATCCAGAATTTGTCCTTCGTGCAACCAGTTGCCATAAAACTGAGCCAATGTGTCTTTCCATTGCAATTGCCATTTGGTGAGCACATGCTTTTCCAACGCATGATGAGCTTTTAAAATCACCATGGGTGCAGCGGCTTCAAAACCCACACGGCCTTTAATGCCTATAATCGTATCTCCTACATGGATATCTCTTCCTATTGCAAAAGCTCCGGCAATTTTCTGTACTTCTTCAATCGCATCTGCCGGATGATCAAAACGTTTTCCATTCACACGATACAGTTCTCCTTTTTCAAAACCCAGTTGCAAACTTTCTGTATCCTGTTTTGTGCATTGGGTGGGCCATGCTTCTTCGGGCAGCATTCCTTTGCTGTTTAATGTTTCTTTTCCCCCCACGCTGGTACCCCACAATCCTTTATTAATGCTGTACACGGCTTTATCAAAATTCATTTCCACGCCTTTGCTTTTGAGATATGCAATCTCTTCTTCACGGCTCAGTTTCATATCACGGATGGGTGTGATAATTTGAACGCCGGGTAACATGATATGAAAGATCATATCAAAACGTACCTGGTCGTTTCCTGCACCGGTGCTGCCATGTGCCACTGCATCTGCATTCAGCTTCTTTGCATGTTCCGCAATATGCAATGCCTGCACCAAACGTTCGGCGCTTACGCTGAGCGGGTAGGTATTGTTCTTCAAACAATTTCCAAAAACAAGGTATTTGATAATACGATCATAGTACCCTTTCACGGCATCAATGGTGGTATGTGTTTTTACACCCAGCTTGTAAGCATGCGCTTCAATGCGTTTTAATTCTGCTTCATCAAATCCACCCGTGTTTACAATAATGCTGTGAATTTCGTAGCCCTTTTCTTCACTCAGGTATTTGGCGCAATAGGTGGTATCTAAACCACCGCTGAAACCAAGAACGATTTTGTTTGACATGTACTGATTGTTGAAATGTAATAAGAACGATGTATGAGAACTGCAATGGCATTATGGGCCAATGCATTTTAAAAACTAAACAGGTGAAACAGCTTTCTGGCTTTGGGCTCACTGCCATTCTGATCTTTTCGTCGCAACGCTTTCACAAACTTCCACTCTTTAAAACGAAGCAAGCGTTCAAAGCCGGATTTATTTTCTTCAAAATACTGTTTGGTCTCTTCTGGTTCGTAATGATCTTTGGGATCGTAAAGCATCGCTGTACACATACAATTCTTGCGCTCTTTACTCATGAGGATGTCATAGTTGACACAACTCTTGCACCCTGCCCAGAATTCTTCGTCTTGTGTTAGCTCGCTGTAGGTAACGGGTTCATAACCCAACTCACTGTTTATTTTCATCACCGCCAACCCGGTTGTGAGACCAAAAATTTTGGCATCGGGATATAACTGACGGCTCAGTTCAAAAATTTTATGCTTGATGGATTTGGCAACACCACTTTTGCGGTAAGCAGGAGAAACAATCAAACCACTATTGGCCACAAAGGCGCCGTGACTCCAGGTTTCAATATAACAGAAGCCAACCCAAGCCCCGCTTTTAGTTGTTGCTATCACCGCCTTGCCTTCATTCATCTTTTGTGCGATATAGGCCGGACTTCTTTTAGCAATACCCGTTCCACGTGCTTTGGCACTCTCTTCCATTTCGGTGGTAATCGTTTCGGCATAGTGAACATCGTCACTGTTTGCTACACGAATAATAAGTTCCTGATTGTCCATTGATTGTTGTAAAAGCTTACTTAAAAGCGGATCACCAATCCAAGAAAAAATGTCCGGGGGAGTTTTTCACTGACAGGGGCCGTGGTGAGTGACTCGTCCTGTCAGAACACACGTCGGCATCGGGGAGAAAAGACAACAAGCATTTGTGCGCTGTTTACACACAAAGCTGAAATGAGGTATGTTGTTCTGTTTGTCACTGATTAATTAAATGATGGCGCAAAAGTAACAGTAATTTTAATAAAAGATGTCAATTTTTTGCAAAGGTTGCGCCTGAAAAAACAATTAAAAACTATGATCCGTTAGCAACGGTGGAGATTCATTTTTCGTCGGAGAATATTTCATACCTTATAGATACTTTTACTTAAAAGCAAACTCATGGGAAAAAAGAATCCAAAACAACTGGACGATCAGCTTCGCAACCTCAGCAAAAAAGATCTGACCAAAAAAGCAGAATCCTTTTCCCGCCCTTATTGTGTGAGTAATGGCAAAAAATTCAAGCTGAAGAATTACAGCACTTCTGAAGATGGAGACCTCGGGCCCGAAGATCAGCCCCTGGTGAAAGAAGTGATGCAGATGGGGGTGGAAGTTTTAGCCGGACTGCAGGATGTATTATATGCGCAGGATAAATGGGCCGTGTTGCTCATCTTCCAGGCAATGGATGCTGCGGGTAAAGATGGCGCCATCAAACATGTAATGAGCGGCGTAAATCCGCAAGGCTGCCAGGTAACTTCGTTTAAGGTTCCCAGTGAGGAAGAGCTGGATCATGATTTTTTGTGGCGTTGTAATAAACACCTGCCCGAACGGGGACGCATCGGCATCTTCAACCGTTCCTATTATGAAGAAGTATTGGTGGTAAGAGTACATGAACAGATTTTACAGAACCAGAAACTGCCACCGGAGCTCATTACCAAACATATCTGGGAAGAACGGCTGGAAGACATCCGCCACTACGAACAATATCTCAACAGAAATGGTGTGGCCATTTGCAAATTCTTTTTGCATGTATCGAAAGACGAACAGAAAAAACGTTTCCTCGAACGCATTGATGAAAAAGATAAAAACTGGAAATTCTCAGCAGGCGATGTAAAAGAACGGACTTACTGGAAACAATACATGAATGCGTATGAAGAAATGATCAAAGCCACCGCCACTCCCACAGCTCCCTGGTATGTGGTTCCCGCCGATCATAAATCTTTTGCACGCATTGTAGTATCGTCTGCAATCATACATACGCTCAATTCTCTCAACCTCTCCTATCCCACACTCACCAAAGAACAGGAAGCTGCATTGGCTGGCTCGAAGAAATTGTTATTGAGTGAGAAAGGTTAAGGGTTTCGGGTTACAAGTTTCAGGTTTAATAGTTTCAAGTCGTAGACTCCGACCGATAGCGTCAGCGACTAAAAAGTTCAAGAGATTCCAGAAGTTCAAAAGGTTATCGTACGTTCAGCCATTTTCATATACGAGGTTAGATGTACGGTGTACGACACTCTTTACTATAAACAACTTCATACAATGAAAGTGTTTTCCAGCTATAAGCTATCAGCCAACAGCTATTAGCTATTCCCGGCCAACAATTTCTAGCCGCAGAGAAAAGAGAACACAGAGGTTTTCGCAGAGTAGGAATGTTCAAGAAGTTCAATATGTTCAAAGGGTTGACTTGTATTCTGCCTTTAGCATTAAGCGTTGAGCATTCAGCCTTTGAACGCCTTTGTGACCCTTCTGTCTTCCTTCGTGCCTTTGTGGTTCCTGTATTCCTGCCAACGATTTATCCCTATGATTGATTAGTTAAACGACTGACTAATGTCATAAAACCCCTCAAGAGCCTTCTATAGTTTTGGCTGTTGAAGAAATCCCTCAAGAGCCTAGCTGCACCAGGTTCAATGATCGATATTCTCCGGTCAAATTGAAAACAGGCTATATGAATGTTTCTGTTCCATTACACGAAGTGGATCTTCCAAAATCAGATCCCCGTGTGAAACTGCTTGCAGCAAAAATCAAAAAAGAAAAGTATCAACCCGATGCGCTGATCGAAATCTTGCACACAGCCCAAAACAGTTATGGCTATCTGCCCATGAATGTACTCAGGTACATTGCCCGGGAATTGAAGCTTCCTCCTTCACGGGTTTATTCCACGGTCACCTTCTACCATTTCTTTTCTCTTAAATCCAAAGGCGATCATACCTGCCTCGTTTGTACTGGTACCGCCTGCTATGTGAAAGGTGCACAACAGATCCTTGCCAAAATTGAAGAACATTTTGGCTTGGTACCTGGTCAAGTAAGCGCCGATGGCAAACTGGGCATAGCAGCTGCACGATGTATTGGTGCTTGCGGATTAGCCCCTGCTGTAGTTGTTGACGATGAAGTACAATCAATGCCGCAGCCAGAAAAAATTGTTTCCTCCATTCAAGAAAAACTGCAAGCCGTATGAACCGATTAGAATTAAAAGAACTGATTGCAAATGCGAAAGCCCGTAAAGAAAACGGCAAGCATAAAATATTTGTATGCTGTGGTACCAGTTGTATGGCCTCTGACTCTGAAACAGTACTGAAGGTATTACAAGAAGAAATTAAAAACCTGGGGCTTGAAAATGAAGTAGAAGCAGCTCTGTCTGGTTGTATGGGTTTATGCAACCAGGGCCCGCTTGTAAAGGTAATGCCGGATAACACCATGTATCAGAAAATTACCTGTGACACGATTAAAGAAGTGGTACAGGGACAGTTTATCAATAAAGAACCGATCCGGAAATTGTTATTGTTTGCAGATACACGACCCGAGCCCTTTATCAATGCAGAAGAAGATCCTTTTTTCAAGAATCAGAAAAAAGTGATTCTGAAAGATTGCGGCAGCATCAACCCGGAAGATATCATGGATTACATGGCCCACGACGGATACAGTGCCTTCGAAAAAGTATTGTTCCAGATGTCGCCGGAAGAAGTGATCGGAGAAATCAAACACAGCGGATTGCGTGGACGTGGTGGTGCCGGTTACCCTGCCGGTCTCAAATGGGAATCGGTATACAGGCATGTAAACGATCAGAAGTATGTGATATGCAATGGTGATGAAGGTGATCCTGGTGCCTTCATGAACCGTAGTGTGCTGGAAGGAAATCCTCATAGTGTATTGGAAGGAATGTTGATTGCAGGTTATGCCATTGGTGCCAATAAAGGCTATGCCTATATAAGAGGCGAATACAGATTGGCTGTAAAAAGATTTGAAACAGCAATCAAACAAGCACGGCAAAAAGGATTAATTGGCAACAATATTTTAGGTACCAGTTTTTCCTTTAATGTGGAAGTGCGTATTGGTGCCGGTGCGTTTGTTTGTGGAGAAGAAACAGCGCTCATCGCCTCTATAGAAGGAAAACGAGGTACTCCAAGTCCCCGCCCTCCGTATCCGGCAGAAGCAGGTTTATGGGGAAAACCCACTCTGATCAACAATGTGGAAACCTTATCCAATATACATCAGATCATCCTTAATGGTGGAGAATGGTTCAGCAATATTGGTACCGCTCGTAGTGCAGGTACAAAGGTTTTTGCATTGGCGGGCAAGATTAAATATTCAGGATTGATTGAAGTTCCAATGGGCACCAGTTTGAAAGAAGTGGTGTTTGATATTGGCGGAGGTATACCAAACGACGGGGAATTTAAGGCGGCACAAACCGGTGGACCTTCCGGCGGTTGTATTCCGGTGGAACACCTTGATGCAAAACTCGACTATGAATCCCTGGCCAGTCTGGGTTCTATCATGGGTTCAGGCGGCTTGATTGTTATGGACAAACAAACGGATATGGTGGATGTAGCCCGCTTCTTCATGGAATTCTGTATGGATGAAAGTTGTGGTAAATGCGTGCCTTGTCGTGTAGGAACCAAAATGATGCACGACCTGATATTGAAAATATACGAAGGGAACGGAACAAAAAATGATCTCGACAGGCTGGAAGAACTGGCTGCCTATGTAAAAGAAACCAGCCTGTGTGGTTTGGGCGGGTCTGCTCCCAACCCATTGCTCAGCACATTACGTTATTTCAGAAATGAATATGAAGAAAAATTGAAACAGCACAAACACGTAAGCCATGAACACAATTAAGGTAACTATAAACAATACATCTTACGATGTTCCGGCAAACGCCTCGATCCTGGAAGTGTGCAAACAGGTTGGTGTTGAAATATTAACCATGTGTCACCTGAAAGGCATAACCGATATTGGCGCCTGCCGCTTATGCCTGGTAGAAGTAGAAGGTGTAAACAAGTTATTACCGTCCTGTACAACGAAGGTGGTACCTAATATGATTATCTATACCGAAACAGAAAAATTAAAACGCTACCAACGCATCACCACCGAATTGTTTTTTGCCGAGCGTAATCACATGTGTGCGGTATGTGTGGCAAATGGCCAGTGTGAATTACAGGAGCTTGGATACAAAGTAGGACTGGACGCCATCCGTTATCCGCATCTGTTTCCACAATGTGAAGTGGATACTTCTCATCCATGGTATGTGATTGATCATAACCGGTGCATCATGTGCACACGGTGCGTAAGAGTTTGTAATGAAGTGGAAGGTGCGCATAACTGGGATGTAATGGGAAGAGGCCATCAGGTACGTATTATTTCCGATTTCAACACACCATGGGGCGAATCTATCACCTGTACTTCCTGTGGCAAATGTTTGCACGCCTGTCCTACCGGTGCTATATGGCCGAAGGCAATTGTACAGGGACAATTAAATAAAAACCCGGGCATGATCACCGAGCTGGTGGAAAAACGTTGTATGAAATTGTAAGGATCTGCCTGTTGAATCATTCTAATAATTAAACACATGGCTAAGAAAAAATTAGCAACAGTATGGCTGGGTGGCTGCTCCGGTTGCCACATGTCGCTGCTGGATATTGACGAACGTATCCTCGATGTGGCAAAGCTGGCTGATATTGTAAAAAGTCCGATCGTTGACGGAAAAGAATTACCCGAAGTGGATATTGCACTGGTGGAAGGCTCTGTTACCAGCGATGAACACCTCCGTGAAATTCTGCACATCCGCCATCAGGCGAAAACATTGATTGCATTGGGCGACTGTGCAGTGATGACCAATGTTACCGGCATGCGCAACTACTTTCCATTGAAAGAAGTGTTTGAAACTTCTTATGTAAATGCCATCAGTAACGACAGCGAAGGAAAAGTGCCCAATCATCCTTCTTTATTAAAGCTGAATGATAAAGTAGTTCCGCTGCAGGAAGTGGTAACGGTTGATTTTGTATTGCCCGGTTGTCCGCCCGATGCTGATACCATCTTCTATGTATTATTCGAATTTTTAAATGACCGTGTTCCTGATCTGAGCAAGGTCAAAAAACTGAAATATGGATAAGCGTAAAATATTTATATCCCCGGTAACCCGTATTGAAGGACATGCCAACATCACATTGGAGTTGGATGAAAACGGTAATGTAAGCGATGCCCTGTTTCATGTAAATGAATTCAGAGGATTTGAAAAATTCTGTGAAGGGCGCATGTATACAGAAATGCCCACCATCACTCCCCGCATCTGCGGTATTTGTCCTACGAGCCATACACTCGCCAGCGTCAAAGCCTGTGAAATGATCCAGGGTATTCAACCCACGTACACAGCGAACCTGTTGCGCCGGTTAATGCACATTGGCCAGAATCTTTCATCCCATGCGTTGTCGTTCTTCCACCTGTCAGCTCCCGATTTTTTATTGGGATACGATGGCGACCCGGTAAAACGAAACATCCTCGGTATTGCCGAAAAGTACCCGGATATTGCATTGAGAGGAATCCGCTTGCGCAAATTCGGACAAGAGTTAAGTGAACGCATTACCGGAAAGAAAATTCACATCATGGGTATTGTGCCCGGTGGTATGGCTTATGCTTTGACAGAAGATAACCGCAAGGCCTTACTGGAATGGATACCCGAAGCAACAGAAACCGTTCAGAAAGCCATTGAAATCATCAAACGCTTTCATGAAGAACATGCAGATATGGTGAACAGTTTTGCACCATCGCCCACTTTGTACCTGGGTACCGTGGGACCCAACGGAGAACATGAACTCTACGATGGCAAACTCCGTTTCATAGATGCAGATGGTACTATTTTACAAGATCAACTAGCCCCTTCAGAATATCTCAATTATATCGCCGAACGTTCGGTGGAATGGTCTTATCTCAAATATCCCTATTACAAGCCGTTGGGTTTTGAAAAAGGATTTTACAGGGTGGGACCTCTGGCCCGTTTGAATGTGGCCAGTCGTATGAAAACGCCTCTGGCGCAAAAAGAATTTGAAAACTTCAAATCCATGAGCGGCGGTAAACCCGTTCACGGCGCCTTCTTCTATCACTACACAAGATTGATAGAAGCGCTGAGTGATGTGGAAGATGCAGCAAGGATTTTACAGGATCCAATGGTGACATCCACCCGTATTCAGCACCATGGCCGTTGGAACTATGAAGAAGGAATTGGCAGCTCCGAAGCACCCCGTGGTACGCTGTTTCATCATTATAAAACCGATGAAACCGGTAAACTGCTGAACGTAAACCTGCTCATCGCAACCGGACAAAACAACCCTTCCATGAACCGTTCAGTGCTGGAAGTGGCGCAACAGTATGTGAAAGGTGGCGATGTAAAAGAAGGAATGCTCAACCGGGTGGAAAGCACGATCCGTTGTTACGATCCCTGTTTATCCTGCTCCACACACGCATTGGGACAAATGCCCATGCTCATTCGTTTTGTGGACAAAAGCGGAACATTGGTGAAAGAACTGCAAAGAGGTTAATGTTTCTCTAACCATTCACGGATGACGGTAATAGCTTTCTCTGCTTGCTCTATAGCAACAGCAGAAAGCTCATTACCCATCTTAAAACTGATGACAGGAATGGCACAGGAATACAAATACAACTCTTTCCCATATACCTGTTGCGATAGTGCTGCCATGAGCGACAGGTTCATGTGATGCGAGGAGGCAACAGCGGTACCGCTTGCCTGCACCCGTTCTATTTTTACTTCATTGGCCGTAACTGATGCATCAATCACCAATACACGGTCATACTTCAGAAATTCTTCGATGAATTCTGTTTGCAACTGCTGGGTTGTTTGCACTACAAAGCCCGGCTGTTGTACCGCTTCCAATTGCGAACAGATAAATGCTCCCACCCCGTCATCACTTCGAAGCGGATTGCCAATACCGAGCAGGAGGGTTGAGGGGTTCAAAAGATTTGGGTTTAAGGTTAAACGTTACAGGTTTAAAGGTTGGTGTACGTTTTGCTATTTTCATGTACGATGTTGGATGTACGGTGTACGACGCTCCGTTGTAAAAACGAATATTCTTCGGTCAATTTTTTTCACCACAGAGACACAAAGAACACGGAGTTTGAAAATAACTTACAAATCTTTCCTTCTTTGTATTCCTCTGTGCACTCTGTGTCTCCGTGGTTAAACTTGCCTTCCGGCCAACGGCAAACGTTCAACGGCCTACGTTCCTCTCTTCCTCCTCCGGTCTCGTCACCTGTATCTTATGATCAAACGGAACTTTCAATTGAAAGCCTACGTTTTCATCCAGCGAATCATCCAGTGTATCAATGCCATAGCGAATCTTCTTCGGATCATCATACACAAGCGTTCCAAATACACGGTCCCAGATGGAAAAGCTATTGGCAAAATTCATATCGGTCCACGGGCGTTTATAATGATGATGAAACTTGTGCATATCCGGAGATACAAATACCAAACCAATTGTTTTATCGAGCCACCTGGGTAAGCTGATATTCGCATGATTGAAATACGTAAACAACGCCTGGAAACTGCGGTGCATGAAATACAAACCAACGGGCACACCCATGACAATAATACCAATCATGGTGAAACTTTCACGGATGATCCATTCGCCGGGATGATGACGGGTACCGGTGCTTACATCCACATGTGTATCGCTGTGATGCACCACATGAAAACGCCAGAGCGGTTTTGCTTTGTGCATGAGATAATGCGGAATGTATTGTGCAAACAAATCCATCATGAACAACGTGAGCAACACCTGTGCCCATAACGGCATTTCCATCCAGTTCATCACACCAATCTGTTGATTCATCACCCAGGTACTTACCGCAACCGTGGCAATACCAAGGATGATATTCACAATAAATGAGGTGGCTAAAAACACGAGGTTCACACCCGTGTGTTTTACTTTATTGTAGGGCTTATCAAACGTAAACAACGGAATTACATATTCCAGCAGCCAGAAAAACACCAGCGGAATGAGAATGGTTAACAACCGTTGAAACGTTGTGATGTGATTCCAGAATTCAATAAAACGTTCGAGCATATGGGGAGGTTAAAGGTTTAACGTTGCAGGTTTAATGGTTCAAAAGTTCAAAGTCACAGACCCCGACCGTTAGCGTCGGCGGTTCAAAAGGTTTGTTTACGTTTTGAGTTAAGATGTTTTTTATGTACGAGGTTAGTTGTACGGTGTACGACGCTCATTTGTAAAACGAATCATTCCTCGACTAATTTTTTTCACCACAGAGGCACGGAGAACACGGAGCTTGAAAACAAGGTAGCAGGACTATACTTTTTCTTCTTTGTGTTCCTCTGTGCTCCCTGTGTCTCCGTGGTTCCTGTATTCCGGCCAACGGCCAACGACAAGCGGCCAACGATTAATCGCCGCAGAGAAAAAAGAACGCAGAGGGTTCAATTGCATTGAGCATTTCGCCTTAAGCATTCCGCTTCTCATCTGCCTTCATCCGTCAAATCCGTTCCATCTGTGTTTCTATCCTTCTCTTCAAACTCTTCTCCGCAATCAAAACAATGATAACGTTTTTCCGTAGCTACTGCATAACTGCCCAACAAAAATGTTACAATCGCCATCAACCAGTTCGATGCTTTACGGTTGGTAATGATGTATTCAACATTAAACGAACCACAATGCGGACAAGCATGATTTTCTTTTTCCCGGTTCCGCATAATGCGCAGCAAATCCATGGCCCTTTCTTTCTGTGTTTCATGCACCATCAGCTTAATTCCACCAATCGCATTGGTTAAAATAGGATCAATCACAACCGTATGCTCATCTTTGAGCCAGCAGTTGATCCCTTCTTCCTGCAGTTGACCCATGCGCAGATTGGCATCAATGTAATTATCAAAGGAAAAGACCGGAATAAAACTCATGGTATGAAATTAAAAAATCCCGCCATTACAGCAGGATTTATATTACAGTTCGTATCGGTTGGTATTATTGATTCAACATCAACGGCATCACCAGCATCAACACATCTTCGCCTTCGTTTTGTTCAGAAGGTTTCAATAAACCTGCTTTGGTAGATGTGCTCAGTTCCACTTTCACTTCATCTGTTTCCAGTGCGCCCAGCATTTCCACCAGGAATTTGGCATTGAACGCAATTTGCATATCATCGCCGTCATAACTACATTTCATGCGTTCGTTACCTTCAAAACTGAAGTCCACATCCTGTGCGGCAAGGTGCAGTTCGCTACCGCTGATGCTCAGTACCACCTGGTTGGTGCTCTTGTTACTGAACACACTCACACGGCGCAGCGCTCCCTGGAAATCATTACGGCTTACAATCATGCTGTAAGGATTATCGGATGGGATTACCACTTTATAATCAGGGAAACGTGCATCAATCAAGCGGCAGACCAGCTCTGTGCTTCCATGCTCCACAAACAGATGATTGCTGTTATAAGAAAGTTTGATTTCATCGTCATTCACCGGCAATGCTGCTTTCAACAGGTTCAACGGTTTCTTGGGAACGATGAAATTTTCATTCTTGGGACAACTTACATCGGTACGTTTGTAACGAACCAGCCGGTGTGCATCGGTTGCAACAAATGTCAATCCCTTTTTATCCAACTCAAAATACACACCGGTCATTGCAGGACGTAAATCATCATTACTAACTGCAAACAAGGTTTTGTTGATGGCTGTTACAAGAGATGCAGAAGTAGTGGTGAACGAAGTGGTATCATCGGCCACGGGTTCTTTCGGGAAGTTATCCGGATTTTCACCCATCACCTTATACTTACCATTATCGCTTGTAATTTCAATTCCGAAATTTTTATCAATGTTGAATGTAAGCGGTTGATCGGGCAGATTTTTCAATGTATCCATGAGGATGCGTGCAGGAATACAAACACGGCCACTGTCTTTTGCTTCAATTTCCATGTGAATTTTCATCACTGTTTCCAGATCGGTTGCCACAACAGTAAGCTTGTTCTTGTTGATTTCAAACAAAAAATCTTCCAGGATGGGAAGCACTGTGTTGGCATTAATCACACCATTGATCTGTTGTAACTGTTTCAATAAAGCAGAAGACGACGCTATAAACTTCATATACTGTCTGTTTGGTCTTGGAAGGTAGTTAAAAAATGCATGTTACCGCTGCAAGATAAGGCTTAAATTATCAACTTCATTTAGGTATTTCCTATGAAAAACGCTGTACTTTAGACCCCTGTAATTTTTGAACAATGCTGGATAAATTATTTGGCTGGGCAAAGAAAAAACAATCTCCGGATGCCGCTCCGGCCACTATCATTTTTGGCCGCTACAGCGATAATAATAAAACGGTTGCCAAAACGCAGCGCTGGAACGATGCCGATCAGTTATTTAAAGAAAATAAACACCGGGAAAGCATCATCGCTTTTTTTGATTATCTGCGGGACGATGCCAGTAACAACGTTCAATCGGAAATCAAAGGCGCCGATCTGGAGTTTTCATTTTACCAGGGCAGCAAAATGGTTCGTGGACGATGCGCCGGTGATCTGCTCACTGCCGAAGTAACACTGGTGCGCATGCCCCAACCTGCTGTTCCGGTGATGCGCCGTTTGCTGGAACAAAACTTCAACCTTTATTACAGCCGCTATGCCCTGGACGATGAGCGCCTGTGTATGCGTTTCGACACCGGTATCTCTTCCGCCAATCCACATAAACTCTATTACGCTTTTAAAGAATTGGCTACCCGTGCCGATAAACAGGATGATTTACTGGTGCAGGATTTCGCCTCTCTTCAACCGGCCGATACGGATCATATTGAATCCATCCCAGAAGTTGAGAAGGAAGTAAAATACCAGTTCCTCCGTCAATGGATCAAAGAAACGGTGGACCTGGTGGAACCACTGGATCCGGAAAAACTCAGCGGCGGCATTGCTCACCTTCTCCTAAACCTGGCCTATCGTATCGATTACTTAATTGTACCCGAAGGCCGCCTGCTCTATGACCTGGAAGACTTGGTGACCCAGTATTTTTCAAAAGAAGACCGCCCTGTTACCGAGAAGAATAAGGCTATGATCACGGCTTTTAAAAAAATGGCCGACAAAACGAAAGAAGAGGTGTTTCCGTATCTCTTCCGCAGTAAGCATACGTTCGCCATTACCACACCGCAGCAACAGAAAACGATTTCGGATACCATCTATGCCGCTAATCAGAATATGTTCTGGTACCGTGATAACAGTTATCCGGAAATAGCACAACAGATCAGTGAATACGGACTCAGTTATTGCCAGTACAATTTCAGTATGCCCAAACCTGTTACCGAATTATATCATATTCTTATGATGGTTCGTTACAGCGATTATTTCAAAGCATTGGGCATGCACGATGAATTGTACAATAGCGCAACCGGTGTGTTTAATCAATCACTCATTGAAGAAAAGATTCACAAAATCATTCATACATGGAAGGATAAATATCCGTTGATTGCATTTAAAACCGAGAACCTGAAATACGATTCTTTGCTGAGCTTCACACATTCCTTCACTTCCGAAACTGAATTTGTAAATACCGAAGCCAAATGAGAACCTCGCAAGCCATAGTAGAACAATACAAAGATGCCATCATCCAGATTGCCACACAATCTGGCACCGGTACCGGTTTTTACCTGAAAGACTTTGATCTCATTATTACCAATTTTCATGTGATAGAAGGACAGGCAGAAGTAACCATAGCCGGAAAACAGTTTGATAAAACACTCAGCCGTGTGTGGTATACCGATCGTAAACATGATCTTGCTTTTTTACAACCACCTCCACAGGTTACGCTTCCGCAAATAGGACTTGGCCATTATGATACATTGAAAGATGGTGATCCGGTGATTGCTATTGGCCATCCGTTCGGGCTCAACTATACAGCTACTGCCGGTGTGATTTCGAAAGTGGACCGTGTGAGAGATGGCATGAAGTTCATCCAGATTGATGCCGCCATCAACCCCGGAAACAGTGGTGGTCCGCTGGTGAATATGGAAGGTGAAGTAATTGGTGTAAACACATTCATCATTCGTGGCGGCGATAACCTTGGCTTTGCCCTTCCCGAATTATACTTACGCAGCGCTTTACAAATCTATGCACCGCACAAAGGTCACCCTTCCACCCGCTGCCCTGCCTGTGAATTCCTGGTATTGCCGGAGAACCTCGACAGCGGCAAGTATTGTCCGGCTTGCGGAACAGAAGTGAGCTTACCCCAGTTGCCCGAAGAAGAATACGAACCGGTGGGCGTGGCCAAAACCATCGAAAACATTTTGAAAGAACTGGGCAAAGATGTGAAACTGGCCCGTGACGGAGTTAACAGCTGGAGTGTGAAGGAAGGCAGCGCTAAAATCATTATCCGTTACAACCCGGAAAACTTCTTCATTACGGCCGATGCCTATCTCTGCCAGTTACCGAAAGAGCCCTTACAAATCAAGCCACTGTACAGTTTTCTGCTTAAAGAAAATTACAACAGTAACGGACTGGTTCTCAGTTGTGCCAAAGAAAATATCATTCTCAGTATGATTGTGTACGACCAGGATCTGCAGCAGGAAGCTGGTGTGAACAGTTTCCGCAACCTGTTTCAGAAAGCCGATTCATACGATGATCTGCTGAAAAGAGAATATGGCTGCGTGGAGCGGATCGAAGAGTAAGATTTTGATACTTTTTCTCATCTTTTACTTTGATGTAGATCATTCCTGAAAGAATTGATTTGTAGGAACTTCCCTGCAAATTATTGCCGTATGCTCCAGCATTTTGAGTCCATTATCGAATACGCTTCGTTAGCCCCCTCTGATCATAATACCCAACCATGGAAGTTTCAGATCGAAGGGCATTATATTAAACTTCTTCCTGATTTCACCCGTCGTTTGCCGGTGGTGGATGCAGATGATCACGGACTATTCATCAGCCTGGGCTGTGCATTGGAAAACCTGGTGATTGCTGCCTCTCATTATGGTTATAACTGTAATGTGATGTATGACCTTAAAGGATTGAATCCTTCTATTCTTGTTCATTTATTTGAAGATCCTGAAACAAAAGAAGATCCCTTATATTACTCCATTCCGGATCGGCATGTAAGTCGTGCCGAATATAACGGAGAAGCCTTGTCGCCCGAAATAACACAAAAGCTGGTTCATTCTGTTCATGCAGATGATCCTATACAACTCACATTTATAACCGGACCGGAAATTAAAAAGCAAATCACACAACTTACAAGAGAAGCCAGTAAGCGCCATTTTGAAAACCCGGCATTTAAAAAAGAACTGGCCGACTGGATCCGCTTCAACGATGAAACAGCAGAAGAACATAAGGATGGATTAAGAGCTGTTTCTATTGGAACGCCTGCGCTTATGCCTGCACTCGGACGATTCTTTTTTGAAACCTTTGTTTCCGCCAACAGTACCGCCGGTAAAACAGAAACAATGGTTGAAAGCTCTCCGTTGCTGGTTGTGTTTTCTGTAAAAGAAAGCAATCCCGAACATTGGGTGAAGCTGGGCCGCAATTTTGAACGGTTTGCGCTTATGGCTACCCGTTATAAAGTAAATCACTCACACATCAGCATGGCTTGCGAAATTGAAGAAACCCGGAAAAAGATGAAAGCCTTACTGTTGCTGGAAGCAGAACCCCTGCTGGTGATACGTGTGGGCTACGCACAGGAAGAACTTCCGGTATCTTACCGCCGCCCGGTGGAAGACCTGATAGCAGAGTCGTTTCAGATTTGAGGAGATGTGTGCGCATTCAGTTAATTTTGCGACACAAACTATTACATGAAACTTTCTCATCTCTCGGAAACACTGGTAGGCTCAGAAATTGTGAAGTTGGGTAACCAGATCAAAGAACGCATCCGCCTCGGCGACCGTATCTACAATTTTACCATTGGTGATTTCGACAGCAGCGTATTTCCTATTCCACAGGAACTGGAACAGCTCATCATTGATGCTTATAAAAAGGGCTACACCACTTACCCTGCTGCAGAAGGTATACTGGACCTGCGCAAAAGTGTATCGCAATTCATTGAACAACGGGAAGGACTGAGTTATGGAGTTCATGAAATTCAGATAGCCTCCGGTGGCCGTCCGCTCATTTATGCAGCTTTCCGTGCCCTGGTGGATAAAGGAGATAAAGTGATTTATGCAGCGCCTTCCTGGAATAATAATCACTATACACATTTCAACGAAGCAGAACATGTGGTGGTGAATGCCCTGCCCGAAAATAATTTCATGCCCACAGCTGAGGAATTAAAACCACTGATCAAAGGAGCAACCTTGTTGTGTCTTTGCACACCACAGAATCCTACCGGCACTATGATTCCGAAAACTGAACTGGAAAAAATCTGTGACCTTATATTGGAAGAAAACAGATCCCGTGGTGCAGACGAGAAGAAACTCTTCCTGTTGTTTGATCAGATGTACTGGACGCTCACGTTTGGCAATAATGAACATTACAATCCCGTGAGTTTGCGTCCGGAGATGAAAGAGATCACCGTTTTCATTGATGGTATCAGTAAAGTGTTTGCCGCAACAGGGGTACGTGTAGGCTGGTCATTGGGACCCGAACTGATCATTTCAAAAATCAAAGCCATTCTTTCGCATGTAGGTGCATGGGCTCCTATGGCCGAACAACAGGCCACAGCTCAATACCTGTTGCAAACAGCAGATGTGGATCGTTATCTCGCCGACTTCAAAGAAAAAATCTATTATCGTCTGCGCAGCATTGCAAAAGGATTTCAGCAATTAAAGCAGGAAGGTTTTAAAGTAGATGTGATAGAACCACAGGGCGCTATTTATCTCACAATTAAAATTGATATCACTGGTATGCAAAAAGCAAATGGTGAAGTATTGAACACACAGTCCGATGTTACACAATACCTGCTGGAGGAAGCACAGCTGGCCATTGTTCCGTTCAATGCTTTTGGTGCCGGAAATGATTCACCCTGGTATCGGTTAAGCGTGGGTACCTGCAAAGAAGAAGAAATTCCCGAGTTCCTGGCATTGCTGAAGAAGGCACTGGAAAAGTTGAAATAGCACTCGCTTTGCTCGTGAGATAGAAACACAGATGGAACGGATTTGGCTGATGAACGCAGATCTGTTCTCACATAAAAGGAACGGATGATATATTTAACCACGGAGACACGGGGAGCACAGAGGAGTGCTATAAAGAAAAAACAAGATATCGACTGGTTGTTTTCAAGCTCCGTGTCCTCTGTGACTCAGTGGTGAAAAACCTCGCCGGAAGAAGGCTTCGCATGAATGATTCGCTTTTACTACGAAGCGTTTTCCACCATACATATAACCTTTTACATGAAAAGATTTTAGTTCAAAACGTAAACAAACCTTTTGAACTCTTGAACCTCTTAAACCTGCTACTTTAAACTTTCAACCATGAACATCGAAGCCATACGAGATTATTGTTTAAGCAAACCCGACGCAGAAGAAACCCTTCCTTTTGGTCCGGATATCATTGTGTTTAAAGTAAATAACAAATCATTCCTCTTACTGCCGATCGATACAGAAGACCTGCGTTTCAATGTAAAATGTGATCCCGATCTGGCAGAAGAACTCCGCTCCATGCATGCCTGTGTATTACCCGGCTATCACATGAATAAAAAACACTGGAACACGATCATCATCGACGGTTCGGTTCCCTTCAGAACAATTAAAGAATGGATTGATCATTCATACGACCTGGTGAAAGGGAAGAAAAAAAGGGGAGCGGTTGATCATTGACAGATCGAAAGGCATCTCACAGATACCACGGATATGCACAGAAACAATAAAGTAAAAACGCTCCGTCGTATGAGGTATGTTCACATAACGGAGCGTCGTACACCGTACATCTAACATCGTACATTGAACAGCTGAACACCAACCTGTCAACTTATCAACCTCCTCCCTACACATGCCCTTCAGCCAGCATAGCATCGGCTACACGAATAAAGCCGGCGATGTTAGCGCCTTTCACATAATCAATCGCACCATCGGGTTCGGTTCCGTATTTCACACAGGAAGCATGAATATTTTTCATAATTCCCTGTAAGCGTTGATCCACTTCTTCTCTTGTCCAGGAAAGACGCAATGAGTTCTGCGACATTTCCAACCCGGAAGTAGCCACACCACCCGCATTGGACGCTTTACCCGGAGCATATAAAATACCGGCCTGCATGAATTCATGAATGGCAGCAGGAGTACATGGCATGTTCGCACCTTCGGCAACGAGTTTGCAACCATGCGCAATCAGCTGTTTGGCTTCATATCCATCCAGCTCATTTTGGGTAGCACATGGTAAGGCGATATCACAAACCACCTTCCATGGTTTTTGTCCGGCTACATATTCACAACCATATTTATCGGCATACTCTTTTATCCGACCACGTTTTACATTTTTCAGTTCCAGCAAAAATTCCAGTTTTTCCTGCGTGATACCTTCTTTATCATAAATGTATCCGTCAGAGTCGGATGCTGTAACAGGAATTCCTCCCAGCTGGATTACTTTTTCTATCGCATACTGGGCTACGTTACCACTGCCCGATACCACCACTTTCTTTCCTTTGAAACTATCGCCTTTCACCCGCAGCATTTCATCTGCAAAATAGCAGAGTCCATAACCGGTTGCTTCGGGACGAATCAAACTACCACCAAATGAGTGTCCCTTACCAGTAATCACACCAGTAAATTTATTTTTCAGGCGTTTGTATTGTCCGAACAAATAACCCACTTCACGTCCGCCTACACCAATATCGCCAGCTGGCACATCGGTATCTGCGTCTATATGACGGAAGAGTTCGGTCATATAACTCTGGCAGAAACTCATCACTTCATTATCTGTTTTTCCTTTAGGATCAAAATCAGATCCACCCTTACCGCCACCCATTGGCAATGTGGTGAGTGAATTTTTAAACACCTGTTCAAAGGCAAGGAACTTTAAAATGCCGAGGTTCACAGAAGGGTGAAACCGCAGACCACCTTTATAGGGTCCAATGGCACTGTTCATTTGCACACGGTAACCACGGTTGATCTGCAGTTCGCCTTTATCATCCACCCAGGGAATGCGGAAAATAATAATACGTTCTGCTTCGGTCATGCGTTCCAGTATGCGAGCCTTTTTATATTCGGGATGCTCTTCAATAAAAGGAATCACAGCGTTAGCAACTTCAGACACAGCCTGCATAAATTCGGGTTGTGCAATGTTTCTCTTCTGGGCCCATTCCATAAATTCCTGGACGGCCTGACGATACTTGGTATTCATAAAATTGTTTTAAGGTTTACCATTTTAAAAATGGCGCACCAATTTAGACGCAGTCCGGTTACTGAAACATGAGATGCGTCATTCCTTTCTTTGCTTTTGCTTAGTAAATGGGAACTGCTTTGCAAATGCCGTTTTCAAAAAGGGTTTTCTTATTTTGCAGGATGCAGATCACATCCCGTCTTCCCAACGTTGGCACTACTATTTTCACCGTAATGAGTGCGCTTGCTTCTGAATACAATGCTGTGAATTTAGGACAAGGATTCCCCGATTACCCAATGAACGAAGAACTGGTGGCAAAGCTGGCCGAAGCCATGAAAAAAGGTTTCAATCAATATGCACCCATGCCCGGGTTGATGGCTTTACGGGAGCGCATAGCAGAAAAAACAGCTCAGCTGTATCACACCAACATTAACCCAGATACAGATATCACCATTACACCCGGTGGTACCTATGCTATATACACAGCACTTACCACCATTTTGCAACCGGGTGATGAAGTGATCTTGTTTGAACCGGCTTATGACAGCTATATTCCCAACATTGAAATCAATGGAGCAAAAGCAATTCCGTTGCCACTTACTTATCCCGACTATAGCATTGACTGGGAAATGGTGCGATCGGTAATCAATGTAAAAACAAAAGCGATCATCATTAACTCGCCGCATAATCCAACCGGTAGCGTCATCAACAAATCGGATATTGAAGAGTTGAAAAAAATCACGGCAGGCACCAATATTTTCATCATCAGCGATGAAGTATATGAACACCTCATCTTCGACGGACTCACACATGAAAGTATTCTGCGTTATCCGGAATTACTGGAACGCAGTTTTGTTTGCTTTTCATTTGGTAAAACCTATCACTGCACCGGCTGGAAGCTGGGTTATTGCATTGCCCCTTCACCATTGATGAAAGAGTACAGAAAAGTTCATCAGTATAATACATTCACCTGCTTTACACCTGCACAGGTAGCACTGGCCGATTATATGCATAATAAAGAAGCGTATTTATCGCTTCCGAAATTCATGCAGCAGAAACGTGATTATTTTGCAGAGCTGATGAAGCAGACAAAGTTTGATTTACTCACCACACATGGCAGTTATTTTGTTTGTGCCGGTTATGGACGCATCAGCGATGAAACAGATAAAGAGCTTGCTATTCGTTTAACCAAAGAAGCCGGTGTTGCTACCATTCCTGTTTCTTCGTTTTATCATAATGGAAAAGATGATAAAGTGATCCGTTTCTGTTTCAGTAAACAAAACCGCACCCTGCAGCAGGCGGTGGAACGGCTGATGAAGTTTCACTAATCACTTCGGCTATTGTACTACGTTGGTTTTCTCTTTTCTGAACTGACGGATGACGAAAAAAGATAATACAAGGAAGGGGGTAACCGATGCAATCATCACCAGGTTCCGCTCCAGTATTCCAATCAACAGAATAAGCAACATTAATAACGCCAGGCAAGCCATGGCTGCAAAAGTGATTCGTTTGCCGGGTTGTTGCTGAAATAAGGTGAACAGCAGCAATAGCTGCCCCGCTATAGGTATTAAAATAAAAGGATGCAGTACGCTCATGGGATCTGTAAACAGTTTGCCGAATATTTCTCCTTCCATTTGAAATAAATATTGGTGATTCCCTTTTCCCCATTCGAGGTAGCCGGTGAATGAGCTGAGCAGGAGTAAGAAGTTGAGTACTTTTTTCATAGTAATTCTTCTTTCATTTTTTGAATCAGCTGCAGCAGGTCTTCCCGGTTTTTTGCTTCATGATAAAAGCGGGGCAGTTTTTCCAGCAATGTAAAGTGGGTCCTTTCTTTGTGTTCCCGTAAACCCGCTGCAATATATGCTTCAAGGTACAACAGGTGTTCCATGTTAAAAGCAAGAAACACGTATTTATTCCGGAATGGCTTTTTGAGCCACAGTTCGGCATCAAAATAAACATGGGCAGCAGTTACCAACCGGGCTGTTGCAGAAATATGGGTGCTCACTTCTTTGTGATAACCACAGGAAATACAGGTGAGCCGGGCGCTGGCTGCTTCATAATCCACTTTGGCAATTGCTTTTTGTTTGCAAGCAGGACAAACCACCCACACTTCATTGTAAAAATGGGAGTTGTGTAATTTTTTATCTTCAAAACGATTAGAGTTTAGCATTTTTTTATTTGATAAGTATCTTTTACGTCTTTTTGTGGGCAGATTCGATGAAAATCATTCTGTGCACATATATAAATCATTTTTCCAATATTTGTACTTTCTATTTTTGCTAACCAGTTTTAACTACCATGAAATACATTTTTACAATCTGTTTATTTATTGTGGCTCCTTTTACCCTTTATTCACAATTAGTAAACAATCAACTCCTGGGGTTTCAACAACCTTTTACACAAATTAAAGCGCAGGCAACGGATGAAGACAACAATGTTTATTATGCCGGTAATTTCAAAGGCCGGCTGGTTTTAGGAAAAGAATTTGAAATCGATGGAAGAGGAGGACAAGATATTTTTATTGTAAAACTTAATTCATATGGAGAAATTATATGGGTTCGTATATATGGAGATTCTACAAATCAGGGGTGTAATGATCTGGTGTTCTATAAAGGTGATCTTTTTTTAGCTTTTAGACAATCAGGGAATGCAGAAATAGAGGGCAATCCTATAAACGCCTATAATTCCGGAAGGGAATTCACTGCAGTTTGCAGAATTGATTCTTCCAACGGAGATATTCAATGGATAAAAAGGGCTTCCGTTTCAGAAACAAAACTCGTTGCTGGAAATAACACAATTCTTCTGTACGGTCTTTCGCCCGCAAATACGGGCGATATATTTCTGGGTGATACTAAAGTGCTGAACTCAAGTACACTCAATCAGGAGATATTTTTCTATTTACATACCAATGGTACTCTTCACGGAGCAAAAGTTGTAAGTACCACACCAACAATTTATTCGTCTGCTAATTGGCTCACGCCCTACTATGCAGAAAGCGGTTCTCTATTCTTTTTGGTTCATATGCAAGGTGCCACAAACTATAAATTAGGAATGAACTCTCTTACATTTTCATCATCGGGGAGTTATTGCGCTATTGTAAAAACAGATACGTCTTTGTTTAATTTCTCATACAAAATACTGAACCCTTCGCTCTCAACATATATGATGAATGTGTTTTCTGACTCTGCTGGATTCACGGTTTCTTCAAAGGGGGATTCATTATATATGGTTCTGGGGGGAACCAGCGATAGTTCGGGCGTTTTTGATTCAGATGGGCTGTCTATGGATATCAAAGGACAAAGTGTGTTACTGGTGATGGATACCAATCTTATCAGCCGGAGGCTTCAGCCACTCAATAAACACTTATTAGGAGGGTCAGCCCTTTGTGTTAGAATACGGCAGCTATTGGTAAAAAATGATTTATACTTCATTTATGGTGAATTTCGGGGGCTTAACAATGTTCCGGTTTCAGGCATTCCTGTTAATCGTCAAACATTCAGTATTATAAATAACGGGCCACGGGATTCTCTTGACTTAAACGGGTCAACCAGGATTTTTCTGGCTCGATGTAAAAATAATCTCGAAGAGGCTCAACATAAATGGATTGGCGATTTGAGTATTAATGAAAGTAATAGTGCTTTACCCGGGTATTTTACCATTCAAAATAACAGACTTTATTTTCTTCATAGAATTGATAATCTATGGAATCCCTGGATCACAGACACTACGCTTACAATTCTTAAAGGATCTATAATTGCGAATGCCGACAGAAGTGATATGATAAGATACATAAAATATTTATCTGATGGAAGCAGGTTTATTGTTGGACTTGCAAAAGGAAGGACTGCTTTTGATCCATCAGACACATTATTAATAAGTGATGCAATCAAATCTGATCTTTTTATTGCCAGGTTAGATGCACAAAACAATCCAATATGGTACAAAAGATTCTCACATAGTTTTGGAAACCTTTCAGTCGGGCAAATTGTTTATTTGAAAAATAAACTATATCTGTCACTTCAGCTATCTCTCCCTCGCAACAATGGGTCCAATAACTTTATAAGAATTGATAATACGCCGGAATTTGTTACACCAGGAATTCCTCAAACCATGGTGCTCTTATCAATTGATAGCAATGCTTATTTTAAACACATTCCTTTAAGCGCTCCTTTTAATTCATCCTCTGTTTTTGATGTATCTGATAACGAAACACTGCTTATTACCAGTTCTCTTACGACGACTGATTTAAGTTCCTCCCCCAAATATTATGGAAGTACTCAAGGATTTTATGTTGCCCGAACTGATACGACCGGAAACATTCTTGATTTGGTTAAATTTTATGCATGGGGTTCTGGCTCAACAGTATCTGCACCAGTTCGAATTATTTCAAATAAAGATAACGGAGGCTTCTTGCTTCAAATTCCACAAGCGTTTACACCAACTCTTCTTTCTAATACATTTTATTATACAAACGGATTCCCTGGTCCGGCAACAATAACTCTCACGGCTCCGGTGGCTCCTACTGTACCCGGCAGTACCATGTATATGGGTATAATAACTGCAAACTTTTCTTCCTTCAATCCCCCTCATATTGCAGGACCTGCCAATTCATACAACAGAACAGAAGCTGTAGATACAAACAGACATTTTTTATTAATTGGAAGAACCGGTTCCAGTTCTGCCTTTTATTATGATAAACAGGTATTAGCAAATAATACTGAACCATATTTACGAATGTTATTGCAGACAGACAATGCAGGGAATCTGGTTCGATACAAATTAATCAGTAAGGACAATACAACACCTGCATCATTAAACATTTCTGCATTGAGTTTTAATGGCAAAACTCTGTTGGCTTCCGGAAGTATTTATAATTCTGTTAATGTAGATACTATACAAACCGGACATTCAGGGTTATCAGATGCAATAACATTTGAATTAGATACATTGCTGCAGGCAAAACGGATATACCGTATAGCAAGTAAATACAATGAAACCATGTACGGGGCAGATATATTTAAAGATTCAATTATAAGTTTTGCTTATACAGCCCAAGAAGAAGTAAGTTTATATAATTACAAAGTAAATGGGCTTCGAGTTTCATCTGGTCTAACAACATACAAAGATGAAAATGCCTTTGTATGTACTTCCCTTCTAAAACCAGGCACAATCACCTCTGTTACAGATATTAATCAGAGTAAGGGTAACTTTGTTTATCCAAACCCTCTTCAAGGAACAATACTATGGATAAGTCTGAATAATTATAAAAAAGGTTTAAAAAAATGGAATATATATAATTTAAACGGGCAATTGTTACTTACTGGCAAATTCATCTGGCTTCCGGAAACAACAATATCAATTCATTTTGCACAAAAACTTACAGCAGGATGTTATTTGCTTCAGATAATTGGCGACCCTTCAGAAAAAAGCACCTCACTAAAAGTGCTCGTCCAATAAAATATTGAAATCTGATTTGTTCGAATTTACTTAAAGTCCTTGCTTCCTGTTTCATTCTTTGTTATTGAATGCCGTAGCTTTGCGTCCACAAAATTGCTTGTCGTATGTATCTGAATATTCTGCAATGGGTTGGTTATGCAGCTTCGGTTATCATCATGATTTCCTTAACACTGAATTCAATTGTCAAATTCCGTTGGATTAACCTCGTAGGTGCTGCTATGTTTTCCACCTATGGTTTCCTGATTAAAGCCTATCCCGTGGGTGTTATGAACGGACTCATTGTTTTGATCGATATCTACTACCTCTGGCAGATCTATACAAAAAAAGAAATCTTTGAAATTATTGAAATCAGTTCCAGTAGTGAGTACCTCGAACGCTTTGTGCGTTATCATGATAAAGACATTCAGAAAATTTGCCCGGGGTTTGCCTACGATCCTGCATTAAACAATATCAGTTTTTTTATTCTGCGCAATATGGCAGTAGCGGGACTCTTTCTTGCTCATCGTGAAAACGAAACCGAGTTAGTGGTAGGCCTTGATTTTGTAATTCCCGAGTACCGTGATTTTAAAAACGGACAATACATCTACAATCAGCTACGTCCCAAATTCAAAGCTGCCGGTTATACCACCGTTCGTGCAGCGGTAAGCAACCCCATCAACGATTCCTATTTTGAAAAACTTGGTTTTGAACCCGACGAAAACGGAGTGTACAGGAGAGAGTTGTAGGGAGGGTGTTGCAGGTTTAACGTTGCAGGTTTAAAGGTTTACGGGTGATTTACCTACCTATATTTTATGTACGATGTTGGATGTACGGTGTACGACGCTCTGTACTATAAACAACTTCACATCATGAAAGTGTTTTCCAGTTATAAGCTATCAGCCAACAGCTACTGGCTATTCCCGGCCAACGATCAACGGCGATCGACCAACGATTTTCGCCGCAGAGAAAAGAGAGCGCTGAGGTTTTCGCAGAGGTGGAAGATGGTTCAAAAAGTTCCAGAGCCGAAGGCCCCGACCTTGAGCGTCGTGGGTTCAAAGTTAAAAATGCGTTTCCTTTTTGACTTTTTCCTTTTCACTTTTGTTTCCTTCCCCTACTCCACCACGGACGCTTTCAAAACAATATCCGCTTTGGCAAAAGCTTTTTTAAAACGAACAAGCAACTGTGCAGCTTCCGTCTTTTTTCCCTGCAACAGTAATGCCTGGTAACAACCATACAAAGCCCAGCCGTTTTCCATATTGTTCTTCAAATCTTTCCGGAATACCGCTTCGGCCTGTTTGCCATCTTTCACTAACAGCAGCGCATAACCGAGATAATGTTTGGGATTGAGTAACCAGTCACGTGGTTCATTGTACACCATACTTTCTTCCCGGGAAGAAGCTACCAGGAAATGGAGTACCGCCTCCTTGAGCCTGTTTTCTTTCAACGCAATGGTTCCGGCCAGCAATTGTTCGGCCACAATACCACCATCCACAGCCGGAGAAAACGGCGAATACGGAATAGCCAGCGAACTGTCTTTCAACAACAATTGCAAACTCAGCAACTGTTGCTTTGCTTCACCCACATTACCTGTGTTGGCCAACGCCATTCCTCTTCCGAAATGATACATCACATTGCTGAACACTTCGGTTACTGGTGGCTGTTGCATTTCCAGTAACGATTGCCACTTCCCAAAACGAACCTTTGCCAATACAGGAGTGTGATAAATATACTGAACCATGTTTCCCAGCGGTGCCGGCATTGAAAGATAGTCTTTGGGAATACTGTTTTGTGTTTCAAGTGCTGCCTCTGCCGATACTTTTGCATTACCCGTCATCATCGCATTGTTGGCTTTCATGTGCAGGTTATGAATAATATAAAGAAAATCAGCACCGGTAACAGGAGCAAACAACGCAATGGATTTCTGATAACTGTTTACAGCTCTGTCGTTCACAATAACTCCCTGATCATAGTAACCTGTACGCAAATAAATATGTGATGGCATATGCACCAGGTGCGATAAGCCCGGATTTGTTTTTCCCAACCGGGATGCACTGGGCAGCGCCAGTGATGCATAAGGTGATGCTTCCATTACATGTATATAATAATGATTGGCGCCGGGATGCATCGGATTTTGTTGCAGTGCTTTTTCGAGCACAGTACGTATCGCCGGCGTCCATTGTTTGGGAGTACCATTGTTATTCCACAGTTCCCATGGATGTTCCAGCATCATTGCATCGGCATACAATACCACTGCATCGGTCATGGTTGGAAATGCTTCCATTACTTTTTTCATTTCTGCCGTGTAAGCAATATTCAGCTGGGCTCTTGTAACATCGGTTGAATCGGATGTGTACCGAACCGACATTGCCTGGATCAATGCTTTTTCAAAAACAGTTGCGTTGGCGCTATATGCTTTTGCCTGGTTTAATGATAACAACGCTTCCGGAGAAGCACGATACCCATAATCGTTGATATTGGGACCATAGCTCAACGACTGTGCCCAGTAGATCATAGCACAGTTGGGATCAAACCGTGCAGCTTTTTTAAACGAAGCCATCGCTTCAATAATGTGGAAGCCATAGTACATATTGATACCCTGGTTAAAATAGAATTGTGCACTGTCGCTGGTTGTGGAAATTTTCCATCGGTACAAACCGGCACCGGGCATGGGTGGAATATCCGATTCTTCCAGCCATCCTTTCAGCGAATTCCAGTCGGCCGTACAACGGATGATTGTTTTCTTTTTGTATTCAGCAAGATTAAATGTTGTCCTTTGTTTTTCTTCCCGCAGGCGGAAGGCAAATAAAATCACAACAGAAAAAACAAAGGCAGCCAACAGAATCCGGAGTTTCATGTGCACCATTTTTGGTTTGAAAAAAAGCAATTTCAGCAGGTAAAACAATCAAGGGGGACAGGCAATTATAATCTGGTGGAAGTAAGATAGAAAAGAGTGGGGAGTTTTGCAAGGGGAGGGGGAAGGGTTTAAGGTTGCAGGTTTAAAGGTTGAAAAGTTTGTTTGCCTTCCTCCATCTTCATGTACGAGGTTAGATGTACGGTGTACGACACTCTGTTATAAAACGAATAGTCTTCGGTCATTTCATTTCACCACAGAGGCACGGAGAACACGGAGTTTTAAAACAACTTGAGATTTTACTTTTTCTTCCTTGTATTCCTCTGTGCTCTCTGTGTCTCCGTGGTTCCTGTATTCCGGCCAACTGTAATCATCCTGATTAATTGGGCAATCTTTGATCGAGCTTGTTAAATCAATAAATGGATTTAATTATTATCCGTAACAAAATTTTCCTTTTTTATATATTTATGTAACAAGGCGTCCTCTTTATTTCTTGTCTTTAACAGCTAAAATTATCACTTATGAAAAAAAATTTGTTCCTGCTTCTTTGTATTCCCTTTCTTTCTTATTCACAAAATATCGGGATTGGTACTACCACTCCTCAAAAGTTATTGCATTTAAAAGGTACGGGTGAAATGCTTCGGATTCAGGGCAGCTTCCCATGGATCGGTTTTATGAATGATGCCAATTCTGATTATGGTGGATTTTTATATTATCCTGACACCAGCCTTGTAATGGGTAGCAGGGCGGGAACCAATCTGCCTCTGATCTTAGCTCCTAACAATAACGGGCTGCTCTTTGCCACATCTAACCAACGTATAGGAATTGGAGCACCCACGCCCATAGAAAAACTGGATGTAAATGGAAATATC
Organism: uncultured Chitinophagaceae bacterium; assembly: GCA_937907395.1. GTDB lineage: Bacteria > Bacteroidota > Bacteroidia > Chitinophagales > Chitinophagaceae > Lacibacter. Next base: position 60,482 of record CALCII010000011.1, read on the forward strand.
AACGTATCGGGCACCATTAAAGCAAACGGAACAGATGGAAGCCCCGGACAAGTGCTTATGAAGAACAGCAGCGGTACGCTCAGCTGGAGCGATCTTTCAGAGTACAAAAATTTTGAAACATTCAGAACTGTTGGCACAAATGCATGGACAGTTCCTGCTGGCGTTACAAAGATTTGTATTGAGCTGTGGGGTGGCGGTGGTGGTGGTTCCAATTTTGGTGGCGGCGGCGGCGGCGGTTATATCAAAGCTTATTTCACAGTCACACCCGGCTCTTCTGTTTCTTATACAATTGGAACTGGTGGCTCCGGAGGAAATACCGCAGGCACAACAGCGGCAACGGCCGGAGATAATTCTACAGCCTCAGTAGGTTCTGTTACCATTACAGCCTCAGGCGGATCGCCAAGTTTAGGTAATGGTGTTTTGGACGAATGGCCCGGAACAGGAGGAACCTTTTCTGTAACAGGCAGCTTTCGTAATTACATTGGAGCTGATGGTGAAAACGGAGCCCATAATAATGTTCGTTATGAACAAAGAAATGCCACCACTTTTTATATTATCACCAAGTATGGGAATGGCGGTAATGCAGGAAATACCACAAACACCGGAGGTGTTGGCAATGTTATGATTACCAATGAGGCTACCGGGGTTGTAGTGAAAGACAGTTATGCTTTATCCCCAAAAATCCCTGGTGGCGGTGGAGCCAGCTTTGTTTGCTCTATTTGTAATGGAACTTCAGGAGCCAAAGGACAAATGATCATTTATTATTGATATATCCATAACGATTTCAATCATTAAGAATTGGAAAATTCAATGAGACTTCCTCTTATTCTATGAACAATTGTTCTCACAACTTTCAATTTCAGATGTATGATCTAAATGGTTACATGGTAAAAATAGAAAGCTAATTATAGTGACACAAAGAACACGGAGTTTGAAAACAATTTTTTGAGATTTTACTTTTTCTTCCTTGTATTACTCTGTGCTCACTGTGTCTCCGTGGTTCCTGTATTCCGGCCAACGGCCAACGACGAACCGCCAACGATTTTTCGCCGCAGAGAAAAGAGAACACAGAGGTATTCGCAGAGGATTCACTTGTATTCAGCCTTAAGCATTGAGCCACCGACGCTATCGGCCGGCATTTGCAACATTAAGCACTAAGCCTTCTTCTGGCAATCTAAACTCCCCTTTCTACCCTTTTCACGGTATTTCAGACTCTGATAATTTTAATTATTTTAGCCCTTTAACCATTACCAATGATTTCATCTTTACTTCTTTCTGTAATTCAGGAACCTGCTGCTTCAACTCACATCGCAGGTATTCTTGCAGTAATCACCACCGCCGTTACAGGAACAGTTGTTTTCAGTAAAAAGCAAAAACGATTGCTCCGCAAAGCGGCTTTGAAACACACCTGGCAAAAGTTATGGAAGGGCAAGCCCGAAAAAGGTTCCGGTGCCCTTTTCATCGCCTTCCTGCTCCTGCTGATTGCTGGTGTTGCTGTGTTGTGGATTTTGTGGGAGCTGGCCGGCTGGTTCGGTCTCATTGCGGGTATTGTAGCCGGACTTATGTTCCTCGGATTGGTGTTTGGTAAGAACTAGTTTTTCTATCAATAAACATCTTGTTTTACTACAAAGTCTTATCATCATGAAGCACATCTTTTCTTTTTTGCTTGTATTCCTTTTTAGCCAGACTATACTGGCCCAATCCGGTGCCGACATCACGCCCGAGGCCAACAGCAACACCCGTTACGAATATCTTACTGCCGGTAAACCCGGAACCATTTACGTGGCAAAACGTATAAACTATGCCATCAGTCATCTGCTTGAATACAATGGCAGCAAATGGAGTAATATCAGTCCGGTTGCTGAAGGTTTCGATGGTTTCTATTCCATGAGTCACGATGGTAAAGAAACATTATACTGTTATGCATCAACCAAAACAGACGGAACACATCTCTACCGCCGCAAAGGAACCAGCTGGGATACACTTCCGCTTGGTTCATTAAACGGCAGACTGCGTTCTGTATGGGTGTCACCAAATGGGCAACTGTTCATCCGTGGAAAATTTAAAAATGAGAATGGCAGTTATTTCATTGCCACCTGGAAAAACGAACAATGGCAACCTGTTGGCCAGCCGGTGGATCATCGCTTTCTCAACAATGCATTTGAACAATATGCAGGAAACAATTTTGGAATGGATGGAACCGGAACTCTTTTTGTGGAAATTTTCCGTTACGAAAAAGGAAACTCCCGCAGCTATATTGCCATATGGGATGGAAAGAAATGGGGATTGCTCGATACCAGTAAATATCCCCTCGAAGGAAGTATTTCCAATATGGCTGTATCAAAAAATGGAAACATTTACCTCGCCGGATATTTTAAAGATGCCAACGGAAAATATTGTGTGCCTGCATGGGATGGAAAAAAATGGAACACCTACACCACCAGCAGTAATATTTATGATGTGGCAGTAGATGCCAGCGACAAACTATATGCCGCCGGTTGGGTAATGTCAAAATCCAACTACGTAGTGCAAACATGGGAAAACGACAGCTGGACCGATTACGCATCCTCCGACGGTTTTTTTCAAAACATTGTCTTTGGAAATAATTCACTTTATGCAGTTGTAAACTCCGGTAACGCCAATGTATACCAGCTGATTCCGGGAGGGCTTACCACAAAATCAAAACAAACGGAAAGCAACACCACATCATCAACTGTAAGTAACAGTTCATCTGCTGTAACCAACAGTTCAACTACTGCAACACAGCCCGCCGCTCCTCCACATACAGATAAAAAAGCAAAAGAAATGTGGAGCGTTTACGAAGATTTCAAAACCACATTCCTTCCCAAGTTTAAAGAAATCGATCAGTTGTTGCGCAGTATGCTTGAAGTGGGCGACAATGGAAAATTCACCAACCAGGTGGTTTGGAAAAGCAGCGCCTACCGTATGAAACAATTAATACCTCCGGCTTATCAAACCATACAAAGCATTCGTGGAAAAATCAGTGCCCTGTCCCTGCAAAAAGGCGACAACTACCTTGCCGATGATTTGCAGGAAGCCCTCAATGCCTACAATCGTTTTCTTGTGCAAACCGAAAGTTTGATGGAGCAAATGCAATATGGATTGATTACCGATGAAATGAAAGATGAGTTAGACGAAATGGGCAAAGCCGGTAGCAACCTCAACACCAAATTGCTTCAATTAAATAAAACAAAAGACAGTTATCAGAAACGCATGGCTGCTGCAGCGTCTTCTCAGCCCACCAACGAATTGCTGAGCACCGGAACTGATAAGCCGGGCAATACCACAACAACCAAACAGGAACCGGCTGTTGAAATCAAAACCAAAACATATACGTTGAATGTGTATAGTGGCTGGGCCGATATTTTTAAGAACCCCGCCAATGCCACCACGTATTTGCGTTCTTCCTTTGGGAATAAAAAACCGGCCGATGTTTTTAAAGAAGCGCCTAATGGCTGGATCAAAAATGAATCTTATGTGAATTCATTGCAGATGCGGTTTAGCGAAACACCTGCTTATACACTGGAGAAAGAAAAAGAATCCTTCATCAGCCTGGCTATGAACCGCACCGGCTGGACAAAAGATAAAATCAAAATCCTTACCGAACCCGTTACCCTGCCTGATGGTCGCAAGGGTATGATCCTGTTTTATGTTTGTCCGGATACAAAGGGTATGGTGGGTGGATATTATATGGATTGCGAACTGGCCGTTCCCTCTGCCAGTAATAAAAACAACCTTATTACTTATACCATTTTCTTTGATGGCGGCTGCCCCAAACTGGAACCCAAAGATTTTGGTGTATGGAAGGATTATTTTAAGAAAGTGTTGCTGAGTGTGAGGGGGAATTAGGGGCTCACGACGGATATACACCATTTCTTTTCTCTAAGCAAATATATAAGCTATTTAAAAGCATCAAATCTCCAAATGATGCTTTTTTTATTATGTTATGTTATTCCTTTCTTAAGCAAAGTTCACTTATATCCGATTGACTTATAGTCGAATTCCTGATAGCTTGCAAGATGGACATTCGAGTCAAAGTCGGAGGTAGAATTAAAGAACAACGTATTGGTTTGAAGCTAACCCAAGAGAAGTTGGCATTCAAAGCAGAAGTTGATAAAACCTATCTCAATGAAGTTGAAAATGGGAAGCGGAACATTTCACTAATTAATCTTGAAAAAATTGTAAAAGCACTCGATATGACTTTCGAGAAGTTTTTCAATGGTTTCAACTAAGAAAAATGAAGAAATATAATAACCTAAAGTCTCTGACTGACGAAGAGTTAATTTCTTTGAGAGTAAGCATCGACAAGGAGTTTAAGAAAAGAAAAATAAAATTCTCTGCCGGAGAAATTGGAGAACAACTTGTTATATCACACTTTAATAATACTCCCGGTTTATCGAATCTATTGAAAGCGCCTACCGGAACAAAAAATGTTGACGCTCTATCTCGTCATGGCGAAAGATATTCAATTAAAACAATCAAAGACGGTAGCAAAACTGGAACAATATATCCAGATAAAGAGAATAGTAAAAAGATCCTTTTTGAATTTCTTCTAATTGTTGTAATGAATGAAGACTATGAAATTCAGTCCCTCCATAGGTTTACTTGGAAACAATTTGAAAAAGTGAGACAATGGGACAAAACTATGAATGCTTGGTATGTATCAAAAGCAGAAACAAGATTAACCCAAGGAGAGTGTATATATGAAAGGAATTAATTCATTAAGAACCATAGATTTATTTTGTGGTGCGGGGGGGAGTAGCTATGGTGCTAGGAAAGCAGGTGCTCAAATTATAGCAGGTTTTGATATATGGAACACTGCAATAACAGCATACAAAGCAAATTTTCCCGAAGCAAAAACATTTCAAGGAGATATTCGCCAAATTGACCCAACAGAACTGAAAAAAGAAATAGGTAATATAGATTTGATTTTGGCTTCCCCGGAATGTACAAATCACTCTTTAGCTAAAGGAGCAAAAGAAAGAAGTGAGGAGAGTAAAATGACTGCTTTTGAAGTTACAAGATATGCAAAGGTGTTTAGGCCCAAATGGCTTGTAATTGAAAATGTAGTTGAAATGCAATCTTGGAGTGAACACCCAACCTTAATTAAGGAACTTTGGGACTTAGATTATTTTGTTAAAGAGGTCAAACTGAATTCTGCTGATTTTGGTGTACCACAAGCAAGAAAAAGACTCTTTCTCATTTGCTCACTTGCGCATGAAGTTGACACACCAAAAGCAACGGTGAAAAAACACAAGCCCGCTTCATCAATAATTGACTGGACTGATACTTATAAGTTTACTCCACTTTTTGATAATGGTAGAGCAGAAAGTACTCTCCTAAGAGCAGAAAATGCCATTAAATCACTAGGTAATCAACAAGATTTTCTGATGGTCTATTATGGTACAGGAGAGGGTTGGCAATCTCTTGAAAAACCTCTTAGAACAATAACTACATTAGACCGCTTTGCTCTAGTTAAAGCCACTAAAAAGGGGCATAAAATGAGAATGCTTCAACCCGAAGAATTGAAGCTAGCAATGGGGTTTCAAAAAAAATATAATCTTAACATTGGAGTAACTAGGCGAGAGAGGATTAAGTTAATGGGAAATGGAGTTTGCCCTCCAGTTATGAATTCAATAATTAAAGAGCTATGTCATTAACTCCAATACAAAAAGATTCATCAATTCTGAGACCAAGGGCTAGAATTATTAAGACAATTGGTGAGGAATTGATTAGCGATGATAAAGTTGCACTTCTCGAGCTGGTAAAAAATAGCTATGATGCAGACGCATCAATAATTGTCATTAAACTTTCTGGCTCTGTTATTACTGAAAAAGACGGAAATAAAGACATTAAAAAAATTAAAAAAGAAGGCGGAAGCATTACAATTTATGATGATGGTTGTGGAATGTCATTGGACACAATTAGAACAGCATGGTTAGAGCCGGCGACCATATCAAAAAAATTAGTGAAGCAATCTACTGATAAAAAAAGAAGATATACCGGTGAAAAGGGAATTGGCAGATTTGCATCTGCAAAACTATCTAGCGAATTGAAAATAATTTCCAGAGTTCCAGATGATAATGAAGTATTGGTTGATTTTAATTGGAAGGATTTTGACAACAATGAGAAGTATCTTGACGAGATCCGATGCAAATGGGAAGTAAGGGAGCCTATTGAATATTCAGGAAATAAACATGGTACAAAGCTTATACTAACTGGGCTTTATTCTGATTGGGATGAAGAGAAAATTAGGCAGTTTAGAATTGCTTTGCAACGACTAATTAATCCTGCTTCTCCTGTATTAGACTTTTTGATTGAGTTGGACCTGCCAAAAGACTTCGATAGTTATGCGGGAACAATTGAAGCTCCTGATTCACTTAAGAGACCTAACTATTCTATTAAAGGAACCGTAGACGAAAAAGGAAATCCATCAATCACTTTTGACAGTAAGAAAAAGGGCGAAATCAAATTAACAGATTTTGTTTTATTAAAAAAAGAAGAAAAATTTCTCACCGGTTCCTTTGGATTTGATTTCAGAGTTTGGGATTTAGATCCTGAGTCGTTAAATGAGTTAGCAAAAGAAACTGATACAAAAAGTAAATTCATTAAAGATGCACTTAAAGAAGTTGCAGGGATAAGTATTTATAGAGATCATTTTCGAGTACTTCCTTATGGTGATCCAAAGTTTGATTGGGCAAGGCTTGATTTGCGCAGAGTAAATAATCCAACAATGCGAATCAGTAATAATCAGATTATTGGATTCATCTCACTGGAGCTTGATAAAAACCCCGAATTCAAAGATCAAAGCAATAGGGAAGGCTTAGTTGAAAGTGAAGCATTTAACCAACTCAAGGATTTCATTACCCGAATTCTAAATCAATTAGAAATTAAAAGATATGAAGAAAGGCCAAGAGAAAATGAAAATACAGAATCTCAAGAGGGGCTTTTTTCAAAATTTTCTCTTGCACCTGTCTCTCAGTTGATACAATCTAAGCTGCCGAATGACAAAGAAGCTAATGAGATTGTTGCGAAAACAGAGGCCACAATTCAAGAAGGGGTTAAGAGGGTACAGGAGGTTCTTTCTCGTTATAGAAGGCTTTCAACTCTTGGTTTGCTAATTGACATTATTCTTCATGATGGAAATAATTTTCTTGCAAACATTGATAGTTCAGCCCACTTATTAGAAAAAGAAATTAATAAAGTAGAAATTAATAAAAAGGATGTATCTGAATATTTAAAAAATATACATGAGGGAAGAAAAGTTCTTGCACAACTTTTTAAACGGATTGAGCCCTTTGGAGGAAGGAAACGTGGCCGGCCAAAAGACATTATAATTGAAAAGGCGATTTCAAATGTTTTTTCCCTTTACAAAAATGAGTTGACAAAGCTCAACATTAGTTACAATTTACCGGAATCTGAGAGTTTAGTAAGAATTGATGATGGAGAACTTCAAATGATTTTTGTAAACCTGCTTCAAAATTCTATGTATTGGTTAGAAAAAATTTCAACGGAAAGAAAAATTCAGGTTGATATCGAAAGAATTAATGATGAACTTTCTGTTTTATTTAGTGATAATGGTCCTGGAATAAAAGAAGAGCATCAACAAATCATTTTTGATCCTTATTTCAGTACAAGACCAGATGGTGTAGGATTAGGGCTTACAATTATTGGAGAATTAGTGACAGAATATGATGGCGATTTTACCCTAATTGATAATGGTCCACTTAGCGGAGCAACTTTTAAAATAACTTTTAGAAGAAGAATCTAACTATGGAATTGAGAACTTTATTTATTGAAGACAATGAACGATTAAGCAGTGACCTTAAAAAATATTTTGATGGGGAGGTCATTTCTGGTCATGTTTTAAGAACCTATAATATAATCAATTTTGAAGATGGTATTTCATTAGTTGAGCAAAATGATTTTGACTTAGTAATATTAGATTTACAAAAAGAAGGAAACGATTTTGATGAAAAAGCTGGTATAAAAATTCTAGATCAAATTAAACAAGTAGCATTCATTCCAATAATATTCTACACGGGCCATGCTAATAAAATTCAAGATCTTATTTCAGAAATTGTTGGCGTTGTAAATAAAGGAGATGGCGTTAGTGCTCTTAAACTAGAAATACATAGAATTATTGAAACAAGAATTGCCCTGTTAAAAGGACTAGTATATAATCATCTTAAAGAGTCTTTGAGAAAATATTTTTGGGAAACTGTTGATGCAGATAAACTAGTTTTTAAGCCAGGTAAAAGCAACGTATCACTTGGCTACCTTTTGCTCAGAAGATTTGCAAACTCTCTTAGCAAAGAGAATATTAAACAATTGCTTGGCGATGAAAAAATTAAAACAGATAAGGCTCATCCTATGGAGTTTTATCTTTACCCTGTAAACCCTGATCCATCGATAGAAGAATACATTGCTGGTGAGATTATTGAAAAAGACGGAATTTATTACACTATCTTAACACCTGACTGTGATTTAGTACTGAGAACTAATGGCACAAGAAAGGCAGATAAAATCCTTTTAGCAGCTACCAAAAAATTTAACACTTTAACAGATTATATAAAATATAAAGATTTAAAGAATAAAGAAGATAAAAATGAAAAAGAAAATGTACAACTTTCAAACTTAGAGGGAAAACTTAAAACATGGATGTCAAATAGAGGGGGAGAGCAGGACAGGTTTTTTTTCCTTCCCTCTACTCCTTTTATTGAAAACTTGGTAATTGACTTTCAGGATAATCTTATGGTTGACTATAATGATTTAAAAAACTACAATAGAATTGCAAAGTTAGATTTGCCGTTTGCTCAATCAATGATATCTAGTTTCATTCGTTTTTATAACAGAATTGGCTTCCCTGATATTGATTCTGAGTATGTATTTTCAAGCCTGTAACTTTTTTGTATTGAATTCACTTTTTTTAAATTAACTGACAATCCAAAACTACATTCACCCTCCATCCTTCTTTCCTCAACTCCTTCACAGCCCCGTACATCGTACACCTAACACCGTACATCTAACATCTCCCTCCCCCTATTTCCTCTTGCTCTTCACATACTTTCCATAAATAATTTCACTCATGGTTTTCTCATACACTTTGCTTTCCACCCATGAAATGATATCGAGGTAGGCAAAAGCACGGGTTTCGTAACGGTTCTTTTCCAGGTGTTTGATCTGTTCCAGGAAATGCTTCAGGGCTTTTTTGATTTCGGTACGTGTGGGATAACTGTTTTTCAAAAACTGGAACATCGCCTGCTCCACCACCGTAAGGTTTTTCATACGGGCCATGAAACGGTGTGCCGAGCGGGCCAGCGAATCCAGTATTTCAAAATTGTCGAGTTCGTAATGGCATATCAGCAACATCAGCCGGGCATAGGATTGCAGGTCTACCCGCAGCTCCACCGGTCCGTTTATGATACGCAGCAGGTAATCAATGGCTTTTTCATATTCGCCATTGCCCACATATAAGGAAGCAAACTTGTAGTTGAACACAAGAATCCGGTGCTGATCCACCGATACAGAATAGTTACCCAGCTTCTCATCAATCTCGGGCACCAGTTTCACGCCTTCGGCAAAAGTACCCTTCATGAGGTGGCCGTTGATACGGGCACTGTTGATGTAAATAGAAGTGTGGGTGCGGAAATTATCATATCGGTTAGCCTCTTCCGTTAGTGAGAAATCTTCAAATTGTTTGAGTGTTACATCAAACTGGTGATAGTTTCTCAGATCAAAATGGGCATTGAGCAAGGAGTGCATGCCTTTGATATAATGCCCGGTTTCCACACGTTTGAGCGAGGGTTGTTCTTCAAACAGATCCACCCACTTTTGTGCATAACGGTAATACATGAGAAAATCCTGCCGTATAAACGCATACCAGCAATAGCTCTGGTACAAATGCAGTTGCTCGTAAAAGCCCGATATATGATCAATATCCTTAGGAAAATTATTACGGAAGAATTCTTTAATATCTTTTTCATCTTCCTGGTTGCGTGCATGCCCGTTCATGACATACCAGCGAAAGAGTAATAAGGCCAGGTTGCTCAATCTTGTTACACGGTCAATGTGTTTGCTGATCTCCATCGACTCATCGGCCAGCTGCTGCATTTTTTCAATGGGACTGCGGGTGATGTGCAGGATTTCAATTTTCTTTTCCAGCGAAATCAATTGTACCAGTGTATTGTATTTCTGATTGGCACGTGCCAGTTCTTTGGCACGTTCAATAATGCGCAAACTTTGGGATTTCAATCCCTTGTTGTACAACAACCTTGCATCGTCGAGGTGTTCACTCAACTGCAGATCCACGCTTTCGCTTGATTTCAACAACCGCAAACTGGCCAGCAGTTCTTTGTATAAATGTGTTTTTAAATTGGCCAGCTGTGGCTTGGTGAGCGATGGGATTTTTTTAAACAACAGCCGCTCATCGTACTCTTCCATTTTATCCAATGCATCAAATAACTGGATCACTTTGAGGTCTTCCTTGGCCGAACTGCGTTTGATATAGAGCTTAAAATGCCGTTTTTCGGCCTTTTCCAGGGACCGGACCAGTTGAAATAATGTATCGGAAAAGCGGTTTGCCATCAAATCGTTTTTAGGTTAAAAATCAAGCCCAGCAAGGGTTTCAGCGTTTTTGATGTGGTTTGGCATCATAAAATATCGCTCATGTTGGTTTGAGCGGGTTTCAGAAAGCTTCTACTTTTACATCATCAAACGGACTCAAGCTAAGCGGCAAACATTCGTGAAGATTGGAGCAGGGTCCCAAAGAAGCAAATTTACCTCTTTTTTCATATGGCAAGCAATCGATTACGGTCAGCTGTTTCTACAGCAGACCGTTTTTCTTTTATACCCATGCTGATGTTGCCATTCTTCTGCTGATCTGTTTTACCAATGCTCAAGATGAAATCCTGGTGCCTCGTTGAAAGATGTCTGACACTGCTGGTGCCCTGACATCCATTGTTCAAAGATAATTTCCTGCAGCCGATTCTGTGTTACCCTTTTGTGAAGAAGGGGATGAAAGAATAATTGTCAGATTGATAATTAATTCGATGTACGTGGTCGGATGTACGATGCTCTGTACTATAAACAACTTCACACCATGAAAGTGTTTTCCAACTATAAGCTATCAGCCAACAGCTATTAGCTATTCCCGGCCAACGGCGAACAGCCAACGATTTTTCACCACAGAGACACAAAGAACACGGAGTTTGAAAACAACGTACCAGGAATATACTTTTTCTTCCTTGTATTCCTCTGTGCACTCTGTGCCTCCGTGGTTCTTGTATTCCGGCCAACTGCCAACGACAAGCGGCCAACGATTTCTCGCCGCAGAGAAATGAGAACGCAGGGGTTTCGCAGAGGGTTCGCTTGCATTAAGCATTTCGCCTTAAGCATTCAGCTTCTTATCTGCGTTTCCATCCAAAATGTCTGACACCGTTGGTGTCCTGACATTAATCAAAAAGGGTCGCCTGGAAAGGCAACCCGTACACACTATTGATTATAACGCTTTTATTTTTTTGTGATAGAAGTAGTAGTATCATATTCTTTTGATACCACGTTGTTCTTTACTTTGAAAGTTGATTTGTGACTTACGGCCACTACTTCAAAGCGAACACCGGTTGTTCCCAACTCTGTTGTATCAATCTGAAACTTACGTGAGATGTTTACACCTTTCACGGTTTCTTCGTGAAGCACCACACCAAATTCATCGGTGATCACGATGGTGTATTCACCATACGCTTCGTTGTTGATTTTTAATTCATACACAGGTTGTGATTGAATGGTTCCTACTACTGTGAGATCTGTTACAGGATTTGTATTACCTGCAAATGCAGATGTTGAAATGGTTGCAAAAAGAATACTTAATGCAATGGCTGATTTTAATAATGTCTTTTTCATGTTCTTAATATTTTACTTGGTTGAATAATCTTGTTTGCTTTTCGTATGACAGGCTTCGTTAGAATTTGCAAACTCGTACCCGGTTAGACGGAATGTATGACGATGTAGTTACAGTTGTTTCGTCCTTTCACAACACAAAAGTAGAACGATGTAAGTGGCACAAAAAACCAATATCCGTTTTGTTTATTCATGTTTAAACATTGATAGCTGTTTCTAATTCACTGAAAACAAACGATTTAAAATTTTATTTCGCATGATGCCCAACTGTTGTTTTCACCTGCTTTGTTATTTCGTTTCAGGCTGAGTGTTTACAATTCTTTAACAAAAAAGAGAGCGTATATAGAAGAAAGAAGAGAGAAAAGAGTAGAAAGAAAAAGTTATTATGAGCCCTGTTTGCTTCGACGAGCTCAGCATGACAAGGTCTTTCATTTCTATTTAAAAATTCATTCATCAATCAAAAACGTTCTGTCAGCCTGAGCCTGTCGAAGGCGGTGTTATAGAATTCTATTCTTTTCTCTTGTCTGCTTCGACGTGCTCAGCATGACAGGGGGGCTTTCGTTGCTTCTTTAAAATTTCATGAATCAAATAAAAACGTATTGTCAGCCTGAGCTTGTCGAAGGCGGTGTTATAAAATTCTATTCTTATCCCTTGTCCACTTCGACGGGCTCAGTGTGACAAGAGATTATTTTCTTTATTTGAAATTCGTTTATCATATTAAATGAACTGTCAGCCTGAGCCTGTCGAAGGCGGCTTCAGCAGTTTGCTTTCCCGATGCAACTTCATTAACCCAGATACATCTTCGATTAAAGCAACCATGAAACAACACAATTATTTTGTTTACATTATTCAATGCAGCGACAGCTCCTATTACACAGGAGTAACCAACGATCTGGAGCGAAGACTATCCGAACACAATGAAGGCTTTTCCCCCGACAGTTATACCGCAAGCAGACGTCCCGTTGTTTTAAAATACTATGAACGATTTCAGTACATCGATCATGCCATCGAATGGGAAAAACAAATCAAAGGCTGGAGCAGAAAAAAGAAAGAAGCTTTGTTTCAAGAAGACTGGAAAGAAATCAGCCGGCTTAGTAAAGCTTATTCGAGGAGGTAATGAACCCTTGTCTGCTTCGACGGGCTCAGCATGACAAGGTCTTTCGTTTCTTTTTAAAATTTCGTTCATCAATTAAAAACGTTCTGTCAGCCTGAGCCTGTCGAAGGCGATGTCACGGAGTTCAATTCTTAAATCCTGTCTGCTTCGACGGGCTCAGTGTGACAAGGTCTTTCGTTTCTATTTAAAAATTCATTCATCAATCAAAAACGTTCTGTCAGCCTGAGCCTGTCGAAGGCGATGTCACGGAGTTCAATTCTTAAATCCTGTCTGCTTCGACGAGCTCAGCATGACAGGGGTTTTCGTTGAGCCTGTCGAAGGCGGCTTTGCAAATAAATTGTTTTCTATCTTAATTCTTTCGCACTTTTGAAGAAGAGTTAACGCTGCTTGAAGAATAAGAATACATACAACGGAATTATTTTCATGTTACTCGCTGCATTGGGCTTTTCCATTATGGGTGCAGCCGCCAAATCATTGAAAGGTTCTTTTAATGCCGGACAATTAGTACTGTGGCGCAATTCAATTGGTTTATTGTTTTTACTGTTCAGTTTTCTGCAACACAAACCTGTGAGCAACGGCGGACATTTTGGTCGCCTCGTGTTTCGTGGTATGATGGGCACCACTGCTTTATACACATTGCTCTATTGCATTCTGCATCTTCCATTGGGATCAGCTATGAGCTATAACCTCACTTCGGCTTTGTTCATTGCCTTGTTTTCGTTTATACTGTTCCGTGAGTACCAGGGTAAATGGGTGCTGCTGGCGGTGTTGATTGGTTTTACCGGAATGCTGCTCATTTATAAACCTTCTGTTCACTTGCCATGGTATTATCATCTGGCCGGATTGATCAGCGGCGTTGCATCGGCCATTGCTTATTTAACGGTGGGTAAACTCACCAAATATTACGATACCAGAATCATTGTTCTTTCGTTTGTGCTCACCGGTGTAGTAACACCGCTTTTGTTTATGTTCGTCCGCTTTCTTTTTCAGCTTCCGGAAGATGCTGTATTCTTTATTGCATGGAAATGGCCTTCGGGTGTGGAATGGTTCTGGATTCTGTTGCTGGGATTGGCTGCTTTGTTTGGCCAGTACTTTGTTACCAAAGCTTATGGAGCCGATAAAGCAGGTATTGTTTCGGCCATTGGTTATTCCAATATTCCCATCAGTATTGTATTAGGTATGTTGCTGGGCGATTCGTTCCCGGATTGGCTTTCGTTGCTGGGTATAGCCATGATTATTGGCAGCGGACTCATCATTTCTTTTCTCAAAAGGCAATCCACTGCTACAGCATCGTAGAATCGTATAATTTATTGAAATCGGTACAGGGCGTTCCGTCCATACATTTATCAATCAGTTTGCTGATGCCCAGCCATAGTATAATAACCAGGGCTATAATGCCAATGATTTTCCACATACCGTTTCGTTTCAGCTGCAAAAATTCACCCCAGATCCTGCCTTTTCCAATGACTTTCGGCGCAAAAATGTCTGATCGGTGTTGGTTTCGGGCCATTTCCGGTAAAAATATCTGCCCGAGTTACCTGTTTTCACCCGAAAATGGGTGGCTTATTCCCGGTTTTTCATCGCTGTTCAAAATTTTTTAAAAATATTTTCAACTTTTTTTCAGTACACTATTTGTGCTTAAATATTTGATAATTAATAGATTGTATTATATTAACGCTATTCTAATCAACCAACTACTAAAAAAAAGATGGTACTATGTGTTGCATAGTACCAAATTTTACCATAGATTTGTATTGTCAATGAAATTAAGGTTTGTGTAAAGGCGACGGAAACAGGAAATGAGCTCTTCCGCTTTCGGGACCCAAACAGAAACCAACTAAACAAACTCCTCAGATTATGAATATCGAGAACACACAAAGTCAGATGCGGAAGGGAGTGCTGGAGTTTTGCATCCTCTCTGTGATTAAGCGGGGCGAAGTTTATCCGAGTGATATCATCGAGGACATGAAAAAGGCGAACCTCAATCTTTTGGAAGGAACCCTTTATCCACTCCTCACCCGTTTGAAAAACGCAGATTTGTTAACCTATCGCTGGGTGGAAAGCAGCAGCGGCCCTCCCCGTAAATATTTCTCCCTCACCGAAAAAGGCGCCGCCTTTTATAAAGAGTTGGAGCAAACCTGGAACGAAATGGTGGATTCGGTGAATGCAGTAACTACCAAGTCCGGCAACAATCCGGGTTCGGCTGGTGCCAGCATCGAAGTTCATCCCGCTTCAGACAATCCACTTTAACCATTATTAAACTGAATGATCATGAAAAAGGTAATTAATATAAACTTCAAAGGCCGGGTAATACCAATTGAAGAAGTGGCTTTTGAACAATTACAACAATACATCTCCAGCTTGAGGCGCTATTTCGCCAACGAAGAAGGTCATGATGAAATCATCAATGATATTGAAGATCGTATTGCCGAACTGTTCAACGAAGAACTGAAGAAAGGCGCTACCTGTGTTACCGAAGAAAGTGTAAACACTATCCTCAACAGTATGGGTCGTGTACAAGACTTTGAACAAATGGATGCAGAAACCGGTAATGGTTCTGCCGGCAGCAACAACTCCGGCACATCTGCAGCACCTGCGGCCGTTGCAACCGATGAACCCCGTGGTAGTATGTACCGCAGTGCCAATGATAAAATCATAGGCGGTGTGTGTGGCGGTATTGCTCACTACCTCAAAATTGACCCTGCAGTAGTACGTATTCTGTTTGCCTTAATCACTTTTGGTGGTTTTGGTACCGGCTTACTCATTTACATCATTTTGTGGATTGTGCTTCCTGCAAGATTGCTCAAGAGCAATATCCGTAAACGCCTTTACCGTAATCCCGATGAGAAAGTAGTGGGTGGTGTTGCCAGTGGCCTCGCTGCTTATTTTAATATTCCCGTTTGGATTCCACGCTTAGTATTTGCGTTGCCTTTTGTGTTGGGAATTATCTCTTCCATCTTCCGCCATGCATTCTTTTTTGATTTTGATATAGAGCCTGTATTTATAACAGGAGGATTTGGCGGCACATTGTTTATAACCTATGTAATCATGTGGATTGTGATTCCTTTGGCGAACACTGCTACCGAAAAACTCCAGATGCGTGGTGAAAAGATTGATGTGAACAGTATTAAAAATGCGGTTCAGGAAGAACTGGGTGGTGTGAAAGACCGTATGAGCGACCTTGGACAACAAGTAAAACAAGGTGCCGAAAGAATGGGCAGCGAAGCAAAAGAAGCAGCGCAACGTTTCTCCTCACAGGCAACACCTGTTGCAACGAGTGTGGGCAGCGGTATTGGTAATGCCATTGGCATTCTCTTCAAAGCTTTCTTTCTGCTCATTGCCGGAATCATTGCTTTTGTTTTACTTATGGCGCTGATTGGTATTACCATTGGTGGTGCAGCCGTATTTCCTTTAAAAGATTTCTTCTTTGAAGGTAGCGGACAAAACCTGGCTCTGTGGGGAACTATATTTCTTTTCCTGCTCGTTCCTATTGTAGGTGTGATTGTGTGGGTGATCCGTAGAATCAGTGGTGCAAAAAGCCGCAACCCTTATCTCGGTTACACATTCGGAACCTTATGGACACTGGGCTGGGTGGCTGTTGTTTTCCTCGTGGCTGGTATTACAAAAAACTTCCGTTACGATGGTTATGTAGAAAATGCTGTACCAGCAATTGCTCCTGCAAATGGAAAACTGCTGGTTACTGTTACAGAACCATCTATTCGCAACAGCGGCACATTTGCCTGGTTTGAAAATGATGGTGAAGGCCTGGATATTACAGAAGATACCATGAAGTATGCGAACATACGTGTGCGGATTGAAAAAAGCAACGACAGTTCTTTTTCGGCTAAGGTATTCCGTTACAGTTTTGGAAGAACCCGTAAAAGCGCTGAAGAAAAGGCAGGAAAAATCAAATTCAACTTCGGATATAATGACGGTGTGTTAGGATTGGGCAGTGGTTTGGCAATTGACCGTGAAAGCAAGTTCCGCGGACAAAAAGTACTGGTGGTGATCAAAGTTCCTGTGGGTAAAAAGATCCGTTTTGATGAATCAGTGTCCAAACGTCTGCATCCGTTTAATATGCGCATCAACGATAATAATCGTTGGAACCGCTATGGCGATGATGTTGATTTTTACTCTGACAATTATTTCAACTACGATACAGATGTGGATTATATCATGACAGAAGATGGTTTGAGAAAACTGGACCGTAATGGAAATATTGTGGAAGAAAAGAAAAACGACTGGAACAATGATGAAGAGCAAGTGAAGAAAGACACCATCAAACCAGAGCAACCCAACAGCCCGGATTCTCCGCAACGCTACCGTTATCAAACACCTAAACAGGATAAACCTGCAACAACACCCACAACCAAACAAATTGTAGAAAATACAGATACTCCTTATCTGAGACCTATTACAGTAAGCGCATTATAACTCGTGGTTAAAGTTGGAATATCCAACAGCCCCAACGTTTTTTCTAAAACCGAGGGGCTTTTTTATTCACCTTAAAAACTATAGATATGAAAAAAATGATCGTTGTTTTCTTATTACTGGCAGCTTCAACAGTTGTTGATGCACAGTCTCAAAAGCACACAGACACCGCTTTGTTTAATTCTATTTACAAAGCAGACAGTACCTGGTTTGCCGCCTTCAACAACAAAAACCTGGAAGTATTTATCACCTTCATCAGCAAAGACCTGGAGTTTTATCATGACAGAACAGGACTTACTAATTATGAACAGAATATATCTGCTTTTAAAAACAACGCATTCACCGTTCCGGATCTGAAAAGAACACTGCTGAAAGAAACGATGGAAGTGTATCCTGTTCCGGGTTTTGGCGCAGTTCAAATTGCAGAACATCGCTTCTGTCATACGGAAAATGGAAAAATGGATTGCGGTGTGTTTAAGTTTATTCATTTGTGGAAACAAACCCCTGAAGGTTGGAAAGTTACCCGCATCATCAGTGTGGATCATTAATGCATCGGGCAAGTGTTAAAATAATTTCGCTCTCTACGTCACAACGGTTCTTTTACTACTTTCATATTCTAATTCTATTTATATGCGAACCAAACTACTGGTGGCCCTTTGCTTCCTGCTGATGGGCCAAGTTTATGCTCAGTCCTATTCAACTGTTACCAAAACTTCTGCCGACGGAAAATATACCTGGCGTGAAGTTGAAAACGATCCTTCTCATGTACGTTTTTACGAATTGAAAAACGGGTTAACCGTTATTCTTGCAGAAAATCACCTCGAGCCACGCATCATGTCACTCTTTGCGGTGAAAGCGGGCAGCAAAAATGATCCGGCCAATAATACGGGCCTTGCTCATTACCTGGAACATATGTTGTTTAAGGGAACCGACAAGTTTGGTTCGCTGGATTATGAGAAAGAAAGTAAGCAACTGGCTGTCGTGGAGGCCTTGTATGAAAAATATAATAAAACAAGAGACCCGCTGCTGCGTAAAAAAATCTATCACCAGATCGATTCTGTTTCTGGTGTTGCAGCAACTTTTGCTATTGCCAATGAATACGATAAAATGATGGGCTCGCTTGGCTCCAATATGACCAATGCGTTTACTTCATTTGAAAACACAACTTATATGGAAAACATTCCTTCCAATAACCTGGAACGTTTTCTCAAAGTACAGGCCGAACGTTTCCGTATGCCCGTGCTTCGTTTGTTTCATACAGAACTGGAAGCCGTTTATGAAGAAAAGAACATCAGCCTGGATAATGGCGGCAATAAAATTTTTGAAACCCTGTTTGCTTCCTTATTCAAAAAACATCCATACGGAACACAAACCACCATTGGTACTGTTGAGCATCTGAAGAATCCATCTTTGCCCGCTATCAAAAATTATTATAACACCTATTATGTACCCAATAATATGGCCATCATCCTAACCGGTGATCTGAATGCCGATGAAACCATTGCCCTGATTGATCAGTATTTCGGACAGTGGCAGGCCAAACCCATTCCTGCATTTACCTATCAGAAAGAAGCTCCACGCACTATGATAGAAGAAAAAACGGTGGTGAGTCCGGATGAAGAACAGGTTGCCATCGGTTATGTTATGCCCAATGCATTAAGCAAAGAAGCAATCCTGGCCGACCTTGTAAGCACCATTCTTTACAATGGAAAAACCGGTTTGATTGACAAAAACCTGGTGAAGAAGCAAAAAGTACTGGAAGCTTATGGCTTCAATTATCCGTTGAAAGATTATGGTATGATTTATTTTGGCGGTAAGCCTCTGAAAGGCCAAACGATGCAACAGGTGAAATCGCTCATCATTGAACAGATCAATCAGCTGAAGCTGGGCAATTTTGATGCCGACCTCATTGAATCTGCGGTTAACAATCTCATTGTTGGCCGGGTACGTGAACAGGAAAATGCATCGCAGATGGCCTTTATATTACATGACCGTTTTGTGGTGGGAGCCGGCTGGCAGGACTACCTGTCCAGTATAGCCGAAATGCGTAAACTCACAAAAGCAGATGTGGTGGCTTTTGCACGGAAATGGTTTGGTAATAATTATACAGTGGTATATAAAAAAACCGGCCAGGATAAAACGGTGAAAAAAGTTCCCAAACCGGAAATTCACCCTGTGGAAGTAAACCGTGACAGCCAGAGTGAATTCTATAAAACAATTGTATCGGCCACACCGCCTGCTTTACAACCCGTGTTTATAGATTATGAAAAGGATATTCAGAAAACACAGGTGCAGGATGGTTTACCTGTTTGGTCGGTTAAGAACAATATCAACAACCTGTTCAGTTTTTACTATGTGCTGGATATGGGCAAGAACCATAATCAGAAACTGCCCATTGCCATTGAATACCTCAAGTTCATTGGCACCAGCAAGAAAACAAATGAACAGATCAATAAAGAGTTGTACAAGCTGGCAGTCGACTTCAACATTTACAGCAGCAATGATCGGGTGTATGTGATGATCTCCGGCTTACAGGAAAACTTTTCCAAAGCATTGGCTATTCTGGAAGAGATCTTAACCGATCCGAAAGCGGATGCCGGTGCCCTGAAAAAAATGATTGAAGCAAAAATCAAAGCCCGCAATGATGCCACCATCAATAAAGAAACCATTTTCTGGGAAGCATTGATGAGTTACGTTCAATACGGAAAAACAAATCCTTATAACGATGTGTTGTCTAACAATGAACTGCGCAACCTGAATGCAGACGAGTTGGTGAACATCATCAAATCGCTGCCCGGTTTTAAACACAAAGTATTTTATTACGGACCCGCCACTTCTGATTTGTTGCTGAGTGAAGTAAAATCGGTTCATAAAGTTCCTGCCGTTCTGAAAGAGTATCCAAAAGCTAAAGAATACACACCACTTCCTGCAACCGAAAACATGGTTTACTTTATTGACTATGATATGGTGCAGGCAGAAATTAACATGGCCCGCTGGGATGTGCCTTACGATGCTTCTTTACTGCCCATCATCAATTGCTTCAATGAATATTATGGTGGCGGCATGGGATCGGTTGTGTTTCAGGAAATACGTGAATCAAAAGCATTGGCCTATTCTGCATTTTCTTCTTTTGATCGTCCCGATAAAAGAGAGGAGCCTTTCAGCGCTATGTTCTATGTAGGCACTCAGGCCGATAAAGCCGATAGTGCTCTTTCTTCCATGAATCAGCTCATGAACAAAATGCCCATGAGCGAACAGTTGTGGGCGGTGGGGCGCAAATCCATTCGCCAGGGAATAGAAACCAGGCGTGTAACAAAAGAAAAAATACTGTTCAATTATGATTACGCCATCCGCATGGGATTAAATCACGATACACGTAAAGATGTATACGACCAGGTGAACTCCATCACATTAAATGATATTCAGTTCTTTCATAAAGAACATGTGGCCGGTAAATTCTGGAATATTGGTGTGATTGGTTCAAAGGAAAAAGTAGATATCAAAATGCTTAACAAATATGGTAAGGTTCAGATATTAACGATCAAGGACCTGTTCGGATTTGAAGCAGAAAAATAAAAGAGTTTTTCTTGATTGTAAACGGCTCCCCTACGGAGCCGTTTTTTTTGAATACATGATTGAACGCATAATTCCCTTTTTTTTCTGCTGTTAGTTTCGTATTCTAAATCTATATGTTATGACCCATCAACCCGAAAAAACAGTTGCCACTTATGTTACCGAAGATTACAGAACGGCAGATGTATTTAAAAAATATGGAATCGACTTCTGCTGTGGAGGTAAAGTACCCCTGTATGATATCTGCCAGAAGAAACAACTCAGCTACGACGAAGTAGTACAACAGCTGGAACAAACAACAACAGGAAACAAACCGGAAGATTTTGATTTTGAAAACTGGGAGGCCGATAAACTGGTGAACCACATCATTCAGAAACATCACCATTATGTAACCGGTAATATTGATATCATTGGCCAATATGCTGCTAAAGTAGCCCGGGTGCACGGCGATCATCATCCGGAAGTAAAAGAAATTGATCGTTTGTTTCAACAGGTATCATCCGAATTGTTATTTCATTTACAAAAAGAAGAAATCATTTTATTTCCATTTATTGTACAGCTTGCAGGAGCCAAAAGAAACAATTTAAAAATTGCGCCCATGGGATTTGGACCTGTGAAAAATCCAATTTCTGTTATGGAAGCAGAACACGATGAAGCCGGACACACCCTTCATGAAATTGCACGATTAAGCAATCAGTATACTCCTCCGCAGGACGCCTGTAATTCATTTAAAGTATTTTATGCAAAACTGAAAGAGTTTGAAGATGATCTTCATACACATGTTCATTTGGAAAACAATATCCTGTTTCCAAAAACAATGGAGTTGTATGAAAATTATGCACTGGCGGTATAACTCAGGCTTTACTGTTTTACAAAACGTGTGGTTGTTTTGCCGTTCAGTTGTAACAAATAAACTCCGGGACGCAAATCTTGCACTGCATAGGATTTGCCTGTTGCTGTGCGGAATGTTTTCAACACCTGTCCGTGTATGTTGATAATACGTAATACATCGCCGGGCTTTGCATCATAGCCTTTGAGCTGTAAATACTGTTGCACCGGGTTAGGCATTACAACATACCTGATTGATGCGGGTGTAATTTCCCTTACAGAAGTAGTGGTGTTTGGAAACAACCACTTGTAGGCAGCACCAAATTCACGTTTCCAATACCATTCACTATGGGCGCCATCGGCATCTACCTGAATTTTTGATCGGGCGGATAACAATCCTTTACTGATGAGCCCATTTGTAATGGAGTTGATATGTGTTACCATTGTTGCCGATTCGTTTTGTCCGCCCAGGTGAAACACTTTTAATCCGGATAATCCATTGGGGGTATTACTGATGTAGCTGGTAAGATTAGTTAACACAAACCAATAGGCCGGACTAAAGGATCCTACTTTTCCAAAAACGTTTGGATATGTAACCGCACCATAGGTTGATATGAGAGCACCCATACTGCTTCCAAACAAACAGGTATTTTCCGGATCAGTAAGTGTTCTGTAGTTGGCGTCGATATAAGGTTTCAGGGTTTGTGCAATGAAATCAATATATGCTGCTCCTTCTCCTCCGCCATAACTTGGGTTGAGCCAGGGGGAATATTCATCCAGCCTTGTTCCACCGCCATTGTCAATTCCCACCACAATAGCTCCGTAATCGCCACTATTAAAGAGGTTGTTCAATGTTTCATCTACACCCCATTCTCCCGAGAAAGAGGTTTGTGCATCAAACAGGTTTTGTCCGTCGTGCATATACAAAACAGGGTATCGTTTGGTGGTGGATTGATAATCGGGAGGAAGGTACAACCAGATTCTGCGGCTGCGGTTGAGCTGCGGCATATTAAATGAGTTGCTTAATACTCGCACATTGCTGGCAGCTGTGGAACCGGATGTTCCCGCCAGATCTTTCCAGCTGAGAATGGTTAGTGAAAGTGTTTGAGGCGATCCTGTAAATGTAAAACTGCGGTTGCCAATCTCTTCTCCCGATGCGCCACCCTCTACAGTTGTCCAACCCGTGCCTCTTGTAAATTTAAATTGTACGGTGCCGGTTCCTTCGGGAATCACAATTTGCGGCGTTCCGTTACCGTCGGCTGTTAATTTATAATTATTGTCGGCAGGGTTCCATGTATTGAGGGATGAGGCGAGATAAATGGTTGAATTGGCTGGCGTATTAGCCGGTAATGCCACAACCTTTATGGTGACTTGTGCTAAAAATTGCAATGGCAGAAACCAGGTTGCAATGATAAGGAGTATGCCTTTTGTTACTGCCTGCTTCATGGCGATCGTTTTGTTATTTAAAGATACTCTTTTGTTTCTCTTCCTTTAACAGTTACAAAAGTCATTTCAATACCAACATGGTGTATAAACTCGATATTTCACTGGTGCTGCTACACAAAAGTGGGGTATTGCTTTTTATGATTCCTACTGGTAATTCTCTACTTTACAGTATCATTTAAGAATAGAAAAATGTCGTCTGATAAATTGAAAATAATGATTGCAGATGATCACCAGATTGTAATAACTGGATTACGGCTGCTATTGGCAAATGCCGGAATAAATGCAGACGTTGATGGTTTACTTTCCACAGAAGAGCTGGTGAAATCAATAAAAGGAACAGATTACGACCTGGTGATACTGGATATTAATATGCCGGGATCTGATACACACAGCATCATTCACCTGATGAAATCGTTCCGGCCAGATATTAAAATTCTCATCTTCTCTATGAACCCTGAAGAAATGTATGCAAGAAGATATCTCAAAGAAGGTGTTACCGGTTATCTTATGAAGGACGCCAATGAAAAAGATATTGTTGAAGCTATAAGGAAAGTACTCGACGGAAGAATCTATATCTCCGCAAAACTGAAAGAGATCTTGTCCGACAATATAATTACAGGCAAGAAAGAAAATCCATTTGAAGCGCTATCTCCCAGGGAGTTTGAAGTATTTAAGCTTCTCATCAAAGGTGTTGGGGTAAAAGAAATTGCCGGCTTAACGAATTTACACCCATCCACCATCAGCACACATAAGGCGAATATTCACGAAAAAACGCAAACCCGTAATGTACTTCAACTGAAAGAAGTAGCCGATAATTACGGTATATCCGGCTACCCCTCCTAAGCGTTTTTTCTTCCCCAATCAAATTATCAGGATAACAGATTCAATAAAAATGGATTTGTTATTGCAGCTTTTTGTACCCCTGCCGGGGTTTTCGTTTTTTAGCTTTACAGTAGCATTTGAGCTTAATACGTGACCTGGTATGAAAAACGTGAACCCCAATAAAAAGTCCTTTCTCCATTCAGATTTAAACCAATCTGTCTCCTGCGAAACAAATGTGGAACATTGCCCCTGCTACCAATCCAACCCCCAATGGTTGCCGGGTGATACCTTGTTGCTCATTGAATCGGAGAAAAGCAGAATCGGACAGGAATTGCACGATGCAATTAACCCATTGCTTGCAGCTGCAAAATTGTACATGAACCTGATTCAGATTCATAATAATGGTGAGGATAAGATTAAAAATACGATCAGTGCATTATTGCAGGAAGCCATTGAAGGCGTAAGAAAACTTTCTTCGGAATGGGTGATTGAAGAAATGGAGCATGCCGATTTATTAATGCTCATCACCAATCACACAGAAAAAATTCAATATGCTTTAAATTTTACACTGGATGTTCAATATAAAAAAGACCCGGCACACCATAAGATCAGCCAGAAACAGAAAGTTGCCCTGTATCGTATCTTCCAGGAGCAGCTTACAAATATTATAAAACATAGTAAGGCCTGCCGGGTTGTGGTGAAAATAAAAGAACTAAGAAATGGGATTTACCTCTTCATTAAAGATGACGGGATTGGATTTGATACCCAGAAACATTCAACCGGAATAGGGTTGCTCAACATCAGAAAACGAACCCAACAACTAAACGGATATATCAACATAATCAGTAAACCTTCAAAAGGATGCAGCTTGTACATCAGGCTCCCTTTTTATTATTGATTTTTACATAATTCCTATAGAAAAACCAGTACGCTGCATTTCTATGCGGTGTGCTTATTGAATGAGAACCTGAAAAACCGAACCCCTTGAAACCAACAGAGAAAACCACTGCCGGAGTTCTTCCGGTGGTGGTATTTTTTTAGGCCGGTTGCGGTCCCTTTTTTACCCGGGGGTGGAATTGTCTTTTTTACAATTATCGGGTATGGGCAAAAAAATAGGCCGTCCCTGGAAAGAGTCGGCCGTTGCTAACCTATGAAAAACACCTATGATGCAAAGATAATATAAGAATTGTAAAAAATGCAACTGATAAAAGTCAAACTTCTGCTGATAGAAGTCAGTTTTTTACAATTCCGGGATCAGAAACCTGCCTTAGTTAGTTGCAGAATCGTCAGTAGTGGAAAGTTGGCCGGCAGCTTTGCTTAAGAGCTGGATCACAAGTACACTCATTCCGGCAAACAGAACAAATCCCGAATACATAAATAGCTTCAGTACCGGGTAAACATTTTGCATTAGTTCTGTAAAAGGAGCCGAGGGAGAAGCTGTCATTTTCATTCCTTTAATCAGTCCGGCCGCAATGAGAAAGACCCAGAATGCAAACAAGCTGATTTGTGTAATCCAGAATCCAATAGCAAAATTTCTGCGGTAGGCCGGTTTCTTTTCTTTATCTGCTTCAAACAAAAAAGTAATACTGGCCAACAGGATCATTGTATTAATTCCAATTGTAGTTCCCATGGCATGTGCTACAGTAACATGGGTGCCGTGTGTATAGCGGTTGATAGCGGGAACAGACATGAGCAGCGCCAACAGCAGGTTCATAAATACCCAGAACTCAGATGCAATCAGGAGCCGGTAAGATAAAAGGTGTTTGAATTTCCGCTGTTCGGTGAGTTTGCTTTTGAAGCCCTGTATAATACTGATCACCAGCACCCATTCCGTCATGCTGATGGTATAAGAAACGCCCCGTACCCATCCGGCCGTTGGAATATTATAAATATGGTGGCCCCAATTAAATATCAGGTTGGTGAGCCCCAGGAAATAGGAGAAGTATGCTTTTTTAGATCGGGCAATTTCTTTATCGCCGCTGATTTTCACCATCAGAAAAAGTCCCAGCCCATACACCATCTGGTTCCAGGCGCCAACCATCGATCCGTTTGATTTCCACTGAATGGTCATCTCTTTCAGGAAGGATTCTCTGAACCATGCAATATGCCACAGGTTTTGTTCGGTAAACGTAAAAAGAAAAAATAAAAGCCCTGTACCCCACATCCATACATATACCGGCTTTTCCTTCCCGGAACGAAACAGGGTTCCAAAAAAAGAGATCAATAAATAAACCCAGGCAACCAGCAATAACAGGTTCCACACAGGCGGGAATTCCCAGTATTCTCTTCCACCAAATTGTTGAAAACAATAACTAAGTAATATAGCAGCTACCGCAAAAACCCAGGTACCAATATAAAACGGACTTAGTTTGTGATACATAGGAGCATCACCAAACAACTCCTGTTTATAATACATAATCAATCCGGTTGCTGCGGTAAGAATCCAGAACAATGCTGCCGACACATGAAAAGGCCTCGCCTGCTCAAACGACATCATATTGGGAAAATACAAATCCTTAAAAAAAGAAACGGCTGCAATAACTCCAAACGAAAGGCATAACAGCAACAGGAGTAAGGAAAAGGAAATGAAGAGTTTGTACCAGGTTTTCATTGTTATTGTTTATCAATTTTATAACTGCCATACCATGTAACATTTTCTGCAGGCACCCGGCTTTTTCCACTTTTATCAACCCATGTTAAAAACGCTACCAGTTCTTTTACTTCCTGATCAGATAAATGAAAATTGGGCATCCTCGCTGTTCCGCTACGGATAAACGCTTCTGCATAGACCGGACCTTTTATCGTGTCCGAAATAATATTTGTAAGATCGGGCCCCATGTATCCTCCCAGTCCGTACAACTGGTGACAGGCCTGGCAGTTTTTTGATTGCCATACCGATTGTCCGGCTACAGCATCTGCCGTTGGCTTTGCCCCGCCCTCTGCGCCATAAGCATAAATAAAAGCAGAATAACATATATATGCCAGCAAAAGGACTGCGAAGATTCGTTTCACCATAGTATGGCGTTTTAAAGTTGTAAAAATATTTTCCTGCTTTTCTATTGATCATGAGCAGCAGCACAGTGGCGGATGAGATTGATCATAAATTCTAGTAGTTAAGTAGACTAATAGAGTTCCGCACACATTCTGAATTCGCCATTCGTTTTTGTTTACTTTTGCAGCCTAAACGATTCCAGCTTATATGAAGTCTACTCCTTTTACACAGAAACACATCGCTCTTGGCGCTAAAATGGCTGAGTTTGCGGGTTATAATATGCCCATTTCTTATACCGGCATCAATGATGAACACGCTACCGTTCGAAGCAATGCAGGCGTTTTTGATGTAAGCCATATGGGGGAATTCATTCTGAAAGGACCCGGTGCATTGGACCTTATTCAACGTGTTACCACCAACGATGCGTCCAAACTCACCAACGGCAAGGCACAGTACAGCTGCATGCCCAACAGCAACGGCGGAATCATAGATGACCTGCTGGTTTACTGCATTGAAGAACAAAAAGTCTATATGCTGGTGGTAAACGCTTCCAATATTGAAAAGGACTGGAACTGGATTGTGCAACACAATACTGCCGGTGTGGAAATGCATAACATCAGCGAAAAAACAGCATTGCTCGCCATTCAGGGTCCCGAAGCAACTAAAATTATCCAATCGCTCACCACAATGGATGTGCTCAACCTCAAATATTACACTTTTACAAAAGGTGTATTTGCGGGTGTGGAAAATGTATTGATCAGTGCAACCGGTTATACAGGTGCCGGTGGGGTTGAAATATATTTTGAAGACAAAGACGGTGCTGCCGATAAAATATGGGACGCCATTTTTGAAGCAGGAAAAGCCAGTGGCATTAAACCAATCGGATTGGGTGCCCGGGATACCTTACGTCTTGAAAAGGCATTTTGCTTATACGGAAACGATATTGACGATACCACCTCTCCACTCGAAGCCGGATTGGGCTGGATCACCAAGTTCACCAAAGATTTTACCGCACGTTCTATTATTGAACAACAAAAAACTGATGGTGTAAAACGTAAGCTGGTGGGATTTGAAATGATCGATCGTGGCATTCCCCGTCATGATTATAAAATCAAAGATGCCGCTGGAAATGAAATCGGAAAGGTCACCAGCGGTACACAGTCGCCCTCCCTGCAAAAAGCGATTGGTTTGGGTTATGTGGCTACGGCATTTGCTTCATTTGAAACAGAAATTTTCATTGAAATCCGCAACCAGCTGGTAAAAGCTAAAGTGGTAAAAGTGCCGTTCCTGTAACGGCATCTCTCATTGCTATGCCCCGCATCCATCTCACAACATTCATTGCGGCACCGCAGGAAGTGGTGTTTGACCTGAGCAGGCATATCGGTCTGCATAAGATATCCCAGCAGGATCATAAGGAAGAAGCTATTAATGGCGTTACATCCGGATTAATCAAAGAAGGGGATTTTGTTACCTGGCGGGCGCATCACCTATACAAAACCCGGTTTCTGAAAATACGTATTACCAAAATGGATCGCCCCTCTTTCTTTGAAGATGAAATGGAAAAAGGCGATTTTGTATCCTTTCGTCACGAGCATCATTTCAAGCCGGCACAAAACGGAACCATTGTGATTGATATCCTCGATTTTGAATCTCCCTATGGCTTAGCTGGAAAAATAATGAACCGACTGTATTTAACCGGTTACCTGAAAAATTTACTGCAGCAACGGAATAAAGTCATCAAAGACTATGCAGAAAGCAACAAGTGGAAGGCATTACTCACAGAACGCTGATCTGTTGTGTGCGAATGCGTCTTATTTTTGCGCCTATGTCTCAAAAGCCTACACTCTTCACATCGCTTTCACCAGCTCTTCTTCATTTATATGATCTCAGTAATGCCGTGGTGGTGATCATTGATGTGTTTCGTGCCACATCCACCATTGCTTCGGCGCTCCACAACGGAGCATCCTATATTGTTCCGGTAGATACCGTTCCCAAAGCCATTGAACTCAGCGAAAAGCTGGGTGGTATTGCTGCAGGCGAAAGAGACGGTAAAATCGCCGATGGATTGCAACATGGAAACTCACCGCTGGAATATAATCCCGACTTTATTGGCAACCGTATCCTGGTTCTAACCACTACCAACGGTACCAAATTGCTGCACATGGCTTTAGAGAATAAAGCTGATACTATTATTACAGGCTCGTTTCCCAACCTTGGGGCTGTTTGTGATTTTATTGTCACACAAAATAAAAACGTGGTGCTGGGTTGTGCCGGATGGAAAGACCGCTATAATTTAGAAGATACTCTTTTTGCCGGTGCAGTTATTTCAAAAGTAAAAGAACAGTTCACCATCCACTGCGATGCTTCTTTCACCGCTCTTTCCTTGTATGAATCCATGAAAGAAGACCTGGTGAGCCATGCACCTAAATTCACACACTATCATCGTTTGGTGGATCGGTTTGGGTTGATTGAAGATATCCGGTTTTGTTTAACCGAAAATGTGGCTAATGTACTTCCGCTGTATAAAGACGGGGTTTTGATCAAAGGATAATTACAAACAAAAGCAACCTGTAAAGATACTTTTGTTTTCTGGTTTTTATTCTGTTTACAAACTATTTTTATTTCTTTCCTTTTTTCTCGGGAAATGTGAAATGAATGCCTTTACATTTGCAGGTTGCCCTGTCGTGAACGGGGTTTTGTAATGTTGACCTGAACAAACCTTTTACCTGAATGGCGTTACCGCACCTCTTAAAGTTTGCCTACAACCACGGAACGGAAGAAGTTGTCCGCCGGGGTAAAAAAATACATGCTATCGGTTTTGTAGAACTGGTTGAACACGACGATCTCATGGGTTCGGTTGTGTTTCGTGTGAGGGACGATGCCTATAGTACATTTTACAAAGTATATATACAGAAATACAAAGACGAACGTACTATGAATGTGCGTTGCAGTTGTCCTTATAACCTGGGCGATATCTGCCGGCATGAAGTAGGAGCTCTTTTTCAGCTGCAGGATTTAATCGACAGAAATATTATAGGTAACAAAGATCTTGTATACGATCAACGCCATACGGTGGCGAAAATGAAACTGATTGATCTGAAAAACATTCGCACACTCACTTCACCCGCAGCCCTGAATGATGCAGAACGTTTTTTACGTACCAATAAAGCATCGATCATTTCTGCAAAAGACGATTGCGTAAAAGCAGAAGTAACCATTGCGGGAGAAAGCTGGCCGGTAACCATTCAACGAAACGATGAACGGAATTTTGATACTTCCTGTTCCTGTTCCGAAACCGAACATGCCATTTGCGAACACAAAGCAATTGTGTTTATCCAATTGCTGAACGCTTATGGGCCCATGTATTTTGACAGCATCCGTAATCTTGATAAAGAAAAAAGCAAACTGCTGGCTATTTACGGCTATACATTGAAAGATAACTGGCAGGAAAAATTTGAATTCATTTATAAAGAAGGAAAACCGTTTCTGCGTGTGTTGGATCCCGGTGTTAAGCGACTGGAACCTTCTTCCATCAAAAAACCAGAACCGGTTGCCGAAGTTTCAAAAGAAACACTGGTGGCAGAACCAACAGATGGAAAAACAGGAGTTCGGTTGGGAATTGTTTTCAATAATAACCTGCGACAGTTTCCCTACTTTTCGGTTGATATTGTAAAAGGGGAAACAGATGAAGAAGGAACTGCTTTTGTGGGAAACACCGAAAAACTGGATGCATCGAAATTTATTGAAACAAATGACCTGGTGGAATCCGATAAACAGTTGTTGTTATTGCTTCGCCGTTTGCAACCATCAGAGATCAGCAAATTTGTAAACAGAAA
Organism: uncultured Chitinophagaceae bacterium; assembly: GCA_937907395.1. Classification (GTDB taxonomy): domain Bacteria; phylum Bacteroidota; class Bacteroidia; order Chitinophagales; family Chitinophagaceae; genus Lacibacter. The sequence goes on from CALCII010000011.1 coordinate 91,443, forward strand.
TTCTCCCTTCTCCGGCATCTGGGAAAATATTATTCACCAGGAAGAAGATGATCTTCCGGATGATACCAAGCATCTCATTACCGAGTATTTACTTCCCCGCTTACAAAAACTATTTACCGAAAACACGGGTCCTGTATATTTTTTACCAAAAGGAAAAGAGTTTAAAACAAAGAATCTGCAACCGCTTTCGCTGTCTTCTGTTTTTCTTCATCCTTTCTTTGAACTGAAGCAGGCAAAGAAAAAATGGGAGTGGGGTTATAATGTAAAAATAAATGGCGCAGATGTGGAAGTACAGGAAAACGAATGGAACAGTCCGCTCATTTTTCTGTTGCATGGCGAAGCCCGTACCTGGCAGAAACAGGAAGATGCAATGCTCGCAGTTGATTTCTGTTCCAAAGGAAACCAACTGATCAACAATTCCGATCTCAGCAGTTTCCTGCAAAAAGATGCATTGCGTCTTGCCCGGGAATATCATGTTGAATTTGATTCTTCTTTAATTAAGGAAGTAAAATCGGGAGAGCCGGAAGTTTCTTTGCAATTACAGGAACGTGGCGATTACCTGGTATTTATTCCTTCGTTTAGTTATAAAGGTTACAAGATCCGCTCGGGTGATAAAGATGAAATCATTCTGCAGCAGGATGACGGACTGATCCTTGTAAACCGCAACCGTGAAAAAGAAAAGGAATTCATTGGTAAAATTGAAAACCTGCATTCCCAATTCATCAAACCGGAAGGTGGCGCTTCGCTGGCCTTAAAAGGAAGCGAAGTATTGCGTAACAACTGGTTCTTCCTGTTTGTGGATGCCATGAAAGAACTGAAAGTTCCGGTGGAAGGATGGGAAGTGTTGAAAAACTTCCGGTTCAATACGGCCAAACCCAAAACACAGATCTACATCAGTAACGGAGTGGATTGGTTTGATGCCAAAGTAGACGTGGTGTTTGGCGACCAACGGGTTACTATAGCCGAAGTTAAAAAAGCATTACAGAACAAACAGAGCTTTGTTCAGCTGGCAGACGGAACGTTGGGTGTTTTACCGGAAGAGTGGATTAAGAAATATTCCATGTTGTTCCGCCTTGGGGAAAACAAACAGGAAAAATTACGCTTATCCAAGTATCACATCAGCGTTATTGATGAGTTGTATGAAAACCGGGACGAAGAAGAGTTGCTGATAGAACTGGAAGAGAAATATGAACGCCTGCGGGATTTCAAACGGATTAAAAAAGTAAATCCGCCCGAACATCTCATGCCTGTTTTACGACCTTACCAGGAAAGTGGGTTTCATTGGCTCAATTTCCTTAATGATGTTGGCTGGGGAGGAATCCTTGCCGATGATATGGGTTTGGGTAAAACCGTTCAGGCATTATCCTTTCTTCATCATCTGAAAGAAAAAAACAAATCATTAAAAGCACTGGTTGCCTGTCCCACCACACTGATGTATAACTGGGAAAATGAAATTAAAAAATTCACACCCGGGCTTTCTTATCATATACATCACGGACCGCAACGCAGCCGTGATAAAAAATTCTTTGAAGGGTTTAATGTGATCATCACTACTTATGGAACCTTGCGCAGCGATATCAAAGTGCTGAGCGAATTACAGTTTGATTATGTGGTACTCGATGAAAGCCAGGCTATTAAAAATCCGCAAAGTAAAGTAGCGAAAGCTGCCTGCCTGCTGAAGAGCAAGAACCGTTTGTGTATGAGTGGTACACCATTGCAGAACAATACATTTGATGTGTATGCACAAATGAATTTTCTTAATCCGGGTATGCTGGGTAGTGTGGAACATTTCCGGAATGATTTCGCCACTCCTATTGATAAATTTGGTGAAAAAGAACAGAAAGATCATTTACGAAAGCTTTTATATCCGTTCATTTTAAGAAGAACCAAAGAACAGGTGGCAAAAGACCTTCCCGAAAAAACAGAAACGGTTCTGTATTGTGAAATGGAAAGTGAACAACGGAAAATTTATGATGCCTATCGTAATGAATACCGTTCTAAAATTCTTGGTACTATAGATGAAGTTGGTATTGGTAGTTCACAACTCACCATCTTACAAGGATTGATGAAGTTGCGCCAGATCTGTGATTCGCCTTATATCCTCAACGAACAGGAACAAATGCCCAACGAATCTATCAAGCTGGAGGAACTGGCACGTGAACTGCAGGAAAATATGGGCAACCACAAAGCGTTGGTCTTCTCACAGTTCCTTGGTATGTTATCGTTGATAAAAGACAAATTAAAAGAACTCGAAATACCCTTTGTTTATTTTGATGGCAGTACATCTGCGGCAGAACGGGAACGTGCCGTACAGGAATTCCAGAACAATGATGAAATACGTGTATTTGTGATTTCATTAAAAGCCGGTGGTGTGGGTCTCAACCTTACTGCAGCCAGTTATGTATACATTGTAGATCCCTGGTGGAACCCGGCAGTGGAACAACAGGCGATCGACCGTACACACCGCATCGGACAAACCAATAACATCTTTGCTTATCGTATGATTTGTAAGGATACAATTGAAGATAAAATTCTGGTACTGCAGGACCGTAAACGGGCTCTTGCGAAAGATCTTATCACCGATGATAACGGATTTGTGAAGACACTTACAAGGGAAGATGTGGAATACCTGTTCAGCTGATGAAGTAAGAACAGAAGAATGCAGAACAGAGGAACAAGGAACTTTGAATGAAGAAGGAATTGTCCTCAGTATGTTCTTCACTTCTGATTTCTTCACTCCTTGTTCTGATTTCTGAACTCTTTTTGAATATTGAACAGAAGAACAAGGATCTTTGAACAAAGAAGGAATTATCATCAGTATATTCTTCACTTCTGATTTCTTCATTCCTTGTTCCTCTGTTCTGCATTCTCAATTCTTTCTTCTTCTTATCTTCATTAAAACTTTCGAATTGAAATTCGTTGCTATCATACCCGCCCGTTATGCTGCTACACGTTTTCCCGGAAAGCTCATGCAGCTGCTGAATCATCAACCCATCATTGTGCATACTTATCTCAACACGGTTGCCACCGGTTTATTCAGCGATGTGATTGTGGCAACAGATAATGAAGAAATTGCAAATGCGATTACTGCTGTAAATGGTAAAACATTTATGAGCCGTAAAGAACATATTTCGGGAAGCGATCGTATTGCAGAAGCAGCACAGCATATTGATGCCGATGTAATCATTAATGTTCAGGGCGATGAACCCATTGTTAAAAGAGAACCCCTGCAAAAACTCTGCGATTTATTCAAAAATGAAGAAACAAAAGTGGGCTCATTAATGCATTTGATTACCGATGAGCAAACGATTGCAGATCCCAATGTAGTGAAGGTGGTGGTAAATCTGCAAAATGAAGCGCTGTATTTCAGCAGAAGTGTGATTCCCTTTAAAAGAGATGAATCAATCGCAGTGAATTATTACAAACACATAGGTGTTTATGCATATCGAAAGCAAACTTTATCAGACATAACATCATTTCAACCTACCATTCTGGAGCAGGCAGAGAAACTGGAACAATTACGCATGCTTGAAAACGGAATCAAAATTAAAATGGCCATTACCGATCCCTGGAGTATTTCTATTGATACACCTGCCGATCTTGACAAGGCAAAACGCATATTGGAGTCCTGAAAAATACTTAGTAAAAAAATTTATTTGAAAAATCCTTGCAACTTTTTGGAAACAGTTTCTATCTTGCATACGGTTTTTCATAGGATATTGGATTTTAAAACGGGGCCGGATGTCTATCTGGCCCTTTAGTTTTAATACCTGTACATAAAAAAACCGGAACAGTTTGTCCCGGCTTTCTTCTTCTTTTCTTCAGTATTATAATCCAAATGAAGCGCTTAATTCCAGCATTTTATCAATTGGCTTCCTGGCAGCTATGCGTAATTCTTCGTCCATGATAATTTCGGGAAGCTCATATTTCATACACAGGTAAATTTTTTCGAGTGTATTACGCTTCATATGCGGACAATCATTACAGGCACAGGCATTATTTGGCGGCGCAGGGATAAAGGTCTTATCCGGGCTGCTCTTGATCATCTGGTGTAAAATACCCGTTTCTGTAGCCACAATAAACTCTTTGCTACTATCTGTCATAGTGTACTTCAGTAACTGGGTAGTACTTCCAATATAATCAGCCATTTGCAGTAATACATCCTCACATTCCGGGTGAGCAATAATTTTGGCGTTGGGATGGCGTTGTTTCAGCGCTGCTATCTTTTCCACACTGAAAATTTCATGAACCATACAGGCACCGTTCCATAAAACCATATTCCGGCCGGTAACCTTGTTGATATAGGCTCCCAGGTTCTTATCCGGTGCAAAAATGATTTTCTGGTCCTTAGGCAGGCTTTCCACAATCTTTTGTGCATTACTGCTGGTACAGATGATATCGCTCAGTGCTTTAATACCGGCACTGCAGTTGATATAAGAAATCACGATATGATCCGGGTGTTTTTGCTTGAATTGTTCAAAAAGAGGGGGCGGACAACTATCGCTCAAAGAGCAGCCGGCATGAAAATCGGGTATAACCACCTTTTTAGACGGATTGAGGATCTTTGCTGTTTCAGCCATAAAGTGTACGCCGGCGAACACGATCATGTCTGCCTGGGTCTTTTCTGCCTGCTGAGCGAGGCCCAGGCTGTCGCCTATATAGTCGGCCACGTCCTGGATATCCGGCTCCTGGTAAAAGTGCGCCAGGATAATGGCATTTTTTTCTTTTTTCAGCCGTTCAATTTCGGCAAAGAGGTCCAACTCCGGATCCAGGTCCAGATCAAGGAATCCTTTTTTTTCTAATTCTTCTACTGCTGCATTCAATAGCGCATCACTCATATAATATGTATTAATACTTTATTATTTATATATAAATCTATTATTATTAGGGCTGTGAATTTGTGGAAACAATCCTTTACTGAATAATTGCAAAGTTATAAGTACAGGGTTTATTAACAGATATTCACTTTTGATTCACATCACAGAAACGAATACAGATGCCCGTTTTGGTGGTTTATAAACATTGGTGGATTATAAAACAACTGTAAAACTCAGATCTCTGAAATCCTGATTTTATGTGTGTATGAACAGAGGAAAAAAGATGATTAATGAAGGCCAATCGTTGTGAGTTCCCCAGACTCATTTATTTTCCACGAATGATCCACCGGTTTTTGCAGAACCGGTCAACAGGTTTTCCCCACAAAAAACAGGTAATTAACAGCGGCTGTGAACAAACCACCTTGTTTTTTGGAAAAAAAGGGGCCTTTCATGAATGCTTTATCCTGTGTTGGTTAGGGGAGTTATCCACAATTTGTTCAAACCTTTTTTTACCCTATTTTTGCCGCTCATTTTAATGTACACAATATACTATTATGTCGATTATTCAGAGTATTCGTGAAAAGTATGCAGCGGTGAGTATTGCTGTGATTGCCCTGAGCTTGCTAGGTTTTATTTTGATGGACGCTCTCAGCAGCCGTACCCGGATGTTTGGAGGAAACAAGAGCACAGTAGGAAAAGTTAACGGAACTAAAATTGAAATAGCCAGTTTTGATACCCGTTTATCAGAGCTGGAAAACAACTACCGTCAGCAGGGAATGCAGGTGAACGATGAAATGCGCCAGCAGTTAATAGAAATGTTGTGGAACAATGAAGTGGAAGAAACCTTGTTGAAAAATGAATACGACAAACTGGGATTGACGTTTTCATCTGTTGACTTAAACGATGCGTTGTATGGCGATAATCCGCCGCCCGTATTGGCACAACAGTTTGTGGATAAAGCAACCGGAGCATATGACGCCAACGCTGCCCGCCAGTTTATTAATTCGCTCCGTAAGAAAAAGGCGAATGACCCTCAGCGCCAGTACATTGAAAATAATCTCATCAGTTATATTATCAGTAACGGTTTAAGAACCAAGTACAATGCTTTATTAACAGGAAGTGTATTCTACCCAAAATGGCTGAACGATAAGGATATTGCTGAACAAAACAGCATTGCATCTATCAGCTATATCCAGGTTCCTTATCAAACAATTGCTGATAGCACTGTTCAGGTAACAGATGCAGATATCAACCAGTTTGTAACCAAACATAAGAACGAATTCAAGCAGGAAAAAAGCAGAACACTTTCTTATATCGTTTTTGATGCAGCACCTTCTGCAGCAGACAGTAACAGCACCATGAAAGCAATTGGTGACCTGAAAACTGCTTTTGCATCAGCTACTGACGCCGGCCAGTACGTAACTGCAAACGGAACTTCTATTCCTTTCTTTAATGGGTATACATTAAAATCAAAAATGCAAATGCCCAATGCAGATTCTATTCAGAATCTTCCGGTAGGTGGTGTTTTTGGTCCTTACCTCGACAACGGTAGTTATGTAATGGCACGTATGATTGAAAAAAGACAAATGCCTGATTCAATTAAATGTCGTCACATTCTTATTGGCGTAAAAGATCAGAATGGTCAGGTGATTATGTCTGATAGTGTTGCCAAACAAAAAGCCGATAGTATTGCCAAAGCAATTGCCGGCGGAGCTGATTTTAAAACCATGGCGGCACAGTTCAGTACAGATCCAGGCAGTAAGGATAAAGGAGGTGAATATGAATTTACTTCTCAACAGTTTGGTAACCTGGCTAAGGAATTTGCAGACTTCGTGTTTTATAACCCGGTTGGAAGCAAGCGTGTGATTAAAACCGATTTTGGTTATCACTACATTGAAGTAATGGAACAAAAGAAATTTGAACCCGCTTTCAAAGTTGCTTATATGGCGAAACCGGTTGAAGCAAGTGATGAAACCATTAATGATGCCAGCACTGCGGCTACACAATTTGCATCTGAAAGCCGTGACCTGAAATCTTTTGATGCCACCGTGCGTAAAAAAGGATTAAGCCCACGTATTGCAGAAGTGAAAACAACCGACTATACAATTGTTGGAATAGGTAGTTCACGCCGTTTGATTAAATGGGCGTTTGAAAACAAAGTAGGAACCGTTTCTGAACCGGAAAGCATTGGCGATAAATTTGTAGTTGCTGCTATCACAGAAGATAAACCCGAGGGATTGCCTTCTGCAAAAACAATTCGTCCGCAAATCGAAAACATTGTCCGCAATTATAAAAAAGCAGGTCTCATTATTGCAAAAATTGGCAATAACCGTGATTTGAATGCAATTGCCACATCCTTTAATACCACAGTTTCCAGGGCCGATAGTATTTATTTTAATTCGCCATTCATTCCTTCAATTGGAACTGAAGCAAAGGTTACCGGCAGCGCCTTCAATCCTAAATTAAAAGGAGCTGTGTCTGAGCCAATCGCTGGCAATTCAGGCGTGTATGTAATTAAAGGCGAGTCCATCTCTTTGCTTCCGGTAGGAGAAGCCGATTACAAACTTCGTCGTGCTCAAATGGAACAAACATTAAAAAACAATCTTTCTTATAAATTAACCGAGTCGCTTCGCAAGGGTGCGAAGGTGGTTGACAACCGGATTGATTTTTATTAACAGATCTAATTTGTTAGAAATGAGGCAGAATTCACAATTCTGCCTTTTTTATGCACAGTAGTTTTACGATACCCGTCATGAAAAACTACGATCCTGTTGTTCAGACAAACCGGATGCGTCATATTTGCCGTAGTTTTACGGATAAGTGTTTTTGAATATGAGTGAACCAATCGTAAACAAAGTTGCGGAGAGTGCTTTGGTAAGCATTGACCTGGAACAATTTCTTCCCCGGGAAACACCGTTGGTATTTGATTTAAAAGAGTACTTGTTTAAGGGTTTGATCCTGAAAGAGAAGGAGTTCCGCAGTGCATTGCAGGAAACGAACTGGGAGCAGTATCGTGGAAAGGTTGTACTGGTTTTGTGCAGCGCAGATGCAATTGTGCCTTTTTGGGCGTATATGTTGGTTGCCTCTTACCTGAGGCCCGTAACAGGAGACATTTATATGGAAAATCTCCTGCAATGGAAAACCCGGGTACTACTCCGGCAAATTGAAGAGCTTGATCTTAGTGTTTATGCCGATAAACGCATTGTTATTAAAGGTTGTGGTGATGAACCTGTGGCAGAAGCAGCCTATTTTGAGATTACTAAAAAATTACAACCAATAGCCCGAAGCATCATGTATGGTGAGCCATGCAGCACAGTTCCTATTTATAAAAAGAAATAAAAGACGAGCGCCAACGAATCAATGCAGCTGAACAATTTTTCCAACTACCATCCTTACCGGCTAAACACAAAGCAACGCCGCTTTATCAAGCGATGGGAACGGAGACGACAAATGCCCCGTTGGCAATACCTGCTCTACTTTGGCGTGTTGAGGGAAGGCTTGATTTTCTTCACCGTCATTAAAGTCATCCAGTTTTTATACGATTACCACAGTTTTATCGATTTGTATTCCAGCTTCGGCGGAATTGTTTTCCTCTTGTTTGAAGTGCTGTTCTGGTTTGGCGGCGGTTTGGTAATTGGCTGGTTTAAGTACAGCAGCTACGAAACAGAATATGAAATGCTCAAAAGCATGGAACATTATTAGTTTTCAGAACCAACCTCTTTTTCTGAAAATATAAATCATCACAACCGGTATCATGAGCATTAATGTAACAGCAATAAAGAATCCATAAGGATTGTGCAGCCATGGAATACTTTCAAAGTTCATTCCAAAGATGCCACCAATTACTGTGGCCGGGGCCAGTAAGCAGGTTACAATCGCCATTACTTTCATTACCTCGTTCATCTTGAGGTTTACATTACTGAGATAGAGATCGTGTAAGTTCATCATCATATCACGGTAGTTCTCTGCCAGGTCGTTTGCCTGTACAATATGATCATAAATATCTTTGAAATATTTTTCGGTACGCTCCTGCAGTAAATCGCTTTCACTTCGAAGAATACCATTGACCAGGTCACGCACCGGTGCAATATTTCGTTTGAGTACAATCATTTCTTTCCGGAGAATATTAATCTTTGCCAAAGTGCGGTTGTTGGGCGAACGGACAATATCTTCTTCCAGCAGTTCAATTTTTTCACTCAGCCGTTCCATTACCACGAAGTAGTTATCAACAATAAGATCTATGAGTGTATAGAACAGGTAATCGGCTCCGTTTTGCCGGATTTTATTATTCCTGAATTGCAGTTTATCTCGCAAAGGATTGAATACGTCCCTTGACGCATCTTCCTGGAAACTCAACACATAATTTTTTCCCAGCACAATTGATATCTGTTCTGTTTCAACGGCGGCTTCCTGTTCATTGAAGTAAAGCATATTGAGCAAACAAAAAAACACGCCTTCAATTTCATCCATCTTAGGCCGCTGGCCAATACTCATAATATCTTCCTGTATAAGTGCGTGTATATTATAATGCGTGCAAATTTCTTCAATGTCCTTCCGTCGCAAGCCATCCACATTTATCCATGTTACTTTGGATGAATGCTTATACATAAAACACTCATCTACTGTTGAGAGTTTCTGCTGTAACAAATCCTCGGCATTGTAATCATACACATACAAACTGATTTTTTCCGGTTCTTTACGTTCCGGTGGTGCTGTTGGATTCACTTTCAGAATCCGTTGTGTACGCAACAGGTTGAAGGGGTTAAGCAGTTCAAAATAGGACGATGTTTTGCGCATGCAGGAAATTTCAACGAATTTAATCAAACACGAATCATATTCTGCAAAACTGGTGTAGCTTTAAATATGAAGCAATTCCTTTTATTCCTCTTGCTTTCATTCCTGGCAGCCTGTGGTTCCAACGAATCCGATACTGCTGCCACTCCCGAACAAAACTGGTTTGATACCGATACTCTGATTGTGTGGAACTGTGATGCAGTAACGGAAAGCAGGTCCCGTATTTTTATTCCCCAGGATTCTATTACCAGCGCACAGGCAATTGTGAACGGTATCAACAAAACATGGCCCGAGGTGGTATTGTTGCTGAAGATGATTTCTGCAGATACGGCTGTGGTTACACTAGATCAGCCGCAATGGCTGGAAAACAAAGCAGGGAGCACAGGAGCCGAGCAGTATCTTACATTTGTTGCCATGAACCTACTGGAAGTAAAAGGAATAAACTATGTGCGCTATGATTTGCCGGAAGGTTCTCATGCAGGTGCATCTACCTGGAGCAGGAACGATTTTCTGGACTGGAAAACAAATACCAGGGGTGGCAATTAGTAAATCAATGTTAAATCAATCAGACCGCCGGTAAACTGGTACCGGGTTTGAATCATTTTAAGAAAAAGTATCTATGAAGAAATTCTACTATTTCGCCTTCATCATCTTTTTGTTTTTAGTTGCTGCCTGCAGTGGCTCACGTAAGGGGTTCCGTAACGATGAAAAGGATCTCACAACACTCATTAAACGATTGGAAAAAAAGGGTGCCGATGAAAAAATCATGGCCGATCTGCAGGAAGTGTACGGCAACGCTTATGCAAGGGGCACCCAACGCATATCCGATTTTCAGCAAAACCCCAATCCTGATAGGTGGGATAATATCATTGGTGAAATGGAAACCCTTCAGCGTATGTACGAAATCATCAGCAGAAGTGCCTATGCTGTTAGAATGCTCAAACCTGTCAATTATTACAATCAACTACGGTTGGTGAGGGATTCTGCCGCAACAGATTATTATAATCACGGAATGCTGTATGCAGATAAAACAAGCAGGCAGGATTTAAAAGAAGCCTATTATTCTTTCAATAAAGTACTCACCTATGTTCCCAATTACAAAGACAGCAGGGAACGCATGAATAAAGCGTATGAACAGGCGATTGAAGAGGTTTTGATCAATGATATTCAATACGACGATTACAGGATGAACAGCTGGAATATGGGATTTTATAACAACCGTGACCGCACTGTTCGTGATAATATCATTCGTGACCTGGGTGGTAGTAATGCCTCTTCCATTCCTGCACGTTTTTACAATGAATATGATTTGCGTTACAGGAATATAGCCCCGGATCTGGTGGTGGACCTTGTTTGGCGTAATGTACGTTTTGATCAACCCTTTGACCAAACAAGAACTTATCAACGAAATAAAAAAATTGAAATCGGAAAGGATACCGCAAACAAGCCCATCTATCAAACAGTTTATGCTACAATCTACGTAACAAGAAAAGTGCTGAATGCTGATGCAGACATGAACCTGATTATTACTGATGCAGAAAATCGTCAGCAATTATTATGGGACCGCATTCCATCCAACTTCCGGTACGAGTACGAGTATGCAAGTTATGAAGGCGACAAACGGGCATTGGAGCAAAGTGATTGGGATCTCATCAACCGTAACAGAAACCAACCCCTTCCCACACAAACTGAAGCAATGGAAAAAATGCTCAGCAATATCTATCAGAATATTGTAAGCAGAATCAGGAATGCGGTGAACTGGTAGGAATTATTTCAGCAACTGGTAGGCAAGAAAACTCAGCAGGTAAGCAAGTGCTGTCATATACACCAATTGTATTACCGGCCATTTCCAGCTTTGTGTTTCTCTTTTCACAACCGCCAGAGTGCTCATACATTGCATGGCGAGCAAATAAAAAAGCATCAGGCTCACGCCGGTGGCCAATGTATATACTTTGCTGCCATCTGGCTTTACGGCAGCATTCATTTTTTGTCGCAGGGTTTGTGTATTGTCTTCTTCTTCCTCCACAGAGTAAAGCGTTGCCATCGTTCCCACAAACACTTCACGGGCTGCAAAAGAGGTAATCAATGCAATGCCAATTTTCCAGTCGTAACCCAAAGGACGAATCACCGGCTCAATATATTTTCCCATAACACCGGCATAGGAGTGTTGCAGTAAAGCCGATTGTTTTTCTTTTTCAAGCAACTCCTGCTGATCCGGATTCTGACGGATCAGGGATTCATATTTTTCTGTTGTTTGTTTCATGGTATTACCCGGTCCGTAGGAACTGAGCATCCACAACAACAGGCTGATCACCATAATTACTTTACCCGCATCAAATACAAAAATGCGTGCTTTTTCAATCATGGTATAAATCACATTTTTCCAGCGTGGGCTTCGGTAAATAGGTAATTCCAGAATGAAAAAACTTTTCTCTTTCAACTTTATAAACCGGCGGGCAATCCATGATACGAGCAAGGCAATGATTACTCCTAAAAGATACAGTGCCATCATCACCAGCCCCTGCATACTTAAAAATCCCAATACCGGTTTATTGGGAACCACCAATGCGATGAGGATGGTATAAACAGGAAGCCTTGCACTGCAACTCATCAATGGGGTTACTAATATGGTAAGCAATCGTTCTTTTTGATTCTCGATATTACGCACACTCATGATGGCGGGTACCGCACAGGCAAAACCGCTGATCATAGGCATCACACTCTTTCCATTCAAACCTACTTTTCGCATAATCTTGTCCGTTAGAAAGCTGATACGGGCCATATATCCCGTTTCTTCCAGTATCGTAATGAGTCCGAACAAAATCATGATCTGCGGCACAAACACCAGTATTCCACTCAGTCCCGGTAACACACCATTTAACACCAGGTTGCCAAACCAACCATCGGGCAGGTAGGGAGTCATTACCGATTGAATCCACACAAAGAGCTGTTCAATGGCACTCATAGGATATTCTGCTATCCAGAATACGCTTTGAAACAACAAGAACAAAACGGTAAGCAAAATGGCATAGCCCCACACTTTATGCAATAAAACCTTGTCCAGTTTTTCTGCAAACAACTGCTGTTGTTTGGGGGTCACTTCTGTAATACTGTTTTGTACTACATTCTTAATGCGCTGGTAGCGCTTCATAATTTCTTCTGCCTGAACACGGGTATGATTAAACTGATTCTTTTCTTCAATGGCTTCTATCTGCTGCTGCGTTTCATCGTTTAATAGAAATGACTCATGATTAATGAGGTGATGAATGGCGGCATAATCGCTCAGCTGTGGTAACAACTCTTTTGTTTGTGCAATGGCAGCCGGCGCCAACTCTTTATTGGGAATAAAATCAAAGGCCGGCGGACGATACTGCGACCTTGCGGTGTCCAGCATTACTTTTTTGAGCTCCTGTATGCCAGTGTTTTTCCGTGGGTTCACAGCCACCACCGGAATACCCAGCTCCACCTGCAGTTTCTTGATGTCGATGGTGATTTTTTTCTGCCGGGCCACGTCCAGCATCGTAAGCGCCAGCACTACCGGACGTTTCAGGTCAATGATCTGTGATACAAACAACAGGTTCCGTTTCAAACTGCTGGCATCGGCCACCACAACAATCATATCCACATGCACTTCTTTATCCTGGTGCATCAACACTTTATAACTCACCCATTCATCGGCACGGCGGGGATAGAGGCTGTAACTGCCGGGTAAATCAATCAGCTGGGCCGATACTTCGGGCGACAGTTTAAAGCCGCCCGTTTTCTTATCTACCGTAACCCCCGGGAAATTGCCCACTTTCTGGTTCAACCCCGTAAGGGAATTAAACAGCGAGGTTTTGCCGCTGTTGGGGTTGCCCACCAATGCTATTTGAACAGTTTGTTTCATGAAACGAGATGCAAAAGTAACGGTAAATGCCTGCCCTCGTTTACGAAGATGGTAAAATGAGTTAGGGTAAGAAAATAGCTGGGGCATTGAAAAAATATTGTCAAATCTGTGACTGCTCTAGGGACGATGGCTCTCTCCTGCTACCTTTGCCCTATGAAATATCTTTTGAAACAGCAGCTCACTTTATTAGTTGCAGCGGTTCTTTCGTTAAGCGTTACCGCTCAGAAGCAGAGCAAATCAGACAAACTGACACTTCAGAATTTAAAAGCCCATGTAATGTTCCTTGCCGATGATAAGCTGGAAGGCCGCCGTACGGGTACCAAAGGGGAAGAGTTGGCGTATCAATACATCGGCGAACAGTTTCAGAAATATGGACTGGCACCCAAGGGCGATAACAATACTTATTTTCAGAAATTTGAAATGAACGAAGGCCGGCAGGTAAACAACGCCACTTTGTTTTTCCTCGACGGGGAATCGTTTAAAATTAATACCGATTTCTTTCCTTTTGCCTGGAGTGTAAATGGAAGTATTGAAGCTGTTGCCTCTCCGTCACTTTCAGAATCCGGCGCTCCTTGGTTCTGGGACCTGAAAGATATTTTACAGGAAAACGAAACCAATCCGCATTTTGACCTGGCAACAGCTATACGTGATAAAGAAAAAGCAGCTGCATCAAAAGGAGCAACAGCTTTACTCATTTACAATAGCTCAGCAAAAGAAACTGGGGTGAAGTACGATCCCAAAGACAAACTTCCTGTATCAACCATTCCGGTTGTTTACTTACAAAAGAATATTGCAGCGAAACTAACTAAGGATGTAACACACACGTGGGATATACGTTTGAAAGTAGACCAGAGCGATAAGATCCGTACTGGTCACAATGTGGTGGGTTATATTGATAACGGAGCCGCACAAACGATTATTCTGGGGGCACATTTTGATCACCTGGGTTATGGGGAAGATCATAATTCCCGCTATACAGGAGAACCCGCCATTCATAATGGTGCCGATGATAATGCAAGCGGCTCAGCTGCTTTACTGGAGCTGGCCCGTATTGTTAAAAAACAGGCACCCGAAACATTTAATTATTTATTTATTGCATTCAGCGGTGAGGAACTGGGATTGTTTGGTTCTAAATTCTATGCCGATCATCCCACTATAAACCTGGCAGAAGTAAACTATATGATCAATATGGATATGGTGGGCCGCTTCAACGATTCATCGAAAGTGATTACAATTGGCGGAATTGGAACTTCTCCATCATGGGGTAACCTGGTGAAAGGCGATAAGAAAATGCCCTTCCAGGTGAAAGTAGACAGTAGTGGCACCGGACCCAGCGATCATACTTCCTTTTACAGGAAAAATATTCCGGTGTTGTTCTTTTTTACCGGACTTCACACAGATTATCACAAGCCCAGCGATGATTATGACAAGATCAACTATGAAGGTGAGCTGATGCTGGTGAATTATATTTCAAGATTAATAGCACGATCCGAAAAAGAAGGACGGCTTGCGTTTTTAAAAACAAAAGAGGCACAAACAACCACTTCTGCAAGATTTACAGTAAATATGGGAATTATGCCCGATTACACATTTAGTGGCGGAGGTGTTAAAGTGGATGGTGTGAGTGATGGAAGGCCTGCACAAAAAGCCGGGATTAAAACGGGAGATATTGTAACCCAATTGGGCGACTATAATGTTTCCTCTGTAGAAAGCTATATGCAGGCGCTGAGCAAATTCAAAAAAGGCGATGCAACAAAAGTGAAAGTGAAGCGAGGAGCCGAAGAGCTTGTACTTGATATTCAATTTTGATTTTGTAACAGGATATGAGACTGAAAATTGATAACGAATTACTGGTAGAAGAATTTTTTGAAGATACTCACCTGCTGGGGATCATGGCACCCATGGAAAGCCATCAGTTTGTATGGCAGGTGAACCAAGGGCTTCGTTTTGATTTTCGGATCAATAATGATATCGAAATACAGTTAAAGAAAAAGAACAGGAATTATTTCTTTGCTGTGTTTCAGTACAGCGAACCACATCGCACACTTTACCATTATCTCTATAAAAATCATTTTGATGGAGAATACCTGTTACCGGAATTTAAACACCTGGATTTTCTCTGGCTTACCAAAGGAGATTTGCCCAATGAAGATGAGTTTAAAGAATTAGTAAGCGGATTACGGAAAATACAAGGGGTTCAATTGGTGACCGAGTTAACAAATGAAAAAATTAAGAACAAACAACATCTTATTTTATAATGTGGGAAGAAAGAAACAATCAATTGTA
Organism: uncultured Chitinophagaceae bacterium; assembly: GCA_937907395.1. Taxonomy (GTDB): domain Bacteria; phylum Bacteroidota; class Bacteroidia; order Chitinophagales; family Chitinophagaceae; genus Lacibacter. The sequence goes on from CALCII010000011.1 coordinate 107,226, forward strand.
TAAACAGTTTTTGTTTACAGATTTTTCTGAAGCATTTGCTTTTATGACACGTGTGGCGATAGAAGCAGAGAAGATGAACCATCATCCCCAATGGTCCAACGTGTGGAACAAGGTGGAAATCTGGCTCAGCACCCATGATGCAGGAAATACAATTACTGAAAAAGATAAAAAGCTTGCCGAACGAATCGACAAGCTTGTAAAATCATCTTTTTGATGATTTGGTTTGTTACTATGACAAGCAAGCTTTATTCTATTTGATAAACTGAAACCATTGCTGAAATAAGGTTCCTAATAATGGAACAGGTTTTTCTTCGCCGTTAACAGCCCCCAGCAAACCAATCAGCCAAAGTACAAATAAACCCACCTGCAATACCCAACGTAAACTCCATAATCCGGGAACAAAAATAAACGTGGAGTATAAAATCCAGATGGCGGCATACAGTACAATTAACCCAAACATTTGCCGCAAGTGAAAAACAACCAATGAACTTTTTTCTTTCATATTGCTGTGTTGCACAAAGGCAACGATCCAGCCAATTAATGTAAGATAACTTACCCAGGCAGTTGTTTTAACGTCCATAACGTGGCATTAGAGCTTACACTAATTTAAAAATTTGATTTGGTAAAAGCAAGAATCAGGGCAAAACAAGCACACACTTTTCACGAGGTGCCACGAGTTCGCCAATAGGCGTTGTAAAGTCTTCCAACCCGTGTTGACTGAATAATTCCTGAACCACTTCCAGTTGATCCGGACGAACCGCAACCAACAATCCGCCATTTGTTTGAGGATCGGGCAACAGGCTGAAAGCTTCGGATACATTTACTCCTGTTTCAAATGCTGTTTTATTACTGTAGCTGTTCCAGTTACGGAAGGTTGAATCCGGTACCACCCGCTGGGCAATATAATCACGGGCAGCTTCAATCACGGGAAGTTTACTGTAATGGATATTGGCACCAAGCCCGCTTCCTTCGGCCATTTCAACAAGGTGCCCCAGTATACCAAAGCCTGTAACATCAGTCATTGCTGTAACGCCTTCCACTTCTGCTAATGCAGCGCCTACTTTATTCAGTTTCACCATTTGTGATGGAGCAAGATCCTTGTGTTCTTCTTGCAATACTTTTCTTTTCTGAGCTGTAGAGAGCACCCCCACTCCAATTTTTTTTGTAAGCAGAAGTAAGTCTCCCTCTTTTGCCGTGTTATTGCGCTTGAGTTGATGAATGGGCACCATGCCGCTTACGGCGAGTCCAAAGATGGGTTCCGGGGAATCAATGCTATGTCCGCCCGCCAATGGAATGCCGGCTTCTTTACAAATACTTCGGGCGCCTTCCAGCACTTTCTGAGCCAGTTCGGCCGGAAGTTTATTAACGGGCCATCCCAGTATAGCAATAGCCAGTAATGGTTTGCCCCCCATGGCATACACATCACTGATAGCATTAGCCGAAGCAATGCGCCCATAGTCGAACGCATCATCCACGATAGGCATAAAAAAATCAGTAGTGGAAATAAATGCCGACCCGTTTCCCAGATCATAGGCCGCAGCATCATCATTGCTGCTATTACCAACCAGTAATTGAGAATAAGTTTCAGGAGTTGTGCCGGTATGCAGGATTTGTTCTAATACGGATGGCGCAATTTTGCAGCCACAACCAGCCCCGTGTGAATATTCGGTGAGGCGAAATGTTTCTGTGCTCATACAGCAAAGGTAGGAACACAATTTTCCGGAGATTCATTTCTAACAGGAATTCTTACTCAGATCGCTTCAGCAGGATGACTGCGCTTTTTTCAAGCGTGGCACTGAAAAATACCTGGTAACGTTTTTCACCACTGTAGATAACAAGTAGTCCTGTATTGGGAGGAATGGAACCCAATGTTTCTGCATAGAGAGAAAGCTGAATGGTTTGTCCCGGTTGCAGATAGATTGTTTTCTTATAAGCAGTTGAATTCAACGTAACTTTTGAAATGATTTCTTCATTGTTGAGAAATACACTTACCACGTCTCCATCAATTTCACCATTATCATATAGCGACAAGGTTACACTGTCTTCGTAAATGGTGAGCGTTTCAATTAATTCTGATTGTCTTTTTACAAGAACCGGATTATTAATTGACGGAGGACCACTCACAAAGTTTGTATTTACTTTTAAGCTATCGGGATGTGTAACGACTCCGGTTTTAGAAATTTCTGCCTGTGGTTTTTCAGGTACAGGAATAATAGCCGGTTCTTCCTTCTTTACCGGCGGTTGGTTCTGAGCAACCGGTTGATTGGTTTGTTCCTTTGGCTTGGTTTCAGGAGCAGGTGGTTGCTTATCTGTTTTTGGCAGCGGTTTATCATTCTTTACCACCTGTTGTTCTTCCTTCTTCACCGGTGGTTGATTCTGAGCTACAGGCTGATTCGTTTGCTCCTTTGGTTTGGTTTCAGGAGCAGATGGTTGCTTATCTTGTTTAGGCAATGGTTTATCATTCTTTACCACTTGTTGTTCTTCCTTCTTTACTGGTGGTTGGTTCTGAGCAACCGGTTGATTGGTCTGTTCCTTTGGTTTGGTTTCAGGAGCAGGTGGTTGCTTATCTTGTTTAGGCAGTGGTTTATCATTCTTTACCACCTGTTGTTCTTCCTTCTTCACCGGTGGTTGATTCTGAGCTACAGGTTGATTGGTTTGTTCCTTTGGTTTGAATTCAGTACCAGTTGGCTGACCCGAAGGCTTTGTTTCCTGCTTTTCATTTTTTACAACTGCTTCTTCTTTCTTCACAATTTCTGTCTTCGGTTTTACATCAGTGGCCGGCTGATCTTTTGGTTTGCTTTCGGCAACTACCGGTTTCGGCAATGGTTTTGTTTCTGCAGGAGCAGGAGGAGTTGGTTCTTCAAATGCCATTGACTCATCCAGTTTTTTATCTGCCAGTCGTTTGTAGAGTTGAGTGGTTTTATAATTTCGTTCACGCAACACCGTTACTTTACCGGTAAGGGGCAAATAACCTCTCCACCTGGCCGTACTCCATTCACCCGGCAATACAGCAGCCGTATCTTTTATGTCTTTTAACTTGAAGAAGAATACAGTTTTAATTCCCCTTGTATTATTTTCAAAGTTGTTGGAAACAGAACCCTCATCTTCCACAATGAGTACATCATTTGAAATACGGGCACTCACTTTTACGAGGTTATAATAAAGCGTATCCTCCACTGTAAATAACCGGTAACAATAGCCATACAGTTTTCCTTTCTTTTCTTTCAGTGTGAGCTCGAAATTGATCGTGTTTTTCGGACTGTCAACCTGCATATACCCGGTATATACGCCTGTAACCACCTGTGCTTTGGAAACAAAAGTGAACATCAGTAACACAGAAAGGAATAAAGTAAATCGTTTTTGAAGCGTCATAATTGAATGAGGTTATTGCTATTGGATTCATGAACGTTTGCACAGGGAATTTTATGCAAAAAGGATTCCAGATTTTCACGATTGTTCAATCCTTTCAGATACCATTTGTCATAATAGGTAAGTAAGATACGAAAACAATCTGCAACCCTGTCTTCAACCAGGGCATTGATAGCTTCCTTTGTTTCCAATCCGCCGAGGCGTTTTTTAATACGGATTACTGCATTCACCAACCTTTCTTTTTCCAGCTTTCCGTATTCCTCAACGATGTGCACCAGCCGTTCTTCAAAGGGAATATCAAGAAAGAAAACCGGTTTATTGCGCATATTTTTCCAAAGCGGAATCGGAATGTTTACATCACCAATACGCTGGCTTTCATCTTCCAGCCAGATGGCCCCGGGGTTGGTTTGCATAGTATGATATAACTGCACCGCCAGTTTGTTTTCAAAAAACTCCTGGCTGGGCTGTGGAGGCATGCCAATATTTCCAAATGCAGATCCTTTGTGATGGGCAAGCCCCTCGAGGTCAATTACAGATTGTCCACGTTTGGCCAGGGCGGACAGAACGATTGTTTTGCCACTGCCAGTAAAACCGCCCAATATCTGAAATGGGTATTCTTTATCAAATTGTTGCAGCACCCAGTTTCTGAAAACCTTATATCCACCAATGAGGGTATATACTTTAAAGCCATATAAATCCAATAACCAGGCAACGCCAGCACTTCTCATACCACCACGCCAGCAATGCACAAGAATGATTTTTGATCCGGGGTCAGCCTTTTTGTTTTGTTCCAGAATCGTTTCTGCTTCTTCCACCATCTTCCGCATTCTCACACCAAAATAATCGAGCCCTATTTTGATTGCATCTTCCCTGCTTTTTTGTTTATAGGTGGTTCCAACCACTTTTCGTTCCTCATCGCTGAACAAAGGAAAACTGATGGCTCCGGGTATATGAGCATGTTTGTATTCACCGGGACTTCTCACGTCAAGCACAGGATTTGATTGTGCCAGATGGAGAAACTCTTCGATATGTATTTTCTGAATGGGCATTTGCAAGCACAAATGTATTTAAAGAAAAAGTCCCGCTTTTCGCAGGACCTTATTTTATTGTTCGTTTAAATGCAGCGTGATTTTTTTTCCTTTTTTATTTACCTCTACAGTTCCACCTCCTTTCTTGAGTTCCACTTTCTGGTCTTTACTTTCAATGCGGATCTCTTCATCATCATTTACTTTTATGTCCAGCGAATCTTTCTTTCCATCAGTTCCGGAAACAGTTATTCCATTGTTGTTGATTTTAATATCAGCAGAATCTGTTTTGATTTCAATCCCTACTTTGTTTTCTGATTTTTCATTATCAGATTGCTGTGTTGTGTCTTCACAACTGAACAATACGAATGCGGAAAAAAGAAGAAAAAGTTGTTTCATAAAAGTGATGTTTTATCCGTTCATACTAATCAGGAACTCACGGTTATCTTTTGTTCCCTTCATGTGTTGTAATAAAGTGGACATCGCTTCTTCTGTATTCATATCGGCCATGTGTTTGCGTAATACCCACATGCGTTGAGCGGTATCTTTATCCAGCAACAGATCGTCTCTTCTTGTACTGGAGGCAACAATATCAATAGCGGGGAAGATGCGCCTGTTTGCCAGTTTGCGATCCAGCGCCAGCTCCATGTTACCGGTACCTTTGAATTCTTCAAAGATTACTTCGTCCATTTTGCTTCCTGTATCTACAAGGGCTGTAGCAAGAATGGTGAGCGATCCACCGTTTTCAATTTTACGGGCAGCGCCAAAGAATTGTTTAGGCTTTTGCATAGCGTTTGCTTCCACACCACCACTCAACACCTTACCGCTTGCAGGAGCTACTGTATTGTGTGCACGGGCCAAACGGGTGATTGAATCCAGCAGGATCACCACATCATGTCCGCACTCTACTAATCGTTTTGCTTTTTGTAAAATTACAGAGGAAACTTTTACGTGTTTTTCGGCTGGTTCATCAAACGTTGAAGCTACTACTTCTGCTTTTACACTACGTTCCATATCTGTTACCTCTTCAGGGCGTTCATCCACCAATAAAACAATGAGGTATACTTCCGGATGGTTTTCTGCAATGGCATTGGCCACTTCTTTCAACAGTACCGTTTTACCAACCTTCGGTTGTGCAACAATGAGACCACGTTGACCCTTACCAATTGGCGTAAAGAGATCCATAATACGTGTGCTGTAATTGCTGGAGCTGGTACACAGGTTTAATTTTTCGTAAGGGAATAAGGGAGTAAGATAATCGAAGGGTACACGGTCACGTATTTCTTCTGGACGTTTTCCATTGATCGTATCTACTTTCAGTAATGCAAAATATTTTTCACCTTCTTTGGGCGGACGAACAGCGCCATAAACAGTATCACCCGTTTTCAAACCAAATAATTTGATTTGTGAAGGAGACACATATACATCATCAGGCGAAGAAAGATAGTTGTAATCGCTTGACCGCAGGAAACCATAGCCATCAGGCATCATTTCTAATACACCTTCTCCCAATATCACACCATCAAATTCGATATTGAATACCTGTTCTCTTTTACCCGGGTAAGGTGGTTTCTGGGGTTGGGGCGTTTGCTCTGTTTGTGCTTGTTGAGGTGCCGCAGGGGCTGCTTCTTCAGTAACAATAGGTTCAGCGACAAAGTCGTCTTCACCCGGGAGTTTTATAGCTCCGAACAAATCGGCTGTTTCCTGCTCAACCGGTGTTTTTGTTGGTTTTTTAGCTATAACAGGTTCGGCTTTTTTCTTTTTTGGTTTTTCTTCGGGATCACCACTTTCAACAACCGCTTCCTCTGTACCGGAGCTGGTTGAAGTTTTAATAATTCTTTTTTTACGTGGTTTTTCTTCGGGACCACCTTTGTTTTCACTAGCCATAACTGCTTGTTTATCCAGGATTTTATAAATGAGTTGTTGTTTGTCCATTTTTTTGGCCCCAACAATCTTTAACTGCTCGGCAATATCCAGCAGTTCGGGAACGAGCATATCGTTCAGTTGTAAAATGTCGTACATAAAATTTGTTTCAAGAACACGAAATCAAAATATCAATTAAGAAATAAGACTAAGATCTGGTGATTGATTGTTTGAAATGAAATCAGGGAAATTGAAAACGGCTAAATCTGAGCGCTGTTAGAAGATTCGGATTTTACTTTGTGCCTGTTTTCGTTGCAATATTACGCTAATAATGAGAAAAGCAAAAATATTTTGACGAACGGAAAAGGGCCGAAAAACCCCTTATTGCTGGCATTATGCAATAGAAAACAGGTCATTATGGCCTTCCAGTAATTATCTTTGCAGCTCAATTTTAAGATATGTTCAACAAAAGGGTGAAGATTAAGGAGCTTCTGAACGGGGAGCCAAAAGAGCAGGAAGTAGTTGTTATGGGATGGGTTCGCACCTTCCGTAATAATCAGTTTGTGGCGTTGAATGATGGAAGTTGCAATAGCAATATCCAGGTTGTATTGGAGCTGGGCCGTTTTGAAGAGGATTTGCTGAAACGAATCACCACTTCTGCCTCCCTGAAAGTGACTGGAAATGTAATACCCTCGCTGGGAAAAGGACAGAAGCTTGAAATCAAAGCTACAGCTGTTGAAATACTGGGCGATAGTGACGCTGAAAAATATCCGTTACAACCCAAGAAACACAGTCTGGAATTTTTACGTGAAATTGCTCACCTCCGCTTTCGTACCAATACATTTGGTTCTGTATTTCGTATACGGCATTCGCTGGCGTTTGCCATTCATAAATTCTTCCACGAAAAAGGTTTTTTGTATTTACATACACCGATAATTACTGCCAGCGACGCTGAAGGTGCGGGTGAAATGTTCCGGGTGACCACCCTCCCGTTTGATCAAACACCCCGTAACGAAGATGGGACTGTAAATTTCAAAGAAGACTTTTTCGGGAAAAGCACCAATCTTACTGTAAGCGGACAGTTGGAAGGTGAGCTGGGCGCCACTGCATTTGGTGAAATTTATACGTTTGGCCCCACTTTCCGTGCCGAAAACAGTAATACCGCCCGCCATCTTGCAGAGTTCTGGATGATTGAACCCGAAATGGCATTCTGTGACCTGGAAGACAATATGAATCTGGCAGAAGAGTTCATTAAATACATCATTCGGTTTGCCATGGAAAACAACAGGGAAGACCTGGAATTCCTGTCGCAACGCCTGGCAGATGAAGAAAAGCAATTGCCACAGGACAAACGAAGTGAAATGGGGTTAATTGAAAAGCTGGAGTTTGTGCTGAATAACAATTTTGAACGTATTACATATACCGAGGCTATCGATATTCTGCTCCAATCTCCTGCTTACAAGAAGAAGAAGTTTCAATACGATGTAAAATGGGGAATTGATATGCAGAGTGAGCACGAACGCTATCTGGTGGAAAAGCATTTCAAAAAACCGGTCATTGTTACCAACTATCCAAAAGATATTAAAGCATTTTACATGCGCCTCAATGAAGATGGTAAAACGGTGGCTGCTATGGATATCCTGGCTCCGGGCATTGGAGAAATTGTGGGCGGATCTCAACGGGAAGAGCGCCTGGACAGGTTGGAGCAGCGGATGGCTGAAATGCATGTTCCTGCGACCGAAATGGACTGGTACCTCGATACCCGTAGGTTTGGCTCTGTGCCACATGCCGGCTTTGGGCTTGGTTTTGAGCGTATGGTTCAGTTTGTGACCGGTATGGGAAATATCAGGGATGTGATTGCCTTCCCCCGAACGCCTAAAAACTGCGAATTTTAAATACCAAACACGCCCTTCGGGGCGTTTTTGTATCTTACAGTAAATCCCCAACTATGCAGAAACCCATACTCTTTGTATGTGCCTTATTCCTGATGCTCGTTTCCTTTTCCTGTAAAAAGAAAAAGTTACCGGAATACGAGAACACAGGAAGCACCGGTAATTACCAGCCCACAACAGCCGGTAGTCAATGGTCGTACCAGGTTCGGGGAACTTCTAATTATGACTATACTTTAACAGCAACTACCAGAGATACTATTATTGGCAGCACGACATTCCGGGTATTTGAAAACAATAACGATCCTTTTGAATATTATAGTAAAAACGGAGGCGATTACATTCGCTTCGCCGCTTTACCTGAGTTTAACTATCAACCGGTACAGATGGTTTTTTTGAAAGACTATTTGCTGGTGGGACAAGAATGGCTGGAAACCGCTTCTGTAAAAGTAAAAGTAGGCGGCATCAATGTCCCCGTTACGGTCTATAATTATATTTCAATTGCTGAAAAGGGAATTGATTATACTGTAAACGGAGTAACATTTAAAAATGTGATCAAGGTAGTGGTAAGACCTCAGATAAAAACTTTACTGGGTATTGGTGTTGATAATACAAATGATATTTACTCTTATTATGCAGATGGTGTTGGAATGATTTATAATAAAACACTTTTGAAAATCCCCACCGGCGACCTGGACATGAATAAGGAAATCAAACTGGTTGCATATACGATTAAGTAATTCAGTACACTAACTTAATTCTTTTTTTCACTCAGGTTTTCTGCATTTTTCAATGCATCTTTTCTTAGTAATTCTGTAGTGGTTTGTTCAAGCTGCCGGATTTTCGTGTATAGTTTTAGTATTACAAACCAGAAGGCAACAATGCAGGTGTAAAACACAAGGTCGGCCCCTCTGCCCACACCCAAACGGTTGGCGATAATAACCGTCCACTCAGGGAACAAAACAAACAATAACGCAATTCCAACCAAACCAAATAACAGCAGCACATCTAGAATACGATTTCTTAACCGCACAAAATAGTAGATGGCTACAAATGCAAAAGAAGTGATGAGTAATAGTTGAATTCCTGTCATTGGAATAATTTATGTAAAAGTAAGTCGAATCCGATACGGAAGCTGTTCCAAACCGATTGGCCTTTCCTTTTTGAGTAATCGGTGTACAGGATTGTCACCGGCACTTCTTTTATTTTAAGTTGATTCTTTTTTGCCAGAAAAAGAATTTCAGAAGCATGAGACATTCTGTTTTCCTTCAATTGTAAAACAGTTGATGCGTCTGCAGTCATTGCACGCAATCCATTGTGAGCATCGCTTAAGAGAATTCCTGTGAACATAAAGTTGACGTACCTGGCAAAAAAAATGACAACTCTTTTCAGAAGAGGGATCTTGTTTGTTTTGTTGCCTGAAAAACGGGAACCAAATACGAGATCTGCTCCATTAGCAAGCTCAGTCAACAATAACGGTATATCCTCTGCACGATGTTGCCCGTCGGCATCAAAATGAACAATGTAATGAGCACCCTTTTTCTGTGCAAAGAAAGAGCCCGTTTGCAAAGCAGCACCTTGTCCCAGGTTTTTCCTGTGGCGTATAAACCAAACCGGCAAACCGGTTAAATGATTCTTTTGAGTTTCGGCAGAGCCATCATCCACCACCACCACCTTATATCCCATCGTAAGCAATTGTTCAACCATGGAACGAAGCACAGCGCCTTCGTTATAAGCAGGAACAATGATAAAAACAGATGGGGGTGTCATGTGATAAAATTACAGGTTCCTGTACAACCTGAAAACTCCCGGTTCCTGGGCTATTTGTACAAGGTTATTTAATTGGATGCAGGCTTTCATATTTTCTCCCGGCTCTTCTCTTGTTATTAAAAAGAACCATACTGGTTTTGCAGAACGTAATTGTTTTGTAACAAGAAGAGAGTCGTGAGGAAGGACTGCATAGCTGATGGAAGCATTCTGCAACGCATAATCATCGTCAAAGGCGCACATGACTACGGGTCGGTTGTTTTCACGCAAACTTTCTTTTACCAAAGCGGCTATATGATTCTTTGGTTGCATCCGGTATGCAAATGTTGAGGATGGATCCTTTTGCACATATGTTTTTACTAAACGGGTGACTATAGGAACGGCTGACAAGAGTATGATTAATACGAATGCATACCGGAAATAATTTGTGTCTTTCCGTTTGATATTCATGATGGCCAATATTGGAATTAACACCAACGCAATGGACCAATATCTTGCTTCCTGAACGTAGGTAAAAGTGGTGGAACCGTTCACCTGTTGTTTATATCTCACAGATAAAAAGGATAAAAACAGAAGGAGTACAAGAATGGATACCAAGCTTACCTGCTGAAATAAATAAGCAACTCCTTCTTTTTTTCTGATTACCAAGAAAGCCACAAGGAAAATAAACAAAAGAAGACTGAAAAAACCTGCCATTTGAAGGAGTGTAATTAAATCTGTTTTTAAGAAAAGCGAAACCTGGTTCAGCAATAAATTGGCAGGAAGAAATGCATTAAGAAAAAACGGGTTCATCATCGATAGGTTCTCCGGATAGAAACCTTTTGTTTCTCGTAGTAAAGCTGTGCTATTATTTGAGACAGCAATAACCAGGAATTGTGATAATATCAAAAAGAGAATAAGTCCATTTGTTACCACCATTCGCTTCATCATTTCTTTTTGTTTCCATTTTATACTTTGAAATAGCAGGTAAACCGGAATGGTTATTACCAGCACATAGTATTGGAAACGAAATGCAGCAGGCAGGAAAGCCACAATTGAAATGAACAGTATATATAAGAAGGAGGCTTTTTCTCTTCTTACGAATTGTATCCACCAATACAGTGAAAATAGCCAGAGGGAAAGACTCAGCCAATCTGATGTTGATAGCAGGTCTGTGAGTACAGGATTAAAGAATAACAACAGCCAGAGATACCATTGTGATCGGGTATCAAGCTGTATAACAGACAATATTTTCTTGAGTGAATAAAGGAATACTAAAAGAGAAAAGGAATCAATGAGTGCAACGGAGATGTTTGTGTTTTTTGTAAGCAGTGTTAATACGCCAACCAGCAACGGCAATAAAGGTGGCCACCGGAATAGCGTAATCTGCTTCCATTCCGATAAATCAGCTGACGAAGCATTTAAATAATGAAGTCCGTATCCGTTTGTAAAATTGGTGGCAAGTGTTTGCTGGTGCCACAGATCTTCTATCGGGAATTTATAAACGAGCAACAGGAATAATTTCCATACAAAAAGCAAGAGCAGAAAGCCGGTGCCAAAGGGGCTGTTTATCTCTTTTTGGTGTAGCAAGAAATGGTTTCTATTTATGATCGCAATATAAACAGTTTCGGCTGTGATTTACAGTAATCTGATTATAAAGAGGCTACTGCAGTGGTGTTGTTAACGATTGTATGATACAACTTACACTTTTTGCCGGCAAACACTTCGGTAGCTCCGTTTTGTTTAATAAACTGCAGCTCTTCTTTATTGGGGTGTGCCCATGTTATGATTAACAACTGAACGGGTTTTGAAGTGCGGATACCCGTTTGTTTTAATTGTTCGATATTTTTCACCATTCCGAAATCAGCAGCACTTTGGTAAAGAAAGTATTTCTGAGATGAAATAGCAACCACCGGTAAATTGTATTTGCGGTGCAGGGTTTCAATTTCATTATGCACCATTTCCTTTTCGGCCACCCATCTTACAGCAGGGTCTTTGATTGATTGAGAAGTAACATTGTAAAGAAACTTACCAAACAAAGCAAGGTTAAAAATCATAAAGCCACCAGCCGCAATTTGTTTTAAAGGAAGTTTAAAGGAAATTCTGGGTAATAAATAGTCCTGTGCTACCGACGACAATAAGATCATCATAAGCAAGGAGGCAACAATAAAATAGCGTCCTTCATTTACATATGTGAATGTACCATAAGGATTGATTTGCGGACTATAACGTAGTGCCATCAGAATTAATAAACCAAAAACCGAGGAGGTGATAAATAAAAGCAACATACGCCCCAGGTTCATAGCAACCAACTCTGTATTTGTACTATTGGAAGCTATTCCTTTTCTTAATTGTTTAAACAGAAAAGCAAACAATTTGTATAGAATGAAGTTTGTCAATAAAAAGCTGAAGATGTAATATGGGAAAATGGCCATCTTGTTCCAGCCAATTAACGTGTTTTCAATATAGCTCACATTCAGAAAACCTTTGGTTATAAACGGATAGAACCAAATAAGGTTTTCCGGATAAAATCCAACTTTGTCTTCGGCTACGAGGGCACCTGTTCCCGTTTGTTGATACAGGAAGGCCACCTGGGCTGCCAGTAAAAAGAAAACAATAGAAAAGGAAAGGATGCTTTTGCTAAGCAATTGTTTGTTACCAGTATATTTTGCTGCTGCAATCAGGAATACCGGGAAAGCAAAAATTACCGGGTAGTATTGATAACGGAAAGCGGCAGGCAAAAAGAAAAAGAATGACGCAACAATCAACTGGCTGGTGCGTACTTGTTGTTGCTGAAGGAAGCGCAGACAAAACAACGTTCCCCAAAGCATAAACAGGCCTCCATATAAATCAGTAATTCCAAGATTAGAAAAGGGTTCGGGGTTTGCGGCAATCAAAATCCAAAGAAAAACACGTACACGATCGTTTAATTTCAACACCTTCATAATTGCGTTGAGCACAAGCAGCAAAAACAACATACCCAGGCTCATGATAATCATATCAGCCGCATGTGAACTGCCCACCATCGCCTTTACAAAAGACAATAAATAGGCAACCAGCGGAGGCCATTCGTTCATGGGTTGATATAATGTAGAAGAAAGATCCTGAGGATTAGCCATGGCAAACGCAAGTCCGTTACCGCTGAGCAAATTGTCTACAGCAGTATGAATCATCTCATGGTCTGTTCCCTGAGGTGGAAATAGAAATACATAAAGGATCCTGAAGAATACGGCAAGCAAGAAGATTGCTCCCGTGGTTTTTCTCGGAGACATTGGATATTGGAATTTTCTTACCTCTAAAATAGAAGTATTTCAGAAAATAAACAAATCCCATCTATTGAATTTTAATGATTTAGCCCCTGATTTGTGGTAATTACCCCGTTTTTTGATGAAAATACGCTTTAATACGGGTGTCCACATTGGTCCTTACATTTTTGTAAAACAGGTTGATATCTCCAGGATGATAGTTTTTGCTTCTGTATAAAAAGCTGAATGGAAATTTTGGTCGGGATATCCAGAGCACACCTTTATGTATCTGAGCGTCATTTGTGTGGCGGTACATTCTGTTATAATTGTATAAAACAGCCCCCTTATTATTTGATTTATCTATTCTTTGCTCAGTGCTGGTCCATGAAAGGGGATTCACTACCCAGCAAGGTTCTGTTTCTGTTTCTACATAAGGAGCTGTATAGTTTTTTCGAAACGTGCGCCAGCCCACAAAACACCCTGTGGATGCAGAATCTGTACAAGGGGTGAAAACCCAAAAATAAGTACGGGGCAGGTACATTCCTATTAAATAGGCACAAACCAACTGGCTGCTTCGTTTTTGGTTTTCGAAAAACTCTTTTAAAAGGCGGGCAGCATGTACGGTACCCTGGCTATGAGAGGCAATAATGATGGGCCGTCCATTGTTGTAATGCGCCAGATAATATTCAAACGATTTTTTGATATCCTCGTATGCCAGTGAAAGAGCAGCCTCTCCTTTTGCTTTATCGCTAGTATAGAAAGAATAGATGTGTGCCTGGCGATACCTGGGGGCAAAGATTCTGGCGTGTTGGTTAAAAACACTTGCCTGGTAAAGAATCGAAGTGTAATCTGTTTTGGCATTCAGTTCGGCATCATCAACGGAAGCGTTCCAAACAATACCATTCAGCTTTTTATTTGTTAATGAAGTTGGGTGTATAAAGAATACATCTATCGATGTATCTCTTTCCTCGTTTATAAATGGAAGCGGAATGCTATCAGAAGGATCTTTTTTCCAAGGGTGTGCAGCCCAGTATTTTAATTGTGAATAATCGGGAATACTATCTTCTTTCTTCTGAAATTCAGTTTTATATTGTCCGATGAATGAATAATATGCCGGCTTGCAGGAAGAAATGACTATAATCATGCAACCAATTATGTAAATTGTTTTTCTGATTAACACCGATTCATAATTTTTGTATTTCAAACCTACAGGATTTTTAGTAATTCTGTTTTCAAATGAATATTTAACTCATACAGATTGAAACTGTTTCGACATATTCCTTTTCTTAAAGCAGTATTCTTTTATGCGCTTACAGCTTTTGGCGGTCCGCAAGGGCATTTTGGGCTGATGACAAGAATGTTTGTAAAGCGGCACAAACTGATTTCAGAAGAAGAGTTATTGGAATTGATGAGTTTTTGCCAGCTGTTGCCCGGGGCCTCTTCCACACAAACAATTACTTTAATAGGTTATAAACGAGGTGGTGTTTCATTAGCGGTTATTACACTACTCATCTGGATACTTCCTGCTTCTGTTATTATGGGAGCACTTTCGTTTGTGGTTCATTATATTGATAAGCGGGCTTTACAAACAGATATTTTTAAGTTTCTGCAACCAATGGCAATTGGTTTTTTATGTTATGCAGCCTGGCATGCCTTCAAAGTATCTGTCCATAATTCAATTACACGTGTGATTATGGTGGTGGCAAGTATTGCTGCGTATTTGTTTTTTAAAACACCGTGGATATTTCCCATCATCATTTTAGCTGCAGGTATTGCTACTAACTTCAGCAACAAACGTATTCCGCAAAAAGAGATTCCATCCCGGCAGATTAAGTGGACGAATATCTGGCTCTTTCTTCTGGTGTTCATTATTGCCGGATTTTTAAGTGAAACTGCCCGTAAGCAAAATTGGGAACATCGGCGTGTCTACAATTTATTCGAGAATTTTTATCGTTTTGGCAGCCTGGTTTTTGGCGGGGGGAATGTGTTAATGCCCATGATGTATGAACAGTTTGTGGTAAGAGAAAAAACACAATACATGAGTGGTGAAGAATTGCTTACTGGCGCTGGTTTTGTTCAAGGTGTTCCCGGCCCTGTTTTTTCAATGGCTTCTTATGCCGGAGGCATGGCCCTCAGGAAGGATGGATCTGCTATGCAGGTTTTGGGCTGTGTTGTTGGAACAATCGGGATCTTTTTGCCAAGCGCCTTATTAGTTCTTTTTTTCTATCCCATCTGGAATAATCTGAAAAAGTATGCGGTGATATACCGATCGTTGGAAGGGATTAATGCGGCGGTTGTTGGATTAATGATTGCGTCGGCTTTTTATCTGAGCAGAGATATTTCAATCTTTCATCTAAACTCTTTATCGGCGGTAAATGGAACAGTAATTATAGCTACTTTCCTTCTTCTCAATTTTACCAGGTTCCCGGCCCCTTTAATTGCAGCCTCCTGTTTACTCCTGGGCTGGGTTCTTTAATTTATAATAACCGTTTAATTCAATTTCATTCATTACAGATTCTGGTAACAGAAAGCGGACAGATTTATGGTTTTGTATTAACTCACGTATATGAGTAGCCGAAATTTGTAAAAGCGGAGCATCTACAATTTTGAGAGTGGTTATTGTATGCTCTGTGATTTCAAAACCCGGACGGCGGTATACATAAATGGGATAGTTTTCCATGATCTGCTCGGCATTCTTCCATTTGTCGAGGTTTTGCAAACTATCACTTCCCATAATAATACTGAAGCTGTGTTGCGGATACTTCTCTTTCAGATAGGCCAGCGTATTAATCGTGTAGGATGGTTTAGGCAAACGGAACTCAATATCTACAGCCTTTATTCCATTCGCATTTTCAAGCGCCAGGTGCAGCAGGTGCAGCCGGTGGTATTCATTTAACAGAAACTTCTGTGGTTTAAATGGATTTTGTGGAGACACCACCATCCAAACCTGTTCCAGATCGGTTTCGTTTAAAAGATGTTGTGCAATGATTAAATGACCGTGATGTACGGGGTTAAAAGAACCAAAATATAAGCCTATATTCATTTAATATATTGATAATCAATAAACTATGATAGATCCACCAATATATGTGCCGCTTCTTCTTTACGCAGGCTCAATTGATAGCCGGCTACCTTAATACTGATGGGGTCGCCCAGTGGTGCAATGCTTTCTACTTCGACCTCTTCGCCAGGAACACATCCCATTTCCATCAGTTTCAAATAAATCTCATCTGATTCAAAAGACACAATCGTTGCTATATTGCCGGGTTCCAATTCTGAAAGTCGCTTCATAATATTCCTGCAAAAGTATCATTCAAAGCTTTAAAACTTTCCGAATTTTACAACGATGTCTAAAACAAGTATTCATTTTTTTTACCAAACTAATGGGTTCTCTTTCCGAAACAGAAACCTGGTTAAAGATTTTCTAAGAGATTTGCTTAAGAGGGAGCAAACCCAGGCTACAGAAATCAGGGTCATCTTTTGTACAGACGACCAGCTACTTGAGATTAACCGACAGTTTTTGAATCACGATTACTATACTGATATTATTACATTCAATCTTTCTGCTAAACGTGAGCCGGTGAATGCAGAGCTATACCTCAGTATCGATCGCATAAAAGACAATGCTCAATCCGCTAATACCACGTTCAAGAGAGAGTTGCACAGAGTAATATTTCATGGTGTTTTGCATTTATGTGGATACAACGACAAGTCTTCACAACAAATTAAGAGAATGCGTGAACGGGAAGATCATTATCTGCGTTTGTACTTTGGTCCATAACTGGTATCAAATGCGGTATATTTTCTCCTTTCTTCTTTTATTATTCTTGCAAACATCTGTGTCTGCACAAGGACAGATTATATTACAAGACAAGCCCTTTAGTTATAATGCCCCTGTTGATACCAATCTGTGGGCTACTTTACAAACAGCCCCCAATTTTCTGACTCTTTCAACAGAGCAAAAATGGATGTTTTACTGGACGAATCTTTTTCGCCGGAACCCACAATGGTTTTTTGGTACTATAGTTCGCTCTTTTTTAGATCAATTCCCGGAAGCAAATACCGCAGAAGCTGTTTCTCTGGAGGCAGACATTCAACAAGCGAGCCCTCTTCCTTTTTTATTTCCCGATAACGGACTAACTAAAATGGCTCAATTGCATGCAAAGGATATGGCCAGCAGAAATGGAATTATTACCCACACTTCCTCCTCCGGGAAACAATTTGCCCAACGATTAAGGGAAGCCGGACGCTATCCCTGTGGCGCCGAAAATGTTTTCTCTGGTAGCCAGGCCGCATTAGAGGCCCTGATTATTCTTTTATTGGACCATGGAGTAGCAGACAAGGGACACAGGATAAACCTGCTTGACCCCACCTATACAATCATGGGCGCCGCAACATCCATTATCAAGTCCGGGAGACATGTGTGGGTGCAGGAATTCGGTTGTCGTTAATGTTTCATGGAAAACGGTTTCATGGTGAAACTGTTCGTCGTGAAACCTGTATCTTTGACAAAACAACAGTATGCCACGAAAAAAATGGACACCTCAGACGGATGAAACCGACACTCTTCTTAAATCAAGGGAGAAGCGGAAGTGGCAAATTGCGTTTAGAAGATATGTGGTTGAGGGAAATTTATCGATCAACTATGCCCCCTATTTTGGGTTGGATATTAAAACAATCCGGAATTGGATTGAACTTCAGTTTACGGGGGAAATGAACTGGTCAAACTTTGGTAGTCTCTGGCAGTTTGAACACCTGGTGCCGGTTATATATTTCAATTTTAGTAACGAGGAAGACCTTCATTTGTGCTGGAATTTTGTCAATATTCGGGTAGTGCCTGCAAAAAGTACAAAAGACGGTTCTGTGAGAGGAGATTTGTACCTGGCCTATCAGCATCTGCATCGTTTGTATCAAGCGTCCGGCTATCGGGTTTGTAAAGCGCTGATTGAAAAAATTGAGTCCATTCAGCAATCGGAACAAGTCAATATCGACAACCAGTCGGCCTTCCTGCAATCAAACAATGATTACCTGGCTTTGCTGCAGGGGTTCTCCTCCTACGAGTTTGAGCTGCTCAATAGCGGTCGTGATGTGGAAAGTGTGAAGCGGGAAGCAGAGATGATACGAAACCTCGGTCGCTAAGCCTTGATGAAACAGACTCTTTCCATCCCATCGCTTTAAACTAACTTTGCCCCCCATGTTTCCAGAATATGATATTATAGTTGTAGGTGCCGGTCATGCCGGTTGTGAAGCTGCTGCCGCTGCCGCCAATCTGGGCAGCAAGGTGCTGCTTGTGACAATGAATATGCAAACCATTGCCCAAATGAGCTGTAACCCGGCCATGGGCGGTATTGCAAAAGGTCAGATCGTTCGGGAAATAGATGCACTGGGTGGCTATAGCGGAATTGTGAGCGATAAAAGTATGATCCAGTTCCGGATGCTCAACCGGAGTAAAGGTCCGGCTATGTGGAGTCCCCGTACACAAAATGACCGGATGCTGTTTGCGGCAACCTGGCGGGAAATGCTGGAGAATACGCCTAATGTGGATTTCTACCAGGATATGATTCGCCAGCTATTGGTAAAAGACGGCCGTTGTTATGGTGTTGTTACCGGGCTGGGGCATGAAATAAAATCCAAGGCGGTAGTAGTAACCAGCGGCACTTTTTTGAACGGAGTGATACATATTGGAGAGAAACAATTGGGAGGCGGACGAATCTCAGAAAAAGCCGCAACAGGAATTACTGAACAATTGGTGGAGCTGGGGCTGGAAAGCGATCGGCTGAAAACGGGCACCCCTCCCCGGATTGATGGACGTAGCCTGGATTATTCCAAAATGGAAGAGCAGAAAGGTGATGAAGAAATTGTAGGCTTTTCTTATATGGATGTAGATCGGATTCAGCCACATCAACAACGAAGCTGCTATATCACTTACACCAACCAGGCGGTTCATGATATTTTAAAAACGGGGTTCGACCGGAGCCCTATGTACCAGGGACGGATCCAGGGGGTTGGTCCCAGGTATTGTCCAAGCATTGAAGACAAAATCAATCGCTTTGCCGAAAGAGATCGTCACCAGCTCTTTGTTGAACCGGAAGGTTGGAACACCGTGGAAATCTATGTAAACGGATTTTCAACCTCATTGCCAGAACAAGTTCAATACGATGCCCTTCGTACGGTTCCTGGTTTTGAAAATTGCCGCATGTTCCGCCCGGGATATGCCATTGAATACGATTATTTTCCTCCTACGCAGCTTCGTTATTCATTGGAAACCAAACAGATAGAAAATCTTTTCTTTGCCGGGCAAATCAATGGAACAACCGGGTATGAAGAAGCCGCCTGTCAGGGATTGATGGCGGGAATCAATGCACATTTAAAAAGCAGGGAGCAGGATCCTTTCATTTTAAAACGAAGCGATGCATATATAGGGGTGCTGATTGATGATCTCATCAGCAAGGGAACAGAAGAGCCTTATCGTATGTTCACCAGCCGGGCAGAGTACCGGACCCTGCTTCGCCAGGACAATGCCGATTTACGACTCACCGAAATGAGTTATAAAATGGGATTGGCCAAACAGGACAGAATGGATAAAACCCAGCAGAAGAAAGAAGCCGTGGAACGTATTAAATCGGTACTGGCAGAAGTTTCATTATCTCCCGATGAAATCAATGGATTCCTGGAGCAAAACAATAGTGCACCCTTAACACAAAAGCAAAAAGCCCAGCAGGTACTGCTTCGCCCGGGCATACAGTTACAGGCATTGCTGGAAGCTTCTCCTGCTCTCAAAGAACTAACGGGAACGTATAGTGGCGAAATTTTAGAACAGGTGGAAGTACAGGTGAAGTATGATGTATATATTGAAAAAGAAAAAGAACTGGTTCAACGTATGAGCCAGCTGGAAGACCTTGAAATCCCGGATTCTTTTGACTACAATAAAATTTCCTCACTTAGTAATGAAGCCTTACAGAAATTTAAAAAGATAAGGCCACGCACACTCGGACAAGCATCCCGTATTTCCGGAGTTAATCCAAGTGATGTTCAGATCCTGATGGTTTATATGGGACGTTAAGATTGGAGTAATAACCGACTGAGTCTGATTTCAAAGAAGCTATAATTATCGCCTAACAATATTTTCCATTCTGTGATTGAACTATCCTGATGTTCAGTTATTAGTTTTTGAATTGTATTCATTTTCACAGGGTCAATCATTCCTTCCGGCGAAATAAATTTCTTTTCGATCAATTTCAATAAATGTGATTCAATCGTTCCCGCAGTAAGATTTCTTATCGTTGCTATTTCTTCCACCGATTTTCCTTGTTGAAAAAGCGATAGTGTTACATCGTAAGTGCTACTTTCTGCTTGGGTTGGTTTGGGTTCTTTTGATTTTTTTTTAGCCGGCTTCAGTTCTTGCATGTTTGTTTCAACATGATATTCGCCACAGTAATCAAGTACCATTTCCAACACATCGGCTCCCCATTTTTCCACTTTTGCTTTTCCCAATCCTTTGATCTGTAACAAATCTTCTTTTGTTTGTGGAAGATAACGGCAAATCTCTTTCAGTGTTTCGCTGTTTGCCACCATATAAACCGGTATGGATTCCTCTTCGCAATAAGCATCCCGCCAGCTTCTGAGAATGCGGTACAGCTCAGGATGACTGGCATCTGTTGTTTCTGCCGGACTTCGTTTACTGGCATAACAGGAAATGGTGATTTTTGGAGTGATGAGCTGCAACCTGTGTTTTAAAAAACCGGTGACTGTAAACTGGTTCCGGCAATAGTCAAGAAAATACAGACTGTTGTGCAGCTGAAGTGCAACCGCCTGCAATTGTTCGTCTACAGGAACAGATGCTTCTTTCTGTTCTGTGACCAACCTGTGTTGTTGCAGCAGAGTACGAAGTTCTGTAAGCTGACCTGTGAAATAAACAGCCGCATCTGAAATTCGTTTTTGTAAGGGTTCGTTTTGTTCCACAATGGATTCGTTGCGGAGTAGTTCTTTGGTGAGCCCCAGAAATTTATCTGCCACCACGGTTATCGAGTCTGCTTTTTGCCTGAATTGAAATAACCACTCGGTTCCCCCCTGCTCCAGTTGAGACTGATGTTGCTGCACCTGGTATTCCAATCTTTTCAATGAATGAATGAGTTCTTCTGTGGAAAAAATAGCATCCAGTAATTGTTGTGTGAACAATTGACGGGCACCAGCAAAACGTTCGGCTAGTGAATTACGGCGAGTAAGGTTTTTTTGTCCGTCAATGACCTGTTGATTGCTGATGAGCGCTGCCGGAGGAATTTTGCTCAGCAATACAATTCCTTCCAGGCTGGTACAGCGACTGAGCGCCACATAAACCTGTCCGCTGGCAAAGGCCGCCGCCGCATCAATAATCAGTTTATCAAACGTAAGCCCCTGGCTTTTATGGATGGTAACGGCCCAGGCTAAACGAAGTGGATATTGTTCAAATTCACCCAACACTTCTTCTTCCAGCACTTCTGTACTGCGGTTGAGTGAATAGCGGATATTTTCCCAGGTTTCTTTCCTTACGGTTACATCTCCATCAACACAGTGAACAAGAATGCTGTTGTCGGTCAGCTGTTTTACAGTACCGATTTTTCCATTGAAATATTTTTTTTCCAGCACATCATTTTTCAGGAACATCACCTGTGCTCCTTCTTTCAAAACAAGTTCAGCATCGGCCGGATAACTGTTTTCGGGAAAATCACCTTCAATGGCAGCTTTATAAGTGTAGGCAGGCGACAGCAACCGGTTGAGTTCCCGTTGATTGATCTGATCTGCCTGCAGATTGTGTGTGGTGAGTGTGATATACTGTTCATCGGACGGCGGTTGAAATCCATATTGGTAGCGCTGATGCAATAATTCAAAATCGTCGGGCTCCATTTGATTGTTGCGCACTTTGTTCAGCAATTCAACAAAGGATTCTTCTTTTTGCCGGTAGATGGTTTTGAGTTCAATCAATAAAGGCTCCTGTTCTTTGATAGCATGGCTGTCAAAGAAAAAGGGCGAGTTGTAATATTCCTGCAGCATTTTCCATTCCTGGTTTTGCGCTACAGGAGGAAGCTGGTACAAATCACCAATACAAACCAATTGAATGCCACCAAAAGGAACATCGTGACGGCGGCGCACACTTCTTAAAATTGTATCAATTGCATCCAGCACATCGCAACGGACCATGCTGATTTCGTCAATCACCAGGATTTCTATTTTTCGAAGCAGCTGTTGTTTCTGTTTTCCATACCGCAGTTTACTCAACAGTTCGGCTTTACCCTGTGAGGATGGGATAAACGGATGAAACGGTAAATGAAACAAACTGTGCAGTGTTACACCTCCCGCATTAATGGCCGCCACCCCGGTGGGAGCTGCTACCACCATATGTTTTGTTGTATGGTCCCGCAGGTATTTTAAAAAAGTGGTTTTACCGGTTCCTGCTTTACCGGTTAAAAAAATACTTTCCTGCGTTTCTGTTATAAACCTGAAAGCAAGATCAAATTCAACATTCCGCTCAATAGACATGAAGTGAAATTATACCAAAAGAAGAGATAAAGGATGAGAGCAGGAAATCATATTTTGAATATCCTGCTGCTCATCCGTATTCAAAACACACAGGGGTAAGCAAGATCAGCTTTTTGATTTTTCACCTAACAGCAGCAGTTCATTTAACTGTATTTCTGTTATGTACTTTTTAACGCCGTCTTTGTCTGTGTAATTGCGGGTAATGAGTTTTCCTTCAATGACCACCTCTGATCCTTTGTCGAGGTATTTTTCTGCCAGCTCGGCTACTTTACCCCAGGCAACAATATTGTGCCATTGGGTTTCGGTTACTTTTTCGCCTTTGGCATTGCGGTAGGTTTCATTGGTGGCCATGCTGAAGCGAGCCATTTTTTTTCCGCCACTTACTGTTTTCACTTCCGGGGCCACACCCAGGTTACCAATCAGTTGAACTTTGTTTTTTAATGCGTACATAGGTTGTTTCTTTTTGCCGGATGAATATTCCGGCCGTTATAAATTTTGTTATCTCATCCAACAGCCGACGTCTGAACTGTTGACGACACAAAATTGATGCAGCATGCAACCTTTAGTCGGTATTTAAGCGTTTTTATATGATTGTAAGCGTTTGTTGTCGGTTATCCTGACAAACATATCTAACCTCTAATAACAGATTTATGAACGAAGCACCTAAAACCTGTTTGCATTGCGGGCATACGATCCGTGGCCGCAGCGATAAAAAATTCTGCAATGATTTTTGCCGGAATAATTATAACAACCAGCTTAAATCAGAAACATCTGATAATTATGTTCGAAATGTAAACAATGCCCTTGGGAAAAACCGCCGTGTATTAAAGTCTTTATTGCCCGAAGGTGAAGAAATAGCAAAGGTGCACCATGATAAATTGGTTCAGGAAGGGTTTCATTTTAAATATCATACCCACCAGTACAAAAACAAAAAAGGGCAAGTATATTCTTTTTGTTACGAATACGGGTATCTTCCACTAGACACCAATTGGTATTTATTGGTTTATCGTAAAGAAGAGAAGAGCACGTGAGAATGGTTATCTTTTTTCGTACCGTCCGGTTCTGCTTTCAATCCGCAATCTGTAAATAATTGACTTTACCCTTGTGTCGTCATCTATCACACCAGACTCAGCATGTTCGTGTAAATGTACTGTGGAGCTGGTCATGAGCGGCATTACCCGATTGTAAAACAGTCGTCTGGCCCTTTCTGATTCTTCTCCAGACAGTTCTTCAAACCTGCCATATACCAATACGCTTTGCCAGTTGGCCATGTCGTTCATCTGGTCTACTTCAAAACATACATTCGGGTTTTTGCGAAGGATGTTGAGTTTTTGTCCTTCATTGGTTTGTCCGTAAATGTGTTCCCCATCATACATGTATGTTACCGGAACAATGTAAGGATACATACCATCTGTACAGGCGAGCCTGCCAATAACCTGGCTGAGAAGCAGGTTGTGAATTTGCGTTTCGTTGAGTTGGCCAAGCATAACGTTTGTTTTAGGGTGATGAAGCAGATGTTGGAAATTAAAACGGTTCTTCATCTGATAATGCCGGTTCTACGTAAACACACTATACAAATCTAAACGTGCTGCAACTGTGTTTATATGATAATGGTCAAAGCGGGGAATGACGACTCTCATTCAATGGAACAAAAGCAGCGATTACAGGTAATCATTTTTCCTCTAGCGCTGAAATCGTGAAAGCCGAAAGTGATCCACATCATTGTAAGCAAGGGACAGTGTTTTGTAAATTCAATCAACAGAAATGAAAGAATGTATGAAAAAGCTTCTTTCCATATTAATGGCCGCAGCCTTGTTACTGGCGGTTGTGATGATTCCGAAAGAATCAAAAAAAGAAATTCAAAAAGAAGTCAAAGACTGATGCAGGAAGCCCGGCAGAACAGTATCTATCACTTTGTTAGTTGAATTGGTTAGCAACTGCCGGGTTCTTTTTCCCATTTAATGTAAAAAAACGACAATCCTTAACATCTGTTAACTCCATTTGTGGGAAAGAGAAGCTGTTTATCCCAATTTATACGAAAGCCTTCGTTTGTTTACCAATCTTTGATGGAAAGAACCTAGTATGAAATATCTGGCCTTTCTTTTATGCTTGTTGCTTTCCGGAGCCACCTATGCTCAAACAGAAGTAAAAGGGCGCATCCGCTTTCAAATTGTAAACAAAGAGCAACACCCGTTGGAAAATGCAACGGCCGAGCTGCTGAGAAACAAAGACAGTTCCTTGGTAAAAACGGCATTGTCTGATAAAGCCGGTTTTGCTGAATTTGAAAACCTGCAGCCGGGATCCTATCTCATCCGCACTACATTAATTAATCATCAATCCAACCTTTCAGCCGGGATACTGATTACTGCCGATGAGCCTCAGCCATCCGTACCGGTTGTTGTACTGGTGCCGGCAGCTGTACAATTGAAAGGAATTGAAGTAACCGGGGCGAAGAAACCATTTTTACAACGGCTTTCGGACCGCATCATCGTCAACGTTGAAAACAGTGTGATCAATGCCGGCAGCACTGCATTGGATGTGCTGGAACGTTCGCCGGGAATTGTTGTGGACCAGAATGATAACATCAGTATGCGTGGCCGTTCCGGTGTTATTATTATGATTGATGGAAAACCATCCCCTATGAGTGGTGCCGACCTGGTGAATTACCTGCGCAGCCTTCCTTCCAATGCTATTGAGCGCATTGAACTGATCACAAATCCATCCTCAAAGTATGATGCAGCGGGTAATGCCGGTATCATTGATATACGAATGAAAAAAGACCAGCGTTATGGTACCAATGGTTCGGTTACGGCAGGTTACGGACAAGGAGTATATCCCAAAGCAAATACAGGAATCAACTTCAATACAAGAAATAAAAAACTGAATGTTTTTGGCGGATACAATTATTCGTACAGAATGGGATTAAATCATTTGATACTGGATCGTAATTTTTTTACAGATGGAGTGTTTACAGGAAAGGATAACAAAGACAATTACACCAAGATTCCTATGAATTTTCAAACCATCCGTTTTGGTGCGGACTGGTATGCTTCTTCCAAAACAATTCTGGGCATGGTGGTGAACAGCAACATCAGTAAAATTGATCCTTTTAACCGTAACAGTTCTACTGTAAGTGATAACAACAAAGAACCCGTTTTTAATTTTAACACACAAACGGGCAACCATAACCGAAATAATAATGTGGTAACCAACTTCAACCTGAAACACACGTTCGACAGTACAGGTAAAGAACTTACTGCCGATCTTGACCTTGGTTATTTTGGAACGGAAAATAATTCATCAGTTGCAACACAATATTATAAACTGGATGGAACGCAGTTACAACCGAACTATTTATTAGATGGTTTCCAGGATGGAAAACTGCAACTCGCCACAATGAAGGCAGATTATGTACATCCATTTAAGAAACAAACAAAGCTGGAAGCCGGATTTAAAACCAGTTGGGTGAAAACCGATAATGATGCCCGCTTTTTTGATATGAGCAACGGCACACCTCAGGATGATGTAAATAAAACCAATCACTTTTACTATAACGAAAACATCAATGCTGCCTATGTGAACTTTAAAAGAGCGTATAAAAAATTTGATTTCCAGGTTGGCCTCAGGGCAGAGAATACAAATGTGAAAACAAGACAGGTCAAAGGTGATATCCGCTGGGATTCTTCCTATACGCAGCTTTTCCCCAGTGCCTTTTTTAATTATAAAGTAAAAGAAGATCAAACCCTTGGGCTTTCTGTGAGCAGGCGAATTGACAGGCCCAACTATTCACAGCTCAATCCCTTTTTATTCCTGATTGATGTAACCACTTATGCTACCGGCAACCCATCCCTCTTGCCACAATTCACCTGGAGTTACGAACTCAGCTACACCATGAAAAGCATCAATATCACTTTTGGCTACAGCCATACCAGCAAAAACCAGAATGTTGTGATTGCCCGGTTTAAAGAAGTGTTTCCTAATATTCCTGCCGATGATAATATAACCGTACAGATTCCTGTGAATCTTACTTCATCTGATTATTACGGTGTAACAATTGCAGCACCTGTACGTATCACTAAATGGTGGAACATGATGAACAATGCGAACCTGTTCTATAATCATTTTAATGGCAACCTTTCCGGAACCACTTTAAACAACGGACGTGTAGCTGTGAATCTGAGCACCAACCAAACGTTTACGTTGAAAAAAGGATGGACAATTGAAATGAGTGGAAATTATAATTCGGGCGGTTTGTATGGATTTACATCTTTTCGTCCGCAATGGGCCGTGGGTGCAGGAGCACAAAAAACTTTTCTGAAAGGAAAAGGACAGGTTCGGTTAAACGTATCTGATCTCTTCTGGACCAATTTGCCAAGAGGAACAATAACGTATAACAATTATGTTGAATACTGGAGAGCATACCGTGAAACCAGAGTAGCTAATCTGAGTCTTACGTATCGCTTTGGCAGCAATAAAATACAACAGGCAAGAAGAAGAACGCTGGGATCGGAAGAAGAACGCCAGCGTGCACAATAAAATGCTTTTTATTTCTCATGTTGATTACGGGCTGGTATTCTTACCGGCCTTCTTCATTTGAGACTCTTTAATAACAGAAGATGCGGTTGCAGTTGCTTCAATCCTTTCTTTTCCAGAAACTGGGTGAGGTGTTTGTAAAAATGACTGTAATCGTAGTAATTATAATTGCTGAAATGAAAATCGCCGGGCGAAGAAATGATGTGTTGCACTGCTTTACGAATACGAAGTACCTGCAATGCTTTTTTAGTGCTTACACCTGTTGCCGATTCGAAGTATCGTTGTAAAGTGCGACTGGAAATTTTATAACGCACCGCAATATCCTCAACCGATTCGTTAAAGTAACAGGTGCGAAGCGCATTCTCAATAACAGACGTTACAATCCTTATTGGATCCAGTGAACTTTCCTGTTGCTCAATCACTTGTTCATAATGGCGGGAAATCAGTTTCACCCTTTGTTGAAAAGTGGCTGCTTCTCTCACCTGTTTGATCAGGCCTGGTTCTATGAGGTAGCTTAAGGGATAAATGCGGTCCCGGTATTCGGAGAAGTTGACTTTCTTTTCAAAGATCACCGGACTTACTTTGAACTTGATTCCAAACAAACAATTTCCTTCTGTGTGAAAGGCTTCAATCAGATTAAGCCTTGGAAGAAATCCATCCTGTTTCAGTAACACTTTATGGTTGTTTACCTGTATGTGAAAGGGCGTTCCCAGGTTAATAAGATAGGTATAACCAATATTGGGAAACAACAGATCACTGAAACCACCCGGGTTGGTTTTCCACAAAGGATCAAACTTTGTTTGCCAGATAAAATCGATAAACAAACTAAGCTTGCCTGTTGGGTAAATGCGGTTGTAACAGGTATCAAAATGTTTTGTATGAACAAATTCTATATGCTGCACGCAGCAAAGAAAATGTTTAACGCTGTGTGGTATTCGTTAAATTGGATAAACGGTATAAGTAAAACGATGAGTTCGGGAATTAAGCCGTTTTCATGCGAACCACTTCTGTCTTTTCGTTTGTGAGTTGCTGTGAGTTGTATTCGTATTGCTTCATCAGTTCTTTGCTTACGCTGTTGAGCTTGGAGCGCAATTGTTTAATTCTGATCCGCATCAGATAGTAAGCAAGAATAAAACCTAAAGCAAAAGCGTGAGAAGCAATGAAGAAAAACTCAGAGCTGGTAACCAAATCGTAAAGCATAGGATATTATTTTGATGTAAACCAAAAACCTGAAGATGAATATAATCGCTTAAAAACAGATTCCATAAGGGTTCTTACAAGTGCTTTTACGTTTCTAAGGTTTTTCACGTACCGGAAATGAAAAAAGTACCAATCCTTTTTTATCTTGAAGCGGTAAAGCTTCGGTTACACATACGGGGCAGCCTTTATTACTCTAACCAAACTTTCATGCAAAACTGGTCATCAAATCTTTTTCAATCGGCTGTAATTGTTAGTGCCCTCGGTTTTTTTGTGGATGTATATGATTTGCTGTTGTTTGGCATTTTAAGAAAACCAAGTCTGCAGTCCTTAGGCTTATCGCCGGAACAGGTATTGTCGCAGGGCGAATTCATCATATCAGTTCAAATGATTGGTTTGCTGGTGGGTGGAGTAATCTGGGGCGTATTAGGTGATAAAAAGGGAAGGTTGAGCGTATTGTTCGGATCCATTCTTTTATACTCCCTGGCCAATATTGCAAACGGCATGGTGACCAATACCACACAATATGCACTACTTCGTTTCATTGCGGGAGTGGGACTGGCAGGCGAACTGGGTGCTGGTATTACATTGGTGAGCGAACTATTACCCAAAGAAAAAAGAGGCATAGCTTCTTCGATGATTGCAGGCTTTGGCATTTTCGGTGCAGTAACCGCCTTCCTCCTGAATAAAATGTTTGACTGGAGAACCTGTTATTATATCGGCGGAGGTATGGGGCTGGTGCTATTATTACTTCGGGTATCCGTTCACGAGAGTGGCTTATATCACAACCTGAAAGAAAAGAATGTACAGAAAGGAAATTTCCTGATGTTTTTCACAAACAAAGACCGCTTTCTGCGTTACATGCGGTGTGTGGTGATTGGGTTGCCCGCCTGGTATATCATAGGTGTGCTGGTTACCTTTAGTGATCAGTTTGGAAAAGAGCTGGGCATTGAAGGAATTGACCCCGGCCGGGCTATTATGTTTCAGTACATGGCAATTGCTTTTGGCGATTTAAGTGTTGGACTGCTGAGCCAATGGTTACAAAGCCGGAAAAAAGCATTGTTTATTTTTTACGGCATTACCATCTTATTTACAACGCTCTACTTTCTGCAGCAAGGCGGTTCTTCTTCCACATTTTACTGGATTTGTGCCGGGCTGGGTTATGGTACCGGGTTTAGTGTTGTGTATATAACCATGAGTGCAGAGCAGTTTGGAACCAATCTCAGGGCCAGTGCCGCCATCAGCATTCCCAATATGGTTCGTGGTGCGTTGCCATTAATTTTATTACTGTTTAAAACAATACGGGAAGCTGTAGGAAGTTATTTAACTGGTGGAAGGATTACCGGAGCCATATTAATGAGTATGGCTATCATAGCAGCTTATTACACAAAGGAAACATTCGGGAAAGACCTCGATTTTACGGAATCATAATGAACTAAAAAGGAAAATCCCGCCGGAAGGCGGGATTTTCTATGGCTTCAATTTCTTTTTTGCTTTCTTATAGTCCGTTTTCGTTTGGTACAGAAGCCGTGGTTTTTTCATGTGGGCCTATTGGCCAGGAATTGGATTTAACTTGGTTTTCATCAGGATTTAAGTAACTGTTTTTGGTTTTTGTCAGGTTGTTGTCTTTCGACAATACATAGGTACGACAGCTTTTTTCTCATTCCAAGAAACAAGAAGAAAAGAAAATAAAAATGAAGGCTCCCCCATGCGGGCCATAAGGGGTAACCCCTAAATGAAGGCTCCTGTAGGAAAAGAATCTTTAGAAATAACCGGCTGTAAACTTTCATTTCTCTTATAAAGGTTCTATTTTACTGAACGCTTACAACTACCTCTTCTTCCACTTACAGGAAACCGTTCCCCCGTATTTCATTTTTCACATTAAATCATCTCGTATGAAACAAATCCTTTTTTGCCTTTGCATTATCATGACTTTGCTTGCCTGTAATCAACAGGAAAAAACGGCTGAGAACAAAGAATCAAAAGCCGCTTCATCTGTAACGCTTCCTTACACAGCCGAATATACCAGCAACTGGAGCGATGATGTATCCGATGAAGACCTGGCGATGGTGTTAACTACTTACAAACACTGGTCCGAAGGAAATCTTGATGGACTGGCAGCTTCCATGGCCGATACTGTGGAATTAAATATGGCCAGCGGAACACATGGTAATTACAGTAATGCCGATCTGAAAAAAATGTGGGGCCTTTACCGTGACAGTTTAAGTAAGATTGAAATTAAAATGGAAACCTGGCGCAAAATGCACGCTGTAGATAAGAAAGAAAGCTATGTGGTAACCTGGTACAAAGAATATGATACGTATAAAGACGGACGTATTGATTCGGCAGAATACCACGATATCAATATGATTAAAGACGGAAAAATAAAGTGGTACAGCACGTTCAAACAACCACTTAAATAACGGGGCTTGCTAGAAAAGATAAACCCGCCTTTTTGGCGGGTTTTCTATTATGACTTCCAAAGTAGTTTGTTTTTTATTCGGTTTTCTTTTTCAGGTACGGAAGTCATTTTTTGGTTTTTCGCAACGGCCTGTTTTCATGGGCCAGGATTTGGATTTTTTACTGTTGGTTTTTGGTAGGATTGGATTGCTGATACGATGTTACGACCGTTTTTGAGCTTATGCAAGAAAAGAAAACAACTGTTTTTGAAAATGAGTGTACCCGTAGCAAGCGACTAAGGGGTACTACTTAAAAACATCTTGATTCACTTATATTTTCATTGTTCTTACCTTCATGATTCATTCTATTTTTCATGCAAACAGTCTTTATAATTGGTGGTACCACCTTCGACCACATCATTCATTTGCCACAACTCCCCCAGCCCAGGCCACAAACTATTCATGAAGCGCCTTTTCATGAAGGAACAGGCTCTACCGGATCAGGAAAAGCACTGAACCTGCACCGGCTGGGAGTACCTCTTGAATTTTATAGTGTTCTTGGACAAGATAGCTATGGTGCATACATTGAAAAGGATCTTCGGCAAGCAGGTGTGAAAGCATTTTATGATTATGACCCTAAAGGAACAGAACGCCATGTAAATATCATGGATGCAGAAGGCAACCGTATTTCAATGTTTGTAACACAATCATCGGAAACAATAGAATATGATCTGCCCCGCATAGAATCGGCTATACGTGACAGTGATATACTGGTGCTCAATATTATTTCCTATTGCCGTGGATTGGCTTCGTTGGTAAAACAATCCGGAAAACCAGTCTGGACCGATCTGCATGATTACGATGGTACAAACAGCTACCACAATGATTTTATTGAAGCTTCAGACTACATTCATCTCAGTTCAGATAATCTTCCCGATTATAAACCAGTTATGCAACGATTCATCGACAAGGGAAAAAAGCTGGTGGTATGTACACATGGAAAAGCCGGAGTAACGGTTCTCACACCCACAGGTGAATGGCTGGAACAGGCCGCATTAACCCATTTTCCACTGGTTGATGCCAATGGTGCCGGCGATGCCTTTTTCTCCGGTTTTTTGTGGGGCTGGATGCAACAACTTCCTCTACAGCAATGCATGCAATATGGTTCAGTGTGTGCAGCGCTATGTGTGGGATCAAAAGAGTTGAGTGCGACGAATTTAAGTGCAGAAATATTAAAAGAAGAATGGAAGAAAGAATATAGAAGGAACAAGTCAGGATTCCGTTTTTTTGATTCCGGTTTTTGTTAATTCTATTTTACGTTCCTTATACAATTTACCAACCGTCATCTTGAAGGTTTTTTTACTCATGCCAAACACTCGGTAAATATCATCTGGGTCGCTTTTATCATGGTAGGGAAGATAACCATTGTGCTGATCCAGTAAACGTAATATGGTTTCTGTTTCATCGTCTACTTTCTGATAACCTTGTTTGCCAAGTACCACATCAATTTTATGATCCGGACGAATGGTTTTAATAAACCCATCTGCTTTATCACCAATATTCAACTCCCGGAACACTTCATCAAAGTACAGCAACCCTATGTGTTTTTTGTTGATGATAACAGAATAACCAATTTCTGTTTTACGGTACACAATTAATTCAACCGCATCTTTTTCTTTTACCGTTAACTCATCGTTACTCAACAAGTGTTCAATGTATTGAGAAGCTGCAATACGTCCTGTTTGTTCATCAATGTACAGGTGAACCAGGTATTCTCCTCCCAGTCGCATGGGACTGATTTGTTTGCTTTTGGGCACCAGCAGGTCTTTCATTAAACCCCAGTCGAGAAAAGCGCCATGCGGACTAAGACCCACAACTTTCATCAGGGCGAAGTCGCCCACGACTGCATGAGGGTGCTGGGTTGTTGCAATAAGCCTGTTTTCAGAATCGTGATATACAAATACCGTAAGTTCATCGCCGGGTTTTGTTCCTCTGGGTACAAAACGTTTGGGTAACAGAATTCCTTCTTTCCCATCATTCAAATAAGCACCTGCATCTTTTATGCGGTCTACAATCAGACGGTTGTATTGTCCTACCTGTACCATGTAAAACGAAGATACAGATACTAACTGTTCCGGATAAGCCTTACTTTAAAAGAGGAAGTATCATGAGAGTTAAACGTTCGGCCCATTTGCGGTATTCAATGCCGGACAGATGCAGGCTATCTGCCGCCAGCAAACTTCGGTTTGTCAGCGCTTCTCTTGTAGATGCCGTTATATCAAGGTAGGGACATTTGTACTGCAGCGAAACGGATCTGTTTATAAAGTTGAACCAATCAATTTCACGACTGATACGCCCTCTGTCGAACGAAGCGGCAAAAGGTGTTACGCTGTAATCTGGAATAGAAAGTACAAATACATGCGATGGTTTATTGTTAGCCAATTCAATGGCTTTGAGTAACAGTTGAGTAAAACGTAACCGGTATCCCGTTGTATCATTAAATTGAAACTGATCGTTCACGCCTATAAGCAAACTCACTATAGTATGAGAGGAAGGGTTGCTGGTTTGTATTGCATTTTGCAACGATTGTGTGGTCCAGCCGGTGGTTGCAATATAATCCGGTGTTCGGATTGTAACTCCGTTTTTGCGTAGCAATTCTGTTGTTTGTGTGGGATAACGATTGGTATCGGCAACGCTTTGTCCAATCGTGTAGGAATCGCCCAATGCCAGCCATGTGTGTTCACTGGCTGTTGGTGTTACAATTACCGGTGGTGGTACAGAAGAAGTACTGCGGTTGCACGCAGTTGCAACACAGATGAACAAGAGTATGTAGAACCAGTGCTTCATGAATTTAAAACCAACAAAAGAAAGAATTGGTTCAGACCGGTCCAAATAAAAAGAGCGCTTGCCCAAAGCAAACGCTCTTTTGAACCAAGAGAACTAAACAAATTTGTCGGTGCTGCTCCCATTTCATTTCATCCCGGAGGCTTACCGGGAAGCGGTTCGGGTAGGAGACAGGCAGCCTGCACTCAAAAATACATTTGCAGGCAGGGGGAACAAAATGACTGGCATCAGCTTTTTTAAAAACAATTTTCGATTGCTTTATAATCATGATTGTAACAATAAAAACAAACACTTATTGCATGTTAAAGGGGAAAGTTGATTTTAGCAGAATCGGTGGTTACAATTCAGGCAATCACAAATATTCATCGTTACTTTATGTAAGCAGCGAAAGAATACAGCTTCGTTACGCTGCTACCAATATCCTGAAACCAATCCATTATCCAAATCCTTTGAAAACGGTGATAGAACCCCCAAAACGCAAAACATTTGAGAAACTCTTTTTAAAATCCCCGCCCCGAAAGCGGGGGTTTTATTTTGCAAAAAACAGCCATTATCTAATAGAAAATATGTAGATTTTCATTATAAAAACAATTAATACTAATATCCGGAATCACGGGATTTAGATAAAACCGAAAAAAATTCTTATCATGTATCCACCTGTTGTATTACAGTAATCAATTGAAATACAATAAGAATTTAAGTGAGCCCGATCCATATTCAGTTATGAAAAGCCTGGAAGAAACCATTCAAATACCATCCATCCTGACCCAATCCGGTCAGTTTTACTATATCCTAACCGATTTACAGGGAAAATATACTTATGTAAACAATACATTTTGTAATCGTTTTGGTGTTGAATCGGAGGCAATTATTGGCGCTCCCGTTACAAAAACAGTGCATCCCGATGATATGGAACGATGCCTGAGAGCTGTTGAGTTTTGTATTCAGCACCCGGATAAAACAATCACTGTTGAAATCAGAAAAGTTCATCCCGAAGACGGATACATCAACACCAGGTGGGAGTTTACATTGCTGCTGGATGAGGAAAATAAACCAGCAGGGATCCAATGTCTTGGGGTAGACAACACAGAGGTAATTGTTCAACAGGAATTGCAATTCATCCTTAATCAAATCAATGCTTACATCAACGGTGTTGAGGATTTTCTGATTGTGATTGATCACGACCGGAGAATTCTACGTGCTAATAAAACATTTGCAAAACTGGTTGGCCGAGGCTATAAAGAACTAAAAGGTTGTCTGGTCACAGGTATATTGCCATCACAGTATGAAGGTGTGATTAATGAATTACACAACCCAGATATTTTTCATAAACAGTACAGTAAGGAAATTTCATGTGAACATAACAATAAATGGTGTGAGTTTATCACATTCCCAAATCCAATGGGAACACTTATTGTTATCAGAGATATTACCAATACAATTAAAGTAAAAGAAGACCTCCTTGTATCCCGGCAGGAATTGGAACACCGTGAAAAATGGTTTCGTAACCTGTTGGTGAATTCCATTGATTCGGTATTCGTTGCAGATGCACAGTTAAACATTACCTATGCCACATCTTCTGTAATTACTATGTTGGGCTATGAGCCGGAAGAATTAATTGGCAGGCCTGCATTTGAATTCATTCACCCGGAAGATGTAGATGCCGCCATGTTTGCTTTTGGTGAGTTATTTCAGCAAAAGCCCGATACTCATTCCATAGATATGCGTGTGCTCCGGAAAGATGGTACATGGTTATGGGTGGAAGCAATGGGAAAATATAAATTTGATGATCCGTTGATTCAGGGAATGATTGTTTACCTCAACGACATCAACGTTCGAAAAAAAGCAGAAGAAGAACTCATTCACAGCGAAAAGAAATATAAATCCGTTGTAGAAAACAGCTATAACGGTATCATCATCTCAAACTATCCCGGTAAAATTCTTTCTGTCAACAGTTCTCTTTGCCAGATGTTTGGATATACGGAAGAGGAATTTCTGTCGAAGAGTGTACAGGACTTTCTGGATTTTACAAGTCCCTATGTATTGCAGGCGATGAAAATCCTGCACACCACCGGACGATTCAAGGGAGAGGTTTCTGCCATCAACCGCTCTGGTAAATTTTTCCTCGTTGAAATGTATGCTTCGCTTCTTTATGAAGATGAAACCGGACGATATTTCAGCACTATTGTGAGGGATATTGACGAAGAACGTAAAGTGCAACGCCAGCTTCAGAAACGTGAAGAAATGTTGTCGGCAATTTCGATGGCAACGGGTAAGCTGGTAATGGGACAGAATATGAATTACAATATTCTGGATGCCATGAAAACAATTGGGAATGCAATTCAGGCAGATAGAGTATACCTGTTCGAAAATCAAAGAAACCCAACAACGGGCGAATGGAGTGCCAGTCAGCGTTTTGAATGGAATGCCGGTCTTGCACCTGCACATATCAACAATCCGGAATTACAGGAAATTTCATTTTTGAAACTTCAACCGGTGATTGAGGTGCTCAAACAAAACCGGCAATTTGCTTCTACTGTCCCGGCAATAACAGATGAATGGTTAAAAGAATTTCTTATTTCCAGGAATACGATTTCTGTTTTACTGGTTCCTGTATTTATCAATGATTCCTTTTGGGGGTTTGCAGGATTTGATGATTGCAAATCGAAACGCAAATGGCCTTCGTTTGAAGTGGATATTTTAAAAACATTTGGTGCTTCGCTTGCAGGAGCTGTGGAACGATTGAAATCGGAACAAATGGTGGAAGAAAGCAGGCGCCGGTATAAAATGTTATTTGAAGAAAATCCTGTTCCGCTCATTTCGTTTTATCCGCACTCATTATCCATTACCAACGTCAATAAATCTGCAATTGAACATTATGGATATACGGCCTATGAATTTCTGGGTTTAAAAATTTCAGATCTTTTTGAAATGGGAACCGATGATGTTACATCGTTGTTGAATCATATTATAAACGTTCCCGGAAAACCGTTTGCTGCACGTCATCTTAAAAAGAATAAAGAAGTAATTGATGTGGAGCTAACAGTACAACAGCTCACCGAAGGTAGCAGACAAATCAACTTACTGTTAATTCATGATGTTACGGAATCGCTTCGTTTGCAGTGGGAAAAAGAATTGATGAATGATGTGGCCGATATTCTGATACAACCCGGCAACCTGCACACAAATCTTTCTACTGCAATTGACCGTTTGCGCAATTACCTTGGTTGGGATATTGCAGAATTGTGGACGCCCAATTATGATCATTCCCAAATAAGCATTGATGTATTTTGTGCTGCCTCTACGGTTTCCGGCTCCGATGAATTGTTTCATAAATGGAAATCGGTTCAGTATACATTAGATAATTATCTCTACCGGGATCTTTATCGTGAAAAAGGAATTGAATGGATTGAGAATATTGAAACAACAGAAATTCTCATCCGGAAAAAATCATTGCTTGAATCCGGTTTCCGCTCTGCTATTGTGATTCCTGTTTTATACCAGGAGTCAGTAACCGGTATTTTGTTTTTCTTCAGTAAGTCAGAAAGAGCCAATAATGAAAATCACAGCAGGCTGCTAACCATTCTGTCGAAACAGCTGGGTGCAGAAATTGAAAAGCGGAAAAAAGAAACCGAACTAGAACTGTTGTTCTCTGTTACAAGCGATGGTATGGCCATTGTAAATACAGATGGAGCATATAAAAAAGTGAACCCATCTTTTTGTGCCATTACCGGCTATTCGGAAGAAGAGCTGATGAAACAAAAGTTCAGCTGGCTGGTGTACCTCGACGATCTGGAAGATTCCAAATCAGAATTCAGGCGTATGGTAGTGGATGGTACCGGTGGTACATTCGAAAACAGGATTGTTACCAAGCAGGGCGAAGTAAAATGGTTGGAATGGACCACCAGCTATGATCCTTACGAAAATATTGTTGTGGCGTCTGCTAGGGATGTATCTGAAAAGAAACTGGCCGAACAAAAACTGGCAGCAGCCAGCAATACCTTACAATACACCCTACAGGAAAACAAAAAAATTCTCGATTACTCACAGGATATTATTTCAACCTTCACAAAAGACGGACGAATTCAAAATATTAATCCTGCCTGCTTTTCTATGTTGGGTTACAAACCCGAAGAAATGATTGGTGAACAGAATCAGAAATTTGTTCATCCGGATTGTTATGGCAAACTGCAATCGCTGATTGATGAAATGGGCGAACGTGATAAATCTGTAAAAGAATTTGAGCTGCAGTACATACACAAAGATGGTACACTGGTTCAGATGTCATGGTCTATGTATTGGTCTGGTGCAGATCAGGTATGTTTTTCTGTAGGACGTGATATTACCGCACAAAAAGAAGCAGAAGAGGCATTACAGGAAAGTGAAACAAGGTTCCGCTTGTTTATGGATAATAGTCCGGCTGCCGCCTGGATAACCGATGAAGATGGCGTGTTTGTTTATCACAACAAACAGCACAACGATATGTTCCTGATGGATGAAAGTGACATAGGGAAAAATGTGTTTGAAATTTTCCCACAGCAATATGCAGAAGCATTTTTTGAAAACAATAAAAGAGCGCTTGATAGCAACAAGCCTATTGAAGTGATTGAAACGGTTCCATTAAGAGATGGAACCGAAGCCATCCAGTTGGTATATAAATTCCCCATTTTACTAAAAGGGAACAGAAGGATGCTGGGCGCAATTGGTATTGATATTACCATGC
The DNA here is from genome assembly GCA_937907395.1 of uncultured Chitinophagaceae bacterium. Taxonomy (GTDB): domain Bacteria; phylum Bacteroidota; class Bacteroidia; order Chitinophagales; family Chitinophagaceae; genus Lacibacter. The sequence goes on from CALCII010000011.1 coordinate 145,575, forward strand.
AGAAACAAGCCGAAGAACGCCTTCGTATTTCTGAACAAACCTTCCGTTCATTCATGAACAATAACCCGGTGGGTGCATGGATAAACGATGAAGAAGGAAGATTTGTATTCCTGAACCGCTATTACAGCACGCTTATTCGAAGTAAGGTGGAACTAAAAGAAGGGAATACGCTCTATGATATTTATGATAAGAATCAGGTACAACATATCCTGAATCATGATCGTGAGCTGATGTTAACAGGCCAGACAGCAGAACTGATAGATTGGGCAGACAGAGCCGACGGAACCAAAGGCTTCTTTGTAGTATATAAATTCCCGTTACAATCATTTGAAGGAAAAACATTGATAGGTGGTGTAATTCTTGACCTTACAGAAAAGCAAACTGCTGAAGAAGAATTAATCCGTATCAAAAAAGCGGTTGATAATGCATCAGATGCGGTAATTATTTATAATCATAACATGCAATGTATCTATCTCAACCAGGGATTTGAAACTTTGTTTGGCTATGATGTGCCTTCCATGAATACTCTTTCTATCACCAGCAAGTTCTTTGGTGACCTGGAATTGCAAAGGCGTATTATGACGGATTTGCGAACTACCGGTTCGTGGGACGGCGACCTTGAAGTATTTGATAAAGACGGCAACCGGGTATATGTGAGCCTGCGTGCCAATGTTATTTTCAATGAAAAGAATGATGTGGCATCTTATGTAGGTGTAATCACTAATATCACTGATCGTATCCTGGCCGATAAGAAAATTAAAGACACGGCACACCGGTTAACGAATATCATGGAAAGTATTACAGAAGGGATGATGATTATTCAGCCCGACTGGTCTATAGAATATGTAAACCCATCTGCAGAAAAAATTCTCAAAACAGAAGCTACGCAGTTGATGCATATGGGAATGAAAAAAGTATTCCCTGTTCGCCAATATACAAGCCTCTACCGCAAACTGGAAAAAGCATTGAAGCAAAACAAGCCTGTGCATGTGGAAGAGTATTTTGAGAATTATGACAGCTGGTTGGATATCAGCGCTTATCCACTTGAAAATGTACTCACTGTTTATTTCAGGGATGTAACAGAACGTAGAAGAGCACAAATGCAACTGGCATTGGAACGTGAATCTTTTGAAGCGGCGACTACGCAGCATCATGGATTCAAAGAAATTGCACATAATTACCTCAGGGGCATGGAGGTGATTTATCCGGGAAGTTTCTGTTCGTTATTGCTGCTCAATCAAACAGAACAAACGGTCCAGACTTTTGCTGCTCCTTCATTACCGGAAGCATATAGCAATCAAATAAACGGATTACGTATTGGCCTTAATACGGGATCCTGTGGCACCGCCATGTTTACCGGAGAAATGGTAATTACAGAAGATATAGAAACCGATGAAAAATGGACTAACTATAAAGAGATTGCATTGCATCACAACCTGAGAGCCTGTTGGTCGCAACCATTGATTAACTCACAAGGAAAAGTTTTTGGAAGCTTTGCTATTTATTACACACAGAAAAAGGGGCCGGATGATAATGAGATCAGTCTCATGCAACGGGCGGCCCATTTCATTACCATCATTTATGAAAATATCGAATCCGAACGGATGGTTCGTTTGAGTAATGAACGATATGAACTGGCAACTAAAGCAACCAATGAAGCCATCTGGGACTGGGATTTATTAACCGATACCATTACCTGGAGCAATGCGTTCTTTCAGTTGTTCGGATATGATAATGTAGATGAAAAAAATACATACCAGTTCTGGGCAAATAATGTTCATCCCGATGATCAAAAAGAAATTCTCGAATCACTCGACCAGTTTGTAAAACAGCGTAAACAAAATCAGTGGACCGGCGAATATCGCTTCAGGAAAAAAGATGGAACCTACGCTAATGTACTCGATAAAGGATTTGTGTTGAGAGATGAAAACAAAGCTCCTTACCGGATGGTGGGATCTTTACAGGATATTTCTGAACGGATAAGACTGGAAGCCGAACTGCGGGAACAACAGGTGAGCAAACAGAAACTCATGGCGAAAGTAGTAGTGGATGTACAGGAAAAAGAACGGGCAGAAATTGGTAAAGAGTTACACGATAACGTGAACCAGATTCTTACCACCACCAAACTTTACCTGGAAATGGCCAAACTACAGGAAGGAATGAGAGAAGAGTTAATTACACGCAGTTCAAAAAATATTGCTGATGTGATTCATGAAATCCGTCAGCTCTCCCGTTCATTGGTGCCACACAGCATCAGTGATCTGGGTATGGTGGCGGCGATTAATGATCTTATTGAAACCATTCAGCTGGTGAATGTGATTGAAATAGACTTTCATCATGAAGGAGACCTGGAAAAACCATTGAGCGGACAATTGAAAGTAACTATCTTCCGGATCATACAGGAGCAAATCAATAACATTGTGAAGTATGCGTATGCCGATAATGTTGTAATCAAATTGATCAACACCGGTAAATCAATCAGACTGGATGTTGGCGATAATGGTGTTGGATTTGATCCTAAAAAAGTAAAACGTGGATTGGGTATCTCCAATATCATCAGCCGTGCCGATATGCTCGACGGAAAAGTGAACCTGATTTCTGCACCCGGTAAAGGATGTACACTCGAAGTAGAAATTCCTCTTTAATTCAGTTGATTTTTTTTAAAAGGGTTGACAAACTTCAACAGGTTGTCAATCCTTTTAACTTCCTGTTTTTGCACACTCAATGCACAAACCATGTGCTTAACATTTTCTTAATTAAACCTTCATATTCGCTTGATGGTTTAATAAGATGTTTACCAAAATCATTTAGCATGGAAAAACAGGTAGCATTTCTTACCCGTAACCTGCTGATGGGTGGTGCCTTCAGCCATTTATCTATTGGTGAAGCAATCAGGCTGGAAAAGTTGCTCATGAACAAACCAGAAGTCGATCAATCCGAACAACTGATGCAGTTCTGGTATGCAGGGAATTATTTTTCGCTGCAAATGCCCCAACACTTATTACATGAATGCAATTTGCTCCTGCTTCATGCCGGAAAGCCAATGATTGATGTGTTTGTTGCCGATGTGTATGAAGCGTAGAAACAGGATATTTTTCCCCATCAAATCATCTCCCGTCCTGTTGCTGTAAATTGCGCTCATGATTGATTATTTACAGGGACTCAACGATCGGCAGCGGGAAGCGGTTTTGCATAAGGACGGACCGATCATGATTGTGGCCGGAGCCGGCAGCGGAAAAACAAAAGTGCTTACCACACGCATTGCCCACCTTATGACAAGTGGTGTGGATGCGTTTAACATACTGGCGCTCACCTTCACCAACAAGGCGGCGAAGGAAATGAAAGAGCGGGTGGAGCATATTCTTGGAAACAATGAAGCCCGTAATTTATACATCGGTACCTTTCACAGTGTGTTTGCCCGTATCCTGCGCAGTGAAGCACACCGGCTGGGCTATCCCAATCACTTCACCATTTACGACACAGATGACGCCAAGAGTGTGGTGAAAACAGTGATCAATGAATTGAACCTCGACGATAAGCATTACAAACCCAGCACGGTTTACAACCGCATTTCATCGGCTAAAAACTCATTGGTAACAGCAGCCGAATATGCGAATGATTATTACATCCAGCAGGAAGATATGCGGAGCAACCGTCCGGCTATTTCACAGATTTTCGATGCATACGTAAAGCGCTGTTTTAAAAACGGCGCTATGGATTTTGATGATCTCTTGCTGAAGTTTTATGAAATCCTCAAAAACTTTCCCGATGCGTTGAGTAAATATCAACACAAGTTCAAATATATTCTCATTGATGAGTACCAGGATACCAACCCGGCCCAATATGAAATCATCAAACTGCTCGGAGCTATGCATGAGAATGTATGTGTGGTGGGAGACGATGCACAGAGCATCTACAGTTTCCGTGGGGCAACCATTGAAAACATTCTTCAGTTTCAGAAAGATTATGACGATGTGAAAGTAGTGAAGCTGGAACAGAATTACCGCAGCACGAAAAGTATTCTGAATACGGCCAATGAAGTAATCAAGAATAATAAAGGACAAATTCCGAAAGACCTGTGGACAGAAAATGGGGATGGTGAAAAAATCCGTTTGGTGAGAACGATGACGGATAATGATGAAGGAAAATTTGTGGCCGATACCATCCAGGAACAAAAGCTACGCAATCATTTTTTCAATAAGGATTTTGCCATTCTCTACCGCACCAATGCACAAAGCCGGGCTTTTGAAGAAGCCTTGCGCCGCATGGCGATTCCCTATACGATTTATGGCGGCATCAGCTTCTATCAACGAAAGGAAATCAAAGATCTCATTGCTTACCTGCGCATTATCATCAATCCAAACGATGAAGAAGCATTAAAACGTATTATCAACTTCCCAGTTCGTGGCATTGGTAAAACATCCATCGACAAAGCGGTGTTGTTTGCCAATGAAAACAACATCAGCATGTGGGAAGTGTTGGAAAAAGCACATGCGTATGGTTACAAAGCCGGCACCTTGCAGGCCATCGAAGAATTTGTAACCATGATCAAAAGCTTCGCCAGCATGTTGCAAAAACAGAATGCTTATGAAGTTGCAGTACATGTAGGGAAGCAAACCAATCTTGTAAAAGAATTATTCAACGATAAGAGTACCGAAGGTGTACAACGTTATGAGAACATCCAGGAATTACTCAACTCTATTAAAGAATGGGTGGAGAGTCCGGATAATGAAGATGGTGAAGTGGTGGATAAAACGCTGGCAGCCTACCTGCAACAGATCACCTTGCTTACCGATGCCGATGAAAAAGATCCCGATGCAGATACGGTGAAACTCATGACCATTCATGCCGCTAAAGGATTGGAGTTTGGCTGTGTGTTTGCAGCCGGACTGGAAGAAATGCTCTTCCCCAATGCCATGAGTATTAACACACGAGAAGAACTGGAGGAAGAACGCCGTTTATTTTATGTGGTAATCACAAGAGCGAAGAAAAAACTCTGGATCACCTATGCCAATACACGTTACCGTTTTGGATCCTTGGTGCAAAATGAACCCAGCCGTTTCCTGGAAGAATTGCCTGAAGCTAATGTTGATCGTAGTTATGCCGGAGGAGGTACACGCAACCAGGGAAGTTTGTGGGGCAACAGTACAGCAGCCGATCGTATGCGGGGAGGATTTGGTAGTTCACCGGCACGTGAGGCAGAGAAACGCTATGGTCCGCCACCAACAAAGAAAAAAGAAACACCGTCTTATATTCCATCGAAACCGGCTGCGCCTAAAGTAGTGGAACACACACCTTCGGCCGATTTTGTAGCCAGTGATACTTCCAACTTACAAGTGGGACAAAAAGTGGAACACCAGAAATTTGGATTTGGTGAAGTGATTAAGATGGAAGGCGCTGCACATAATCCTATCGCAACCGTGAAGTTTGATGTGAATGGTGAGAAAAAGATTATGCTGAATTATGCGAAGCTGAGAATCATTGAGTAGAAAGAAGATAGAATCGAGAATACAGAACAAAGAATGAAGAAGTGAAATACATACTAAGGACAATTCCTTCTTCGTTCAAAAATCCTTGTTCTTCTGTTCGTCGGTTCATAAGAATATAAGATGTCAGTCATCCTGCGGATGAGCAGACATCAGGTTAGCCGCTCCGATGTCTGTTCACCTGAAAGGTGACTGACATCTTTTCAAAATTAAAAACAAAGAGCCGTCGCACTGCGACGGCTCTTTGTTTATCTCAAAGAAGATTCATTAAAACAATCCTTCAATACTGAAGTAACGTTCACCGGTATCATAGTTAAAAATTAATACACGGCTGCCCGAAGGAATATCGCTGAGTTTTTTAGCTACTGCAGCCATGGTTGCACCACTGGAGATTCCCTGGAAAATACCTTCTTCTTTTGCCGCACGTTGTGCATATGCAAACGCTTCGTCTTTGCTTACTTGAATCACACCATCTAAAACAGTGGTATCAAGATTGGTGGGAATAAATCCGGCACCAATACCCTGAATGGGATGCGGAGATGGAGCACCGCCACTGATAACAGGAGATAATTCCGGTTCCACTGCAAATACTTTCAGTGAAGGAAATTTCTTTTTCAGTTCACGTCCCACACCGGTGATATGTCCGCCGGTACCTACACCGGTAATTAAATAATCCAACCCTTCCGGAAAATCGGCAATGATTTCCTGTGCGGTTGTTGCAGCATGTACGGCAATGTTGGCAGGGTTATCAAACTGCTGTGGCATCCATCCGTTAGGCGTTGCTTCCAGTAATTCTTTTGCTTTTTCAATGGCGCCTTTCATTCCTTTTTCACGGGGTGTGAGTTCAAACGTGGCACCATATACACTCATGAGTTTGCGGCGTTCAATACTCATACTTTCGGGCATCACCAGGATGAGCTGGTATCCTTTCACCGCCGCTACCATTGCCAGGCCAATACCTGTGTTACCACTGGTGGGCTCAATGATAATGCTTCCTTCTTTGAGTAATCCTTTTGCTTCGGCATCTTCAATCATGCTCAATGCAATACGGTCTTTGATGCTGCCGCCGGGATTTGCTTTTTCCAACTTGCTCCATACTTCAATGTTGTTGGGATACAGTCGGTTGATTTTTACGTGTGGCGTGTTGCCAATGGTTTGTAAGATGTTGTTTGCTTTCATGTTTATAATAATTAAATCAGATGACGAAATTGATAGGCTCGGTAAAATCTTTCCGGTCCGATACAATGGTTTCACTTTTTGTATACACAATACTGTGTGGCAATACCGAATTGGTAAGCCAGGTGTTTCCACCAATCACACTATCATGCCCCACCACTGTATCGCCGCCAAGAATGGTGCTGTTGGCATAGATGGTTACATTGTCTTCAATGGTAGGATGGCGTTTTGTTTTCGCTTCTTCTTTCTTCACCGCTAACGCACCCAGCGTTACTCCCTGGTAAATCTTTACATTTTTTCCGATCACTGTTGTTTCACCAATCACCACACCGGTGCCATGATCAATAAAAAATGGACATTCAATTCTTGCACCGGGATGAATATCAATTCCCGTGAGGCTATGCGCCCATTCACTCATCACACGGGGCAGGATGGGAATATGTTGTACATATAACGGATGTGTTAAGCGATAAATTTTAATCGCTAAAAAACCGGGATAGGTTAAAATCACTTCTTCCACAGAATAAGCAGCAGGGTCAAAATCCACAATCAGCTTTGCATCATTGATCAGCTGTTCTTTGATGCCGGGTAATTGTGCAAAGAAAGTATCGGTAAGCTGCAACACATTCAACTCCCGTTGATGTGAAAGCGGAGTGAGTATCTCCACCAATTCTTTCTTAAGTGCAGATAGCTGATGTTCCTGTTCTTCTTCAAACGAACGGGGATTGTCAATCACCGGGAAAATATAATTCACCAACGACTGTGCAAAGGCAATTACTTTTTGCCTCGAAGGATAATTATTGCTTTGCAGATACCCGGGAAAACGGTTCATATCACGGTTTTTATATTTGGCAGGCAACCCGGTTCTGAATAGTCTACCAGATTGGTAAAGTTAAAGCATTTGGCCCATTGCTTCCGAAATGTGACAGTTCTTTAACACTGTCGTTGCCCGTCAGGCTTTTTGCTTTACAGCTTCTACCGTTTTTTTATCATTCCCGATAAAGATCTGTTTCCCGCTGATTACCACCGGACGTTTCAGAAAGGTATATTCGCTGAGGATATAATTGCGGTAATCTTTTTCGGTGAGTACTTTGTCTTTCAGTCCCAATTCCTTGTATTTAATCGCCCTGCGGCTGAAGAGTGCTTCATAGCTGCCTGCCATTTCCTTCATTTCATCCAGTTGTGCGGGAGTGATGGATGCTGTTTTAATATCCTGCAGTTGAAACCCTTTTTGCTCCAACTTTGTTTCTTTGAGAATGGCCTGGCAGGTGGTGCAGGTGGCCAGGTGATAAACTTTCTTTTTGCTCATGTAACAAATACGTGATTTAAACCACCAATGTAACAGAATAAATAATGATTTGTTGAAACCAACGGCTGTACAGGAACAATTTTTACAAATGCTGAATCAGAACCAGGGCATTGTCCGGAAGGTTTGTCATTTATACAGCCGTAATGAACGGGATCATGAAGACCTGTACCAGGAAATTATCATTCAGCTGTGGAAATCATTTTCATCCTTCAGAGGCGAAGCAAAGTTCAGCACCTGGATGTACCGAATTGCACTGAATACCGCCATCTCAGACATTCGCAAGCAAAGCCGCAAAGTGGAATTGAGTTTCCCTGAATTTTTACCCAGGGAAGAGGCAGATGCCGTTGATGCAGCAAAAGAAGAACAGATTAAACAGATGTACAGCGCCATTGCCCGGCTGAGTGAAGTGGAAAAAGCGATTGTGATGTTATACCTCGAAGATAAATCCTACGATGAAATGGAAGAGATCCTCGGTATTTCAAACGGGGCATTGCGGGTGAAAATGAATCGTATCAAAGACAAATTAAGAACCATGACAAAGGAGGACGCATATGGAACTTGATCAACTGAAATCCATCTGGAAAGAATCAGATGCAGCAGTGTCCAATACCTCCGCCGAGGAATTGGATAAAATGCTGCGGATGCAATCGAAAAGCCCGATTGCAAAAATGAAACGGAATTTATTCTGGGAAATGATTTCTGTGGTAATCACCTATTCCCTGTCGCTTTATTTTTTATCAACACAAAGCTCTCCCGGGTTTGTGGTGTTGCTGGTCCTTGTTGCGTTAATGTATGTGGTGTATTATTATTACAAACGCAAACTGCTCAGCAATATGGAATGTGTTTCCTGCGAAGTGAAGAGTAATTTGCAAATGCAACTGGTAACACTTGAAAAATTTGTAAGGGCTTATTTTATTGCCGGCACACTTGCCACTCCCATTGCGTTTTTACTGGGTTTATATATCGGACTGGAAAAAGGAGGCTTGCATCGTTCATGGACAGGTACCACCATCCCTGCGTTGCTTATTTATGCAGGGTTGGCCATACTCATCACTGTAGTGATGTATTTTATCAATAAAGGCTATGTTTATAAATTGTACGGACAACACATAGAAAAACTGAAGAATATTGTAAATGAAATGGAAGACATTTCTTCCAACGCTTAAAATTTTCTTATGAAACTCATTTTATTTTCTGTTCTTGTTACGGTTGCAATCACTGCAAATGCACAAACCAGCAGTTTGATGTGGGAAGTAAGTGGCAATGGTTTGCAACAACCTTCTTATCTCTTTGGCACCATTCACATGATTTGCGAAGATGATTTTATCATGACCGATGTGGTGAAAGAAAAATTCAAATCCTCTTCACAGATATTCCTGGAACTGGATATGGACGATCCCGGCATGCAAATGAAAATGATGAAGCTGGCCATGTTGCCACAGGGAGAAACCTTGAAAAAACTCTTTGGTCCTGATTATCCAATGGTGGATAGTTTTTTTCAAAAGAACACACAGTTTTCATTAGCCTTGTTCAACCAGTTCAAACCGTTGATGGTGATGAGTATGCTCTACCTGAAAATGTTGCCCTGTGAAAACACAGCTTCTTATGAAACCAGGTTCGTTTCCATGGCAAAAGAACAACACAAAGATGTGCAGGGACTGGAAACAATTGAAGACCAGATGCAGGTGTTTGATAATATCCCCGACAGCCTGGAAGCCATCAATATTGTAAAAATGGTGAAGGAATTCAAACAGCAGCAAGAACAGTTCGCCGAAATGATAAAAGTGTACAAGCAACAGAACATCGATCAGCTGTTTGATTATGTAAACACATCGCCCGATTTAATGGAATCACAGGAAGACCTGCTCACCAAACGCAACGCCAACTGGATTCCGGTTATGGAAAAGAACATGAAACAAGCCGGATGCTTCTTTGCCGTGGGAGCAGCACACCTGGGCGGTGAGATTGGTGTGATTGCCCTGCTGAAGAAAAAAGGATATACGGTGAAGGCGGTAAAACTGTAAGAAAAAAGGCAAAAGGTAAAAGTCAAAACGGAGTATCCGTTTTTAATTTTTACTTTTATTTTTTGACTTTGTCCATGCAACACATCACTGTTCTTCTTTCCAACACATTTCCAAAACAACAACTGGTGAAGCAATTGCTCAGCGGCATTGCAACAGGTGCATTGAGTCCTTTCAACAGCTCCCATGTGGCTTTGTTTTCCACTTATCGTTTACAACAGTTTCTCGAAGAAGAGCAACGGCATGAATACTCGGGCATAGATGAAGCAAGAAGCCAATCACTTCGTTCTATGTCGAGCGGCGAACAAAAGAAAGCCCTGCTCAAACATCTCTTATCACAAAACCCTGATGTACTGGTGCTCGATAGTCCCTTCGATCATCTCGATACTATTTCACAGGAACAACTGCGCACCCAACTGGAAACAATTGCTCAACAAGTGTCCCTTGTTCAACTCATTCACCGAAGAAGAGATGCATTGCCTTTCATTCAAAACCGCATTTATATTGCCGATGATGGAACACAGCTGGACTTTGAAGAAGTTAATGATCAGCTGTTGCACAACAGTTCTGCTTCCACGATTCCACCTCCATTGGAGTCATATAAAATAGCTTCACATGAATTGGTTTCCTTCCGTAATGTCAACGTGAGTTACGATGGCCGGGCCATTGTACAACAGATCAGCTGGACCATCAAAGCCGGTGAATTCTGGCAACTGCGTGGACCTAACGGTTCCGGTAAAACGACGTTGCTCACCATGATCACGGGAGATAATGTAAAAGGATACGGACAGGAACTTTATCTCTTCGGTAAAAAGAAAGGAAGTGGCGAAACCGTGTGGGACATCAAAAACAAAATCGGCTACCTCACTCCTGCTATGACCGATTTGTTTGTAACACGCCACACGTTACTGGAAATGATTGTATCGGGCTATAAAGATTCAATTGGTTTGTACACGCTTCCAACCGATCTGGAACAAAGCACCGCATACGAATGGTTGCAATGGCTGCAACTGGAACAGAAAGCCAGCAAACAGTTCCGTGATTTATCACCGGGGGAACAACGCATGGCGCTCATTGTACGGGCCATGGTGAAACATCCGCCTTTATTGATCTTAGATGAACCCTTAATGGATCTGGATGATCACAATGCCGAACGTGTGGTGCAACTCGTCAACCGCATTGCAGCCGAAAGTACATCGGCTATCATCTATGTATCGCATCAAACAGAGAAAGGATTGCAGCCGCAGCAAATCTTTGAACTAACAAAAACGCCCAACGGATCTGTCGGGCGCATTATATAAGAAAATCATTCAATATGCTGAGTTGCTGTAATAATCAAATTACTCGGAGGTTTACTTTCTGAAGAGCCATATCAAAGCCATGAAGTTGGGCACTACAGTAGTACTATAGCTAAATCAGGGAACCATCCGCCATCGGGGTGCCTGTCCGACCCGAAAGAATGAGGGGCGGATATTCGATGGCGGGGCCTTTTTTGGTTACTTTTTGGGCAAGCAAAAAGTAACAAAGAAAAATTTCATATCTAACCTACCTGATTGAGTAGAATACTTCAACTTATAATTTATGTTCCAGGTAATGCGGGAACATCGCCTTCCAGGTATTCCAGTCGTGCGGCCATTCTTCTCCCCATACATCAAGGTTGTAATTGATTCCTTTATCGTACAGGATCTTCGCAAACCGTCCGCTGCTCGTGGGATCTTCATATGGTCCGCTGCCGGTAAGAATATGAATATGATGACTTCTGCGGATCTGTTCCAATATGTTATGATCCGTTAAGTTGGGCATGTAGTGCATGGGACTGTTGTAGTACACCTGCTCATCCCAATATCCCTTCGTGTATTCGGTTAATTCATACACACCGCTCATGGCAATCACACCATTGATTAAATCGGGACGTTTTAAAAACAGGTTCATACTGTGCAAGGCACCAAACGATGCACCGCTGATGTAAATAGGTGTATCATGGCTGCTGCTGTTGCGGATGAACGGAATCACTTCATTGTAAATGTATTCGTTAAACTGGTTGTGGCGGATGGCTTTGTGTTCCCCTGCCATTTCATTATTGAGCCAGCTTTCGGTGTTGATGCTGTTCACACTGTACACTTTCAGTTTGCCCGCTTCAATCCAGGGACGCATGGCTTCAATCAGTTGAAAACGTTCGTATTCGAGGTAATCGGCCGCCGCAGTGGGAACCATCAGCAGGGCAAAACCATAGTGGCCATAAACCACTACGGGCATATCTTTTCCAAGCGAAGGACTGTACCAGTTATGTATTTCTCTTCTCATAGTATTAATTAAGCGTTTTCTTTTTCGTTAGCAGCTTCACCACCACCCAGTGTGGTAATATCACGGTCAAAGAAGTACAAACCACTGTTGTCGTTGCCAATCAGTTTCAGTTTGTCCATGATTTTACGGGCCAGTGCTTCTTCTTCAATTTGTTCACTCACGTACCACTGTAAAAAGTTGTGCGTGGTGTAATCTTTTTCTTTCAGGCAGATGTCGACCAGTTTATTGATTTCGGTGCTTACCACGATTTCATGATCCAGCACGTCTTTGAATACTTCTTTCACACCTTTAAATTTGGAAGGTGGTTGTTTGAGGGCGGGAACCACTCCGTGTCCGCCACGTTCGTTGATGAATTTCAGGAGTTTGAGCATATGCATCCGTTCTTCATCGCTGTGTTGAAAGAGGAATGCAGCAATGCCTTCGTATCCCTGCACTTCTGCCCAGGATGCCATGGATAAATAGATCTGAGACGATTCGGCTTCCAGCTGTACCTGCTGATTGAGGGCTTTTTCAATTTTGGGATTTAACATAGCGTATCATTTAGGCACTAAAGGTAGGCAACGGGGTGGAAATCCCGGTTCTGGCAGGGCCGATTGTTAGAAAGAAGTCATAAAATCACAAAGTTGGGCCCCATCCAACAATAAGCGCCGATAGTTGTTACTTTTGCAGTGCCTTTTTTCTAAACCAGACTCAAACCTTAATACGTATAGCATGATTCAGACAGGTAACCCGGTGATTAGTATTTACACCGAAATGACGCCCAATCCGGAAACAATGAAGTTTGTTGCCAATAAATTATTGTATCCCGGAAAAAGTATTGATTTCCCCACCATAGATACCGCAGCGCCTTCGCCCCTGGCACAGGAACTGTTTGCTTTTCCGTTTGTGAAAGCCGTGTTCATCGCCAGCAATTTTGTAACCTTAACACGCACCAGTCCCGATACCGATTGGCAGGATGTGATTCCTTCCATCCGCCAGTTTTTGAAAGACTATCTCGAAAGCAACAAGCTGGTGATTGATGAGGAGAAAGTGCCGCAGCAACCCAAAGAAGAAGTGGTATTCAGTGGCGATGAAAACGATGTGGTGAAACGTATCCAGGAAATTCTGGAGAACTACGTAAAGCCGGCCGTTGAAATGGACGGTGGCGCCATCCAGTTCAAAAGTTTTAAAGATGGGAAAGTAAACCTCATGTTGCAGGGAAGCTGCAGTGGTTGCCCTTCTTCCATGATCACCCTCAAAGCTGGTATTGAAGGCATGATGAAACGCATGATCCCCGAAGTACAGGAAGTGGTGGCAGAAGCAGAATAAGAACGAAAGAGATTTTTATAAATGAAAGAGCGGTGCGATTGCATCGCTTTTTTTATGGGTGGAACCACGAAGGCACAAGGAACACAGAGGAACACAAAGAAGAACTCGCAGGCTCGTGGGATGGAAACACAGATAGGAGGGATTGGGCGGATGAACGCAGATGGAAAAGTAAAAAGGTAAAAGTCAAAACAGAAATGCATCCCAACCTCTTGAACTTCTTGAACTTTTTGAACCTTCTTCGTTCTCTGCGGCGAAAAAACCACAAAGGCACTCGCTTTGCTCGTGGGAGGAAAAGCAAACTGAACCACGGAGACACGGAGAGCACAGAGAAATGCAAAGAAAAAGCAAGATTTCGTTTGGTTGTTTTCAAACTCCGTGTCCTCTGTGTCTCTGTGGTTAAAAACCTGGCCGGAAGAGGCTTCGTAGGAATGATTCATTCCTGATACGAAGCGACGTACACCGTACATCTAACACTGTACATAGAGACACAGATGCAACGGAAGCAACAGAGGAACACAGATTTGCTACCGGAGTTCGATACCCCGACAGCGGTTGTAAACCCTGGAGGCGGTTAACTGAATTATAATAATGATGCCGGCGAAGCGAAATAGCTGTTTGCAAATATTTACAAACGACAACAAACGGGTGCAATGGTCCTAACGACAATCTTAAAAAAAGCGCAACATTATTTCATTCATTTTCAATAATTTTAAAAAAGCAACGACGACGTGTAATAGCATAAAGCGTTGCGTTATGGGCAATGCTACCAGGCGACAGTACATACATTTAGCAGACAGACCAAAAGCAACGACACAGTAGGACAAAACAACAGATTGACAAAAACCCTAATCCAACACAACAGCGCCAACGCTTTAGAAAGACAACATCAGAATGCTACCTTTGAAATCTTAATACAACTGTAAAATGGCTGAATCAAAAATATATTTCTACAAGGGGAAAGAAGAGGTTTTGGCAAAGTCCAAAGGTGTTGACGGTGATGCACCCGAAACAGAGCTTTTGAAAAAAATTCAAGATGCCTTTACAAAAGTGCTGGACGGAAAAAACCTTTCATTCCTTTTGGGTTGCGGTTGTTCATCGCACTATGTTGAGCAAGACAAAGCAGGAGGTGGAAAAGAGAAAGTGGATGTTGGCGTTCCAACAATGATTCCATTGGCAAAGGAGTTCTACACTAAAATACTTTCTGCAGGCAACAAGAAATGGTTGAATGACACACTCAAATTAAATGTTGATGCAGATGGTTTCAAAAACAATCTTGAAAAGTTTTTAGGAACACTTCACAGCATTTATTTCTTCTACGAAACAACAGGACAAGAGGGTGAAGCAGATGCAACTAAAGTTACATCTATCATTAAACAATCAAGAGATTTTCTTTTGAAGAAATGTTTGAATGAAGCTAACAGAACTACAAACACAGACAAAGAACTAATTGAAATTTACGAATCGTTTTACAGAAAACTTCTTTACAGAAATTCAAATCTACCCAAGCCAAATATTTTCACGACCAATTATGATTTGTATTCTGAAATTGCATTGGACAAATTGGGAATCCATTATGTGAATGGGTTTTCAGGGGGAATAAAAAAATATTTCAACCCGACCATTTTCAATTATGCTTTAGCGGAGAAAATGGACTTATCACAAAGCAAGTGGAGTGTGATTGACAACTTTGTTTATCTCTATAAAATTCACGGTTCACTCAACTGGATTCAAGACGAAGAAAAAACTAAACTTTTCCGAGTAAGAGAAATTCAAGAAACCAGTTACGAAAACTTAGAGAAGCAAAAAGTGATAATGATTCACCCCACCCCATTAAAACAAAATGCGAGTATGGGAAGCCCATACTCTGATTTGTTTCGTGAGTTTCAAAAGAAGTTGATGCAGAACAACAATGTTCTGATAACACTTGGTTACAGTTTCAATGACGAACACATCAACAACTTAATTTATCAGGCGTTTACAATTCCTTCTTTTCGTCTGATTGTTTTGGGAGACCAAAACGCAAGCGAAGACATCAAAAAACTTCAATCACTTGACGACCCAAGAATTTGGATTATTGGAGGTGAGTTAGAAGATGAAAGCAAACTTCATTACTTCAAAGGATTTGTAGGAAAGATTTTACCTGATTTGAGCAATGATGAAATAGACCACAAAATTGAAAACGCAATCAAAAAACTTTTTGGCGGAGAATGAACAAAGAAGATAAACAAAGAGTAATTGGCAAAGTCGTTGCAATCAATTCAGACCGTTTCACGATTGAGTTGTTAAGCGGCATTGACAACTTCAATGTGAACGGCTTTGACGACATACATTACTTTGCTCAACTCAACAGCTATGTGATTTTACCTTATCAGAATTACTACATCGTCGCAGAAGTTTCAGGAGTAAGAGAAAAAGATTTGAATGTTCCTTTCAGCAATCCAACAGAACAATTTCTTAGCAAAGTAAAGTCGGGAAAATTTCTTGAAGTTCTACCTATCGGAACACTCAAGCCCAAAGACAAAGAGCCAAGTGCCTACGATTTTGAATTTGGTGTTAGTGTTTACCCTGCATTATACACGGACACACTTTACATAAAGGAAGCAGAATTGGATGCGATTTTCAATGTAAAGAATCAAGAACAAACTGTTTGCACAAAACCCAAAGAACACAAAACGAAATGCGATTGTAAAACCAAACGATATAAAACACTTTCAATTGGCAAGTCTACAATATTTCCCGATTACGATGTAAAGATTGACATTGACAAATTCTTTTCAAGTCATTCGGCAATTTTGGGAAATACAGGAAGCGGAAAATCTTGCACGATTGCTTCAATGCTTCAAAACCTTTATCGGTTCAACAATTACAGTGCAACAGGAAGTTCATTCATAATTTTTGATGTGAATGGAGAATACCAACAAGCATTTTCAGAAATCCAAAAAGGAAATGCAGATATAGAAGTTAGAAATTTTACCATTGACCCAAACGAAGCGAAAGATGATTTAAAACTTTTTGTATTGCCCCATTGGTTTCTGACAATTGATGAATGGGCTTTACTGTTACAGGCAACAGAAAAAACACAGCTCCCTATTCTTCGCAATGCACTTGGGCTTGCGTCTATTTTCACACTTGAAGAAGATGTGAATGAATTGAAGAATCACATTCTTGCAACTTGCATCACACAAATTTTAAGAGATGAAAGCAGCAGCCCTTCTAAGAAGGATAGAATTGTATCAATACTTCAAAAGTTCAACACAGACGAAGTAAATCTTGCAAAAGAATTTACTTGGAATGATGATGCAGGCAATGAGCAGACAACTATTTATATTGATAGAGGAATTACTTTAGATTGTAATGTTAGAAATTGTTTGACGGTTCACTTTGGAGAAATCAAAGGACTGGTTCAACTGATTGCTTACTTAGAACAAACAGATGATGATGGAGTACCAGTGTTTATAGTTGACAAATTCAAAATGCCAACTTATGAACGCAACCAAAAGTTTTCCTTTGAAATAATTGAAGATGCTTTGGACTTAGCACTTCTTTACGAAGAAGCACATGGCAATAGGCAAATCAGAGATTACTGTTCATCACTTATCACAAGAATAAAGAGCATCAAAGCAAGAGAAGATTTTAATTTTCTCAAACAAGACAAAGCAAACTTTGAACAATATAAAAGACACCTTTTAGGATTGAGCAAAGCCAAGGGAGAAGAAGAAGTAAAAAAGAAACAGCAAATTGTAATTCTTGATTTGAGTGCAGTTGAAGATGAAATCGTTGAAGTTGTTTCATGTGTTGTATCAAGAATCATTTACGAAGCTGTCAAGGAAATACCACCGAGAAATTCTTATCCAGTAAATTTAGTTTTGGAAGAAGCACATCGTTACATTTCTGATTCACCAATGGGAGCATTCCTAAAGGCAAACAGAATCTTTGAACTTATTGCGAAAGAGGGAAGAAAATTTGGTATGCTTTTAATAGTTTCATCACAACGACCAAGCGAACTTTCAAAAACAGTTTTGTCGCAGTGCAGCAACTTCATTGTTCACCGAATCCAAAACCCCGAAGACCTTTCACACATAAGGCAGATTACGCCACACATTTCAGACACGATACTAAAACGTATGCCTTCCATACCTACGCAACATGCGTTAATCTTTGGACATGCAGTTAATCTACCAACAACCTTCAAAGTCAATGAAGCCAAGCCAAAGCCGAAAAGCGACAACAATAAAATCTCTGAAAACTGGTTTAAGCCGAAGGACTTTGTTGTTTATACAACGGAGTAAACCCTTAAAATTACCTTTATAAAAACCTATCTTTGAATCAAATTTTTGCATAATGAAATCAATATCAAAATACACCTTAGTTGCTCTCACAATAGCGGCAACCTTCCTGACAAGTTGTAACAGTTGCAACAAGAAGCAAGTTACCCTGACAGTTTTGGGAGAGAACTCTTCCAACCTTCAAGCAATGGAGGCATTGAAAGGCGACTATGAAAAGAGCTCTAATGTAAAAATTGAGTTCAAGCCAAACACATTTGAAGATGCTTTCAGCAAAGCCAATCAGGACTTCGCAAACAAAACAGGACTTTACGACATCGTTCTTCAATACAACTTTTCGCTTTCTTCTTTTGTTCGCAACGGTTATGTATCAAACATTGACGAGTTAAGCAAAGACATTCCAGCCGACCAGAAAAGTTTTGAAAGTGATTTGTTTCCCAACGCTTGGCAGGAAGTAGGTTACTATTACAAGAACCCTTCAAACATTTCAGAAGGAACAATGAAAGTGGGTTATCCTTTCGCTGCAAACTCTATGGTGCTTGTTTACAACAAGGAAATGTTTGAGAACGCTGACAACAAAGCAGCATACAAAAAGAAATACAAAGAAGAACTAACAGTTCCGACAGATTGGGAACACTATAAAAGAGCAGCAGAATTTTTTACAAATCCTGACAAGAAAACATTTGGTGTTTGTTTGCAGGGTGCAGCAGGTGGTTGGCTCTATTATGAGTATTGTAATTTCCTTTTCAGTATGGGAGGAACTGTTTTTGAAAAGCAGAGAGGTTGGGAAGGTGATGTAAACACACCGCTAAAGATTACTTCGGCAGAAGCGATTGCAGCAACAAACTTTTACAAAAGTTTAAAACCTTTCAACGCAGGAAACTTCACAACAATTGATGCAACCGAGCAGACCAAACTTTTAAAGAATGGAAATATTGCGATGGGAATTGTTTGGAGTGATTACCTATACTCATTCACATATGATGCAAGTGGAGCAATTGACAATCGTTTTGGCTTTGCTCCAATTCCAGGAAGCAAATCTGCTTTAGCGGGTGGAAGTTTTTACATCAACAATCAGTCAAAGAATCCGCAAGAAGCAGTAAAGTATGTTATGAGTTTAATGCAGAAGCCGAATCAAATTGCTCTTACAAAAAAAGGTTTGTGTTCTCCTCTTAAATCAACTTATGATGACCCCGAAGTTCAAAAAATTCCTTATGCCACCGCATTAAAAACTTCTCTTGACAGAGGCGTTTATATGTTTGAAGCAGGACCTGAAAGCGATTTGGTTAGTCAGACACTGACAAATTATTTACAACAGTTTTGGGATGATAAACTCACAGCAGAAGAAGCATTGACAAAAGCCAGTGAGGATATTTCCAAAGGCAGAGTTGATATTTATAAAGCCCTCAAATAATTCAACTCTGAAATTCAAGTATGCAGAAACTGTTATCAACTAACAAACTAATTGTATCTATTGTAATACTGATTACAATAGTTTTTTTATTGCCACTTTTTGTTGGTGCACTTGAAGGAAACAGCATTTCAAAATTATTTTCCAACAACTCAAATGGTTTTAATTCTTCACTTCAAAGAACAGTTTCGTTTGCTCTGCTTTCTTCAATTCTCAATATAGTTGGCGGTTTTTGTTTGGCACTTCTGCTTTCAAAGATTTCTCTTAGTTCAAAACTTGGTAAGCAACTTTCATTTTTCATTTTGCCTGTTACATTCGGAAATGTAGCAGTCGTATTTGTGTTTAAAGTGTTACTGTTCAACACTAACTTCTTCAATGCAATTGTTCAAGGAGGCAATACAACACAATCTTTGTTTCTCTTATTAATTCAGTTTTGGCAATTCGGTTTTCTGTTCGCTTATCTGTTTTGGCTTAACATCCAAAACACACAGAAGCGAATTGATGATTATTCAACTGCAACAGGACTATCAAGATTTGAGAAAGTCCGAGACATCATTTTGCCGCAGACAAAAAACTTGTTTATCCTTTTACTATTTATCGGATTCATCTTTTCATTTTACGAGGATGCAAAAAGCCAATTTATTTTCAGGGCATCGCAAGGCACGGGAACAGAGTTAATCAATCATTGGATTTACAGAACATACCAGTCAAACCTTCTAATAAATGCGGACTACGCAAATCAATCCATATTCAAAACAGGATTAGTTGTTTTTGCTATTACACTCATTCTGTTTGTTGCGTTGGGTGCGTTGGTTCTGTTTGCGTTCCGAATGTTTTCAAAGTTCAAAAGTTCAGCACAGAAAAAGACATCAACCAAACAAAGTAGAGTTAGCTTATCGGTTGCAGTTGTCAGCATTGCAGTAATTCTTATTCCTGTAATTGTTGCTCTCCTAAAATCTCAATATCATTTTGCGGAAAATATTTCTTCTGTTACTTTTCCTTTTGCACTCACATTGATTGCTGCATTCGCAGCAACAATCTTTGCAATAGCTTTTGGGATTTCATCAAGATTGGCATTTGCAAAATTGTTGAGTAGGTTCAACTCAAAATCGCTTCTGTATTTCCTTACAATTTTTCTTTTGCAAATCATTCCACCGCTTTGCATCGTCTTGTGCGGCTTCAAATGGTTAAGTTTGATTGGTTACAGTTATGACACACTCATTTATTTTGTGTGGATTGCAGGGCATTGTATTCTCACACTTCCGCTGTTGGGAAGTTTTATTTTGGCAACACATTTTTCAGTTCGTGAAAATGAATTGAACTATCTGTCTGCATACAATATTTCAGGAAACAGCATTGTTCAATATAGTTTCATAAAAAGATTCAGAGCAGAATACATTCTCACTCTTTTGTTTGCCTTTACATTCATTTGGAATGATGCAGGGCTGAACATGGTATTATCGGACAGGATTCCGTCATTTGCAGCGAACTTGCAAATGTTGTTTATTGGCAGAGCAGCAGATTATTCAAAGGCGTCAAGTTTTGTTTTGGTTGCTGTTGCATTATCGTTGGCTTGCATTTTCATTTGGCAATACATTATCGGCAAATCACAACTTAAAGAAGCGAGATGAGGGCGTTGAAATTTGAACATATCACATTTGGATACAGGAAAGGGAAAACGCTTTTCAAAGATTTGTCTTTTGAAATAACTCAACCGGTTGGAAAAGGATTTGTAATTGGTTTAATGGGAATAAGCGGAAGCGGTAAGTCCACCATTCTAAAACTCATTTTAGGAATTGAAAAAAGCTATCAGGGAAATATTTCAATTACTCCAACAAATCCAGTTATCTCTTATGTTCCGCAAGAAGCAGTTTTGTTTGAGCACTTGACACCACTTGAAAATGCTGAATACTTTAATCGCATCAGTAACTACAAATCAAAATTCAATCGTGAGTTATTTAATGAAGTTGCAAAGACACTTCAAATTGAAGATGTGTTGAAGAACGCAACTTCTGTAAATGAAATTAGCGGAGGACAACGACAAAGAATTTCATTGCTAAGAGCAATGAGCATTCAGCCCGACATTTTACTTTTAGATGAACCGTTAACAGGTTTGGATGAAGAAGTGAAAGACCAGTTTCTGCAAACATTGGCAACACTCATTCAACGTTTTAATTTAATGGTGATTTATGTAACGCATCATCGCAAGGAAGCAGAATTTATTTCCGATGTAATCCTCTATTTGGAAAAAGAAAAAAATGTTAATGTGGTTTCAGAAGCAAAGCAAACAAACGCAAAAGTATTTTTCAATAATCCACCAACTGTTTCAGCATTGAATGCGACAAAAGAAATTCGTGTAAACACATTACAGTTTAGGCAAGGTGAAAATGGAAGCATAGAACCAATTGAAGCAACATTGATTTTAAACGATTCAGAAATTAACTTGATTAGTTTTACAGAAGATGTAATACAATTCTCAAACAAATCGGGTTTTGCTTTTGAGGTGGCAGCAGAAACTGGAACTTACACTTTGCTAAAACTGAAAGGCACTCAAATAGTTTTCACTATTGACAACGACCAATACAAAAACAACTCACAAGGAAAATTTATTTCTCTTTCAGGCAACATCAATCTTTACGACAACAGAGGACAATTTATCAGAGCAACAAAAATTCAAAACAATCAAATAGTAAGTTAATGGCAGAGGAACAATCATTTGTAGTAACAGGAGCAAATTCATTTTTGGGCAGAGCATTTGCCAAGATGCTTTCTAAGAATGAGGACTATAAAGTATTTCTAACTTCAAGAAGCAAATTCAATTTTAACGGATTGCTGAAAAAGAAAAATGTTTCCTACTTGCCTGAAATTGATTTGACAGTTGAAAGTGATATTGAGAAATTGACTGCTGCAATCAATGACTTTCTTCCCGGAAAGTTTCATGTCATAAATTGTTTGGGATATTTCCCCGGCTACGAAACGATTGAAGAAACAAGTATTGCCACAGCAAAAAATGTTTTTGATAGCAATGTTCTTGCTCTTTACAGTGTAGCAAACAAACTGCTTCCGCTTATGTGCAAACGCAAAGGCGGACACTTCATAGGATTCAGCACACACACATCTTATCAGCATTATCCAAGAATGGTTGCGTTTACAGCAGCCAAAGCAGCAGTTGAAAGTTTGATAAAGGGTATTGCCAACGAGTATTTGGACAAGGGAATAAATGCCAACACAATTGCATTGGCGACTTTGTTGACAGAAGCAGAACTGAAAATAAAACCGAAAGGCGATTCAAAAAACTGGTTGAACACGGATGAAGTTTGTGAGTTTGTTGAGAACATCATTTTACAACCTAACAAATTGATAAGCGGGAATGTGATTCATATTTACAAATACAGCGATAGTTTTTTTCATCAATCATACTATGACAGAATTGAAAATAAATAATTCAGAAAGCAGTTTGAAAGTTGTGTTCACTAAAGACCATTTAAAATCAAAAAGTTTTTGGTTGGGCTTCGCTTTTGTAGTCATTTTCATTTCTCTTTTAACAGTTCCTTCAATTTCCTTTTTTTATTTCAATAGTTTGAATACTGATTCCTTGTTCAGCAGTCATGGAGTTATCAAGAATAATTACCCATTGCTTTACAATAAAATTGGTGAGCTGCTTCCTTGGGTTGTTGTTTGTATTACTGCACTTATTGTGATAAATGGCAACACGATTTTTTACTTCCTTACTTTCAACGAGGATTTAATTGAAGAAAAGTTTCAGACCAAAAAGTTTTGGTTCAACATTACAACTTGGCTATTTATTATTTGGGGAATTATTTCAGCAGTTTACCTCGTAAAATTCAATAACCGTTTTAATGATTTAACAATTCTATTAAGCAAAGCCGCAGATGGTGGCACTTCAGATAAGTCAATCATTGTAAGCACTTCAAATATTTTTAACCATTTTATTCAGCAAGTTGAAACTTACACAATAATTACAATCTCAATATTTATTCTGATTGACATTCTTTCTCGTGTTATAAAAGGCAAACAGATTAATTCTGTTTCAAGTTCTCTCTCTCAAGAAACTGACGAAACAAAAAAGAAATCTTTTACCCAGACCTTGAAAAAACTTGAACTGCAAGGAGAGTTTGTTTCAAATCAGTTATTCCTTATTGACATTCCAGTCCTAATTGGAATCATGCTTATCTCCTTGTTTACTTCACATATTTCTCAAACCATAGGCAATGATATGGATGAGAAATATGTATTTATTGCAGGTGGAATTGGGATGCACTTAATAATGTCCCAAGTGATTTTTCTAATCTTAAATCTTCGGTATAAGTTTAACGAGTATAAAATTGATTTGACTGATAAACCACAGGAGAAAAAGGAAAAAGCAAAACAACCATGAGAGTTTATGTCATTGCTGCAATCACTATTGACGGATTCATCGGACACACTCTTACTGAAAGATTAAAATTGTCAAGTGATGAAGACCTTGCTGATGTACGAAAACTAAGAGCAGAATGCGATGCAATTCTTGTTGGTGCAGGGACAATACGCAAAGACGATTCAACTTTAATTACTGGCGAGGAAGAACTAATACGACAAAGACAACAGCAAGGCAAGTGTAAAGACCCAATCAAAGTAACATTGACAAAAACAGGAAATATTTCTTTGCAAAGTCGCTTCGTCAGAATTGGGGAGTGTGAGAAAATTGTTTACACCACCAACTCAATTGACAAGCAAAAAGAAATAGAGTTGAGCAATGTTGTTACTGTAAAGAAATTTGAAACGGAAACATTGACAGCAAGACAAATAATTGACGATTTGCAAGAAAGAGGAGTAAAAAAATTGATTGTTGAAGGCGGCACAGAAATACTTACAATGTTCTTTAAGGAAAATCTTGTTGACGAATTGCGGCTTTCAGTAGTTCCGTTTTTTGTTGGTGACGAAACAGCACCAAGATTTATTCATTCCGGGAAATTCCTTTTTGACAAAGACAACAGAATGAAATTAGATAAGGTACAACAGTTAGGAGATACTGCAGTAATACGCTACACCCTAAATCACCCAGGCTAAAAGTAAACAAACAAGCAGAGAAGCACATGCCCATAACAAGGGTATTGCCAAAATGCAGGCTGACGGAAGCCGTGTTTCAACTGTTGTATCTCTGTTCAGCCACATATCCAGCTTGACCTTATCTATTTAACTATGTACATATCCTCATCTTTTTTATCTTTACTCAGCAGCGGGTAGCCGGGGCGGACGTAATTCTATTATCTGCACTTCGGCAATACCTGTTCGTTGGAAGCAAACATACTGGCGCAAGAATGTGGCGTAGGTTTTGTGTCGCTTAGCTTCTTGTGCCTTAATTTAATACACTTCATTCATTTACACTACCGAATCTCTATTCCATACCACTGCTTCGATTCAGCAAACGATGTTCTCTTCTAATCACTCAATGTCAGTCATCCACATACTGGCGCAAGAATGAGGCATAGGTTATGCTAGCCCGGCTTCTTGTGCCCTGGGTTTAGTACAGCTTCATTCATTTACACTAACGAATCATAATCCCCTGTCACTGCTTTGATTTAGCAAACGATGTTCTGTTCTCATCACACGATGTCAGTCATCCTCCGGGTGAACAGACATCTCCGTATGTTAATGGAAATAACAATGGAACAAATGAATCCCGGTTTAGTAACGCATCCAAACTAGCATCTAGAAACCGACAACCACACCTCAACCCTTCTTCCACCCCTTTATCGTCCAAGAATGTCACGCACTAGCGCAAGAATGAGGCGTAGGTTATTGTCGCTTAGCTTCTTGTGCCTTAATTTAATTCAGTTACATTCATTCACACTAACGAATCTCTATCCTCTACCACTGCTTCGATTTAGCAAACGATGTACTGCTGTAACCACAAGATGTCAGTCATCCTCCGGATGAACAGACATCTCCATCTGTTAAAGGAAACAACAATGGAACAAATGAATCCCGGTTTAATAACGTATCACAACCTCTTGAACCCTTTGAACCACCGACGCTATCGGTCGGGGTCTGCGACTTCTTGAACTATTGAACCAATAAACCTGCAACTTGAAACCATTAAACCTTCAACCCTTAAATCAGCCTTCCTTCTTCCACACCACTCCCCGTTCCTTCAAATACCCCAACACAAATTCAAAACACTTCTCATCTCCCCCAATCAATTCCGGAGGAAATACGCCCTTCGAAGAGAAGTGTCCCTCGATCATCATGTTCACCGCTGCCGTGCAGGTATATCCTGTGGTGCGGGCCATAGAAGAAGTTTGGGTGGCGGGATCGTAATAGTCGAGCAGGTCGTAGGTGATGGTTTTGCCTTCGCCGTGTACCACCACTTTCATCACAGTTAATTCTTCTTCGGTTTCGCCCAGCTTCCATTGGTCAATTAAGAGTTGGGAAGTAAACTGCAGCGGACTGATTTCTGTTCCCTTGATGTTGATGGGGGCTTCATTGAAAAATCCGCTTTGCTGCAACGCAAGGATCAGGTCCACATGCCCGGGATAGCGGAGGGTTTGCTCCAGCTGATCGGGTATATGCGGCATGGTGTAGAGTAAGCTGCGCAACCCATCGGTATTAAACGCTTCGAGGGTGCCCACGCCTTTGAACTCCATCAAATGACGATCGGTGAGGGCGGGCTTGGTAATAATTTCTCCTTTCTCTTTCAATCGTGCCGGACGGGTGTATTCTTCAATTACATCAATGGGAGAAAATGGTGCTTTGTATAAAAACGGTGGCTGCGGATGTTGGGGCAAACCGCCTACGTATATTTCAAAGGCATCCAGTTTCATCACCGCATTGTAGCGGCCAATGATCCAGTTGCTCATGCCCGGCGCCACACCACAGTCAACAATAACCGAAACATTTTTTTCTTTCGCCAGCGCATCCAGCTGCAACGCATCTTCGGGAAAGAAGGAAATATCAACAGCGTTCTTACCGGCAAGGATCACATGCTTCAACGCTTCATATCCTAAAAAACCGGGAACCGCCAGCACCACTAGGTCAAAAGGCGACAGGAAGTTTTCGTATTGTGAGAAATCGCCCAGGTTCTGTTGCTGAACCTTGATGCCTGCGTTGCGTTGTTGCAGCAACGACAGGTTGGCGACACTGATGTCGAAAGAAGTAACAGTATATTGTTTCGCTAAATCAAGGGCAATAGCACGGCCCACCATACCGGCGCCTAATACAGCAATCGTCATGTGCAGCAATTTGTGCAAAGGTGCAGAGAATTTTGCACACAAGCACAGAGGAGGCTGTGTTGCTAGTTTCGTCCGCGGAATTCATCCATGCTTTTGTGAAAGCCAAACCATTTACCGGTTACATGATCCATCCATCGTGCCGGTAACAATCCTTTTAAGAACGGTACCGAATAAACGATTTTAGGCATGCGCACAAAAATGGCATTGCTTTTTACACCATCAATGATCTGCTTCGCCGCTACTTCGGGCTTCAGTAAGGGAACAATAGGCGAACGTACCCCATCAAACATACCGGTGCTGATATAAGATGGGGTAACGGTGGTAACACGCAGGTTGTTGGAAATTTCTTCCAACTCCAGACGTAAGCTTTCACTCCAGCCAATCACGGCATGTTTGCTGGCGCAGTACACCGACATTTTTGGATTCGACATCAATCCGGCTGCCGATGCTATATTGATGATATGTCCGCTTTTCTTTGCAATCATCGCCGGTAAAAATTCCAGTGTTACATGCATGAGTGCATCGGCATTCACACTCATGGTATTGTTGATATCATCATGTGTGTGTTCGTGAAACATCTTTCCTACAATCACACCGGCGTTATTAAAGAGAAGATCCACATCGCCAATATTGTCTTTCACTTCATGTGCATGTTTAATGATTTGTTCGGGTTTGGTGAGGTCCACCTGGTAGATATGTACTTCATATCCTTTGCCAATCAACTCTTCCGACACTTTCAGCAGATTGTCTTTGTTGATATCCCAGATAATGAGGCGGCGGGCGCCTTCTTTCAGGCAGAGTTCGCCCATCAGTTTACCAATACCGGAGGCACCGCCTGTAACCAGTACGGTTTTGTTTTGTATGCTGCTCATAAAGCACGTTTTATGCAAGTGAATATAAATAAAAAAGTCCGGCACTTACCATGCCGGACCCTATCAATTCATATGACAAATATCAGAGTAAGGTAGCATCGCTGCTGATAGCGAGGCCTTTGCCGAGTAATTGTGAAATAGGACAGTTTTGTTCTGCATCTTTCACGCATTCCTGGAATTTGGCATTGTCAATACCGGGCACTTTTGCTTTCAGGATGAGATGTGATTTGGAAACCACGCCGTTTTCAAAAGTGATTTCGCATTTGGTATCGAGCGATTCGGGTGTGAAACCGGCAGCGCCTAATACAAAGCTCAGCTTCATGGCAAAACAGCCGGCATGAGCAGCAGCAATTAATTCTTCGGGATTGGTACCCACACCGTTTTCAAAACGGGTATTGAAAGAGTATTGAGTTTGATTGAGCACAGTGCTGGCGGTAGTAAGGTGTCCGTTACCTTCTTTTCCACTACCGTTCCACACGGCGGTTGCATGACGTATCATAGTAATTATTTTTTGAGAGGTGAAAGTACAAACTGTTTCCTAATGTACCGTCATCTTCAGTTATTAATCAAGAAATCCGTTTTGTGGTAAATGCTTGTCCGGTATTATTGTGCCGTTCATTTCTTTCAGGTCCCGTTCAATGGTGTTACAAATGGCCGTGAGCGGTACATCGGTGATCCGGTTTTCGAATGGGTCTTCATTCACTTCACCCACTTTTCCCATCACACCAAACACAAAAGAAACCAGGATGCTTACCGGGATCATCATCCACGGAAGGTTCATTCTTGTAAAATCTGCAATCAATGAAAACGGAAGAACGATCATAAACACAAGCAGAAATAACCGTGTGAAATAATGATACTGTCGAAGTAACGGCGTGTTTTTAATGCGTTCACAACCGCCCTGAAAATTACTGAAACCGGCCAGGGTAGGTTCGAGGCTGATATTATCGAAGGCGCCGAGCAATTCTGCTTTCATCGCTTCTTTGATGCGTTTGCCCTGAATGAGTAAGAGGTAGTTGGCGGGATTCTGTTTGGTACATACCAACTCAAATTCTTCTTTTGACAACAGGTGTTGATAGCTGCTGTGATCTTTCTGTACTCTCAGTTGCAACCGCAATGCATGTGCAAAGGCGATCTGGCGAAAGATCATTTCGGTTTTAAAAGCAGTCACCTGTTCTGCACTGGCTTTGCCGGTTTGTGCAGCATTGTCGGCATTGGCAATGATCTGCCTTGCAAAAATGCGGCTGTTGTTTACAATACTGCCCCAGAGTGTTCGTGCTTCCCACCAGCGGCTGTAGGCATTGTTGTTGCGGAAGGCAAGAAAAATAGCGAGGGCGCTGCCGAGGATAGCGGCAATGGAAAAGGGCAGACTCACTTTTTCCAGGTGACGGTTGTGATACAGAAAGAAAACAGCAACCGATACAAATGCAGAAATAAGAATTTCTGTTTTCATGTACCGGGCTACGGCCAGCGGATTGAATACTTTTCGAAGTATCATAAAACGTTTTTATCGTTTCAATAATTTAAAACCAATCTCACGTCCCTGTCCCTGGAACATCGCCAGGTTGATCCAGAAGAATGCAAATTGTTCCATCAGCTGAAAACGATCGTTGCCGCCTACAGCATAACATTCAGCAAAGCCGGCGTCTTTCGCCAGTTGAACGGCGGCTTCTTTTCCTTTCACACTATCACCGGCAACAAACGCATCAATAGCCACATCGCCATAAACAGGGTTGATCATGTTATTAAATCCGGTGGTGTTGAAGCACTTGACTACATCACGGGTTTGTGTATGTGCAAGAATAGCATCGGCACTGTTGGAATATCCCTGCGGACCACGGCCCATGACAATATTCATGGAATCAATGATGATTTTACCGCTTGTATCACCCAGTGATTGAGCCACATCCACGGCGACGGTTGCAGGAGTAGCTATAAGAATGATTTCTGATCGCTGTACTGCTTCGGTTATGCTATGCAGTGAGGTATTGGGATTTTGAAGCAGTTCTTTTCCTTTGAACTGTTCTTTATCTTTTACACCCAGGAAAATGCGGTGGCCTTTCTGTGCCCATTTGGTGGCTAAAGCACCTCCCACATTTCCGGTACCGATGATGGCGATATTCATATTGTGATTATTTAATTGTTTTAAAGTTTGAATTTAAAAATCATACCGCAGAAAAACGCCTGTATTATTTGCATTGGTTAACCGGGTGGTTCCCGATTGATTCAGGTCTATCATAAAGCCACCTCCCCACGAATTCTTTTTTGCACCAATTCTGATGCGTTGGGTAATATTCCAGAATTCGGAAGAAGGGTTATACACCGGAAATAATTCCAGCTGTAATAAACCCTTCCATGTTTCATTCACTACAGGTTGATAACGGAACAAACCAAACAAGTCTACGTTTCCTTTCTCTTTGAGATCGGCCACCAGCCAGCCGAAAAACATCCAGTTGCCCGATTGCCGGTAATATTGAACGCCTGCTTTGGGCACCAATCCCGTATTGACAAAAGAAGCAACAGCCACCAGTCCCACACCATTTTTGAAATTATATGAAACAGCATTGGTGGAACCCATAGCAGCGGGAGCATGTTTGTAGTCCACACTGGCCCTGTTACGGCTGAAGTAGAGAAACGGTGATTTCTCCCCTTTTGAGTTTTTAAAATTCCGGAACCACATGAGATCCACGCCGGTGCGTTTGTGGCCGGCGTAATATTCGGCCATTTGAGCAAGGACTGATTGATGAAGTATCATCAACAAAAAGAATAACAGTTTTTTCATAACGAAAGAAACGGACATAATTGCTTATGTCCGTTTGAGATGTATTTGATGGGTTTATGCATTGAGCGCTTCTACCACCAGTTCGGCTGCAGCAGCGCCGCTGTTCTGTTGCTGACCTGTGATTAAATGTCCATCCTGAATCGCATAGGAGCTGAACGGAGCTGCCACTTTAAACGTGGTACCTTCTATTTTCTTTGCTTCGGTTTCGATGCGGTAGGGTTGAATTTTCATTCCTACAGCCTGGTCGGCAAATTCTTCTTCTGCATCGGCAAAGCCTGTCCATGTTTTTCCTTTCACTAACAACTCACCGTTTGATTTTTTTGCTTCGAGTAATAAAGTGGTACTGTGACAAACAGCCGCACTGGGTTTTCCTGCTTCGTAAAACGCAGCGAATAATTGTTCCAGTTCTTTGTTGCCACGGAAGGTGTACATGGGTCCTTGTCCGCCCACGAGGAAGATCGCTGCATAATCAGCCGGATTTACTGCTGTGAGTTTCTTAGTGTTCGAAAGCAGTTCATTGAACCAGGGTTGTTGCAGGTAGCCCAAAGAAATCACATCATGAGCCGAGTAACCACTGGCATCGGTTGGGTTGGAATAACCATCCATTTCCAGTTTACCACCTTCAGTTGACACGAGTTCCACTTCGTATCCGGCTTCCTGGAATACACGGAGCGGATGCGTTAATTCGGCCGCCCAGAAACCAATTGGCCATCCGGTTTGCTGACTTACTGAAGGAGAACTGGCCACCATGAGAATTTTACCTTTCGATGGAGCGCCATGAAAATGCACATATTGCTGAACTTCTTTGATGTTTGACATAACTGTTGTTTTTAATGACACAAAGATGTTACAGTAGCAGCTGGCTTCCATGTAAGAGCACTTAAAGTCTGTTACGCACTTTTAGGTTCGTTTTGATTAATTTTAAATTTTAAATGTTGAATGCTAAATGAAAAACAACCTTGTTTTGGAGAAGTCGTTTTCGTTTTCTCTGAAAATAATCTCAGTGTACAAACAATTGGCAGAAGGGAAAGAATATGTGTTATCGAAACAGCTCCTCCGATCGGGAACATCCATTGGTGCGAATTGTGAAGAGGCAAGTGCTGCTCAGACAAAAAAAGATTTTATAACCAAAATGTCGATTGCCTCAAAAGAAGCAAGAGAAGTAAGGTATTGGATCAGGTTGTTAAAAGCATCCGGATATATGGATAAAGAACATCCGATTGAGGCAGAAGCAGATGAATTGATCCGCATTTTGACGGCTATTGTAAAAACATCACAAGCTTCCTTAAATAAGTAACCTCATCATTCAACATTCAGCATTTAACATTTAACATTCAACATCTATCACTCCTCATGCCCGACGTAATTATCAATAAAGAAGTATTCTACAACCCGGTTGATTTTGTATTGAAGAAACTGGGCGGAACCTGGAAAATTCCTGTGTTGTGGCGGTTGCGCAAAAAAACCTGGCGTTATACTGAGTTGCAGAAAGATATTGAACATATCAGCCAGAAAATGCTCACACAAACATTGAAAGACCTGGAAGCAGATGGCTTTGTTCTCAAAAAAGTATATGCAGAAGTGCCACCACGTACCGAATACTCATTGACTAAAAAAGGCGAAAAAGCAGTGGAAGTGATTACCTACCTGCGCAATTATGGATTGAAGCTGATGAAAGAAGAAGGAATTGATTACGAATCCATGATGAAGGAAGAAGCTAAAAAGAAAAAGAAGTGAGAGTTGTTTCATTAATAGCATTCCTCTTTCTGATCATCTCCTGTTCCGTTAGCAGGAATCCGTTGCGTGAACAAATCAAAGCATTGCAGAAAGGAGCAATCAAAGATGATACAAGCTTTGTATACCAGCTTCCCTTTGAACCCGGCAAAAAACGGTTTGTAGTGCAGGGTTATTTCGGAGCGTTCTCACATAAAGAACGGGCGGCACTCGATTTCAAAATGAAAAAAGGAACGAAAGTTCTGGCGGCAAGAGAGGGTGTGGTGATTCGTTTGCGGGAGGATGGTGATAAAGGCGGATTGAAAAAAGAATACCGCCAGTTTGGAAACTTTGTAATCATTCAACATGCCGACAGCAGCCGCAGCGGTTACTGGCACTTACAACAAAATGGTGTAGTGGTGAACGTGGGCGATACAGTGAAACAGGGGCAATGGATTGGCATCAGCGGTAACACAGGTTATACAGCTTTTCCGCATCTGCATTTCATTGTGTGGAAGTCGGTGCCGGGCTCACAATGGCAACAGGTGCCCACCCGTTTTCAAACTCAGAAGGGAGTCCGCTATCTTCGGGCCTGGAAATGGTACAAACGAAACAATTCAACTGAAACAAAAACCAAGTGAACGAAATCTGGCAACAATTTACAGAAGGGATGAAAGCGACCACGTTGCTGGAATACATTGCCGTGTTTGCCGGTATTGCCAGTGTGTGGTACAGCCGCAAAGAAAATATTCTCGTTTACCCGGTGGGGTTAGTGAATACAATTATTTATGTGTACCTCTCTGCCAAAGGGCATTTGTTTGGGGAAGTGAGTGTGAATTTTTATTACACCGTGATGAGTTTGTATGGCTGGTACCTGTGGCTGAAAAAAGATAAGGAAGATCATCCTGTGTTGCACATCACTTTCTCAGATGCAAAATGGTGGTTGTACCAATTGTTGTTTTTTGCTTCGTTTTATGTAGCTATTTATTTTTCACTCAGCTATCTCAAACAGAATTTTGCGCCCGGCGCCATCCCCTGGGCCGATGCTTTTGCCAGTTCCACTGCCTTCACGGGTATGTGGCTGATGACGAAAAAGAAAGTGGAAAGCTGGTACTGGTGGATTGCCACGAACATTGCTTCCATTCCACTTTACTTTGTAAAACAATATGTGTTTACGAGTGTGTATTACATCATATTGCTGGTAATGGCGGTATTTGGTTTGATCACCTGGATGCAGAAAGCAAAAAAGGCGACAACCACTTAGGTCGCCGCCTGAACATAACCGGATCACTGTTTTCAGTACAACTTCTTTTTATTTTACTGATTGTTGTTGATGGCATTGTTTGTCGTGATAACAATGATGTATGCGTTGATGCATTTTGTGACCCACTGTTGCATAAAGCGTTCCTGCCGTTGAAAGCGCTACCAGAACGCCTATGATGAAAGATGTTCGTTTGCTCATATTCCGGTATTTGTTGATGTGTTAGTGTGAGATGAAAACAATTCTGTTTCCATTTTTTGTACAAACTGTTTGCGTTCCTCTTCACTCATATTGCGCCAGCGTTGTGCATAAGCGTATTTTTTTTGCGGATCCATTCCGTAAAAAGAACGATGGTGATGGTGGTGGTGGTGCCAGCGGTGTCTTCGCCAGCCAAACAATCGGAAGATCATTCCCATCAACAGGAAGATGATGAGCAGTTTGATTAATAAAAAGGGCAACAGGAATAAGGCAATGCCTGCCAGTATGCCGCCCAGTATTACTTTGAATAATTGTTGTATCATGTTTTTGTTTTTTAATTCAGTCCGGTACTGTTGTATATAATGGAAGACGGATGAGGAAGGGAAATACTTTAAGTGGTTGCAGGTTTCTGGTTTAAGGGTTCAAAAGTTCAAAAGGTTAGCGTAGGTTCAGCAATTTTCATGTACGAGGTTAGATGTACGGTGTACGACGCTCCGTATTAAAAATGAATTCCAATTACGAAGCCTTCTTCCGGCCAACGACCAACGATCAACGGCCAACTTTTTTCGCCGCAGAGAAAAGAGAACGCAAAGATATTCGCAGAGGAGGAATGTTCAAGAAGTTCAATATGTTCAAAGGGTTGACTTGTATTCTGCCTTTAGCATTAAGCGTTGAGCATTCAGCCTTTGAACGCCTTTGTGATCCTTGTGTTTTCCTTTGTGTCTTTGTGGTTTAATTCGCCGCAGAGAAAAGAGAGCGCTGAGGTTTTCGCAGAGAGTTCAAGTAGGAGCAATCAATAATTATTAATCATTAATTACTTTGTCTTCCGTTATTCTTCTGTGCTTTCTGCGAGAACAGATCTGCGATTCTATGTACGAGGTTAGATGTACGGTGTACGTACGCTCTGTACTATAAACAACTTCACACCATGAAAGTGTTTTCCAGCTATAAGCTATCAGCCAACAGCTACTGGCTATTCCCGGCCAACTGCCAACGGCCATCGTTTCTTCTTATTCCTTCGGCACACACCGTTGCTTCCACGCTTCTTTAAACTGCACCCGTTCTTCTTCGCTCATAGAACTCCATTTCTGGCGAAGTTGCTGGTGTTTGTTGGATTGTTTCCATCCGCCCCCTTTTCCAAACCCACCAAAT
Organism: uncultured Chitinophagaceae bacterium; assembly: GCA_937907395.1. Taxonomy (GTDB): domain Bacteria; phylum Bacteroidota; class Bacteroidia; order Chitinophagales; family Chitinophagaceae; genus Lacibacter. The sequence goes on from CALCII010000011.1 coordinate 180,083, forward strand.
AAAATGCGACTGAGAATCAGGATGGCAAGGCCCTGCCAGAATGTGAGGGCGCCTACATGTAAGGCGGGAACCAATGCGTAATTCCATAATTGCATGACAATCCAGCCAAAGAGAAATACCACACCAACAATTAACGGTGGGGCGAGAAAAAACCATTTACGATGTTTCATCTGTATTCATTTAATAGTTTACAAATTCGTTATATAAATATTCCAAACGGTTGCGCAGATGTTGCACGGCGTAGCGTTTTCGTGAAATAATTGTTTTGATGTTTTCATTGTCCATATCCGCAATTTCCTGTAAGGTCATTTCCTCAATTTCATTCCGGATAAAAACGGTTCGTTGTTTTTCGGGCAGTTCGTCCAGTGCCGCTAACAATTCTTCCCAGAATAATTTTTTCAGGTCAGCTGTGGAAGGATCGTTCGTATTGACAAAAAGCTGCGGTAACAATAACTCACCTTCTTCGTTTTCATAAGCAAGGTCTTCAATCGAAGATGCTTGTTTCTTACGGGAACGGTCGGTGATTTTATTTTTCGCCACCCGGTATAACCATCCGCTGATGCTTTCAATGGCGCCGAGCTCCGATTGGTTACTGAGCTGGTACCACACATCCTGCAGAATATCTTCGGCATCCTCATCGTTGGGCACACGGCTGCGTATGAAGCCAAACAGCTTGGATCCGTATACTTTAACCGTATCAATAATGTTTTGTCGCCGTTGCGCCATTGCCTCCATGCAGCCAACTTTACAATAGTTGACGTACAGGCAATGAATTTACTTTAACGGATGCAGATTATTTTTAAAAACAGGTATCTTGTCGGCTTTCTCATTAAAAACAGGCTATGTCGTACTGCAACGCAATAGGAACCATGAAACCGGAGATCAACGAACTGCACCGTGTATACCACGATGAGCAGTACGGTTTTCCCATTCATAATGATGAGGAATTGTTTTGCCGGCTGATACTGGAAATTAACCAGGCGGGACTAAGCTGGACCACTATTCTCAAAAAACAGGAAAGCTTCCGGAAAGCCTATCATGGTTTCAACATAAAAAAAGTGGCGGGGTATAAAGAAAAAGATGTGGAGCGTTTGTTAAACGATGAAGGCATTATACGAAACCGTTTGAAGGTGAATGCAGCGATTGAAAATGCGAAGACGATTCTGCAATTACAGAAACAATTCGGATCGTTTAAAGCATGGCTGGATCATCATCATCCGTTAACAAAGGACGAGTGGACGAAGCTGTTTAAAAAAACATTCCGGTTTACCGGAGGCGAAATTGTAAACGAATTTCTGATGAGTACCGGTTACCTTCCCGGTGCACATAGTGAAGATTGTAAGATTTATAAAAAAGTATTGAAGGCAAAACCGGCATGGAAACAGGTATCAAAAAAATAGTGGTGATTGGCCCCGAAAGTACGGGCAAAAGCACATTGTGTACACAACTGGCGACACAGTTTCAAACAGAGTGGTGCCCGGAATATGCCCGTGAATATTTGCTGGAGCACGGCACAAATTATTCATTCGACGATTTGCTCACCATCGCAAAAGGCCAGCTTCGGCTGGAGGACACCGTTACAGCTACTCTCGGCCAACCGCCAACAGGCAACGGCCAACATTTATTCATCGACACAGACATGTATGTAATGAAAGTATGGTGTGAGTTTGTGTTTGGGAAATGTCATCGCTGGATTTTAGACCGCATTGCCGAGCGCAAATATGATTTATATCTCTTGTGCAAGCCCGATCTCCCTTGGGTGAAAGACGAACTCCGTGAATATCCCGATGAAGCAACAAGAGTGAAACTGTATCATTACTACCGTGATTTACTGGTGCATCAATCCACACCATGGGTTGAAATCAGCGGTGGTTATGAAGAGCGGCTGGAGAAAGCCATTGCAGCAGTGCATCAGTATTGCTGATTATTTCCACTTCTTTTCATCCTGGTTAATACTCTTCTGCCGGTCAAAGATCAATACCTGGATATCAGGATCACCATCGAGATTACTCATTTGGCGGATGACCCATGCACTACGAAACACCACATATCTACTGATGGGCCTTACGGTGTATTTTGCCGGGTTGGGTAAACAGGCGGCTATTTGTGCGGCTTCGATGCGGTTGAGTTTGGCAGCCGGCTTTTTGAAATAAGCTTGTGCTGCCGCCTCAATTCCGTAAATGCCTTTTCCCATTTCGGCCACATTGAGATAGACTTCGAGGATGCGTTTCTTTCCCCAGATGAGTTCGATCATGGCGGTGAAATACACTTCAAGCCCTTTGCGGATCCAGCTGCGGCCCTGCCATAAAAAAACATTCTTGGCGGTTTGTTGCGATAAAGTGGAAGCACCTCTCACACGATTGGGTTTCTTCTTATTATAGTCCAATGCTTTTTCAATACTCTTCCAGTCGAACCCGTTGTGATCGGGAAACAACTGGTCTTCGGCTGCAATGACCGACAGCCTTGCATTGGAACTCATTTCTTCAATCGAAACATAATCACGTTTCAATCCATCACCTGTAGCCAGGCTCACCAGTTGTGTAATGGTAAAAGGCGGATTCACCCATTTCAACACAATGATGTATATCAACTGTGCTAAAAAAAGAATGATGAAAAGTCGTTTGAGAAAACGGAACGATCTGGAGAAAAAGGAATCAGAGCTTTTCTTTCCGGCCATGTGTGCAAGATAGTTTATTGGTTTTGTTGCGGCAGTTTTTCCGAAGGATAAAGATTGAGTAACCGAAGTTCATATGTGTTACCCAGCTGATAATCTTTGTTGCTGTTGAACAAGAGCCGTTTGACATTGTACAATGCAATAGGAATATATACTAACCCAACGCCAGCAAGTGCTGCACCCAACAACGGTTCTCCACTGAGCACCAATCCGGCTGTAAACAATGGAATCCCGAGGTTGGAATAAAGAAACACATCTTTGGGCATGGGAATAACACGGGTTTTCCCTTTAGGTTTTTTATAAAGCTTTGCAATTTCATTGATGTGAATGGCGCTTCCGGAAAAATAAATGCTGTCGTTTTGTAACAGGTAAATCAATCCGCTGTAGTACATGCCTGCTTTTGTTTTGAGGGTGATGACGGTTCCTTCGGTGTATCGTTTTACAGGCACACCATTTTTACGCAGGATCAGTTGGTTGAACTGGGCCGAAACAGTATTATTTACAAGCAACAAACCGCAAATGAGCATGATGAGTTTCATCTGATTGTTGATGTAAGATTGAAGATTTATTGTTTACTCTGGTGCCACAACAGTCCGGCGATTAACACAATACCAAACACAACCAGGATCAAACCAGAAAGTTGGTTGATGCGGTGTATAACGTTGGCGGTTAACCGCTTTCTTAATTTATTGGCCAGGAACACTTTCAACAGATCGGCGGTAAAAACAACAGACAGGCAGGCGCCAAACAAAACAATCCGCTCATTTACGGGCATGGTTACAAAAGCTGTGGCCCATGTAAACCAGAACGCAATCACACCGGGATTCAACGTGTTCATGAAATAACCACCGAGAAAGATTCGTGCATAATCACCGGGGCGCAATTGAACATGGGGAGTAAAACCATCATCGGACAATTTTACTTTCTTGAAGAATAAAAAGTACAAACCCGTTACAATAAGCAGGCTGCTGCCTACCATGCCAATCAGGTTTTCGAAACGGAGCAACCGGTTGAATAATTCTGTAAACACATTGCTCACCAATACCAATGTTAAATCACTGGCCGCCACACCAATGGCAAAACTCAATCCGCCACGGTGCCCGTTATTGATACTTTGTTTAATAATGGAAAAGATAACCGGGCCCACAGAAATTGCAAGCAATAATCCCAGTGCCAATCCTTTTGCAAGCGCTTCGTACATGAGCAATAATTACAGCTGTAAATTACGGATGTATCGCTAGCGGATAAGAAAAATATTTGTGAATTATCGGGCAAGAAATGCTTTCCAGTCTTCCAGCATTTTCCCCTTCAATACTCTTGGGAATTTGTGTTGTCCGCCCACTTTTCCTTTCTGTTTCATAAACTCCATGAAACGGGCTTCGGGTAATATATCGAGGTATACATCTCTTAAAGCACTGCCACGTTCAACTGCATAATCATCGTTCAATTCTTTCAGCGCAGCATCAATTTTATCACGCAACACATCTGCTTTCACATGATCGTCGCAGGCAACATACCAGTGATGTGCAAAGAAAGTGCCATGGGGTTCGCCTACCACAGTAAACTCAGGAATGGATACATTCATTTCTTCGCTCACCATTTGCAGGGCCCTGTTCATATTGTCCACGCTCAGGTGTTCGCCCACCAGTGACAGAAAATGTTTGGTTCTCCCCGTAATAATGATTTCGCAATTCTCTTTATCTATAAATCGAACGGTATCGCCAATGAGGTAACGCCAGGCACCGGCGCTGGTACTCAGTAATAATGCATAATCCTTTCCTTCTTCCACTTCATGCAGCATCAATGCTTCCGGGTTTGATACAATGTTTCCATCGGCATCAAAGTTTTTATCGTCGAAGGGAACAAACTCGTGGAAGATGTGTTCGTTGGTTACCAGTTTCATGCCATGTGCATTCTGTTTATCCTGGTAAGCAATGAATCCTTCGCTGGCTAAATAGGTTTCAATATAAATGAGAGGCTTGCCTAATAATTTTTCAAAACCATGACGGTAAGGCTCAAACGAAACGCCACCATGCACAAAAAAGGCGAGGTTGGGCCATATTTCGTGTATGTTATTCAATTTGTAGCGCTCAATAATCATTTCCATACACATCTGGATCCAGGCGGGTACACCCACCACAAAACCAATATCCCAGTTGGGGGCTTCGTTAACAATGTAATCGAGTTTCTTATTCCAGTCTTTCGTTTTGGCAATCTGTTTGCCGGGTTTATAAAAAGGCGAAAACCAGAAAGGCACTTTCTTGGCCGTAATACCGCTGAGGTCGCCGGCATAATAACCCGGACCTTTCTGCAAATCGGTACTGCCGCCCAGCATCAACCAACCTTTACCAAGGCTGCGCACCGGCAGATTCTCGTAGTTGCGCAGGGTGAGCAGGTGTTTGATCATGGCAATGCGGTTGCCACGCATTAAATCATTCGTGATGGGAATGTATTTACTGGCCGCCTCACTGGTTCCGGAACTGAGGGCGAAGTATTTGATTTTGCCGGGCCAGCACACATCGGTTTGCCCTTCCAGTGTTTTATGCCACCAGTCGCTGTATATTTTATTATAGTCGGATGTAGGCACCAGTTCCTGGAATTTTTTTCCCGGATGGCGGCTGTTTAAGATCTCATCAAAATGATAATGCTGTCCAAATTGGGTGTGACGGGCTTTTTTCAGCAATTTCTTCAGCACACGTATTTGCTGACGCTTGGGGGAATTGACCGGAAGGTTCAATGCCTGGCTAACCGATTTTGGAAGATGAAGGTCAATAAGCGACATACAGCACAATCGTTTGGATAGTGACAAAATTAGGGACTCACCCCTATTTTAAACCTAAATTTTTATAATGCGAAAACACAGTCAGTAAATCGTATGCCGGTTCATATTGCTGGGCATACCACTCGTTTGCCAATTGCAAACCTTCTTCTTTCAAACTATTCTGTTGGTGCGGTACGCCAGCCGGTCCCAGTACCGATGGTTTTACCGGCGGAAGCCCTTTCACCGGACCAGTAAACCCAATCCATGTTTTTTGCGCAAACAAAACCTGGAAGCAATGTTGCAACAATACCAACGGATGGCGGTTGAACAGGAAATGCAGGGGAAACAGCAGGATCAGGAACAAGGAAACAGCCACATCCACCAGGCGTTTTAAACGGCGGTTAATGGGTAACGACAACCGGTAACTGGCAACACCAATGGTTTCGCCAGTATAATTTTTTGAATCGCTGCCAACAATACTCAAACTACCGCCTGCGTGTAACCGAAGCTTTACCCGTCGCCCTGATTGCTGGTAAACAGCAATGATATCTTTAAAGGAAAGCGAATTGCTTTCGCATAAAATCAGTTCTTTCACCGGTGTGTTTTCAAGAATCTGTGGCAGTTGAGCGGGTGTGCCCAGCGAATGAGCTTCGGGGAGCGGACTTACAAATCCACGGATCTGCTGTGCTTTTCCTGCCGGATCGAGCAATTTTTTTGCTTCTTCCATTTGAGCAGCCGTACCTACAACAATGGTGTAGTTTTCTTCTTCCGATTCATCGGGCTCCACTACTTTCAGGAGCAACAGGATCCAGCGCCACAACGCCAGTAATCCAAAACTGAATACCGATCCCACCAGCACCATGCCCCGGGAGAAACGAAACCGTTCCGGCAACAAAGAGTAAACAGCAAGGTTTATAATCAACGTTACCAGCATGGAACGCCACAAACGTTGCGACCGGTATTTCTTTTCATACAAGCCGGTATAATAACTCACCAGCAAAAACAAGATAGAAAAACCAAGAAACGCAACCGATAACAACTCTCTCTGATAAATATTGGCAGGCTTCACAAAGGTTACCCATGCGCCCTGCGCCATCCAGAAGGCGAGATAAATGAGTGCCGCATCTAATAATGGCAACCCGATTTTCTGAATAAACCGTTTGAGGATACTCAGAAAGGCACGTGCCCAGATGGCGATATTGATTAATGCAGTGAAAATTCCGGCACTGGAAGCAGCACTGTGCTTTTGCACAAACAAACTCATGGCCTGGTAAAACATCCGCACATAATTGAGCGTGCCTTTACGTGTGCTTTCTCCTTTAAAGTGAAGAATGGAAGAATCACTGAGGTAATAATTTTTATAAAAACCGCCGGTGGCGGGACAAGCTGTTTTCTGAATGCGGTAACTCAGGTCAATATCTTCACCATACATGAAAAAACTTTCATCAAAACCGCCGGTTTGTTTCAACACATCATGACGAATAAGCATGAACGCTCCGGCCAGCACATCCACTTCATGGTTCTGGTGTTCGTTGAGGTGGCCGAGATGATAACGGCCAAAGGTTTTGGACTTGGGAAACAGGGCCGATAAACCGCTCAGTTTGTACAGCGATGTTAGTGGCGATGGAAAAGAACGTTTGCTTTCGGGCAGAAAACTTCCTTTGCCATCCAGCATACGGATCCCCACAGCACCCGCATCGGGATGTTGCTCCATGAAAGCAATGCAGCTGTTGAAACAATCTTCGGCAACAATGGTATCGGGGTTCAGGAAGAGGATGTATTCACCTGTGGCTTGTTTCAACGCCTGGTTGTTGGCCTTGGCAAAACCGCTGTTTTCATCGCTCCATATAAAATGCATATCGGGGAAACGGGATTCGAGATAACTGCGGCTTCCATCCTGCGACGCATTATCAACCACCCATACCTCTGCTTGCAAATTGCTCGTGGCTTTGGCAACCGACAGCAGGCATTGCTCCAGGAAGTATTTTACATTGTAGTTGACAATAATGACCGATAGCCTCATATCCCTGTAAAAAAGCCAAATCTAAACTCTAAATTCTGCAATCTCAAATCTATGTGGGTTATCTTTGCGCATGCTTAAACAAACCCTGATCGAGGCTACAAAAGCCGGTGCAGAGCAATTGGTTCATTTTTTTGATAAAGAGTTCAAGGTTTCTAATAAAGAAGGGGTGAACAACCTCGTTACCGAAGCAGATCATGCTTCTGAAAAAGCCATTTTCGAAGTTATCCGCCAACAGTTTCCGGATCATTATATATTAAGCGAAGAAGCCGGTGAAATGGCGCAGGATTCTTCTTACAAGTGGATCATTGATCCGATTGATGGCACGGTGAATTTTGCAAATGGGATTCCGATTTGTTGTGTGAGTATTGGTATAGAAAAAGACGGACAAATGATACTGGGAGCCGTGTATAATCCGTTTATGAATGAGTTCTTTGTGGCCGAACGTGGACAAGGCGCTTTCCTGAACGACAAACGGATTCATGTAAGCGAACAAAGCGAAGTGATGAAGGCCTGCCTGGTGACTGGTTTTCCTTATACTTACCTGGATATGCCCAACGGTCCGCTTCAGGTATTTGATCGTTTGATCCGCAAAGGAATTCCAGTGCGCCGTTTGGGAAGTGCTGCGATTGATTTGTGCTGGGTAGCTGCCGGACGATTCGATGGTTTTTACGAACACAAACTCCAGGCATGGGACAGCGCCGCCGGATTTTTAATGGTGGAAGAAGCCGGTGGAACCATCACCGATTTTGAAGGCAACTATTATTCGCCTTATCAACCACATCTGGTAGCAACAAACGGAAAGATACATGCGGAGCTGTTGAAGTGGATAGGAGGAAAATTGCAGATTGCAGATTGACGATTGCAGATGTAACGCTAACCTGACAATATGGATAAACATGAACTTATGAAACGCACCAAGCAATTGGCTGTTGAAACAGGCTGGTTGTGCTTAGAATTGCCATTTAGTGCTGTTAATAAAGAATATGCACGGCAACTGATCAGATGTTCCTCCTCTGCAGGAGCAAATTACAGGGCAGCATGCCGGGCGAAATCAAAACCAGACTTCATCAATAAATTGAGGATTGTGGAAGAGGAACTGGATGAGACAATGTTTTTTTATGAACTGCTTGCAGAATTTAATGTAAGCGAAAAAGAGAGGCTTCGAAATTTGTACAAAGAAGCAAATGAGTTGTTGTCGATTATCATAGCATCTATCAATACTTCCCTGAAAACCTTGAGCCCAGGGAAAAAATAGGGCTGATGAAATCTAAAATCGTAAATCTAAAATCTAAAATACTCTATGTCTGAAGAAAGAACAGAGATCTCTTCCATTGGTGAGTTTGGACTGATTGATCATCTCACAAAAAATATTGAATTTCAAAACGCATCTTCCATCTTAGGAGTGGGAGACGATGCAGCTGTGATTGATCATTTTGGGAAACAAACGGTGATCACTACGGATCTGCTGGTGGAAGGAGTGCACTTTGATCTCATTTACACACCATTGAAACACCTGGGTTATAAAAGTGTGGTGGTGAATGTGAGTGATATCTATGCGATGAATGCCACACCAACACAGATCGTCATCAGCGTGGCCATCAGCAACCGGTTCAGTGTGGAAGCAATGGAAGAATTTTATGAAGGTGTGTATGCAGCCTGCGAAGCTTATGGTGTGGATTTGGTGGGAGGAGATACCACTTCTTCATCCAAAGGATTTGTGATCAGTGTTACCGCTTTTGGTGAAGTGGCGCCCGATCAGTTTGTGAAACGCAGCACGGCGCAGGAAAATGATTTGATTTGTGTTACCGGCTACCTCGGTGGTGCTTATCTTGGCTTATTACTGTTGGAACGGGAAAAGAAAATATTTCTCGAAACAAAAGGCGTGCAGCCCGATCTTGAAAACAGGGAGTTTATTGTGGGCCGATTGCTGAAGCCTGAAGCCCGGAAAGATGTGATTGAGTTTTTTGCAAGAGAAAAACTTCGTCCCACCAGTATGATGGACATCAGCGACGGACTCAGCAGTGAGGTGTTGCACATTTGCAAAGACAGTAGTGTGGGTGCTGTGATTTATGAGGATAAAATTCCCATTCATCCCGATGCAAAAGATTTTGCTTATAAGCTGGAGATTGATCCTACAGCCTGTGCCCTGAGCGGCGGTGAAGATTATGAACTGCTGTTCACTATTTCACAATCCGATTACGATAAACTGAAAGACGTGGATGGCATCAGTATTATTGGTTATGTTACCAAGCAGGAAGAAGGCGCCACCATCATTACAAGAGGTGGAAATAAATATCCGTTAACAGCACAGGGATGGAATTCCTTCGCTAAATAGAGAGTTGCAGTTGATGAAAAACAGTCTGTATTTTTTTCTTTTATGGTTAGTGTTGGGCACTGCAGCTTGTTCTGTGTCCAACAATGCTGCCTTTACCCCGGAGAAGAAATACAGTCCGGCTGCTCTCAAAGAAGATCTGCAGGTGATGGAACAAACCATCCGGCAGAATCATCCTTCCTTGTATTGGTATAGCTCACCCGAAGAAGTAGATGCTTCCTTTGCAAAAGCGTATGCAGCGGTGAAGGATTCGATGAATGAGTCTGCTTTTCAGAATTTGCTCAACGAAACTTTGTTTGTACTCCGGTGCGGACATACCAGTGTGCGCCACTCTGCTATGTACAGGTATTACCAGGCGGGACGAAGACAAACCGGATTTCCATTAGGATTAAAAATTGTAGACGATTCAACATTGGTTATAACGGGAAACAGTAACCGAAGAGATTCTGTGCTGAAAAGAGGAATGACCGTTCTTTCTATAAACGGCAGAACAGCAAGGGCACTGATTGATACCATGTTGCCATTAGTTCCGATTGATGGAAATTCCAAAAACTTCAGCTACCAGAACCTGAGCAACAATTTTCCACAGTTTTACAACAGCTTTTTTCAGCAGGATACCGTCTATCAACTGCAGTATATTGATTACAATGATCAGTTGCAACAAATAACCATTCGTCCGTATGACCCGGCGAAAGATACCTCACGGTTTCGCCGACCGGTAACGACTGGTCCGTTTCCTGCAGAGCCGGATCTTTCTTTCCGTCAGCGAAGGCAAATGGCCGTCCGCAGTTTTGCCATTGATACGGCCCATCAGACAGCTGCATTGCGGATCAGCTCCTTTACAAGAAGATTACAATCTTCTTATATCAAAAAAGTGTTCCGTGAACTCCGGCGGAAAAACATTTCCAATCTGATTATTGATGTGCGCAACAATGGTGGCGGACTCATCCGGAAGTCATTGCTACTGACAAAGTATATCAAACAGGAACCGTTTATTTATTCGGATTCTGTTTATTCGGCACACCGTAAAATCAAAACGGATGAAAGGGTAAAGAAGAAATTCTGGAACAACCTGGGTATGTTGTTGCTCAATAAAAAAATCAATGATAGTGTTTATGTGTTCAGATACTTTCATCATAAATCCTATGAGCCCAAAAAACAGACTTTCACCGGAAATGTGTATGTGTTAACGGGAGGATTTTCGTTTTCTGCTACCACCATGTTTTTGTCGAGCATCAAAGGGCAACAGAATGTAACATTGGTGGGCGAAGAAACCGGCGGTGGTTATTACGGCAACAATGGTGTGTTTATTCCGGAGTTGGTGTTGCCTCATACAAAATTGCAGGTGCGGTTGCCCATGTACCGGATAGTAAATAATAAGAATATAACGAAGAACGGATCCGGAGTGTTGCCCGATGTGGAAGTCAAAGCAACTGCAGAAACGATTCGCTATAACAGGGATCCTAAAGTGGAAGCTGTGCACAGCTTGATTGCAAGGAAGAAAAAACAGCAGGCAATTAAGGAAGAATACTGAAATCATCAGCATCTTTTAAGAACGGAAGTTTGGTTCTTGTTTCTTCCAGGTCATCTTTTGAAAGGGTGATGGTATGGATATCTTCTTCGTATTCTTTTTCGTATAGCGCAGTGCCCAATGCATCAATCACCATACTATTACCGCTGTGATAAATATCGTTTCCATCATTACCTGTACGGTTCACACCAATTACATAACATTGATTTTCGATGGCTCTGGCAGTGAGTAAGGTTTTCCATGCTTTCACTCTTCGTTCGGGCCAGTTGGCTACGTTGATGAGTACGTCGTACTCGGGTTCATCGCCCGGACTTTGCCTGGCCCACACAGGGAAACGCAGATCATAACAAACCTGCAGATTAATGCGCCAGCCGTTTACCGATGCCACCAAACGCTTTGTACCGGCAGTGTACTGATTGTCTTCGCCTGCAAATCCAAACAAATGACGTTTATCATAAGAGCCATATTGTCCGTTGGGTAACATCCAGATGAGGCGGTTATAATATCTTGTCGGGAGCCGTTCGCCGCTGGGATCCTGTTCTCCTTCTTCTTTAATGATGACACTACCGGTGAGGATCACCCGCTTTTCGGCCGAGAGTTGTTTCATCCATTCAATGGTGGGGCCATTCATATCTTCAGCCAGTGCAGCCGGGTTCATACTAAACCCTGTGCTGAACATTTCGGGAAGGATTACAATTTGTGTGGGTTCTTGTATCGACAACACTTTTTCCCGCAGCATCTGCAGGTTCGCTGCTTTATCTTCCCAATGCAAATTGGTTTGTACCAGGCTGAATGTTAAATGCTTCATATTCTAAAGTTCGTGAAAGATCAGCGAAAACGATACGTGAGAGCGAAACTCCCCCAATGTTCGCCTTGTTTCATTTGTGATCCTTCTGCTGTGCGAAACGTATAAGCTGTTTTAAAACCAATCCGGTTGCCGGTTATATAGATACCGGTTTGCAGTTGACCAACGATGTTTTTAATGCCTGTTGTATAAGGGCCTTTGTCGGCCGAAAAGAGGTTTCCTTCTACTGTGGCATTGGTTGCCTGTACCTGTATCATTGGTTGCAGGAAAAAAATCCATTCTCCTTTTCCGGTGGCTGGTTTTTCAACGCCCAGGTTGCTGTTCCAGAAACCGCTTTCATGCTCTTTGGACAAACGTCCGGTTTTAAACAACAGTCCGGCAGATGCATTATTGAACAAAGTACCCACCATGGCCCGGGTGGCGATATGCAGCGATACAGAACGTGATGCTGCCAAAGAATGATAATAAGAGGTGTTGATGCCAATACCAATGGCATTGTGAAGCTGGTTGTCCCAGCCATACAAAGAGTAAAGCCCAAATAATTTGTGCCAGCCTTTTTGCACTTGTTCGCCACCGGAGGCGGGTCCCATTACACCAACATTAGCTTCATATAGTAACACATGGCCTTTTGGATATACAAGCGTGTGGCCGTATTGTGCGTTGAGCCAACCTGCAAAGGGCCGGTCCATGTTTTGCAATACATTTGCCAGTGATTTATTGTTTTTATAAGGATTGTAAATGCGTTGGGCCAGTTCGGTACGGTTGATTTTTTTCAGGTATTTTTTTCCGGGTTTTGATTTGCCCAACCAGTTGTATTGTAAGATGAGGCCGTTGGTGTAGTAGCGGTCCGATAAATCAAAATCGAAATTATCATTCTCCGTAAAGAAATTGATTTCTTTGGTGAGCGGTTTGTTTGTTTTTTGAGCCATTGCACCAATGCAAAGCCCAATCAATAACAGGGATGATAAAATTTTGAGGTGCATGCTGGTACAAATTACGAATTTCAGTCAGCTTCGTTTGTGTCTTTTTTATTCACCAGCTCACGGATATAATCGTGTTCGTATCCTTTCTGCTGAAGATAGTCCTGCAGTTTCCGTTTCTTGATAAAGATGTTTTTTTCGCTTCGCAGATCCCTGCTCTTCTGTTCAAACAATTGTTGTAATGTTTTAAGGTAATCGTCTTCGTCAATTTCCTTCATTGCTTTTTTGATGCAGTAATCGCTTACCCGTTTCTGTTTGAGCTCATAACGGATTTTAACACGTCCCCATTTTTTCAAGCGAAACCGTCCCCCTGCAAACTGGATCGCAAATCGTTCTTCATTGAGATAATCTTCATCAATAAGTTTGGAGATGATTTCTTCCACTTCGCTTGTGCGCAGACCATAATTGTACAACTTCTCTTTCACCTCACTATGGCAACGTTCCTGGTAGGCACAGTAATGCTTGATTTTTTGGTGAGCCTGTTGTGGGGTAAGCGTTTCTTTTTTCATGAACGATCAAAGTTACAGTTAGTTCTCTGTTACTTTGCAGCATGTCTGCAATTCAACCTTTATCTCATCAGTTACCATTGAATGATGCATTGTTTGTGTTTGCCCTTCAGGCAGAAGCCGCCGAAGAGTTTTATGATTGTGATACATTGATCACCGGCATTGGAAAAGTGTGTGCGTCTTATGCATTGACCAAACGGATTTATGAACGCAAGCCAAAGATGATCATTAACCTGGGCTCGGCCGGAAGCAATGTATTTGCAAAAGGCGATGTGGTTTGTTGTACAAAGTTTGTGCAGCGGGATATGGATGTACGTGGATTGGGATTTCAGTTGTATGAAACGCCACTATCGGGCATAGAACCACAGTTGAACTATGGTATACAGATCAACAGCTTACCACAGGGCATCTGTGGTACCGGCGATAATTTTGAAATGAGCCATACCTCTACCGATTACAATGTGGTGGATATGGAAGCATATCCGCTGGCATTGATTGCGATGCAGGAACAGATTCCTTTTCTATGTTTGAAATATATCTCCGACGGTGCCGATGGTGGTGCTGCCGACGACTGGAACGAACTGGTGCATAAAGCAGGAGTTGCATTCCGGATGTTGTTATTTGGGAATGTGCTGTAATATAAAAAACAGCTTATCGTATATTACTCACACTATTCTTTGCCGTATCATGTTTCGTTTTCAGCACATTTGAAACGGTGGTGTATTGTTTTCCCAACAGGTTTAATGATTGTTGCAGTTGTGTGATTTGTGTTTCCAGTAATGCCAGTTTTTCATTTGCTGCAGCAATGTTTCCATTCTGAAGATCTGTTTGAACAGCCAACAATGTACTGCGTGCATTTCTGATATTGCTCCTTGATGTACTTACGCTGGCTTTTGTTACCGGTGTTTCATTGCTCTGCAATTGTGCATCCAGTTCATCCAGTGTTTGTATCAATGAGCCGACAGAAGCAAGACCGGCATTTACTTTTTCTCCGAATGTAGCACCCTGTGTTTGTTTTGGGGTAGTTGTTTTTAACGACTGGCTGTTTTGTGTTGCTGTAATTTTTACAGTACTCCCACTCTTGCGTTGTTCAGTGGAATCTGCATCGCCATTCCAGTCAATATCCACTGCATCATACAATACATAATTGGTTTCAACAGTGAACGTGTAATTGCCTTCTGTTAAGTTGGTAAATTCAAATTGTCCGTAGCTGTTGGTTTGCCGGCTCGTTACCAAACCACCTGGATTTTTGCCACCTTTAATATTAAGTCCGCCAATGGGATTCCCCGGCCGCAAAGCAGCACTAACAATTCCACCGCCGGGAAGGGCACCACCCAGCAAGGAAGCGCCATTGCCTACAATCACTTCATTTATGCCATCCCCATCCACATCTCCAACGGACATGGGCATATTACTCGTAACCACATCCACAGGTGTAAATACTTCTTCGGGCAAACTGGTTCTGCTTACAGAAGAAGAAGAAGTTGCATCTGTACAAAGATTGCTTCGTGGGCTCCAGATTAAATCGGTTGCACCATCGCCATCCACATCAGCCACCTGAACAGAGAACTGAACAACTCCACTGCTTTGTTGCATATCAATATAATCGCTGATGTCTTGTGTTTTACCATTGCTGAAGGTAGCAGTTGCCTGGTATGTATTGGATCCGGCATTTTTGGTAAAGTGGATGTCTTGCAAACTTGCCTTTCCTGTACCTCCTTTTCGTTGATTCGTTTGCGTTATGGTAAAATGCATATCCTGCATACTTACTTTTCCTGTTCCTCCTCCGGATCTTGCATTGGATGCTTCGGTTATATCACGAACTGTGCCATCAGAAAATGTTGCATTGGCACGAATCACGTCTGCCATACCATCACCGTCAGTATCTGCAACAACAAAATGCATATCCTGCATACTCACTTTTCCGGTTCCTCTGCGGTTTGCATTGTTATAAATAATATGCTGCCATGTTTCCTGAGGTGCTACAATTTTTCCCGCCATATTTAAGTTGCCTTTTGCCTGGTAATAATCATATCCTTTTTTACTGAGATAAGTGCCGCTTACTTCTACAGAATAATTTCCAATGGGTACATTGGCAAACCAGTATTCGCCACATGTATTTGTAACAGTGGTTGCTGCAACAGCTCCTGTGTTTCTATCGATGAGATTTACTGTAAATCCTTCTGCCGTTCCATCGCAATCATTATCATTTCCACCTGTTGAACGTTTTCCCTGGTATAAGGGATTTTGTCCGCTGTTTCCTTTGTCTTCATAAATGGGATTTTTAATCGTTGCCAGACAAGGATTACAAACTTCCTCCTGCGATTGTCCATCGAAGAATACAGGTTGATATTGTCTCCGCCCGGTTGCTATTCCGCTGCTGGCTTCTCTGGCATAAAAGAATACGGTTGCACCTTTTATAACAGGGGTGTTAGAACCTGCCATGCGACCTGTTGCCGCATAAGAGGCAGCTGCGGCGCCACTTCCTGTACCTGAAAGACCAGAAACAGCACTGGATACAATACCGCTGCCTGGTAGAGAGGAGGTGATGACAATTTTTCCTGAAATAATAGTTCGTGCACCGGTACCCTGCGAAAGTGCGCTGCCTGCTGCATGAAGACCCTGGTTTACTTTTTCGCCAAATGTTGCGCCCTGGGTTTGTTTGGGTACAGTAACATTCATGGATATGCGGTTGGGCATTTGACCGTTTATCTTTGACTTATATTGAACAGCATCATCCGGACAAGCAAAGGTTTGTTCCTCTGTTGTACCATCGGGATGTGTTATTTTATTGGTAACAGGGCCGCAGTTCTGATAGGAGCGGTCATTCGACTGATTGGATTTTGTTTTTGATTTTAAAATGGCTGGCCTTTCGGGTTCAATAATATTTATATCATCTGTATTTGTTGTGCGGTCGTTACTTTGGTTGGACTTTGTTTTTGATTTGAGAACACGATTCGTTTGTCCGTCATCGTTACCTTCTGTTGTTCTGAAGTTGGCCGGACTCCATTGTTTTTGTTTGTTGCGAACCAGGCTGTACCGCACCGATACGCCACTTGCCAGGTTGGAAATGGTATTACTCACTAAAGAAGGAACGGTTCCTTCCAGCACACGTACATCATAACGGTTTACTTCTGTTTTAAACTGCATCATATTGGCAAACATACCCAACGAAAATCCATTGCCCAGCAGGTAATGAAACGAACTGCCGGCATTCCATCCGAAACTGTTTTTAGAAACCGGTTCAATGCGAATGGCAGGACGGATTGTTCCCTGCTGTTGAACACTGAACGATGAAGGGGATGAAAAAACGATACCGCCTTTAGCAAACAGTTCCACCTGGAATTGGTTGCCCAGCCGCATTACCGGTCCAATCAATAGAAAAGGTGATTGTGCTCCGTTACTGTTGATGATGAGTTTATCTGTCTGGATATTATTACTGTGCAGATAGTTGTTGAGCTGATTGATGTCAAAACCATTTTTGAGAAACCCTGTGCTGATGCCCAGTCCGAACTTTCCAATGATATAATCGGCATTCACATGAAAGTTTAATCCGCCTTTTCCAAATAATGTGGAATCCTTGCTTATGGAAGAAGGATTTGTATAACCACCACCAAAGCTGAAAGACAGCGTTGATGAAGAGTTGTTGGAAGATTGCTGGGCTGTTGCCGAAATGCTAAGGCAAAGCAACAGGCAAGCGCTGTGCAGTATCCGGTAATTCATGAGTTGGGTTTTTATGCAGTGACAAAATAGAAAATATAATACGGGAATCAAAGCGGTTCTGATTTCTTTTACATACAGGCTTACCTGCAGAAACTCTATTTTTGCCGAAATTGAAAACGCTGCATGCGCCTGCTACTTACCACGCTTAATGCGAAATACATTCACATGAATTTAGCCATACGGATTTTGTATGAGCTGAATAAGCAACATGCAGGCTTGCAATGGAAGGAATTCACCATCCGGCAAAAACCGGAAGATATTGCCGGGGATTGTGCAGAATACGATGTGGTGGCATTCAGTTGTTATATCTGGAATATTACCCAAACCCTGAAAGTGTGTGAAGCGATCAAGGCCATCAATCCACAGGTAAAAATTTTATTAGGCGGACCTGAAGTAAGTTACGACTGGCAGGAGGTGATCCGGAATGAAGCTGTCGATTATATCATTTCAGGTGAAGGTGAAATACCGTTTCATGAGTTTCTTACACATTATCCCAATGTGGAACAGGTGCCTAACCTGGTGTACAAACAAAAGGGAGAAGTAATTTATCATGAGCGCAATGTTACTTATGATGTAAGCAATTTCATAGGAGTAAATCCGTATATCAACGATCCGGTTGAAGAGTTAGCAACGAAAGTGAGTTATATTGAAACCAGCCGTGGTTGTCCGTATAAATGTGAGTTCTGCCTGGCCAGTCTGGATAACAATGTTCGTTACCTGCCAATGGCTGATATCAAGAGGAATTTATTATACCTGATGCAGCACGGACGGGTGATTAAGTTCCTCGATCGTACGTTTAATATGAAACGTGATTTCACGCTGGATGTGTTTCAGTTCATATTAGATCATTACCGGCCGGGAAATGTGTTTCAGTTTGAGATTACTGCCGATATTCTTCATCCCGATATTATCAAATTCATCAACGAGAAAGTACCGAAAGGATTGTTCCGTTTTGAAATTGGAATTCAAACCGTGAACCAGAAAGCGAATCTGGAAGTAAGCCGTAAACAGAATTTTGAAAAAACGAAAAGCATTATCAAACAGGTGGAAGACAAAGTGGAACTGCACCTGGATTTGATTGTGGGATTACCACTCGATTATTTTGAAGATATTAAATACAGTTTTGAAGAAGTGTTCAAACTCTTTGCTCCGGAGTTACAATTGGGCTTTTTAAAATTTTTGAAAGGAACACCGGTGCGTCATAAGAGCGATCAACACGGATATGTATATGATCCCGTAGCTCCTTACCAGATTATTGAAAGTAAATACCTGAGCCGTGAAGAACTGCGTTTGATTGAAATTGTGGAAGAAGCACTGGAAGTGTACTGGAACAAAGGAAGAGCCAAACGAACCTTAAAATATGTAACAGCACAGTACAGTGTGTTTGATTTCCTGAAAGGGTTGGGTTTGTATTTTGAACAGCATTCCGATTTTCATCGCCACGATCTTACGGATGTCTATCAACTCTTGTTTGATTTTGCACGGCAACAGTACCCGCAGGATACAGTAATGCAGCAGCTCATTACCATTGATTATTACCTGCAACATAAAATAAAACCAAAGATGCTGCTCTTGCCCGAAGTGGAAGAAGCAACAAAGAATAAAATCATTGAACAGCGGCAACTCAATCATCATAAGAACCGCTATGTGCTGTTGCCGGTGCATTTCAACTGGAGAGCCATGGCAGATGAGAACAAGGTTGTTCCTGTTGATGAGTTATTGATTCTGCAGTTTGATGGGAAGAATATCCCGGAAGTAATACAGTAAAGCAAACAGCAACTTTTTTACATTAAAGGTTCGGGGGTGGAAAATTGTTGCCCTGATTCTTTTAAACCTTTTTTGCTCCGGATAGTCGGAGGGTTTTAGTAAAGGATTCATAAAGGCTTGATAAAGACAGCAAAAGGCGTTACCTGTTGATTGTCATAGTTACGTCAATCCATAAGAGTTGTTATAGATACAAGTACTTATAATTTTCTTTGGCACAATCCTTGTAAAACTGTAAGAAAAAGTTCACTTATGAAGAAAATCTTAATTACCGGATTATTTGTGGCAGCCTTTATAATGGGCGTAAACGCACAAACTTATGTACTGGGCGGATTAAACCTGGCGAATATTACAAAAGATGCCAGCGGAACTACAGAAGATAATAATATACTGCCCAGTTTTCATGCAGGTGTTATTTCACGTTTTGATATTACAAAGATTGTTGATCTCGAAGCCGGACTGTTACTCACAGGGAAAGGTGCAAAAGCAGAAACTTTTTTTACCGGATCCACAACTGATAACTATATCAAATCAAAATTCAATCCTTTGTATTTAGAAGTACCCCTGAATGCAGTTATCAAAATTAATTCAAAGGAAGGCGACGGATTTTTTCTCCATGCAGGACCTTATGTGGCAATGGGTATTGGAGGTAAATCAAATGTGGAATCAAAGTTTTTAGGTGTTACCAGCACCAGCTCCGAAACCATTCAGTTTAACGACGACGATCCCACCACCAGTGCACAGGAAAATGCAGCCTATGATCGGTTAAAACGATTCGATTTTGGTTTGAATATCGGAGGCGGCTTCCAAATGAAAGATGTAATACTGCGGCTCAACTACGGACATGGACTGGCCAAGATCAATTCCATGGACGCCAGCAATACAGCCGATGATAAGAATAAGTACAGAACGATTTCTTTGTCGCTTGGATTTGTTCTGTGAGAAAAATATAAAGTAAGGAAAAGCCGCCTGATCAGGCGGCTTTTTTTGTTTGACAGATTAACTATACCAATCTTGAAACCGCACCTTCCTTCAACACACCCTTTTCAATTCCATCAATATTGGAAAGTGTTACCTGTGCAATTTCTTCCAATGCTTCTTCGGTAAAAAAAGCCTGGTGTGCCGTAATCAATACATTGGGAAAACTCATCAGCCGCTGAATCAGGTCGTCATCAATAATATTGGAAGAAAGATCTCTGAAAAATAATTTTTCTTCCTGTTCGTACACATCAATACACAACGCACTCACCTGCTTTTTCTTCAACGCTTCAATCATATCGGCGGTGTTGATCAATCCGCCACGACTCGTATTGACAATCGTCACCCCGGGCTTCATTTGCTGAAGCGTGTCTTTGTTGATGAGATAATGGTTTTCTTTTGTGAGCGGACAATGAAGGGATATAATATCGGCCTGCTGCAATAATTCTTCCATGGAAACATAGTTCACCCCTTTCGTTCCCAGAGAAGCATCGGGATACAAATCATAAGCCAGCACCTTGCAGCCAAAGCCCAGCATGATATTGATAAAAGCTTTACCAATTTTACCGGTGCCAATTACTCCCACTGTTTTACCATTGATATTTGTTCCCAGTAATCCGTTCAATGCAAAGTTCTGTTCACGCACACGGTTGTATGCTTTATGTGTTTTGCGGTTGATGGTCATGAGCATGGCTACTGCATGTTCTGCCACGGCTTCGGGAGAGTAAGCAGGCACCCTGCACACAGCAATATTGGATTTCTTAGCGGCTTCGAGATTTACATTGTTAAAACCGGCACAACGAAGTGCAATGATTTTTACGCCTTTGGCTGCAAGTGCGTCAATCACTTCTTCAGTAAGTTTGTCGTTAACAAACACACAAACAGCATCGGCATGAGTAATGATATTGATGCTATGCGGGCCAAGGTGTGTTTCGAAGTAATCAATTTCAAAATCATACTCTTTGTTCAGTTTGTCGAAGAATAATTTGTCGTAAGGTTTAGCAGAAAAGAATGCGATTTTCATAATAAGGTTCTGTTGTTTGAAAAGATTTCAGCAGCAAAGGTAAGACCTCAGCTTTCATATAATTCGATGGGCAAATCATCCGGATCAGCAAAAAAAGTAAATCGTTTGCCGGTGTATTCATCGGTGCGGATCGGTTCTGTTTCCACGCCATGTTTATTTAAATGAGTAATACATGCTTCGAGGTTGTTTACTGCAAAGGCCAGATGACGCAAACCCGCTGCTTCCGGTCTTGATACACGATCGGGCGGATTGGGAAAGGAAAACAATTCAATGATATATGCTCCGTTCAACGCCAGGTCCAGCTTATACGATTGCCGCTCTGCACGATATACTTCCTGAATCACAGTAAGCCCGAGGATCTCTGTATAAAAACGTTTGGACGTTTCGTAATTCTTACAAATAATGGCAATATGATGAAGGGATTGAAGGTTCATACAGCTGTAAAAGTACGGGCAATCTGTTTCAACAAAAAAAGGATCAGCAACGGATCCCTTTTTTAAAGTCTTTCTGCCAGGCTCAGATATTTTTTTCGCCCCCAGGTTATGTAGTATACCAGAATTAAAAATGCAGGAATGACCAATATGATTAAATAGTCAACATCAAATAACAGTTTGGTTAAAAAATGAAGCGCTATAGCTGCGCCTGAAATGCGGGTCAGTAATCCGCCTGTTTTATTTCCACCAACAACAAAGTCTTTCGTTTCGCCATTCGAGAAATGAACAGTTACTTCTTCGCTGCTGCACCAATCGATTTTTGCAATAATAGTATGTGTTCCTGCAATTGTTGCAAAATCTTTCGTTTCACCATTTGCAATAACACCAGCGAATCGTCCGTCGATAAAGATTCTGTAAGCACGAAAACGATTGGTGAATTCGTTGGTTCTTGTAATTCTGATCATAGCCATTTTCTAATTTATCCGTCTTTTGAAAACGACGGGTTATTTGTTTAATATTTCCTGCATCCAGGTGCAGACATAGTCGAACACCTTGGGGTTAAACCGCTGTGCTGCATAGGAGAGATAGGCGGACATATCATGTTGTCGCCGGATGAATTCATCCATTGTTCCTATCTCTTCAAATGTATGGGTGGTGCCCGGAGCCAACCAGAAAGTACCACGGCCCGGATGAATTTTATTTACATAATTGATTAATGCCTGGTGATCCGTTGCATTGTTGGCAGCAATATCACACTCGCCATAAACTGCTAAAACGTATGAGTTTGTGTTGCGCCAGGCTTTGGTGAGATTGTGCTGATTGATTTCTTTAAACACCAGCGGACTTCTTCCCGATGCGCCCAGCCTGGTTGATGGATTGTAGCTGAGAATATTGGCAAGAGCCGATCGGCCAGCCGCAGTTTTGCAGATTTCATCCAACGATTTATGGTTATAAAAATAATCGTATATAAATGGCTTGAAAACTTTGAGCGAATCACGTATTTCGGCTAAATCGGCACCAAATAACTGTAACTGTATTTCATAGGCATCTAACATATAATCCATCCATGGTTTAAAAACAGTGCCATACACAGCCACACCTTTGGGTTGAAACATTTCGGCAAGTAAAGGCGCTGTTACACCACCCATCGAATGTCCAAACAAAACAATCTTTGATGTATCCACATAATCCAGCGTGAGCAAATGTTGATAGCCTGCTTTGTACATGTCCAGTTCTTCATCAAAGCCCATTGTTTCACAAGGAGACTGGTTTACATTATCGCCCATATCAGCTTTTTCCATCCGGTACACCGCAAACCCCCGTTCCACCATAGCATCGAGTGCCTGCTTGGTTTTATCCAGCGGCTGAAAATTATCCATGGAATAACAAGGCAATCCCTGTAAAAAATAAATGGTGCCTAACGGTTTCTTATTCTTCAGTGTTTTGTAAATGGTTCTTACATATCCTTTTTTATAAGCAAACTCACCATAAACCACATCGGCAGTTGTGCTGGTTTCACGGGGACGCTCAACCGCTTTTGTTTTCAATACCTGTTGTTTATGGTTTCTGATCACTGTGATTTCCACCGGTTCTCCCGACCTCAGCAGTTTAGCTGCTGCAAACAGTTCATTGGGAACATTGATAATGGATTGGTTTACTTTTAAAATAACATCGTTGGGTAAAACACCAGCTGCCGCTGCTGAGGTATTGGGTACCACAAACTGCACCATGGCTCCCTTCTGGTAATTGAATTTGTGTTGTAAACTATCGGGTACTTTTTGATAAAATCCTACACCCAACCCGGCTTTTCGTTGTATGTTCTGTGAAAAGCCATTGAATATTGTTATCAAACAAATTGCTGTAAAAACTGTTTTCTTCATATTTTTTAAGTTCATCTGTTAATTAGTTTTCACCCTTCCTTTTTCATCATCGGCCCCACCCGATTTACGGGCATTCAATCCTTTTCCTTTTGCAAAGCGGTAAGTAAATGTGAAAGAACCTACCCTGCTGTCTAAATAACTCAGCCAGTTAGCTTTTGCATTGGCAATATTGCGGATATCACCACCGGGCTGATTGGTATAAAACAGATCAGAAATAGTAAGTCTGATGGATCCTTTTCCTTTCAGGATTTTTTGTGAAATTCCTGCACGAACCTGCCATACGGGAATGGTTAGGAATTGTGCTACAAGGATTCTTGTTTGATAAGATCCGGCAATTTCTGCTGAAAGATTTTTATTGATGTTAAACTGGTTGGTGGGAGCAATTACCCAATAAAACCGGTCTTCTTTCAAACGCTGTCCGTAAATAATGGCATCATAATCCATGTTCTTGAACTCTGTGTAAAGAATCAAGGTCCACCATTTATATGGTTGCAGTGTTGCATTTACATCCAGTCCATAAACAACCTGCCGGCCAAAGTTTCCGGGCCTGCTGTAAAAAATGGTGCCCCTCTGTTCGTTGGTTTCCTGGATAAGATTTTTTACAATGGTATAATCGAAAGAAGTGGTGATCTTATTTTTAAATGTGTGTGACACTTCAAAAGAGTAAGAGAAAGTTGGCTGCAGAAACGGGTTTCCGGCGTAGTATGTATACAGGTCCAGCGGATATGTGAATGGATTCATATCCTGGTAGTTGGGACGGTTCACTCTTCTGCCGGCCGAAAAACCAAATACATGATTCTGCAAACTATCGGCCCGGTATTGCAGATATACAGTGGGAAAGAGGTTGGCGTAGTTGAGGTGAAAGGTGGAGTCTTTTACAACCGGGTTTCCCAATTGATTACCATCTATAACGGTGTGCTCTAACCGCAAGCCAGCCTGCAGGGAAATCTTTTTCCAGTTTCGTTGATAGCTGGCATAGGCAGCATTAATGTTTTCTTTATAGAGAAACCTGTTCGAAAACTGGTAGTTGGGAGTAACAACATTATCTACACGATCAAAAAATGAGGCTGTATTGTCTGTGTTTACAAAACTTGTTTTCAAACCGGCTTCCAGTTTAGCGCCTTGTTTGAGCGGATGTACATAATCCACTTTTGCTGTTTTGATAATGATGGAAGCAGGCAGTGTGGATTCCAGTGTACTTTCATTTATCAAATGATTATCGGCAGAATAAACAGAACTTACCAGTTTTTGAGTGATGTGCGCATCATAATTATTGTAATCAATATTTGCGCTGATCTCTTTTCCCTTCTTGCCGATTTTATAACTGTAGTTGAGATTAACGCTTCCGTTTTTCCATTTACGTTCCGATGGGTTGGTGGCAGCCACTCTTCCTGCCAATGTATTTGTGTTATCAAAAACGTTGCCCTTGCTCACAATGGGAGAATAGATACGGTTGCTGAAACCCGATACCACAATTCCGGCTGTTGAACGGGAGTTGATATAATAATCGGCTCCCAAGCGAAGATTCACGCCGGAGATCTCACGTTTTAAATAACTGTTTTGTTCAAAGCCCGAACTGAATTCACCTGATGGAGTGTAATAGGACCGTTTAATGGTGAGATCCTGGTAGGTATGATTTTGATTCCAGCCGAGGTTGGCAAAGAAGTTGATTTTATTAACACGGTAGTTGATATTAAAACTGTTATTGGTGCGGTGGTAACGACCTTGCCCATACGAAAGACTGATTCCGCCATTTACTCCTTTTACAATATTTTTTTTCAGGCGGATGTTGATGATACCGGCATTACCTGCTGCGTCGTATCGTGCAGGCGGGTTGGTGATCAGTTCAATACTTTCAATAGAACCCGAAGGCAATGAACGGAGGTAATTGGCAAGATCGGCACCGGACAAATAGCTGGGCTTATCGTCAATAAACACCATAACGCCTGATTTTCCCTTGAGCGAAATATTTCCATTGCCATCCACTAATACACCCGGTGCTTTTTCCAGCACTTCCAGGGTAGACGTTCCTGCATTGCCAATTAGCATGTCTGGGTGAATCACCACCCGGTCAATTTTCCGTTCGGCAAATGGTTTCTTCCCGGTAATTTTTACTTCCTGTAAGTCTTTGGCGGCCACCTGCAGAACAATGTGCTGTAGTACAACAACCGATCCATTGGTAATATCTACCGTATCGCTGCTGTACGTGGCATAACCACTGTGCGAAATTTTTATAAAATAACGGTTGTCTTTAAGCTGTAAAAATTCAAAACTGCCATTCGCTTCACACAAAGTGGTTTTGGCTAATGACTTGTCGGATACTTTGAATAGCGATACAACAATCCCTTCGGCAACAGCCGGACCGGAAACTGTGCCCGAAATTTTTCCGGTTTGTGCAGAAAGATGTTGAATAAAAAAGGCAGCAAAGAAGAATAGGAAAATTCTTTTCATGGTAAATAGAGGTTGGTCTAATAATCAGGGTTAATGAAATTGATGATAGAGCCATTGGCCAAAATCGTATCCTTTCATAGCAATGAAAATGAGGATCAGGACACTGCCAAATGCCAGCAGCACCTGCATCATTCTTTTTTGTTTGGGTCTATTCATGTGTTTTTTATTTACACCCCTGCAGATATGCATCGGATGGTTGGGTGTAAAATTGAAGGAACCGGATTGACATTGTTTGTCAAATCCTGCTATTTTTCCATGAAGCGTGAAGGGTTAATTCCAAACTGTTTTTTAAAAGATTTGCTAAACGAAAACACATCTGCAAATCCGCAATGAAGAGCTGTATCGGAAACGGGTATTTGTTGCTGCAATAATTGTTTTGCTTTTTCCAGCCGTTTTTGCAGTATATATTGATGCGGAGTAATACCAGTGGTTTTTTTAAAAAGCCGGAAGAAATGATATTCAGACATACAGGCTTGCTTTGCCACAAGTTCCACATCAATTGCCGATGTAAACGTATTGTCTATAAATGCTTTTCCTTTCCGGATTTTTTTTAGCAACTCTTTTTTGGTAGCTGTTTTTACAGAAGGAATTGCTTGCAGTTGTTTAAATACAGGCACCTGGTCCCTGATGATATGTTCTGCCAATGAATAAAAAAACTCAATACCCAATCCATCCGGTTCCAAACGATTGTTTTCTAATTTTTGAGACAATGCATGTAATGCTCCGCCTAAGTGAGTTTCCTGTGCATGGTATTGATCATCGGGGAAGAGATCAGAATTAAAAAATTGTCCCAGTTCTTCATCTGGAAAACTGGTATCCGGCCGGCGCATACTTGCCACCACAGAAGTAATCAGATCGGGAGAAAGTGTGATGCAAATTCCTTTTACCGGCTGATTGCTCTCAATTTCCACTTGTCCGTCTTTGTACCGGTTGCTAAGTAAATAGGAACCCGGACCTACAACATATTGTTCTTCTCCCAATGTATACACTTCAGTTCCATCCAGCACATATTTAACCGAAAACCCGGTAGCGTTAACCGGCTTGTAATAGCGTGACAAGGAAGAAAGTACCAGCTTGTTTTCTTTTTCTTCAATCGAATGCATGGTGTTTGTTTCTATTGAAAGAAAAGAAGAAAAATGGTTATATGAAAAAGCCGGTTTCATGTACAGTGCTCACGTTGTAAGCGTAAAGAAAACTATTTTTTCTTGCCAACGGCCTGGCTGTTTTATAAGTGGCAACCGCTCTTTTTCTCTTTAACAATTGATTAAGGAATTAAAGAGATATCACCAATGATCCCTGGCAGTATTTTCAAGGGATTTAGTCATTTATCTGTTTTGGCTGCGGCAATACATTCAGGGATTAAATGAGCAATTATGAAACAACTAATCTTCTGCTCAACCTTTCTGCTGACTACCATCTTTGCATCTGCCCAAACGATTTACACAGAAAACGAAGTTCCGTACTTGTATGACTTACCGGTTGGAACTAAAATGACTGTATTGATCTCTGCCAGTCGTTTCGATGAAGGTAAAAACCAGGTACTAACGGGTACCGGAACGTACACTGTTAATTCCAATTTAAGATCGGCTGCCATACATAACGGTGCTATCAAACCAAAACAGGGAGGAATTGTATCTGTGGAAATTGTACCCGGCATTCGTGAGTATAAGGGTACATTGCAAAACGGCTTACAAAGTGATGAACAGAAGGAGAGTGCTGAAGATCTTTCTGATATGAAAGCCTTTACTGTTGTGCGGGACATGACTTATGATTACCTGCCCGAAGATGTGATTTTTACAGACTGGATCAAACCCCGGCATATGATCCTGGATGAGAAAACCACCAGGGCCAACCTGTTCTTTCCACCAAACGGAAAACCATGGGGCTTTGTGAATGGCACAGATTATTATACATGGGACAGCCATATAGGAACAGCCGCTGTACACGCCGGAAAAATAAGTTTTGAAAAAGGCGGATTGGTAACGGTTGAATTTTATCCGAAAGGGAAAAAAGCCGGCCCTTATAAAGGAAGCACCCGTTTTGGAGTAACCACAAGCAGCTGGAACATGCCCGGCTCTTTGGAAACCTTTCATTTTATAACGCCACCATCACCCCGCACCAATCAACCGGTTGTAGCGGGCAACCTTGAAGGTGCAGGCGTTACCAATGATTTTGTGTTTGTTAAGCTCAACAGTAAAGAATACAATGTTGCCGGGTTTCATATGAACGGAGACCATGTGAGCATTTTGTATGATACCACTACAGGTGCCTTGCAAAAAATCTGTTACCGTGTTGCCGGTAGCGAGGATGCCGTATTCATTACCTGCGATGCCGAACAACGTCCTTATCTGATTGAAACAAAAGAAGCCGTATATCGTTTTTACAATTTTAAAAACAATACAGCTTCCCTGGTAAAAGCTGAACCGGGTAAACAACCGCAGGTAATTGAGAATGTTCCGTTCGACTGGCAACCACCAATGGTGCAACAACCGGGCAAAGAACATGGACCTTCGGCTATAAATTACCGTTATGATCAACCTTTTGAAACCACGGCAGCGCTCATCATTAAATCCACCGGCTATGCATTAAAACTGGCTACCTGCGGCTTGGCTGCTGCAGCTTCTGCAGGTGCGGCCATTCTACCCTGTACCTCTGTGTTTGTGTCGGCCATGGCCGATTTTTTGCCCGATAACAATTCGGCTAAAAAAGAATTTCAGAAACTGGAAAAACTCATTGGCGTTTTTGAATCTTATGCCCCGCAGGGATTTCCCAAAAAGCGCATCATGGAATTACTGGAACTTTCTCAATCCATTGCCGAGAAAGATCTGAAAGTTTATGAAGTGTGCAAATCTATTAAAGGGTGGCTGGATGCACGAAACAGCGTTACCAATTATATTGATCCGGCATTTAGTGGCAGGCCCATCAATACAACACCAGGAGGAAACAAACCGCAAACCAAACCAGCATCTGTTCCTCTAACATTTACGTATGCGCACACAACATTTGTTTCTCTCTTTACATTGGTGGGCGATAATCTGAAAGAAGAAACTGTTCGTGCTGCATTGCTGGAACTGGGTAATAACAACTATGCATTGCTGGATGCTCATGGAATTTTTGCCAATGTTGGCAGAAAAGTAACGTATGAAATGGTGAAAAGCCCGCTGGATAATAAAGAAGGCTGGGAGCGTTTAATGCAAAAACAAAAAGAAGGATACAAATTGGTTTATGTTCTCTTGTATGCCGTGCTGATGAAAGTGGAAGGATACAACGATCCTGTAATTCATGAAATAAAAGAAACAAAACGGAACGATCTCGTTAACCCCAACATCAAACTCACCGAAGAAATTGCAAATGGTTACTTAAACGAAGGATATGAGTTTCTGGGTATGGGGTTGCAGGATAAAACCATTCGTTTGTTCCTGGTAAAACAAACGGGCAATCATTCAAAATATGAATTGAAGTTTACCGGGCACGATGGTTTGGTGAACGGTGAATCTGTAAAGTCGCTGATACAACAAGGATATAAATCCTGTGGTTATGTAATTGCTATATATGGAAAAGACCCGGATTTTGAAGGATCGCCATTACCATTTATAAAGGAAAAAGGAAAAGCAGGCTATCAATGCCGTGAAGTTTTATTAAGCGGACCGGAAGGTGCCCGGTACGACCGCAAAGATTTTATGGAAGCAGTTAATAAAGTGGCAACAGAATGTAATAAGCAGGTTGAAGACGGATTTTATCTTGATTTCTTTCTCACAGATAAAAATAAAATACAGGTATTCTTTCATAAGTAAGAAATAAAAGCCGCCTGAGTTGGACTCAGGCGGCTCGGTTTCTGATCATTCTTCTGTATTGCAATCCAGATTTAATATGCGTACCTTTCTGCAGAACCACCAGCATTTCTGGTGAACTGTAATGAAGGGAATATATTTAGTTTCATTTTTCTTCTTTGTTTGTGGTGTTACACAGGCACAGCCATCCACCATCAACCAATGTATAACGGCAAAGGAATATCAGCTGGTGGAAAACCGTTGCAATATCAATGCTCATATCTATATACATCCCAACACAGAAGAAAAGATCATGGCCACTTCCTTCAGCTGGCCGTTGAAGGCAGCAGCCGGGTTAACAGATTGCAGCTATTATTACATCAGTGCGCATGTGGATCACGACAATACAGCTACTGCAATTAAAGATTATAACTGCGGCACTGTTACATACGACGGGCACCGGGGGACAGATATTGCCATTGGTCCCTTTCCTTTTTATAAAATGGATAACGACCAGGTGGAAGTGATTGCAGCAGCACCGGGAACCATCATCGACAAACACGATGGGGAGTTTGATAAAAACTGTGCCACCAACAGTCTTACTGCCAACTATGTAATCATCCAGCATGCAGACGGCTCCCGTGCTTTTTACTGGCACATGAAAAAAAATTCTGTTACGGCAAAAGCAATTGGGCAAACAGTAGTAACAGGTGAAAAGCTGGGTGTGGTGGGTAGCTCTGGTAGCTCAACAGGGCCGCATCTTCATTTTGAAGTATGGACCGGCAGTACAGCTGCCACCATGATTGATCCTTTCGCCGGCACCTGCAATACGCTCAATGCTACATCATGGTGGGCATCGCAAAAACCATACAGGGAGCAGGGCATCATCAAAGCATCGGTTCACACAACAGATCTCGTATGGCCCGCTTGTCCCGCAACCGAAACACCCAACGAAAGTACTTCCTATACCATTCCGTTCCAGGGAGCAGGACTGGCACCGGGTTACGCAAAGTTTTATGTGTTTATACGAAATGAAACCAGTGGTGTTATGGGAACCATGAGTATCCTCAATCCCAATGCAACCGTGTTTAATACATGGACTTATACAAGCACCAACAATTATAAGTTCAGCTACTGGGGTTTTTCTAAATTGTTGCCAACTACAAACGGCACTTATACTTTCCGTGCCAGCTATAATGGCAACACCTGCGATCAAACATTTCAAATCATTAATTCAACAACAGGAATTGATGAGTTCAATAAGAACAACAATGTACAACTGTATCCCAATCCAACTTCATCTGTTGCAATGTTGCGATGGAGCCAGCCCCTGCTACAGGCTACATTGATTGTTTACAATACCGGCGGACAAATTGTAAAAACGATCAGCAACATTTCGGGAACCCAGGTGAACATTAGCCGGAACGGATTAGAAAGCGGTGTCTATTTCATCCGCATGTACAAACAGGATCAGTTGATATTAAAAGGACGATGGTTAATCGTTGATTGATTTCTGCTCCCCTGTCTTCAGCTTTTGGTAAACAGCTCCTTCTCAGCAACGTCTCTCGCAGAGGACGTTGCGTACTACGGAGAAGAGTCTTACGTTTGTGTTATGCCTGTTAAAAACACCATTCCATTCAGTGAGGGAATATTTTCTATTACATTTACTTGTCCCCGGTGGCTTCCATTGATTGAGATGGTGAATGGCTATGATATTGTATATAGATGGTTTGATCACCTTAAATCGAAAGGCTGAACAGGGTATATACCCTGTAACAAATTATATTGAAGTGTTTGATGTAGATTTGACGATGTGATCGTTCTTTAACGCAACGTCCCTTTCAGGAGACGTTGCTGAGAAGGAGGAACAGCTGATATTGAAAGGACGATGGCTAATCGTTGATTGATTTCTGCTCTCCTGTCTTCAGCTTTTGGTAAACAGCTATCAGCAATACAATCACCAGCCATACGGCAGAAAAAGCAATTAACCCTTTGAGATTGGCAGCCACATCTTCCGGATCATAACGGCCATGGATACGTGTATGTGTGAGCTTGTTGGAATACTCCTGTGCCAGTTCAATACACATTCCAAACAAATACAAAAAAGCAAAAATGGCAATATGCCAGATGAGTTTTTTGTTGAGGAAGATGAAGTTGAGAAATGCGGCTGCTGCAAAATAAAAAGCCGAATGCAGTTCTTTATCGATATGACGAAAGCCAGAAGGCAGTTTAATCATAAATCCATACACAGCAATGGCAAATGCAAACAACACAAGTAAGATACGGAACCAGGTACTGAAGATGAATTTCATAGCGGTAAGAACAGATTATTGAGTGAGCAACCATTTGATACGGTCATACGAAACAAGGTAATGAATAACAGAAACAGCAATGAAGATGTATGCCCATTTGTTCATCTTGAGTGAAAGCAACATATAAGAGGCACTCACAAATAAAATCAGTTCAAACAATAAACGAACCCAGCCCGGCACAGCCACAACGGCTTTGCCGGGATCGCCATCCACCCGAAACACGCCCCACAAAGTGGCTACCAGTAACGGAAGCCCAATGGCCAGTACATATTTTTGAATGCCACTGAATTTGTTCCAGCCCCACATGGTGAAAATGATGAGCAGTGCAATTTCCAATGCAAAACGTACAGCTAAGTTGAGTGGATGGTTACTCATAACTGTTGTGAATTATAATCAGGACTGTTCATTTTTAATGGTGAGTGCTCCCGATGGGCATTTGTGCACGGTAGCTACAATTTCGGCAGAAGTAGCCTGATCCATTTGAATCCAGGGTTGCTCTTTGGGTTTGAATACAGCAGAAAGGTTTTTAACACAATTGGCAGAATGAATGCATTTGCCCGATTCCCACACAACGGTAACTTCTCCGTTGGTGTATTCTTTTTTTACATTTTTCATGGTGCAGTTTTTTTATGATAATACGTCTGAGTAGTCTGGTGTTTTTTGAAACATCGCATTTGCAAAAGGGCAAAGCGGTTTTATTTTCACCTGTTTTTCCCTTGCAAAAGCCACAGCTTTGGCCAGCAGTTGACGGCCGGCATTTTGCCCTTTCAGTTTTTCACTCACTTCTGTATGGTCAATGATAAACTTGTGGGGCCCTGCCCAAACATAAGTCATTTCGCCTTCTGTTTGTCCGCCCAGTTCAATATAGAATCGTCCTTTTTTACCATCATCGGCATGTTTGATTTCCATGGAGAGAAGATACGAAGAAATGGGAAAATGAATTTCTAGAATGTGTTCGTTTGCGATGAAAAACTATAAAAGGTGACGATATTATGTTTTTCTCATAACTAATAACAGTATAAAAGAATAATTATCATACTAAGAAAGTGATTCTTGGGGTGTTAAAAAGGCTTGTTCAACGGTGGTATCTAAAAGGCTTAGTTGAATAACCTATGTATAAAATTATTAACGAATCTTGCGTAAGTTTTAAAATCTTTTGAGAATTGAGCGTAGTGCCACCACCCCAGGTATATTTAATTGTATCACCAATACCCCAGTACCACTTATCATGTATAATTCCAAATGACAAATTCGTAGCATCTGTTATATATGAACTGTCTGCACCATAATACCTGCTTTTGTAGTCAAATTGTCCTGGTGATGGGTACCATTTTCCTAATATGAGTGGCTTATTAATGGTGTTATTAAGTGCATCATTTGATTTTTTGCAAGAAACTATTGCAATGAACAAGAGAAAAATGATTGAAATGTTTTTGATTGTTAGCATCTTTTGCAGCTTTTTGTGTAACGGTTTCAGTTTAACTTTAAAGTTAAGTATATTTAATTAGGAAAATCTGTTTTAAAGGCTTTTTATAAATGATAACGGCCAAAGGGTACAAAAAAATAAAATAAATATTTTTGAATGAACCAGGTATCTATGAAATGTTCAGTAGTTTATATTTTGATACGATCAGATTGAAGAAATTAATATCTAACGCTTTTTCCAAAGCTTCCTTAATAATGTCAAAATATTAAAATGCTTGGGAGTACTGCTTTTTTGTTGAGGGTTTTTAAAGGCTGTTATGCTTAAGTTGCCATTATCTGAGAATGCAATTTTATAAATGCCAGTCCCGTCTTCAATGAGAGTTGGTTTGCAATTAAACGATGCTATAAACTTAACCAGACCTGATATACCGCCGTACGGGTAACTAATTGGCAGATATTCAATCCGGGCGTTCATCTCAGAAGTTTTATGACAATCAACATAGTCAATTTCATAGTCTGTTTGTAATAATGTAGTTAATGAATAGAAGTGCCAGGTGGATTCACGCTTGACAGACGTTGGAAAGAATGGCTTCGGATCGCTGTCGGTGAAATAAAAATGTTTAAGTGAATATTCCGGAAATGTTTTAAGCCAGAATTGGTCAGATTGAGCTTCTCCTGTACGTTTTGCTTCTTTAACTAACTCAAAAACTTTTTTAAGATCAATAAAGTATTCCTCTTTTACAAATTCAAACTCTATATAACAGTTTTTGGATTGCAAGGTTATTATCTGAAAGGAATGATCAATTTTTAATAATTGTAGTGGGTTGTTATTCCGTCCGTTTAGTTTTGCTGCCTGGATTTTTGATAAAGTTAAATATTAAGAACTAAAGCTGGGCTTTATTCGTCGAGCCCTGAACCGCAGTACAGCAGAATTACCGCTGCTGATTGCTCAAATGTCAAGCCCCACTATTGGCAATACTTATGTTAGCGGCTGTTTAATTGAAATACACTCTCAATCTTACTTCTGAAATAACAGGTTTATATCTAATAGTTGCCGGTGTCCAACCAGATTTTCTAAAGTTTTCTGAAATTGCTTTCTCAAAATATTTTATATACTTCAAATTTCCCTCAAGGTCAAATGTGAAATCAAAGCTATTTATTGTCGCACGACCAGATTTGTCAACTACAAAATCAATGTCCACATATGCATTTGTCAACACATTTGGCCTGCTTTTATAACCCTTTGGATAGATTAAGATAGAGTCAATATCTTCTTGTAGGGTTTCGCTAAAGTCTCTCAAATCAACAGTGTCTAAGCTACTTGGATAATTTGGCTTGGTGTCCCAAACAGGAGAATATAGGGTATCATTTATATTGTTAACAAGAAAGAGGCTATCAGAAATTTCTATTAATGAGTCAATAAAACTCTTGCCATATTTTTTGTCAATATAATAGCGCATAAAGTCGCAATAACAACCTTGAGTCTGTCCTGCATAAACTTTGTCAGTTGATATAATGTCTGAATAAGCAATATAGGTGTTGATGCCGTAAGTCTGTAACAACGAATCTAATTCAAAGTGGCTTCTAAGTCCTGAAATGTGTAAGATTTTATGACCATGACAGTAAGATAACTTGCCGTTTCCGATGTCGACTTTGGCTTTATGGATTGCATTAATACAAGTAGTGTCAGTTTGCGGAACTTTTCTAAATTCCTCGTGTTGTGATGAATTGTTACAAGCCATTAGACCTCCGACAAAAAAATAAATCCAATTCTTCATCAAGTTTAAAATTGTGTGGGTCGTCATAAATAGCCGCTAACGTTCGAGTATTTGCGAAGGCAGGGAATTCATTGATTGTCTAGCCCGGTACAAATGCCCATTTGAAAATATGTTGTTGAAGTTAAGAACTAAAGCTAAACATTGAACGTCGAGCCCGAACCGCTGCCGATGCTTGCATATAGCTGATGTTACATTGTTCAGCCCTGCTTTTGCAAATACTTTTGTTAGCTGTTGTTCTGTGCAATTATTTTCCCATCAATTATTTTTTGTCTGATGTTCATTATTATTCTGCCTAAATAGTTTTTCCCTCTCCCATTACAAACGCCCCAAAAGGTGTCATTCCAAGTATTACCCTCAACTAAGTACTTATCCCCTGTGTTTAATAAAGCTCTCATAAGTCCTTCTGTACTGTACTTATGAATTAGAAGCTCAACCATAAGATCAAGCCTCTTATCATCCCAATTTTTGTCTTCAAGACCCCATTCTTTTAACTTGTTAGAAAATCTTTTTAGGATACCTGCAGCGTAATTAAAATCATTAAAAGCTTTTGAAAAATTACTTAGTTGAATTATTATCCCCTTAATTTTCAAAATTTCATTTAACTCTCGTTTTTGTTTATTATTGAGTTTTGATAATTGTTCTTCGCTAAACTTTTGCCGCAGATAGGCTTGCTCAACCGACGAGTATAATCTCCCCTGATAAACAATTGGAACGGCGTAGAAATTGGATAAAAATGTATGCTTAAAAACTAGTATCGAATTTGAATTGTTTAACTCTTTAATTCTTTTTTCTATTTTATTTTCTATTGCGTCAGCTATTACTTCATACTTTATTTGTTCAACTATAGATTTATATTTAATATTTTTATAAAAGTAAAATAATTGTCGCTTTTCTATAACTTCTTTTAAATCGTATTTTTTGTCGATGATTTTTGAAATAGGAAGTATTCCAATTGAATCTTTGAAAACTTGATGACTTGTATATGTTGTTTCAATTTGCGATTTTAGATTTATTTCAATACGTATTAAATCAGCTTCAACAACTGAGCAATGAAGTTTAATATTTTTATATTTTTTTTCTATTAACTCTTTTGTTTTTTCTAAAGTAATGCCCGTAGCAGAATTATCATCAATCAAAATTGCTTTTTTGGGCTTAAAATCATCTGCTGGAAAAATTTCCAAAACCTTGTCGTATGCTGGATTTGATGAGTCTAAGGGATTTTCAATGGAGTGAAAAGAAATAGGTATTAAGCACAACTGATTTGAACTTTTATTAAAATAGTTCTTAATTATTTTGTGAACAAGGCAAGCCACCTCCGTTGAGCCTGATGGTAAGCCAAAGATATAATCACAATTTTTATGCTTTTTTGCCATTTTAAAGGCATAGCCAATTAAGAGTAATGGATGTGACGCTTCGGGCCTAACAACAGATTTTGACGAAAAACTAAAATTTCTAAATTCAGAATGAATTGTCTCAGAAATCCTTTCTAAAGTGTCATTGTCAATTGCTTTTAAAAGCATTTCAAGGTTAGTTTCTGTCAGTTTATTTACAAGAGAAAGGTAATAACAGTATATGGCCTCTTCTAAGGCATTTAAAAAATTTAATCTTGTAGTTTGATACTGGATGTTGTTTAAGTCAAATTGTAACTTTTTTTCTTTATGTGTGTAGGCATTAAAAAGAGTTAGTAATGCATTCTTTAGATAGTCTAATATAGGAGCATACTCTAAGTATTGTTTTGTGTTGATTTTTTTTATCCCCTTTAAAAATTGAATTGCGTCAGTAATATCTTCATTATAGTAAGCCAGTTTTTGGATTACAGAAAAATGCGGGTCTAAAGCCAGAATATATCGTGGTCCTCTTAAGTGGAACTCAGTAGTCGTTGAATTTTGTTTTTTAAAATACCTCCCCTTTTTTTGGGTCAGAAATGACATCGAAATTCCAAGTTCATTTAGGTCTTTACCTATGAATGAACCCGATAATGAAAAACGTTTTTTGTAATTGGGTTCACTAAAAACACCAGCCTTTTTAAGAATAAATTCTATGTTGCCAACTTCGTAATTATTTTTACGAATATAGTTGTTGACTTTGTCAATGTGTTTGTATTTCTGATTTTTGTCTGAAATAGATTTTTTCTGTAAAGCAATCTTCATTTTAATCTTTTGTTAGTATTTGGTTTTGAGCGCAGTATGTCGATAGAATAACAGCTAACGCAACGCTTTATGCTATTACACGTTGTCGTTGCCATTTTAAAATTATTGAAAATGAGCGAATTAATGTTGCGCTTTTTAAGATTGTCGTTAGGACAATTGCACCCGTTTGTTGTCGTTTGTAAGTATTTCCAAACGGCTGCATGGCTTCGCTTATATCATTATTATAATTCTTATATCCGCCAACAGGGTTGGTAACCGCTGTCGGGGTATCGGCCCTGTCGCCAAATCTGCCTTCCTCCATCTTCGAGTACGAGGTTAGATGTACGGTGTACGATACTCATTTGTAAAACAAATCATTCTTCGAACAATTTTTTTCACCACAGAGACACGGAGAACACGGAGTTTGAAAACAACTTGAGACTTTACTTCTTCTTCCTTGTATTCCTCTGTGCGCTCTGCGCCTCCGTGGTTCAATTTGCCTTCCGGCCAAGGACGATGAAAAGTTGATCAGTTGGCAGGTTAACAGGTTAACAAGTTCTTCCGTTCCTTTTCTGTGTTCTTCTGCGCTTTCTGTGAGAACAGACCTGTGTTCATCTGCCCAATCCGTTTCATCCGTGTTTCCATCCCACGAGCCTGCGAGTTCTTCTTTGTGTTGCTCTGTGTTCTTCGTGTCTTTGTGGTTTAACTCGCCGCAGAGAAAAGAGAACGCTGAGGTTTTCGCAGAGAGACAAGAAGGTTCAAGAGGTTGGGATGCATTTCTATTTTTACTTTTACCTTTTTACTTTTTTCATCTGCCCTCATCCGCCCAATCTGTTCCATCCGTGTTTCTATCCAAAACAGAAAAGGCCATCCTTGCGGACAGCCTCTTCTACTATACGGTAGTGATCTTTTATTCTTTAAACAATTTCAATGGTGTGGCTTCGGCCAGCTTGCGGAATTCCTTCCACTTACCATTAAAGAATTCATTAATACTGTTGATGCTTTCAGTTACTGCTGTTTCGGCTTCCACCACCAACCGCTCTGTTTGTGCAGAGGGGGCAGCGATCTTACTATTGATTTCGCTGCGGGCACCTTGAATGGCTGTCATGGTTGTGCGATCGGCAAAACGGGTAATACCCTGGCGGCCTTCTGCACTACGGCCAAAAATAGGTTCACGCATTTTCTTTATGGCATCACGCATTTGCGTACAGGCTTTGCGTAAACTATCGGCCTCCTTGCCTTCGGCACCTTTCAATGCGGCTTCAATACGGGTGAGGGTTTCTTCAGCATCGGTAACACGGTCAATGGCCTCTGTTAATTTGTTTACACTCAACTGTAAACGTTCCATCATTTTCTTCTTGGCTTCGTATACTTCACGTTTCATTTCCACACGGGGATCTTCTTTAACGGTGAGCATCAACGAATCGGCTTCTTTACCCAGGCTGATCACCACTTTATAGGTGCCGGGGAATACCGGGTAACCACCACCTTGTTCCGGAGCATTAGGTCCACGTTTGGGTGATCCGGGGAAACGGCTTCCTTTGGTATCAAAATTCCAGTAGAAACGATTGAGTCCGCTATCGGCTTTGATTTTCATCATTCGCAGTTGTTTATTCTGATCATCAAAGAATTTCACAACGGCACTATCGGCTTTCTGTTTGGCAGCAACAGTATCTTTCGCATCCACCGGTTTTACAAAGAAGGAAATCATGGCACCTCTGCGTTTGTTTTCTCCTTCATACAATCCCCAGGTGCTCCATTCATAACCAGGGGCATTTTTATACTCGGCCTGGTAAGCTACGGGTGCTTCAAAGGCGGTGATTTTTTTCGTTGGTGCAGCGCCGTTAGCTTTTGCAAAAGCACGGAGCGGACGAATATCATCAAAGATCCAGAGGGCACGACCAAAGGTGGCAATCACCAGGTCGGCTTCACGTTCCTGTATCGCCATATCATAAGTGGAAACAGAAGGATAACCATTGGTCCACTGGCTGAACGATTTTCCATTATCATAACTGATCCACAATCCATGTTCGGTTCCCACAAAAATCAGGTTGGGTTCTGCCGGATCCTGGATCATGCAAAGGGCATAACCTCTCAGTCCTTTATTGGCCACCATGTTTTCCCATGTTTTTCCAAAATCACGTGTGCGGAACACCGTTATACTGAAATCGCCACGGCGATAATCGTTGGATACCACAAACGCTTCGCCTTCGTTGTAACGGCTGGCGTGTACCTGTGTTACCCAGGCGCCGGTATTCATGCCGGGAATTTTACCACGGAAGTTGGTCCATGTTTTACCGCCATCTCTTGTGAGCTGTACGTTACCATCATCGGTTCCCACCCAGATCACATCTTTGTTAATGGCAGAAGGTGCAATAGCAAGAATGCTGTTGAATGTTTCGGCGCCGGTGATATCGAGTGTTAAGCCGCCGGTTTCTTCTTTCTGTTGTTCGGGGTTGTTGGTGGTAAGGTCGGGCGAAATGATCGTCCAGGTGGTTCCCTTATCGGTACTTTTACTCAGGAACTGGCTACCATAATAGATTGTATTCACATTATGCGGATCCTGTGCAATGGCACTGTTCCAGTTGAAACGCATTTTTGTTTTTGCATCGGGAGCAGGCGGACGAATAAATTCTGATTGTCCGGTAGTAACATTGTATCGTCCCACAAAACCACCCTGGCTCATGGCATACACCCATTTGCTGTCGGTTGGATCGGGCATTACATCAAACCCATCGCCACCCCAGAGGTTATCCCAGTAATAATTGCGGATGCCGCCATCAATCCAGGCATAACCTGGGCCACGCCAGCTGCCGTTGTCTTGCAAGCCGCCCATTACATTATATGGGAGTTCGTTATCTACGTTGATATGGTAAAATTGTCCGAATGGTAATTGCTCATCAAAACGCCATGTTTTACCACGGTCACGGCTGATGCCAATACCACCATCGTTTCCTTCGATGATGAGGTTGGTGTTGGTGGGATGAATCCACCAGGCATGGTGATCGGGGTGGATACCGCTGTAGGGAATAATTGTAGTAAATGATTTACCGCCATCTTCACTCATGGTGATGGTGGAGTGCACATCATAAATGCGGTTTTCGTTTTTGGGATCCACATAAATTTCCTGGTAGTAAAACGGACGATCCGTTACATCATCTGCTTTTGCATTCACAAGGCTCCAGGTAAATCCGCCATCGTCGCTTTTATATAATCCATTTTTTGTGGCTTCCACTTTGGCGTAAACACGGGTAGGCTGACTGGCCGCAAAGGCGATACCGATACGTCCCAGCGTTCCGGCCGGTAACCCATCTTCCTTGCCCAGTTTTTTCCAGTTTTTGCCACCGTCAACGGTGATATACAAACCACTGCCGGGTCCACCACTGTTGAAGTTCCATGGCTTGCGCTGGTGCTGCCACATGCTGGCGATGAGTTTGTTGGGATTGGCCGGGTCCATCACTAATTCGGCACAACCGGTGGTATCGTTGGTGTATAAGATGCGTTGCCAGGTTTCTCCGCCATCGGTTGTTTTATAAACACCACGTTCCGGGTGAACACCGTAAGGATTGCCAATGGCTGCTGCGTACACAACGTTGGGATTGGTGGGGTCGATGAGAATACGGTGGATGTTGCGGGTTTTTTCCAGTCCCATGCGTTTCCATGTTTTACCACCATCGAGGGTTTTGAAAATGCCCTCCCCAAGGTTGAGGGAGTTGCGGGGGTTGCCTTCGCCGGTTCCCACCCAGATTACATCGGGATTGCTTTGCTGAACTTTTATTGAACCGATGTTGAGGATGGGTTGATCGTCGAAAATCGGTTTCCAGGTGGCGCCACCGTTGTCGGTTTTCCATACACCGGCACTGGCACCACCCACCCAGATCACATCGGGATTGGTGTAAAGGGCATCGATGGCAGTAACACGGCCGCTCATTCCCGCCGGACCGATATTACGGGGTTTGATGTTTTTAAAATGTTCGTTTTTAACCTGTGCCTGTGAAAAAGCTGCAAGAAACAGCAGGCACGCAAGGATCGTTATTCTCATGACAGATTTAGTTTGAACCCTGAAATTCTGAAATGAAAAGGGGCATTCCAAATGTTTTTGATGGGTGGTTGGTTGCTGAACCCCGTTGGCGGCTTTTAGCCCCGACGGCGGTTATTGGAAGTTTTCCGACTTTAAAAATATTTAACAACTCAAATTGCATGTATGTAC
Source organism: uncultured Chitinophagaceae bacterium (assembly GCA_937907395.1). Taxonomy (GTDB): domain Bacteria; phylum Bacteroidota; class Bacteroidia; order Chitinophagales; family Chitinophagaceae; genus Lacibacter. The sequence continues at coordinate 221,573 of CALCII010000011.1, forward strand.
ATTTAATTTCGCATATTTGCATTCTAAATCAAATAATACATGAAAAAAATTGCCTTTTTACTGGTGGCAGTGTCTGGAATCGCTGCATTATCTGCCTTTATACCTAAGAAAACAACTGTAGCAACAGCTGTGTTACCAGCTGCCAGCCAGACAGTTACAAAATGGACAGTAGACAAACCCCATACTACTGTGAAGTTTGCCGTAAGCCACATGGTGGTAGCCGAGCAGGAAGGAAGCTTCAAAGTGTTTGATGGTACCGTTGAGCATACAAAAGCTGATTGGAGCGATGCAAAGATCAACTTCAGCATTGATGTGAACTCTATCAATACCGATAACGAAAACCGTGACAAGCACCTGAAGAGCGATGATTTCTTCAATGCAGAAAAATATCCCACGATCACATTTGTGAGCACCAGCTTTACTCCTAAAGGTGGTAACAAATATGAGCTGAAGGGAAACCTCACTGTACGTGATGTAACCAAGCCTGTAACTTTTGATGTTACTTATGGCGGTATCAATGTGAGCAGCCGTGGTGATAAAGCAGGTTTCAAAGCTGTTACAACCATCAACCGTTTTGATTACAACCTCAAATGGGACCGTGCTACAGAAGCAGGTGGCCTGGTTGTAGGTAAAGAAGTGGAAGTAACTGTACGTCTGGAATTAAACAAGGTGAAACAATAAGAGAATGTAGGTGGAAGTAAAAACCCCGGCCATGGCCGGGGTTTTCTTTTTTATCAAACAGAATTGTCAGCCTGTCCCGACACGTCGGGATGTCGAAGGCGGCTTTATGATTTGTCATTCTCTCCTCATTTCAATGTTGCAGGTGCCGCTTCTTTCTTCAGATATTTATCCAGGAACTTCAAGGTTTCGTTCGCCGCTTTCATCTGGTTTTCTTTCTTTACAAAGCCATGCCCTTCATCGGGGAACAACACATATTCAACAGGTGTGCCGTTATTACGGGCACCGGAAACAATTTCATCGCTTTCAATCTGTAATACCCGTGGATCGTTGGCTCCTTGTAATACAAGCAATGGTGTTTTGATTTTTGATGTATTGAATAAAGGCGATATGTTTTTCAAACGAACAGAGTCGGCTGTAAACGGATCACCCAGTTCATCGTACAATGCTTTACGGAAACTTTCCCAATAAGGAGGAATGCTGGTAAGTGTGCGCATCCAGTTGGCCACACCAAACAAATCAACACCAACAGCAAATTCATTGGGGTATTGAATAATGCCGGCCAGGCTCATAAAGCCACCATAGCTGCCACCATAGATGCCAATTTTTGTACTGTCGATATAATCCTGTTGTGCCAGCCAGCGTTTGCCCCACACACAATCTTTCAGGTCTTTATCGCCATGATTGCGGTTGTCCATTTTATAAAATGCTTTTCCATAACCGCTGCTGCCACGATTGTTCACGGCCAACACTGCATATCCATGATTAACTAAGTATTGAATGGTGTTGGAATAACCCGCCCGGCTTTGTCCACCCGGACCGCCATGTACCCATACCAGCGCCGGAACTTTCGTGGTGGATGAGGCACGGTGAGGTTTGTAATAGATCGCAGGAATTTCCACTCCATCAAAAGATTTGAAACGAACTACTTTTGCATCTACCAGGTCATTTGAATTTACTTCAGAGGTTAAAGTACTGGTGAGCTGTTTTATTTTTTTCGATTCTACATTATACCAGTACAGGTTCATGGAACTGCGGTCGCTGCTCACATTTAAAATCATATTCTTCTCACTGCGGGAGATATTGATGCCGGAGATATAACCGTTCTCCATAGCTGGCAATTTCACTTCTTTTCCGGTAGCATGGTCAAACAGCATAACCTTATCCCTGCCATCTTCATTAATACCAATTACATGATACTTGCCGGTTTCGCTGATGTACATATAACTCACATCCCACTTGGGTTCAAAGAATTTTTCTTTTGTTCCGTTAGTAAGATTGTATTTCACTACATAGGAGAAATCTGTTCCTTCATTGGTGATGTAGTAGAGATAGCTGTCGTTGGGTTCAAACCCTGCAGGTGAATAAGTGGCATCGCCTGCACTTTCGTTCGACAGTTTTTTTGTTTCTTTTGTTTGTGAATCGAAGAGATACATTTCGTTTCTGTCGGTGGTAATGCTTTTCGTTAACACCAGCCAGCGCTCATTAAATGAAATTCCGTTTACATCTAAACCACTATCGTTTTTATACAGGAGAACAGGTTCCCATTTTGTTGTATCCATTTTGTAGACATCAAAAAATTTCGGGCTCCGTTTATTACTGAGATAATAAAAATGTGATTTGTCTTTTGTCCATCCAAAGAAGGAAGCTTTTTCTTTATAACCGGGAGTAAGATCTTTTACTGTCATTGGTCCTGTTTGCAGAAACAGGTGGTCGTTTTCATTTCCGCCTTTATCTGCACTGTAAATAAAGTTGTCGGTACCGGGTACATAATCAACAATGAAAAGCGATTCTTTATCGGATGCTGTGAGTGCAGATTTGACAGAGTCGTTCAGGTTTACTTCATAGATATTAAAAATGCCGGAGCGGTTACTGCTGATGAGAATTTTTGTTTCGTCGCTGTTGAAGGCCGAACCGGCAATGCCTTCTGTTTGATAAAACTGTTCTATTGTGTATTGAGTTACTTCACGTGGCTTTTCTTCTTTTTGTTTGCAGCCAATGAAGCTTGTAACCAGAATGGCTAAGAGTAGACTTGTGCGCATAGTCAAAGAATTTAGACATATAAGGTACACCACGAACCCCGAACCTGCAAGGATAATTTACGGTTAGCCGAAATAAAAAAGCCACCCGTTTGAGAGTGGCTTTGCGAAGTACTTTTTCCATTATCAGAGAACCAACACACCTTTTGCAATGAATTGTGTTTCCTTCTTGGGTGTTTTGATTTTTTCAATTTCTTCCTTGCTTTTACCGGCATCTTCGGCATAGTGCTGTTGCTGCTTCACACTCACCTCTTTCACTTTTGCCTCACCTTCCAGCACAACTGTTTGTCCTACAATGTTTTTAGGCATAAAAAAGCCATAATCTTTAAAGCGCACCAGCATGGTTTCGCCATTTTGCTTTTCTACACGCATCCAGCAACCTTTTTCCTGGCATACTTCGGTTACTTTAACGGTTACTTTACCGTTGAAACTGCCATCGGCAACAACCTGTTGTTCCATTTTGTCAACAGTTACAGCGTCTTTGTTCGTTGGGGCCTCTCCGTAAGTAACGCCTTTGGCGGCCGGAGTAGGTTCGGTTTGAGAAAAGGCCAGTGTGGAAATGCAAATAGCCACCAGCACAGAGAAGAGTTCTTTCATATAGTTCCAGTTTAGACCACAAAGGTAGGCAGAGCGGCTATCCATCCAAGCAGAAACTGTTAAAGTGCTGCGGGAAAACAACCCCAGCCATAATTTTGCTAAAAAATTTGGTTTCTAAAAATATTAGCAGTAACATTGCTAAACAATTTAGTGTTAACAAACAAAACAAACCCAATATGGAAGAGACTTTAATTTTGGAGAAACCAAAAGAGAAAAAAATGAGCAAGGAAGTCAATAAAGAGAACCAGGAAAAGCTGAAAGCGCTCAAACTGACGATTGATAAAATAGACAAGGATTTCGGGAAAGGCAGTGTGATGATGATGAACGAAAAAGGGGTTCATGAACTGGAAGTGGTATCCACCGGTTCCATTGGCCTGGATTCTGCATTAGGCGTTGGTGGTGTTCCCAAAGGAAGAATTGTTGAGATCTACGGACCTGAAAGCAGTGGTAAAACCACCATTGCCACACATATTATTGCCGAAGCACAGAAGAAAGGCGGTATCTGCGCCATTATTGATGCGGAGCATGCATTTGATAGTGCCTATGCTCAAAAACTGGGAGTGGATGTAGACAATCTGCTCATCTCCCAGCCTGATTATGGTGAACAAGCCCTTGAAATTGCCGATCGTTTGATCCTCAGCGGTGCATTGGATGTAGTGGTGATTGACTCTGTGGCAGCATTGGTGCCCAAAGGCGAACTGGAAGGTGAAATGGGTGATAGTAAGATGGGTCTTCAGGCACGATTGATGAGCCAGGCACTTCGTAAACTCACGGCTACGATTTCAAAAACAAATACCATCTGTATTTTCATCAACCAGTTGCGTGAAAAAATTGGTGTGATGTTCGGCAATCCCGAAACCACAACCGGTGGTAATGCGTTGAAATTCTATGCGTCGGTACGTCTCGATATCCGTCGTATGAGTCAGATCAAAGACGGTGATGAAGCTATTGGTAACCGTGTGAAAGTGAAAGTGGTGAAAAACAAAGTGGCACCTCCGTTCAAAGCGGCAGAGTTTGATATCATCTTTGGTGAGGGCATCAGCAAAACCGGTGAAATCATTGATATGGGTGTTGATTTGGGTATTGTGCAGAAGAGCGGTAGCTGGTACAGTTATAATGGTGATAAACTCGGACAAGGAAGAGATGCGGTACGACAGTTACTGATCGATAATCCCGAGTTGGCAGGAGAAGTTGAGAAAAAGATCCGTGAAAAGATAAAAGAAATTCAAAGCGGCACACAGGCTGCTTCGTAAACGCTGGGTTTGTTTGTAAGTATGCGGGCTGTTTCGAAAGGAGCAGCCCCATTTTTTTGCTTATTAATTTTCTGCCGGAACCGTTTCTGGTTTCACCAGGTCTTTCTTCAGTTGTTTATCGAATACAAATGTTCCCAAAGGAAGAAAAGCAGCAATAAAAGCCAAAGCAAATTTTTTGAAAGGCCATTTGTACTCTTCCTTCGCCAGCCAGGCTAACGTAACATAGCCAATGAATAACGCACCATGTGCCCAGCCAACATACTTAACCGCCAATGGCTGATCCCAGATATATTTCAATGGCATCGCAATACAAAGCAAAACAAGAAACGAAATCCCTTCTGCAAAACCGGTTTTACGCAACAGGTTCAATAAAGTTTGATTCATGGTAATAATGTAAAAGGCTTGGTTGAGAAAAATCAATGATTGCAGTCTTCCGTATGACAATGATTGGCCAAACGGCAGTAACGGTGATTGAGCAAATGTGCACTTACAATGGCAACAACTCCTGGCAACACAAAGATCAACGTGGAATACGGGAACTTGATAAACTGATGCATTACAAACAAGAGCATGCCAAATGTAAAAATTCCAATGGTGATAAAATTGTGGTGATGTTTTTTGAAACCATGCCACAAAGTATACACCCCGATCACGAAAGCAGCACCCAGCAACAGTATTTCAATCACCGGATTGTGTACGATGTTCACGCCAAAAAGTGGCAGGCTGCTGATGAGTAATGGCGTTATCGCACAGTGTATGGCACAGGCCACAGATGCTGCAATACCCCAGGCTTCCCAATTGATCCGGAAATTCATAAGTGAGCAAAAGTACATAAATGCAATTTTGTTGCAAATAATATTTTCAGCTTGTGTTTCCTCCCCTCATCATTCGTAACTTTGATGCTATTTTATAATATGTCAAAGAAAATCTGGTTCCTGTTGGGCTTTTTCCTGGTTTTGCTGGCCACTTTTTATCTGGTATTGTTCTGGGGTACTGATGAATGGCGCCGTAAACTGCCATTGATGAACGATGTGAAAGATTTTGCATTTGTGAATCAGGTGGGCGATACGGTCACTAACCAAACGTTTGACGGCAAAGTGCATGTGGTTGAATTCTTTTTCACTACCTGCAAAGGAATTTGTCCCAAGATGAATACCAACATGCTCAAGCTGGCAGCGGAATTTAAAGAGGAACCCGATTTTATGATCCTTAGCCATACAGTGGACCCCGATAAAGATTCTGTAGGCCGCTTGCGGGTTTATGCCGACTCGCTGAAGATTGATCCCAAACGATGGATGTTGGTTACCGGCACAAAAGAGAAATTGTATGAGGCAGCCAGAAAAAGCTATTTGCTGGACGATCAGAACAATGAAACTGCAGCCATTGCAGATCAGTTTATTCATACCCAGTTGTTTGCGTTGGTAGATAAGAACGGTGGCGTAAGAGGTATTTATGATGGGCTGAACAAACAGGAGCTGGACAAATTGAGAAAAGATATTCGTTTGTTATTAAAGGAGGCTTACAAAGGTCCCCGTTTTGTAAACGGTATTTTTTCGAACAATCCCAATTAAGTAAATTCGGGTTATGGGCGAGAATATTCGTGAGTTACTGAAAAAAAATCACTTGAGCGTGACCGATAGTCGGGTGCAGATACTCGATTTGTTCTATCATGCTCCGGGTGCACTGGCTCATGCCGATATCGAAAAGAAGACAAGTGATAAAATTGACCGGGTAACGATCTATCGCACACTTCAAACCTTTGAAGAAAAGGGAATGATCCATACAATCCCCACATCGGATAACTCGGTGAAATATGCGTTGTGCAAAGACCACTGCGCCGAAGGGCATCATCATGATAATCATGTTCATTTCATTTGTAATCATTGCAGCAAAACCATTTGCCTGGATGATGTACTGGTGCCCGAAGTAAAACTCCCCAAAGGCTTTGCGCCGCTTCAATCTAACATGGTAGTGACCGGTATTTGTAATGAATGCAGGTAAGTAGCAGTTGGTCGTTTACCGTTGATCGTTGGCCGGAAGAAGGCGTAATGCTCAATGCAAAATGCTTAATGTTGAAAACTCCAACCGATAGCGTCGGTGGCAAGTGAGCACTTTGCGAAAACCTCTGTGTTCTCTTTTCTCTGCGGCAAAGAAAACCACAAAGTCACAAAGGAAGACACAAGGATCACGAAGGCACTCGCTTTGTTCGTGAGATAGAAACACGGATGGAACGGATTGGGCGGATGAACGCAGATGAAAAAGTAAAAAGGTAAAAGTCAAAATAGAAATGCATCCCAACCTCTTGAACCGCCGACGCTATCGGCCGGGGCCTTCGGCTTTGGAACTTCTTGAACGTTCCTCCTCTCTGCGAAAACCTCTGTGTTCTCTTTTCTTTGCGGCGAAGAACGTTGGCTGTTGATTGTTGGCCGATGGTCGGAAGAGGTCTCCATAGTTGAAATTCGTGTATACTGCGAAGCACTCGTACACCGTACCTCTAACTTCGTACATAAAAATGGATGAATGCACACGAACCATTTGAACCTCTGGAACCTTTTGAACTTCTTAAACCTTTCTCCCTATCCTAACTCATCCATTTCTTTCTTCACAAAGTCCATCAACGTTTTAATATGTTCCGGTGAAAAATCAAATTTCAGTCCGGCTGCTGCATACAGCTCAGGTAATGGTTTGGTACCACCCAGACTTAATGCGTTGATATAGTTGTTCAACGCCTCTTGTTGATTTTGTTTGAACTGCATCCACAAGCCTATTGCACCTAACTGTGCAATTCCGTATTCAATATAATAGAAAGGAACTTCAAACAAATGTAATTGGCGTTGCCATTCGGTAGGACGGAAATGCTCCAGTCCGCTGTAATCAATCATACCCGTGCTGAACTCATCACCCAGCTTTACCCAGAAAGCACTTCTTTCTTCTGTTGTATGTTGGGGATGTTCGTAAATCCAGTGTTGAAATGCATCAATGCGTGCAATCCATGGTAAAATGGTGAGCACCCGTTCCAGTTGTTTGAATTTGGCACGGCGCAACTCTTCTTTATCAGCAAAGAAAATATTCCAATATTCCATGCTGAACAGTTCCATTGACATACTTGCCACTTCTGCAATCTCTGCACCGTATTCTTTAAAACCAGTCAGTTCCAGGTTGTGTGAAAGAAACGAATGAATGGCATGTCCGCCTTCATGTACCATGGTTGTCACATCATCTAATGTACCGGCAGCATTCATGAAAATAAACGGAGCGCCCGTTTCAGCTAACGGCATATTATAACCGCCGGGCGCTTTTCCTTTACGGCTGTCGAGATCAAAGCGTTTCAGTTCATCCATCTTGCGCAAACAATCGGCAAAGAAGGGATTGAGCTGTTGAAATACATCGATGCTTTTATCTAATAGTTCTTTTCCGTTTTGAAAGGGTTGCAAGGGTTGAATGCCGGCAGGTTCTGCATCCATATCCCATGGACGTAACCGATCCACACCAATGGATTTGCGCTGTTCTTCATAAATGGTTTTCACCAGTGGTAACACATGTTGTTTGACTGCTTCATGAAAATTGAAACAATCCTGTGCAGTATAATCAAAACGGCCCAGTTCTTTAAACTTGAAATCACGGTAGTTTTGAAAGCCGGCATTCAATGCAATGCGATGTCGCATTTCAACCAGCTTGTTGAATAACTCATTCAAGGCATCACGATCCTGGTATCTTCTGTTCTGCACTTTCAGGTACACTTCTTCACGCAAATTCCTGTCGGGACTTTCCAGAAACTTAGCCGCTTGTTGCAGCGTATATTCATTACCGTTAATCTCAACCGTCATCTTTCCGGCAATTTGTCCAAACTGCTGCTGCATCACATTCATCTCTGCCAGGATGGGAATGTTTTCTTCACGGAAGAGTTCAATATTCCGTTTGATCGAACGCAGGTACGTGAAGTATTTATCATGATCCAATGCAACTGTGAGCGGACAATCAACCAGTTTTCTGTTCAGCTTATCGGAATAGGGTTGCATCTTAGGTGCAATCTCCATGTAGAAGTAGTTGAATGCTTCTTCCAGTTCCTTGTTTTCTGTATCGCAGGTCATGCGTACCTGGCGCCAGCAAGCATCTTCGCTGATGATGGCTTCCAGTTCGCTGCTGTCTTTCAACCATTGTTCCAATGCGGCAGTGTTGTCGAGTGAGCGATCCAGCAATTGCTGAAAATATGGTTCCAGCGCTTCCCAGCTGGTAACGGTGAAATCTTTCGGGAGAAAATGACGTTCAACGGGTTTGATATCGGCTGTATACATAGAAAATAAAAAATGCCGGAAAGAAGGAAGACGAATTGATTGATCAAAGCAGTCTCACCATCTTCCCGGCAGGAGTTTGTGAATATTATTCTTCTGTTTTTTTCTTGCGGGTTGCTTTCTTTTTGGGAGCTTCTTCTGCGGGAGCAGGTGCTTCTTCTTTCACTTCTTCAACTGGTGCTTCTTCGGCATACTCAGTAAGTTTCACTTCAATGCCTTTGGCATTGATCACGCTCAGCCATTTCACCATTTTCTTCATGTCGCTCACATACACACGATCAAAATCGAGATCGGGATATACTTTTTCAAAGTAAGCTTTGATGGCTTTGGGATCTTTATCACTTGGCAAAGCTTCACCGGAAGCCTGCATGGCTTTAAAAATTTCGGCCAGGTTTACATTTTCACGAATGGTATACACTTCGATGCTTTCCAGGTGTGAAAACTGGTGCTGGCGTGTTGAAGCAAAACGGCTGCTGTTATCTTCCAGCGAACGAACAATGGCGCCGTCATTTTTAGTGCTGATTAACTCGTACAAACCGGGTAAGCCGGTAACTGATATTAATTTTCCGTATTCCATGTTTAATTATTCAAGGGGTGCAAGTTAAAGAAATATGAGCTAGTGTGGTTGTTAATACCGGGAAAGAATGAAAGAGCCGGTACTAAAGCCGATTTCATTTTTTTACCTCAATCGTGTAGCTTCGGTTCATAAATATTTCTTATGAAGAAGTTGTTCTTAGCTTTCATTTCCCTTCTTTTTACGATTGCCACTTTTGCACAAAACGGATTTGGTACGTTTAAAGAATTACGGGTGCGTGATAACACCCTTTTCATTGTTACGGATCAGGGCGTATTGCTGTTTCGCCAATATCCAAACAATGTACTGCAAACCACCTTTGAACCCAATGGCCGGGCAGGCGAGCAGGTAAGCAATGCTGTGTTGCAAAAGCCGGTAAAGGCGCCCCGGATTACCCGAAACGACGCAATGGCTATTCAGTTTATGGTGGGTACAACTCTTGTATCTGTACAGAAGAATCCGTTGCAGGTTCAATACGGAAATGCAAAGCAGGGATTTGCACTCACCGGCTACAGTGCCGATGCAGAGCAACAGGTGCTGAAGTTTGCTGTGAAAACTGATGAGCAGTTTTTTGGAACAGGCTCCCGTTCCATTCCTTTCAACCGCAGAGGGTATAAAGTGGAACTGAATAACAATCCCTGGTATGGTTATAATATCAATGCCGATAACCTGAATTATTCCATGCCGTTCATTCAATCGGATCATGGCTATGCAATTTTTCTGGACAACCCTTCCAAGGGATATCTTGATATCGGTAAAACAAAAGCCGATGTGTTAGAGGCCGGGCTGAAGGGAGGCAAACTGCAGTTCTATACTTTTTTTGGCAACACGCCTGCCAAAATTCTCCAGCAGTTTACAGCATTGGTGGGACGAATGTCGCTGCCACCCCGCTGGGCAATGGGAAATTTCATGAGCCGCTTTGGTTACCGTACCCAGGATGAAGTGATGAGTATTTCTAAAATGATGAAAGATCAGCACTTTCCATTTGATGCGGTGATCATTGATCTGTTCTGGTTTGGCGATGGTGTACACGGCGCCTGGAAGATGGGCAACCTGGATTGGAACAAACAACGTTTCCCCAATCCGGAGCAGATGATTGCTGATCTGAAAAAAGAAGACATCAAAACGATTTTAATTGCAGAGCCGTTTGTGTTATCCGAGTCGTTCAATTATAAATACACGCAGGAAAACAAACTGAATGCCGTTGATAAAAACGGAGATACCATTTGTATTAAAGAGTTTTTCTTCGGTTATGCCGGACTGTTAGACATCTTTCAGAGCAAAACCAAAGACTGGTTCTGGAGTAAATACAATGCACAGGTTCAAAAAGGTGTGGCTGGTTGGTGGGGCGACTTGGGAGAACCCGAAAAGCATCCCAACTATCTTTATCACAACCTGAAAGACATGGGCCAGAAACGGTTGTTCAATGCCGATGAAGTGCATAATTTATACGGTCACACCTGGAGCCAGATGTTGTTTGAAAAATATGCAAAGAATTATCCGGATCAACGCCTGTTCCATCTCAACCGCAGTGGGTATGCAGGCACCTGGCGTTATGGTTCCTATCCATGGAGTGGCGATATTGAACGCAGCTGGAATGGATTCAATGCTCAGTTACCAATCATGCTGGGTATGGGTATGAGCGGTGTGCCTACGATGCACAGCGATGCCGGTGGATTTGCAATGGGCAAACGGGATCCCGAGTTGTACAGAAGATGGTTACAGATGGCTGTGTTCTCTCCCATCTTCCGTCCGCACGGAAGTGTGAATGCACCCGATCCCAAAATTCCGCAGATTGAAAGTGAACCTGTTTTTTATGACGAACCCGATAAAAGTATTCTCCGCTCCTTTGTTGAATTGCGTTACCGGCTGATGCCCTATATCTACAACCTGGCGTATGAAGCAGCTACAACAGGCGCACCTTTTGTACGCCCGATGTTTTTTAATGATGCAAGCGATCCCGAATTGTACAAAGCAACGGATCAATATATGTTCGGAAGTGCTTTGTTAGTGGCACCGGTGCTGGAACAAGGCGCCACCAAACGCAAACTCTATTTACCCAAGGGTGAATGGTATGATTTCTGGAACCCGGAAAAAAGAATCAAAGGAGCACAATGGCTGGAAGTGGATGTAAATGCAGCTACTATTCCAGTGTTTGTAAAAGCAGGCAGTGTGATTCCTATGAAACCTGTTTTTGAAAATACGGCACAGTATCCCAAAGGCCGGATTGTATTGCATTACTATGCAGCAGAAGGAAACAGCCAATCAGTATTTTATGAAGACGATGGTGTTTCTCCCGATGCTATAAAAGCAAACAAGTACGAATTGATAACTGTTAAGACAAACACGAAAGGACAGCAGGTAACCATGACCATCGTCGGGAACGGTGGCCAATACAAAGGAAAACCAGCCAAACGCCAGATAGAATTGTTTGTTCACGGTGTGGCACAACCGAAGCAGGTACTGGTGAACGGATCTGTATTAAGTAAATGGCTGATGGAAAACGGAGCTGTTTCTATTCCTTCTATTATATGGGAAACCGGGGTAAAGAAAGTGGTGTTGCAATAGGAAACAAAGAGACATTGCTTTCTGTATAAGCACAAATAAAAAGCCGCTCAAACGAGCGGCTTTTGTATATATGACAAGCACTTGACGGGTTCTTAGTCATGGCGTTCGGGAGCCAGTTCATAACTGGACGGGCTGCGCCATAATGCTGAGAGTAATAACTCTCTCATGAAGAAGAACTCTTTTGGTAGACGATCATAGGCTTTTTCGAACAGTTCCTCATGGCCTAACAGTTCCTGTTTCCACAATTCGCTGTCAATATTCATGATATCATTGAATTCTTCACGTGAGAAGTCTTCCATACCGGTCCAGTCAAGGTCACGGTAACGGGGTCTCCAGCCAATGGGGCATTCAACAGCACTTGCCCTTCCTTTACTTCTTTGAACAATCCATTTGAGTACACGCATGTTTTGTCCGAAGCCGGGCCATGCAAATTCGCCTTTCGCATTTTTGCGGAACCAGTTCACACCAAAGATCCGGGGAGCATTGGGGAGGTCACGGCCAAATTGCAACCAGTGGTTGAAGTAATCTCCGAGGTGATAACCAAGGAATGGAAGCATGGCAAACGGATCACGGCGCACTTTACCCAGTTCACCAAAGGCAGCAGCAGTCATTTCACTACCCATGGTTGCAGCGAGGTATACACCAAAGTTCCAGTTGAAAGATTGGTATACAAGAGGAACAGCTGTACTTCTTCGTCCACCGAATACGAAAGCCGTAACAGGAACACCTTCAGGGTTATCCCATTCAGAATCAATTACAGGATTTTGAAATGCGGGGGCAGTAAAACGGGCGTTGGGGTGAGCGGCAGGTTTGCCTAATGTTTTATCATATTTCTCACCGTGCCAATCAATCAATCCATCGGGAACTTCTTTGGTCATTCCTTCCCACCATACATCGCCATCGGGAGTGATAGCAACGTTTGTAAAGATGGTATTGGCTTTAATGCTTTCCATCGCATTGGGATTGGTTTTGGCATTGGTGCCGGGGGCTACGCCAAAATAACCTGCTTCGGGATTGATAGCGTATACACGACCATCAGTTCCTTTATGAATCCAGGCAATATCATCACCAACTGTTGTGATTTTCCATCCATCGAGTTCTTTCGGAGGAATCATCATCGCAAAGTTGGTTTTACCGCAGGCGCTTGGGAAGGCAGCCGCTACGTATGTTTTTTCTTTTTCGGGAGATTCCACACCCAGGATGAGCATGTGTTCAGCCAGCCAATGCTCTTCACGTCCCATTACACTGGCAATACGCAGTGCGAAACATTTTTTACCTAACAGGGCATTACCGCCATAACCACTACCATAAGAAATGATCAGTCTTTCTTCGGGGAAGTGAGAGATGTATTTAACAGTTGGGTTACAAGGCCATTTCACATCTTCCTGTCCGGCTTTCAAAGGAGCACCAAGGGTGTGTAAACATTTTACAAAATCGTTTCCAATAAAAGACATCACCTGTTCGCCCATGCGGGTCATGATGCGCATGTTGAGAACCACATATTCACTATCGGTGATTTGTACACCATAGCGTGATAAAGGAGAACCAACAGGTCCCATACAGAAAGGAATCACATACATGGTACGTCCTTTCATAGCTCCTTTAGTAAGGTCTTCGAGGATATGCTTCATTTCGTTGGGCTCCATCCAGTTGTTGGTGGGACCGGCATCGCCTTTGCGGCGGCTGCAGATGTACGTACGGTCTTCCACACGTGCCACATCACTGGGGTCGCTGAAACAAGCAAAACTATTGGGACGCTTTTCGGGGTTTAATCTGATAAAAGTTCCTTTTTCTACTAAAAGCTCACAGAGGTTATCATACTCTTCCTGAGATCCTGAACACCAATGCACTTTCGTTGGCTCGAAGTGAGCAGCCATTTTGTCTACCCATTCGGTTAATTCGGTTTTAGTTGTTGCAATCATAGTATTAAATGGTGATTTAGAGAGTTCAAACATAATTGATCATTTAATGATTCTCAAATTCGGATGCAAGATTAGAACAGGTACAAATCTTAAAATATGAGCAACATCATTAAAAAAACTAATTGTTCAGTTTTGCAAAATGAAAGAAAGCGGTTGAAAATGAGACTATTAACTGTTAGTTTTAGTTCCGTCCTGATTTCTTATATTGCTGAAACATCCTAAAAAAATTTTTATGATCGGTTGGATTTTATCTCTGTGGTTTCGTGCAAAAGGCTGGAAAATCAACGGATCCTTTCCGGATCATTTGCCCAAAATGGTAATTGCCGTAGGGCCACATACCAGTGGCTGGGATGTGGTGGTGGGTTTAGGTGCAAGGCATCTGATTCCTATAAAGCATGCGTATTTTCTTGGTAAGAAGGAATTGTTTGATGGACCGTTTGGTTGGTTCTTCCGTTGGCTGGGAGGTACACCCGTAGACCGGTTTTCATCCAATGGTGTGGTGCAGCAGGTGGTAGATAAATTCAATACACATGAACAATTTCGCTTAGCAATGAGTCCGGAAGGAACACGTAAGCGGGTTGAAAAATTAAGAACCGGATTTTATCAGATAGCAAAACAAGCACATGTTCCCATATTACTTGCCGGCTTTGATTTTGATAAAAAAGAAGTGATCCTTGGTCCGGTTATTTATACGACAGATAATGAACAGGAAGATTTAAAAAAGATTGTTTCCTTCTTCGCACCCATACGTGGAAAGAGAGCTGAAGGAAATATGGATCATCTTACAAAAATATATCAGTAACCTTTTTCTTTTTCGTGGCTTAATACATAATAAGCAACAATCGCACTGATCATCATTAACACGGCTCCCACCAGGAATGCAATACCGGGGAAGTATACAGGCGCATGTGAACCTGTGAATAAGGAGAAGAGATTATTCATCATCAACGGACCAATAATAGTGGTGGCGCTCATTAAACTGGTTAAGGCACCCTGGAGCTCTCCTTGTTCATTTACGGGAACATGAACAGAAATGATTGCTTGCAACGCTGGCCCGGCAATTCCTCCTAAGCAATACACAATAGAAATCGCAAACATCATCCAGCTTTGTGTGGCAAATGAAAACAACAATAACCCGATGGAATATAACGCAAGCCCCGTATAAACACTTTTCTCATTGCCCAGCCACGGGTTGATAAAACGTATGAGTCCGCCCTGAATCACTCCCACCAACAAACCAATCACACCTAATGATATACCAATCATGCGTTCATTCCATTTGAATTTTTCAATGGCAAAAAAGCTCCAGTTGCTTTGAACAGCATGTGCAGCGATGTATACAAACACAAGAGAACCAATGAGCCCGAATACAGAAGGATATTTTTTTAAACGTAATAAAGCACTTAACGGATTGGCCCGTTTCCAATCAAACTGTCGACGGTTTTCTTTTGATAAAGATTCCGGTAAAACGAAATAACCATACAACCAGTTCATTGCTGTGAGTGCAGCTGCGGCCCAGAAAGGAACACGAGGGCCAAAACTGCCCAGCAATCCGCCAATAACCGGACCAATGATAAAGCCCAGTCCAAATGCAGCACCAATCATTCCAAAATTCTTCGCCCGGTTTTCACTGGTGCTGATGTCGGCAATATATGCTGCTGCCGTTGTAATACTGGAGCCGGTGATGCCCGCAATGATGCGTCCCACAAAAAACCAACCAATGGTAGGCGCCATTGCCAACACCACATAATCAACAGCAAAACCAAACAAAGAAAATAACAGGATGGGGCGGCGTCCATATTTATCGCTCAGGTTGCCAACAATAGGAGCACACACAAATTGCATAATGGCATAGGAGAATCCCAGCCAGCCACCAATGCGAGCCGCATCACTCAGGTTACCATGAATGAGTTGCTCCAGAATTTTGGGCATTACCGGAATGATAATGCCCCATCCTGTGATATCAATTAATAAGGTGATAAAAATAAATCCGAGTGCTGCTTTCCGTTCCTGTGCCATCACGTTGTTTTAAGGACCGACAAAGATGAAAAAATTATTCTGTACTGTTCTGATAATTTGCTGAACGGTTTTTGGTACATCAGAAATTCTTTTCATCGGCACTTGGACCATAGCTGCCCGGTATAGGAATGTTGAGCAAACGAAGATATACGCCCAGCTGTGCACGGTGGTGTATGTTTTGTGCTAATGAATGACGGATGGCTTCATATTTACTGAAGTCCATATACACTTGCTCGCCAGCTTTCATGGCCCATCTTTTGTTGAGCACCGTATCATCTGTTGCTGCTTGCAGTGCGGCCTTGCCTGATGCATGGGATTTTTCAAACAGTTGTACCAATTCCTCTGTGGTTGTTACAGTAGTTGGTTGGTAGGGGGTTGCCATAAAATCCAAAACATCATGCTGGACCACATGTTCCACCCAGCCCGGAATTTCTGCCACATGGGTAGACAGTTGCATAAGGCTCATGCTTTTTTCATGTGGCTTCCAGGTGAATTTATCTGCCGGAACAAGGGCCAGCATTTTGCGGGTGGTGGAAGCTTCCTGCTCCATTTCCTGAACTAATAAAGAAACGATACTCATATAATTGTTGTTTTAGATAACAAAGAAAAACAGGGGCACTGACAACCTTATGGCAGTGCAGAAAAAAATATAGCGCAGCTTAATAATTTACCGGAAGCTGCTTCATGTATTCATTCAGCTCAATATGATCTCTTTTCCGGAAGGGCTGTAATGTGTCTTTTGCTTTTTTGATACGGGACACTCTGAAATCACGGTATTCTTTTCGTTTGTGGCACCAGGCGGCCAAATGCCAATTGTAGGCATAAAAAATTAATCCAATTGGTTCGAGTTCCCGGTTACTTACTTCGCCATTGCTATTTTGATAAATGATGTCCAGAATTGTTTTTGACGAAATCGCATTTTGAATGGTTGTCAGGTGTTCAAAATCAGTATAGCCGGGGTACATCGTTTGAAAACGGGTATTCTGATTGAGTATTTCCAGTTTTTCTTTTTGTGAATGGCGCATCACGGCTTTTATCTTATCCAGTGCCGATGTATAATGTTTTAAAATGGATTTGTCGGCAAAACGTTCCACCACATGTTGCATTAATAATATTGCACCGGCTTCTTCATTGGTAAAGCTTACAGGTGATAAGAAAAAACCATCTACCAGGAAATATCCCTTATTAGGTTCAAAGCTCACAGGAATACCCTGTTCGCCTATTGCTTTAATATCTCTGTATACGGTTCTGATGCTGATGTTGTATTTGGCAGCAATCTTTTCTGCGCTTACAAATTTTTTTGTTTGCAGGGTGGTGATAATGCCAAGCAGCCGGTCGACACGGTTCATACAGGATCTTTGATGCTAAAGTTAACTTCAATTGTAATGCCTGCTCTTATTTAAAATGAACATATTTTCATCCCGGATTGTTAACTTTCATTTTCATGCTGTTTTCTTTCAACCTGTATAGTTCTCTGCTGCTTATATTTTTTGTGCACATCCTGGTGTATGCAACCATGTTGATGTACAGAGGCGTGAAGCAGGAACGACTAAGCGACAAGCTGATGTCGGTGTTTTTATTGCTGGCTGCTTTGTCTGTTGTTCCATGGATGACAGGCTTTGCCGGCTGGTATGATGGTTATAAAGGTCCGTACCGGGAAATTTTGTTTTATACACCTTTTGTTCATGGGTTATTCATGGGCCCATTGCTGTATTTCTATGTGAAAAGTATCACCAATGTGAATTTCAGATTACAGAAAGCTCATTGGTTACATTTTATACCCGGCTTCATTTATTTGATCTGGTGTCTTGTGATAGTTGTGGTTGACAAGTTTGTTGTACACCGCTATTACCTGATGAATGGAGAAACTGATCCGGATTTTGAAGGCTGGTACCGTTGGTTACAAAACATCAGTATACTTGTTTACCTGGTTTTGTCCATCCGGTTTTATAAGCAGTATAAAAAATATGTATGGTTTGAATTTTCATTTTCGGATATGGCGAATCTTTCCTGGTTGAGAAATTTCATGGTGGCGTTTGCGGTAATCACTTTACTTCCTTTACTACAGGAAGCACTGGAGCTGATACCATTTTTTGATAACCTGGATTATATCGGCAGCTGGTATTATTTCTTTTCGTTTGCCCTGGTTGTATATTATATATCCATCAACTCTTATAATGCCGATTCAATTCCGTTACAAAAATTGAAATTTCAACCAGAGTTATTACTTCAGTATCAATCTGCCGGGTTATTGCCGGCAGCTCAGACTATTACAGAGGAAGCCGACTACCAGGTTCTGGAAGAAGAGAAAGTGCCATCTGCCGAAATGGAAAGCTGGAAGCAGAAAGTAACAGCTGTTATGAAGGATCAGAAATTGTATGAAGATGCAGAACTCACACTTACGCAGCTGTCCAAAAAACTGTCCACCAATACCTCCCTGCTCAGCAAAATCATTAATACAGGCTTTGGTAAAAACTTCAACGATTTTGTAAACGAATACCGTGTGAATGCATTTACAGAGAAACTCAGGGCCGGCGAACATCAAACACAAACTTTATTGAGCCTTGCTTTCGACTGTGGCTTCAACTCTAAAGCCACTTTTAACCGGGCGTTTAAAAAACAAACAGGAATGAACCCGAAAGAGTGGCTGGAAAAACAATCGTAATCAATCTTTCCTGGTTTGAATTTCAATTACTTAGAAAATATGATCCTGCTGTTTATGATTTGAGCCATTCATAACAGGTCTTAAATCAACATTTGAGGCGATCTGCCGTTTTTCATGAAACATTTTTGCTAAAACAAATTTTTCAACCAAAAATCGAAATCATGAAACAACTTCTTTTTGGCAGCAGCTTTACCGGAAATAAAGCGTTCCATATTGCCTGGTTACTCTTCCGCTTTTATATTGGCTTTACAATAGCTATCGGTGCCGGATGGCCTAAGATGAATGAAATCGCAGCACCGGGATGGTTTGTAAAACAGGTAGGTGACCTGGGATTCACGTTCCCCTCTCCTGCATTCTGGGCGGCTGCTGCATCCTGGGGCGAATTTGTGGGCGGACTCTGCATTGCAGTTGGACTGCTTACCCGTTTTTCTGCTTTTCAACTGGTTATCCAGTTTTTTGTGGTGGCCTTTATCTGGTACGATGAACCGGCTCCATTCATTGGGATGTACTATCAGCAATTGTTATTCTGGGGGTTTGTTGTAATTACGGTTGGCGGCAGTGGTAAGTTTGGGTTGGACAACTGGATCATGAACCGGAAAAGAAATATAAAACTTCAGCCTTTGTCGGCTTCCATGGCTGCAATTGCACTTTTGATTGCAACCAGTTCGTTTGCCCAACCGAAAGCACCCTTATTACAATCAAAAGATCTTTTATTGCTTCGTGGTACCTGGAAGGGAACGCTTACATATAAGGATTATACGTCCGGTTCTAAAGAAACGATTCCTGTTGTAATATATGGATGGTGTAAAGACAAGGAAGAGTCAACCTGTCATGCCTGGACATTGAAGTTTGAGTATACCGATGAACCCAAGGCTAATCGGGAAGAAGATTACACGCTTTCAAAAGACGGCCGCTCTTTTAACGGAGCAACAATTATTGAAAAGAAAAGAATGGCAGATGGCACGTTGCGGTTTGTAACAGAAGAAAAAGGAAAAGATGGCAATGATGAGAAAGCATGTACCATTCGTCATGTATATCAACTCCGTTATGGTTTATTCAGCATCACCAAGCTGGTGAAATTTGAAGCAGAAACAATCTTTTTCGAAAGAAACGAATACAAAGTAACACGATGAAACAATCAATTATTTTTCTGCTCTTGTTTGTCGTTTCAACAACTGCAGCAAAAGCCCAAACTACCGGCAATGCTGGTTCAGTTACAGGAACCTATATCATCGATCTTCGTCCAACGCCTTCCAGCGAACCTTACTTGAAAGAATTTAAATTCACAAAAGTGGAGGGTAAAAAATTCGATGGCGAATTTTACGGCTATCCGTTTACGGGAGGTTTGTTGAATCTTGAGTGGGGTAAAATATACTTTGCTTTCACCACGCAGGATCAAAGCGGCATTTATTATCACAGTGGTTATGTGGAAGGAAATAAAGTATTTGGCATTACCCTGAATGAAGCAAGGGGCTTTGTACTACCGTGGAAGGGTGAACGAAAAAAGGAATAATCACTTCACTTCTTCAAACATGCCCGTTTGTTTGTTTTTGCGCACATTGTCCCAGTTGAAATAGCGGCCATTCATAGCCACATATACACCTGCGGGCAATGATTGTGCAAAGGCAAGAGCACTTCCCAGGTTGAAGAGTCCGTCGCTGCTACCAAATTTAATGGGGATCATGGCACCGGTAAGAACAATTGTTTTATCGGTTGCTTTCAGGCGTTCGGCAATGAATTTCGCCGTTTCGCTCATGGTATCGGTTCCATGTGTGAGAACAATACGGTCTTCGTCGGCATTGTTGCATTGATGGAGGATCAGTTCACGATCATCATCGGTCATTTCCAGGCTGTCAATCATCATCAGTGTTCTTATTTCAACCGGAACACGGCACCGGCCCATATCCAGCAGGTCGTGCATATGTGTGTCGTTAAAATAAAGCTGACCGGTTATTTCATTGTATTCTTTATCAAACGTTCCACCGGTGATGAATATTCGTATGGCCATACAGCAGGATTGAACGGTGAAATTATAAAATCTTCCAGCACAATCATGCTGAATTCTTAAATCACCAGTCCGGAATTGTTGATATAGTTCACAAGAGCAGCGCTGTTTTTCAGGTTCAGCTTTTTCAGAATATTGTGACGGTGAACCTCAACTGTTTTTAAAGAGATATTCAGTTCGGTTGAAATTTCTTTAGAGGAAAGTCCGTCTTTAATATACTTGATGATCTCAAGTTCCCTGTTGGAAAGTGCGTTTGCACCGTTGGCGCTTTCTTCTTCAAATGCCTGTTCCGACAAAATCGTTTTTACTTCAGAACAAATGAATCGGTTGCCTTTCACTACTTCCACAATGGCTTCAAACATTTCCTGTTGCGGAGAATTTTTTGTTACATAACCATGTGCGCCCAACTTCAGTAATTTTTTTACGTAAGCAGGTTGTGAGTGCATGGAAACACCAATGATTTTACTGGCAGGAGAATATTTGCGTATTTGTTCGGTTGCTTCAATGCCGCTGATGGGCGACATATTGATATCAAGTAATACAACCTTTGGTCTTAGTTTCTGTGAAAGTTCAATTGCTTCTTCACCGTTACTACACTGCGCAATTACATTAAAACGGCTATCGCTGTTTAATATAAAACTCCAGGTTTCTCTGATAAGCTTGTGATCATCTGCAATCAGAATTGTGATTTTGTCCATTTTGGTTTCTTTAATTGATGATAAGTGGAAATGGGTTTGTGTAAGAGTGTTGAGTGTTTCGATGGCTGGCAACCAAAAATGAATGTATGGTTCCGATTGATTGTAGTCTAAGTAATCCTTCTGCTGTTGGCGCAGCATAAGTGCAGGTGTCAGCAACAGTATAACTATGTAACTGTTGATTCATAGAGGTTTTGGCGTTTGAATTTGATACACTGGCACTAAGCATATGGTTTACACTCATGGAATTGGATGTCAAGGATATAAAATTAGATAATTGCTTTTGTTTATCCTAATAGTATGTATTTGAGAAATAAGTGAAAACTATTAGATTAAACAAACTTACCGGAAAGTGGTATATAGAACGATTATCAGGCAGAAGTAGAGCTTTTAATTGAAACAATCTTTAAATTGCCGCTCTACTGAGATTTTGAAAAAATCGGGTGCTGGTATGCTGAAATTATCTAACTCTCTGGTTCAGGCAATTTGTAATCAGATTCCTTTCGCCGTTGGCATTGTAAAGGTTCCTGAAGGCGAGCTGGTGTACATGAACCGGGCTGCTTCCCAACTGTTTCATTGTGCTGTTCCGGTAAAACTGCAAACTTTTTTAAATCAAACCCTGCAGCTAACAGATGAACTTGTAGCTGAACTTATTGTTTCGTTGGAAAAGCAGCAGGAGGTTAAAAAAACGATTCAGCTGTTTGGACAGAAAGATACCTGGAGCGAATTGTCGCTGAACATGGTGGATGGTGAGCCTGATTATGCGCTGCTGCAGTTCAGCGATATGAGCGGTTCTGTAAAAACGGAGGAAACCCTGCTCAAAGAAATCCAGAAGTTTGAAGCCTTGTTCAACTATGCTTCTATGGGTATTGTAGTGGCCGATCAGTTGGGAACGGTTACCTTATCCAACCCATTTGCCAACCGGCAGTTTGGTTACGGACCAGGTGAATTGATTGGACAGAAAATAGAAGTGCTCATTCCTATGAAGTACCGTCATGGACATGAAAAGCAGCGGGAAAAATTTCATAGTCAGCCCGAAGCACGGGCCATGGGTGTAGGCCTTGAATTATTCGGTGTGCGAAAAGGGGGAGAAGAATTTCCCGTACAAATCAGCCTGGGTCATTTTGAATCACACGATGGCCGCTATGCGATTGCTTTTATAGTAGACGATACTTCCCGTAAAGCATACGAACTGGAAATCATACGCCAGAAAGAAGAAATGGCCAATGTGAATTCCAAAATGAAACAATTGAACGAACTGCTCGAATTTAAAGTGGCCGAACGAACCCAGATGTTGCAGGATACGCTCAAGGAACTGGAAAACTCAAGAGACAACCTGTCTCATGCACTGGAAAAAGAAAAGCAGCTTAATGATATGAAGAGCCGTTTCGTTTCCATGGCCTCACACGAATTCCGCACGCCGCTAAGTACCATTCTTTCGTCTATAACTTTATTGTCGAAATATATTACCACCGAAGAACAATTGAAACGGGAAAAACATATTGACCGTATCAAGGCTTCGGTTACCAATCTTACAGATATCCTGGATGAGTTCCTGTCGCTGGGCCGTATCGAAGATGGAAAAATTGAACCGAAATGGGCTGAGTTTTCTTTGCCCGACCTGGTTTCATCTGTGATTCGCCAGATCGACCCAATCCGTAAGCCGGGACAGGGAATTGTACACGACCATTCCGGAAACGATCAGATTGTGCTGGATCCGGGCTTGTTGAAAAATGTGTTTATGAATCTTATCAGCAATGCCATTAAATTTTCTCCGGAACGCAGCATCATCACCATCACATCCAGCGTCAACAGAAACGATGTGGAAATCAGCATCAAAGATCAGGGGCTGGGCATTTCCAAAACAGATCAGCAACATTTGTTTGAACGTTTTTTCCGTGGAGCCAACGTAACTAATATACAAGGCACGGGATTGGGCCTACATATTGTAAGCCGCTATGTTCAGCTCATGAACGGATCCATCACCTGCAAAAGTGAAATTGAAAAAGGAACAGAGTTCATTATACGGTTCCGCCAACATAAATTTGAGGGGTAGTAATACCCTTGTTTTAGGATACAAATTGTTTACTTTAGCGCAGAATTAAATTTTAATAGATGAAAACAATTCTTCTTATTGAAGATAATGCAGATATCAGGGAAAATACAGCCGAAATTCTGGAATTAGCAAGCTATAAAGTTACTACTGCCGAAAATGGAAAGGTAGGGCTTGAAAAAGCATTGGCCAGCCGCCCGGATCTTATTATCTGTGATATTATGATGCCGGTCCTCGATGGCTATGGCGTATTGCATGTGTTACAAAAGAATGAAGAATTGCGTGCCACACCGTTTATCTTCCTGAGTGCTAAAAGTGAACGTGCCGATATGCGTAAAGGAATGGAAATGGGGGCCGATGATTATATTACCAAACCTTTTACCGAAACCGAACTGCTGAGTGCTGTTGAAAGCCGTCTTCGCAAAGCAGAACTGATGCAGCGTGAACTGTTGCCCGGTATTGAAGGTTGGAGCCAGGTGGTGCAGTCGGTAACGGGCCGTGATCCGCTGGCGTCTTTAAAAGAAGACCGCAACGTAAATAAGTATAAGAAAAAGCAGATTGTTTATTCGGAAGGAAATCATCCCGGCCGCCTGTATTATATATTAAGAGGCAAAGTGAAAACCTTTAAAACAAATGAAGATGGTAAGGAGCTTACCATAGGTTTGTACAATGAAGGTGATTTTCTCGGCTATATTCCCCTGTTGGAAAATGAGCCGTATAAAGAAACTGCCGAAGCCATGGAAGATTCCGAACTGGCGATTATTCCAAGAGTAGACTTCGAAGAACTGCTGAACAACAACAAGGATGTGGCTCAGAAAATCATCCGGTTGCTGGCCAATAATATTACTGAAAAAGAAAATCAGCTGCTGGGGCTGGCTTACAATAGTTTACGGAAACGGGTAGCCGAAGCCTTGCTTACCTTAATGCGTAAGTACAAAGCAGAAAACGATTCTAAATTCTCTATTCATATCTCCAGGGAAGATCTGGCCAATATTGCAGCTACTGCTACAGAAAGCCTGATTCGCACACTCAGCGATTTCCGATCAGAGAAACTGATTGATATTAAAGAAGGGAATATTATTATCCTGAACGAAAAGAAACTGCAGGATATGCTCAATTAATGAGCTTATTCATATTCATGCAGCACATTTTTCACGAGGAATTCATTAAATGATTTTTTCATGTGAAAGAATTCTTCTTCCACATAATTCATTTGTAACCGCAGCTGATTCTGTGACTTTACAATATCTGTGTTTAAAGGTTGCCCTTCAAACAGGTATTCGCTGGCAAGGCGTTTTTCCTGTGCATTGATATCCTGTTTGAGCAAATCAATCGCCTCTTCTTTCATCAGCATCTGGTTCTGATAATTTTCTGCCCAATCCAGAAAATCGGGGGTATGATGAATATCCAATACTTTACTCAGGCGGTTTTTCATATACGCATTCTCCTGCTCCATGAAATCGAGGGTACGTTTCCATGTAGAATTCTCCTGGTGAAACTGTTCTAATTTCCGTCTGGCCATCTCTTCAATTTCTAATTTTTCACAAATTCATATTGTTAGTAAAAACCCCCTGTCTTTTTCGTTTGGCAGGGGGCTCTCTGAGCTTACCTGATTTCTATTTTTTTATGGGTTGATATTTTTTCATCAACCATTTTGGGTAGCATCAGCATTAATTCCCCGTTTTCGTAACGGGCCTCAATTTTGTCGGCCATTACATTGTCCGGCAACGTAAATGTTCTGCTGAAAGAAGTGTAGTTGTACTCTTTACGGGTAAACTTTTCTTCTTTCTCTTCAGAACGGGTGCTTCTTTCGGCGCTGATGGTAATCATGTTACCATCTACATTTACTTTAAAGTCGTCTTTCTGCAAACCAGGAGCAGCTACCGAAATTTTGTATTCTTTGTCTGCTTCTGTTACGTTTACAGAAGGCACGGTAGATACTTTATCCCAACCCATGTCGAACCATTCTCTCCAGGGTTTGAAGAAATCGTCAAACAACGTTGGGAAATTTTCTACCCGTTTTGTCGGCAGATTCCCGTTGTTCATACTAAAAGGTTTTTATGTAAAAGAATGTTGTGAACACCCCAAATTTCACTTTTAGGGCAAGTTTCTGCAAGAATGACTATCAAGTTAAAAAATGAGATTCGTCATTCTACGAAGGCTTATGACAACAGGAGTGAACCGGGCCTTTTGTTTCCAACTTGGGGCTGAGATAGGGAATTCCCAGGCTCAAACCACGCAAAATCAACAACATACTCATCACCAACAGGAAGGCAGGAACAGCTCTTCTCAACCTCAGACGTATGTTCTGGTTAATAAAGTTGCCTGCCATTGTCATACTGAACATTGCCGGCAGCGTTCCCAATCCAAAAAAGGCCATAAATACAGCGCCTTTAACCGCCGAACCGGTTGCAATAGCCGAGGCAATGGCCAGGTAAACCATACCGCAGGGAAGTAAACCGTTCAGAAGTCCGATAACAAACAGTGCACTTTGTGTTTTAGTGGAAAAAAGTTTACCCAGCTCTCCGCGGAGCAGCAGGAAAAAGCTGTTCAGCTTACGTGCAATCCAGGTATTGCCGGTATAACTCTTGGGTATAATTAAATACACAAGAATGATGACACCCAGGGATACCGAAAGCCAGTTCTGTGCTCCTGCAAAGGATATACTCTGGCCAATAAGGCCAAATGCAAAACCTGCAACAGCATAAGTAGTGGCACGGCCCAGGTTGTATAATAATCCACCCGTGATTTTTTGAAACAGATTGTCGTGTTGTACCGGTAAGGACAGAGCCAGTGGTCCGCACATGCCAACGCAGTGCAGGCTACCAATCAATCCCATAGTAAAGGCAATAGAGATGACAGATAACATAATCAGAGGAATAATTTTTCTTCGTGGTAATAGGTTTTCTTGTTAACAGTCCAGCTTAATTTAAGGGTGTGTAATCCCTTGTTGTTTGCCGGAAGGTTCATGGTGTAGTTGCCACCGTCTGCAGAAAAAGGTTGTTTAATATCCTTAGATGCGTCGGCGGGATAGTACAGCAAGGCTTCACCCTGTATTGATTGTCCGGCGAAGTCTTTTGGAAAAACAATTTTTAACTGATTGTTTTCTACAGCAACAGATAAAGGTTCCGACAATTCACCGGTGCGTACATTGGCATCAATGCGGTCCTGGTACTTTAATTCTGCTTCGTAGTAATCCTTTTCAACGAGATCAAAGTGTTCGTTGTTGGCTTTATATACGAGGAATAAAATTCCGGCAACAAAGGCTAAATAGACAAATAAAATTTTGTATCCCCAATTCATAAAAAATGTTTTTTATTTACATGGATGGTGCAAGAAAGGTGGCTTTACAGGTTTTAATCAGTTTTCCATCTTCATAAACTCCAATTTTAATGGGCGTTTTTCTACGGCTGATTTCAGATGGCTTGAGTTTTACAAAGAAGCTGGTTTGGAAATACGATTCTTTCGGAACTTTTATTTCCTGAATCATCTGTATTTCTCCTTTTATGTTTTCCAGTTTCAATACCAGTGGTACTTCTTTCCTTGTTTTGTTGGCCAGTTTCACATTGTACAGGTTGCTCACTCTGCCATCAGGAAGTAACTGGAAGGTTTGTCCCTGTGAGCGTAAAATACGGGCATCCACATCGTCTCTTGTTACCAGCAATGTTACCAGTCCGCTGGCAAGCAGGGTTAACATAATGGAGTACAATACCATTCTCCAGGTAAATCTGGTCTTTTGCTTCAGTGCAATATTGTTTTCACTGGCATAGCGAATGAGGCCTTTGGGCTTGCCAATGCTGTCCATGATATGATCACAGGCATCAATACAAGCAGTACAGTTTACACATTCTAATTGTGTACCATTACGAATGTCAATACCGGTTGGGCATACACGAACGCAGGCATTACAATCAATACAATCACCAGCGTTTGACACTTCTTCTTTTTTCTTTTTGCCACGGGGCTCGCCACGCACATAATCGTACGCAACAACAATTGAATTCTTATCGAGCAGCACACCTTGTAAACGGCCGTAGGGACAAACCACAATACAAGCCTGTTCACGGAACCAGTAGTAAACAAAAAAGAATACAGTGGTAAAACCAATGAGAGAAATGAATGTGCCAAAGTTTTTATCGATTCCTTCTGTTACCATCTTCATCACTTCATCCATACTGATGAGGTAGGCCAGGAAGAAATTAGCAATCACAAAAGCAATGAGGTAGAATGCTGCCATTTTTGTAATCCGTTTGCGGATTTTTTCTGCATTCCATGGCATTGCTTTCAGTTGCATTTGTTTGTTGGCGTCTCCATCAATCAGGTATTCCACTTTACGGAATACCATTTCCATGAAGTTGGTTTGCGGACAAACCCATCCGCAAAACAAACGGCCAAATGCAACGGTGAACAGAATGATAAATACAATAAAAGTGAGAAGGCCAATCGCAAAAATGAAAAAGTCCTGGGGCCAGAATATTTTACCAAAGATGATGAACTTCCGGTCCAGCACATTAAACATCAGTAATGGCTCCCCACCTACTTTAATAAAAGGAACAGCAAAAAACACAAGCAGGAACACCAAACTGGTAAGTGTACGCAGCGTATAATATTTGCCGGATGGTTTTTTAGGAAAAATAAATTTTCTGTGACCCTGTTTATCAATAGTGGCAACACTATCTCTGAAGGACTGATCCAGGCTGTATATCTTTTCCTCGGGCGTCATTTGTTCGTTCATATACTTACTATTAATAAACAGGGTTACAGATAAAAATTTTCTTATTTGGTTGCAGGAGCAGCAATGCTGTCCTTAGGTGCAGTGGCCGAAGTGTCTTTTGCCGGGCCGGCTTCACCTTCTTTATACAAATCTCCCTGGGGAGCTTTACCATTAGCAGGGTTGGTACCGTGTAATGATTTTACAAAACTGGCTAACTGCTGAATCTGTTTGGGAGAAAACTGCGATTGCCAGGATTGCATGCCCTTATCAGGATATCCGTATTTGATTGTTTTGAATACATCTTTGATGTTACCACCATGTATCCAGTAATCATCTGTAAGATTAGGTCCCACACCACCTTCACCTTTTTGTCCGTGACAGGCAACACAGGTTTTGGCATATAATTCTTTACCAGCATCTACACCAGCGGCTTCAGCCATAGTAACTGTGTTTTCATCCACATTATCTTTTGCCTTGGCCATGTAAGCAGCAATTTGCTCCTGTGCATTTTTCATTTCAGTTGCATATTCCTGTTCAGGAGAAGGGCCTGCACCCATTACATGGAAACGAAGAAGGTAAATAACAGCCAAAACGATGGTGATGTAAAAACCATACTTCCACCATGGTGGCAAAGCGTTATCCAGTTCGTGAATACCATCGTAGTCGTGATCCAGCATCACATCGGCTTCTTTCTCGGCTGCCTTTGTAAAGAATTTTTTGTCGAGATAATGCCAGGTGCGCATAAGAGAACCTTCTTTCTGTGCTTTTTCTTCTTCCGGAGTTACAGCGGTTGAAGAGGAAGGAAGGAGTTCTTTGTGTAAACGCTGAATGTTAAACACTAGAATGAAAATGACAATAAACTCTGTAAGGATTACAGCAGCCAGCAACCAGAAACTGGTGGCTGAAAGTCCGCCGTAATTGAAAGTGGAAGCAGCGGGTGTTGCCGTTGTGGCTGCATCCTGGGCAAATGTACCAACAGAAAGGAGCAACAGTGTTACAATCATGGCCACTGCTTTTCCTGCAGTTGAGTTTTTGTGTTTAACGAGTACCTGCCTGGCAAACATGGTCATGATGTTGCTGAGTCCCCAGATCACCAGAACGAGGATAACGGCAACAACAGCCATGAAAATTTCAAGGAAATTTGACTGCTCCTGCGGTGCGGCGGCTGTTGTGGCAGCATCTTGTGCATGCAACAAGGTGCTGAAGAGCAAACCAACCGGCAACAGTGATAAAATACGTTTCATATTATTTATTTGCATTTCGGTTAATGATGGTTGTTAGGGTTCCAGCGGAAGTTTTTCCATATCACTGATCTCTGTCTTATTTATGCCCTTCACATACCACAGTACACCCATGAAGAAAGCGAAGAAAATGATCAGGGAAATAATGGGATAGATCGAAACATGATCCATCGTTTCCGCATATTTTTTTATAAACTTGAACATACCTCTTATTGATTGTTGTTAGCTTCTTTTGATTTGCTGATGTCAACACCCAAACGCTGCATATAAGCAATCACCGCAATTACTTCCTTGGTAGGAGCTACGGTAATTTTATCATTTTTCAACACAGTGCTGATTTCTGTTGCCTGTTTCATCAGATCCTGGTTGGCAATGAGGTCATATCCTGCAGGATATGGTACACCCAATGTTTGCATGGCCCTGATTTTGGCAGGTGTGGTTATTGTGTCAAGTTCATTATCAATAAAGAAGGAATAAGATGGCATCACAGAACCGGTTGAAATGGCAGATGGCTCATCAAAGTGATTGTAGTGCCATGCATGCGATTTTTTGTTGTTACCAACACCTTCTCTGGAAAGATCCGGACCGGTACGTTTAGAACCCCATTGGAACGGATGGTCATATACATATTCACCGGCTTTTCCATATTCACCATAACGTTCTGTTTCGCTACGGAACGGACGAACCATTTGTGAGTGACATACATAACATCCTTCACGAATGTAAATGTCTCTTCCCTGCAGTTCCAGTGGTGTATATGGTTTCACACTGGCAATGGTGGGAACATTGGATTTGATGAGGAATGTAGGAACAAGCTCCACAATACCACCAATCAGGATCACGATCAACGCAGTCACCAGCAAAGGCCAGGGTTTGCGTTCAATCCAACGATGCCAGTGTTCGCCGGCATGTTTGTGATATTCAGATTCAAGAGCAGGAGCTTCTGCATCTTCGTTCGCAAGCAATGAACCTTTTGCAATGGTTTTGAACAGGTTAAACAGCATTACCACAGCACCTGTAAGGAATAACAATCCACCCAATGCACGAATGGCAAAGAAGGGTTGCAGGTAAGTAACTGTTTCGAGGAACTGGTATTTCAACTGACCACTTTCTGTAAACTGCTTCCACATACTTGCCTGTGTCCAGCCAGCCCAATACATAGGAACGGCCCAGAACACGATACCAAGTGTACCGGCCCAGAAGTGGAAGTTTGCCAGTTTCTTGCTGTACAGTTCTGTACGGAAGATTCTGGGAACCAGCCAGTAAAGAATACCAAATGTGAGCATACCATTCCAGCCCAAACCGCCTACGTGCACGTGGGCAACTGTCCAGTCTGTGAAGTGGCTGATTGCATTGATGGTTTTCAAACTCAGCATCGGTCCTTCAAATGTGGCCATACCGTAAGCTGTTACGGCAACCACCATGAATTTCAGGATCACATCTTCTCTTACTTTATCCCAGGCACCACGCAGTGTCAACAAACCGTTGATCATACCACCCCAGCTTGGGAAAATGAGCATAACGCTGAATACGATACCCAGACTTTGTGCCCAGTTTGGCAATGCAGTGTACAGCAGGTGGTGCGGACCAGCCCAGATGTACAGGAAGATCAATGCCCAGAAGTGAATGATAGACAAGCGATAAGAGTAAACAGGACGATTAGCAGCCTTAGGCATGAAGTAATACATCAAACCCAGATAGGGTGTGGTGAGGAAAAATGCCACCGCATTGTGGCCATACCACCACTGTACCAGTGCATCCTGTACACCGGCATACCAGCTGTAACTTTTGAACAAACTAACGGGAAGTTCAAAAGAGTTTACCAGGTGCAGCACCGCTACCGTTACAAACGTAGCAATGTAGAACCAAACAGCCACATACAGGTGGCGCTCTCTTCTTTTGATGATAGTACCAAACATGTTGATACCAAATACCACCCAGATAAGGGTAATGGCGATGTCAATTGGCCACTCCAGCTCTGCATATTCTTTAGCAGTGCTGATACCGAGGGGAAGGGTGATGGCTGCAGCCACGATAATGAGCTGCCAACCCCAGAAATGGATTTTGCTGAGAGCGTCACTGAACATGCGGGCCTTTAACAGGCGCTGCAATGAGTAATAAACACCCATGAAAATACCATTACCAACGAAGGCAAAAATGACAGCGTTGGTATGCAGTGGGCGAAGCCGTCCGAAGTTGAACCACGGACCAATGTTCAGTTCCTTTGGAAACACCAGTTGCAGTGCTATCCATAAACCTACCAGCATCCCCACGACACCCCATATGATGGTGGCGATGGCGAAGTTGCGTACAATCTTGTTGTCGTACTGAAAACGTTCTACTTGCATTGTTTTTGGTTTGTATTAAGGGTTAAAGAATCAAGACTTTTGAGAGGGTTTGTCGTCAAATAACATTCTGACGGAGGGAGTATAGTCGTCATCGTACTGACCATCTTTTACACTCCAAAGAAAAGCAGCCAGGAATCCCCCGGCGACAAGAATACTTACTGCAATCAGGACAATAATTACACTCATATTTCTGGTAATAAGTGGGGCAAAACTATCTTGTACCCTTTTTTTGTGAAATGAGAAGCATCAAGGGGGCGGATGATGATTGTCAGCTAAATGTCATTTGTGTGTGTTTTATCACGGATACCGCAGGTAAAAGTCACCCCATTTTTAGTGGGCATGAAAGCCCTCCCGTATCGAAGTTTTCAACAATCTGCCGTTTATCCCAAAACTGTCATCCACTATTGTTGATTTTTTTAAATTGAAACGTCAAACAACAATCAAAAACTGCAACATGAGAAGAATCTTACTACTCTGTTGGTGTTTGCTGGCAGCAGCAATCATCAACGCACAGGAAACCTTTCCTGTAAACGGTGTGGCCGATACCCGGACACGAACGTATGCTTTCACCAATGCCACCATTGTTAAAGATGCAGCCACAACGCTCAACGGCGCTACGTTGCTCATCAGAGATGGGAAAATCATTGGCGTCGGAACTTCAGTTTCTGTACCTGCCGATGCTGTGGTGATCGACTGCAGGGGCAAATTCATCTACCCCTCGTTTATTGACATCTATGCCGACTATGGCATCCCGGCTGTTCAACGCCAACCGGGCGGCTTCAATTTCAATGCCCCGGTTCAGTTTACATCCAACCAGAAAGGTCCGTTTGGATGGAACCAGGCCATCCGTTCCGATGTAAATGCTGCCAGCCTCTTTGCGGTGGATGATGCAAAGGCCAAACAGTGGAGAGATATGGGCTTTGGTACTGCGCTTGTGCATCAGCGTGATGGGATTGCCCGGGGCACTGGTATGGTAGTCACTTTTGCCAACAACCGTGAAAACTTTGTGGTACTCAAAGACAAAGCATCTGCTCATTACTCCTTCAGCAAAGGAGCTTCCACACAAGCCTACCCCGGCTCACTCATGGGTAGCATTGCCTTGCTTCGTCAAACCTATCTCGATGCAAATTGGTATAAAACCAATCCCTCTGCAGAAGGAATCAACCTTACGTTGAAAAACTGGAATGATAACCAGAACCTGCCGCAAATATTTGAAGCCAATGATAAATGGAACGTGGTTCGAGCCGATCGGATTGGCGATGAATTTGGAGTACAGTATATCCTGAAAGCAGGCGGAAATGAGTATCAGCGTATCAATGAAATGCTGGCAACAAAGGGCACGTTCATTCTGCCGCTCAATTTTCCGCAAGCCATGGATGTGGAAGACCCTAATGATGCCCGTTATGTTTCTCTTGCCGACATGAAGCATTGGGAAATGGCTCCGGCCAACGCAGCTATGTTTGAAAAAGCCGGAATACCATTCTGCCTCACCACTTCCGATCTCCGTGATCCCAAACAGTTCTGGGCCAATCTGCGCAAAGCCATCGATTATGGTTTGTCTGAAACCAAAGCTTTTGAAGCCTTAACCAGTATTCCTGCAACAGTATTAGGCATCTACGATCGTGTGGGTAGTATTGAAACCGGCAAGATTGCCAACTTTGTAATTACCAACGGAAATATCTTCAACGAAAAAACCAGCATTCTTCAAAACTGGATTCAAGGTGAAAAGTATGGTGTAAAAGAAGATATGTGGATGGAGATAAAAGGTTCTTATACATTGGTGGTAAATACACCCGGCGCACCTAAAACCTTTACAGTTGATGTGAAAAACAACAGCACGGCCAGTGTGATAGGAAAGGATACACTTACCGGACGATTTACTTATGATGGAAAACAGGTGAAACTGAATTTCCCGGAATCAAAAGGAAGCAGAAACCAGATCCGCCTCAGCGGAATTTCCAACGGAACCACATGGAGCGGATTGGGCGATGATGCAGCGGGTAACCGGTTTACATGGACAGCTGTTTATAATAAAGAAATCGAAACCAAGGCCGATAGCGTTAGGCCAAAACGCAAACCGGAGTTAGGAAAAATCACCTATCCGTTCAACGGGTACGGATGGGAAGAAATGCCCAAACAGGAAACGATACTCATCAAAAACGCAACTGTATGGACTAATGAAAAAGAAGGCAAACTGCTGAACACAGATGTGCTGGTGAAGAATGGAAAAATTGCAGCAGTTGGTAAAAATCTTTCAGAACCCGGTGCACGTATTATTGATGGAACAAACATGCATCTCACACCGGGTATCATTGATGAGCACTCACATATTGCAGCAGCTTCAATCAACGAAGGCGGACAAAGTGTAACTTCTGAAGTGCGGATTGCCGACAACCTGAATCCTGATGATATTAATATTTACCGTCAGCTCAGCGGCGGGGTTACATCTTCTCATATTCTGCATGGATCGGCAAACACGATTGGCGGACAAACACAGTTGATCAAATTGCGCTGGGGAGGTAACGCCGAGATGCTCAAATTTGAGGGAGCACCCGGTTTCATCAAATTTGCATTGGGTGAAAACGTAAAACGTTCCAGTGCCCAGCAAAACAACCGCTTCCCCGATACAAGAATGGGTGTTGACCAGGTATTGATGGATGCGTTTACACGTGCCCGTGACTATGAAGCAGCCTGGAAGAAATACGAAGACGAAAAGAAAAAAAATACAAAAGCAGTGGCACCACGCCGTGACCTTGAGTTGGATGCATTGGTGGAAATCATCAACAAAAGGCGCTTCATCACCTGTCACTCTTATGTGCAAAGCGAAATCACAGACATGATCCGTGTGGCAGAAAAATTCGGTTTCACACTTAATACTTTCACTCACATTCTTGAAGGATATAAAGTGGCCGATAAAATGAAACAACACGGTTCTTATGCATCCACCTTCAGTGACTGGTGGATTTATAAAATGGAAGTAGTAGATGCAATTCCTTACAACGCTACTATCATGCAACGGGCAGGGCTTACTGTGGCTATTAATTCCGATGATGCAGAAATGGCACGTCGGCTCAACCAGGAAGCAGCTAAAAGTGTGAAGTATGGCGGCATGTCAGAGGAAGAAGCGTTGAAAATGGTTACACTCAATCCGGCAATCATGTTGCATATTGAAGATAAAGTGGGCAGCATTCGTGTAGGTAAAGATGCCGACCTGGTATTGTGGAGTGATAACCCACTCAGTATTTATGCAATGGCCATGAAAACAATTGTAGATGGTATTGTATACTATGACCGTGAAAAAGACGTGCAGCTTCGTTTACAGATTGCCAAAGAAAGAGCCCGCCTCTTTTCAAAAATGACGGGTGAGAAAAGAATGGGAATGCCAACGGTTCCGTTTGCTCCTACAATGGAAATCATGCACACCTGCAGTGAGCACAATCACAAACACGGTTTGTTTGTTGTGGATGCAGATCAGTACACAGAAAGCAGTAACCAGTAAAAATTTAGAAATGAAACGAATTATCATAACAACAATAACGCTTGTGTTCCTGTTTGTACAGGCAATTGCACAAGAAACAGTTTATCCGGCCAAGGAATATAAAGGCCTGATATTTATAACGGGCGGTACCGTGCATGTGGGTAACGGACAGGTGCTCGAAAACACAACCATTAAAATCAATAATGGAAAAATTGTGGAGGTGGGACAAAACATTCCTGTACCTGCGGATGGTGTAAAAGTGTTTGACGCCAAAGGAAAACATGTTTATCCCGGCCTCATTCTTGCCAATTCGCAATTAGGATTAGTGGAAGTAAACAGTGTACGTGCCACGATTGATCATACAGAAGTAGGGGTGTTAAATCCCAACATCCGTTCAATTGTTGCTTACAATACCGATTCAAAAGTGATTAACACACTCAAGGCAAATGGCATTCTGTTGGCCAACGTGGTACCACAGGGCGGCTTGCTCAGCGGCACATCTTCTGTTGTACAGCTGGATGCATGGAACTGGGAAGATGCGGCTTATGATACAGATGGCCGTTTGCATTTTTACATGCCCAGCCTGATTGCAAGGCCCAATCCCTTTGCTGCATTCTTGGGAACCGATAGCAGGCCCACCAGTGATGTGGTGAAAGAAGGGTTGAATCGTATTGAAGAAGTAAAACGTTTTTTCCGGGAGGCAAAAGCATATTATGCCGAAGCAAAACATGAAAAAACAAATCTGAAATTCGAAGCAGTTAAAAACCTGTTCGACAAAAAACAAAAGCTCTTCATTCACTGCGATATGGTGAAAGAAATTTTAGTTGCTATTGATTTTGTAAAAGAGTTTGGATTTGATGTGGTGATCGTAGGAGGAAGTGAAAGCTGGCAGATTGCCGACTTGTTGAAAGAAAATAAAATTCCGGTTATATTATCTCAGCA
Organism: uncultured Chitinophagaceae bacterium; assembly: GCA_937907395.1. Classification (GTDB taxonomy): domain Bacteria; phylum Bacteroidota; class Bacteroidia; order Chitinophagales; family Chitinophagaceae; genus Lacibacter. The sequence continues at coordinate 257,656 of CALCII010000011.1, forward strand.
ACACAGTTTGCCTACCACACAGGACGATGATGTGGATCTTCCTTACAAAACCGCAGCTATACTGCACAAAGCAGGTGTGGTTGTTGTGATTAATGATGAAGATGGGCAAACAAGAGGCAGAAATCTGCCCTTCAATGCAGGAACAGCGGCTGCTTATGGCATGGGCAAAGAACCGGCACTCACCGCCATTACACTGAATGCAGCAAAAGTACTGGGTATCGACAACCGCACAGGATCTATTGAAGTGGGAAAAGATGCCAATATCGTAGTTAGCGAAGGCGATATTCTTGATATGAGAACCAGTATCATAACGCTTGCTTTGATTCAGGGCCGGCAAGTGAGTCTTGAAAACAAACAAACTCAGTTGTACGAACGGTATAAATCGAAATACGGGCTTAACTAATTCCCGGAAAAGGGCTGCTGTAAGCAGCCCTTTCTTTTTGTAGAACAACTTTTAAAATGTGTTGTATCTTAGTGCATCAACACAAATTCTATGAAGAAAGGCTTTGTAATTGTTTTATTGCTCACAGTGGTTTTGATTTCCTGCAGAAAGCGCACAGAAGCGCCTGTATTGAAATCTGTTTTGGTGGGTTCTGAATGGCGGGTGAATAAATTTAATATCGCCGGAACAGATTATGCATTGCTTTACAGAGGAATGAAGTTTGTGTTTAATGCCGATAGCAGTATGAAAATTACAGACGGTGCTGCAACCTATGATGGTAAATGGGAGGCCGATGAAAGTGCACGAACATTTACCATGCTCATTAAATCCACACGGTATGAATTCACGCTCATGAGTACAGAGTGGGATATTTACCTGAAAACGCCCAACCAGGTACAGTTCCAGGACGATCTGTATAGCCCCAACCAGCAACTTTGGTTTGGCAAATGGTAATTATATTTTTTTCGGGGAATCAAAAAACCAGAATTCTTTTTTCGCCTTTTCAAAATTGCTCCAGTCGCTGATGTTTGCTTTTATAGCGAAAACAGAGCAGGTGGGCATATCATCAATTTTTGCAGAACTGAGTTCGTTGGCAAATTCTGTAATGCCTGGATTGTGTGCAAACAATGCCACATGATTTACTGTTGCCGGTAAAGCTTTCAATACTTTATAAAAACGTTCGGGGGGTGCCAGGTATAATTCCATTTTGAATTGTATCTGGTTTGGAGGAAACTGATAAACAGATGCAAATGCTTCGCAGGTTTGCCGGGCCCTTATTGCACTGCTGCAGATCATGGTATCAATCTTTACCTGATTCAGTAATAGTCGTTCTGCCATCAGCGGAGCATCTTTTAATCCACGGTCGTTTAGTTGCCGTTCAAAATCAATCATGCCCGGATCGGCCCAACTGCTTTTTGCGTGCCGGATCAGTAGTACAGTTTTCATTTCAGAATTGAAAGATTGAACGTTGAAGATACAGAAGCCTGCTGTTTTACAGAGGGGAAAATAAGGGCATAAAAAAACCACCAGAAATGGTGGTTCAATTTTTTTCAGACCAGTTGGACAGGATTGGATTAATTAAAGACGGATGTGTAATTAGTAACAAAAATGTTGCCAGAAATGCCCAGCTTAAGTGGAACCATTTAGTATCCACGAACATTTTTTCCTTCCAGGTAATTCAGGAAGGCTTTGTTGCACACTTTATTGCCTCCGGGAGTGGGATAATTACCTGTAAAATACCAGTCGCCGGTATTGGTGGGGCAACTGGCGTGCAGATCCTCTATGTTCTGATAGATGACCTGAACGGGCAGGCCCAGTCCGGCTGGTGTAATCAGTTCGGCAATTTTATCGCTCAGTTCCTCTGTGGTAAAAGACTTGTAAATTCTTCGAACCACATTTTCTGTATGCAACTGATTGGTGCGGTTGAGTTCTTTAATCGTTTGGTGCACATCCTCTAAAAGCTGTTCCATGCCTCTTTCTTTCAACAAAGCAATGGCTGCACGAAAGGCCACAAAATCGCCCAGTTTACTCATATCAATTCCATAACAATCGGGATAGCGAATCTGTGGTGCAGAAGATACTATGATGATTTTCTTTGGGTTTAATCGTCCCAGCATCCGTACAATACTTTCTTTTAGCGTAGTACCCCGAACAATGGAATCGTCAATAACTACCAGAGTGTCTTGCCCGGCTCTTACAGTGCCGTATGTAATATCGTAAACGTGCTGCACCATTTCATTGCGGCTGCTGTCTTCTGTAATGAAGGTGCGTAGCTTCACATCTTTGATGGCAATTTTCTCCTGGCGAATTTTTCGGGTGATCATTTCCGTTAGCTTCTCTTCGTCAAATGTTCCGTTCCAGCTCATGATCCGCTGTACTTTGATCTGGTTGAGGTAATCTTCCATTCCTTTCACCAATCCATAGAAAGCCACTTCGGCTGTGTTGGGAATATAGGAGAAGATCGTATTCTTCAGATCATAATTGATATGTTCAAGTACACGTTTGCTTAGTTTATGTCCGAGTGTGATCCGTTCCCTGTAAATTTTTTCATCGCTACCCCTGCTGAAATAAATGCGTTCGAACGAGCAGGCTCTTCTTTCTTTTGGAGTAAGTATTTGTTCAATATGATAAACACCATCGGGGTCCACAATCAACGCTTGTCCGGGCATGAGCTCCAGTACTTCATTTTCACCCACATTAAAAGTGGTGCGGATGGCAGCCCGTTCGCTGGCAGCAACAATCACATCATCATTAATGTAATAATAAGCCGGACGAATACCATGTGCATCTCTCATTACAAAACCGGATCCGTTACCGGTTGTTCCGCCAATAGTGAAGCCGCCATCAAATAAAGGAGCTGCTTTTTTCAGAACGTTGGAAATAGAAGGCTCGTTAGGATGCAGTTCATCTTCTTTTACAAGAAAATGATGCACCACTTCCATCATGGCCGCAAGATCACTTTGTTTTTGAAAAACGCCCGGCTCCACATTTACCAATGCAAACAACTCTTCTGTGTTTACCAGGTTGAAATTGCCTGCCAGTGCCAGGTTCCTGGATGGATTGGTATTGCGTTTAATAAACGGATGACAAAATTCTACATTGTTTTTTCCCTGTGTGCCGTAACGAAGATGCCCTAATAATAATTCACCCAGAAAAGGAAGATGACCTTTCATTAAACCCGGATGTTGCATAATATCGGGCTGATATTTTTCAAGTTCTGCAACTTCTTTTCCTATTTTGAAAAAGATATCGGCAATGGGCTGTTGTTCACTGCTCCGGATGCGATGCAGAAACGGGTATCCCGGTTCCACATTCAGCTTTACAGCAGCAACACCGGCACCATCCTGGCCACGGTTGTGCTGTTTTTCCATTAAAAGGTATAGCTTATTTAATCCGTAAAGAACAGAGCCGTAGGTTTTCTGGTAGTGAGAAAAAGGCTTGCGTAAACGAATGAAGGCAAGCCCGCATTCGTGTTTGATTTCGTCGCTCATGATTGTTGGTAGACGTACGCAAAGGTAAGGTTCGCCTTTCGAATTCCAGTGTTAATTCAGCACCGATTCCGGGTGCAGGCTCTCGGCCAGCCACAGAAATTCACGAACGAACGTATCGATCTGAGGTTGAAAAGAAGGATCAATCAATGTTCCTTCCTGATCAAATCGTTTATCCACCTGTCCAACGACCAGCATATGAGGTGCTGCAATACCAAATAACGCATTGATGAGTAATTGTAATTGTTGTGTGGCTCTCATACCGCCCATCATTCCCGGCGATGCGGTTACAATACCAAAGCTTTTATGTGTTTGTTTGGGAAAATAATCCAGCAGGTTTTTTAAAGCCGGAGTATAACTTCCATTATACTCCGGTGTAACCAGAATAAAGGCATTAGCTGCAAACATGCGCCTGCTGAGTGGTTTGAATTCTTCAGGCGTTGTTTCAACCGAGGTGAATACATTTTGAAGGAGCGGAAGATTCCAGTCCCTTACATCAATGATGTTCACCTGGTGATGGGTGTGAGTGCTTAAAAAATGTTTCAGGAATAATGCCACACGATAAGTAATACTGTTATCACGTGGACTACCTGCAATTATTTCAATGTTCATTGTAATTAATTTAACTGACCAAACTTACCGGCGTTGAAATCATCAATTGCTGCTGCTATCTCTTCCTGTGTATTCATAACAAACGGACCATAAGCAGCAACAGGTTCCATAATGGGCTCACCACTTAATACTAACAAATGAGATTCATTATTGGTTTGAATGGAGATAGTGCTCCCTTCTTTTTCAAACACCACAATATCTTCTGCTCTTGCCACCTGTTCGTCGTTGATCTGAATGGTGCCGTTTAAAACTAAAATAGTGGTAGTATCTCCCTCGGGTAAACGAAGTTCTACTGCAGCATGTGCATTCGCATGTATATCATACATGTTAATGCGGGTATATGTTGAAGCAGGGCCTTTTACCTCATTCCAGTTACCGGCAATGATTCTCACTTTACCGGCATTGCCAGGTAATTCTACAACGGGAATAGAACCGGAGCGGAGATCCTGGTAAGCAGGCGCAACAGATTTATACTTTGCAGGTAAGTTTACCCAAAGTTGTGCTCCATGCAACACACCACCTTTTCTGCTGAATTCTTCTTCGTGAAATTCTTTGTGCAGGATGCCCGATCCGGCTGTCATCCATTGTACATCACCGGCAAAGAGTTTTCCCTTACTGCCACTGCTGTCTTCATGTGCCAGCGCTCCTTCCCATAAAATACTTACCGTTTCAAACCCTTTGTGCGGATGTACATCCACACCACGGGGATGATCTGTTGGCAACAGTTCCCAGGGTTCTATGTAATCTAATATCAGGAAAGGGCTTGTGTCCTTCCACATGCCGGAGTTGATATAACCCTTAACCTTAAAACCATCGCCCACCATGTGTGAACGGGCCGCTTTCCTGATATAATTGATTGTTTTTTTCATGTTGTTCTCCTGACTGTCTTGCAGTCATTTGAAAGATTATTGTTTTACGAACTGTACGTTGAGTTGCAGTTTCACATCATCACTAACCACTACACCACCAGCTTCTGTAACTGCATCCCAGCCCAATCCGAATTCTTTACGTTTAATCACACCTTCTGCTTCAAAACCCACTTTGGTTTGTCCCCAAGGGTCTACCATTGTACCGCTGTATTCTGCTTTCAGTTCAACGGGTTTGGTTACATCACGGATGGTTAAATCGCCTTTCAGTACATAACCATCAGTTCCCTTTACGAGGGTACCGTTTGCAAACTGCAGTTGCGGATATTTTTCTGCATTGAAGAAATCATCGCTTTTCAGGTGGCCATCTCTTTGTTCGTTGCGTGTATCAATACTGTTGATGTCTGCTGTGAACGAAACAGAAGCATTGCTGAAGTCTTCTGCATCTGATGTGAGAGTGCCGTCAAATGATTTGAACTGACCTGTAACGGTTGTGATCATCAGGTGTTTCACCTTGAAGAGAATGTCGCTGTGTGCTGCGTCAATTTTGTAAGTTGCCATGTTGTTTGTTGTTTTTGTATTTATAAAAAAATTGATTAATTCAGTTGCATCGGAACTTCCATCAGTAATAACCTTGCATTACTATCTGCACTGATGCTGATGGTATCTGTTTCAGAAATTCCAAGTCCGTCACGCTTGTTTAAAACTTGTCCGTTAATGGTTACGTCACCTTCAATGACAAAAGCATAAACACCGTTTGTTTTGTTTTTAAGTGTGTAGGCGGTGTTGAAACCTTTGTCGAGTTGTCCCATGCTGAACCATGCATTTTGATGAATCCAAACACCATCGTCATTTGCATCCGGACTCAGCACTTGTTGCAGGTGGTTTTTCAGTTTTGTTTCATCCAATGTGATCTGATCATAGCGGGGAGTCACATTTTGTTTGTTGGGGAATACCCATATCTGCAAAAACTTTACTTCCTGATCTTTATTTGCATTCATTTCGCTGTGTGAGATACCGGTACCGGCGCTCATCACTTGTATATCACCATTGCGGATAATGGTTTCGTTGCCCATGCTGTCTTTATGCTTCAGGTCGCCGCTCAGGGGTATGGAGATGATTTCCATGTTGTCGTGTGGGTGTGTTCCAAAGCCCATACCTGCAGCAACTGTGTCATCATTTAAAACACGCAAAGCGCCAAAGTGAATGCGTGCAGGATCATAATATCCGGCAAAGCTGAATGTGTGATAGCTGTTAAGCCATCCATGATTCGCATGTCCCCTGCTTGCTGCTTTGTGTATTACTTGTTTCATATCTTCTCCTTTTATTACATGTATATACATGTATTTGTTTAAAAAAATTTAGCTTTCTTTTTCTCTCACTTGTTCCAGTAGTTGGTTTAAGGTTTTTGCATGAGACGGATCAATGTGAATGGAAGCGTCGAAAATTTCATTAATACGTTGCGTACTTTGTTCCAGTATGTTAAGCCCTGCCGGTGTAAGCGACATTACGGTGTGCCGCTTATCGTTTTGATCTGTGCTCCGCTTTACCAGCTTCTTGATCACCAGCCGGTCTATGATACGGGGTACATTTGAGCTTTTTTCAATCATACGGCTTGCAATATCCTTTACACACATTTGTTCCGGAGCCTTACCTTTGAGAATCCGCAATACATTGTATTGCTCGTGTGTGAGACCAAAGTTTTTCAGCTCTTTGCTCATGAGTGTTTTTAACCACCAGGCCGTATAAAGGATATTCAACCCGGCCTTTTGGGTTTCGTTTCTGAAATTCACGCTTTTAATGGCTTCTTCTAGTTTCACAATGCAAATATATGTACATACATGTAATTTTCCAAACATGGAACTGTTAAAAAAGGAAACCCGCCTGTTAGGGCGGGTTTTAGCTTTTTTAATGCCTTCAAAGGGATTGGATTTTCAGGGCAATGTTCTGGCAGGTTTCAGGTTAATCGTAGATCTTTTTTTGTTTTGGAATTCTTCAGGATTGGATTAAAGACGGACGCTTTGTGACTATAAACCTACTGAAGAACTTTGCCTTTTTGATGCTTTTTTATGACTTCTTGCAAAGATTACAGAGTAATCTAAAAATACTTTTCTTAAACTGCTTAGCTTTAAATACAAGTATTTAGAAACGAGACAGAGTTTAACGTTTTCGCCTGTTAAGTTCCTGCTTAGCTTAAAACGGCTGCATTACTCACCAGGTTTAACAAACTGGCAGTGTTTTTAAGATTCAGTTTTTTAAGAATATTATGCCGGTGTACCTGAACTGTTTTGAAGGAAATAGTCAGGTGTTCTGCAATTTCTTTGGAAGTGAGCCCTTCTTTCACATGTTTTAAAATTTCCAGTTCTTTATCTGTAAGCTTATTCAGGTTACGTTGTGCCGTACCAGAATTGTCTTCTTCCAGCAACTCATCTGTGAATTTTGTTTGCACATCGGCGCTTATAAATTTCTTTCCATTTAAAACACTGGAAATAGCCTGGAGCATTTCAGCTTTCTTGGCATTTTTGGTAATATAACCGTTAGCGCCAGCTTTGATCATCTTTTTAACAATGGCTGGTTGGTCATACATTGAAACGGTTAAAATGAAGGTGGTCGGTGAAATCTTTTTTATCAGTCCGGCCATTTCAAACCCGCTAATGGGTTGCATGTTCACATCGAGTAATACTAAATCAATGTGATCCTGTCGCAGGAGTTCAATGGTGTTATCAACACCATGAGTAACAGCCACCACTTCGAGATCTTTTTCGTTGGAAAGAATGGCTTTCCATGCTTCGCCTACAAGTGAATGGTCGTCAATAATAAGTAGTTTATACTTTTTCATGATGATTTGGTTTATTGGTTTTACTGTTCATTCTGATTCTTTACTGGAATCATTAAAAACAGGATGATACAACTCAGATTTCAAGGATGCGGTACTAAAGGCAGATAATCAAGGGGGCAGATATAAATTCTGTTTAACGATTTTGGTCCAACAAAAGTAAACCACATCACAAAACATTTAAATGATACTGCTTAAACATATAGATGAATTATCTCAAAATAAAGTAATAAAGCATATTTAACTAAGTATTATCATGTACATATTGTTATCGACGATGTTGTTGATAAAAAAAATCCGGGACTTAAGTCCCGGATTTTTATACTATAAAATATCTCTTTATCTGTTTTCTGGTTGTGGCAGAAAAATCTTCAACTGATCACAAGATTGATATTCCTGATCAATCTGTAAATAAAAGTTTTTTGCATTTTTCATAAACCAGTTTTGCAGGTAGTGCTCTTTCTTTTCTTCTAAGGCCCTTGTTGCCAGTTTACTGTAATCATCCTTCATGTTCTCACGGTGCGGTTCTGTACGTGAAATCAGGTAGATCATACGAACTCCTTTTTTATTTCTTTCATCAGTGAAAACGGCAGGTGCAGAGTATTGACCGGGCTTCAGAACGTCCAGCAGAGGAACGATATCTTTTTCCAGCTGATCAATGGTGAGTACAGAAGATCCATCGGCACCGGTTTTGCGTCCGCCTGTGAATTTGGAACCCTCCTCATCAGAGAATTTGCTTACTGCTTCACCAAATGTGATAGTACCGGCAATAAGCTTGGACCGAACGGTATCAAGCCTGTTCACTGCATTACGAATATCCTCTTCTGTAATACGGGGTACTTTCAGGATGTGGCGAACGGTAACTTCTTCGCCATTGCGGGAAACACATTGGATGATATGGTAACCAAATTTTGATTTGATAACTCTTGACACCTGGCCTTCCTTTAAGCTCATCGCCGTGTTGAAGAAAGTAGGGTCCCACTGTTTATCATTGCGGTTGAGTACATACATACCACCGTTTTGCTTACTGCCTGGGTCATCGGTATATAAAGAAGCTAAAGTTTCAAATTTCTTTTCACCCGATTCAACCATCCGTTTGTACTCTTTCAGTTCTTCCTGTGCATACTCTTCCATTTCACGGCCGGCTTTCGGATAAATTACAATTTCACCCATTTCCAGTTCTGTTTCGTAAAAATTAAGGCTGTCTTTAGGAATGCGATCGTAGAATGCTTTTACTTCTGTGGGTGTGATCTTTATATTTTCTACGATTTTGTACCTCATCGCAGAGGCCAGCTTTCCTTCACGTATAGGTTCTCTCATTTCTTCACGGAACTGGTAAATGGTTTTACCTGTGATTTGTTCAATCACTTCTTTTGAACCGTATTGCTGAATAAAATAACGGATACGGTTTTCGATATCTGCCTCTACTTCATCGTCGCTTACAGGCAATGAATCCTTCTGCGCCTGTAATGCCAGCATCTTATTCATGACCAGTTGATTCATGAGGTAACAATGAGCATTAGGAGGAAGATCCACTTCCTGCCTGCGTGCATCGGCAAGTTGGTTGTCGATATCTGTTTTAAGAATAATGCGGTCGCCTACAACACCTACAATTTTATCGGCTACGATTTTTTTGGGTTGTGCAAAGGCAATGGTAGAAAACAGCAGGGCTGTTGCTAAAAGAAAAAATTTATTAGTGCTAAACATGTTCTTCAAAAATATTAGAGAAGACTGTACAATTGTGCAGTCTTCTCCGATTTAACATTCTCTTATCCGATGGATCAGAGTGTGCGTTTTACTTCTTCCTGTTCAAAAGCAACTACTGTATCACCTACGTTGATATCGCTGAAGTTTTTGATGGTAAGCCCGCATTCCATATTGCTGAGTACTTCTTTTACATCGTCTTTGAAACGTTTTAAGCTTCCCAGCTCAGCAAAAGCTCCTTCCTGGCGTGGGTAAATCAATACACCATCACGGAAGAGGCGAACTTTCGCATCACGCTTCATCTTACCATCTGTTACAAAACAACCGGCAACTGTAGCTTTATCAAACTTGTACACTTCACGGATTTCAACGGTAGCCACCTCTTTCTCGTTGATTTTTGGTTCAAGCAACCCTTCCATTGCACTCTTCACTTCTTCAATAGCGTTGTAGATGATGGAGTAGTTCTTGATCTGAACGCCTTCCTGCTCTGCCAGGCGGGCTGCCTGTTGAGAAGGACGTACGTTAAAGCCAATCAGGATCGCATCAGATGCGCTGGCCAATGTAACATCGGCTTCAGATATCTGACCTACAGCACGGTGTACCACATTCACGGCAATTTCTTCGGTAGAAAGTTTTTGCAATGAATCGGTAAGGGCTTCCACAGAACCATCCACGTCACCTTTGATGATGAGGTTCAGTTCTTTGAAGTTGCCCAGTGCCAAACGACGGCCAATTTCATCGAGTGTGATATGTTTCTTCGTACGGATACCTTGTTCACGTAAGATCTGTGCACGGCGGTTGGCAATATCTTTTGCTTCTGATTCGTCTTCGTATACTTTGAATTTCTCACCGGCTTGTGGTGCACCATTCAAGCCCAGGATTTGAACTGGTGTTGATGGACCTGCTGTTTCAATCCGCTGATTACGTTCGTTGAACATCGCTTTCACACGGCCATAGTATTGTCCGCTCACCACCAGGTCGCCTTGTTCAAGCGTACCATTTTGCACAAGCATGGTAGCAACATAGCCACGTCCTTTATCCAGTGACGCTTCAATGATGGAACCAGAACCTTCCCTGTCCGGGTTGGCTTTCAGATCCAGCAGTTCGGCTTCGAGTAATATTTTTTCCAGCAGTTTGTCTACGTTCAATCCTTTCTTGGCAGAGATTTCCTGGCTTTGGTATTTACCACCCCATTCTTCCACCAATAAGTTCATTTGAGATAATTGTTCGTAGATCTTCTGCGGATTGGCTCCTTCCTTATCAATTTTGTTGATTGCAAAAATCATGGGAACACCGGCAGCCTGTGCGTGGCTGATGGCTTCTTTTGTTTGAGGCATCACGGCATCATCGGCCGCCACTACGATCACTGCAATATCTGTTACTTTGGCACCACGGGCACGCATAGCCGTAAACGCTTCGTGACCCGGTGTATCAAGGAATGTGATTTTTTTGCCGTTAGCGGTTTTTACTTCGTAAGCGCCAATGTGCTGGGTGATACCACCTGCCTCACCTGATACTACGTTTGCTTTACGCACATAGTCGAGCAAAGAGGTTTTACCATGGTCAACGTGACCCATGATGGTAACAATAGGAGCACGTGAAACCAGTTCTGCTTCATCATCGGCCACTTCTTCTTCTTCCATCTCGGCCTGTTTTTCCATGTCGATGAATTCAACCTTGTAGCCAAATTCACCTGCCACCAGTTCAATTACTTCCGCATCAAGACGTTGGTTGATAGATACCATCAAACCCAATCCGAAACATTTAGCAACCACTTCTGTTGGAGTGGCATCCATCAGGCTGGCCAGTTCGCTGGCGCTGATGAATTCTGTTACCTGCAGTACATTGCTCTCTTCGTTACCCGAAGCATGTTCGGCCATTTCTTCACGCTTAAGCTTACGGTATTTGGCTTTGAGGCTTTTTCCTCGTCCGCCGGCACCGCTGAGTTTGGCTTGCGTTTCTCTGAGTTTTTCCTGTATTTCTTTTTCGTCGATTACTTTATCCTCACGGCGTGGTGCTTTGTTGCCTCCTCCGTGGTGTTGACGGTTTCCGTGTCCACCTCTGTTATGTCCGCCTTGTCCCTGTCCTTGTCCGCCCTGGCGTCTGTCATCAATCGCAGGCTGACTTCCTTTCTTATCAATCGGAATACGCTTGCGTTTCCTTTTTTCTTTATCTACTGCAGGTTTCGGACGGGTTTCGGGATTTACCGGAAGTTCAATTTTTCCAAGGATTTTGGGTCCTTCCAGTACTTCGGCTTTGATATTTTCAATCACCACTTCCTGTTCTTCTTCGGGCTGAGGAGCTACTTTCACTTCCTCTTCTTTTGGAGCTGCCACAGGAGCGGGTTCAGCTACAGGAGCGGGTTCTTCTTCTTTTTTCTTCACCACCTTTTTGGGTCGGGTGGAAGATTCAATTTTATCAAGGTCAATTTTGGTAACGATCTTGGGCCCTTCAATTTCGGGAGCTTCTACTTTTACCACATCTGGTTTAACCGCTTCTTCAACAGGAGCCGGAGCAACGGGTGCCACTTCTTCAACAGGAGCCGGAGCAACAGGTGCCGCTTCTTCAACAGGAGCCGGAGCTGGTTCTGCAACTACGGGTGCTTCTTCTTTAGGAGCAGCTTTCTTCACTTCTTTTTTGAAAGAGACTTCTTCCTCTTCTTTTTTCTTTCTGGCTTCGCCTAATCCTCCTTTCGGAATTTCGATCTGGTCGCTTTTTGCTTTTGCCAGTTTATCAGAAGAAAACTCGGCCTGGAGGGCACGATACATATCATCTGAAAGTTTGGAAGTGGGTTTCAGGTCGTCCCGGTTAAATCCTTTGCTCGCCAAAAATTCAATAAGGGTGTCTTTACCAATATTAAACTCTTTGGCAGCGGCCATTAAACGTGGTGTGTTACTATCAGACATTCAGTTCTTTTAAGTTATCGTATAAATTCTATCATAATCCGGGAACAGGCATGAAGGCTGTTATTCCCGGTCAAATTCTTCTTTCAATACACGGCGTACTTCATCGATGGTTTCTTTTTCCAGATCAGAACGGCGCACCAGTTCTTCTGTGGTTAACTCTAAAACGCTCCTGGCTGTATCGCAACCAATGCGTTTGAGTTCATCAATCACCCAACCATCAATTTCATCTGTAAATTCATCGAGATCGATATCAAATTCATTTTGTTCTTCTTCACTGTCTCTGTAAACATCAATTTCAAAGCCGGTTAATTCGCAGGCCAGTTTAATGTTTACACCTCGCTTACCAATGGCAAGAGAAACCTGGTCTGGTTTGAGGTATACTTCTGCGTGTTTCTTATCCTGATCAATATCCATGCTGGTAATTTTAGCAGGAGTAAGTGAACGCTGGATGAGCAGGTTGATGTTGTTGGTAAAGTTGATAACGTCGATGTTTTCATTCTTCAGTTCACGAACGATTCCGTGGATGCGGCTACCTTTCATACCTACGCAGGCACCAACGGGATCGATACGATCGTCATAGCTTTCCACAGCAACTTTTGCTCTTTCGCCGGGTTCCCGAACAATTTTTTTGATCACGATCAAACCGTCGAAGATTTCAGGCACCTCAATTTCCAGCAATTTGGCAAGGAAAGTGGGGCTGGTACGTGAAAGAATAATAACAGGCGTATTATTTTTTAATTCCACCTTCTTGATAACGGCACGGATATTTTCTCCTTTTTTGAAATAATCCTGGGGGATTTGTTCGCTTTTAGGGAGAATCAGTTCATTTCCTTCTTCGTCAAGCAGGAGTACTTCCTTTTTCCACACCTGGTAAACTTCTGCACTGAGAATTTCACCAATGCGGTCGCCATATTTTTTAACCAGTACATTCTTTTTAAGATCCATGATACGGCTGGCCAGTGTTTGCTTGGCAGCAAGGATGGCACGGCGACCGAAATCATGAATATCAACATCTTCATAAAGATCTTCACCCACTTCATAGTCGGGTTCAAGTTTCACAGCTTCGCTGTAGGCAATCTGAGCCAAAGGATCTTCCACCTGTCCATCTTCCACGATGGTACGGCGACGCATGATTTCCAGGTCACCTTTTTCGGTGTTTACAATCACATCAAAATTTTCATCGCTTCCGTATTTTTTACGGAGTAATGTTTTGAACACATCTTCCAGCACCTTCATCATGGTGGGGCGGTCTATATTTTCCGCATCCTTAAACTCCTGGAAACTTTCAATGAGGTTGATACTTGCCATAATATGGTTTTTTTACTGCCGATCATTTACGCTACTGCGCAACTGAATCGATTAAAATACAATTTGAATTTTTGTTGATTTAATTTGATCTGTTATAAATGTATGTTGTACAATTTCCTGTTTCTTTCCCTTGCCTTTGGTTTCTTCCACCACAATTTCATCGCCGGCAGCAAGGAGTTTGCCGTTTACTTTACGGCCATCTTTTAAGATCACTTCAACATCACGGCCAATGTTTTTCTGGTACTGGCGGGTAAGCTTGAGCGGCTCGTCCAGTCCGGGAGATGATACTTCCAGTGCAAACTCACCGGGAGGGAACAATCCTGCTTCTTCAATTTGTTTGTAGAGGGCCCGGTTTAAAGCAACACATCGATTGAGCGAAACGCCCTGATCGGCATCCAGTAAAACCTGGATACTATTGCCCGGCTTCAATTTCACTTCCACCAGGAAGTAACCTGCTTCGTCACGGATCAGATCTTCTGCAAACCGGAGGATCCGTTCTTTTTTTTGTTCAATGGTCATGTAGTGATAATAAAGAAGGGAACGATCTCCGTTCCCTTCACTTGTCTTTTTCCGAATGCAAAAGTACAGGAATCAGAGCGATCTGTGAAATCTTTTTCAGTAAGAAGCGGGAAAGTTTAAAAGGTCCTTCACAAAAAGGGAGAGAACAATCGTATACTTTTGCACCATGTTACGTTATTTACTGATAGGACTTGCTATTTGGTTTTTATACCGTTTCATTTTCAATTTTGTGGTTCCTGTGAGCAGGGCCACAGCCGATATGAAACGCAAAATGAATGAATTTCAACAGCAAATGCAAAGCCGCAATGTTCCCCCGCAAGCCGAACCAGAGCCACAGGCTGCACCCAAAACCAAATCTGGTGAATACATTGATTTTGAAGAAGTAAAGTAAGGAGCCGGTTTCCATGAATATTTTAATGGGAAAGAATTCTGTAAAAAGGAACAGGTGATTTCTCTATCTTTGCCCCCGCCCAAAAGGCCGGATCCTTAGCTCAGTCGGTTAGAGCATCTGACTCATAATCAGAGGGTCGTAGGTTCAAATCCTACAGGATCCACGAAAAATTGAGATCTTTTCAGGTATTGGAGGCTACAAAGTCGTAGGCCGAGACGCTTTGGTCTCGGTGCCGGCCGCAAGCGTCGGCATTCAAATCCTACAGGATCCACGAAAAATTGAGATCTTTTCAGGTATTGGAGGCTACAAAGTCGTAGGCCGAGACGCTTTGGTCTCGGTGCCGGCCGCAAGCGTCGGCTTGAAAATTCCGACCATAAGCGTCGGAAATTCAAATCCTACAGGATCCACGAGAAAATGCCGGTAAGACTGGAAGATGGGATTTTCAATTTTCGAGCCTCCCGTTTGCCTGCTTCCCGGCTTTATTATTAAAATTCGCTTTAACCTTTGCTTAACCGATAAGCAAATACATTTGTCCTTATAATTATGAAGAAAATAGCACTGTTTATGTTGCTGGCTGTTACGGTTGTTTCGTCACAAGCCCAGGAAACTGAAAAAAAGAAAAAGAAAGATTGGTCAAAAGTGAATATTTCCAATCGCCCGAAAGACCACCTTATGTTCCAGGTGGGTAGTTTAAGCTGGTCGCAAAAACCGGATTCCATTACTACCAAAGGGTTTTCCCGTTCTATGAATTTTTATTTCATGTTTGATTTCCCTTTCAAAACAGATCCCCGTTTCAGCGTAGGTATGGGAGTTGGTTTTGGGAGCGACAATATGATGTTTGATAAAAGTGCAGGCAGAGACCTGAACATTATCAAAAGCACAGGTATTACGTTTAATAAAAACACGGGCAAAGATTCCACTATCCGTTATCGGAGTATAAAACTTCAAACGGCTTACCTGGAAGCTCCGGTTGAACTCCGTTTTATGAACAACCCGGCAGATCCCGGTAAAAGCTGGAAGTTTGCCATAGGTGTGAAAGTAGGAACAATGATTTCTGCGGTTGACAAAACCCGTTACCAGGTTGATGCAAACGGGAATACAGCCTATACATCCAAGGAAAAAGACAAGAAGAATTTCAATGGGCTTCGTTTAGCGGCATCGGCCCGTATTGGTTATGGAAATTTTGCTTTGTTTGGCCAGTACCAGGTAAACGATTTTATAAAAGAAGGACGTGGACCTTCCCAGGTTCATCCATTAACAATTGGCCTTACTGTTACGGGATTATAATGACCGTATTAAAAGAATACAATCAGGCGGATGGAATCTCATCCGCCTTTTTTATTGCAGCGCCAACATCTTCATTAATTTTGAACTTCTGAATTAAAACAAGTGATCGAAAGAAAAATTGGAATACAAGCCGACGAAAGAGCGGTGCTCGTTGGACTGGTGCACAAGAATCAATCCGAAGTACAAGTGCAGGAATACCTGGATGAACTGGCTTTCCTGGCTGAGACAGCCGGTGCAAAATCTGTAAAACGGTTTACGCAGAAACTCCCTCATCCCGATAGTAAAACCTTTGTAGGAAAAGGAAAGCTTGAAGAAATTAAAAACTATATCACAGGCCGAGATATTCAACTGGTGGTGTTTGACGATGAGCTTACAGGGGCACAAATCATGAATATTGAAAAAGTGCTGGGCGTTTATACGATCGACAGAAGTGACCTCATCCTCGACATATTTGCACGCCGTGCGAAAACGGCACAGGCAAAAACACAAGTGGAGCTGGCACAGTATCAATATCTGCTACCCAGACTGAAAGGGATGTGGAAGCACCTGGAACGGCAAGGTGGTGGTATTGGAACAAGAGGTCCGGGTGAAACTGAAATTGAAACCGACCGCCGGATTGTAAAAGATAAAATTTCATTATTACGGAAACGGTTAGCCGAAATTGATAAACAGGCTTTCACCCAACGGAAAGACAGGGGCGAATTCATTCGTGTGGCACTGGTGGGCTATACCAATGTGGGCAAAAGCACATTGATGACGATGTTGAGCAAGAGTGAAGTGTTTGCCGAGAATAAATTATTTGCAACACTGGATACCACAACCCGTAAGATAGTAATGGATACCACTCCTTTTTTATTGAGTGATACGGTTGGCTTTATTCGCAAGTTGCCACATCACCTGGTGGAAAGTTTTAAAAGTACATTGGATGAAGTGCGTGAAAGTGATGTATTGATTCATGTGGTGGATATTTCACATTCACAGTATGAAGAACAGATGCAGGTGGTGAATAAAACATTACAGGAGATGAACTGTGCGGATAAGCCGGTGCTGACTGTGTTTAATAAAATGGATTTGTACGAGAAAAATCATTTCGATGAATGGTTGGAAGACGGGGTGAAGGAAATGATTTTACGTGAACTGAAAGAGCGCTGGCAGGAAAACACACAGGGGCATTGTGTTTTTATATCTGCAGTGGAGCGGAGGAACATAGATGAACTGCGTGACCGTATCCTCGACCAGGTAAAAGAAATGTACCAGGTGAGGTATCCTTATAAAACGAATTTTTATTAGCAGTGAGCGGAGCCGACTATAAATGGTATAAAGTAGCCGAACATCCGGACGAAATTGACTGGTCTGCTTCCGGACTGGCAGAGATACAGGTAAATGGTAAAATGGTTTGTGTGGCCCGGGTTGGGGATGCGTTGTTTGGTTGTGCTCATAAATGCCCACATGCCGGCGGCCATATTGCCGATGGATATATAGATGCGTTGGGAAATGTTGTTTGTCCGCTCCACCGGTACAAATTCAATCTGCAAAACGGCCGTAATGTAAGCGGCGAGGGGTATTACCTCAAAACCTACCCGGTGGAAATAAGGACGGATGGGGTGTATGTGGGAATGCAGGCGGGTGGAATTTTTGGATTTTTCGGATAAAAAAGTTGTTATGGATTGGGGACAAAATGTGAAATCCCCTATTTTTGCAGCCCGTTAGTAATAACATTCCTCCTTAGTCAAGACGCAGCGAAGCTGGTCTTGATGCAGACCGGAAGCGTCTGCACTCAGTTGGAAGGAAATCGTTGATTCAGGCAACGTTAAAAAGCTGGAACATATTCCTCCTTAGCTCAGTTGGTTAGAGCATCTGACTGTTAATCAGAGGGTCTCAGGTTCAAGTCCTGAAGGGGGAGCTGAAAATCAAGCAGTTATGAATAAAATCATAGCTGCTTTTTTCTTTTAAACCATAGGGCTATACGAATTGGCATGTTCAATTGTGAGTATTAGATTTTGTTTCATTAAAACATAACCTAATGGTCATACCGTTTTTTTCATTTAGAATCCAGGCTCTTCCTATAAAAGCATACTCAGAGAACAACCCGGTTACTTGAGAATAATTCATAAATCAGTGAATCGTAAAAAATCGAAAAGGCCTTTCTTATGATTCGTAATCTTATACACACAAAAGACCAGATATCTGTTGTTTTTCAACGCTTAGACTGATTAACTTTATAAGAAAAGTAACACAGAACGATACAATAGTAAATGATCAAAGAACAACAAATAGAAGATAGCTTAATAGCTAAGTTGACTGACCTGAAATACAGCTACAGATCTGATATAAGAGATAGAGAGTCTCTTGAAAAGAATTTCCGTGAGAAGTTTCAGGTGCTCAACAGAGTAAACCTGACGGACGCTGAATTTGCCAGACTGCGTGACGAGATTGTCAATTCGGACGTTTTTGCATCTTCAAAACGACTAAGAGAAATCAACACCTTTACCCGTGAGGACGGAACGCCTTTGCATTACACGTTGGTAAACATCAAAGATTGGTGTAAAAATGAATTTGAAGTCATCAATCAATTACGTATCAACACAAGCAACAGCCATCACCGCTACGATGTGATTTTGCTGATAAATGGAATTCCCATTGTGCAAATTGAACTGAAGAGTCTGGAGGTTAGCCCACGAAAAGCCATGCAGCAAATTGTTGACTACAAAAGCGATCCTGGAAACGGTTACACTAATTCACTGCTTTGCTTTATGCAGTTGTTTATTGTGAGCAACCGTTCTAACACTTACTATTTTGCAAATAATAACCTAGCTCATTTCAGCTTTAATGCTGACGAGCAATTTTTGCCCGTTTATCAATTTGCCAGTGAGGACAATAAAAAAATCACACACATAGACGACTTTTCAGAAAAGTTTTTGAGCAAATGCACACTGAGCCAAATGATAAGCAAATACATGGTATTGGTGGCAAGCGAACAAAAGTTGTTGGTGATGCGACCTTATCAGATTTATGCAGTTAAGGCCATTGTTAATTCTATCCAAGAACACAAAGGCAACGGCTACATTTGGCATACCACAGGTAGCGGTAAAACGCTGACATCTTTCAAAACATCTACCCTGCTCAAAGACAATCCGAATATTGAAAAATGTTTGTTTGTGGTTGACCGAAAAGACTTGGACAGACAAACCCGTGAGGAGTTCAACAAGTTTCAGGAAGGTTGCGTGGAGGAAAACACCAATACCGAAACATTGGTCAGACGAATGCTTTCGGAAGATTACGCTAACAAAGTAATTGTAACCACCATTCAAAAATTGGGTTTGGCTTTAGACCCGAATAACAAAAACAACTATAAAGAACGTTTACAACCGTTAAGCGATAAACGCATCGTTTTCATTTTTGACGAGTGCCACCGTTCACAGTTTGGCGAAAATCATAAAGCTATTAAAGAGTTTTTCCCGAAGGCACAGCTTTTCGGATTTACAGGAACACCCATTTTTGACGATAATGCAACCTACAAGCAAATTGACGGAACAGTTGGCTCTTATGTAACCACCAAAGACATTTTCCAAAATCCTTTACACAACTACACCATAACTCATGCAATAGAAGATAGAAACGTATTGCGTTTTCATATTGACTATTTCAAGCCTGAAAAAAATGTAACCGTTGGAAGCACTGACCATAAAAAAGCGGTTGCAAACGCCATTCTGAAAAAACATGATGCTGCCACTCACAGCAAACGTTTCAATGCTTTGTTGGCAACGGCTTCTATCAATGATGCTATTGAATATTACGAACTATTCAAAGACATTCAGGCAAGCAAAGCCAAAGAAGATGAAAACTTCATTTCTTTAAATATTGCTTGTGTATTTTCTCCGCCTGCCGAAGGGAATAAGGATGTTCAACAATTGCAGGAAGATTTACAACAAGAAAAAGCCGACAACAAAGTTGAACCTGAAGAGAAGAAAAAAGCATTGGAAGCCATTATCAGCGATTACAACAAACAATATGGCTCCAACCATAAAATAACGGAGTTTGACTTGTATTACCAAGATGTTCAGCAACGTATAAAATTTCAGAAGTTCAGCAATGCCGACTATCCGCACAAGAACAAAATTGATTTGGTAATAGTGGTGGATATGTTGCTTACTGGCTTTGATAGTAAATACCTGAACACGTTGTATGTTGACAAGAACTTAAAATTCCACGGATTGATTCAGGCTTTCAGCCGAACCAACCGAATTTTGAATGATACCAAACCTTACGGAAACATTTTAGATTTCAGGCAACAACAAGCCGAAGTTGACAGAGCCATTGCCCTATTCAGCGGAGAAGATACAGGACGAGCAAAAGAAATTTGGTTGGTTGACCCTGCTCCGAAGGTGATTGAGAAATATCAAGAGGCAGTGAAGGCAATGGAAAAGTGGATGGAAGACAAAAACATGGTAGCAGAACCGCAAGAGGTTTACAACATCAAAGGCGATGCTGCCCGAGTGGAGTTTATCAATCGCTTTAAAGAAGTGCAACGTCTGAAAACACAGCTTGACCAATATACCGACTTAAACGAAGAACAGAAAGCAAAAATTGACGAGCTAATGCCCGAAGAGCAATTGCGTTCGTTCCGAAGTTCGTATTTGGAAATTGCCAAGCAACTCAAAGAAATTCAGCAAAAAGAGGGCGACAAAGCCCCTGAAAACATTCAGCAATTAGATTTTGAATTTGTATTGTTTGCTTCTTCGGTGGTGGATTATGATTACATCATGAACCTGATTGCCAAATACACACAAGGCACACCGAAAAAGCAGAAAATGACCCGTGACCAACTCATTGGTGTGTTGAGCAGCAGTGCCAACTTAATGGAAGAAAGGGAAGATATTATTGACTACATCAAAACACTGGAAGTTGGTAAGGCACTAAACGAGTATGAAATAAAAGACGGCTATCAAAACTTCAAGGAAGCAAAAATTGCCAAACGATTAGCGGAAATAGCAAACAATAATGGCTTGGAGGTTTCGGCATTGCAGCAATTTACAGATGCCATAATTAGCCGAATGATTTTTGATGCCGACAAACTAAGCGAACTCTTTGCACTTTTAGACTTAGGTTGGAAAGAACGCACCAAAAGAGAATTGGCGTTGATGAACGAATTGACAGACATTTTAAAAAAGAAAGCCGAAGGGCGAGAAATATCAGGATTGAAAGCGTATGAGTAAGAATAACGAAAATAAATTGATACCGAAGTTACGCTTTTCTGAATTTGAAAATGATGGAGAGTGGAAGGAAGGGCAGCTGATAGACATTTGCGAAATCAATCCTAAAGTTTCTCGGTTGCCTGATGAGTTTGTTTATATAGATTTAGAATCAGTTGATAAAGGCAAACTACTACAAAAGAAAATCATCAACTTAGAAGATGCTCCAAGTCGAGCACAACGACTTTTATCAGATAAAGATGTTATTTACCAAACGGTTCGCCCATACCAAAGAAATAACTACCACTTTAATAAAAATGATAGTTTTGATTATGTTGCTTCCACTGGTTACGCCCAACTAAGAGCATATAAATCTAGCAGTTTTTTATATCAATTATTACACACAGACCATTTTGTTTCTAAAGTTATAAAGAAATGTTCAGGCTCTAATTATCCAGCAATTAATTCTACAGATTTATCACAAATCCAAATAGAATTTCCAGATAATCCAACCGAACAACAAAAAATCGCTGCTTGTCTTTCGTCCTTAGATGAAGTCATTACAGCCGAGAGCCAAAAGCTGGAGCTGCTGAAAGACCACAAAAAGGCCTTACTGCAAAACCTGTTGCCGCAAGTAGGCGAAACCGTTCCTAAATTTCGGTTTAAGGAGTTTGAGGATAGTGGGGAGTGGGTGGAGAAGAAGTTGGGGGAGGTGGCTGATTTTATAAATGGAAGAGCCTACAAACAACAGGAACTTCTATCAGAGGGGAGATATAGAGTTTTAAGGGTTGGGAATTTCTTTACTAACAACGAATGGTATTATTCGGATTTGGAACTTGATGAAGATAAATACTGTGACAATGGCGATTTACTTTATGCTTGGTCGGCTTCATTTGGTCCAAGAATTTGGATTGGTGAAAAAGTTATTTATCACTATCACATTTGGAAAGTAAAAAACAAAACTGGAGTAAATAAAAAGTTCCTTTTCAATCTACTTGACTTTGAAACTGAGCGAATGAAATCTCAAATGGCAAATGGATTCGCATTGCTTCATATAACTAAAGGCACAATTGAAAACTGGAAAAGTCATATACCGGTGTCAGAAATAGAACAAGCGAAAATTGCTGATACACTTTCATCCGTTGATGATTTGATAAACGCACAAATTGAAAAAGTAGAAGCATTGCAATTATATAAGAAAGGCTTATTACAAGGGTTGTTTCCAAATGTAAATGAAGTAACAGTATGAGCGAACCAATAAAATTTACAAACCTTACAGATATTGCCACACACTTTCGTAAGGATTTGACAGGCGATAATACAAAGCTGAAAGACTTGGTTCTGTTATTTGCCCATAATGGGACGGGAAAAACACGCCTTTCAATGGAGTTTAAAGAAGCAGGAAAAGAATACAATGAGGAGAGAGAAGTAACTAAAAGAGATACGCTTTACTTTAATGCCTTTACAGAAGATTTATTTTCATGGCATAACGACCTTGTAAATGATAGAGAGCGATATTTAAAGTTAAACACAGATTCAGCATTTTTTGATGGTTTACGGGAATTGGAGTTAGATGCTAAGATTAAATCCTTTTTTCAGAACTATGTGGATTTGAAATTCAACATTGACTATGAAAATGCAACAGTCAGATTTTCAAGAAGCGTAATAATTGAAGGAGCAGAACAAACTATTGAGAATATTAAAATTTCAAGAGGAGAAGAAACACTTTTTATTTGGTGCTTTTTCTTGGCAATTTGTCAGTTGGTAATTGATAAAGACCCTGCTTACAACTGGGCGAAATACATTTATATTGACGACCCGATTTCATCATTAGACGAAAACAATGCCATTGCCATTGCTTGCGATTTAGCCAACCTTCTTACCACAGAGGGCAGCGAAATAAAAACAGTAATTTCAACGCATCACAGCTTATTTTTCAATGTATTGTTCAACGAATTTGGCAGAAAGGTAAAAAACAAACGATATTTCCTGCACTACAAAGAGCCAAACGATTATGCTTTGCAAGATACAGGCGACACACCATTCTTTCACCACATCGCAACAATAAGTGAACTCAAAAAGGTTGTAGAATCAGATAAGATCTTCACTTATCATTTCAATGCTTTACGAAGCATCCTTGAAAAGACCGCCAGTTTTTTCGGGTATGACAAAATTGATAAATGTATTCATGGCTTAGAAGATGAAGTTCTTTTTGAAAGGGCTTTGCAATTATTCAGTCATGGCAAATACTCAATTTTTGACCCGCAGGAAATGATTGGCGACAACAAAGACTTATTCAAAAGAATTTTTAATGGGTTCCTTGCAAAGTATGAATTCCATTTTCCAGTAATATTTAATGAACCAACTCCAGCAGCAACAGCATGACAGAAAATAATCAAACACAATTAGGCAATACACTTTGGAAAATCGCAGACGAACTGCGTGGAGCAATGAATGCAGACCAGTTTCGTGATTATATGCTTTCATTTTTGTTCTTACGTTATCTAAGCGACAACTACGAAGCAGCAGCTAAAAAAGAATTGGGTAAAGACTATCCAACTGACAATCTTTTTATTACTGTTAAGAAAGATGCTTTAGAGATTGAGATTGAGAAGAAGTTTCGTGCCAATCAGGGAAACAAGGACATGGTGATTGATAAGACTAAAAACATTCCGGTCTCACCGCTTAGAAAGTGGTATCATGAAAATCCTGATGACATAAAAGAGTTTGAAAAACAAATGCGAAGAAAGGTTCACTATGTAATTGAACCAGAATTTTTATGGGAGAATATTGCAGATTTAGCAAGAACACAGAGCAAAGAATTACTTAGCACATTACAAGACGGTTTTAAATACATAGAAAACGAATCTTTTGAAAGCACTTTTCAAGGTTTGTTTTCCGAAATCAATTTAGATTCCGATAAACTCGGTAAGAACTACGAAGAACGAAACAAGAAACTCTGCAACATTATTCAAACCATTGCAGAAGGCATCAAAGCATTCGATAAAGGAGATAGCGTTGACTACTTGGGCGATGCTTACGAATTTTTGATTGGCAAATTTGCCGCAGGTTCAGGCCAAAAAGCAGGTGAATTTTATACCCCGCAACGCATTTCCGATATTCTTTCTGGCATTGTAACGCTTGACAGCCAGGACCCAAGCAAGGGAGAAAAGAAAAAGATTGAACGAGTGTTGGACTTTGCGTGTGGTTCAGGTTCGTTATTGCTCAATGTCCGCAAAAAAATGACAGATGCAGAAGGAACAATCGGAAAAATTTACGGACAAGAAAAGAACATCACGACTTACAACTTAGCAAGAATGAATATGCTGTTGCATGGCGTAAAGGACACAGAATTTGTAATTCATCACGGAGATACTTTGCTTAATGATTGGGAAATTCTAAATGAAATAAACCCTTCAAAGAAATTAGAATTTGATGCCATAGTAGCAAATCCGCCATTCAGCTACCGCTGGGAACCATCGGAAGCAATGGGCCAGGATTTCCGTTTCAAAAGTTACGGACTTGCGCCAAAGTCAGCAGCTGACTTTGCTTTTCTGTTACACGGTTTTCACTTTTTGAGCAAAGAAGGAACAATGGCAATCATTTTACCTCATGGTGTTTTATTCAGAAGCGGTTCAGAGGAAAAAATCAGAAGAAAACTTTTAGAGGACGGAAACATTGACACAGTTATCGGACTACCTGCAAATCTGTTTTTCTCGACAGGTATTCCCGTTTGTATTTTGGTTTTAAAGAAATGCAAAAAGTTTGACGATGTTTTGTTCATCAATGCCGTTGACCACTTTGAAAAAGGAAAACGACAAAATAGTTTACTTCCTGAGCACATTGACAAGATTGTCAATACCTACAAAGACCGAAAAGAAGAAATCCGTTACTCCCGTAGAGTATCAATGGACGAAATCATTAAGAACGAATTCAATTTGAATATTTCAAGGTATGTAAGTACATCGGTAGACGAAGAACTAATTGATTTGAAGGAGGTAAACAAAAAACTGGTTGATCTTGAAAATGAAATAACTAAAGCCAGAGAAACTCATAATTCATATTTAAAGGAATTGGGGCTGCCACCTATTTGATTTTAAGTTGGTCAAAATTAATTGAATGTTATATGAATGAATCATATAATAAAGAGAAGTGCCATTGCCTATCGCAGCAGAGGCAGCAAAACAATTTCAACGAAAGGTCGATAAACAATTGAATATTTAGGAATGCCAAACGCAAGTTCATCCACGCATCAAACCATTCTGGAGTATATATCTGTTCTTAAAAAGTTAAGAACAGAAGGGGTGCTGTTGAATAAAAAAGATTTTACCAGTCAGATTGGAGAATGGCTGGTGGAAACAATTTATAACGGAAAGAGGGCAACAAGCGGGATTCAGAAAGGTTGGGACGTAGAAGTTAATGGCAAATTGATCCAGGTAAAAACTCATGCGAAAGACGAGGGGAATACGAACCGTTGGTCGAGGGTGGAACATCTTCCGGATGTAAAAGTGGATGAATTAATCATAGTGGTTTTTACACATGATTACAAGTTGAAAGAATTTTATAAAGTACCATGGGAAACTGCGGTGGCAGCGATACAACAACGTGGGAAAAAGGAGAAAAAGTCAGAAATCAATTGGTCTTCCCTGAAAGAGTATACCGTTAACTTAGGTACGTTACCCAGGCAGGATATAATTGGTTTATTTAAATGAAGGCCGCCAGTGGGAGCTGGGAAAAAGAAGCCTTGTAAATCAAATCTTTACAAGGCTTCTTTATTTTACCCTAACCGCATAAGTGAACCTGTGTGTTTAGTTACGCTAAAAGCACTTCAGCGGGAATACTCAGCTCTCTGTGAAACAGTTTTGCCAATTCCAGTGTAAGCGGTTTGCGTTTATTTAGCAGTGCGGATACATATCCTTTACTGCCAACCTTTCCCACTAAATCCTTGTTTTTTAAACCGAGGTCCTGCATCTTCAATTTAATTACTTCAATAGGATCAGGAACCGGGACACGGTAATGAATATCTTCATATTGCTTTATGAGCAAAAGCGCCACCTGAACTTTTTCTCCTTGTGGACTATCAGGTTTTACATGGCTGTCAAATTGTTTGTCAACCCAATCCAGGCATTCCTGATATTGCTTCTTTGTTTTTATTATTTTGAGTTCCATAATTATTTCTTTTTATACTGAATAGTAGTAACGTCTATCTTATCATATTCGGCATGTGTCCCGAACCACTTTACCTGTATGGCCTTAAACGCAAACACAATTCTCACAACCAACCTGTATTTGTTTCCCATGATATTAAACACCACCCTGTCATCTGCAACAAGGCTTGCATTTCCGTACACTTTTTTCAATTCATTAAAGTTTTTAAAATCACAATTCACCAGTTCGTGATACCATTCCTGCAATGCTGTTGCAGCAGCCGGATACCTCTTACAATAGTCCAATAACGTTTTTCGGGTTATGATATTAAACACAATACAAAGATAATAAAAGTTTTCTATTAGAAAACTCGTTTAATTCCTTTTAACAAATTCCTGAATTTATAAATAACTCTCAGATCCTCAATAATCTGGTTCAAGTATATCTCACTATGGGGAGCAGAAAATGAAAAAGGTTATACTTTTATGTATAACCTTTTTTCGTTTTCAAATGGAAAATTGCTCGCTAAAGTCGGATTCTAAAACAAACGCATGGTTCGAGGCAGAAATCAAAAAATTAGACAAGCGAATTCTTGATTTGAAAATTGCTCGTCCGGCTCTGAGAGCATTGGTAAACGCTTCTATTTATTCTGTAGAAACTCTTCGAACGAAATCACTTAGTGAACTAAGCACACTTCATGGTATGGGGCCATCTGCCCTGAAAAAATTGGAGACCTTGCTTCTTTAATACTTCCGGGCTAACAGACCTGCTTTCTTTACCATCTGTTAAGTGTCCGGGTTATCAGTTCTTGTTTAGTTCCAAGGAAAAAAAGCAAAAAACAATTTTTATTCTAAAATTAATCGTAATATTGCGATTAATATGGGAGCAAGTAAAACAGAAGCCTATTCAGCAACAGAAGTAACCCTGGCAAAATATGCTAAGGCCCTTTCGCATCCGGCACGGGTGGCGATCCTGAAACTGTTGCTTAAAAAACAGGCTTGCATTTGCGGCGATATTGTGGAGGAACTTCCTATTGCGCAGTCAACTGTTTCACAGCATCTCAAGGAGTTGAAAGCAGCTGGTCTGATCAAAGGAGAAATCGAAGGCGTTTCCACCTGCTATTGTATCGATGAAAAAGAATGGGAAAAAGCCTCAACTCTGGTGAATAGCTTGTTTCAACAATCGTCTGTATTTTGCAAACCGGATTGTTGTTGATATTTTTTTGTCCTTATTTATCGTCACATTACGATTAACTAAATAATAAACTATATGCAAACAGAAGATCAAATCAAAGAAATGGTAAAGCAGAAATACAGTGATATTGCTTTAAAGGATAAAGACACCAATGCTTCTTCCTGCTGCGGATCGGGCTGTTGTTCCACAGAGGTATACACCATTATGGCCGATGATTATAAAGACATGGAAGGGTACCACCCCGATGCCGACCTTGGCCTGGGCTGTGGCTTACCCACTCAGTTTGCAAAAATCAAAAAAGGTGATGTAGTGATTGATCTGGGCAGTGGTGCCGGCAATGATTGCTTTATTGCCCGTCATGAAACCGGCGAGAAAGGGAAGGTGATCGGTATCGACTTTACGCCTGCTATGATTGAAAAGGCCCGCCGCAATGCAGAAGTAAGAGGGTTCCATAATGTGGAATTCCGCCAGGGTGATATTGAACACATGCCCGTTAGTGCTAATGTGGCTGATGTGATTGTAAGCAATTGTGTATTGAATCTTGTGCCCAACAAATTAAATGTGTTTAAAGAGATCTATCGTGTATTGAAACCCGGTGGCCATTTCAGTATTTCTGATATTGTGCTCACAGGAGACTTGCCGGAGAATATCAAATCGGCTGCAGAAATGTATGCGGGCTGCGTGGCCAGTGCTATACAAAAGGACGAATACCTGGGCTATATTCAACAAACCGGGTTTAAAAATGTGGTGCTTCAGAAAGAGAAAGCCATTGTGGTGCCCGATGATATTCTGAAAAACTATCTCAACGAAACAGAAATGGATGCCTACAAGAAAATGGGTAATGTTATTTACTCGATCACTGTATACGGAGAAAAAGCAACAGAAGAAACAGCCTGTTGTGCTCCGGGATGTTGTAATTAATTGAACCAGGTATGACAGTCAACAATTGCAATCCGGTTATAGAAAGAAAGCGATTGAGTTTTCTCGATCGCTTTCTTACACTCTGGATTTTTTTAGCCATGTTACTTGGAATAGGCATCGGCTATTTCTTTCCTTCGGCGCCAAATTTCATTCATTCTTTGTCTGATGGTACAACAAACGTACCATTGGCCATTGGTTTGATTCTGATGATGTATCCTCCTTTTGTGAAAGTGAGGTATGGTAAGTTGAAAGAAGTGTTCAGTAATGTAAAGGTGCTCTCGATGTCTCTATTGCTCAACTGGATAATAGGGCCTGTAGTTATGTTTTTACTGGCCATTGTTTTTCTTCATAACTATCCGGAGTATATGGTTGGGCTCATCCTTATTGGACTGGCCCGTTGTATTGCTATGGTGATGGTGTGGAATGAACTGGCAGAAGGGAACAGAGAGTATGCTGCGGGATTGGTAGCGCTCAACAGTATTTTCCAGGTATTGCTCTATAGCGTCTATGCATACCTGTTTGTTACAGTATTGCCTCCTTTACTGGGTATTAAAGGGGCGGTTGTAACAATTACGATGAGTGAAATTGCAAAAACCGTTGCTGTTTACCTGGGTATACCTTTTGCAGCTGGTATTATAACAAGATATAGTTTGATCCGGATAAAGGGAGAAAAGTGGTTGAACGAAGTGTTTCTTCCGCATATATCTCCTCTCACTTTGATTGCACTACTGTTTACTATTCTTGTGATGTTCAGTTTGAAAGGAGATATTATTGTTCATATTCCATCAGATGTGTTGCGGATAGCCCTGCCGCTTGTCATTTATTTTGCAATCATGTTTTTTATAAGCTTTTTAATGAGTAAAAAACTGGGTGCGGATTATTCAACCAATACTTCTGTTTCATTCACTGCAGCGGGAAACAATTTTGAATTGGCAATAGCAGTGGCTATAGGTGTATTTGGTATTAACAGCGGACAAGCTTTTGCAGGAGTGATTGGCCCGCTGGTGGAAGTGCCGGCTTTGATTGTTTTAGTAAACGTGGCTTTCTGGTTGCGAAGTAAACTGTATAAACAATAAAACTGATATGAAAAAAGTCCTTGTATTGTGTACCGGTAATAGTTGCCGGAGCCAGATAGCGCATGGTTATCTGGAGCATTTTGCCGGTAATAAAGCAATCGTTTACAGCGCAGGTGTGGAAACACATGGCGTAAACCCAAAGGCGATTGCAACAATGAAAGACGATGGGATTGATATTTCACATCATACCTCTAATAACGTGCTTGAGTATAAGGATATTGATTTTGATTTTGTGATTACAGTTTGCGACAATGCAAAAGAGCGATGCCCGTTTTTCCCAGGCACAGCAAAGAAATTTCATTACAATTTTCCTGATCCTGCCAAAGCAATGGGAACAGAGGAAGAAATAAAACGTGAGTTTGAACGGGTGAGAAACCTCATCAAAGAATACTGCTTCATGTTTACGGAACAGCATTTACAGGCGGGAATTTAAAAGCTTTTACTATGTAAGCATTGTAAATAAGCCTGATTACCACATTTCATTGGTGAAGTTTTCTTTGATATGCTTTATTCTCTATGGTTGTAAAATGAGAAAAAAATTCCTATTAGCTATATTAGACAAGTATCATTTTTTAGTAAAATATATATAATAATTACTAGATGATTAGTAATAATTATGTTCCCGATAAGACTGAATTATGCTTTATTCATACACCGTGATTGAATTTGAAAATAATGGGGGACTGATTATAAATTGAACAGGTTTGTCACAGACTTACACAAAACAACAATTGATTTATTAAATCATTTCCAGATACTAAAAAGTCAACGCAACCATCCTGCCAAAATTATAGTCTGAGTATCTCGGTTTAAAGCGAATGAATAAATAAAGCTAACGCCGGGACCATTTATAATGCTTAAGGGAAAAATTAATATTGCTATTGTACATAATCAGTTGTTGTTTGCAGAGGCGTTGCAGTTTCTGTTATCCGAATATGATTTTATAAACAAGGTTAACATCTATACAGATGCCGCATACTTTATGCAGTCTTCAAAAGAGGATTACGATATCGTTTTATGTGATGTGTTGCTGAAATCCGGTGATGCATTTGATTTTTTTCAAATACATAAAAAACGGGGCAGTAAAGCAAAGATTATTTTCCTTACAGCTGTAACTGAAAATGCGGCAATCAAATATGCAATCCGCAATGGAGCCAGCGGTTATCTTTCTCCTGCTGCCAGTTTTCTGGAGTTGGTGGATGCTGTTATTACTGTCTATAATAAAGATGTTTATATAGAAGAAAGCCTCAGGCATTCATTTTTAAAAAGTTCAGGTAAAGAAGAAAAAGGATTGTTTGCTCTCTCTCCGAGAGAAAAAGAAGTGATCAGGCAAATTTGTGGAGGCAAAACAATTAAAGAATCGGCACACCATCTCAATCTCAGGGAAAGTACGGTACAAACGTATTACAAAACCATACGTAAGAAGTTGAACCTGAGAAGAACTGCCGATCTGATTGCATTTTCCATAAAAAATGGTTTATACCAGCCCGGTATCAGGGCCTAGTTACCTCACTATTAAGTATGGCTAATACCCCTTATTTGGGGTGGTTACGTCTCCCTTCATTCCATGAAGTTTGCACAAAACGGATGGGTACATTTCTATGTTTGATATAGTCTTGATTGATAAGGATTTTTTATTGTTGCAGGCGCTGGAGGGAGTGTTGATGAAAGAGCCGTTTATTAAATCAGTGAATTCTTATGATTCGGGAGCGGCATTTTTGAAAAAGGCCGGGTCTTTCCACAATGAAAGCAATACAATTGTTATTACCGAAATAATTACAAAAGATGTTACAGGTCTAAAGCTGATAGAAGAGATAAAAAAACAGAAATTGGCGTTTAAGCTTGTTATACTGAGCGGCTTTGCCGAAATCAAAACAATTAAGTATGCCATTCAGCTGGGAGCCGATGGGTATCTCACCAAAACGATTTCTGCCAGTGAGCTGATGGAAGCAATAAAAGAAGTAAGTGCGGGTAAACGATACATCAGCACCACACTACGTGATCAGTTAATGAAAGCGGCATTGATAGAAGATACTATCAGCCATACACTTTCAAAGCGGGAAAAGGAAGTGCTTCAACATATTTGTTCGGGCAAAACAATCAAAGAAGCTGCCAATGAAATGGGGCTCAGTAATAACACTGTTCAATCTTACCACAAATCTGTTTTAAAGAAGCTGAAGATAAACCGAACTGCCGATCTCATTGTATTTGCCATTCAAAGTGGATTGTATGTTCCCGGGTCTTCACCTGAATGATGAAGCGTATCTGATTTGCAAAGGAAAGAATAATGAGAAAAACTAAAGCTTATCCTGTGGGTTGTATAGTCCGTTCTGAATGGCAAAGACGATCAGGTCTGCCGTGCGGTTGAGGTTGAATTTTTTTAAGATCGTTTTGTAGTAGGTTTGAACCGTATTAGTGCTCAGGTTCATATCGTAAGCGGTTTCCTTAATCGTTTTTCCGGAGCACACATGCTGCAATACCTCTTTTTCCCTGGGGGATAAATTGAAAACGAATTTATCTTCTGTGAGTGAGTTTCTGATTAAGGAATTGCGAAGGCTGTCTCCAATATATGTTTCACCACCGTGTACAGTCAGGATAGCATCTGCCAGTTCATCTGCAGAAGCTTCTTTTGATACATAACCATTTACACCACTTCTGATCGCATGACGAATGGTTTGTACTTCAGTGATAGAGGTAAGGAA
The DNA here is from genome assembly GCA_937907395.1 of uncultured Chitinophagaceae bacterium. Lineage (GTDB taxonomy): Bacteria > Bacteroidota > Bacteroidia > Chitinophagales > Chitinophagaceae > Lacibacter. The sequence continues at coordinate 289,747 of CALCII010000011.1, forward strand.
AATGACTTTCAGGCTGAGGCCTTCTTTCTTAATGTAATTTAAAAAATCAAAGCCGCTTTTTCCTTTCATCAGAATGTCAGACATCACCACATCGGGATTCCTGCTGAAACTAAAATTCAGATACTCATCAACTCCGGTAAAAATATCAATGGTGTCAATGAAATCGTATTTCAACATCAACCGCTGTAATGATTCTGCAAAGAGGAGGTGATCGTCAATAATTGCTATGTTCAGTTTTTCTTTGGTCATGCGTTGAAGATGTCTGCTGTTACTAAGATATACATTTCGTTCAAATATCAAATGATTACTTTAACAACCGTTCCTGATTTATCAGATTCAATGGTAGCTTCTCCATTTATTTTTTTAGCTCTTTGAATGATCGACTGAACTCCGATGCCTCCACTATGTTTGGATATATCAAACCCTCGGCCGTTATCATTAATTTCAAGTACCAGTGAAGTTTCATCCTTATAAATGAAAATATCAACAGCCGTAGCTTTTGCATGCTTGATAATATTCGTGATGGCTTCCTGGATGATATAGAGAAATTCGATTTTCGTTTCCAGTGGAGTGTTTTTAAGGGAGCCTTCTTCTATATTAATTTCTCGTTTAAACCCATCACCCGGTAAACCATTTTTCATAAGCGAAGCAATTCTTTCACGAAATGAATCTTCTGTTTCAAGATTGCTGTTGTGATAAAGTGAATGGCTTTTTCCACGGGTACGTGTATAAGCATCTTTTACAAGCGTATTCAATTCTGATAAGCGTTGTTGTAATCCCGGATCATTTGTCTGGGCTATCTCATTTTCCATCGACATACGCACCAACGCAATTGTAGAGGCAAGGTCGTCATGAAGTTCAATGCCCAAACGTTCTTTCTCCTCCAGCTTCGCCAAACGGCTTTGCTCTTCCAGTATAGCAATTTGCAGATTACTGGCTGTATGCAGATTGTCTATATTTTGTTTTGATTGCCTTTCCTTTTTACGCATGGTTAAATACAGGTAAAGAATACCACACAAAAGAGCCAGAACAATGCCTGTGATGATTCTGGTCCTTTGTTCTTTTTCCAGTCGGGCCTTCTCCAGTTCTTTATTGGCAAATTCGGCCTGTGTTTGTGCAAACATGTTGTTAGAGATATCGGACAGCCGTAAATCAATAATAGAGTCTTTGATTTTATAAGCACGCTTCATTTTTTCATAAGCGCCCTTATAATTTCTGTTCAGGAAGTCAATCTCACTTCTGTCCAGTAATATGTTTTCGTTTTGATTCCAGCCGGCATCCTCAGGGTCATAAAAGCTTTTGGCCAGTTCCATGTATTTTGTAGCGCTGTCTTGTTTTTTCTGCTCAATGAAGTGTTTCACAAGAAACATATTACTCTCAATAACCCATGTAGATCCCCAGACATATTTTTTTGCTTGTGCTGTAGTGGCCTGGGCCAGCATATCTTTTAATGAAGCCTCTGTTTGTTTTGGATTTTTAATAAATAAAGCGGTCTGGTATTCAATATTGGCAATACAGAAATTAAACAGGCCTAAATTATCAGGAGTATATTGATCGGGTCTCTTAAGGGCTGCATCACGGATTCTTTTGGCAAGAATGACATTTCTGTCAGCTTGCGGAGTATCACGGCCAAGATAAAACAGTTTTTGAGTGTGTATACATATATAGAGTGCGTTATGAACAGTTGCATAGGGAATTTTTTTTGTTTCGATAAGGAGAGGTAGTGAATCAAGAAAAGGCCAAACGTGTTTACATTTTTCAATACCCTCTTTTGGCATCGACCAATTGGCATATAGATTCATCTCTATCATCAGGGAGGAAAGGGTTGGTATATAATCCGGCCCCTTCTTTAATTCCTCATCTATTTTTTCTGCATAATAAACCCTTGCCCCATCATTACTCTTGTTAGATGCAATATTGCTTTTGAATTTAAAGTACTGAGACCTGTACCTGTAGTATCTGTTTGTTTTAAAAGCAACAGATTGATAGTAATCAAGGTATTTGTCGAATGCAGCAGTAAAATAGAATTGGTACCTGACACTCCTGATAAAAGATTCCATAAATGCTGTATCAGAAATCTTTCTTTGCGCATGTAGTTTCCTGATGGAATCCAATTCAGGAATTGGTTCATTTTCCTGTTGCGAGTATGCAGACAAATGAAACAGAACAATAAAAAGCAAAATCAGTTTTTTCATGATAACCAACTATTTGTTATTAAACTCCGTACAGGACTACACTAATATTAGTGAGAATAAAATTACCCGTTTACGTGGTTTTAAAGCCCCTTTTTGCAGGGTACTTTTGTGTAGTATTTGATCCGGTAAAATATGAAAACCAAATCCAGTATTCAAAGAAACCCGTTTTTAACCAGATCCTGATGAAAACCAGGTCCAGTATTCTTTTAAAACCCGGAACCGATGCCCCATGAAAACAGGCCAGTTGAAATTCATATTATGTCTGGAAAAATGAATTAGTGTATGTAACAGAAAATGTTTTTCAGCACATGATTTGCCGGAAAATCGATTGCAGCCAGGATGGAAACAGTATTCTGTTCAAAATGAAAAGAAGTCGGATGATAGTTGAAAAATTCCTGCGTTGTTTTAGTGATAATATGAAGCAACTGGCCTTCAATTTTGAAACGAGGCTTACTGATTTATAGATCTTTTTGAAATGGGAGCTCAACAAATTTTGAGACTGATACCCCAAAATTAGTGTAGTGAATCCTACCTCTTTATGGGATTTTAACTAAGTATAAGGCGCTATACATTTGTCATCCTTTCTATCCAATCCGTTGAACCGAGGCCCTTTTACTTATCATTCAGAGAAACCTTACAGCCGGGAACACCAACAGTTTGAGTCATTGACGATGACCAGGCGTTAGTTAGTTGTCCTTGAAAACCACCAAAATTAAAAATTTCAAACAATGAGTAAATTTTCTACACAAACATTCAGCAATCGATTGAAACGCTCAATTAAGCAGTTGGTTTTAATACTGGCTCTTGGTTTTTTTGTATCAGATGCCAATGCTCAGTTTTGTACGTCTGATCTTACAAACGGGATTGATACCACAAAACTTACAGCTACTGCAGAAAACTTCCCTAACGAAGGAAGAACAAAGGCCTTCGATAATCTGCTGACCACAAAATGGCTGGCGTTTAACACAACCCCATCTGTGACAATTAATTTCACAACGGCCAAAACGATCACCTATTATTCGATTACTTCGGGTAATGATGATCCAACAAGAGACCCGAGAAACTGGGTGATTGAAGGATCAAATGATGGTGTGAGTTTCACTGTTCTTGATACAAAAACAGCCGAAACCTTTTCTACCCGTCTTCAAACCCGCTATTTCAGCTTCGTTAATACAAACGCCTATCAATACTATCGGTTTCATGTAACTGCAAATAATGGTAATGCCACTATTTTCCAGGTTCAGGAATTTCAGTTTTTAAGCAATAGTGATTGTGTAACAGGTAATGTATATAAAACAAACGCAGGAACTCCTTATCCAAATGTGCCTGTGTATATCCGTAATTATACAGGTACTGTTGCAACTACAAACACAGATGTAAACGGTGCGTTTAAATTCTCTGTTACTGATATTCCTACAGTTGTGCCAACTACATTAACTTCTGATGTATATAAATCAGTTTATACAGTGCTTGTTCAACCACCGGCAAATACTTATTTCTATCAAGGACCTCCTGTTAATTTTAATAATGCAGGAATGACTGTTTTCATGAGAACAAAAATGCCCCTGCAAACCTGGGCCAACGGTGCCTATATGAATGCTTATGGAAATACAATTACTCCTTCCGGACGATCTTTGCTGGTTGATAACAATCAAGGCAGCCTTACTCCCACCAGCCTGGATTGGGTGTTGCGTCCAACTACTTCCAATGCACCCATTTGTACATTAATTCCAACCACATTAGATGGAAACGGAACATTTGGCAACCTGGCTGCAGCTGATTTCTTAACACAACACCCCTGGCAGACATCTTTTCACCGGACATCACCAACCAGTCCGCAGGAAGCACATCCGCTATTGTTTAAGCCTTTGTCATCTGCTTTAACTGCTTATGGTGTAGTGGATTCATTAGACTTATCAAACGCATCATTCCTGAAAACAGTTCTGATTGATGAAACAAGGTATGTTGTTACCAGTTATCTGGGAACACAAAGTGATGGTATTGCTTTTGGTAATGTAGGTTTTGATAATGCCAGTTATAATCTCTTAAACGGTTTTGCTGGCGGTTGGAGAAAAACCTATGGCCACACAACCGGAGATGCGTATGACCAGTTTATGGCTGTAAATGGTAGCCCTACCGGTGCATCACCTTTACTGGAGTTTACAGCTGACATTAATTTTGCTGGTAACTATTATGTAAATTTTTATGGAAAGAATGCAAACTCGTTTGTACAAAACATCAATACACCGGTTGAATTAGTATTGAAGGTATATGACCCTTCCAACAACCTGGTCGCAACCACAAATGTTACCCTTCCAAGGGTTACACAGGCAAGTGATGATTTGCCAACTGCCCCCTGGACACCCCAATCGGCTTTGTTTACGGTAAATACACTTGGTACATATACATTTAAGTTTGATGTACCAACCACATCTACATATGGTAATGATTTTTACATGGATGATTTAACCATTTCCGGTTGTCCGTTTTATTCTATCAGTGGCAATGTGTTTAATGATGTTAATGCGTTCACAGATAATACGGTTAACGGTACGGGAACCAACGTGAGCAACAGTATGTATGCTGCCTTAGTAGATGAGGTTACTAATAAGGTAATTGCCTATGTGCCGGTTAGCTCTACAGGAGCCTATAGCTTTGGTGGTTTAGCAGAAGGTGATTATGGAGTAGTAATTACAAATGTGTTACCTGTGATTGGTGCAACAACTCCTTCATCAAGCCTACCTGCTGGTTGGATTAATACAGGTGAACATATTGGAACAAATGCCGGAAACGATGGTACTGTAAACGGATACACTTCTGTTCAGTTACTGGGTGCAGATGTTACAAATGTGAATTTTGGTATTCAACAACCTCCTACTGCCGTAACAAACACGGTTCCTTCACAGGTTAATCCTGGCGGAACTACAAGTGTGGTTGTTTCTTCATCCTATTTTGATGGTAATGACCTGAATGGCGGTACTGTTGTGAGTATGAAAATAACGTCGTTCCCTACCAATGCAACAACAATTACGATTAATGGAATTTCCTATACTTCTGCCACATTCCCTGCAGGCGGAGTTACAATTCCCACCGATATTAATGGAAACCCAACTCAAACAATTTCCATTGATCCTATAGATGGAGCCGTAACCAGTGTAATCACGTATACAGTAACGGATAACGGTGGTGCCGTGAGTTCACCCGCCACCGTATCTGTACCGTTTACAACTGTAACTGTTAGCGGTAATGTATTTAATGATCCCAATGGAGGTAATGTTGATAACAGCACCGGAACAACTAATGAAGTTCCTTCTGGATTATATGCGAACCTGGTTGATGCCGGAGGTAATGTGGTTGCAACAACAACTGTAAATACCGATGGAACTTATAGTTTCAGTGGTGTGAATGGCGGTTCTTATACAGTTGTATTAAGTACCACACAAGGAACGGTGGGCACTAGTGCACCGGCGGCGAGTTTGCCAACGGGTTGGATAAACACCGGCGAGTTTAACGGAGCGCCCGGTACAGGAAATACAGCGCCGGTTAATGGTGTGAGTGCTACGTTTACAGTGAGTACAAGCAATGTTTCTGACATCAATTTTGGTATTGAACAACCACCTGTAGCCGATGTAAAAGCACAACAGGTTCCTTATCCTTCGGGAGGTAGTATACCTTCAGGAGCTGTAACGCAAACCATCTCTGGTACAGATCCTGTATTAGGCGGTACTGCAATCACAATGAACAGCAGTAACACTATTGTAATCACATCTGCTCCTGTAAATGCTACCATGTTGTATGATTTTGATGGCGCCGGTGGCAATCCGCCAACTGTTGTAACTGCGGGTACAACCATCACAGGTTTTGATCCGGCCAACCTCTCTTATACCGGTATTACAAGCGGATCAGTATCTGTTGTCTTTAATTATGCATTTGTTGATGCAGCCGGCGTTACAGGCTCGTCTGCTTCTTATACAGTAACATGGATTGGCGGGCCGCTGCCTGTTAAACTGGTAAGCTTCACCGGTAAAGGTCTTGGATGTAATACAACAGAATTGAGATGGTCTGTTGCCGATGCCGATAACTTCAGCGGATTTGTAGTGGAACGTCGTGAAGGTACTACAGGATTTAAAGGAGTGTCTGTTCTTAATTATACAGCCGGTCAATCGATGTATACCCTGAAAGACGCATTAACTGGTGATGGTGTTTATCAATACCGCTTGAAGTTGATGGATGTGGATGGCAGGTACGAATACAGCCCGGTTATTACAGTGGCGATGAATTGTGGAAACAAAGGTGTTCGCATGTATCCAACAGCTACCAGAACAGCTACTAAGATTTATGGATTAACAGCCAATCAACAAATACAGATTGTATCGTCTACAGGACAACTGATGGAAACGAAGCGTGTGAAAAATAGTGTAGAGGAAGTTGACCTGAGTAATTATCCTGGCGGTTTATTCTTTATTATAATCAGGGAGGAAAGCAACAGCCAGGTGTTTTATGGAAAGTTGATAAAACTTTAGACGGATATCTGAGCGTTCGTCGTCCGGCGAACACCAAGGCAACTGATTACACAATTGGCAGGTTTTGTAGAGATTCCTGCTATTGTTTGAAAACCGAACCCATCCTTTTCTAAGGATGGGTTTTTTTATTGCTTACCAAATTTTATAAAGTGGAATGCTTAGAGTAGCCGGTTTTTTTCAGCATAGATCAGGATATACTTTTTGAAGAGTTGCTCTTTTTCTTCCTCGCTCATCTCCGGCAATCGTTGCAGCTGTTTGTAATGAGGCCAGCCCGTATCTTCCACCCAGAATAATTCATAATAGCGGCCGGGAACAAGAATGGTACAGATGGCCATTTCGATGAGATCATTTTTTTCTTTTTCGGAAAATTGTTTGGCAGGTAAACCGGATTCACGGATGCCAATAAATAATAAAATATCAGCCATCGTAAACGAATCACCCAACTTGGGCGATAGCTTTTCTTCGAGCAATTGCCAACGTTCTGTATCTGCACTTATAACCACGTTACAAAACTAGTAAGGCATGTATCGGGGCACCATGATTCTGAGCAGCCCCTTGGCTGATTCCGTTGAGAATTGAATTTTAATTTAAGAAAACCGCCGGCAGGGGTGAAAACCGCTGCCGGGGTTAATTGTGTTATTCCTGCACGGCACCTATTCCTGCATTCCACAATAATTTATTGAAAGCGTTGATCTGTTGTTCCAACACACCGGCTTTCTGCTGTAAAACCTGCCACTGTGCATCCAGTTTGGCTTTCAGTTCCAGGTTGGGCTGATTGACACGGGGAATATCACTCTCCGTCTGGTTCAATAAAAACATATAATTGGCAGTAAAGCGATTGGGGAAGTTTTCTACGTCATCATATGCTTTCGATTTACGTTGCACCATTTCTTCATCCCATGCTTTCAGTTCTTTTAGCAACAGAGCACCTTTTTGCTGCAGTGTTGCAAAGGTTTCACCTTTTGGTAATTTGCTCAACACCGCTTCCAGTTGTTGCCTTCTTTCATCCAAACGATTAATCAGATTGTGCATGGCGGTTACTTTCTGCTCCATTTCACTCATTACTGAATGATATTGCTGATAAGTTGCTGCATCTGTTGGATAAAGCGGATTGGCAGCAATGGTTCCGGTAGTGCTTTGTTTGCCGGTTTTTGTTACTAACGTAAACGTATAGTTGCCGGGAGGTACTTTGTGCCCGGAGTAGCTGCTTTCAATATAAACATTGGGTATACCCGGAATAGTAGTTGTGCGCATATTCCACACAAAACGGTTGAGTCCTTTGTTGCGGCTCAGTACAGGATTCATAGGCGGTGCACCTTCGTAGGAAACATATTTCGGATCGGCAATGGAGCTGAAACTACGCACCAGATTACCGGCAGCATCTCTTATTTCCAGTGTAATAGTGTCTTTAGTGGATGCTTCTGGCAGATTGTAATACAGTACAACACCCGAAGCCGGATTAACGCCTCTTGTTGCATTGGTTCCGTTGGAAGAGTTGCCATCGAGTTCACTGCCGCTGTTGGTGATGAGTGCATCCTCCGGTTTGTAAAGGGTCAGTTCTGTTTCTTTTTTATACTGGCGAAGAAATCCAAGGTCATCTAAAATCCAGAAACTGCGGCCGCTGGTGGCAGCAATCAAATCTCCCTGGTGAATGCGTAAATCGGTGATGGGTGTAATGGGAAGATTAAGTTGAAAGGATTGCCATTGTTTGCCACCATCCCATGAAATGTACAATCCCAGTTCGGTTCCTGCGAATAATAAATCTTTACGCACATCATCTTCCCGCACCACTCTGGTGAATGCATTGTTGGGAATTCCATTTACAATTTTTGTCCATGTTTTGCCATAGTCGGTTGTTTTATAAATAGCCGGACTATGATCGTTGAATTTATAACGTGTGGTGGCAATATAGGCTGTTGCTTTATCATTCGGAGATACATCAATGGCGTTGATTAAACATTCCGGTAGTCCGGCTGGTGTTACATTGGTCCATGTTTTTCCTCCGTCACGGGTGAGATATACCATGCCATCATCGCTACCTGTCCAGATCACACCTTTTTCATGTGGTGATTCTATTACATAAGCAAGTGTTCCATAGTTTTCTGCACCCACTGCTTCGTTTGTATATGGAACACCGCCTTTCCCCTGTTTTTCTTTTTCATTACGGGTAAGATCAGGCGAAACCTCTGTCCATGTTTTACCCATATCGGTTGTTTTCAACAACAGCTGTGCGCCATGATAATAAGTATTGGGTTCGTGTTTGCTCCAGATAATGGGTGCGTTCCAGTTGAAACGGTATTTCATATCTTTTGCATCCATCCCAAGGTATTGAATGGGTGCGGCCATAATATTGGTACCGGCTTTTGCTTTCATGTCCAGCACTTCAATGGTTCCCTGGTAACTGCCACCTAACACATATTGCGGATTGTTAGGATCAAAAGCAAGAAATGCACTTTCACCACCGGCAGAATATGTCCAGCTGGATGTGCCAATACCATAGCTTGCAAATTCACGGTGAGCGATGGAAACAGAAGTGTTGTCCTGTTGTCCGCCGTAAATCCGATAGGGAAAACCATTGTCAACATTGATGCGATAGAACTGTGCTGTTGGCATATTGCTTTGAGCACTCCATGTACGTCCCTGGTTCATAGTGATAGCCGATCCACCATCGTTGGAAATAATCATGTTGTTGGAGTTTTTGGGATTGATCCATAAATCATGATAATCACCATGTGTGCCGTATAAATTTTCCCAGGTGCGACCGCCGTCTTTGGAACGAAGTGCAGGAGCACTCATGACATAAATGGTTTGATCATTGTTGGGATCTGCAAACATTTCAATGTAATACCATGCACGCTGAATTAGCCGGTGATCATTGGTAACACGGCTCCAGCTATCGCCACCATCATCGCTTACGAACAAACCACCTGCTTCTTTATTACTATCGCTCTCAATCAATGCATATACTTTTTGTGAATTGGCTCTGCTCACAGCAATGGACATCTTACCCATTTCAGTTGGTAAACCATTGGTCATCTTCTGCCAGGTTTCTCCTCCGTCCACACTTCTGTACAAGCCACTACCTGCACCACCGCTGATCACCTGCCAGGGTTTGCGTCCATGTTCCCACATGGCTGCATAGAGGATGCGTGGGTTGTTCATGTCCATACTCAGTTCGGCACAACCAGTCATATCGTTGATGTACAAAACATTCTTCCATGTTTTACCGCCATCAGTTGATTTATAAATTCCACGTTGGGTGGATTTGCTGTACAATGCTCCTTGTGCTGCCACAAACACCACATCGGCATTGCGTGGGTCTACTACAATACGGGAGATATGTTGCGTGGCTTCAAGCCCCATTTGTTTCCATGTTTTACCAGCATCGGCGCTTTTGTAAATACCATCACCATGATGTGTCATTACACCACGTGGTGCATGTTCTCCCATACCCACATATACAATGTTGGGATCTGATTCGGGAACAGCTACGGCGCCCACACTACCGGTTTTGAAATACCCATCGCTGATGTTGCGCCAGGTAATACCCATATCATCTGTTTTCCAAAGTCCGCCGCCGGTTGTGCCCATATAGTAAGTTGTAATATCACCGGGAACACCGGTAGCACAAACAGATCTTCCGCCACGGAACGGACCGATATTGCGCCACTTCAACGGTTGGAATAATTTGTTCCAGTCATCAGCCACAGTTGTGGTTTGTGCATTACTCAAGAAAGAAAGTGTGAACAGAAAAATGAGAAGGTTAATTCTGGATTTCATGAAGATTCATTTTGATCTTGAAAAATAAGATAAAGAATTGAGAGCGAGAAGTGAGTTCAAAAAGTTCAGGAGGTTCGAAAGGTTGAAGCGTTACAGGTTTCAGGTTATAAGTTGCAGGTTGTCGTACTCCGCACATCTAACCTCGTATATTATTCTTCGTACTTTTCTAATGCCTACCTTTAACATCCTTAACCTAGTATCATGTTCTTTGCACAATCGAAATTTCGCTTGCTTCTGTTTGCTTTTGTAAGCATTACAATACTTTCTGTTTCCTGCCGTAAACCGAAAACAGATGTGGTGGTAGTACCACCTGTACAGGATAGCCTTGTTTTATTTCAACTCACAGAATTACCGGAAATAAAACTGGAAGTGCCAGTAGAACAATGGAACAAATTGTTGCAGAATTTTGATATCAATCCGCAAAATGAAGAATACATTGTTGCAAACTATACATTTCGCCAGGGGAGTAAAGAAGTGAAGCTGGATAGTATGGCCATACGCATTCGTGGCAATACCAGCCGAAGACGTCCCGAAGGCAGTACCGGCCAGTTGCATAATGCGGCAACTCCCGACTGGCATCATGCACACTTTGCATTGAAGTTTGATAAGTATAGGAAAACACAAAAATTCAACGGGCTTTCAAAAGTAAACCTGAAATGGTTTAAAGACGATGCGGCTTATGCAAGGGAAGTGTATTGTTATGAATTGTTCCGGAGGTATAATGTGTGGACAGCGCCGAAAGCTTCTTATTGTCGGGTGAGCATTCACGTTAGTGGCGATGCACAACCGGCTTATTTTGGTGTGTATGCCATGATTGAAAGTATTGATGAAGATTATATTGCTGCCCGGAAAGATAAATGGCCCGCAGAGCCCGGTTTTCTCTGGAAATGCGGATGGGCGGGAAGTAACAATGCAAACTTTGTTAGCACAGCCAGTATGGGTGTGGAGGATGTAAAGCTGGATCCTGCCAAATCGAAGTACTTTGCTTACGATTTAAAAACACGAGAGAAAGAATTAGCTGCAGCACAGGCACAATTGCAGAGTTTTATCCAGGAGTTGAATTGGCGCAGCGGAGCCGGACTGGAACTCTGGCTGGAAAATAATATGGATGTGGAGTTGTTTCTCAAAGCTTATGCGGTGAATGTAATGGTGGGCATGTGGGACGATTACTGGGCTAATGCCAATAATTTTTATTTCTATTTCGATCCCAATGGCAAAGCTTATTTCATTCCGTATGATTATGACAATACGTTGGGTACTTCTTACTTTTTCAACTCAGGTACAAAAGATTTACTTAACTGGGGAAATATGACCGAGCGTCCCCTGATCACCAAAATACTTGAAGTTGAAAGATGGCGAAACCTGTATAAGTCGTATCTCAAAGAATTGGCCGATGCAAATAAACCCTACTTCTATGTAACAGCCAGTCAGCAACGGATCACAACCTGGCAGAATTTAATTCGTCCTTATGTTAGTAATGATACAGGAGAAGATATGTTGATTGATGATGTGCCTGCACCATGGGGCAATGCATCTTTCTATCGTTTATTTAGCGGAGATGATCAGGGAGGCGCAAGTGGGAATGCGAATTTCTTTACAACGAAGGTGAAGCAAATTACTTGGTGAGAGCAGGTGCCAGTATTAAAGAATAAAAAAATCCCGTGAATTTTCACGGGATTTTTTTATAGTAGTTAATCTTTTTTCGTTTTTTCTTCCAGAACTTTTATCCGGTTGTTTAACTCAATAATATATAAAGTGAGTTCTTCTACTTTTTCCATGAGCTTTTTATTCATTTCAGCGAGGTGAATACCTTCTTTTTCCACTACTGCGGCAGAGGGAATATTGGGCAGGTGTTTATTGCGTTGAATAAACAAGGCCAGATCGTCGAGGTTCATGCGTTTGTAATTGTGTTCAAACACATAATCGGGCCAGCTGGTACTGTTGAGTATGGTAACATCTTCTGCCATAATTTTTCCGTCCACGCTCAGTGAATAACCGGTTGCAATACGGGCAGAGTTGCTGCCAATTAATTGAGCACCGTTTACATGAAATTTAGCATTGGGGGTATAGCTTCCAACACCCACATTACCCCAGCTGGGTTGGAGTACCAGGTAGTTATTGGAATTAGAGTTGGACCAGATAACCAGAGATGTGTCTGTTGGGAAAACAGCACCGCCAAAAGCCGCTTCATTGGAGGTATAGAAGTTGATGCCTGTACCACCAAGGTTCATAGTACGTCCGTAAGATGAGCCGTTATAGCCAATTCCCATCCGGCCATCGTCACGCATGCGGAACAATGTATCACCCAGACTATTTCGTAAGCTAAATGTATTGGTTGAGCTGGTAGTGCCTGCACCCATTACATCCAGTCGACTGATGGGTGTATTTAAGCTGGTACCTAATCCCACATTACCGTTTTGAAGAAACATATGCCGGTTTGTGAAATTGGTGCCATCAGTGGTTGAATACCAGGTTAAATCAGCACCTGCGTTTAGTGTTCCTATCCTCCATTGATTGGCAGTACCAGGGTAACCAAACCGGAAATAGCCGCTACTGGTGTTAAAAAAGGCATCTCCACCCGTAATGTGTAAGGGATAAAGAGGTGTGGTGGTTCCGATACCAATATTTTGAGCTTGTGTGGGAGCAATTGCACAAAGCAGAAGAGCAAGGGATAATAATTTTTTCATTATTTCAGGTTTATTAAGTTAGAAAGGTGATGAAGAGTCCTGATTATTCTTTGATGAAGTTGAGCTGACTGCGGCTGCCATCTTCACCCAACAGCACAACGGTATAAATACCATTGGACAATTTGCTGATGTTGATGGGAAGTGTATTGGCGCCACTCACGAGCGAAACTTTTTGTACCATGGCTGTTTTGCCCGAAACATCCACAACCATCATGGTGCCGTTGATTGGTTTGTTGAGCTTCAGCTGCAGGTACACCAGGTTCGTTTGTGCGGCAGGGTTAGGCCACAGTTTCACTCCTTTGTTTTCATTCATCCAGTCAAACACACCGGTTGCAAATTGCTGATCAGTAAGTGTCCAGCGTTTTACAAACGAATTAATGCCGGTAAGTTGTACAAAATTGGAAGCACTGCTGCGGGTGGAATAACTGGCGGCTGTCCAGTTCGTATTATCGGCGCTGGCCCACATACTTAATTGTGCTTCTGTCCTGGCATTCAGTTCTGCATCAAAATAGTTGAATGTAAAGGAGGCGTTCAATCCTGTGTTCGTAGTGGGAATGATATCGAAATACCTGTTTACAGAAGGACGTCCGGCAGGTGTGATTGTTTGTGCATCGTGTCCTCTTCTGAACGTAACAGATCCCATAGAACTGGCAGGGTTAATAACCATACCAATGTTTCCGGGATTGAGATTGGCACCCGCATTTACTGGTACTGTAATTTCAATATATCCTCCGGTGCCACCGGTAATCCTGCTTGTTTCAGATTCGCCGGTTAAGGATCCGGTTGCTGCCAAAACGATATTGTTCGTTTGCATGTTTAGCAAACCACTGCTCATTTGAACCTGGTTGTTAACGCTGATGTTACGCTGTAACAATACATTGCCCGAGTTACCTACAGCAAGGTTATAAAACGTAGTGGATGCCGAACCACTGATGGTTTGCTGTGTCGTTCCTGTAAAAGAAACAGTGCTTGTTCCTGCAGTAAAGCTTCCATTGTTGGTAAAGCTGGAATTTTGCAAAGTGAGCTGGGCATTACCCGTCATACTCAAAGTTGCACCACTTGAAACAAACAAATTGTTTTGTGAGAAGGACGTAAGTCCGGCAATTAAAAACGTAAATGAGAGGAGTTTTTTCTTCATAAGCGAAAGGTTTATCTCTGTTGTTGATTGAAAGGGATTGTTAGCTTCCTAAGGGAGGTGATTAGTGCTGGCGTATTTCATCAAAATGGTTAACGCAGATAAATATAGGCTATTTCCTGGTTTATATCACTGATTTCGATCATACTCTTTTTAGGGTACTACACAACGGGTATTGGGTTTGAAGGCAGGTTTAAAAGTTCAAAAGGTTTGAGAAGTTCAAGAGGGTTAATTACGTTATGAGTTGAGATACTATTATGTACGGGGTTAGATGTACGGTTTACGACGATTCATTCTTTGAACAACTTCATGTTATGAAAGTGATTTCCTGCTATAAGCTAGCCGCCAACAGCTATCAGCTTTTTCCCGCCCAACGAATAAACGCATAGAATTTTGATGCTTGCTTCAAGTTACAGGTTACAGGTTTCAAGTTGTCGTACATCTAACATCGTACCTCGGACACCGACCTTATACTTTTTATATATTGTATCTTCCCCTCCATCCCTTCCTTCAAAACCATTATTTTTGACCTCTTTAAACGCAAGCAAGTGAGATCGATCCTTTGTATAATAGCACTCGTGGTTTCTTTTCAGGCAATGGCACAGCCCGGCAAAGTTTATGCTTCGCTGGAAGAAGCCTTGCAGTCGCCCGAAAAAGTGTACCGGCTTGAATTGCGTTACAACGGACTCACCCAGCTTCCTGCCACCATCAGCCGTTTCCGGAACCTGGAGCGACTGGACCTGCGGGGCAACATGCTCACCAGTTTGCCCGAAACCTTCGGCATGCTTCGCAATCTCAAATGGCTCGACCTGGGAGGAAATAAACTTCAGTCCTTGCCCGAGACTTTCATCATGCTCACCAATCTGAAAGTCCTCAACCTGCGATTCAACCAGATCACCGAACTGCCCGATAACATTGGTGCATTAACCAACCTGGAGCAACTCGACATCAGCGGCAACCAGCTCATTCTGCTGCCCGACAGTTTCACCCGGCTCAGCAACCTGGTAATGCTCGACTACAGCCACAATCCCAAGCTGATCCTCACGCCTTCCATCCGTGCGTATATCCGTGACAAAAACTTCGACAAAGCTTATTGATACGGTCTTTTTGACCGCTTTTTCCAAACAAACCGGTTTGCCCGGCAAAAAAATTTCATGAAAACTGAATGGTACTGAATCTTTTGGGAGGTTTTTAGCCTTGAATTTCAATCGTTTGCGGAGGTGTGGCTTTTGCGGGCATGTTTCGGGCTGTTTCCAACCCCTTTTTTTGCCCTGCCAACATACCACAGGCACTACTTTTGCGTTTCTAGTTCGACCGCTTGCAAAACCATCTGCTTTAATTTCCCAGCCCTGTTGATTAAGTGTAATTGATTAAAAACCGGAAAAGAAGACAGCCATGAGTCGTGTAAAACAGATTGTTTTGATATTTTTAGCCATCCTGAATCCTATAAAAACTAAGGCTATGCACCTGTTCCGTACCAACCCAGCCTATATGGCTGTTGCTGCATTAATATTTTTGCAGATACCCATTCTCATCGCCGGGAACACCACGTCTCCCGCTGCCAGCAAATACAAAAGCGAATTTCTCTTACATCTTGCCGCCACTAACAATGCGAAACCAGCTGCCAGGTCTATGGAAGAAATGGTGATGGAGCAAGCCGACAGCTTGTACTCAACCATTGGGCTGGAAGCCAGCGGACTTGGTGAAGAGGCATTTGAAATGGCGTATAAAGGATATTTTAAATTGCTCCAGGAAGGGGTGATTTCGAAGCCCGGCATCCTTACCATTGCCGATTTTTCGAAAGCTTCTGATGAAAAAAGGCTTTTTGTACTGGACCTTGAAAACCTGAAACTCTTATTCCACACGCTTGTAGCACATGGAAAAAACAGCGGCCTTAAATATGCCACCGATTTTTCCAACCGCCCTGAATCCAATAAAAGCAGCCTCGGTTTTTATGTAACGCTCAATACCTACGTTGGCGAGCATGGTTTGTCGCTCAAGTTGAAAGGGCTGGAAAGAGGCATCAACGATAATGCATATGACCGGGCGATTGTAGTACATGGATCTCAATATGTATCGCCCAATATTTCCCGTTCACAGGGGTATATCGGAAGAAGCCTGGGTTGTCCGGCGCTTCCCATGCGTGAATCGTCAAAAATCATCAAGTCAATCAAGGATGGCAGCCTTTTATTCATCTACCATCCTACCAGAACCTACGTTGAAAAATCAGAAATTCTGAATAGCTAATTAACCACACAAAATTATTGATCGAAAAACCGATACCACTGAATTTACCTATAAGAGAGAGTAGTGCAACCCGCTTCGGCGGGTTTTCTTTTTAATGTACAATGATCCAGCTGATCCATTGAATGATTATCCCCAGGATAAAACCGGAGTAAATATCAAAAGGGCGATGATCGCTTACAATTAACCGGCTGGTGGTGGTAATACCAGCAACCAGGAACGCAATGATGAGGGATAAACTGTCGTCGATTTTATTCGCAAACAACATCAGTACAAATAAGGCCATCATACCACCCACACCCACAGCGTGCATGCTGATTTTAAAATAATTATTGAGATAGAGCGATACAGAAGCGCTGATGAACATGGCCAGCAGAAAGGCACGGAACTCAACCGGGTCGCCCAAGGTACGGGCTACATAAAAGCTCCAGAAGAAAAATGTGATGCTCGCTACATACGGAATGATGCGTTCCTTCTGTGTTTTAAGCTGAATGGATTGAATAAAGCCCAGCCCTTTCAGCAATAAAACAGTAACGATGGGCAAAAAAACAGAAGTGGCAAAAATGCGGAGGAAGACAATCGTACGTTCCTGTGTGGTTAATCCAAGGAAGACGGCATCATTGATGAACAACAGGTATAACACCACCCAGCAGAGAATAAACAAGGGATGAAACACCCATGAAAACAAGGTGGCAAACACCCGTAAAACCGGGTTCACTTCCTGAACCTGCAGGTTTCCCTGCTCCGTAACTTCCATCTGATTCATATCAAAGTTGTTTGCGTAAACGTGCCACAGGTATATTGAGTTGTTCCCTGTATTTGGCAACGGTACGTCGTGCAATATTATACCCTTTTTCCTGGAGTAGTTCAGTCAGGCGCTCGTCGCTCAATGGTTTTCTTTTTTCTTCGGCTTCAATCATGTCGAAGAGAATCTTTTTTACCTCACGGGTAGAAACTTCTTCACCACTTTCGGTGCTGAGCGATTCGCTGAAGAAAAATTTCAAACGGTACGTACCAAATTCGGTGAGAACAAACTTACTGTTGGCCACACGGCTTACCGTAGAGATATCCAGTCCTGTTTTTTCGGCAATGTCTTTCAGGATCATCGGCCGCAGGTTGGTTTCGTCGCCGGTTAAAAAGAATTCCTGCTGGTGCAGCATAATGGCATTCATGGTAAGCAAAAGGGTATGCTGTCGTTGTTTGATAGCATCAATAAACCATTTCGCTGCATCAATTTTTTGTTTGATAAACAGCACCGCTTCTTTCTGGCGTTTATCTTTCTTGCTGCCCCTTTCATATTCTTTGAGCATATCCCGGTAACCATCGCTGATGCGGAGGTCGGGTGCATTACGGGAGTTAAGGGTGAGTTCCAGTTTGCCGCCGTTGTTTGCAATGTAAAAATCGGGGACAATATAAGTTTCCGCTTTGTTGACTTCACCAATATTGCCACCGGGCTTGGGATTGAGCTTTACGATTTGCTGGATCACGGCTTTCAGGTCTTCATCTGTGAGATTCAATCCCCGCTGGATTTTTTCGTAATGCTTCTTGGTAAACTCATCGAAGTATTTCTCTAGTACAAAAATAGCCTTGGTGATTTCCGGGGCTATCCCGGCTTTTAATTTGATGCGAAGCTGAATGAGTAAACATTCCTGCAGGTTGCGGGCACAGATGCCGGGAGGATCAAACTGCTGGATGAGTTCAATCAAGTCTTCAATTTCAGTTTCGCTGGAATCGATGTTTTGCCGGAAGGCGAGGTCGTTTACAATGGCACTGGTTTCACGGCGCAGATAACCATCGTCATCAATACTACCTACAATCTGCTCGGCAATGGTATGCTGTCGATCGTCCAGGTTCAGCATGCCCAGCTGTTGAATTAACAGGTCATGAAAAGTAGTTTCCAGTTTGATGGGGTTGCTTCTTGTTTCTTCCTGTTCGCCATAGTTTTCTTCACGGGTGCGGTAATCGGCCACTTCATCATCAGAGTCACTTACATATTCACTGATGTCGATATTATCATATTCATCTTCGCTGCCGTCGAGGTCAAAATCTTCCTCTTCCGAATCAAACTCGTCTTTCAGTTCTTCAGCCGGGCCTTCATTAAATTCATCTTCGCTTTGTTCCAGTGCCGGATTTTCTTCCATTTCCTCTTTAATCCGCTCTTCCAGATTGGCTGTAGGAACCTGCAGCAGCTTCATTAACTGAATCTGCTGAGGGGAGAGCTTTTGCAACAATTTCTGATGTAAACCCTGACTGAGTGCCATTTGCGGATAACGAATTAAATTTGTTTTACAATGTATCCTTCTGCGAAAATATTAAACTTGAGGCGTTCTTCTAAAAATTGGAACAAAATTTGTGGCATTGCCGCCTTCTTCTTAACATTTTCGTTAACAACTTATTCGCAATCAGCCGATTCGCTGAAGAAAAAAGCTCCTCTTGTTCTGCCTTTGCGTACTGTAGCCAGGCTGGCATTGCCCAAGCCAGTCATAAAAACAGGACATCCTGTATTAAACTGGGGTGTGATGTGTGTGGGTGAATACCGTTTTGAAAAGAAAACGGGTATTCCGCTTCGCCTCCGGTTGGGCTCGCTGGAATATGTAAACAGGATGGAAGGGAAACACTAACAGTAAGGGATAGGTGAAGAAGTGTAGTGTTTCATTTTGTAGATACATGTATGTACAGAGAGATATGGAGTCTTCCTGAATGCGAACAAAGGGTAGTTTACAACACAGATATTTTACCCTCTTCTTTCTCTTTTCTTTAGTATTTGTTCTAATTTACACCGTAATCGATTATACCACTTTACTGCTCAATTTTTCCTGTTATGAAACGTATCAATAGTTTCGTATTCCTTTTTATCCTTTTTACATTTTTCTCATTACAAAAGTTGAATGCCCAGTCTTTTGGCCCGTATGCAACTGCTGTATGGATGAAAGATTGTAAAACCGATAATTTTTTCAACGTTACCAATACACGTACACCCGACAACCTGATTGGACCCGCTGCCAATAATTTTGTTGGAAAACATTTTGGTGTACACACGCAAAACTCGGGCACCTTAGTATTGCGTGGTGCGGAAGTAAAAACCTATAAAAATGTAGCCAGCTCCAATGTGTGCGGCGCCAATTTGCGTTACCGTATTTACCAGGTAAGTGCCACACCCGGCAGCTTTTCTACAATAGCCATGAACTTCTTTGAAAACTGTGATGTTGGCCAAAGTAAATTTGCTGTGAGCGGTGGTCCCTGCGGCACCGGTGATCAGAAATGGCAAAAAGTGATCCCCGATGGAAGTGGCCCGATCAATCTCACTACTTATCCTCCGGGCAATTATGTAATTGAGGTTTATTTTGATGTTTCCGGATCCTTTACATCCACCACTGCCTGTGACGATGTAACGTATGCCAACAACGGAGCTAATAATTATAAAGCATTCTTTTCAATTCAGGCACCCGCTTTTGCCAGCACCAACCCCACCACGTGTAATGGAACGGAAGGTACTATTACGATCAGCGGACTGGCACCCGATTCAACTTATTCTTTTGGATATAAAGACGATGGTGTGCAAGTGGGCCCAACCAATGTGCAGGCCAGTGCCACAGGAACCATCACAGTTACTGGCCTAAATGCAGGAACGTACAACAGCTTCAGTCTGGGTATCAGCGGTTGTTCCAATACCCCGGCTACCAGTATCACTCTGGTGAACCCGGTATATACACCCACGTTTGATCCCATTCCTGCTTTTTGCTCCGGCACAACTGCTCCCACGCTTCCTGCCACTTCCACCAATGGATTTACAGGAACATGGAACCCGGCTACCATAGATAACCAGGCCGATGGATCGTATACATTCACACCCACAGCCGGACAATGCGCTGTGCCGGTTACCATCAATGTAACGGTAACGCCTACTGTAACTCCTACATTCAGCTTCGCAAGCACATTGGGCATTTGCGGCGGTGCATCTGTACCAACCCTGCCTACAACTTCTGATAATGGAGTAACCGGAACATGGAGCCCGGCAACAGTGGATAATCAAAACAATGGAACGTATACGTTCACGCCCACAACCGGACAGTGCGCCAATCCTTATGTGTTAACCGTAAATGTTACGCCCAATGTAACGCCCACATTTGGATTTGGAACTACTCTAAATATATGTGCCGGGGCAACCGTTCCTTCATTGCCCGGAACATCACAAAATAGTGTAACCGGAACCTGGAGTCCGGCTGCCATTGATAATCAGAACAACGGAACCTATACGTTTACGCCCACAGCCGGACAATGTGCTACCACAGCCACACTAACGGTAACGGTTACCCCCAACGTAACACCAACTTTCAGCTTTGGAACAACACTTACTGTTTGTTCAGGAGCAACGGTGCCCACTTTGCCCGGGACATCACAAAATAGTGTAACCGGAACATGGAGTCCCGCAACTATTGATAATCAGAACAACGGAACTTATACATTTACACCCACAGAGGGACAATGTGCTACCACAACCACACTTACAGTAACGATCACCCCCAAAGTGACCCCAACGTTCAGCTTTGGTACTTCGCTGCAGGTTTGTGCCAGTGTAACACCTCCTGTACTGCCCACAACTTCTCAAAACGGAGTAACCGGAACCTGGAGCCCGGCTACTATTGATAATCAGAACAACGGAACCTATACATTCACCCCCACCGCCGGATTGTGTGCAAACACAGTTACATTAACGGTAACTGCCACACAAACCATCAGCCCGGTATTTCTGTTCCCGGCCGAGTTAACGATTTGCGCCGGATCGCAGGTACCATCACTGCCAACTACGGCAGAAAATGGCATCACCGGAACCTGGAGCCCGGCTACAGTGGACAACCAGAATAACGGAACGTATACGTTTACGCCTGCAGCCGGACAGTGCGCCAGCGGATTCACACTAACGGTAACGGTTACCCCCAAAGTAACCCCCACATTCAGTTTCGGTACTTCCTTTACCATTTGTGCCGGATCTGAAACCGTTTCATTACCCGGCACTTCGCAAAATGGTATCACGGGAACATGGAACCCTTCTACGATCGATAATCAAAACAACGGAACCTATACATTCACGCCCGGTGAAGAACAGTGCGCCACTACTGCAACTTTAACGGTAACGGTTACACCTAAACTGACACCTGCGTTCAGTTTTGGAACTGCTCTCAGTATTTGTGCGGGTGCAAATGTTCCTTCGCTGCCCACCAACTCACAAAATGGTGTCGCAGGTAGCTGGAGCCCTTCAACGATTGACAATCAGAACAACGGTACGTATACATTTACGCCCGATGAAGGACAGTGTGCCAATACAACCACACTAACAGTAACGGTTACGCCTAACGTAACACCCACATTTGGTTTTGGATCAGAAATCAGTTTCTGTGCCGGATCAACGGCACCCATACTGCCTTTGGTTTCTGTAAATAATATTACAGGAACCTGGAGCCCGGCTACCATCAACAACCAGCAATCGGGCACCTATACGTTCACACCAGCAGCCGGACAGTGCGCTACTCAAACTACACTAAGCGTTACGGTGAATCAGAAAGTGAACCCAACATTTGGTTTTGGCTCTACGCTTACGATTTGTTCTGGTGATGAAGTGCCTTCTTTACCGGAAGTTTCAAATAATGATATTGGCGGTAGCTGGAGTCCGTCCACCATCAATAACCAGCAATCGGGCACCTATACCTTCACGCCCAATGAAGGAATTTGTGCCAATACATTCACCTTAACAGTAACGGTGAACCAGAAAGTGACGGCCGGTTTCAATTTCGGAACAAGTTTGAGTATTTGTGCTGGCGCTACTGTACCTTCGCTGCCTCAGACATCTGCCAACAATGTGAGCGGTACCTGGAGCCCTGCAACGATTAACAACCAACAGGGCGGAACCTATACCTTCACTCCTTCAGTAGGACAGTGTGCAACTGGTACCACTCTGACTGTTACGGTAAATCCCATTCCTACCGTGGTGGTGCGCAACGATACAACTGTGTACGATGGGGCACAGGTTCCTGGTTTGATTCTTACCGGAACACCTGGCAACGTATCGTTCAACTGGGTTAACTCGAATACATCTATTGGCCTCGGAGCTTCCGGCAGCGGAAATGTGCCTTCGTTTACAGCAACAAACAGGGGCAACGATCCTATTACCGGAACCATTACTGTTACACCAACTGCCAATGGCTGTACCGGTGCAACAGGCAGATATACCATTACTGTACGTCCGCTCAATAAAGATGTGTTCGTGCCGAATGTGTTTTCTCCCAACGGTGATGGACGCAATGATGTGTTGTTTGTTTATGGTAATTATATTACCAAACTGGAATTCCGCATTTTTAACCAGTGGGGCGAACAAATGATCGACATCAGTAACCGCAGCCAGGGCTGGGATGGTACTTATAAAGGAAAGCCACAACCAACCGGAGTATATGTATATGTACTTCGTGCAACATTGGCCGATGGCAGAACGATAGATATGAAAGGTTCAATCACCTTATTACGATAATTCAAAGATTGTTTAAGTATGAATATGAAAAGGTTTTTTGCAGTAGCATTATTAGCAGGATCAGCGTTCCGGTTGAGTGCGCAGGTGGATCCTCATTTTACCCAGAACTACACATATCCCTTATATGTGAACCCGGCGATGACGGGAGGCAGTGACGGAGATTACCGTGTATCGGGCATTTACCGCAGCCAGTGGGGCAGTATTACCAACCCTTACCGCACCATGGGTGTTTCGTTTGATACACGAACCAAAAACAACCTGGCACTGGGTGCAAACATTATGAACCAGTCGGCTGGGGATGCCGGTTTCAACTACCTCAATGCGTATGCATCCGTTGCATATACAGGGGTGAAGTTTGGTAAAAACAACAACAACCGCCTCGTGTTTGCCTTGCAGGGTGGTGTGATCAGTCGTCGTGTGGATCCTACCAAATTCAAATGGGGTGATCAATGGAATCCCATCACAGGATATAATCCATCCAACCCAACCAGCGAACCTTCTTTCGCCAAAACATCCGCCACTACATTAGATATTGGTGCCGGTGTGTTGTACTTTGATGCAGCGCCCGATAAAAAGGCGAATGTGTTTGCTGGTGCTTCGGTATATCATCTCAACCGTCCGAAAGACCCGATGATTTCATCCGGCTCCACCGATCTCAATGTGATTCCCATCCGCTATGTATTGCATGGTGGTGTGAGTTTTAATCTTTCAGAACGCACCAGCATTGTGCCGCATGCATTGTTCATGCAACAGGGTAGCGCAACCGAAACCATGCTGGGTACTTATGTACAACTGAATGTAAATCCGCAAACCGATTTCATGTTTGGTGGTTACTACCGCTTTAAAGATGCGTTTGCTCCTTTTGTGGGGATCGACTGGAAAAATTTCATCATGGGATTGAGTTATGATGTGAACGCATCCAAACTCCGCACCATGACACGGAATGTAAATGCTTTTGAACTGAGCCTCACGTATGTGAAACGCAATGGCGATAAAAGCATTTTTGATTTTATCCGTTGTCCACGCCTCTGATTCTGAATCATTCAAAGCAACGAGATTTTATGAACTACAATCATCCTCTACAAATAGAAGAAATGCAATCATCTAATTCACATAAGCCGGCTGCACGCATTCGTCAGCATGTTCTTGTTATTTTATTACTGTGCATAGGTCTTGGTGCAGTTGCACAGAAAGACAATCGTTTGGTACTGGCAGATAAATATTTTGCCAATGGCGATTATTTCACGGCAGCCCAGTTATACGAACAGTTCCTCAACCCACTCGATAAAAAGAAAGTGGAAGGTGGTTTGCCTATCAACAGCAAACGTACCATGAAAGGCGGAACGGGCCCTGCTATCAGCCGTCTCGATGTATTATACAAACAGGCCGAAAGCTATCGTCTTTCTTATTATATGCTGGAAGCATCTGCCCGTTACCAGGAATGTTATGAAAAAGATCCTGCTAAATATGCCGATGCATTGTACTGGCATGCAGTATGCCAACGCAGCCTGGCCCGTTATGATGTAGCGATTACCGACCTGGAAAAATTTATAAAAGAACACAGCAGCAGTTCTTTGAAGCCAGCTGCAGAAAAAGAATTGGAAACATTGCGTTATGTAAAGCAGCAGCTGGTTCGTCCCGATACTGTTTTCTACGTGATTTCCAAAGTGAACACCAGTTTCGGAAATGAGAAAGGTGTGTTTGCTCCTGTTCCTGCGGGTAATAATCAACTGATTGTTACCAGTACTGAAGCCGATAGTACGGTGAAAGCTGGTGTGAATCCATATCACAACCGCTTGTTTAACGCTAAATGGATGGGCGGAACCATTACCAGTATTGAACCTGTGAATTTCACAGGCCTTGATAAATCATTGAACCAGGGTACTGCCACCTTCAGTCCTGATGGTTCTATTATCTATTTCACACAGTGGAAGAAAGAAAAAGGAGTCAGCAGTTCTGCTATTTATTCGGCGAAACGTGAAGGCAATGGCTGGAGCCAGCCTCAATTGGTTTCTTCTTTAAATGTAGAAGGATATAACAGTAAGCAACCATTTGTTACTGGTGATGGTAAATATGTGTTGTTCTCTTCTGATCGTCCCGGTGGTAGCGGCAAGTTTGATATCTGGTATGCACCATTGAACAGTGATGGATCTGTAGGCACCGCTGTAAATGCTGGTGCTGCTGTAAATACCGATGCCGATGAACAAGCGCCTTACTATCACGGTGCCGCACAAACGCTGGTGTTTTCTTCCAACGGACGTGTGGGTATGGGTGGATTTGATCTTTTCACATCAAAAGGATGGGGTGCCGGTTTTGAACCTGCACAAAACATGGGATATCCTGTAAATTCATCCAGGGACGATGTGTACTATACAGCTGATGCCAGTGGTTTGTACAAAAATGCATTGATGAGTTCGGATCGTGGGTCTAACTGTTGCCTGGAAACATTCACACTGGAAAAACTGCCGAAGTATCGTCGTATTACCGGACAGGTAACCGGTTGCGAAGGCAAAGAAGCTGTTAGCGGTGCCGAAGTAACATTGAAAGATGCAGAAGGAAAAACATGGCAAACCACTACCGATGCCAATGGTACCTATGCATTTGAATTCAAAGGCAGCGAACAACCATCTTTGCTTACAGTAACACAAAGCCAGTATAAAGACAAATCAGCAAACGTGAATATCACTAACCGTAATGAAACGGATGTGATGACAGATGTATTAACCAATGAAGCCATTTGTCTGGATAAGAAACTGGTGATCCGTCCGGAAGATGTGGTAACCATTTACTTTGATTTTGATAAGAGCAAACTCAAATCAAGAAGCAAAGAAGTACTTGATTCTATTGTAGTAGTGCTTACAGAAAATCCGAACGCAACGATTCAGATCTCCGGTTATACCGATGGTATGGGATCCGAAGATTACAACGTTGCCTTGGGTGAACGCAGAGCGAAAGCTTGTGCCGATTACCTGATGAAGAACGGCATCAACAAAGAACGCATCAGCTTCGAATCATTTGGTGAATGTTGTCCGGTTGAAATGGAACTCATCAACGGACGTGACAATCCGGATGGAAGAAGTAAGAACCGTCGTGCTTTGATCAACATTAAAAAGTAAATGAACGATAAATAAGAAAGGCCTCCGGTAACGGGGGCTTTTTTTTGGAGTTACGATTGAAAATTTTTGATTTACGGGCTTCGTTGTAAAAAACGAATCATTCCTACAGCGTTTTCTTCTGGCCCATTTTTTCACCACAGAGACACAAAGAGCACGGAGTTTGAAAACAATTTCTCAAAATTTTGTTTTCCCTTCTTTGTGTCCCTCTGTGCTCTCTGTGTCTCTGTGGTTCAGTTTGCTTTCCGGCCAACGATTTTTCGCCGCAGAGAAATGAGAACAATGAGGTTTCGCAGAGTGTTCAAGTGGTGGCGATCAATAATTATTAATTAATAATTACTTTGTCTTCCGTTACTTTTCTGTGTTATCTGTGAGAACAGATCTGCGTTTATCCATCCAGTCAGTTAAATCTGTGACTCAATCAATACGAGCACAGCGAGTATCCTTTCTCTTCCTAATTTTACAATCATTAAATTGAAAAATAATCATTGTCATGTTGAGCCTGTCGAAACAAGCCTCTTTGTTCATTCATCCGGCTTCGGCACACTCAGCCTGACAACCTGAATCAACCATGCCAGCAAATAAAAATGCCATCATCCGCTATCGCATCATCGATCGTTGTTTGCGGAACAACATGCGAAAGTATCCCACGAAAGAAGATTTGCGGGATGCGATCAGTAATCAGCTGTTCGGCGACGGAAGCGATGCCATCTCTCTTTCTTCGATCGAGAAAGACATCATTGCCATGCGTGACGATGAAGCATTGGGCTACAATGCACCCATCAAATACCACAAGACACACAGGGGCTATTATTACGAAGATCCCAACTATAGTATCGACGGACTGGGGCTGAGCGAACAGGATTCGGATGCATTGCGGGAAGCAGCTTCGGTACTCAATTCGTTTTCAGAAATACCGGTGTTTGCCAATCTCAAAGAAGCGATTGAAAAAATCAACACCCGTTTCTCACTCAGTGCCGATCTGGGCGATCCCGGCATTGACCAGTACGTACAGTTTGAACAATCGGTTACCACCAAAGGAAAAGAATGGATCAAGCCCGTGTATGAAGCCATTGTGAACCGTCAGCCTGTTCGATTCTTATATTACAACGTATATAAGAACGAATCAAGGGAACATACACTGGAACCGTATCTGTTAAAGGAAGTGCGCAACAAATGGTATTTGATTGGATGGAACAACAAACATTCCGATTTCACCACCTATGCACTCGACCGCATCAGCGAATTAAGAGCCGATGGGAAACCGTTTAAATACAGAAGAGATTTTAATCCCGGGGATTTTTACAAATACTCCACCGGTATTATGGAAGGACAGCGACCAGATGATACACTGGTGCTGGAGTTTTATGGTCCTATGGCCCGGCTGATAGAAGTAAGCCCGGTGCACCACACGCAAAAAATCATCAAGCGGGGCACAGATCAGCTGCGGGTGGAACTGGAAGTAAACCTGACAGAAGAACTCAAACGTCAGCTGCTTTCGTTTTGCAATAACATGAAAGTGATTCGTCCGGCGAAATTGAAGAAATGGATGAAAGAAGAACTGGAGAAAGCGGTGCGGCAGTATGAGTAGCAGAATGTAGAAGCCAGAAGATAGAAGAATGAAGAACGGATGAACAAGGAACAGAGTAATGATGAAGCAGGTGCGTACTTCTTCGATGTGCAATCCTTGTTCTGTATTCTTAAATCTGAGAGAACCGAAGAACGGATGAACAAGGAACAGAGGAGTTATGAAGTGGGGCGTACTTCTTCGATGTGCAATCCTTGTTCTGCATTCTTAAATCTGAGAGAACAGAAGAACGGATGAACAAGGAACAGAGGAATGTTGAAGTGAGGCGTACTTCTTCGATCTGCAATCCTTGTTCTGTATTTTTAAATCTGAGAGAACAGAAGAACGGATGAACAAGGAACAGAGGAATGTTGAAGTGAGGCATACTTCTTCGATCTGCAATCCTTGTTCTGTGTTCCTCTGTTCATCTCTTATTTATAAATAAGAAAAGGAGCAAATTTCCATCAGCTCCTTGGTATAGGTGTTTCAACTAAACTTATATCTGCCTTCGAATCTATCAATCGGGGTTTGCAACATTTTGCATTAAGCCCTAAGCATTCCGCCACCGACGCTATCGGTCGGGGTTTGCAACATTCAGCCTTCTGTCTTTCACTTCGTGCCTTTGTGCCTTCGTGGTTCCCTGCCTTCCGCCTTACGCCGTTTTCTCCAGCATCGCTGTCATCCTGATTCTTCTCACTTTGGTTTCCTGCTCTTTTATCCCCCATTTTTTAATAAATCCTTTCGGCACCAGGATGGCCGAATCATAGTCGCAGAAGAATTGTACAAACAAAGCACTGCCCGGTTGGTGTTTGGGAACCGTGTATGCTTTTTGCACCGTTCCGTCCAGGCCAATGACCAGTACTTCCACATCAAAGGAAAAACCAAACCATACGGGCATTTGAACCAGCGGGTTGCTGAAATGAAGTACTAGCGGACGGGTGAAATCGAGCAGACTGCGGTGATTGAGTGCCTGGTAGATTTCCTGTTGGCCCACCGCTTCTTCGGCTTCAATAGGGGCAAACTGTTTCTTTCCTTCGCTGAGCGTGAAGTAGCTGGTTTGCTGAAACGGGAATGAAATATGACTCATAGTAATCCGGTTTATGTTCTTTGATGATGTAAAGAACCGAAGCCAGATAGCAGTGTATTTGCGGACTGAACTATTTTATAAAAGTTTTTTTACTGATACCAGTCATACTTTACCGGCATTGATAAGCGTAAATTAGTAGTAGAAAATAAATGAATTCTTAACCATAAATGCCTTTATATGTCTGTAGTTCACCATAATGTACATCATCTTCACATGAACGAGGCAACAAGGCAGGCGTTGATTGTGATTGCTTTCTTTGCAGCCATTGCACTCATGACCTTTTTAATGTTTGGCTGACGGCTTTGCCTGTTAGTTGAATTGTTTATGTATTGATACCTTGGGGCGTAGCTGGGGCTGCGCCCTTTTTTATGTAACGTTCTGTCAGCCTGAGCAAGCCTGTCCAGAGGAATCGAAGGATCGAAGGCGGCATCATGGAATTCGATACTTGAACCCCCTGTTTGCTTCGACGAGCTCAGCATGACAAGGTCTTTCGTTTCTTTTCAAAATTTCATTCCTCAATCAAAAACATTCTGTCAGCCTGAGCCTGTCGAAGGCGGCATCATGGAATTCGTTCATAGAACCCCTGTCTGCTTCGACGGGGCTCAGCATGACAGGGGGCTTTCGTTCAATGTTTAAAATTTCATTTATCAATCAAAAACGTTCTGTCAGCCTAAGCCCAGTCGAAGGCGGTGTGATGGAATTCTATATTTTAACCCCCTATCTGCTTCGACGAGCTCAGCATGACAGGGTGCTTCTCAATACAACATTTTCCTCACCATTGCCACCGAACTCAACGCTTCGCCCTTCACCATCCAGCACACGCCAAACGCCACGAGGGCAATGAATTCAAACCAGTACACCAGGTTGTATTTTGTATAATACGGAAGCAATGAAGGAATAAAGAACGAACCTGCAATCACAAGAATGCAAACAATGATGGTAACGCCACAGGTACGGTACAAACGGTTGCGCCTTACTTTATCGGCCGGGCGCTTCCCCGGCTCTTCCTTGCTCTTGGTAAACACTTTGATCGCAATCCAGGCAAGGATGCTGAAGAAAATACTCGCCGAAATCCCATGAATGTACCCCGACCAATCAGCGGTATTCATACTCACCACCGAGCAACTGCGGTCACGCATGGGCCAGGTAGGGAAGAAAGCCACACCCAATGCAAAAATCCCGGCTGCAGTAGTAAGCAGGTTATCATTCTTTTCATAGCCGGGATACACCATTAAGAAAAACGAAGTGGCACACAACATGCCTACAAACACATCACCTGCAATGGTGTAATAATAATGGCTGATGGAATCCTGCACCAGCTTGCAATCGCCGCCAATGAAGGTTATGGCAAACATCACCGGCGCAATCAGAAAAGCGATATACCCCACCATGCGGCGGAGTTTTAAAAAAGAAACCACATAGGGATTGGCTCGTTCGAGTTCCTGTTTGGAAAGAGGGGTGTTGGTTGGTTGCATGATATTATATTGTTTGAATTAATCCGGTCTCCTTACTTTTTGTCTTCGAGGTTATAAACAACCCGGTCGATCATGTTTTCCACTTCAATAAAAACGGTGGTTTTCTTTCGTGAAGCTGTAAAAAGTCTTGCCAACAGAAAACCTATAAAAGAAGGCAGCAGGAAAACGGCCAGGATACAATAACTAACCCAATCATAATCTTCTTCGATAAGGTTGGCTCCGTTAACCACTTTATTCATAAAATTGATTGTGTCTATTGCATCAAACAAGTTGTCAACTTTATTCCAGTAAAAGATAGCGGTGAAAAACAAAGCGATTGTTATAACATAAGCCAAGGTTTCAAGTATATAAACCAAAGGCCGTTGTAAATAGCGGGTGAGCAACCCCGTTTCAATCTTATGTTTTGTTTCTTTCAATAAAAGAACATTAAAAGCACGATCCGGGTTGGGTGGAGCACTGCTTCTTCCGGTAAAAAATTCGGTAACGCTATTCAGAAAATCTTGCATAAAACATGTTTACAGAAAGATAGACAAGGATTTTTAAAAATGAAAATGGCATATTCTCTGCCGCTTCTGTGAGGAATTCTTGTCTGCATTTTTTATATTGCAAAAGCAAGTATAACCAATGAACCAAAACCCGGAGCAGATAGCCCGTGATATTATTGATCAACACCAGAACGACTGCGGTTGGATTCTTCAAAACAAAAATCAAATCAATCTTCAGGCAGGTATAGGTGTGGCAATTCGGCAGTATCAAACTGATATTGGCCCGGCGAACCGTCATAAACGGAAAGAAACCTACAGTGAAAAGAATCCGGAAGGCCGTTGGCGTAAATTCACTTATGATGAAATCATTGCCCGTGATAAAACCTCACTCGACATCACCTGGCTGAAAGACAAATCACTCGCTGATTTGGACAACCTCCCCGATCCCGATGAGCTGGCCGAAGAAATTGTTGAGAATATAGAAGGGGCGCTGGAAAGTTTTAAAGCAATTATTGAAGGGTTGAATAAAAAGTAAAATTATGGCAGAACGTATTCCTGACTTTCAAAGTCTGATGTATCCATTACTCTCTTATTTGGGAGATGATCAGCCGCACAATCTGCAGGATGTAATGGCTGCTATGGCATCAAAGTTTAATCTTACAGAAGAAGATTTGAAAATTAAAGTCCCAAGCGGACAAATGGGGTTATTTAAAAACAGGATCGGTTGGGCAACCTGTTATTTAAAAAACTCGGGGCTTATTTATTATCCTCAAAGGGGAGTGTATCAGTTAACAGAAACCGGAAGATCTGTATTGAATCAAAATATCAATTACATTAATATCGCTTACCTGAAACAGTTTGACGGGTATAAAAAATGGCAAAGTACCTTTTCACAGGGGAATGATGAGGAAAAACAACAATCCGGAGAGGCACAATTATCTGCTAAAACCCCTGAAGAAATACTTGGCGACACATTTAATGATCTGAATAAGAATCTGGCGTATGAATTACTGGAAATCCTTAAGACCAAACCGGCAAAGTATTTTGAATTTTTTGTTTTGGAGTTGTTAACCGGGATGGGTTACGGAGGAGTTGAAGAAAAGAATTTTGAAGTAGTAGGCCAATCAGGAGATAATGGTATTGATGGAATTATTTATCAGGACAAGTTAGGAGTTGAACGCATCTATGTACAGGCTAAGCGATGGAAGGATAACAAAGTGCAATCAAAGGATATACGTGATTTTATTGGTTCTCTGAGCCTGAAAGGGACAAATAAAGGAATTTTCATTACTACTTCCGAATTTACAGAAGATGCTTTAGCAACAGCAAAAATGAATCCGCAGAACAGGATCATTCTTATTAACGGGGAACAACTTGCAGCACTGGCTATCGATAATAATATTGGCATACAAGTGAAGAAAAATTATATAGTAAAAGAGATTGATGATGATTTCTTTGAGGAAATTTGAAATAGGGTTGATGTGTTGTAAATGATGTGGTACTATTAGCCGATGATCAATCACTTAAAAAAGAATTAATCGAATTCGGTTTATGATTAATCAATACCGTAAACAAGAATTAGAATACGCAATTGAAAGTTTTTACGAGTTTTTTAAAAACCCGGAAAAACCTAAGTTTAATGGATTGTCCAGTTTTGAAAATCTTACAAACGAAGAAGAAGTATTTACAAAGAGTCTTATTGAAAATCGGCTAAATACCCGATTTGAAACTGCAAAGTGGTTTTCTGATGGGTTTAATGACCCGGCTAAAATCAATATTGTTTTGTTTTTTGTTTCTCCACCGCCATTTTTTTCAACAGATATAAATGTGGTTGTTGGTGTCAGAACTGTCTTTTCATCAATTGTAAATTATTCAATGAAAACCGGCGACAAAAAGGAGTTTATATACTGGATACAGAAATTATACAAGAAAGGGTATATGAGTAAATCGCAGGATCTTGATTTTTTAAAAATCAGCTTTGATAAGTTGAAAAACGACTATCAATGTCTGATCTGGAGTTTAGCACGGTTTGCATTTAAGCTGAATGATTTTGAAAAAATTAAGCTGGCATTTGATCATCATATGACTTTGCTTACAGTGGCATCTTTTAAAATGCGTCGCCCGTTTGGTATCAACTTCCATAATCTTTTAGGGGTTGCTAATAATGCATTGCAGCACTATCGCTCTCATATTGAATTGATTTTACATGCAATGGAGGTATATGATGTGGCTTACGATATTGAAAAACGGGATCATAAAAACACATTCAAGCAAAGGTTGGAAGATTACTATGAAACAATGCCTCCGCAAGATCCCGATCTTGTAGAAGTGGTTTTTGAATTATTCCCGGAGTTAAACGAAACACCTATTTCTTAAGATTCTTACCGCAGAATCTGCAAAAATTGTCAATTTCTGTTACTTCTGTTTGGCAATTAGTACAAACAGTTATTGGTTGTATTACACTTTTAAAACCAACTGCATTAACTGCATAAAACTCGTTTGGAATTTCATTGATAAACCTTGATTCATTACCTAATTCTGTAATCAGATAAATTTCATCTTTGGCTCTTGTAAGCGCCACGTAAAACAAGCGACGCTCTTCTTCCATAAGCATATCGTATTTCACATCTTTTATTACCCGGAAAATAGCGTCATCCAGCCAGATATCCGGAAATCCTCCTGTGCCATCTGTCATCCCAACAATAAAAACAATTTTAGCCTCAAGACCTTTGGCTGCATGAATTGTTCTCGCTGTAACTTTTAGTCTTTCTTGCCACAAGGCATCCCTATATGGCTGATACATTTTGCTTCGTCTGTATAATATTAATATTTCCTCAGCCCTGATTCCTTCCTCCTGAAGCTGCCGTACTTTATTAACAAGGTATTCGACGCCATCGTCATCCATACTTTTCGCCCTGTATATCTGTATTTTACTGGGAGTTTGCCTTGAAGCCCTGATTTCTTTGTCAATCTGGAATTTATTTTTTCGGATCACTTCATTGCTGGCGCTAACTATGGTTTGATTACTTCTGTAATTAACATCAAGTTGAATGAGTTCTGCTTCAGGAAAATGGTTTTTAAAGTTTACTATATAATCAACCTCTGAGCCACGGAATCCATATATGCTTTGCCAATCATCACCAACACAGAATAATTGGGTTTCAGGCGTTATTAAAAGCCTCAGCAGTTTTACTTGCAAATTGTTGACATCCTGAAATTCATCAACCATTACATGTTTATATCGCTCATGGTATGCGGCACGCAATTCTGGATGTTGCTCCAATAAACGTATTGTTTCAAGTATGAGATCATCAAAATCAAGATAAGAGCGATTAATGCAATATTTTTTATGTTCTTTTAATAACGGTATAGCCAATTCATAAAATACTCTTACCCGCTCATGCGGATGGTCAGACGATTTTTTTAAGAGCATCTCCAAAGGAATATCATGAGCTTTGATCATTGATTGTATTCTCATGACCGTTTTTAAAAACTCTTTAATTTTATCCTGGTAGCTTTTAAATTCTTCTTCATAGCTCAAAGCAACCTGTTGAGAAATCTCTTTTGTTATTTTACCCATGACGATTCGTTCCAGTGCCATATTAAACAAGGTGGAATCGTGTGTCATTTCTTCATAAGTCTGAGCAAAGTTTCTTCCACCTTCCTGAAATTGTTTTTCCTTTTCTTCTGTAGGATAACTCTTTTTGCTTTTGTGTTCTAAAAAGAGATCGGCTTGTGGTATATAAAAGTCAGGTTGAAATGGAAAGTCTTTCATGTCAACAACAGGTTCATATTCATACTTTATATTATGTCTGAAAAGCCAGTCGGCAATGTCTCTCTCCGACTTCGATTTTACCTTTTCACCCTTAAGAGTTGTATAAAGTATTTGATTTGACAAATCTTTGTCTTTTATTGCTTTGTCTAGGCTTGATTTGTCAACATAGTAATCCAGAATATAGCGCTTTAACAGTAAAATATATTGGTTGTTTTTGCATAGTTCTAGTAGCGTTTTATGTAGTATGTCATAACTTTTTTCAATTGCTATTGTTTGCTTCTCATCTGGCTCTTTAGTCTCTTCAGTCCGGTCATCAATCAGCAATCTGAATTTATTATCAAACCCGGCGCCGCCGCTATTTTTTAAGATCTGATAACAAAGTGAATGAAATGTTTTTACGGTTAGGTTAGCAATCCAAGGTTGTTTTTGGGTTCTTAATCTCCGCTCAAGATCCAATTCTTCCTTTGTTGCTTTTTTATCATTTAGAATCGCCTCATAACCTCCTGAATTATCTCCAGCTATAATAAGCCTGTCAAGCATTTCATTTGTAGCATTTTTTGTAAATGTTATGGCGAGAATCTCAGAGGGTTTTACTTGTTTATTGCTAATCAGGTGCAACAATCTTTGAATGAGTGTTTTTGTTTTCCCTGAACCAGCGCCTGCTAAAACAAGAAGTCTTTTTGATTGTGAGATTACCGCTTCCTGTTGTTTTTTATTAAGACTTGATAAGGCCATGTTTCATATTGTTAACTGTGGCTTTAAATTAAACTAAAAATGTATGTGGTGTATACACGAATATGGTTGCCAGGAATTCTGAATTTCATTTCTGTTACCGATTATATTTCCTTGACTACTTTTTATGACCCCCCAAAAAGAAAAGGCAAACCCGCTAAAGCCTGCCTTTTCCGGTATCAGCCAGGCGGACCATATGGATCCGTTGCTGCTGTACCTGCTTTTGAAATGCCGCCCCGTTTTTGCTGAAAGCCCTCAGGCTTCCAGGTGAGGCCGTCTCAGTTACTGTTGCTGCAACTCAAGCGGCCATTTGATCCGGTTCACAGTTCCTAAAGCAGGATAAAAGTAAAAGCCCACGGTACCGGAAAAACATGATCCTCGTCACCGTCATAATGGAGGTATACTGGTTTTGAGAACAGGGCTCAATGGCCCGTTCACCTTTATTCGGCTTTGTAGGAGACGTATGCTTACTCCCACTCAAAGCCTACTCAAAGGCATGGATAGTGCCTGTGGAGTGCCTGAAACGAGAAGGGAATGAATCTGGCAAAAAAAGCGGTAAAGATTTCAATAATCAACGGCATTACTCTATATTTGCAGCCCCGAAGCACAAAGCAATGGTAGCTTCCACTTATCAAAGCGGCGTGTTTCAGGAATGGTGCGGTAGCTCAGTCGGTAGAGCAAAGGACTGAAAATCCTTGTGTCGGCGGTTCGATCCCGCCCCACACCACGTAAAAATGTAAAAACGGCTTGTAAATCAATGATTTATGAGCCGTTTTTTTTGAGGTACACTCAGGGGTACACATGTTTTTGTTTACTTTCTTTTACAAGAGGATGAGCCGAATAACTACCATATTCGGCTCGCTATTTTTATTATATTTGAGCCGAATAATCACTATAATTGGCTCATGGCAAAATATAACTGGCAACAAAATGATTGGCTGCAGTTCAAATTCTCTACGGAAGCTGCAGAGAATGAGTTGCTTATTTTCACTGAGAAGGTAGGGAGGGTATCCGGCATTTTAGAAGGGCTGCCAGAGGAAACAAAGCAGGACGCTATTGTTGAAATCATACTGGCAGAAGCAATCAAAACTTCGGAAATAGAAGGTGAATACCCAAGCAGAAAAGATGTGCTATCCTCCATCCGGAAGAACCTGGGCTTACTTTACGATCCCGAAAACATCAGGGATAAATCTGCCGTTGGTTTAGGAGAGCTTATGATTGATGTCCGTAAAACAGGCAAGGATATCTTGACGGAAGAAAAATTGTTTGCCTGGCACAGGATGTTATTGGGCGAAAGTAAAAGGGTGGCTGTTGGACGCTGGCGCTACCATGAGGAACCCATGCAAGTAATTTCTGGTGCTGTAGGAAAAGAAAAAGTGCATTTCGAAGCACCACCTTCATCAAAAGTGCCGGAACAAATGAAACGATTTATTCAATGGTTTAATGATACGGCTCCGGGCGGAAAACTCGAAATGAAAAAAGCACCCGTTCGTTCTGCAATCGCCCATTTGTATTTTGAAACCATACATCCTTTTGAAGATGGGAATGGAAGGATTGGCCGGGCCATTGCAGAAAAAGCATTGTCACAAACGATCGGTAGACCTGTTCTGTTAAGCTTGTCAAGAGCGATAGAGGCAAATAAGAAACTGTATTACGAATCGCTGGAGAAAGCCCAGCAATCAAATGAAATTACGCCATGGATTGTGTATTTCATTAAAACATTATTGCAAGCACAGACTGAAGCGGAAGAACAAATTGAATTTACTTTGAAGAAAACAAAATTCTTTGATCGGTTTAAAGACAAACTGAACGACCGCCAGTTAACTGTTATCCGGCGAATGCTGGCGGAAGGCACTAAGGGTTTTGAAGGAGGAATGACTGCCAGAAAATATATTGGGATTACTAAGACATCAAAAGCCACAGCTACAAGAGACATGCAGCATCTGTTAGAAGCTGGTGCGTTTATTCTTGCGGGTAAAGCCGGAGGGCGGAGTACAAGTTATCTGGTTAATTTGTAATTTTTCACACGCTCTTTATCGTTTTCAAACACGCCCTGATTGCTCCGCAATATCTCCCCCAAGGCTCCTTCTTACTCATTTCCCTGTATCCCCCCAAGACCAACTCTTTAGCCACTCAACCAGCATGCCTATACCTGTCGCAAAAGCATAGGTAAGCCACTATCACACAGAGAAACATAGAAATACTCTGGTTTTTTCAGTCAACAGGATCTGTAAAAATTTATTCTTCCCGTTTGTCCGATTTTTCCTAAATTGCCTTTTGCCCTTTTTATAACCTGTCGTCTGCTCCTATATCAATCCGCCCTTTTCCAACTGTCTTTTTCATTCTTAATTATTAAACCAAAACCGCTTCGTATGAGAAAATTGCTGTTTCTCGCAGTAATGCTATTTTCTGTTTCCGGCGCTGCGTTTGCTCAGAAAAGTGAAAATCCCTGGCAAACCAAAACCAGCCGTGTGGGAATTGTGCCCGACAAATCTGTTGCAAGGGCCACTTTCCCTAAAGAATTCAAACTTTACTCGTTAAAGTTGTCAACCCTCCGTTCGCAAATGTTCCGGGTGGTAGGTAATGCGGCAGCGCATACCACACGTATCACCGTTCCGAATGCAGATGGAAATTTTGAAGAATTCGAAATCGTGGAAGCTTCTAACTTCGATGCAGAATTACAGGCACGTTTCCCCGAAATCAGAGCTTTCTCCGGTAAAGGTATCACCGACAAATTCGCTTCCATCAAGATCAGCATTTCACCGGAAGGAATCCAGACTATGGTGTTCCGTAACGGAAGAGAGAATGAATACATCGAACCCTATTCCCAAGATCATACGGTATATGCGGTATTTAAATCCTATCGTCCGGCCGGTCAATTACCATGGACCTGCTCCACTCCCGAAAAGCAAATGGCTCAGAGTGTGAATCGTCAGGTACAAAACAGCAACCTTACACAACGTTCCGGTGGCGATCTTAAAACCATGCGTTTGGCACAATCGGTTACTGCTGAATATTCCAATTACTTTGGTGCCACCAGTTCCTCCCAGGTTTCCTTAGTACTTGCGGCTATCAACAATACACTTACCCGTTGTAACGGTGTATATGAAAAAGACCTGGCCCTGCACCTGAACCTGATTTCAGCTACCACTAATGTGATCTACTATAACCCCTCGACCGATCCCTATTCTGCTGCATCAACAGGAACGGGCGGTAAATGGAATACAGAATTGCAAAACACACTCACCTCTGTGATTGGTGAAGCCAACTACGATATCGGTCACCTCTTTGGTGCTACCGGTGGTGGTGGTAATGCCGGTTGTATTGGTTGTGTGTGTACCAATGGTTCAAAAGGAAGCGGTTATACGTCACCGGCAGATGGCATTCCGAGCGGCGACAATTTCGATATCGACTATGTGGTGCATGAAGTAGGTCACCAACTGGGTGCCAACCATACGTTCTCAATGAGCTATGAAGGATCAGGTGTGCAAAAAGAACCCGGCTCTGGTATCACCATCATGGGCTATGCTGGTATCACCAGCCAGGATCTGGCGCCACATTCTATTCCTTTCTATCATGCTGCTTCTATTGAGCAGATTCAAACCAACCTGGCTTCTAAAACCTGTCCCGCAACCACCAGTATTTCTGCTAATAACGCAACTCCTGTTGTTGCAGCCATGAGTAACTATACCATCCCCATCAGCACGCCTTTTGCTTTAACTGGCAGTGCTACGGATGCCAATGGTGATGCACTCACCTACAGCTGGGAACAAAACAACACGATGGGTTCGACTCAAACAGGAGCCAGCAGTGTGGCCAGTGCAACCAAGTCAACCGGCCCCAACTGGATTTCTTATGCGCCTACTACATCTCCCACAAGATATTTTCCCAAACTGGCTACCATACTCTCCGGAGCATTGGTATCTGGTCCGTTAACAGGTGGAGATGCAGGTGCTAATACAGAAGCATTAAGTTCTGTTTCCCGTACGTTGAATTTCCGTTTAACTGTTCGTGATAATAGTGTATATAGTTCTACTGCTCCCGTAAAAGTAGGACAAACACAGTATACTGATGTGGTGGTGACCGTTAGTAACACATCTGGTCCGTTCAAAATCACGGCTCCTAACACAGCAGTTTCTTATGTGGGCGGAACAACACAAACCGTTACATGGAATGTGGCCAACACAACTGCTACTCCCGTTAGTTGTGCCAATGTGAAGATTTCATTGAGTACCGATGGCGGACAAACTTTCCCCACAGTTCTTGTAAGCAGTACAGCCAATGATGGATCTGAAGTGGTAACGATTCCCAATACACCCACCACAACTGCAAGGATTAAAATAGAAGCAGTAGGTAATATCTTCTTTGATATTAACGATGCGAATTTCACAATCACTGCAGGTTCTTCCTGTGGTACAGCAACATCACTTGCTGCTTCTGCTGTAACAACCAACAGTGCTACCGTTAGCTGGGCTGCTGTATCAGGAGCTACCAGCTATGCAGTGGATTATAAATTAAACAGTTCTTCTACATGGACCAGTGCGGCAACAGCAACTACAGCTACTTCTGTTAACTTAAGCGGTTTAACAGATGGAAGTTTGTATGACTGGAGAGTGATTGCCACTTGTACCAGTGGAACCAGTGCTGCAGCAACTGCGCAATTCACTACTCAGGTAATATGTGTGGCTCCGGGAGGATTAACATCGAATCCAGGTGCAACCACAGCAACAGTAAGTTGGGCAGCAGTAAATGGTGCCACCAGCTATGCAGTGGATTACAAACTCAACAGTTCCTCTACATGGACCAGTTTCTCAACTGCACAAACAGGAACATCTGCAAGCCTCACAGGTTTAACAGCTTCCAGTCTGTACGATTGGAGAGTGAGCGCAACTTGTCCTTCAGGAATTACATCAGCAACAACTGCTCAGTTTACAACAACTGCCGTTCCTGTTTGCGATGCTCCAACAGGATTAAGTTCTTCTGCTGTAACTTCTAACAGTGCTACCGTAAGCTGGACGGCTGTATCGGGTGCACAGAGTTATGCAGTGGATTATAAACTCAATAGTTCCTCTATCTGGATCAGTGCTGCAACAGCTACAACATCTACCTCAGTAAACCTGAGTGGATTAACAGCCGGTTCATTGTATGATTATCGTGTAAGCACTAATTGCGGCACTAACGGTACAAGTACATTTACTGCAGCACAGTTTACCACATCTGCAGCGCCATCCTGTGCAACGGCGTTTGAGCCAAACGAAACACAGGCAACTGCTGCAGCGATCAATTCAGGCGTGGCTAACTCTGCAGCTATCAGTACTTCAACCGATGTGGATTATTTCAAAATCACAACCACTGCCACCAGCAATATTGTATATAGTCTGGCCGGACCTTCCGGTGTTGATTTTGATTTGTATATATATAACAGTGCCGGCACTCAAATAGGTTCAGGTACCAGTACTTCTGCAACAGAAACAGTATCGCTCACGAGTCAGGCAGCCGGTACTTATTATATTAAAGTAATTGGTTACAGTGGCGCCACCAGCACCAGTTGTTATACAATTACTGCAACAGCAACAACAGTAACCAGTTGCCGCAGCAGTTATGACAATACCACGAACAATGCAACAACAGGTGCAGCTGTGATTCCGTTTAATACAAATATTACCGGACAAATTGAAGCAGGCAGTGATGTGGATCATTATAAATTCACCATCACAACCGGTGGAACAATCACACTCACTCTTACCACGCTGCCGTTGAACTACAACCTGCGTTTGGTGAATAGTGCGGGTACGGTATTGGTAACCTCTAATAACAGCGGAACCACCAGTGAAACCATTAACTATACAGCTACAGCCGGCACTTATTATGCGAGAGTTTATGCGTCCAACTCAAGCACATTCAGTGCAACATCCTGCTATACATTGAAAGTTCTGTTGGGAACTGCTACCCGTCCGGATGTATTCCCTGCCGACGGTGCTGTAACCTTGTATCCAAATCCTGTTCAGAATACATTGAAAGTAAACCTGAACGGTTACCAGGGTTCAACAGACATCAGTATCTACAGTGTTAGTGGCTTGTTGATTCAATCGAAGAAAACAACAGAAACAGGCGCTGTGAATGTGGATGTTTCCACACTTCCGCAAGGCATGTACATCATTAAAGTGATGAACAGTCAGAAGAAGACCTTTGTGTCGAAGCTGACAAAACTATAATGCTCTTTATGCAATAAGCAAAAGCCCGGTCATAATAAGACCGGGCTTTTTTTATGTAAAACGAAATAGCTCTTTGTGCTGCCTTATAACTTGTTTGAGTTGGGAATGAGATTGAGAAATTTGTGAAAATTTTTCTGATAGTTTCTTTTGTCCAGCTTGTAGTAATAAGCTCCTTTTTTGGAATTCTGTTTGTCTTTGTCCTTCTGCCGCAGCAGCATTCCGGTTGATAATATTTTCCTGCTGAAATTCCCGATATCAAGATTGGTTTCATAGATCTGTTCAAACAAACTTCTTAATAACGGAATTGTAAATTTCGGAGGCAGCATTTCAAACAGGATGGGATGTTGTGCTGCTTTGTATCTCAGTTTCTGCCGTGCCATGTTCACCATTTCCTTATGATCGAAAATGAGCCTTGGAATTTCGTTAATAGGGAACCAATCCGGTTTATATTCTTTTGTGATCTGTTGCTCGTATTGATTGATGTCGATGAGAGCGAAATAGGCGATGGAAAGTGTTCGTTCAATAGGATCCCTTCCTGGTTTTGAAAACGTATGCAGCTGTTCAAGGTACACGCCTTCCAGTCCGGTTAATTTTTTCAGAATACGATTGGCGGCTTCATCGGCACTTTCATCGGGCTGTATAAAACCACCCATCAGGCTCCATTTGTTCTTTTCCGGTTCTATGGCCCGATGAACAACTAATAACTTAATCTGTTGACCATCAAATCCAAAGACGATGCAGTCCACTGCTGCCAGCATACGGGTTTGCCTTGGATACTTTTTCATGTGGCGGTGTTTATTTTACTTTATCTTGTAAAGGCGGGTCAAATGTATAGAAAATCGGGCGAACCATAATAATTGTTAATTTGACAATTAAAAAGAGTTTATTTTCGTAATAGCTTCTTGCGGTTGCCGGGGTGTTACCGGAAGAAGGGTACTTGTACTAATTACTTTATTTATTTCTGCATATGAATAACAAGCTTGTCCTGTCAGATTTCATCGTATTTGGTATTTACTTCGTATTACTGGCTGCGTATGGTTATTTTATTTACCAGCGTAAACGGAAAAAGGCGGCATCCACACATGATTTTTTTCTGGCCGAAGGTTCATTAACATGGTGGGCAATTGGTGCTTCGCTCATTGCTTCCAATATTTCAGCTGAGCAGTTTATTGGTATGAGCGGGGATGGTTTTTTTGTGGGAACTGCAGTTGCAGCCTACGAATGGGTGGCAGCTATTACATTAATTATCATCGCTATCTGGTTCATTCCTGTTTATCTGAAAAACAAGATCTATACCATGCCGCAATTTCTTACTACCAGGTATAATGAAACGGTGGCGCTGATCATGGCAGTATTCTGGTTGTTTCTCTATGTTTTTGTAAATCTTACTTCCATACTTTATTTAGGTGCTGTTGCTATTAATGGTTTGGCAGGAGGCGGATACCTGCACCTGATTTTGATCGTACTCGCCATCATGGGGCTCATCATTACGTTGGGAGGTATGAAAGTGATTGGATATACAGATGTGTTACAGGTTGCTGTATTGATCATTGGAGGTTTTGCCACCACTTACCTGGCTCTTACAAAAGTGAGTGAATCGTTTGGTATGGGTTCTGATGCCATTGCCGGTTTTAAAATGTTGCTGAAAGATGCACCCGATCATTTTAAAATGATGTTACCCAAGCCGAGCAACGAAACGGTATCGGCAGCCTTATCTGGTGATTCGGCTTCGCAAGCTTATATCAATAAATACCTGCTATTGCCGGGGATTACTATGTACATAGCCGGACAGTGGATTGTGAATCTCAACTACTGGGGTTGTAATCAATACATCACACAACGTGCACTGGGAGCTGATTTGAAAACAGCACGTACCGGAATTTTATTTGCTGCGTTTCTGAAACTGATGATGCCTGTGATTGTAATGTTGCCGGGTATCGCTGCGTATGTGCTTCACCGTAATGGCGGACTTGAAGGTTTCAACGGTGTAAAGGATACAGCCTATTCATCCGTGCTTGCGTTTTTGCCTTCCGGATTGAAAGGATTATCTGTGGCTGCTTTAACGGCTGCTATTGTTGCTTCACTGGCAGGAAAGCTCAATAGTATTTCCACCATATTTACATTGGATATTTATAAAAAATATCTTCAGAAAGAAGCAGATGAAACGAAACAGGTTTGGGTGGGACGTGTAACTGTGCTGGCAGCGATGGTACTTGCGATTGCATTTACATGGAATGATTTCCTGGGAATAGGTGGAGAAGGTGGTTTCACATTCATTCAGAAATATACAGGGTTTATCAGTCCGGGTGTGTTTGCTATGTTTTTCCTTGGTATGTTCTGGAAGCGAACAACAGGTGCTGCTGCAGTAGCCGGGGTGCTTACCGGTTTTTTACTGGCGATCTTCTTTAACAATTATGCAGTCCATCTTTTTGGAAACGAAACGATTCTCTATACTGCTTTTCCCAATGGGAAAGGTGGTTTTGATATTCCTTTTATGATAAATATGGGTTGGTCGTTTTTCTTTACGTTGCTGGTGATGATCAGTATTAGTCTTGCCGGACCTAAAGTAAACCCCAAATCATTTGCATTGGAAAAGGCAATGTTCAGAATCAGTCCGGTTCATATTGCATTGATCGCAGGAATTATACTGGTGCTAACGGCGATATATGTGAAACTGTGGTAGTCTTTAGCTAAAGAGTAATACATTACTTCTGCGCAACCGTTGCAATAATCCGCAGCGGGCCACCACTTCCTTTGCCAATTTTCATTGGAAGAGCCACCACATAAATTCCGGTTGCTGGTAATTGGTCCAGGTGCGCCAGGTTTTCAAAACCAGGAATGTTATGTCCCATCAGTTCACGATGTGTTTCAAATTCGGTTGATTGTCCGTAATCCAGGCTCGGTGTATCCAGTCCCACTGCTTTAACTTTTTTGTTCTCTGTTAACCATTTTGCAGCTGCAGGATCTATTCCGGGAAAATGTAATTCGGGTAATGCTTCGGGGCCTGTTTTTGCGCTACCAAAATAGTTTGCTCTATCGGGATAAAAAGCGCCATATCCGGTTCGAAATAAAATGATGGTGTGTTCAGGAATGGTTCCGTTAA
The DNA here is from genome assembly GCA_937907395.1 of uncultured Chitinophagaceae bacterium. Lineage (GTDB taxonomy): Bacteria > Bacteroidota > Bacteroidia > Chitinophagales > Chitinophagaceae > Lacibacter. The sequence continues at coordinate 334,386 of CALCII010000011.1, forward strand.
CTGCTTCCCATTCTTCAATGTCTTTTACAGAAATCAGGTAGTCCCTGTTGGCCAATGCTTTTTTTGAAACATCAATCAATACTGCTTTACCGGTAAGGCTGCCAAGGGGAATTTCATCCACTGTTTGTTTGCCTTGAGCAAAATGTACTGGTGCATCCAGATGCGTGCCGCCATGTTCCGGTGTGCAAATGGAATAGGAAGAATAATACCATCCTTTATCATTCACACCCTCAGCATCAGTTGAATGTACAAATGGTTTGGTGTTATTGGGCCAGTACAAAGTAGTGCTGTCGAATGAATAAGTGAGATCAATCCACTCTGTATCGGCAGGGAAATTACTGGCAGTGTTTTGTTTACAGGACAGCAATGTGATGATGGCAATAAGCGGCAGAAATCGTTTCATTGATAAAGGTTTGATATGTTAAGATAGGAAATAGTTGAAGGTGGAGTAGCAGGCAAATAGTTGTTTTCGACTTTTGCTCACTCCGTAAATAGGTTGATGTCTGGGTGTTGATCTTGCAGTTTCAAATTCAAGCACATGATTCAACTTGTACATCTCACACAGCAAAAGCCCGAATACCGTTTGTTGATGCCATCTGCAGCAGTCAACTGCACCGTGATTCATTCAACAATTGATACGCCAACTTCAGAACATCTGTTCAGTTTACAATGGCGGCAGTTGCCAAATGAAAAACCCGGCACTTCGATTAATGCACAGCAGCCTGGCTCTACGGTAACGAATGCACCACAGTTTACGGTAGAGAAACTGAGCTACCCCGAGCATCATCACCTTTTGCTGAAAAAGGGATACCGTGAGCTGGTTATTCGCATGAATGATCCGTTGACCGGAAGTGAAAGCAGTGTAACATTGATGCTGGATGTGGAACTAACGAAAACGGAAGGCGCTGGTGAATCATAAAAAAGATATCAATACCTTGCAGTCAAACAAACGATATGCAATTAACAGGAACTTTATACAAATTACTTCCGCTGCAAACAGGAACAGGTAAAAACGGAACCTGGAAAAAACAGGAAATTGTAATTGAAACAGAAGGAAATTTTCCTAAGAAAGTATGTATCTCTATCTGGGGCGATAAAATTGATGAGCAAAAGCTGGTAGCTGGCAATAAACTTACCATTGATTTTGATGTGGAAAGCCGTGAGTATAACGGCCGCTGGTATACGGATGTGAAAGCATGGAAAGTAGAACTGGCTGGTACTGGTGGATCATCGGCACCACCGCCACCTTCACAACCGGAAGAAGATCTGCCGTTTTAAAATATACCAGCCTTAACAAAAGGTTTAGAATAATGTATATGGAACTTGTTTGCAGCCGTATCATAAGAAGAAAATTTTCTTATGGTACGGCTGCTGTATTATAAGTTGGTAACCTGTATTGTTGTGATTGAAATGTGTTCTGTTGTTGTTTGTCAAACAACCTCTTGTTCCAATACTACAGCAACCTTCTTTCCGGTGAAATCAACTATTGACCCTGGTGGTTCTTGCATCAGAGACCGGTTTCTCCCACCACCGGGATATAAATGGATAAACGAACAACCCGGCAGCTTTGGTGCTTATCTTCAAACTTTTCCATTGTATCCGCATGGCACATCTGTTATGAAGTATGACGGAACTCCAATAGAGAATCAAACATCACATGCAGCAGTTTTGAAACTGGATGTGGGAGATAAGGATTTGCAACAATGTGCAGATGCTGTAATGCGGCTCCGGGCCGAGTATTTATTTGCAGCAAAACGGTTTTCAGAAATCGGATTTCATTTTACGAGCGGGCATTATGTTGACTGGCTCTCTTACAGCAGAGGGAGGCGACCACAGATTAATGGCAATTTTGTTCGTTTTGTTGAAACAACGGCCAAAGGAGATACGTATAAACAGTTTCGGGATTACCTTAACTTGATTTATTCGTATGCTGGAACTATTTCTCTTTACAAAGAAACAATACCTGTTACGGCAGATGAACAAATAAAAGCCGGGAACATACTTATTACTCCGGGCAGTCCCGGACATGTAGTTTTGATTGCAGGAAAAGCGGCTAATGAAAAAGGGGAAGCTTTATATTTATTAGTGCAAGGATATACACCGGCTCAATCTGTTCATGTGCTGGCTAACCCATTTGATCCCGAGTTACATCCATGGTATAAACTTAGGCTATCTGCCAACGTTATACAAACAGCTAAATACAGTTTTTCGCCCGTTTTTGTACGTTCGTTTCATTAAAACATATTTTGGCGCTGATTGGTTTGTTTATATTTCAGACTCTTACTGTTTGATTAATCTGTATATTTAACTATAAATATTCAGAACGAGTTGAGCTTATGAGTTACCAGCCAGGTAAACACCTTATTGCAACAATACATACGCAGCATTCATCACTACTTGAATCCTTTCAAAAATGCAGGATTCTGGTTGATGAACTGATCCTTAAATTTCATTTGCATAAGTTGGGTGAAGTGTATCATGATTTTACACCGGGTGGATTTACTGCCGTAGTTTGCTTAAGTGAGAGCCATTTATCTATTCACACATGGCCTGAGTATGGCAAAGTCAATCTGGATATATACTTGAGTAATTTTCAGCGGAACAATGATAATGTTGTTCAGCAATTATTTGATTCATTGCAATCCTATTTCCAGGGAGAAACCGTTCACGTTCAAATTCTTACCCGGTAATGCCAGTTGAAACCACTATATTATCCTGCCCGGTATGCAGCAGGGTTTCACAACTTCCTTCTTCGGGCATTAACCTGTGGTTGTGTAGTTGCGGCACAGTTATCTATCGGGAAAATGAAGTTTTAAAGACTAACACTGTTTTGGCTCTCAGAGACAGTGAAAGTGTATTTCAGCCAGGTGTAAGAGGAGAATGGCATAAGAGGAAATTTCAGCTAACAGGCAGAATCAGAATCTGGTCCGCCGAAACTGTTTTAAATTATTGGACGGTTCTCTTTGAAGATGGCGAATTATGGTTCCTTGAAGAAGGCTATGGTTTATATACTTTCCTGGAACCGGAGCCTGAAACATTTATAACTAGTGAACAATTCAAAAAAATCAGTTATGATAGCAAACCTGTAACTAAAAAAGAGGCCAATTATATTCTTACATCTGTCAGCGAAAGCAATAAAGTGGAAGTAGAAGGATTCGTGTCTATACCGGCAGATTGCAATTTGTTCACTGTATATGATTTCGCATCAGATAACGGCACACATGTTTTTATAACCCATTGGAGTAATCAGGTCTTGAAAGAATATGCCGGTTATCCGGTAAGTTTTGATGAATTACAATTAACCGGGCTACGGGAACAAACAAAACAGGATTTTTCATTTCAATGTAAGAATTGCCCTGAGCAGATTGTAATCAATGCATTCCCTCAATCTCAGAGTTGTGCCTGTAAGCGTTGTGGAACCGGGTATAAGTATAATACAGGAAGTGGCTTTGTAAAAGCCTTTAAGCAAAAGGATCATTATACGCCACAATTTCAGTTGGGAACTACAGGTTTTCTTGATGGAGTTGAGTGGAAGGTTATTGGTTGTGTACAAAAAGAGGAGAGTAATAGTTATAAGGCAAGGTGGAGGGAGTATACTTTGTATAACAGGTTTTATGGATATGCGTTCCTTAGTGAGTTTAATAATCATTGGATTTTTTTGAAAGAGCGTGCTGATGCGCCTGTGTTGAAAAATGAAAAAATTCATGACTTTACTTATGAGTATGAATCATTCACCATATTTAATGAATATAAGTACGAGATTGTTTCTGCATATGGTGAATTTCCTTATAATGTATTTAATAATGAAGATGTAAAAGCCAAAGAGTTTATTTCTCCGCCAGAAATATGGATCCGTGAAAAGAGCAGTAGTGAGGGTGTTCGTTGGTATTTTGGATATCATGTTCGGCCATCCTTAATAAAAAGGGCATTCAGGCCGGATGTTCCATTTGGTTTTCGGAAAGGTATTGGGGCGGTGCAACCAACAGGGTATAAAAACCCTTTAAAATTAGCAGTAATTACTTTGGTGGCTGTTTTGCTTTTATTACTTATACATGGTGTTTACTCATTTACACAACAAAAGAAAGTTTTATACCATGGTGTGCTTTTGTTTTCGGATTCTATAAACACAGCTACCTATTTTTCTCAGCCATTCATATTGGACAAATACAGTAGTAATCTCGAATTATTAATAGATGCTGATGTGAGTAATAGCTGGGCAGAGTTGAATGCCAGTTTGGTAAATACCAAAACGGGAAAGGAATATTCCGTTGAAAAGGGGGTTGAGTATTATTTTGGTTATACCGATGGCGAAAGCTGGACAGAAGGTTCCACCAGATCAGAAGTGTATATAACAGGTATACCTGCGGGAACGTACCAGCTGCAATTAATTGCATCAAAAGAACCATCTCAATCATTACAATCCATGAATGTAACGGCTGTTTATGATGCAGAATCGCCCAGAAATGTCGCCATTCCAATCATTATAATAGTTTTATTTGCGGGAGGATCTTTTTTAATTACTCAGGTGTTTGAACGGGAGCGTTGGAGAGATAGTCCATTTTCAACATATACATATGAAGAATAATTCATCCATATTTATATCACTTTTGTCAGAATTCCGATGGTTCATCGGTCTTGTGATAATTCTGATCATTTTTATGATTTACAATGATTTTACCGGGCAACGTATGTTCGATCAGTCTTCACAGAAGCAATGGAACAGCAGTGGCCCTGGTTATCATAAATAATTTAATTAAATCTATCGTTATGTCACAGGCATTTATTAATTCAATTCTTTATTCTTTACTGGGTATTGGAATCTTACTGATCGTATTTGTGTTAGTGGAAGTATTGACTCCCAAGCATAACCTGCGTAAAGAGATTCTTGAAAACAAGAATATGGCATTGGCATTGTTAGCAGGTTTCTTCATGCTTTCCATGGCTATTATTATTGCATCGGCAATTCACTAACAAATGAGGGCTAAAGAACACAGTGCTGAATGGGTATTGTTATTGGCGGTTCTGGTAATAGCAACATGTGGACTTATTTATGAGCTTGTTGCAGGAACCCTGGCCAGTTACTTGCTGGGCGATAGTGTGATGCAGTTCAGTACCATCATAGGTGTTTACCTGTTTTCGATGGGAGTTGGTTCTTTTCTTTCAAAGTACTTATCGGGTAATTTGCTTCACTGGTTTATTCGAATAGAGTTGCTTGTTGGAGCTGTAGGAGGGTTTAGTGCAGCTATTTTGTTTTTGGTATTTCCTCTGGCCGCTTCCTTCCAGGTGATTTTATATTCACTGGTAGGGTTAACAGGAATTTTGGTTGGCCTTGAAATTCCATTGCTAATGCGGATTTTAGAGCATAAGGTAGAATTTAAAGAATTGGTAAGTCGTGTTTTTACCTTTGATTATATAGGAGCGTTACTGGCCTCGTTAATTTTTCCATTAATACTGGTACCCCGTTTAGGGTTAATTCGTACTTCTTTATTTTTTGGTATTTTAAATATTGGAGTGGGTTTTTACCTTTTGTATTTCTTTTCAGCTGAGTTAAAAAAAGCTGGCTTATTACGTGTTACAGCTGTTGTGCTGTTGTTACTGGAGCTGGTGGCTTTTGTTCTGTCAGAAAATATTCTGAGGTACAGCGAAACAATGGCTTATAATGATCAAATCGTATATGCGAAATCATCAACTTATCAAAGAATTGTATTAACCCGTAATAAAAGGGAGATGCGTTTGTTTTTAAACGGGAACCTGCAGTTTAGTTCGGCTGACGAATACCGTTACCATGAAGCACTTGTGCATCCCGCACTTTCATCAATCGATAATCCAAAACGGGTTCTTGTATTAGGTGGCGGCGATGGGTTGGCCGTTCGGGAGTTGCTCCGGTATGCTTCTGTCGAAAAGATTACTCTGGTAGATCTGGATCCGGAAATGACAAGGTTGTTTCGATCGCAAAGTATACTCCTGAAGTTGAACGGGAATTCGCTATTGAATCCTAAAGTGAAAGTGATTAACAGCGATGCTTTTATTTGGCTGCGGAACAATACCGAAACCTTTGATGCGGTGGTGGTTGATTTTCCGGATCCCTCGGGATTCTCTATTGGTAAACTGTACAGTACACTTTTTTACAATTACCTGAAACCGGCATTGAAAGAAAATGGTGTTGCTGTAATTCAAAGCACATCTCCATATGTAGCACCTAATAGCTTTTGGTGTGTGGATGAAACATTGAAATCTGTAGGGTTTTTCACGAAGCCGTATCATAATTATGTCCCATCTTTTGGAGAGTGGGGTTATATCATTGCTGTCAGGAAGAATAAGGAAAGCTGGTTTCAACATTTGCCTTCGTCTTTACGCTATTTGAATGCAACCACACTACAGCAGATGTTTGTGTTTCCTGATGACATGAAAGCAAAAATTAAGTTGCAACCAAACAAATTGAACAACCAGGCATTGGTTCATTATTTTGAAGAAGAATGGGGTAAATTCCTTGATTGAAGTTCATGAAAAGAAGAACGTTTATAAAACTGAGCATTGCCGCAGGAAGTGCAGCAGCAATTGGTTTATCCTGTAAAGGTAAGCGTAGGGTTAAAGGTTCTGTAAAGGGGGCTTCTTCTTCTATTGGTCATTTGTTAAGAGAACAGATTTTGGGCGAACCTGTTTCTTTTATTAAAAAAGAAGTTGTTATTGTAGGATCCGGCATCAGCGGATTGTCTGCTGCGAGGCAACTCCATAGAAAAGGGCTGAAAGATTTTCTTATGTTGGAGCTGGAGGAATATGCAGGAGGAAATGCAGCAAGTGGTCATAACGAAATTTCTTCATTCCCCCTGGGTGCGCATTATGTACCCATCCCCAATCCGGGATTACAAGACTATCTTGATTTTCTGAAAGAGGAGGATGTGATTACTTCTTTTGATGGAAACGGATTGCCTGTTTACAATGAAGCTTATTTGTGCTTTGATCCGGAAGAACGCTTGTTTATAAACGGGCATTGGCAGGATGGACTTGTTCCTTCATTTGGTGTGCCCGAAACAGATCTTAAACAGATTGCCGGTTTTCTTTCGAAGATGCAACAGTTCCGGTTAGAGAAGGGAAGTGATGGGAAAGATGCTTTTGCAATACCTGTAAATAATTCAAGTACCGATATACAATACCGTAAACTGGATGAGATAACAATGAAACAATGGATGGAAATAAATGGGTTCACCAGCACATATCTGCAATGGTATGTTAACTATTGTACAAGGGATGATTTTGGAACCTGTTATCATGAGTGCAGTGCATGGGCAGGAATTCATTATTTCGCAGGAAGAAAAGGGGTGGCTTCCAATGCAACTTATAGCGATGTATTAACCTGGCCGGAAGGAAACGGATTCCTGGTAAGTAAACTGGAAAAAGCTGTTCAGCAAAACATTCTGACAGGAAGTTTGGTTATAGGTGTTGAGTTAAAAGAGGAAAAGGTTGTTGTAAAATATTTAGATGTTGCCAAAAAGGAAGTAAGAGCCGTTATTGCCGAACACTGCATTCTTTGTGTTCCGCAATTTGTTGCAGCACGTTTGTTGAAAGACAAAAATCGTGTTGAAATCATAAAACAGAAGTTTAGGTATACTCCTTGGATGGTAGTCAATATAGTTACACCTACTTTAGAAGAACGATCTGGAGAAGTGATGAGTTGGGATAATGTAATTTATAACAGTCAATCTTTGGGTTATGTTAATGCCACCCATCAGTTGCTTCAACAACAGGTCCCCCGCAAGAACCTGACTTATTATTTACCACTCACATCAAAAGATCCATCAAGTGCCCGTAAAGAGGCTTCAGAAATAACACATGATGAATGGGTGCAGTTGCTGATCAATGATTTAAAGATTGTACATCCCGATATTGAAGATAAAATGGAGGAAGTAAATATTACATTATGGGGGCATGCCATGGCACAGCCACTTCCCGGAATGATTCACGGAGGTTTAAGGAATCAGTTAAGTGAATCGATCGCAGGCAAAATTCATTTTGCACATACAGATCTGGCCGGCATCAGCATTTTTGAAGAAGGGTTCTACCAGGGTATTAATGCGGCAAATAAAATAATCAATTATGCAGCCTCTGTCTGACACATTTAAAGCACAGCCCTGGATTGGTAAGCCATGGATTGAGACAGTGTTCATTCTTATGCCTCCTTTTCTTAGTTTACTTTTAGTGGTAATATTTCCCGGTCTGTTTCAAAATCAAAAAGGAGTAACCGATGCGGGTTGGGTAATTTTAATTTTACTCATAGATGTAGCACATGTTTACAGTACTTTGTACCGAACCTATTTTGATCCGCTATCTTTCCGGAAACAAAAATCAATTCTAACAGCAATTCCATTTATAGGATTTGTGATTGGTGTTTTGCTTTACTCTGTAAGCAGTGCTTTGTTCTGGCGGGTGTTGGCTTATACTGCTGTATTTCATTTTATTCGTCAGCAATATGGATTCATGCGTGTATACAGTCGCAAAGAAATCAATCCTGGAAAGTGGTCTCTTTGGATTGATAAAACGGTTATTTATTATGCAACCCTCTACCCTTTATTGTTTTGGCATTTAAAAGGTCCCCGCAATTTTAATTGGTTTACAGACAGTGATTTCCTTTTCTTTAAATCTGATGTTCTGCTAACAATTTTTACTGTTTTGTATATAATCATTATTAGTGTTTACGTTTTTTCAGAACTGATTAAATGGATCCGTGATAGGTATATCAATTTTCCAAAACTGGCAGTAATATCAGGAACCTGTCTTTCATGGTATTTTGGAATTGTTTATTTCAATGGAGATATGGCTTTTACATTATTAAATGTTGTGAGTCATGGTATTCCTTACATGGCACTGGTATGGTTGTATGGCGAGAAAAATTACTCACAATCAAAAAGGGGAACCCAATTCCTCAGGTTGATTTTCAGTGCCAGGGGATTGATTGTGTTTCTTGGTTTGTTGTTTTTGTTTGCCTGGATTGAGGAAGCCATTTGGGATTTGTTTGTTTGGAAAGAGCACAGTTCTGTTTTTGGTATTACAGGAATGGAGCTGCCAGAATTGAGTCAACCACTATTGAGTTTTCTGATTCCCTTGCTTGCCTTGCCACAGATTACTCATTATATTCTGGATGGTTTTATCTGGAAGATCAGGAAAGAAGAGTTTAAATGGAGTAATGAGTGAATGTATTAAAACTCAAACAATTTTTAATTTAATACTGTTCTGCCGGCAGTTGTTAAAAAGGCAGCTTGAAGAACTGGCTTACAACACCACACTACATCCCATATTCACTTAGGAACTTAATGCGCATAATCTTCAGTTGCTCCCAACTGTAGTTGCCATCTTCCAGTTCCTGTTGTGCTACTTTGAGATCACTGGTGCTGCAGTTTTTAAAATAGTCGATGATTTCTTCCTGCTCATATTCATCCAGCCATTCGTCAATCGCATAATCCAATCGGAGTTTGGTGCCGCTGGCAGCAATGGTTTCCATTTCTTCCAGCATTTCGTCCATACGCCAACCTTTGTTTTTCGCAATGGTTTCAAGTGGAATCCGTTTATCTACATTCTGTATCAGGAATACTTTGTTGCCGCTCTTGTTCACCACACTTTTCATCACAAACTCATCGGGCTTTTCAATTTCATTTTCTTCAACGTATTGTGCAATGAGCTCAATGAACGGTTTGCCATAACGCATCGCTTTCCCTTTACTCACTCCCTGGCATTTTTCCAATTCTTCGAGTGTGGTGGGATAAAGCGTTGCCATATCCTGCAATGAGTTTTCGAGGAAGATGACAAAAGGTGGCAGACTTTTTTTCTTTGCTTCTTTGTGACGCAGCTCTTTCAACATATCAAACAATTTCTCATCTGCTGCTGCACCTGTGCCGTTTCCTTCCGTTCCATCATCATCATCTTCTTCATTCGCTTCTTCATAAAGATTGTTCATTACAATCTTAAATGATTTTGGTTTTTTGAGGAAGGCTTCGCCTTCTTTGGTGATTTTCAACAAACCATATTCTTCAATATCTTTTTTCAATAAACCACCTAACAACATCTGGCGGATTAATGAATTCCAGAAATGATCGGGTTGAGTTTTTCCAATTCCGTATTCCGGAATCTGATCATGACGATACATTTGTATCTGCGGTGTCAGTCGGCCCATAATCACCGGTAACACATATTCTGTCGGGAAACGTTCATCCAGCGCTTTCACAACTTTCAGCACTTGTGTTGTTTCTTCTTTTGCTTCTATTTTTTCTTTCGGGTTGAGACAGTTATCACAATTGCCGCAATTCTCCTGTTCATAGATTTCGCCAAAGTAGTGGAGAAGAATGGTGCGTCGGCAAACAGAACTTTCGGCAAATGCCACTGTTTCCTGGATGAGTTGTGCACCCACTTCACGTTCGCTCAGTGGTTTGTCACGCATCAGGTGTTCCAGCTTGCTCACATCTTTATGCGAATAGTAGAGAATACATTTTCCTTCCATTCCATCTCTTCCGGCACGGCCGGTTTCCTGGTAATAGTTTTCAATACTCTTCGGAATATTGAAGTGAATCACAAAACGGATATCGGGCTTATCAATACCCATCCCAAACGCAATGGTAGCTACAATCACCTGCACATCTTCGTTGAGAAACAGGTCCTGTCGCTCGGCTCTCAGTTTACTATCTAGCCCCGCATGATAAGCCACGGCTTTGATACCATTGGCCATCAACACATCGGCCAGTTCTTCGGTGGTTTTGCGGTTGAGTGTATAAATGATGCCGCTCTTTCCTTTGCTTTGCGAAATAAATTTCACAATGCTTTTTACCGTTTGTTCCTTTTTAATCTTGGGCTGTATCTCGTAATACAGGTTGCCACGGTTAAAAGAAGAAATGAAAATATCGGGATTGCGTAAGCCAAGATTTTTTACAATATCGCTCTGCACTTTTGGGGTAGCCGTGGCCGTTAGTGCAATCACGGGAACTTTTTCATTGATCTGGTCCATCATCTCACGTAAGCGACGGTATTCCGGACGAAAATCATGTCCCCATTCAGAAATACAGTGCGCTTCATCCACTGCAAAAAAAGATATAGTGAGATCTGAAAAGAATTCGAGATTCTCCTGCTTGGTTAATGTTTCAGGAGCAACGTATAACATTTTTGTGCGACCCGATTTCAGATCGTCATGTACTTCTTTGATTTCTTTTTTGGAAAGGGTGGAGTTGAGGAAGTGCGCCACATCATCCTGGCTGCTGTAACTCCGTACCAGGTCTACCTGGTTTTTCATAAGAGCGATGAGCGGACTTACAATAATGGCCACACCTTCACTTACCATTGCCGGCAACTGGTAACACAAACTTTTGCCACCACCTGTGGGCATGATAACGAATGTATCATTCCCATCTAATAAATTATTGATAACCGCTTCCTGGGTTCCTTTAAAGGCATCGAACCCGAAATACTGGTTGAGTGCTGCATGAATATCCACACCGTGGCTGGGTGCAGCTTGCGCCTTACCGTTGGTTGCGGTGGTTGTTTTTTTTGTTGTTTTTTTGGTTGAAACAGCTGCTTTCGGGGCAGCTTTCTTTTTTACGGTACTCATCAACAAATCTCCTTCTCTGCTTAGGTTTACAATGGGATGTTTCAACGATCAGGTTGGCGGAAAACCGTGGAATACGGGCTTCGGAACCGATTTTTTGAAAGGGTCACGAAGGTAACACAATTACCCCTTTTTGACGGGTTTAAAAACGTCAAAAACCTGCTAAAAAAGCATCCGGGCATAGAAGATACGCTGTTTTTATGTTTTCGGCCAGCCTTTTATCACAAAAATTGGTGGATTGATTGGTGCATTCGTCTTATTTCAAGTAGGTTTGCTTTGCAATGAGCCAGCGTGATTTTAACCCCCGGGAAGCGGCCCTCCGCACAATAAAACTGGAAGCAGAAGCCATCGGCGAAATGTCTGCCTACATCAACGATTCCTTCTATAATGTGGTGGAAACCATCAGCAATGCCAAAGGGCGGCTGGTGGTAAGTGGCATTGGCAAAAGTGCCATTATTGCCCAGAAGATTGTGGCCACCCTTAACTCCACCGGCACACCGGCGGTTTACCTCCATGCTGCAGATGCCATTCACGGCGATCTGGGCATGATTCTCAATTTTGATGTGGTGATGATCATCAGTAAAAGTGGGGAAAGCCCTGAGATCAAAGTACTGGCACAACTTATCAAAAATTTTGGAAATCCGTTGATTGGAATGGTGGGAAATATGGAATCTTACCTTGCCAAACAATCTGATTTTGTGTTGAATACAACCGTGAGCCAGGAAGCTTGCCCCAACAACCTGGCACCCACCAGCAGCACCACCGCACAGATGGTTATGGGCGATGCCCTGGCCGTTACCCTGATGGAAAAAAAGGGTTTCACCAGCGCCGATTTTGCCAAGTTTCACCCCGGTGGTGCATTGGGTAAAAAACTCTACCTGCGGGTAAGTGATTTGTCGGACAACAACGAAAAGCCGTTTGTGAAAAAAGATACGCCCATTAAAGAAGCTATTGTAGAAATCAGCAAAAAACGATTGGGGATCACTGCCGTACTCGACGATCAGAACCAGTTATTGGGCGCTATTACTGATGGTGACTTACGACGGATGCTTGAAAAAAATGAATCCCTTCACGGAATTACGGCTGGTGATATTATGACACATACGCCCAAAACCATTGATGCCGATGAACTGGCGATTGATGCGCTGGAACTGATGCGTAAAAATAATATCACACAATTACTGGTAATTACCGGCAAAGAATACCGGGGAGTTATACATTTGCACGATTTAATTAAAGAAGGTTTGATTTGAAGCAGCGTTGGTATGCTGTTTCACTGAGAAGATAAGTTTGAAATCAATGAACAAGAATCAATACGTAGCAATCATGGCAGGTGGCATCGGAAGCCGCTTCTGGCCCATGAGCCGCACTGCTTTTCCCAAACAGTTTTTAGATATTCTTCATACAGGAAGAACGTTGATACAAGGCACGTATGACCGTTTTGCAGAATTTATTCCTGCCGAAAATATTTTTGTAGTTACATCTGCTGAGTATGCATCCATTGTTTCGCAGCAGTTGCCCGAATTGCCGGTGGCAAATATTCTTTGCGAACCATCACGCAAAAACACTGCACCCTGTATTGCTTATATCGCACATAAGCTCAATCAGCTCAACGAAGAAGGTTTGCTCATTTGTGCACCAGCCGATCACCTCATCCTCGATGCGCCTGCGTTTCGTAAGGTTTGTTCTGATGCATTTACGTTCGTAAAAAACATTAATGCACTAGTAACACTGGGTATTAAACCTACTTATGCAAACACAGGATATGGATATATCCAGCACGAAGCAATGTCGGTTGCTGAAAATATTTACCAGGTAAAAACCTTCACCGAAAAGCCTAACCTGGAACTGGCGAAAACATTCCTGGCAAGTGGCGATTTTTTATGGAATGCGGGCATTTTTGTATGGAAGGTGAAGAATATTGTAGGTGCTTTTGAAAAGCATCTTCCCGAAATGAACGAACTCTTTGTTCAGGAGAAAGAACATTTCAATACCGCTAACGAACAGGAAGCCATTGAACGCATCTACCCGCAATGCACCAATATTTCCATCGACTATGGTATTATGGAGAAAGCGAATAATGTATATGTATTGCCTTCTTCTTTTGGATGGAGTGATCTGGGTACCTGGAACAGCGCCTGGGAGAATATGGAGAAAGATTACTTTGGTAATGCCGTGGCGGGTAAGAATGTGATGATTATTGATGCCACTAAAAATGTGGTGCATGCCGATGATAAAAAACTGGTATTGCTGCAGGGATTAGACGACTTCATCATTGTAGACTCAAAGGATGTACTGCTCATTTGCAAAAAAGACAAAGAACAGGAGATAAAGGATTATGTGGCGGAAGTGAAGCGGAATAAAGGGGACAAGTTTTTATAAGGACTGAAGGATTGAATGACTGATTGAATGAAGGAATCAGTTTTTGTTGCAGATAAATTCGAAGGAGCGGAAATCTCTTCTTAATACGGCTTTCTTTACACGGCCGGTATCTCTGTAAATTTTATAGGAATTGAGATCGATTACTTCATGTGCTGCCGAGAAATGTTCCAACGTTTCCACATGGCATAATACATGATCCAACCATTCCATTTCATGGTCAACGCCTTGTTTTGATTTATACTCTGTTCCTTCCAAAACAAGTAAATCCCTGTGACGGTAAAAACGATTGCTCATAATTTTGCTCAGTAACCTACCATGCCTTTTTTGTTGGGACAGCCACAATTGTTCTTTTTCAATGCCTGGCATCCCGAACCTACCAGCATAATTGTAAGTAACAATAGAACAAGGAATTTGGTTGAACGCTGCATCAAGTGTTTCATAATTTTCCGGATGATTGGATGAATCTTTGATTGGTATGTTGTAAAATAACTATTTTCCCCAAGAAATATTGTCTCCCTGAATGAATATAACGGAAAATAAGCAAAAGGTACTGGTGGCTCCGCTGGATTGGGGGCTGGGCCATGCCACCCGTTGTATTCCGTTGATTCATGAATTGGTGTTGGCCGGACATGAAGTGTCCCTTGCGGCCGATGGTGCTACCGCCCGGTTGTTGCAGCAGGAATTTCCACAGTTGCCGCTGCACCGGTTGCCGGGTTATGGTATCCATTATAATGGAAACCGGTTGTCTTCTGCCATTCTGAAACAGTTGCCGGCTATTTTCCGATCCATCCGTAACGAACGTAACTGGCTGAAGGAATTACTAAAACAGGAGAAAATAGATGTGGTGATCAGCGATAATCGTCCGGGTTTGTACAACAGGAAGATCCGCAGCATTTATATCACCCATCAGCTGCTGATCAAATCCGGCAAAGGGAATTGGGTGGATCGGTTGTTGCAACGGGTTCATACCTTTTTCATGAAGCGGTTCCATGAAGTGTGGGTGCCCGATCTTGCGGGAGACAAAAACCTGGCTGGCGATTTGTCGCACCCGAAACATCTGCTGCTGCGCCCGAAATATCTTGGGTTGTTGTCAAGATTACATCCTATGACTGGAGTTGAGAAAAAGTGGGAGCTTATGGTATTATTATCTGGTCCGGAGCCACAACGCACTTTACTGGAAGAAAAAATACTGGTTCAATTACAACAATTTAATGGAAACGTTTTGCTGGTAAGAGGATTGCCGGGTGAAACAAAGCCAATCAACGCAGGAGCACATATTAACGTCCAGTCTCATTTGCCGGCTTCTCAACTTGCAGAAGCAATACAGCAGTCGGACTTGATTATTTGCCGGAGTGGTTATACAACTTTGATGGATCTGGTAAAATTGAATGCAAAAGCATTGCTGATTCCCACACCCGGACAACCGGAGCAGGAATACCTTGCTGCTTATATGCAACAGCAAGAATATTTTCCTTTTGTGAAACAGGATGAGTTGGAATTGTTGAGTGCTATTGCAAAAGCAAAGGATTTTGTTTCAACAGGAAAGTTTGAAGAAAAAGATTTTGAACAATATCAAACCAGGATTAATTCATTGTAGTTGTATCAATCTTCCTGATTGAGGCAAAATCATATTGGAAATCAACTGTTATAAGAACAAATCAAAGTTTATTACCTTTGAATAATGACAGAATTGCAATCTATACAACAAATACTTACAAAGCTCAAGCCGGAGCTTAAGGAAAAGTATTTTGTGAAAACACTCGGGTTGTTTGGTTCTGTTGTGAGGGGTGATTTTACTGCCAACAGCGATATAGATATTATTGTAGACTTTAGTAAGCCGGTAGGAGTTGAGTTTATTGATCTGGCAGATTATATAGAAGGAAAACTCAGGAAGAAGGTGGATCTTGTATCACAAAATGGAATAAGGCCTAAATATTTTCAACAAATTCAATCAGAGATAATTTATGTCTAAAAGAGAACCTTCTCTGCTGATTGAGGATATGATAGAAATGCGAATAAGATTCTCAATTATACACAAAACCTCACGTACGAGGAATTTGTAAAAGACAGCAGGACGATTGATGCTGTTATCAGAAATTTTGAAATTATAGGAGAGGCAGCTAATCGTTTACCGGATGAGTTTAAAGAACAACATGATACAATTGATTGGCATCGCATCCGGGGATTCAGAAACAGGATTGTTCATCATTACTTTGGGATTGATTACACAATTGTGTGGACAATCAGGGAAGCATATCTTCCGGAGCTAATAACATCTTTAAAATCCCTTTAAAGCTCACCACATTTTTTAAAAGTATGGTTGTTATATGCTTCTTTTCATATCAATAGAATCAGGGGTTTCCTGATTTCCATCAATGGCATTTGATTCCGTTTCCCCTTCCCTAATTTTGCAGCACTATAATCAACGTGACTACCGAAACTAAAAAAGCGCATTGGGCCGTACTGGGAGCCAACCTGTTGTTTGGCATCAACTTCAGCGTGGTGAAATTTGTTTCTCCCGAATTTGTAAAACCATTTGGTTTAAATTTTATCCGGGTAAGTACTGCTGTATTATTATTCTGGTTACTCTATTTACTCAAGCCATTAAAAGCAGGGATTGATAAAAAAGATATTCCCCGTTTTATTCTGTGTGCCATTAGTGGTATTGCCATCAACCAGTTGATGTTTATTAAAGGAATGACGCTTACAACACCTATTCATGGCGCCTTACTCATTTTAGTGACACCTGTTTTTATTTTATTGATTGCATTTGCTTTTCGCAGCGAATCGATCACATGGTTGAAGCTGTTGGGTTTGTTGCTGGGTATTGGTGGGGCTTCTTTGCTTATACTTTCTAAAGAAACGTCCGGTATTGGCTCCAATATGTTACTGGGCGATTTGCTGGTAACAGTGAATGCGATTTCTTATGCCTTCTATTTTATCCTGGTAAAACCTTTAATGAAGAAGTATGCACCTTTGCATGTGATCCGTTGGGTGTTTACATTCGGCTTTTTAATCATTACTCCGTTTTGCTTTGGTGAGTTTCTGGAAATTGATTGGCACACATTCCAACTGGCGCAATATGCCGGAGTGTTCTTTATTGTAATTGGCGCTACCTTTTTTACATATTTGTTTACAGTGTATGGATTACAACACCTCAGTCCTTCGGCTGCAGGATCGTATATCTACTTACAACCGGTGTTCTCTGCTATTGTATCCACACTGTTCTTTAACGAAGTGCTATCTGTTTCTAAATTGATTGCTGCCGCATTGATTTTTACAGGAGTATACCTGGTAAACAGAAAGAATGCAAATGCTGGTGTTGCGATTGAAGAATGAGTTTCGGCTTTGATATGAGGATGTGTTACTGAATTTTTTCAGTAATCGCTGCAAAATAAGTTCTCAAGAATTTTTCTGTTACTTTTTGATTGCCCAAAAAGTAACAGAAAAGGGCCCCGAGATCGAATACGGCCCGATCTCGGACGGTTCCCTGATTAAGCTTTTGTACTACTGTATAGCCCGGCAATGAATCGCTGGTGGGAAGAGTGGTTTATAAATCTTTCATTTTTGCACTCAGATTGCTGAAGATTGCAGCACAAATCACAATACTGATAGAGCTGATGGGCATCAGGATGGCTGCAATCATGGGGCTTAGCAATGCCTGTGTAGCATAAGACAAACCAATGATGTTATAAATAATGGAAAGAATAAAAATACCGGCAATGATTCGTTTACCACTTTTTGCAAACTGCATAAAACGGTGCAGTTTACCCACTTCTGTTCCGTTGAGGATAGCATCGCAGGCGGGAGAGAACTGGTTGGTGTTATCGGTAACAGCAACACCTACATTACTCTGACGTAACGCACCGGCATCGTTCAATCCATCACCCATCATCATCACTTTTTTTCCTTTTTTCTGCAGTTCTTCAATGAAGTTCAGTTTGTCTTGTGGTGTTTGGCGGAAATAGATATCACTTTCTTTTCCAAAAATGCGTTCCAGGTTCTGGCGTTCGGTATCATTATCACCAGATAATACATAGAGCTCCCATCCTTGTTCTTTCAACGTCTTTGTAACGGTTTCCAATCCATCACGATAATGATTGCTGAAACCAAATTTTCCTTTCACTTCATTGTTAATCATAATGTGCACATGAGTGCCCGTATCATAAGAGACAAGTAATGGATGATCTTCCCCGATAAATGCAGCCGATCCCAGTTTCACTTCCACTCCGTTTACAGAGGCGGTAACACCTTTTCCGGTTACTTCATTGAAAGAAGAAAGCCATAACGGTTTTTCTTCGCTGCTTTTAATTGTGTTGTATATCAATTTGCTCAATGGGTGCGACGATTGACGGGTAACCGAAGCAATCATTTGCTTTTCCGTATCATTCAGTTCCTGTCCTTCGTAGGAAACAACAGATTCATTGTTGTGTGTAATGGTTCCTGTTTTATCAAACACAATGGTATCAATATTGCTTAAGGCTTCAATCACGCTTGCGTTTTTCAAAAAGAATTTATTCTTTCCAAACAGGCGTAACATGTTTCCATAGGAAAACGTAACTGTAAGAAGCAACGAGCAGGGGCAGGCTACAATCAATACAGACGTAACAGCAGGTAACATTTTTGAAGGATCTGTATTATACCAGTAAACAGCAGCGCCAATCGCAATTAAAAAGAGCGTAATGGTGAAGTATTTACTCCATGGATGCACAAAGGATTTGTCTTTGTTTTTCTGGTTGGTAAATATTTCATTATTCCACAGCTGGGTGATGTAGCTCTGGGACACAGGTGTTACCACTTCCAGTTCGGCTGCTGTACCGCTGAGTTTACCTCCGGCATAAATGAGTTCGCCTTTTTTCTTTTCCACCGGTGTGTTTTCGCCGCTTACAAAACTGTAATCCACTGCTGCCGATTCTGTGAGTAATAAACTATCTGCCGGAATCATTTCTTCATTACGTACCAGGATGCGGTTTCCTTTTTCCAGTTTGGTGACAGGAATATTTTCTTCTTCTCCCTCTTTGATTCTTGTTACACCTAATGGGAAATAGGATTTGTAATCACGATCGAAGGAAAAGGAGTCGTATGTTTTATTCTGGAACCAGCGGCCTACCAGCATGAAAAACACAATGCCACTCATACTATCCAGGTAACCGGCACCTGTGTGCGAAAGAATTTCGTAAACGCTGCGAAGGAATGCAACAAGAATAGCGAGTGCAATAGGAGCGTCTATGTTGAGCCATTTCTGGCGCAGCCCTTTCCAGGCACTGATGAAAAATTCGGAAGCGCTGAAAAACAAAACCGGAAGTGAAAGTGCTAGGTTGAGATACGTGAACACCTGTTTCAATGTTCCTTCATTGATATCACCCCCCGAAAAATACTCCGGGAAGCTGAGCATCATAATATTGCTGAAAGCAAAACCGGCCACACCTATTTTAAACAATTGAGTGCGGTTGATACGTTTTTGTTTTTTGCCACCTGCATCACCCAGGCTGATGTAGGGTTCATACCCAACAAAAGCAAGCAATTCAACAATCTTACGGAGTGAAATCTTCTGTGGTTCGAAGATGATGTCAATTTCCTTTTGCTGAAAATTGGTTTTTGATTGGAGGATGCCGGGCTCAATGCGGTTTAGGTTTTCCAGCAGCCATACACAGCTGGCACAATGCATTTGCGGCAGGTGAAATTGCACACGGCTTTGTTTACCATCTGTAAAACGTATGAGCTGCCGTTGTGCTTCTTCGTGATCAAGATAGGCAAACTGGTCACCTCTGTATTTGCCTTTTACTTTGATGCCGGGTTGCTTGGAGAGATCATAGTAATTACAAAGTCCATTTTCATCTAATAGCTGAAAAACGAATTTGCAACCTTCGCAACAGAATATTTTTTCACCATCACGAATATCTGTGTTACAGGGTTCGCCACAGTGATAGCATTTTGTTTTTACCGGAGTTTCTTTGGTTGGTTGTTGTACGATTGTCTCCATGTTATATTACAGTTAGCAGGTATTGATGAAAACTCTGCTTAAAGTCTAAAAAGCTTTTTTCAAATTTTAATACTTCATCTCTCAGGGCTTCCTGTTGATAAAGCGTTTCCAATGTACTGGTATTACCAGAAGCATCGTTTACACTTTCCAGTTTTTGTTGTTGCTCGTCAATTTTACCGGTTATCTTTTTGATGGAAGTTTCCTGTTCTTCTAATTTCCGCTGAAGGTGTTTGGCGTTTCCGGAAAAACGTTCACCGGGATGGTCTTTCACAATCTGGGCCAATATGCGGCTCATGCCCGGGATTTCCCTGCACTGTACCTCTAAAGTACTGCGCCATGAATTATTTTCATCATGGTATACACTAAATAAATAATTATTCATACCCACCCCATTTTACAAAAACAAAAATGAATGATTCCCAACGAGGGACAAATGAGTGGGGTCAAGTTTCTACGTGATACTGATCAGCTGTAAATTGAATATCAATGTTTTGTGTGGCCATTGCGTTCCAATAGCCAACCTTTGGGTTTTTGTTTTTCGGGACGTAGATGAAACCGTTTAATGCTTTTCTCTTTCAGGATCTGCATGGCTTCTTCCACCGAATCGGTCACATAAAACAATTGATCATCATTAGCCGAAATGGTTCCTTTTTCTTTCATCAGCTGAACGTGTTCCACCATTTGCTGATGAAATTCTTTCCCTATAACAATCACCGGGAAATTTTTGATTTTACCTGTTTGAATGAGTGTGATGCTTTCAAATAATTCATCCAGTGTGCCAAACCCGCCGGGCATACAAATGAACGCATAGGAATATTTAATGAGCAGGGTTTTACGAACGAAGAAGTAGCGGATGTTTACCCATTTATCGAGGTAAGGATTTGGTTTTTGTTCGTGTGGTAATACAATATTGCAACCAACACTACGTCCGCCCACTTCTTTGGCACCACGGTTGGCAGCTTCCATTAAACCGGGGCCGCCGCCGGTAAGTACGGTGAATCCCATTTTTGCCACTTCCGCACCCACCTTACGTGTGATTTCATAGTAGGGGTGGCCATCGCCATAACGGGCCGATCCAAAAATGGTAACACAGGGCCCAATAAAGGCAAGCGACCGGAAACCACGTATAAATTCATTGAATACTTTCCATGCAAATTTAAATTCACTCACACGTCCCTGCGGTCCTTCCAGGAACCTGATTTCACTGGGGTGATTCATATTGTTACTTGATTATTGAATAAAGATAGCAGTTGCTGTATAGTTGGTTGTAAAAGAAAACCAAAACTTAGTTTTTTTCGAACCTTCCTGTTAATTCCCGGAGATGAATCTTAAACACAACTGCTTTGATATTGCCGGGTTGGTGGCTGTGTATCCGGCCTTCACTCATGTGTGGTGGTTTGGCTGTAGCACTCAGTTTGAGCTTTAAGGTACGGTCGACCAGTTTTTTCATGGCGTTGTATCGTTCAACCTCATCCGTTAGTTCTTCAAAATGCCCCCATGCAATCACACTCTTCCAGTTGCTGAGGTCTTCCATTTCATCCACTTCAAAACAAACATAGGGATTGCTGCGCATCATTCGTATTTTCTTTCCTTCTTTGGAATGAGCAATGATGCATCCGTTATCATATACATAGCTTACGGGAACAATATAGATTTCTGAACTGTTTCCACAACCGATTCTGCCCACAAAATTGTTGAGCAATACGGTTTCTGTTTCCTGTTTGGTCAGCATCCCCAGCATGGAGATTTATTTTAGTTGTTTCACCTGCGCAAAAACATTGTGGTATTCATAGGCACTTCGTTTTCCCTGTTCATTCAACTCTTTTACGGTTGCTTTACCAACGGTATCGGTTTCTATCCAGCCGGCATTTGTAAAATGATAGATCTGTGCATGCAATCCATAATCTTTCTTCAGTACATTTTTTATTTCATTAACGGTATTGAATTCGCTGATTTCGGCAGCACCGTTACGGTGTTGCGTGCGAACAGCAACAACAGGTAAAAAGGAATTGAATGTATGTTTTTGTTCAGTTGTTTTACGTCTGCGTTTATTGGAAAGAAACTCCAGTCTCAGGTAAGGAAAGGTGTACGAAAAATCGTCCTGCACTTCTCTTAACGTCCGGTTATCATGTATGTGCAAATACATAGGAATGAATTAATAAACCAAACTTAACACTGCTACCTGTTTTTTGCAATGATGCTTCTCACTCATATAAATGATGATAAACAGAAACCCCGCCGGGAACGGCGGGGCGTTAACCAACCAAAGTATATGCAGCTGAGCTGCTATTTATGAGCAATAAAAAGCGGTAGTTGAACACGGTTAATGATTTCATCGGCAAAGCTCTTCTTGAACAATGTGCTGAAAAGGCTTCGTCCGTAGGCACCCATCACCACCCAGGTATGAGGTTCGGTTGACAACCAGCTAACGAACTGTTTTTTGTTTTCCATTGCCTTTTCATTTAATGTAAGATCGTTGAAATGACGTGCTGCCAGTTCGGCCACAGCATCCTGATCGGGCAAATGCTCATCGGGACGGGCAGTGATTTCAGTGAGAGAAGCCGGGAGGGTTAGCAGATTGGGGAACAGATAAGCAAACTGTTTCATTGCAAAAACAGAAGAAGCTTCTCCATCGTACAAGAGAGTGATATGTTGCGGTGCCACAAAATCATCGGGCACGATAATGACAGGGCATTCTGTACGTTTCAGCAATTCCTGCATGTATTCATTGGGTTGCTCTTTGCTGATGTTTGAAAAGAACGATTCACGGCTGATGAAAACAAGATCGGCAAATCTTGTTTCTTTAATCAATGATGCAAGTGGCAGGTTTTCCGAATCGTTGTGAATGCGGAACTCCATTCCTTCGTTGATACATTTTTCTTTAAAAAGATCAATGTTGTTTTTTACTTTATCTGAATAATCTCCTTCCACCATTGCGGGCATGAGCGGAACTGCTTCCAGTCCGGTATATGCTACAATCTTCGAAACGTCCACAGGGCTCAGGAAAACACCTGTAGCCAGCACGGGTTCCTGCCTGTGAAGCTGTGCGGCTAACTCAAATGCACCTTTCGGGAAATGTTCCCCGTCCAGTGCCAGGATAATTTTTTTCATAACCCGTATTTAATGAATACGAAATTACCCGAACCGCCACCCGGATCACATGACGGGGGAAGCAAAGGAACCTGACGTTGATCAGCGAAAAAAAGATTATGCTCAGGCACAATCTTTTATAATCCCAACCTGTTGTTAAAAATCACGTTGCTGATTACCTTTAGACATCTGCTTATGCGACTCCTTATCATTTGCCTGTTATTGCCCTTACTTTCTATTGCCCAGGATGAGCAATGGTGGCGCAATACGGTGCAATGGGATGGAGTATCGGGCTACCAGAAATACATCAGCTATACACCCAGGTTCATGGGGCCCAATGCGTTACCGGTACCGCAAACAAGAAACGGGATCATTGACAGTATCCATCAGCTGCAGGTTTCTGTTTCAGCACATCATACTCCGGGCGATATTACCATCAACCCTTCTTTGTACGGAACCTATGTGCTGGTGCCCGGCATTATTTCGTTTGATGCCTGGTATATCCCCGCCGAATGGTACCAGAGTTCACATGCTATAAAAACTGAACGGCATACCTATTATTGGTTTTACAATGATCATTGGGCACAAGGCGATTTTCAGTTGTATACTAATGTGCAACTGCTCAAACCGGAGAAACACAGGTGGGCTGCTGTATTGCGGCTGGGCTACCGGTTCCCCAGTTCGGGTGGGTTGGGGGCAGCCCGTTGTACAGATGCGCCGGGCTATTCCATTGATGTAAATACAGGCCGGTATATAAATGAAAATCATTCGTTGCGCTGGAAACTGATGCTTGGCTTTTACAACTGGCAAATGGGGAACTTGGTTCAGCAACAAAATGATGCATTACTGGCCGGAACGGGACTGGAATGGAGAAAAAAGCAACACAAGCTGGATCTTTCGATTACGGGTTATTGGGGTTATCTCACAATTAAAGGAGACGATCCTGTGGTACTGCGGTTGAGTTATGAAACACAATGGAAACGATCCAAAGCTTTCCTGCGATTGCAGCAGGGTTTTTTTGATAATCAATTCCTTTCGGCAGAAGCGGGCATGGGTTGGCTGTTCAGAAATACAAAGCGCTGAAGATGTAAAATCAAATAAAGGCCGCAACTGTTTTTTAATCTCCTCTCATTATATCGAGCAGATTGTTCAACATTTTTGCTTCTTCTTCTGTTAAGCGATGCGTGATAGCGTCCAGCTTTTCGTTTTGTTCATCCAGTTTTTCAAGTACTGCTCTTCCTTTTTTGGTAATGGAAACATCCACAAGCCGCTTATCGTGCTTATTAATACTTTTCGTTACCAGTTCTTTCAGAATCAAACGATCAACAATACGGCTGGTATCACTCATTCTATCCAGCATGCGTTCTCTTATTTGCATGGTTGTCATTGGCGTGTTACTGCCACGGAGCATGCGTAGTATATTGTATTGCTGATGGGTAATATCTGCCTGTTCCAGGAAAGTGCGTACCTGTTCCTGCATCCATCCTCCGGTGAAGAGGATATTTACAATTGCTTTGTGGTGTTCACTGCGGAAGTGCCTTATTTGATGTATTGCCGTTTCGATCCCCATTATCAATGGGTTTAATATGCAAAGAGAAGCAGTTTTGTTTTTTAAAAAAAAGATTTCGGTTATCCGTGCTGATGAGGTGTATCAGTTGCATGAAGCGGACCAAACTCGCTGGAATAGATTTTAAACAACAGCAGGAAATAGCTGATGAGCAGCGGACCAAAGATGAATCCCCAGAATCCAAACAGCCCCAAACCTACAATTACACCCAGCACTGTAACTAACGGATGTACATCTCCCAGTTTTTTCATAAGTGTTACACGTGCCAGGTAATCCACATTGCCTGTGATGAGCAGGCTCCAGATGGTTAAGCCTATACCAGCTCCGTTATGCCCTTGTGAAAAGAGATAAATCACAATTGGCAACCAGATGATGGTGGTACCTACAATGGGAAAGAAGGCAAAAATACCCGTGATGAATCCCCAGAGGATAAATTCATTCACACCAAATATCCAATAACCAATCAAAGCAAATACGCCTTGAATTAAAGAGATAAGCGGAATTCCAATTGCATTCGCTCTCACCATATTGAATGTTTCCTGTCCCAGTATTTTAATATTTTCTTCTTTCAAAGGCAGAAAGCTGTTAAAGGAAGCTTCCATTTGCTTGCCATTTGTGAGCATAAAGAAGTAGAGAAACAGCAACATAGCCAGGTTGCTTAATATCATAGCCGAACTGTTGAGGAAAGCCGGGAAAAAATTCGCTATCTGTTTTTGCAGCTCAGCAATATTGTCATTGGTGAAAATTTCTTGCCCGGTCCATGATTTAATTTGTTCCGATACGGCTTGTAAACCTTGTACCAACTCCTGTGAATGACTGAAGATGGCATTTACTTTTGGAGTGAGCAGCGTGATGATAAAATAAATGGGGCCGCCAACGATCAAAAGAAATAAAAAGATGAAAACAGTTGCTATAAGATTGGGGTTCCATTTTTTAACCTGAGTAAGATAACGGAACGAGTTACGGCTTAGAATATACATTGTTACGGCACCCAGGAAGCCGGGCAGAAAAATATACAGTTCCTGTGCCAGCAAGTAGCCAAGTACTCCCAGCACAATCAATAAAATAACCTGTCTTAACCGGTTGCTGAATGTTGCCATACCCTGAAATTACGAAAAGAAGCGGCAATTATTCTTCCCATACTTTCAACCCTTCACTGCAATTAGCGCAGATATCAATGTTTTTCCTGCTCTTCATTAATTCGCTGCGAAACTGTTTGTAATTATCGTTGTTCCATACATCTTTAAACGATTGCGTTTTCAGGTTGCCCAGTTGATGCATAGCGTCTTTATCAAAACAACAGGGCACCACCAATCCATCCCATGTGATCACATTGGCCTGCCATAATTTCCAGCAATGGTTCAATAATTTATTTTTTGGTGCATAGGTTCCGTCTTTTGATTTTTTATAACGGCTGTATTTATTATTCTCAGGAATCAGTTGATTAGGATCATTTTCATAATCATAAACCTGTGCTGTTTTAAACCATACATCATCCACGCCCACGTCTTTGGCCAGCTGTTTCACTTCCTCCAGCTGATGTTCATTGGGTTTCACCACCAGGAACTGAAATACAACAAACGGCTTTTTGCTGTTGAGTTCTTTTTTCCATTTCACAATGTTGCGGGCGCCTTCCAGCACCTTGTTTAATTGTCCGCCTACCCGGTATTGCTCATATACATCCTGTGTGGTTCCGTCAATGGAAATAATCATACGGTCCAATCCGCTCTCAACGGTTTCTTTTGCTTTTGCATCTGTGAGATAATGAGCATTGGTGGATGTGGCCGTGTAAATTTTTTTACCGGAAGCATAACGAACCATTTTTAAAAAATCGGGATTGAGATAGGGCTCGCCCTGGAAGTAAAAAATAAGATACAGGAGTTCTTTATGGATCTCATCAATGGTTTTTTCGAAGAAACTTTTTTCCAGCATGCCGGTGGGACGGGAAAATGATCGTAAACCGCTTGGGCATTCCGGGCAACGCAGGTTGCAACTGGTGGTTGGTTCAAACGATATGGAAACGGGGTATCCCCACTGGATGGGCCTGCCCAGCAACCGGCTCAACCGGTAACTGCTCCATACCTTGGCAGCATTCCACACTCGCCGGAAGGTGAGTTTCTGTAAAAGGTTGATACTGTCGTTCCAATTCAATCGGCCCATGGGGGTCAAAGATAAGATGCCCGTTGCTGTTCTGCAGAAGGGAGTAAGACTTAACAAAAAATTTCTTTGCCAAAAAGTGAAATCATAAAAAGGAAACCTTAATTTTGAATTAGTTGCATAAACAACCATATGCCCAACAACCAATTTAAAAAAGGCGAACTCTACAGCTTCATGACCGGTAAAGCAAGTACGGCTATTGCACGCCGTTTGCAAAAAAATCTGAAGCAGGCAGGCATTGATATCACAGTGGAACAATGGAGCGTGCTCTATCATCTGTGGAAAAGCGATGGGCTCAGTCAGCAACAGTTATGCGAAGCCACATTCCGTGATAAACCCAGTATTACAAGATTAGTCGACAATCTGGAAAAACTGAAACTGGTAAAACGGGTGGCCAGCAAGAGTGACCGCCGCATAAACCAGGTGTTTCTCACCGAAGCAGGAAAGGAATTAGACGAAAAGACGATGACCGTTGCCAACGACACACTCAATGAAGCACTCACCGGTGTGCCGGCCGATCGGGTGGAAGTGTGTAAAGCTGTGTTGCAGATTGTGTATGACAATCTGAAATAAGAATCCATAAACATTATTGTCGTAATAACTTTTTTAATCGAATTAAACTTGTCACTATGAGTACTGCACAAACAATGCAATTATTAAAAGGTGGTGAATGGCTCATCAAAGCCAGCACTCCGCAGGATGCCTTTATTCCTGAAGATTTTAACGAAGAACAACAGATGGTGAAAGATATGTGTGCCACTTTTCTGGACACAGAAGTGTTACCCATTGTTGCCCGTATCGATAAAATGGAACCCGGCTTAATGCCTTCGCTCATGGACAAAGCAGGTGAGCAAGGTTTATTGGGCACTTCTGCTCCTGAAGAATTCGGCGGACTGGGTAAAGATTTTATTACATCTACTTTGGTTAACGAATCATTAGGCGGCGGTTACTCTTTTTCAGTTGCTGTAGCTGCTCATACAGGTATTGGTACATTGCCTATTCTATATTTCGGTACACCCGAACAAAAGGCAAAATATATTCCCAAACTGGCCAGCGGTGAATGGAAAGGCGCATACGGACTAACGGAGCCGAATAGTGGCAGTGATGCATTGGGCGCCAAAACAACAGCCAAACTGAGTGAAGATGGCAAGTATTACATCCTGAACGGACAAAAATGCTGGATCACCAATGGTGGTTTTGCAGATGTATATACCGTGTTTGCAAAGATTGATGGAAAGGAATTCACCGGCTTTATTGTAGAACGTGGCATGGAAGGATTTACACAGGGCCCCGAAGAACATAAAATGGGTATCAAAGGATCTTCTACCGTGCAGTTGTATTTCCAGGATTGTAAAGTGCCCGTAGAAAATGTATTGGGCGAAATTGGTAAGGGACATGTGATCGCTTTTAACATTCTCAACATCGGACGGTTGAAGTTGTCGGCTGCGGCACTGGGTGGTTCCAAACGTGCATTGAATACAACACTCACCTACGCACAAACACGGGAGCAGTTCAAACAACCCATCATCAACTTTGGTGCCATTCAACATAAACTTGCAGAAGTAGCAACCCGTATCTGGGTAGGCGAAACTGCTTTGTACCGCACGGCAAAATGGATTGATGAAAAGGAACAGGAATTATTAGCTGCCGGTAAACCTTTTAATGAAGCACTGTTAGGAGCTGCTGAGGAATATGCCATTGAATGTGCCATGTTGAAAGTGGATGGCAGCGAAGTGCTGGATCTTACAGTGGACGAAGGGGTACAGATTCATGGAGGTAATGGTTTCAGCGATGAATATGATATTTCCAGGGCTTACAGAGACAGCCGCATCAATCGTATTTACGAAGGAACGAATGAAATCAATCGCCTGCTTACTGTTGATATGGTATTGAAACGTGCCATGAAAGGCCGTCTTGACTTGATGGGTCCTGCCATGAGTGTGTCGAAAGAGCTCATGAGCATTCCCGATTTTGGCAGCGATGATGATACACCTTTTGCTAAAGAGTTTAAAGCCATTGCCAATTTCAAAAAAGCCATTCTTCTCACCGCAGGTGCTGCTGTTCAGAAGCTGATGATGAAGATTGAACAGGAACAGGAAATCCTGATGAACATTGCAGATATGGCCATTCAAACCTTTAATGCAGAAAGCGCTTTACTGCGTGCAGCCAAGCTGGTGGAAGCCAGGGGTGAAGCTGCCTGCCAGTTTGAACTGGATATGATGCGTATTTACCTTTACGATGCGGCTGATCGTATCAATAAATATGGAAAAGATGCGATCAATGCATTTGCCGATGGTGATGAACACAAGATGATGTTGCTTGGATTGAAACGGTTCACGAAGGTGGAACCATTTAATAGCAAAGAAGCACGCCGGCGCATTGTAGCGAAACTTCGCAACGACGGCCGCTATCCGCTCTAAGCAATTTTGAAAACCAGCCATAAATGAAAATCCTTTGCCTAATTTGCAAAGGATTTTTTATTGAAAGTATGAAGCACATCTGTTCTCTCACCATATTACTATTGCTCACTTATTGTACAACAGCTCAACAGCTGTTTCTGAAACTGGTCACGCCCAACAAAAACCAAACGGTGGTCACTGCTGCCAAACAATATATAACAGGCACTACTTGTAAAGAATGTACAGTGCAATTAAATGAACAGCCGGTAAAAGTATGGCCAACCGGTGCATTTGCAGCAGAACTGAACCTGGCCCCCGGCGATACCAGTGTACAACTTACAGCAACCGATACTAAAGGGAATAAAACAACACAGAAATTATTTTTCAGTTATAAACTTCCTGTAAAAGAAACCGCTGTTACCGGTAAAACAGTTGCTTACTGGCGAATAGAACCTGCCGGAAATTTGTATGTAAAACCCGGAGATCGGTTACGGATGACCGTTAAAACCATGCCGGGGGCAGTAGTGAAGCTGGAGAATGGATTTGAACTGAAAGAAATCCCCGTGAAAGACAGTACCGGTGTGGCGGGTATCCATAAAGGGGAATATATTGTTGCTGAAGAAGATGAGCTGTTTACCAATGATCCGAAAATACTGAAGCTGACTGTGCAGCTGAATGAGCAGGATCAAATAGAAGCCACAACCCGTAATAAGTATGCCATGATGCAACCGGTATTGCTGGAAACTCAGGGATTGCTTCCGTATTTGTTGGTGGGACTTGGTGAAGACCGGCTGGGTGGCATCAAGATTGGTTATCTTGATTCGCTGGTAAAGCTATATGCAGTAAGTAAAGTGGGAGATAAATATTGTGTTAGGCTTAGCAAGCACCGGCAGGCATATATTGAAGAGGAACATGTAAGAATAGCTGCAACTCCGTTATATACTCCTTCTGTAATTACAGGTAATATGCGTGTGTGGGGGGATAGTGCAAATGATTATGTTTCATTGCAGGTGGGTGAACGATTACCTTATCAATCTTTTCAGCTGGTGAATCCGTCAAGAATTGTTGTGGATGTGTTTGGTGCAACAGCCAATACCAACTGGATTACACAAATGACTTCAGCTTCGGAAATTAAAAATGTAACCTATGAACAAACAGAAGATGATATCTTTCGTATCACGATCGAGTTGAAGCATCAACAGCATTGGGGGTATGCTATTTATTATAACGGTAATACATTGGTGGTGCGGGTGAAACATCAACCATCAAGTTTACTGCTGAAAGATCTTATAATTGGGGTGGATGCCGGTCATGGTGGAGATAATAAAGGTGCTTTTGGTATAACAGGGGTTATGGAAAAAGATCTCACATTGGTTCTGGCAAAATTGCTGAAACAGCTACTGGAAGCAGAAGGGGCAACCGTAATTATGTCACGTACAAAGGATACATCCTTCGATAATCATGATCGTTATAACTTCTTTAAAGCAGCAAATCCAGACTTGTTGGTGAGTATACACCTCAACAGCAGCGCCGATCCCATCCGTACGAAAGGAGTAAGTACATATTATAAACATATTGGTTATCGTTCACTTACCCTGTCTGTATTGAAACAAATGACGGGCATGGGTTTGACGGAATATGGGAATGTAGGGAATTTCAATTTTCTGCTCAATGGGTTTACAGAGTTTCCGAATGTACTGGTGGAAACATTGTTCATCAGCCACCCGGAAGATGAGGCTAATGTACTTAATCCCGACTATCAAAGAAAACTCGCCGAACAAATTTTAGCCGGCATCAGGGCCTGGCTGGAGCAGCAGTAAATAGTATCTCTGCCGGGCAATCATCATTGAATCGTTCAGTTGTTTTTTCTTTTCAGCCATTTTTCCAGTTCCACTGCTACAAAAACCAGGGACGAAATACCAATTGCAAGTATAAGTTCACCGGCTGTAAGCGGTTGTGTATTGAAAAATTTGTTGAATACAGGAACGTATATAGTACAAAGTTGCAAAATGAATGTGAGCAATACGGCACCCAGCAGTAGTTGATTGCTGAATAAGCCCTGACTGAACAGGGATTCCCGTTCACTGCGAATGGCCAATACATGCCACATTTGGGAAAGACATAATACAGTGAACACGATTGTTTGCCAATGCTCATTGTTTGTATAAATCTCAAATGCTTGTGTTGCCAGCGTAAGCAATCCGATCAGAAAACCAACCCAGATGATATGATACCCCATTCCTCCCGAGAAAATACTTTCGCCGGAAGATCTTGGAGAACGATTCATTATTTGTTTTTCTTCCGGTTCGGCAGCAAGTGCCAATGCGGGAAATCCATCAGTAACCAGGTTGATCCATAAGATATGAATCGGCAGTAACGGAATTGGTAAGCCCACAAGAGGTGCCAGCATAATGCTCCAGATTTCGGCACTGTTACCGGTCATAATATACTTGATAAACTTGCGGATGTTGTCGAAGATTCTCCGTCCTTCACGTACAGCTTTTACAATTGTTGCAAAATTGTCGTCCAGCAGAATCATATGTGCAGCTTCTTTTGATACATCGGTTCCGGTGATTCCCATTGCCACACCAATATTTGCTTTTTTCAATGCAGGGGCATCATTCACGCCATCACCTGTCATTGACACAAAGTGATTTTTTTTCTGAAGTGTTTTTACAATATCAAGTTTTTGCTCCGGGCTAACACGGGCATACACACGTATCTGTTCCACTTCATCTGCAAACTCCTCTTTGCTCCGGTTTGTGAGGTCAGACCCGGTGATGACTTTATCGTGTTTGTTTTGAAGAATCCCGATTTCACGTGCAATGACTTCTGCTGTTACAGGGTGATCTCCTGTGATCATCACGGTACGGATGCCTGCTGTATTGCATTCCTTGATAGCGGCTTTTACTTCAGGCCTTGGCGGGTCAATCATGGCAGCTAAACCAATGCACTGGAGTCCGCTTTCAATTGCTGCTGTATCAGAAAGTTCTGGCATGGTCGCTGTCCATTTCATTCCATAAGCTATCACACGCATGCCTTGCTGTGCAAACTGAATGGACCGGGAGAGGACAAGCTCATCTGCAGGTGTAGTGGATCGGTAAAGTACCGACTCTGTAGCACCTTTAGTTATAATCAGGTATTGATTGTCGGCAGCGTGGATAGTGGTCATACATTTTCTGTCACTGTCAAATGGTATTTCTGCTACACGTGGAAACGACGAGCTGATCGGGAGAGGATAAATGCCTTGTTTTATGGCGTAATCAACGAGGGCAATTTCTGTGGGATCACCGGTGTATTCTCCGTTTGAGATGACCACATCCTGGTTCAGTAGCATTGCCCTGAATAGTGGGTTCTCTTCTGCCGGCTGATTTGCATCCGGTTGCCAGGTTTCCATCACTGTCATTTTATTTTGTGTTAATGTCCCTGTTTTATCGGTGCAGATATAGGTGACACTTCCCAGCGACTCAACGGCATGCAGCCTTCTTGCGAGTGCATTGTTTTTTGCTAACCGTTTGGCGCCAAACGCAAGAGCAATTGTAATGACTGCCGGCAGTGCTTCGGGGATAGCTGCTACAGCCAGTGATAATGCTGTCAGCAGCATCTTCAACCAATCTTCTCCCTGCAGGTAACCAACGAGAAACAGAAGGGCACACAGTAGTAAAATGAAAACGGATAGTTTCTTGCTGAAATCTGTCATGCGAACTTGTAAAGGAGTGGCGCTTTCCTTTTCCTGGAGCATACGTGCAATTTGTCCAAGTTCCGTATTCATGCCGGTAGCCACAACCACACCTTTTCCCCTTCCGTATGTTACATATGTACCTTTAAATGCCATGTTCACCCTGTCGCCGATGGTCAGATTGTCTTCATGTAATTCCCGAGTGATTTTTTCAACATTATGACTTTCACCTGTTAAACTTGCTTCATCAATCTTTAATGAATGACTCTCTGTCAACCGCAGATCTGCCGGAACAATATTGCCAGCTTCAATTACAACCAGATCTCCCGGAACCAGTTCGGAGGCAGGAATAGAAATTTGTTGTCCGTTTCTTATGACAGTAGCATTGGGGGCAGACATTTTTTTCAGGCTGTCCATGGCTTTTTCAGCACGATACTCCTGAATGAAACCAATAACGGCATTCAGAATAACAATTGCAACAATCACAATGGTATCTTTCATGTCGCCAATTAACCCGCTGATAACAGCTGCTGTAAGAAGTACCAGTATCATGACATCGAAAAACTGACGCACAAACATGACAACAGGCGATTTCTTTTTTGCTTCCTTTAAAACATTAGGACCATATTCATTTAAGCGGATGGATGCTGCAAGATCAGTGATGCCGTTTTCACTGCTCCCTGTGAGATGTAACACTTCGTTTACCGGAAGTAAATGCCAGTTCATAAAAAGAGAGTTGAAAGATGCCTGAAGTTAGTCACAACGACGCACTTCAACAAGGATCAGGCGTTAAGAGATCTGTTTATACAATCAGATTCGTTAATTAATTCGCATCTTTCACCAAATAACACTATCTTTGCATCGTTATTTTGAGTTATACAGTATTTGTAAGTGAATTGTCTTTTCTGCTACGCATAGTCTGCTAATAGTTAGTCTTCTTTACGCCTCGTATTTTCTCAGATTTTTAATCAATGTTAAAATAATTGACATGAACATTTATGTTTCAAACTTAAGCTTCAACGTAACTGATGACGACTTAAGAGGATTTTTTGAAAGCTATGGTGAAGTATCCAGCGCTAAAGTAATTAACGACAAAATCACAGGCCGCAGCCGTGGGTTCGGTTTTGTTGAAATGAGTGATGATGCAGCTGCTAAAACAGCAATCTCTGAACTCGATGGTGGTACAGTAGAAGGTCGTGCTATCCGTGTAAGCGAAGCAAAACCTCGTGAAGAACGTAGCAACAACAACCGTTCTTTCGGTAACAAAAGCTACAGCCGTTACTAATCGGTCACAACACTTTGAAAAGCCGCTCAACTGAGCGGCTTTTGTTTTTTATGCCTGTCAAACAAAATACATTTGCAAAAAAAGCCGCTATGAGTAATCTTGTAAAAGACTTCAACGACTACCGCACCAAAATGAACGAAGTGATTCTGAGCAAGGATAACCTCGTAATCAAACGTCTCTGGAACCTTGATACAAATACCTATGCCGAAGGTGCTCTTTCCACCCAAACCAAAGAAATGCTGGGGCTGGTGGCCAGTATGGTACTTCGCTGTGACGATTGTATCAAATACCATCTGGGCAAGTGCCATGAACTGGGGGTTACCACAGATCAGATGTATGAAATCTTTGCAGTAGCCAATATTGTGGGCGGCACCATCGTAATCCCTCATACCCGCCGGGCTGCTGAATATTGGGAGGAACTTCAGTCAATGGCATGATTGTCGTCAACCTTCAATTTTTCTGTGTTTCAACAGTATTTCTTTTAGTAAATTTGGCACCTAATTGATAAATATGAGCGACGTAACAATTGCCCCGGCCCTCACTTCAAAGGATTTCCAAACCGACCAGGAAGTACGCTGGTGTCCCGGTTGTGGTGACTATTCCATCCTGGCGCAGGTACAAAAAATTATGCCCGGTCTTGGTATTCCCCGTGAAAATATTGCGATTATCAGCGGTATCGGCTGCAGCAGCCGGTTCCCTTACTATATGAATACCTACGGTATGCACTCGATCCATGGCCGTGCTACAGC
Organism: uncultured Chitinophagaceae bacterium; assembly: GCA_937907395.1. Classification (GTDB taxonomy): domain Bacteria; phylum Bacteroidota; class Bacteroidia; order Chitinophagales; family Chitinophagaceae; genus Lacibacter. Next base: position 369,261 of record CALCII010000011.1, read on the forward strand.
AATTGCCAGTGGTTTGAAAGCTGCCCGTCCCGAGCTGAGTGTATGGGTGGTAACCGGCGACGGTGATAGTTTAAGTATTGGCGGCAACCATACCATTCACCTGCTTCGCCGCAATTTTGATGTGAATGTGCTTCTTTTCAACAACCAGATCTATGGTTTAACTAAAGGACAATACTCGCCCACTTCCGAAGAAAAGAAAGTAACCAAGAGTACTCCGTTTGGTAGCCTGGATCATCCGTTTAACCCGCTGGCGCTGGCCATGGGTGCCGATGCTACGTTTATTGCACGCAGCATGGACCGTGATCCCAAACACCTGCAGGAAATGCTCATCAGGGCCAATAACCATAAAGGATCTTCGTTCCTTGAAATCTACCAGAACTGTAACATCTTTAACGATGGTGCCTTCGAAATTTTTACAGAAAAAGGAACCAAGCCCGAAGAAACATTGTTCCTCCAACAGGGACAACCATTGGTGTTTGGTGCCACACAGAACAAAGGAATCAAGCTCGATGGTTTCAAACCGGTAGTGGTGAACCTCGATGAAGGCCATAGCAAAGATGATTTGTGGATTCACGATGATCATGATTTCTACAAAGCCCAGATCCTGGTTCGTATGTTTGATGATCCGAATAAAGACGGACACCTACCTCGTCCGTTTGGTGTGTTCTATGAAACAGAACGTCCTTGTTACGAAGAAATGATGAAACTGCAGATTGAAGACATCATTGCTTCCAAAGGAAAAGGTAATCTTGATAAATTACTCCGTGGAAATGAAGTGTGGGAAATCCATTAATCTCAACTGAAATAATAGAGAAGGTGATACGAAAGTGTCACCTTTTTTTATACAGAATTTAATTTCAAAAATAGAACGAAGTCTCTTGTCACACTGAGCCTGTCGAAGTGAAAAAGGATTCGAATTCTATTAACCCGCCTTCGACAGGCTCGGGCTGACAATACGTTTTATTTGAAGAAAGAATTTTATACTAAAAACGAAGAGCTTTGTCATGTTGAGCTCGTCGAAACAGACAAAGATTCGAATTCCATCACCACGCCTTTGATTCTTCAATACTTCAGGACAGGCTCGCTCAGGATGACAGTTCGTTTTAATTTGAAGAAGGAAATTTAAAGTAAAACGAAATGCTTTGTCATGCTGAGCCCGTCGAAGCAGATAAAGATTCTAGTTTTATTAACCCGCCTTCGACTCGCTCAGGCTGACAATACGTTTTAAATTGAAAACGAAATCCTTTGTCATGTTGAGCCCGTCGAAACAGACAACGATTCACAAACTAATTCCTCAGTTTATAAAACAGATACGGTGTAATTGCCACCCAAATAGGAATCAAAACCCAGAGCCTTCCTTTAACAATATTATAGTCGTGTAATAGTGTCTCCCATGAATTACCACGGTATCGGCCAAACCCGAATTCAAATAGCAATGTAAGTACTACCCACATCAAGCCGATGAGTAATGCATTTAAAGAAGAACCCGGGGGAATCTTTATTACAACAAAATGAATGTAAATCGAAAAAAACAGGAGCAGGGTGATGGTAGAAAGCTGGTGTGCTGTTAACTCACCTGTAAACTTCCTGAACACAAACTCACGAAGTGTTCCGTTCAGAATAGCAATGAATAACATAGGAAACCACAGCAGCAGGTATTTTGTGAAAACTGACATACGATTCATTTTTGCACCTGCGAACCTAATGTGGCAGCGATGTCATTTTTTTGCATGGCAATCATACAACGAAATGAGAGTCATCATGAAAGTTCATTCTCTATCTAATTGTAATGCCAGGTTCAGCAGATAATCCCGCCCATCTTCTTTTGCCAGTTGAATATAATGCGGAAGCTGAGTAGATTCAATTCTGTTCAATGCATTCAGTACAGCCATGCGTTGGTATTCATTGTTGTTACCAAAGAGCGTTCGGTTCCAGAACAACGATGCATATTGTTCCACTTTTGCAGAATTGATTGTTGTCAGCTCCATCAGTGCACGTCGGCTAACATACTCGTCTTCATCTGTTACCATTGCTTCAACTAAAAATGCGGCAGCTTGTTTATTGCTCAGCCGGTGAAGTTCGGTAACCAATTGCCATTTGCTGTGGCTGGTTCCGTGTTGTAATGAATATTCTGTTAATACAAGTAATGCCTCTTCGGTAAGATTTGCTGCCAGTATGCTACTGTCATTGTCTCTTGCTATGATGTACAATAATTCATCCTTCTCTTCTTTGCTCCATTGCAACGGTTGAGATTGAGCAAGAAACGAGTGAAAGGAAGTATAGATTTCATCCCATTCTTCATACTCCGCTTCCCACTCTCCATACAATTCATCCTGCTGCAAAGAATAATGTTCCGATGCCCATTGTTTGAATTGATTGATATGTGTGAAGAGGGAGGATAGCATAACTAAAGATATTGATAGTATTGTAGACCAAGAGTTACTATTGGGATGAAATTGGTATTAGATTAAAAAAACAAAATCTTTCATTCTTGCTGTTTAAAAAACAAATCATTATGTAATTTTTTCCAATATTCTTTTGATAATATACCTATATAAAATCTGAAAGATAGTATTGTGTGTAGGATGAACCATAAAAACATAACCGGATTGCCAAAATAAAACAACAAACTTGATTCACTATTCCCAAAAGAAAGGAATGTTTTGAGTATACCTATATCAAACGATATTATCCCAAATGCTGCTATAAGAGTTGTGGCTCCTGTAAGTAAAACACCGCCTGATGATTTTTAGTAAATAAAAGAATTATAAGAACCAGAAATACAAGTCCGAGATAGTGCTGCCATTTAATTACAACATGGTGATTAAACATATGAATACAGCTAAAAGCAGCTGTAATAATCAAAATCACCAATGGAATCAGATCAATTATCTGCTTTCTTGTCAAAAGTTTCATAAGAGTGTGCAACTTTTATTAAAAATAAGTGAGTTTGTTTACATATTAGTTCTGAAAAAAGCGCTGCATTTATTTTATACTTTTACCTTTTTACTTTTTTTCCGCAACCGTTTCATCTGCAATTGTTTCATTTCCGCTCTATTTCCTAACTTCCCCGTATAAATTGTTTGCCCATGATACGTAGCAGGATTGCAGGTATTGGAAAGTATGTGCCCGCACAAATAGTAACCAACCAGGATCTCACCAAATACATGGATACCTCCGATGAATGGATACAGGAACGAACCGGTATCCAGGAGCGCCGCTATGCGCATCGTACAAATGAAACCACTACCACTATGGGCGTGGAAGCGGCACGTATTGCCATTGAACGGGCAGGAATTACTCCGGCTGATGTGGATTTTATTGTTTTTGCCACACTAAGCCCCGATTATTATTTCCCCGGTTGTGGCGTGTTGTTGCAACGGGCCATGAAAATGAAACAAGTGGGAGCGCTTGATGTCCGTAACCAGTGCAGTGGATTTGTGTATGCCCTAAGTGTTGCCGATCAGTTTATCAAATCCGGCATGTATAAAAACATATTGGTAGTAGGGGCAGAGAAACATTCTTTTGGACTCGATTTCTCCACCCGTGGCCGTAATGTGAGTGTGATTTTTGGTGATGGTGCAGGAGCTGTGGTGCTCCAACCTACCGATGATACGAACCGTGGCATCTTAAGTACCCATCTTCACAGCGATGGTGCCGATGCAGAAATCCTGGCCATGTACAATCCCGGTACACACGCCAACTATTGGAAAGAAAACCTGGCCTCTTTTAATGAAGGGGAAATGGGCGATATGTTCATGAGCCATGAAATGATTGACAACGCCCAGTTGTTTCCCAATATGGACGGTCCCGCTGTATTCAAAACAGCCGTGGTGAAATTTCCTGAAGTAATCATGGAGGCATTACAAACAAACGGATACCAACCATCCGATCTTCGTTTACTCGTTCCGCACCAGGCCAATCTTCGTATTGCCCAGTTTGTGCAGCAGAAGCTGAAGCTGAGCGATGAACAGGTCTATAACAATATTCAGAAATACGGTAACACAACTGCCGCATCTGTACCCATCGCTTTATGTGAAGCCTATGAAATGGGGAAGCTGAAGGAGGGTGATCTTGTTTGTCTGGCTGCTTTCGGCAGTGGATTCACCTGGGCCAGCGCTTTGTTGAAATGGTAAGAGGAGTTTCACATTTCTTCCGATAGATTTGCAATTCATGCAACGTCGCTTTGTTTTTTTAATCAACCCCCGTTCGGGTGTGCAGAAAGGCCCTTCGCTTCAGAAATTAATTGAAGAGAAGTGCATAGCTGCAGGTATTCCATTTGAAATAGCGGCCACTGCTGCTGATGGAAATTACAACTGGCTTTGCGAAAAAATCAAAGCAGAACAGATCACAGATGTGATTGTATGTGGCGGCGATGGTACCATCAGTGCCGTGGTGGCAGGCATACGTAACACAGATGTAAATGTGGGAATTGTGCCCCGTGGCTCCGGGAACGGACTGGCACTGGCGGCCGGTATTTCCACCAACCCGGAGAAAGCGTTAGATAAAATTATTAACGGTTATGCGTCACCGGTAGATGCCTTCCTGGTGAACGGACATTTTTCATGTATGCTCAGCGGACTTGGATTTGATGCACAGGTGGCGCATGATTTCGACCGGCAGCAGAAAAGGGGATTCTGGAAATATGCTCAACTCACGTTTGAACATTTTTTAAAAATAAAAACCTATCCTTTTTACCTCGAGGCCGATGAATGCAAACAAGCTGTGGATGCCTATTTCATCAGCATGGCTAACAGCAACCAGTTTGGTAATGGTTTCACCATTGCACCCAAGGCCAGTCTGCAGGACGGAAAGATTGATGTGGTGGTAGTGGAGAAGGCGAATAAATTTGTTTTTCTGCTGAAAGTATTATGGCATATCCGTTTTGGAACGTTTACTACTGATTTTCAAAAACGATTTGGTATTCTTTATTTTCAAACGAAACGATTAAGAATCGAAAACAAATCTCTTGCCCCTTTTCATATTGATGGCGATGGAAAACCTACTGCTGAAGTGTTTGAGGTGGACGTATTACCTGCGGCGTATAGGTTGATTCAATAGATTTTTGCATCGTACTGTTAGCCTGAGTTAGCCGAAGGCGGGTGATGGAATTCGAATCTTTATCTGCTTCGACGGGCTCAGCAAGACAAAGTTCTTAGTTCTTGGTGTAAAATTCTTTCTTCAAACAAAACGTACTGTTAGCCTGAGTTAGCCGAAGGCGGGTGATGGAATTCGAATCTTTATCTGCTTCGACGGGCTCAGCAAGACAAAGTTCTTAGTTCTTGGTGTAAAATTCTTTCTTCAAACAAAACGTACTGTTAGCCTGAGTTAGCCGAAGGCGGGTGATGGAATTCGAATCTTTATCTGCTTCGACGGGCTCAGCAAGACAAAGTTCTTAGTTCTTGGTGTAAAATTCTTTCTTCAAACAAAACGTACTGTTAGCCTGAGTTAGCCGAAGGCGGGTGATGGAATTCGAATCTTTGTCTGCTTCGACGGGCTCAGCATGACAAAGTATTTGGATTCACATTAATAAATTCGTTTTTCAACTTATAACGTGTTGTCAGCCTGAGCTAGTCGAAGGCGGGTTATAAAATTATCATCGATGTTTACTCGTTTCAACTACCTCCATCATGGCCTTTGTATTCTTCTCAGTGTACACGGCTTCTGCTATATCTTTTTTTTCCCTTTCGGTGAGATGAAAACTTAAAGCCGCTCCTTTTTTATTAGGATCGGGTTCATATATGAACAACACCCTGTGCATCGGAATATCAGCAACAGAATAACTCATCATACTTTCCTGCATGTAATCCTGCACTTTGTAAAAATTGTATTGAAGTGTGGTAACAGGTTTGGATAATATATCACTGATGCTAGGTTCTTTGAGGTCTTCCTTCCATTCTCCTTTTTTACGGTCACGAATTTGTATATAAACAACACCAGATGTATTGTTTTGAATCCATTCCCGGAACACATGAAGAAAACGAAGCGTGATTTCCTGTCCGTAGTTGTCTCTCAACCCGGCATCCATCACATCCACAATAGGTTTGGTGGGCAACCATACATTGGGTAACACATAAGGGAAAGTGGCATTCATACGCAGTGCAGAAAGAATGCGGATATTATAAGGATTGAGATGTTTAAAATAAGTGCCATAATCAATGGCATCCGGTTCGGCGGTGATCCCATGTGTACTGTCAATTGATGGCCGCATGAGGAAGGTGATGGGTTGTGTACAGATCATCAGCTTTCTTCCATCTTGTGATACCGTGGAGCAAAACAAACCGATAGGAATGCGTCCGTTCGATTCTTCATGTATGTAATCCTGTAAACGATCATTGAAAATGCGACCGGTATTTTCGTTGAGTTGTTGTTCAAACGAATAACCTCTGTCTTTTACATATTGATAAGGACCCACTGAAAATTTAATCGCAGGTGTAATAAGGTCTCTGGTAACATATGCAGAGAAAACCGGATTCAGCAAATCTTTCGAAATATTGGATTTCAGTTTCGGGTCCTGTAAGTTGAAGTTTTGTCCCTGTAATTTCCTGCGGTACAATTCCCGGAAGTAAGTAGCACCTAACATGCCGCCTGATGCGCCGGAAAATAAAAATGTTTTCTTCATGAGGGTTCCGCCCAAAGCACTATCAAGCCTGGATAAAGTATTTACTGTGAAAGTGGCAGAGCGGTTACCGCCACCACTCACATTCAGTATATAGATATATGGCTTTTCTTCTCCCTGCTGTTCTTTCCATTTGTTGAGTACAGCAATCATGTTGAGGCTATCCTGCTGCATCTGTTCTTTGGTGCTGATGCTGAGCAATGCATTCAATGAATACTCGGGCCGTTGATCACGATCAGTGTAATTCAGTCCGAATGCTTTGTTGCGGATGTCGATGTATTCATAACGGAAAAGAAGATTAAAAATAAGAACTACTACCAATGCCACGGGCACACTCCATGTTTTCAACCAGTAAGCCAATGCTCCCGATGCAGCGATTAGGATGGAAAAGAAAACAAAAATACTCGCAGCAGCAGGTAATACAAAAGCCGGTGAATCCAGGAAATAACCATAGATTGTCAACGTGAGGAAGCCCAGCACCACAGCTATAACTGCAGCAAAGTGATGTCGCTTGAAAATCATATCAAGGAACTGGCGGCTGTAATGCGATACGCTGCGCACTTTCCGGTATTCAAATACATGTGAAAGAAAATACTCCACATTCATTACAGGTTCCTTATGTTTCTCTACAGGGATAGGTTTGTATTTTTCAAGGAACTGTTGCGGATTGTTCAATACTGGCTGCAGTGTTCGTAAAATGGCACGTTCACTTCCGTAGAAATAGAAAATAGAAAACAGAATAAAGAGAACCAGTCCGCAAATAAAACCGGCGGCAATCAACAATATCTCACCGGTGTTCATCAGTTCTTTAAACTTGTCAAAACGGATGAGTTGAATGAAATAATTAATAAGAAACAGTAATGGAATTCCCGAGTTGTTGAGGCAATATTTCAAGAACGGTTTTGAAGAAGTAGCCAGGAAATGGCAATAGCCGCTGAACAGAATAAATGTGGTAATATTCCAGCTCATGATAAAGCAACCGTAAGCAGTACCCGTGAATAAAGCGCTGATGAAACTTACTTTCCCTAAATATTCAGGTGCAAGGAATAATGAATCGGAACCGAAATGGTTCATGAATCCGCCACTGATGGCACTGCCCAGTAAAAACCAGAACAGCAGCAACAGTTGATATTTCCTGAAGTGTAGGAAGATCAGTTGTACGGGAAGCGATTTCCAGATGCCTAGCAGGACGTTTTTCATGCATATAATTTACAACAATCGTCTTAATTAAGACAAAGATTGTTGCAAACCGCTGCTCATACTTTCTTTCCCCGAACGAGAAAGAGCATCCATACCAACGATAACAACAGGCACATGCCTACCAGTTGATGGATCTGTGCCATCCACTCAAAATTGCCCCATTGATTAGGAACTATTTTGGCGGCAGTTACAAGGGTTAAGATGCCAAGCAAAGCTTGTAATAAAACAACCAGTAGAGGGATGAAACTTGTTGCCCGGAAAAGAATGGATGTTTTCACTTGCATTGCAAAGTAATACCATGCAAAAAGTAAAATAATAAAGAGCATGGCAAGATTGCGGTGTACAAAATGAATGGTGATTTTGTTTTCAATAAAATTAAAAAACCAGGGTTTGTCTTTGAAAATGGTGCCTGGTATCCATTCGTTATGGATGAAAGGCCAGGTAGATGCTGTAGCAGCTGCTTTATGTCCGGCCATTAATGCTCCAAATAACAACTGAATAATCAGTAATACCAGCAACGCAATGGTGAAACGAAAAACAGTTTTATCGACAGTGATGTAGGTCTTTTTTACTTTCAGCTGCAAGGCAAACCAGAACGTGTAGCACAACAGCAGCATGGCCATGATGAAATGCAGGGCAAGACGGGTAGGTTTAACATACACGGCATCGCCAACCAAACCGCTTGCAACCATGATCCAGCCAACGGCACCTTGTAAAGCGCCGAGTATAAAAAGGATGATTAATGGCTTGATCATTTCTTTACGGAAATAACCTTTTGCAAGGAAGAATACAAATCCAACTGCAAACACCACTCCCATCATGCGGGCCCAGAAACGGTGAAACCATTCCCAGAAGAAAATGAATTTGAAATTGCTGATTGTAAAATCGGTGTTGAGCAATCGATACTGTGGCGTGGCTTTGTACTTGGTGAATTCATTAAGCCAGGCCTGTTCATTTAAAGGAGGAAGGGTGCCTGTTACCACATCCCACTCGGTGATGGAAAGCCCGGAGCCGGTGAGCCGGGTAATGCCTCCCAACAATATCTGAACAATGAGCATGAATACGCCAAAGAGCAACCAATTGGCCACCTGTTTATCGGAGCGGAGAGTATCTGTTTGCATAGCAGCGCAAAGGTAAATGCAAACAATGAAACAGGCCGATCCGTTTATACGGACCGGCCTGTAATGTATAACCGAAAATGCAGGTTATGCGTAGGTTTCCTGAACAGATAATAATGAAACCTCACGGGAACAGGTGCGCCATGTTTTATAGCCGCCCGACATATTCCGTATATTCTTATATCCGTTTTGTAGAAGAATGCGTTGAGCCAGGTATCCTCTTAATCCTGCTTCGCAATAGATAAAAATATTCTGGTCTTTAGATAAGGTGTCCAGGTTTTCTCTTAACGAATCGAGTGGAACATTCACTGCATTGGGAAGATGGCCTGCATCAAATTCATGTGGATTGCGAACATCAATCAGCATATCGCCCACTTTGATTTCAGATAATTGATCCCAATAAAAAATATTCAAACGGCCGGTGAGAATATTTTCTGCAACAAAACCCGCCATATTTACCGGATCTTTTGCAGAAGAATAGGGAGGAGCGTATGCATGTTCAAATTCGGCCAGATCATAAATTGTTTTTCCCAGTTTGATATAAGAAGCGATAATATCCAAACGCTTATCAACGCCTTCGTAACCGGCAATTTGCACGCCTAATAATTTTCCATCGGCAGGAGCAAATGCCAGTTGAATGGTCATTTGTTTGGAACCGGGATAATAACCTGCATGCGAACCACTGTGAATGGTGGAAACGATATGATCAACACCTGCTGCTTTCAGGTGTTTGGATGCAACTCCTGATGTGCCAACGGTCATATCAAAGACTTTTACAATCGACGTATTGATGGCGCCATTGTATTGCTGCACATTACCCATTACAACATTGTTGGCACAGATGCGTCCCTGTTTATTCGCAGGGCCTGCCAGAAAACTGCTCATGGATTGTTGTGTGATAGGATTTTTAAATTCAATCGCATCTCCCACCGCATAGATATCGGGATCGGATGTTTGCAAAAATTCATTCACCCAGATGCCACGGGCAGGTCCGGTTTTTAATCCGGCTGCAACAGCCAGTCTTGTATCCGGACGAACACCAATGGACAATAGTACCAGGTCGGCAGCAAGCGGATCGCTGTTCTTCAATGAAACATGAATCTGTCTGTCTGTTTTTTCAAATCCGGTTACAGCCGTATTGAGACGCAGTTTCACCCCTTTCATGCGCAGGTGTTGTTGCACAATGGTTGCCATGGAGTAATCCAGCGGCGCCATAACCTGGTTGATCATTTCAATTACTGTTACCTCCAATCCTAGGTCGTGCAGGTTTTCTGCCATTTCCAATCCAATGAATCCGGCTCCAATAATGGCTACTTTTTTTACCCTGTTTTTAGAAATATAGGATTTAATAAAATCGGTATCGTTTACATTTCTCAAAGTGAAAATGCCTTCACTGTCGATGCCGGGAAGAGGCGGACGAACAGGTTCTGCGCCGGGAGATAAAATGAGTTTGTCGTATGTTTCTTCATAGATTTCTCCTGTACCTTGTTTAACAGCAGTAACTGTTTTTTTATCTGGCTGAATAGAAGTTACTTCTGTTAATACACGCACATCAATATTGAAACGTTGATGAAATGCTTCAGCTGTTTGTACAAATAATTTGTTGCGGTCTTTAATCACATCGCCGATATAATAAGGCAAACCACAGTTTGCATAGGAGATATAAGCACCTTTTTCAAAAATGACAATTTCTGCATGCTCATCTAATCTTCTTAACCTGGCAGCTGTGCTGGCACCACCAGCAACAGCACCAATAATAATGTACTTCATAACTACTTAATTTCTTTTTCTCTTGATTCTTTCGAAGGCAAAACTAAACGATGAAACGGAGGGCGATTGTGACTTTTGTCATTCGGTAAGATGCGATTGAAAAGGGTCGGAATGTGAATGAAAAACCTGCAAGAATAATACAGGAAAACGACCGCTACAGTGACAAGAATCACACAAGTAAAAAATAGGTTCAAAATGGGAAAGAATCCTCCATTCTGATGATGACAGTCAGTGCTCCCGAAGCCTGAAATCAGCAGAAAGGGGTGCTGCGGTGCAGATTTTTGTGTAGTCAAAACATCAAATAAACGTATATGAAACAACTGGTGATTCTTGGTGCAGGCACTGCCGGAACGATGATGGCCAATCATCTGCATCACGAATTGAAACACCCCGATTGGCAAATAACCATAGTTGATGAAAAAGAAGAACATCACTATCAACCCGGTTACCTGTTTCTTCCTTTTGATATCTACACTCCGGAAGATATTGTAAAACGTATTGATGAGTTTATTCCAAAAGATGTAAAACTCATGCGTACCAAGATCAATCGTATAGTTCCCTCAGAAAACAAAGTGGAATTAGCAGGCGGAGATGTATTGAACTATGATTTATTGATTGTGGCCACCGGTGCTAAAATTGCTCCCGAGGAAGTAAGTGGTATGGATGGTGAAGAATGGCACAAATCTGTTTTTGACTTCTACACATTTGAAGGAGCGCTTGCATTGCGTAACAAATTACGTGAATGGGAAGGAGGAAAATTGGTGGTGCATATCACAGAGATGCCTATTAAATGCCCGGTGGCTCCTCTGGAATTTGCTTTCCTAGCCGATTCTTTCTTTAAGAACAAGCACATGCGTGATAAAGTAGAGATTACGTATGTAACACCACTCAGCGGTGCGTTCACGAAACCCAAAGCAACAGAAGCACTGGAGCATCTGCTGCATGAAAAACATATCAATATCGAAAGTGATTTTGCAATTGAAAGCGTGGATAATGAAAAGAAAGAAATTGTTGACTATGGCGGAAGATCCATTCCGTTTGATATACTTGTTACCGTTCCTACCAACAAAGGTGATGAATTAATGGAACGTTCCGGTATGGGCGATGATCTCAACTATGTTCCCACCAACAAAGCCACACTTCAATCCAAAGAATACGAAAATGTATTTGTATTGGGTGACGCCAGTAATATTCCTGCATCGAAAGCAGGGTCTGTAGCTCACTTTGAAGCAGAGATTCTTACAGAAAATATTCTCCGTTATATAAAAGGAGAACCATTGAAAGAAGAGTTTGACGGCCACGCCAACTGCTTTATTGAAACAGGAGGTGGTAAAGCATTACTCATCGACTTCAACTATACGCATGAGCCAGTAGAGGGAACCTTCCCGTTCCCGGGAGTTGGGCCGTTACGTTTGTTGAAAGAAAGCCGTATGAATCACATGGGTAAACTGGCATTCCGCTGGATTTACTGGAATGTGTTGCTCAAAGGAACACATATACCTTTCGTTTCTGCAACCATGAGCGAAAGTGGAAAACATTACGAAACAAAAGAAACCGTTTAAACACAGATATATGGAAAAGACAATTGCCGGTAAAACAATTACCGTAAACGAAGAAGGATACCTGACCAATTTCAGTCAGTGGGATCAACAAGTAGGCGAAGCATTAGCTGCAGAAGCCGGACTTGCATTAACTCCCCGTCACTGGGAAGTGATTAAATATTTACAGGACGAACAAAAAGCACAGGTTGCATTGAGCATCCGCCGTGTAGGTAAAAGTGGCGTGGTGGATATCAAAGAATTTTATGCATTGTTCCCTGTTGCTCCGTTGAAAACAGCAACAAAGATTGCAGGCATACCCAAACCCGCCAGCTGTATTTAACCCAATAAAACAAAAGTTATGAGTACCAATAACGGAACAATCAAAAAGATGATGATCATCTTATCCAAAGGAACTTTGGAAAATGTATATGCTGCTTTTGTGCTGGCCAATGGTGCACGCATGGAAGGAATTGAAGCAGAAATATTCTTCACCTTTTTTGGACTGGAAGCTGTACACAAGAAAAAATTAGACAACCTGCACATTGCAACAGTTGGCAACCCTGCCATGCATATGCCAACCATGCTGGGTGGATTGCCGGGTGTGGAAGCATTTGCAACTTCCATGATGAAAAAGGAAATGGAAAAAATTGATATGCCGGAAGTTCCCGAATTTCTGGATATACTCAGCGCATCAGGTGTGAGAATGTGGGCCTGTAAACTGGCAGTGGATATGTTTCATTACAAGAAAGAAGATTTGTACGAAGGAGTGGAAGAAATTATTACGGTAGGAGATTTTTATAACAAGAGCCAGGGAGAAGGAGTGCAAATGCTTTTCATCTGAGTTTTTATGGTGTTTAGACGAACGCCTGTTTTGGATGTATCGCACAAGGTATATCCAAACAAAGAAGCCATGCTGTATGGCATGGCTTCTGACAGGCGATTGATAAACACCATTCTCATTTCAGTATTACTGATTGATTCTGTTCTTCAGTTGATATGCTTTTTCCCATAGCTGTAGGTATTGTTCGGTTGCCAGAAAAAGCGGACGAAGCTGGTAGGGTTGTAATCCAAGATTTTTCATATCCTGAATCATATCGGGAAACATACCATAGTGTGCAAGACCATCTATATTGTAATCAAAATCCCTTCCGCCAGTAAAAGCATAACTTCTACGTAATGGTTCGTTTGGCCCGTTCTCAAATTGCATCCACAGGTCATATATCTTTTTAATGATATAGTACAATTCCATTGTACGGGATGTTTTCATTTCGGCCGGTAAGCTGTTGATTCCGTTTACCACCAGGAATGCAGCTTTTCTCTCCGGCATGCAGTTGTTCAGGTTTTCATCTCTTACGATAAAGCCCGGGCAGTTAAGCCAGTTGAGATAATCACCTTCGGGTTTGGTTACAAATCCTTCTGCCAGGTTGCGTATTTTCTCTTGTTGAATACCGGTTCTTTCAACGCTGAGGCCACCACCCGGTTGCCAGGCAGATGCAGGATACTTTCCACCTTTTGCAATAGCAATTGCTTCCCATATATCCCGTTCTTCCTGCGTTAAAAAATCGGTTGGAGGGAAACGATGATAATGCCAGGTGTTGATGCCGGCATCATAACGTACTCCTTTCTCCTGCGAAAATGCAAATTGCCTTCTTACAGTTTCATAGTCTTTTGTTCCAATTTTCGGGTTTAGTATTTTATCTCCCTGCAGGAAGTAAGCAGCTTCGGTACCAAAGCGTGGCGATACCTGCGGAGCAAATCCATTGAAATCAGAACCAAAAGCAATTCCTTTTTCAAAGTTTGTTTTTTGTCCGGTAAACCAGTAGGCCTGTATGAAGGATGAGGTTCCTCCGGCCGATGTGTTGGGGATGGGGCATCCCTGTGCTTCACGGATGTTGTTCTGCTGGGTCATTAATCCAAACATTCCGCCGGAGTTATTAATATCGTTGATACGTGAATTGAAAATGGTGAATTCTGTTTTCAAACGTGCTTCTTTATCGCCACCATCTGTTTCATTCGCATCTCTCCGCAGTTCACGGAAATTCGCATGCCCGGCAATCATGGGATAATGATACTGGTTCATCATGGTTACCACTTCATTCTGTGATAAATCACTCATATGGTCAATATCAATCACCATACCACGGTTCATGAGTGATTTGATATATGTTCTTCCTTTGTCTTTTAATCCTTCACTGTTTTTATGGGCGATATAATTGTTGTAATTGTAAGACGCAGGCACATCGTTAAGATAAAAGAAGGGGATGGTTCCAAAGCCGGCAATAGGAATCAATCTCAGGTTCTGGCGCATAAAACCGGTCGATAGTTTCACTGTGGTTCTGGTTTCATCATTTGAATTACCTTCTCTCACTTTAAAAGCCACAATGGGATCATCGGGATGTTTTCTGTTCACCAGGTCGTTGTAAGAATTTAACGCTGAATTAAACACAGCCGCACCGCCGATTTCATTGTTGATATTGTGAATGGGGAATACATGACGGATGCCCAGCGATTCGATCCAGTTGATTTCTTCTTCTACTGAATTAAAATAACTGCCAATTTCTGCATGTTCCAAACCAATCACAATCGCCATTTTATTGCGAAGAATAATTTCTCTTGCCTGTTGTGGTGTATATGCAATTTCCATCCATTCTGTGTTCAGCGATACAATCCGTTTCAGTTCACGTACAGAAGCTTCAATATGTTCTTTCGGATCTTTCATGTGGCCATCTGCAGTGGAATTAAATTCCCAGCTTTTAGCAGTCCCTACAGGGACAATCATTAATCGTTGTCCGCCTTCATAACTGCGGCGAACCCATGTAATATGCATGAGCTGATGAAAGAAGGTGTTCCATCTTGGAAAATCAATAAAGGCACCACGCTGTGCATCCGGAGTGGTGTTGCTGTAATGTTTTCCAAATACATCTTTGATGAATGAGTAGCCGCATGCCTGGAAAACAGGATTTAACATGAGCCCGGCAAACGCTTCTCCCAATATTGGGTCAATTGAACCCGACATTCCAATGCCAAACCCGGTAACTGAATGCATAGTTAGTATAGCGGGTACCGATGCAAGTATGGAAACACCACAAGTGGCATTACCTGCATCGGCCAAACGTTCACCCAACCGGTTGAAAGCATTTTTCTCTACCTGTGCAGTTAATAATCCCGGTGTTGGTGTAGGTAACCCGTGGTTAAAACCATCGCAGGGCGGAATATCAGTTTTCACATTGCTGGTTTTCCAGTTACCGCCTGGTGTTCCATGCATTAATCCGTTTAGCCCTATATGGTTTACCCAATGTGCATGTGTATCGGCAAAGCCCCATACCGGCTTGTCTTTATCGGCCAGTAATGTGTAACCGTTTTTTGTAATAGATAAATAATCACTCAATGTTTCAGTGAACACAAAATCATCAACATTAATATGTCCCCAGCCATTTGTTTTTTCATCAACAATGCGAAGACGAATTGTTTTTTGCTGGTAATTGTTATTCAGTTCTGCTTTCAGATCAAAATAATAACGGTATAAATCTTCGCCATTCATCATCGGACTGATTCTGTTTACCCGTACAAATCCATCTTCTGTTTCTCCCCAAAGCGATCTTCTGGGTCCGCCCCAGGCAGCTTCATAATCTGTTTTCTTCACCTGCAATTCCACATAAAGTTTATTGATATCGTTACCACCTCCCAATAAAAAGGTGAGAAAAGGTTTTTCGGCAAGAAAAGGAAGAGAAGTCATTGTGCCCGTTGCTGCATCACCATTATCTTGTTCATAAGAACCAATCCAGTTTTGTCCTTTGAATCCAATGGGGTACAACATTCCTTTCCAGTAATCGCCACCAATGCCACCGGCTGCATACTCCATGTATTTATAAACACGATCGGTGGTAACAGTGTGTCCCTGCACCGGTTGGTTGTTAAAAGCGGTTCCAGTAGTTTTCCAATTCAACAAACTGTTTTCAAAATTTAGGTTTACTTCTTTGATTGCTTTTGTAATGATCGTGGCATCGGCCGTGACCTGGTTGTTGTTGATGATATTATTGATGCCGGGTTTGATTACTGCAGGTTTGCTGATGAGAATATTAAAAGCGGCACCATCGGGCAACATGGTTCCGTTCTGATTTTTAAGATACCAGTACCCGGTTGCTGCATCGTATGCAACTGTTATATCGGCATTGTTATAAACACCACTGGCAGCATCCGGATTCCAAACCTGTGATGCATAAAATGCTGCATCAGGTTTGTTGTTGAGTTGTGGATGATTGATGAGCAACTTTCCTTTGTTGCTGTTTGTTCCCCTTGCCCGTACGAAGAAGGCCGTTTCATCTGCATTTTTCCAGGTAACAGAAAAATTGAGCCCTGCTGGCATAGGTGCCCGGTCCTGGTTGAAAATGGCCCATTTACTGCCATTGTACCAAACACCAACCGGATGTGGATTGGCAGACCGTGTTGCCGCATCATATTCCACAATAATCACGGCCGTTGGGTTGTTGTTTAACCCGGCCACATCGAGAAAACTCGAGTTACCACTGATGGTGGTTGCAGTAGTGGTGTGTTGCAGTTTTTCCTGCGCTGTGAGATGAAGTACTGAAATCATACAACAACAGAGTAACAGCATTCGGATATTCATATGCAATAGTTTTAAATAAAAAAATGCCATAACCCGGGGTTGGATTATGGCGTAAAGAACAGGAAGGAACGTTAGCGTTAAGGCGTTTTAGAAGAGCAACGGCGCTTTCTGAATTAATGACGTTCTTTTTCCACGTAAATTTTTACGTCTGTAAATACACCATTCTCCAGTTTTCTGGAACCTATGCCAAAGACTTTTTTTAAGGGCCCGCTTATTTTACCGGAAATAACTGCAGTTCCGTTTCCGGTTTCTTTGTACGAAGTAATTTCCAATACCACTGCCCCTGCATTGGTTTGCGGATACTTATAACCAAAGAGCTCTTCTTTATTTTTATCACCAACGGGTGAGCCACTTAACAAAATTTCCATTGAAGTGAGCGTATACTTTCCGGGTTTGATTTCGTCCTGTATTAAAACAATATCAAGATGGCGTTGATCGGGCGGTGCTGTTGCACGGAAAGGAAGCATCAGGAACGGCTTACCGCCATACATTTTACCGAGGCCCTTTTTGTAATAAGTACCATTGCCGGTACTGATCGCATTCCAGGGTTTGTTATCTAATGTGGAAGTAAAGTCAAAAGACGATTTGTTTTTTCCAGCATCTGCTGCAGGGGCTTTGCTTCCTCCGGGAAGAAAGCTTGCATTCTTGGTGAACACAGCATCTTTCGGCCCCAGTAAATACACATAAAACGTACCCGTTTCTGCATCAGCTTTTTTGATATCCTCATACGGGTTACGCATACGTGTAACCGTAAATGAGTAACGGGTTCCTTCGGGCGTAAGTACATCAATTTTATCGCCTTGTTTGATGCTGCCACTTTCCAATCGCAATCCTACCTGGAACAAGCCGGGTGTTGTTTCGTTATAAACTCCATTGGAAACGGCTTTGAAATTTTGTGCAAACGCTACACCGGAGATAAGCAGGAACAATAGTATAAATGTGCTTGTTTTCATAAATCTTTTTTGGGAATTATTGTCTGCCTAATACCCTGATTGAAATGTTTTCAAATTTTCCTTCGGTAACAAGTACTTCTTTTGTATCATTTTTTGCGAACTCATTGAGTAATGCTTTTACCGTGAATGTTCCGCTTGCTAACCATTCTTCTCCGAATTCTGCAGCTTCATTCTTTTTAATACTTGTAAACTGAAGTGTGAATTCGCTGCCTTTGTATTTGGGTGAACCTTCGGCATTGTAATCGGTACTGCCGCCGGCACCTGCTGTTTCATAGCGGGTAAATCGTGCGGTGTTTCCTCCGGTTATTGTATATGTGGCGGGTTCCAGTCGGAAATTTTTAATACTGAAATGCATCCATCCTCTGTGAGGCCGGGCAGGGTCATCGCCCATAAGATCAAAACTTAATTCGTTGATTTTTACATTCACCATTCCGAGTTGCGGATCATTATCTGTACCGGTGCTTTTGGTGTTTGCCTCTACACCATTTACTTTAAAAGATACCAATGCAGTTTCTTTTTTCTCTTCTGTTTTTTGATTGGGATCAACTGTTGCTGTGTTGCTTTGCTGCGTTGTGTCTTTATTGCCGGTTTCCTGTTGTGTGGAATTGGTTCCACAGGCAACAGCAGTTAATGCAAGAATAGAAATGAATATTTGTTTCATAATTTAGAATGATTATTATGGATAATTATTGTTTGATCACCAGTACATTAAAAACTTCACCGGAAGGGATATTGCCACCGCTTTCTGTATAAATCACCCATCGGAAGTTGGCTCCATCCCATTTTACATAAACTGGAGTGTTTACGTTTGATGCTACTCCTTTATGCTGAATGAATAACATATCGGTGCTGCTGTTGGCCTGGCTGGTGTTGGGAATGATGATGGAATTGGTTCCGGTTGCTGTTACCTGGAAAGCTGTGGGTTTACTGCCCGATACTTTTATAGAACCATTATTCACCTGGAGTGCCACTTCTCCGTTTGTATGATTGAAATAGCCACCAACTGCCGGGATGGAAAAGGCCTGACCCAATACGGCAGCACTTCCACTACCGGAAGAATAGCCTACCACACCGTCTCCGTTTTGTGAAATACCAATTACGCCGGATCCGTTTTCACTTCTACCGCTCACCCCATTGCCATTACCATCTGCTTTACCAATAATAGCATCGTATCCAACTGAATGGCCGGCAATGGCAGCGGGGAAAAAACTTTCCGGACCGGTAGCCGGATTGTTCACACTGCTGTACAAACCACCACCTGTACCTGTATTTTTCAGATAAGCTAAAGGAACATTGGTTCCACTGGTGTTGAGCGATAAACTCATACTGAAAGGATAGGTTGGGATGCTGGTACCGATGCCTATATTTCCATTATCAAGAATGGTGAGCCGTTGTTGATTCCCTGTATAGATATTCACGGGCAACCCAGATTTACTTCCCAACTCAAACCCACCTGAAGCTGCTTGTACATACCCGTGCAAACTAGTGCCATTATAAAAACTCATGTAAGGCGTTGTTCCAGATAAACGCATGCCTTCATTGTTATCTGCATTGGAACTAATATGAAGTGGCGCTTTGGGATTACTATTATTGATACCCACATAGCCTTCAATATCGGAACTGATATATATGGCTGTTTTGCCCATGGTGCCCAGTGTAAAATTGCCGGAGTAGTTGAAAATGGAAAGATTTCCGGTAAGCATGTCGATGCGGCCACCCACGGATGGTCCGTCGCCTGTTGTTCCATCTGTGATATTAAACGTGGTGTGACCAGTAGAGTGCAGGTGTAATTTGTATTGCGGGTTGCTGGTGCCAATACCAATATTCTGACAAATAGCTGCTGCAGAAATTCCCAGGAAGGAGGTTAGTAAGAAAAGATGTTTCATTTCCGGTGATTTTACCTGAAAATCGCAGGAAACAATGAGGTTTTATTAACGAATTGAGTAACGGGCAGATTTATTGATTATCCGGTATCAGAGTTTCCGGAAGCTTTCCATAAATGCTTCTTTTTTGTTTCGGCTGATGGTGATATGGCTGTTATCGCTCATGATTACATAGCCTCCATCTCCCTTTACAACTTTCGAAATGTGGTGCATATTCACGAGGTGGCTTTGGTGTATGCGGTAGAAGCTGAGTCCTTTCAGGTTTTCTTCCACATCTTTTAATGTTTTTGCTGTGGTGATCTTTTTCCCATTTGACAGAAAGATATGTGTATAGTTGCTGTCGCTTTCACATCGGATGATTTCTGAAGGTTCCACCAGGTGCATAGCTTCCCCTGCAGGAAGTGCAATTTTTGAAGTGGAAGCCGGGTAGGATGGCAGGTTGCTGAGTAAGGTTTTTAATTTCTCTTCCAGGTTGTTCGATCCTCTTTTTTGCCGGGCTTTTTCCACTGCAGCCTGCAGTTCGGTAATGTCAATGGGTTTAAGCAGGTAGTCAACAGCCGAAACTTTAAATGCTTTAATAGCAAATTGATTATAGGCAGTAGTAAAAATGATGTCGTAGTTAAGTCCGGCTGTTTCTTTAATCACATCAAAGCCGGTAATGTGTGGCATTTCAATATCGAGGAATACCAGATCGGGTTTGTGTTTTTTAATTGCCGCAATTCCGTTTTCACCGCCATCGCATTTGGCAATCACCTGCACACCTGTACAAAATTTCATCAATTGCATTTCCAGTACTTCCAGTGCGTTTCTTTCATCATCGATTAAAATGGCATTCATCATATTGCAGGGTTATTTATTTCGTAAGGTTTGAAAAGGAATGGAAAGCTTCACGCTTGTTCCGGCAGCAAAACCCCGGTCATCTTTTTTATCTGTTACTTCACAAGTGGCATGTATATGTTGTGTACGATTGATGATCTGGATCCTGTCTTCTGTGATTTTCATTCCAAAACTTTTGTTCTTCAACAGTTGTTTACTTTTTAATTCAGCTGCTTTCATACGGCCTACTCCATTGTCGTCAATAGTAACCAACAGGTTGTTTTGGTCTCCCTTTGAAAAATCAATTATGAGTTTCCCCTTTTCGTTTTTATGGAGCAATCCATGCCAGATTGCGTTTTCTACATAGGGCTGAATAAGCATAGAGGGCACTTCCGTTGTTTCTGTATGAATGGCAGGATCAATGTTGATTTCATAATCAAATTTGTGATCAAACCGCAGGCTTTCAATTTCCACGTACAAACGTAAGAGATCCAGTTCACTACTCAGCAAAATGTTGTTTTGATTACTATGATCTAATATTAAACGAATGAGTCTTGAAAATTTGGTAAGATATTGCGATGCTTCAAAATGTTCATTCTTCAGAATGTATTTCTGGATACTGTTTAGTGAATTAAAAATGAAATGCGGATTCATTTGTGCCCTTAATGCTTTCATTTCTGTTTCGGCGATCTGTTGCTGAAATGCCGATTTGAGTTTCTCTTCTTTCCGTATTTGTGAAATTCTGTTCTGGTTAATCCAGTAAAGAAATCCGGCAATTGCTAATGAAAACAAACTGATAAACCACCAGGTTTTCCAGAAAGGCGGACGAATGATGATCTTTATTTCAAGTGTTTTGTTGCTCCATACATTATCATTATTAGCTGCTTTAAGGGTGAATGTATAAGTGCCATTGCTGAGAGCTGAGTATGATACATAATTTCTGTTAGTGTTGACAGGGCTTTCATCGGCGCCTTTCAGCTGATAAGAAAATGTGGTTTCATCGCTGTTGTTATAAGAAAGTGCTCCCAGGTCAAACTGAAGAAAATTCTGGTCGTAGGATAATGTGATGGTGGTATCTTTTCCAAAGGGAAGCAGTATGGGCTTGTCCATTACTTTAAAAGAAGCAACAAATGGCACCGGGAACTGTTTGTTACTCTGGTAATTATTCAGCGGCAGTAAGTTTAATGCACCAAAATTGCAAACAGCCAAACAGTTGCCGGGCAAAAGAGACATCGGCACATCAATATTGTCGTTTACTAATCCGTGTTTTTTTCTGAATACCGAAATCACTTTTTTGCTCACAGGATCAAATTTCACCAACCCGGATAAAGAACCCATCCAAAGAAATCCAAGATCGTCTTTTGCAATTCTTAAAAAATAGTCGCTGGGCAGTAAAGGGGTGTTTCCTGTATTGTAATTATTGATGACTTCTTTTCCGTTTTTGTCTTTATACCATTCATAAATACCGTTTGTTTTTGTGGTGATCCAGTAATGATGCTGATTGTCTTCTGTTATTTCTATGGGGTAACTAACAGGAGCTGTGCTGTCTGTTTCAGTATAAGCAATTTTGTGAAAACCAAAGCCGGGATCGGCATAGTATAAATAAGCGCCTCTTGTAAACCAGCAGTTCCCTTTGCTGTCACGGAACGAAGGCCATAGCGTATTTTCTGTTTCTGTTTTATTTACTGAACGGTCTACGTCCCAGATATTAAAATGCTCGGTAATCCGTGTATCGGTATGATACCGGTAAAATCCGTTTTGTGGCGAAGCTATAAGTAATGTATTGTTGCCGCCATTGATCATTCTCCACACTGGCCCCACTAAGGGTTGGTCATTGTACTTTACTTGCAGCGCAGTAAAAGTTTTGGTTGCCGGTTGAAATCGATAAAGATCCTTTTCTGTTAATACATAAACTGTGTTTGCAGCAATGCAAAGTGAGGATGCCGATTCGTTATTACCGATTCTGATTACATTGAATTGATTTTTATCCGGGTTATAATAACCTATTCCTGTAGAGCCTGATGTGGTAATGAGCAGTTCATCTGTTCCCGGGATCTTGCACACATTGGTTGGCTCAAGGATGGTATTGTCATTGTTCTGATCCCGAAGTGAGATTGTTTGCCATTGATTGTTTTGCCATGGCAACATACTGATGCCGCTGAAGGAACAAAACCAGATGTTTCCTTCTTTGTCCGTCACCATTCTACCTACGCCTGTAGTTTTAAAACTGAATTCATTACCTGCATCGGGTACTATTTGATTATTAATTGTGTGTGTTTTTTTGTTGTATACGGATAAGTTTCCGTTGTAAATCCAGAGTTCAGTAGCCGATTTAGGCGCTATTGCATTAATGCTGTTCTGAATGATTTTCTTATGGACGATATCATGATGGATGAGTTGATGGGAAGACAGATCGAATTGTATCAATCCTCCTCCAAATGATCCTATCCAGATGCAGTTCATAGCAGCATCAAAAAATCCATCTGTAAAATAATTTTCTTCCGCAGGATGGTGGTTGGGCCTTGTATTCCGGAATGTTTGAAGAATACCTTTTTGTGCCGACAGCAGATGCAGCCCATCCACAGACAGAGCCCATATCCTGTTGTCGGGTGTTTCTATGATGCGTGTTATTAAATTAGCAGGGGACCCAGCTTCGGCAGAAGCTCTGAAATATGTAACAGTGGAATCTTTTTCATTCAAAAAAGCAACGCCATTTTTCATAGTTCCTATCCACATCATTCCCTTACTGTCACGAAAGAATGTATTAATAGCCGAAGTGCCTAATTGTTTCAACGATTTATTGTCTGGGCTATGATAACGGAATGAACGGGTGTCGGGATAAAACCATTGAACACTGGTTAAACCTGCTGTCCATATTTTTCCATCAGTATCGCAATAAAGACTGCGAATGAGGTTGGAAGATTCTCTTCCTGTTTGAGGGTTACTTGTGCGATATAATATGAAACGAGCCCCATCGTAACTATAAATGCCACTTCCCGAAGCAATCCAAAGAAGCCCGTTTTTATCGTTTACAGCATCATAAAAGAATTTGTCATGTACGCCATCTTTATAATTGAAGTTGATGAAACGGTACGATGCATCCTGCGATATTGAATTGCCGGCTATAAGAACAAATATGCTTAACAGAAGAAATAATTGCTTCATCGCTTTTCCAAACTACAAAACTATTTGTTTCATTATGGGAACTGCAATGAGTTTTTTAATTGCCGGAGAACAAAGGGAATCGGGTTGCTTTAATGAGCATTTGGTAAAATGCACAATCAAATCAGTTCTTTGTGCTTCAGTTGCAGGATGATCAGGATGGTTGCAAAGCCAATCAACAGATACAACAACTGGAACCAGGAAAAGGAATGAATCACCCATATTTGTACAACGATCCATCCAATATCCATAATACCGGCTGCAAGTGTCCACAGAAACGAAGAATCATGTTTGCGGTAGTTAATAAAGAAGGCAGTAAAGTTGACTCCACCTACCAAAACCGTTAAAACCAGTCCGGGTATAAAATAGTTTTTGAAAACACTGTTTTCCAGTAACGTAATTGATAAACCAAACGCATTATCGGGATGAATCATGAGCACCACGCCACAGGGGATGGCTGTAATAGCAGTAAAAGCAAGCATGACCATCAACATTGTTCTCATACAAGTTGATTTAAGCGATAAAGCTAAAGTTGACAGCAGCGCAGTTAAATGATTGTAGTGATGCAGAGAATTGATTCACATCATCAAATCACAAAAAAGGGATGTTGCAAACACACATCCCTTTTCTGTTTTATCTAATTTGTCTCAATGAGGCAATTTTTCACGAAGCCGCCCATAAGCCCAGGTGCCTGCAATAGCGCTCAATAAGGTTACTGCAACAACCGAGGCTCCTGTGCCGATCTGGGCAAACAGTGGCCCCGGACAAGCACCGGTTACAGCCCATCCAAGTCCAAACAGCAATCCGCCATAGATCTGACCTTTGTTGAAATCCTTTTTTACAAACTCAATGGGTTCGCCATAAATGGTTTTGATTTTGAATTTTTTAATCAGCCAAACCGAAATCACACCCACCACAACTGCAGAGCCAATGACACCATACATGTGAAAGCTTTGGAACTTAAACATTTCCTGGATACGGAACCAGGAAACAATTTCTGCTTTCACCAGCAGGATGCCAAAGAGGACACCCACGAATAAATATTTAAAATTATACCACCACGGATGTGATAATTCCGATTCGTTGAAACATACGGCGTCCAGCGAACGCATTTCAAAATCGGTGTTCTCTGTAAGAAATTTTTTATGATTTTCCTGTGTACTCATGATGGCTTACAGTTTTAATAAGATGGGTAAAATGAGATTCGTCATAATGAAACCGCCCACCATAAAACAAATTGTGGCGATGAGGGATGGCAATTGAAGATTAGATAATCCCATAATGGAATGACCGCTGGTACAACCACCGGCATAACGGGTTCCAAAACCAACGAGAAATCCGCCACCTACTGTAAACAATAAACCTTTCAATGATAGCAGGTTTTCCCAGTTAAATAATTGCAATGGAACGAGGTTGCTGAAGTCGTTGATTCCATAACCGGCTAATTCTTCTGCCAGTTTTGGATTCACCTGCACCGGATCGGGATTTTGTAAGAGTGTGGCAGCAATGATACCTCCTAGAAAAATACCGCATACCAGGAAGAGGTTCCATGCTTCCCGTTTCCAATCATATTTGAAATAAGAAATACCGGCAGGAATACAAGCGGCACAAATATGCCTGAGCGAAGAGGAGATGCCGAATGTTTTGTTACCAATGATAAGTAACAAGGGGATGACAAGGCCAATTAAAGGTCCTGCGACATACCATGGCCATGGCTGCCGGATCCAATCAATCAGATTCATGTAAGGGATTTGTTTTTGTTGTTAACAATGCAAAAAAAACAAAAAAACAAATCCCTTTACAGAAATCCCTCTTAATACATGATTTGCACCTGTTTCGACAAACGGGTGTTTGTATGAGCTGTTGTTACTCTTGTGATTGATTCTTATCCTGTTCTGCTTGCGGAGCCGGCTTGAACATACTGTTCACCAGCCCGCCCATAGTAGCCCCGTATAACATACTGTTGATGGGACTGGAACTGATTAAGCAAGTGCCATCGCATCCCCAGAAATGATAGTAAATGTAACCGCCCACAGCACCAATTAAGATGCCGGGCAGGTACCATTTCAATTCTTTGATTCGTTTGTTCATTTGATTTCTTCAAATTGAATTTCTTCGGGGCTATGATTGGCTGGCCGTTTTGAAGGCGCAGGTGCAGCACAGGAAGTACCGCAACAACCCACATTAAACGCTCCCTGGAAGATCAACGTGGCACCAATAACCGACAAAACCGCATTGCCTTCCATTACTCCCTGTGCCAAGCCGCCAACGCCAATGACTAGCCGAAGTATACGTACCCAGTTCCAGTTTGCAAATGTCATTTCAACTAATTGATCTCGTTTTAATAAGTAAACTACTTCTCTGACTCAACTTTTGTCTTCTTTCGACGGGCTCAATATGATAAAAGCTGTCAGCTTGAGTACGCCTGTCCTGAAGAATTGAAGGATCGTAGGCGATGCTATGAAATTCGTTAGTAACCCCCTTATCTGCTTCGACGGGGCTCAGCATGACAAGGGATTTCGACCCTTTATTAAAATTTCATCAATCAAAACGTTTTGTCAGCCTGAGCTTGTCGAAGGCGGTATTAGTTGATTGAATGATTTAATGAAGACCATGGGCCCCCATTGTATGCTTCCACGCCCTGCTGGTTGAGGATATTGGCTGCACTGGCACTGCGCATACCACTGGCGCAACAAGTGATCACCGGTTTGCCTTTCTTCTTCAGTTCGGCCACTTTTGTACGGATCGTATCCAAAGGAATGTTGAGAGAACCTTTAATATGTCCGCCTCTGTATTCCATAGGAGTGCGTACGTCTACAATGATAGCGCCATTATCTGCTAATCCTTTGAAATCGGTTTTAGGACCGAATAAACCTGAAAATAAACCCATCTTGATTGATTTTAATTATTGAATAATTGATTGTTTCTTTTTTATCAGCAAAAGATTCCATAGGTCAGCTATCATTCAACCGACCGGCTTTCATTTTTTTGCTGAGTTGTGTTGCTTACAGCAAAGTAGTTGGACAAACGTAGTCGGTGATAGTGAAACGTCCGCTTTCTTTGATTTCTTTAAATCCGCCTCTTACATCCACCATGTTGTTATAACCTCTTGCTTTGAGAATGGAAATGAAAATCATGGAACGATAACCACCGGCGCAATGCACGTAGTAGAATTTGTTTTTATCCACTTTCAACATGCTTTCGTTGATATAATCCAGTGGTGCGTTTTCTGCTTCCACAATATGTTCACTGTCGTATTCACTTTTCTTTCTTACGTCGAGAATATTTGCCTGCGGATCAGCAGCAACCGCATCTGCGAATTCGGCAGCAGATAAACGTTGTACATGGTCGGTTTCTTTGCCGGCTGCTTTCCATGCATCAAATCCGCCATTGAGATAACCAATGGAATAATCGTATCCCACACGGGCCAAACGGGTTACCACTTCTTCTTCTCGTCCGGGTTCTGTTACCAACAGTATTTCCTGTTTTACATCGGGAATCATGGTGCCCACCCAGGGTGCAAATTGTCCGTCGATACCAATATTGATGGAGTTGGGAATAAATCCTTTTGCAAAATCTTCCGCTTTCCTTGTATCAAGGACCAATGCACTTGTTTCGTTGGCAGCTGTTTCAAAAGCATCGGCACTCAAGGCCTGTGTGCCACGTTTTATTACTTCACTGATGCTGTCGTATCCTTTGATGTTCATTAACACATTCAGCGGGAAGTAAGCAGGAGGAGGCGTTAATCCGGTGAGCAATTCTTTTTTGAATTCTTCTTTCGTCATATTAGCACGCAACGCATAGTTGGTTGCTTTCTGATGGCCCAGTGTATCCGATGTTTCTTTGCTCATGTTTTTACCACAGGCACTACCGGCACCGTGTGCAGGATAAACGATGATATCATCGGCCAGCGGCATGATTTTATTGCGTAAAGAATCAAACAGGTGATCGGCTAATTTATCCTGTGTTAATTCGGCAATTACTTTTTGTGCCAGATCGGGACGGCCCACATCTCCAATGAACAATGTGTCGCCGGTGAAAATGGCTATGTCTTTTCCGGTTTCATCTTTCATGAGGTAACAACTGGATTCCATTGTATGGCCGGGTGTGTGCAACACTTTAAAAGAAATCTTTCCAACTTTAATTTCTTCTCCGTCTGCAGCCACATGTGCGTCAAAACCGGGCTTGGCAGTTGGGCCGTATACAATCGTTGCTCCTGTTTCTTTTGCAAGATCCAGATGGCCGCTTACAAAATCGGCATGGAAATGCGTTTCAAA
Source organism: uncultured Chitinophagaceae bacterium (assembly GCA_937907395.1). Classification (GTDB taxonomy): domain Bacteria; phylum Bacteroidota; class Bacteroidia; order Chitinophagales; family Chitinophagaceae; genus Lacibacter. Next base: position 397,227 of record CALCII010000011.1, read on the forward strand.
AACATATTTGATCGTAGCATTGTTACGTGCTGCTTTTTCAACATAAGGCTTTACTTCACGAAGCGGGTCAATCACAACTGCTTCTCCTTCGCTTTCGATATAGTAAGCTCCGTGGGCAAGGCATCCGGTGTAAATCTGTTCAATCTTCATATTTCAGTGTTTGAAGTGCAAAAATGTTTTTTTTGTAAATGCTGTACTATGACTTTAGTCACAGATTAAAAGTGGCTGGAATATCAGAACAAATGGAGCTCTTTCACCAGGATATAAATGGCCATAATCAACACAAACCAACCGAAGATTTTACGGAGTTGTTCGTTTTTGATTTTGCTGCTGAGGATGGTTCCCACTACTACGCCTGCTATGGCTAAAACCGTAACGCTGATCAGGAAGGCCCAGTTGAACTGGTATTGTTTCAGGCTGAATAAAAAGCCAAAAGTTGAATTGATAGAAATGATGAGCAGTGAGGTGCCGATGGCTTTTCTCATTGGCAAATGAAGGATGAACACCAGTGCGGGGATGATCATAAATCCTCCGCCGGCGCCAAGCAAACCGGTGATGAATCCCACAACTAATCCTGGAAGAATCAATGAAAGCGGGTTCATATCTGAATCTGCATCGGGTACTTCATCTTCTTTGCGGGGGCGCATCATATAAAACGAAGTGCCCAGCATCAGAATCGCAAATGCCAGCATGAGGAAGCTTCCTTTGCTGAAGCCCAGCATTTGTTCGGGCAGTACAGGTACTACAAAATGACGTGCAATGAAAATGGAGAATACAGAAGGGAATCCAAATAAGGTAACGGCTTTCAGATCCACCAGCTTATGCATATAAGCACGGATACCGCCCACCATACTGGTAGCTCCCACAATGAACAGAGAATAGGTGGTGGCCAGTAAAGGCTCCACACCAAACAAGTATACAAGCACAGGGACCGTTAGAATAGAACCACCACCTCCGGTGAGTCCAAGCGACAGGCCAATAAAAATCGCAGCAATATATCCGGCTATTTCCATGTGGCAAATTTGCAGGTGGTTTTTTGAACTGTTTGTGATCTTAATCACCTGCTGCTATCTGTTACAGCCTGATGATTTCAATGGAATTGCGGTTGAGCTTTACTTTCCCCAGCTGTTCCATCTTCTTCAATAAACGGGAGATTACTTCACGGGAGGTGTTGAGCTCATTGGCAATTTCCTGGTGACTGATATCAATAATGTTTTTGTGTTCGGCTTCCTGTGCCCGCTTCAGGTAAAACTCCAGCCGCTCATCCATACCACGGAACGCAACACTGTCAATGGTAAGCAGCAACTCATCAAAACGGGAACGATAGGTTTCAATTACAAACTGGTACCAGCTTTTGTATTTGCCCATCCATTCACTCATGGTTTCAATAGGCACCATCAATACATCGGTTTCAGAAACGGCACGTGCCATAATGGGACTGGCTTCCTGGCGTGCAGCACAAACCATGGATAAAGCACAGGCTTCGCCGGGTTTGAGATAATACATGAGGAACTCATTTCCTTCTTCATCTTCACGGTAAACTTTTACGAGTCCGGTTAAGATGAGCATGGTACTGCGGATATATTGACCTTTCCGCATTAAAATATCATTGGATTGATAGGTTTTAAATTCACTGGTTTGCTCAATTTCTTCAATCAGTGCTTCTTCAAACAATCCGTACTGTTTCCTGAGTTCGCTATCGGCCGATGAATGGATCATACACAAATTTGCTTGATATTTTTTAAATAGAAATGATTTTCGTGAATCCGTTTTCCTTTTTCAAAATGAGTTGATAGCTATATTTGAGTTTTATGCCAACACTTGCTGCATATTACCAGGAAGAACTGATAGAGGCCGGTTGTGATGAAGCCGGGCGTGGTTGCTATGCCGGTCCTGTGTTTGCGGCGGCTGTTATCTTACCAAAAAATTTTGAACATCCGCTGCTTAACGATTCCAAGCAGGTGAAAGAAAACGACCGTAACCTGCTTCGTTCTTTTATTGAGGAAAACGCACTGGCCTGGGCGGTTGCAAAAGTGGAGGTGGAAGAAATTGACCGTATCAATATTCTCAAAGCTTCGTTCAAGGCCATGCACCTGGCGTTGGATCAACTCACCATCAAACCCAAATTGTTGCTTATTGATGGTAACCGGTTTATTAAATACAAACGGGTGCCTCATCAATGTTTTGTAAAAGGCGATGGGCGATTTGCTTCAATTGCTGCTGCAAGCATTTTAGCCAAAACCTGGAGAGATGAGTATATGTTTCAACTGCACGAATCCTTTCCACAATACAACTGGAAAAAGAACAAGGGCTATGGTACAGAAGAACATCGCAATGCGATTGAACAGTTCGGACTTACTGTGCACCATCGCCGATCGTTCAATATCGCTCCCACGCAACAGGATCTTTTCTGATCTTAACAAATCATCCATTAAACTTTCAGGTAAGTGCTGTGTCATACCTGCAACTTGATTGTTTCACTATTAAACGAATAGCAATGAAAACGAAATTTTTATTTCTCGCAGTACTCTTCTCAATGATTACTTTATTTACCCAGGCCCAACGGGGACATCAACCACGTTGCAACCGTCCGGGTATAGGAATGGGCAAAGGAAATATTACGAAAGGGGAAGCTTTTTACCTGCATAAAAAACAACATCAGCTTCGTAAAGACAGGCGTATGGCCCTGATGAATGATGGTAGAATAGGTCCCATGGAACATCGTCAGTTGCAAAAAGACCGTCGCCAGTTACGAAGAGCAAAGTTTGTAGCCATGCACAATGGCCGCAGTATCTAAGTATAGTTTGGGTTACATGATGAAAGCGAACGCTTCCTTTTTCAGGGAGCGTTTTTTTATTCATCCCACTCTCCCAGTCCTTGGCGGATAACCGTCCATTCATCGGTTGTACAATCAATGATCGTTGAAGGGATCATTCCACCAATATCTCCATCCACCACAATATCCACGAGGTTTTTGAATTTATCATAGATCAGTTCGGGGTCAGTGAATTCTTCTACCATTTCACCTGGAAGAGAAGCACTCAGCAAGGGATGGCCCAGATCACGGATCATGGTTTGGGCAATGATATTATCCGGCACCCGTAAACCAATCGTGTCTTTACGGCTTTTGAGAATTTTAGGCACTTCTTTACTGGCCGGAAGTATGAAGGTGTACGGACCGGGCAGGTGCCGTTTGAGCATCCGATAAAGCGGGGTGGATGTGGTTTTTGTGTATTTGCTGAGATCGCTTAAATCGCTGCAAATGAAGGATAGCTGGGCTTTTGCAGGATCTACCTGTTTGATCCGGCAGATACGTTCAATGGCTTTGTGCTGAAAGATATCGCAGCCCAGACCGTAAATGGTATCGGTTGGGTAAATAATGACTCCGCCACTGAGCAAACATTCCACGATGGTTTTTATTTGCCGGGGTTGCGGATTTTGAGGATGCACATGCAACAGCATGTATTAAAGTTACGTTGAACTTTCAGAAAAGGCCTGACTCAGGCAGTGATTAAATTTGTAGGGGAATACTTGCATAAATCAAATGCGCTTCCTATTTTAGCCATTCCTGTCAAACTATCCAATACCATTATTTGTCCCGTTTCTTTGTGTTGATTGATCCTTAATTGGTTCAACATATAAATATTTTTATAATAGCCACATATTTTACGTTTTTCTTTTTGTGGTTTCAGAGGTAAGCAAAAAGGGCCCGAGATTTCTATCCGGGCCCACTTTTTTTTGTCATGCTGAGCTTGTCGAAGCATGAGCTTGTCGAAGTATGAGTTTAAAAACGTGCGTAAGGTATTCTACTCTTTTATCAGCGGCATTTTCAAGACCTGCATCATAAACATAGTGATAGCTGCTTCCACTCCCTGGTAATCATTGCTTTTGATATAGCTTCCAATAACGTGGTTGCCGGTATTGGGCATGGCAAGTTCCTGTTTCAACGCAGCAGGGGTTCCTAACTGTTGAAACATTTTTTGCATAGCACCCACACGAACCACACTATCCTGGTGTACCTGGTCTTTGTAATAATAAAGCAAAAGCGTTGGTTGTTTGATTTTGGCAAATGTTTCCGGCTTCATAGTTGTTTCCAGGTATTCCTGCAGGTTGGCCACCGCTTCCAGCCGGTAGGGAGAGTTCCAGTATTGTTTGTAGAGGGGGCGTTGATCGGCCGGAGTTACATAGTTGGACTTGGTTACGATTCTGCCAATCTGTAATCCCCAGTGATTGTTGATGAGCCAGGCATTGGGATCAAAAATCTGTACGTTGGGTGAAAGCAGTATCAGCGCATATACGTTGGGGTAAGTGGCCGCCAGTTGCAATGCATTGGTGCCTCCGGTGGACGTGCCAATCAGAATCACTTTCTGTCCCAGTTGTTTCCCGATGGCATAGGCTTCCTTCACACTGTTCCAGTATTTCTGAGCCGTGAGGTTGACGAGTTGTTCGGTGGTGTCAATACCATGCTCCGCCAGCCGGGATAAGTACAGGTTGCAGCCGAATTTCTTTGCCAGGTTGGTATGCACAGGTGCCCCTTCCTCTTGCGAAGCCGAAAAACCATGCAGGTAAACAATCGCATATTCTGTTTTGGCTCTGGTACTGTCGTTTGCCCAAACAATACGGGCTTCGTTGTTGGGACGAAGCTTGTGCTGCGCTTCCTGCTGATGGATATAAGATTCCAGAGCTGATGGATCGGACGGAACGGCCGGTAAATCAGAGGTGTACGTGGGCGTTTCCGGACTAGGGCCTAGTAAATAAATCACAAATAGGGCGGCAAGAACAATGAAAAGCCATTTCAGCAAGCGCATAGAAAGAAGTTTAATAGATTTAAAATTAAGGTTTAATGGGAAACGGCTTCTGTTCATAACCTAAGAATAACAGTCTTTTTCCTTGCATCCCCGCCTTAAAAGAAGTACCTTTGCAGGCTTTTTGGAACGGGAACTCTAAATTATTTATACAGTCCCTTTTTAAAGTCGGTTTAGCTTAGTTGTTAACCTGTTAATTATCAATAATTTAATTATGAATATCCGCAATATAGCAATCATTGCTCACGTTGACCACGGCAAGACAACCCTGGTTGACAAAATCTTACATGCCACGAAAGTGTTCCGTGATAACCAGGAAACCGGCGATCTCATCATGGACAGCAACGATCTCGAAAGAGAACGTGGTATTACCATCTTTTCTAAAAATGCAGCTGTTGTTTACAACGGTATCAAAATTAATGTGATCGATACGCCGGGCCACGCCGACTTTGGTGGTGAGGTGGAACGTGTACTGAAAATGGCCGATGGTGTGATCCTGCTCGTGGATGCGTTTGAAGGCCCCATGCCTCAAACCCGTTTCGTACTGCAGAAAGCCCTGCACCTGAACCTGAAACCTATCGTGGTGATCAACAAGGTAGACAAGCCTAACTGTCGCCCCGATGAAGTACATGATGCAGTATTTGAACTCTTCTTCAATCTCGATGCTACGGAAGAGCAGCTCGACTTCCCCACGTACTACGGAAGTGGCAAGAACGGTTGGTTCAATGATTCATTAACTCCTACCGATAATATTATTCCGTTGCTCGATGGTATCATCAAGTACGTACATCCCCCTCGTGTAGCTGAAGGTAATTTACAGATGCAGATTACTTCACTGGATTATTCTTCATTCCTTGGCCGTATCGCCATTGGAAAAGTAAGCCGTGGCAGCATCAAAGAAAACCAGCAGATTACCCTTGTGCAAACAGATGGTACGCACCGGAAATCAAAAGTGAGAGAATTGTATGTGTTTGAAGGAATGGGTAAGAAAAAAGTAACAGAAGTACTGGCCGGTGATCTGTGTGCGGTGGTAGGACTGGAAGATTTCAACATTGGTGATACCATTGCCGATATTGAAAATCCGGAAGCATTACCGGTGATCAGTGTGGATGAACCTACCATGAACATGTTGTTCAGCATTAACAACTCTCCGTTCTATGGTAAGGATGGCAAGTTTGTTACCAGCCGTCACCTGCGTGACCGTTTGATGAAAGAAACAGAAAAGAACCTGGCGTTGAAAGTGGAAGATAGTCCCGGTGGTGAAAGCTTTATCGTTTATGGCCGTGGTATCCTGCACTTAGGTGTGTTGATTGAAACCATGCGTCGGGAAGGGTATGAATTAACAGTAGGTCAGCCTCAGGTTATCACCAAACAGGTGGATGGTAAAAAATACGAACCCTACGAAACACTGGTGGTGGATGTACCGCAGGAATTTGCCAGTAAAGTAATTGACCTTGTAACAAGAAGAAAAGGTGAAATGCTGGTAATGGAAACAAAAGGAGAGATGCAACATCTTGAATTTGAAATTCCTTCCCGTGGATTGATTGGTTTGCGTACGCAGATGCTTACCGCTACAACCGGTGAAGCGGTTATGGCACATCGTTTCAGTGAGTACAAACCATGGAAGGGTAATATTCCCGGACGTAACAATGGGGTGCTGCTCGCCAAACAAGGCGGTTCCACAACGGGTTACTCTATTGATAAATTACAGGACAGAGGTACGTTTTTTGTGGATCCGGGTGAAGATGTATATGCCGGACAAATCATTGCCGAGCACATCAAACCAGGCGACCTCGTGGTGAATATCATCGAAGGAAAGAAACTCACCAACATGCGTGCCAGCGGTAGTGATGCGGCTACGAACATTGCACCGAAAGTACTCATGACACTGGAAGAGTGTATGGAGTACATTGAGTTTGATGAATGCATTGAAGTAACACCCAACTTCATCCGTATGCGTAAAGTGATCCTGAACGAAGAAGAAAGAAAGAAACAAGCGAAATCAATGAATACACAAATGGCATAATGATGCTGTTGTTTTCAGAAACAGAAGAGCCACCTTTTAAGGTGGCTCTTCTGTTTTAAGAATACTGGTAACACATTACCTTCTTTTCCCGGTAATTTTGTAAGCACTGTATACAGATATAAACATCAACGGGCCTTTGTCAGGGAATTTTTCGTTTACCAAGTATGATATCGAAAGTCCTGTATAAAATCGCTTCCAGCTTAATTCTGCCTGAGTTTGAAACCCCCAAAAACCGAAATCAGATTTTTTATGAGTTACAATATAATTACCATTATCATCTCTGGTGTACTTTTCATATGTAAATCCGGAGTTTAAATTTCCTTTTACAATACTTGTTCCCACACTTAACTTTTGGGAAGTGTTACCCAACAGATATTTTATACCAATTTCATGGTCAAAGAAAATCTTCTTTTTAGTATTTAAGATATTACCATTCTGGTCTGTAGTTTGTGTAAACTGATCATATCTGCTATGAATTTTTGTATAAATTGAAAGTCGTTTATTAGTAAAATATTCTAACTCTGCAAATAATGCTGTTCCTGCGAGATGACCATCCTGTTGTATTAATACAGGAGGATCCGGATTGATAAGTACCGAACTGTAACCCGATAAATGAATTGGTGTTAATCTGTATCTTACTCCCAGTTTTATATTAATAGAACTAAGTTGGCTGCTTGCATCTTCTTGTAATATCATTAATCCGGCAACCACTAAAATTGCCTTTAAATTGTTCCCCTTCAGAAGTGGTTTTAAGATCCCATTTAAAGTGGTCAAAGTATTTGATTGCATTAAAATCCCTGATGAATTAATTCCAAAGTTGGTTGTGTTCACTTTGAAAATCTAAAAACATCAACTTCGTTTCGCTGGTTTTCTGTAAAGTGGTCATTCAATAAAAAAACCGCTGCATTTGCAGCGGTTTTTTTATTGTCTCAAAGTTCATTTATTATTTGATTCCTTTCAGTAACTCTTTCACTGCAAGTTCCAGTTGCTGATCAACACCGGTACTTACTTTTTCATTTTCATTCTTCAATTTCAGGTCCGGTTCTGTTTGTGCATTTTCAAGATAGTTGCCATTTGTATCCCGGCAACCAACAGTAGGAACACCCCAACGGATACCGGTGTCCATCAATCCTTCCCAGGAAGCAAAGGAACAAGTGCCTGGCACCGGCATTCCCACCAGTTTGCCAATACCCACTTCCCGGATCATGTATGCATAACAATGTCCGTCGCTGTAGTTGGCTTCGTTTACCAATGAAATGCTGGGTTTGGTCCAGCGGAAGTTGGGTTCAAATCCGTTATTCCGGATATCGTTTCCATAGTCCATAAACTTTTTACCGCTGAGGAACATGGCAAGATCGGCCACCAGGTCGCCACCACCATTGTTCCTGGTGTCTACCACAATTCCTTTTTTATGGAAATATTTGCCCATGATTTCTTCGTATGTGGTACGGAACGAACCATCATCCATACCGGGAATGTGTACATAACCCAGCTGACCATTACTGATGCGGTCCACTTCTTCTGCATTGCGCTGTACCCAGCGTTTGTACAACAGCCGGTTTTCTTCACCGGAAGAAATTGGTTTGATTATCAGTTCTTTTTTATTTGTACCATCGTTCAGTACCAATAACACATTTTTTCCGGCTTTCCGGTTAAGAAACTGTGGCAGGTCTTTATCCGGAGTGATGAGTTCTCCATCAATGCTTTCAATGATCATACCGGGTGTGATATTAAAACCGTTTTTATCCAGCGGACCATCTTTCAGCACTTCCACAATTTTAACGCCGTTGCCTTTGTAATTGTAATCGTAGAAAATGCCTAAAGAGGCTGTTGCATCTCCGTTAGGATTAAAGGAGTTTAATCCGGCGCCGCTGTGACTTACATTCAATTCACCCAACATTTCACTCAGCAGTTCAGTAAATTCAAACAGGTTGCCGATATGTGGTAATTGCTTTTCATAATCGGGTTTGTAACTATCCCAATTGATACCATGGAAAGATTTATTGTAAAACGTTGCTTTGGTACGGCGCCATACATGATCAAACAGATACATGCGTTCCTTTAATCCGTCTACCATCATTTCACCATTGATGCCAATGCGATCCTGTTTGCCACTGGCGGGATCAATTTTCATCATACCTCCATCGCTGTTCAGGAAAATGGTCTTTTGATCTTTATCCCAAACCATGGAAGCAAATCCGGCATTTAAAGGAACAATCATTTTGGTTTCTTTCGTACGCAGGTTGGTACTCCAGAGGTTCATTCCTTTTTCAAAACGGGCGAGATAATATAGTGTTTCTCCATCTTTGCTTACCAATGCATCTCCCATGGATGAAGAGTGAATGGTAAGTTTTACTTTACGAAGTGTTACTCCGTCCCAATCAATGATCACCGTATCTTTTGGTGTTCCTTTTTTCTTACTGGTATCTGCTTTGGCTTTATTTTCTTCTATCTCTTTTTGTAAAGCAGCATCTTCTTTACTCAGTTTGAATTTTTCAAAAGCTTCTTTGGAGAAAAACATGGCATAGGCATCGGTTTGTGCACCACCGCCCATAGCTGCTGCACGCAATCCATCCCGGTTGCTGAACCAGAGCATAGCTTTACCACCCATAATCCATTTCGCATTAAAATCGGCAAAGCCACTTTGAGTGAGGTTCTCAATACGTTTACCATCGGCACTCAACAATCCCACTTCACCTACAGCGCTGCCCGGAACAGCGTAGTCAAACAACAACCATTTTCCATCGGGGCTCCATTGGAAGTACTGATCGTTTTCAACAAAAGCAAACAGCTGATCACCGGTTAAAACGGTGCGGCTCTGTTTAGTGGCAATATTGTAAATGCGGAGCTGATTGAGATTTTCAATATAAGCTATCTCTTTACCATCGGGAGAATACTGCGGTTGTGTGTTGATGTTTTTGTTTTCGAGCACCGGTGTTTCTTTGATGAGCGTGGAAGCATAGAAATACGGTTCGTCTTTCCGCTCAATAGAGGATTCATAAATACTCCACTTGCCATCCCGTTCGCTGCAATAAATAATTTTCTTTCCATCGGGAGAAAAACTCACACCCGATTCCTGTTCCGGTGTGTTGGTGATGCGTTTGGTAATGCCGCCATCCACACTGGTAACAAATACTTCACCACGGAAGAGGAAGGCCACTTCTTTTCCATTGGGCGACACACTCATACTGCTGCCACTGGTAACACGGTAGATTTTTTCATTGTTGTTCCGTGCATCGGCCAGAATGGTAATGTTAACTTTTTGCGGATTGCTTCCGGTACGGAGGGTGTAAAGTTCACCATCGTAACTGTAGCACAACAAACCATCGTTACTGCTGCTGAGAAAACGAACGGGATGTTTGCGGTAATTGGTGAGTTGTTCCGACTTGCCGCCATTCATATTCATTTTATGGATATTGAAAGAACCGCTTTCTTCGCTCAGGTAAAAGAAGCCAGATTCATCGGCCGTGAAAACAGGACTGCGTTCATCAGCTTTGGAAGAAGTGATTTGCTTGTGGGTTCCTGTTTTGAAATCATACAGGTAAATATCTCTGGCTACCGACGAGGTTTGGTGTTTACGCCATTGATTCTCCTGGCCTTTTTTATCATGATAGATGAGTTTGCTTCCGTCTTTACTGAATTTCACATCTTCGGCTGGAGTGGTGAAGACCTGTGTTACTCGCCCGCCGTTCACCGATACACTATAGAGTTCGCTCATATAACCTGCCGGGTACTGCCGGTTGGACGGAAGATCCATACGTGTACCTCCGAAGATGATCTGTTTGCCATCATTGGTGAATGTGTAGGGATATTCGTTCGCCGAATGATAAGTGATTCGTTTGGCCTCTCCGCCTTCTGCCGGAATCACAAACACATCAAAGTTCCCATAACGGTCACTCGCAAACGCAATGCTTTTCCCGTCTTTACTCCAAACCGGCATAAAGTCATGTGCTTCGTGCATCGTGAAAGGAGTGGCAGTTCCTCCCGAGGAGGCTACTTTATACAAGTCGCCCTTATAGGTAAATACAATGGTTTTTCCATCGGGCGAAATGGAAGAATAACGCAACCAGTAAGGCGTTTGGGCAAACGACTGAAGTGAACCGGCCAGCAGTAGGAAGGCCAGGGCAAAAAATCTGTTCATAGTAAAATTTTGAGTGGAATAAAGATAGCAGGATTGCCGAAGGAGTACGAAGAATTTGATGGGCGGCATAAAAAAGGCGATTCAAAAATGAATCGCCTTTTGTTTTAATCTTTCTTTTCCTTGTAATTCTTTTCCACCTCTTTTGCTTTTTCAAAATCAAGGATTACGCCATTGATACAATAACGTAAACCGGTGGGCGGAGGGCCATCTTCAAACACATGTCCAAGGTGTGCTTTGCAACGTCCGCATTGAACTTCGGTACGTTCCATACCATGGCTATGATCAGGTGTATAGATGATAGAGCCTTTACTGATGGGTTCATAAAAGCTGGGCCATCCGCAACCGCTTTCAAATTTGGTATCGCTTTTAAATAATGGATTTCCGCAGGCAGCACAGTAATAAGTGCCTACTTCATTAAATTTTTCAAACTTACTGGTCCACGGACGTTCCGTTCCTTTTTGCCGGGCAATGTAATAAACATCGGCAGGTAGAATTTTTCTCCATTCTTCGTCGCTCATGGCCACTTTAGTACTGTCTTTGCGGGAATATACCGGGTTGTTGTTCTTTGTGTCGCTCATGTTATTCTTTTTAGGTGAGGCGGACTGACCATGGCAGCTAACAATCGTAAGCTGAACTAAGGCAATCAGGATCAGGTAACGCATTGTGTGGTGAATTAGGATTGTAAAATTACTGATACAGTGAGAGATCATTCATCCGGTCTTCACTTTTAACATTAACAGTTTTCAGGTAAAATTGGTTCATAATGCGGTTTATTTAAACGATGCTGAGTATATTTACATCCTCACCAGGTTAGTAACTGCTATGTTTAATTTGATTTTATTCGGACCTCCCGGAAGTGGCAAGGGAACGCAATCAGAAAAGTTAATTGAAAAATATGGTTTAAAGCATCTCAGCACCGGCGATTTACTGCGCAGTGAAATTGCAGCACAAACCCCGCTTGGACTGGAAGCAAAAAAACTGATGGATAAAGGCCACTTGGTCCCCGATGAAGTGGTGATTGGAATGATCAGCACGGCATTGGATACTAATCCACAAGCCAAAGGTTTTTTATTTGATGGTTTCCCACGCACAGTAGCGCAGGCGGAAGCATTGGATAAATTACTCAAGCTGAAGAATACACAGATCAATGTAATGATTTCATTGCTGGTGGCCGAAGAAGAGTTGGTAAAGCGTTTGCTCAACCGTGGTTTAACCAGCGGACGAAGCGATGATACCAACGAAGAAGTGATCCGTGCACGGATTGTGGAATACCGCAACAAAACATCGGTGGTGGCCGATTACTACAAGAAGTTTGATAAGTTTTCTGAAGTAAAAGGAGAAGGAAGTATCGATGAAATTTTCGCCAGTATCAGTGCTGTGATTGACGAGCACTTATAAGCAAATAAACGATTACGAAAGCCCTGCCCTATTGCAGGGCTTTTTTATGCAAGGGATATTGGGTTAACTTAGATGAGTAAACTCAAATAACCAATACAATTTGTTTTATTATACTGTCAGCCTGAGCAAGCCTGTCCTGAGGGATCGAAGGCGGCATCAGTAACTAAAAATCAAACTCATGGATCTGCAAATCAAAAATCATCTCTTCCTCGTTGGTGGCGCTACATCCGGTTTTGGAAAAGCAGTGGCCGAAGCATTATTGAAAGAAGAAGCAACGATCATTGCAGTTGCAAGAAATGAAGACAAGTTGCAAGAATTGCAACAACGGTTTCCCTACCAGGTGCAGATCGTGGCCTGTGATATTACCAAACCAGAAACGCTTAAGGTACTCCGTGAGTGCATTGGCCATCGGAGAATTGAAGGAGCATTGATCAATGCCGGTGGCCCTCCGGCCATGAAGGTGATGGAAACAACTATCAACGATTGGGACACAGCTTATCAAACTGTATTGCGCTGGAAAGTGGAGTTAACTCAAATGCTGGTGCCCTTGATGCAGGAACACAACTATGGCCGCATCGTTTACGTTGAAAGTGCCAGTGTAAAACAGCCCATGGAAAACCTGGTACTGAGTAATTCCATGCGACTGGCTGTTGTTGGTTTTGTGAAAACATTGAGCCAGGAGATTGCAAACAGTGGTGTTACCCTGAATGTACTGGCGCCGGGCTTTCATGCAACAGCCGCCATGGATCGTTTGTTTAAAAAGAAAGCAGAGCAAGCAGGTGTGTCAATGGAAGAAGCCATGCTGCAGTACATCAACCAAACGGGTGTTGGGTTCCTTGGAGCTGCGGAAGATTTTGCATCTTTGGCTGTATGGTTGCTGAGCCCGCATAGCCGGTATTTAACCGGACAAACCATTAGTGTGGACGGAGGTGTGATCAAAGGGGTGATGGGTTGATTAATTGCTGATGATGCCGAGTATCACATGGTAAGAATGAGTAGTGTCGATCGAAAAATATTTTTTATTCACTAGTGAAACAGGCTCTACGTCAAAGCAGGAATAGAAGGAGTCTTTCAGCTGCCTGGTTTCAAATTGCTGATCCACGATTTTAAACGTAACAGCCGGTTTCATTCCTTTCAATTCTGATAACAGCATACTTTCTACCGGCAATCCCCAATCCATAATAAAGAGTTGATTGGTGATTGATTTATCCTCAATAATCACCGCTTTGTTGATCTTTTGTTGGGCAAGTGTATTTGTAAGTTGGCCCAGTTGTTCCAGCCGCTCATGAAAGTAAGCAGAGGATTGATGTATATAACCCAGCCTGATAAAGAAGATGGCAGCAAATACAGCAGCAATGATTCCGGCTTTTCGAACTGACTCAGGCAAGTACAATACAAAGGGTGTGGCAATCAATACCGATAGCCCGGCCCATTCACTTTCCATATAGAATCGCAGGTTCCTGTTAAAAGAATCAGGATACACAATGCAGATGAGCAAATAATACGTGAGAACAGACAACAGGAAAAATCCCAACTGGTAATATTTTTTTTGCAATAGTAACAGTACAATGCTGCCTGTAAGTGGAATCAATGCGATCCAATAATTGGTAAACAAGAGGTTGAGAAACGAAACCGATTGTCCCGATTCAAATACATGAATAATTGTTGAGAACGAAACCCGTTTGATCGCAATCAGTTTTTCCGAATCGTACCAACCCTGGTTACTCAGGATATAACGAACAGTCATCAAAGAAATGAGCAGTAAGGAGTAAATGAGAAAATGTTTTTGCTGCAGAACATTGAATGGTGTTTTAAAAATAGCCGGATGAATCCATATCCATAAGAATAGAAAGGGCAGTAAAACAAGTATGTGGCTGGATATGGCAAAGAATGCAAATGCAAACAGTAAAACATACGACAACCAATTCTTATTGCTGCTATAACTGTAATAAGCCAGAAACAAAAACATCCAGGTGATACCCTGGTGTACTTCATTGTTGGGCCAGAAATATCCATCACTTACAAAAAGAGTAAGGTAAACGGTAAGCAGGATGGCCATCCATTTTTGTTTCCATGCAAATCCGGTCAGCAACACAGCTCCCAGGTAAAACAAGTAAAAACTTACGGAATAAAGTTGCAGTATTGTTTTTAATGAAAGTCCCATGTACACACCCGCCAGCGGAAAGAGTTGTGTAATGAATGCACCATACCTGTGTTCACTGAAGCAAAAAGATTTTGTGTTGATGATATTGAAGGTGATCCAGCCCGGATCTGCAAACAGCATCCGTTCTTTGTAAGCATACAAAGAAAATCCGGTAAGCACCAGCAAAACAATTACAGCAATCACATAAGCAGCACTGAGTTTATCGGCTTTCATCCTTGAGACAAAGTTCGTTCAGGCGTAAAAGTTACGATCAATTCAGATGCAATAGCTTATCTGCGGCGATTGGCTTGAATTAAATTGTGATATCAAATGTGATCAGCGAGCCAATCAGCGCAATCAAACCCACGAGTAAAACAAGGCTCAGGCAAATAATAGCCATTGTTTTTGCTGAACGTGAACTTTCTTTTAACTGAGCTCCTTTCTTTCGCTTAGGCATTAAAATCAGGGTTAAGACAGAGCCAATAAAAGCACAACTCATCATAATAGCAAAAGCAGTTACCAGCCAGGGTGCTCCACCCGTCATGAGAGCTAACCCTATTCCAAGAACCAGCAAACCCATTGAACTGTAACCAAGGATGCTGGCCACTTTTTCATTCCCGTTTCCGGGATCTGTTTTGTGTTTTCTTTGCAAACGCTGTTTAATAACATGTAGAAAGAGTTTTTGGCGCAGGCCGGTTTTCTTGTAAGTGGGCAACTTCAAAGTAACAGAATTTGTAGAAGTTGCTGATGTTACAGATAAGGGTTGCATTTGAGGTATGCCAATAGTAAGGCAAATGAATAATTTGAACAGCATGGCAGTTGGTTTGAGTTGAAAAAAGAGGGAGGAATTATATCAGAATCAAAGGGCAGGTCGAAATGTTCACTTACTTTCACTAAAACTAAAAATCTTTTTTTGTGAAAGGGGAAGATAGAAATATAAATGTTCAAGTCCTAGGTTTTATTAGCATTAAACAACATGATCTAATCTTTGTTTTATCTGGAAGTAGCTATTCAAACAAATTAGTAATGGTTGGGAATAAAAAAGCCAGTGTAAAAACACCGGCTAGTATGCAATAAAATATCACATACGACAACAAGGTAAATGAGAAATCAGTATAACCCTTTTATAAACTCCCACTCTGTCTCTTCTTTGATCCTTTGTTTATTTAATTCTTTGCTTTTTCTGAGCTTTATTACGTGGATATTGAAAAGGATTAGCTGTATTGAAATAAAGAATATTAACAAAATTATTAGCGGAACGATATAAACTGTATACATGAAATTATTTTTTAAGTGATAAAATATAGTTTGCAAGTTCTTCTCTGTCTTGGTCTGTTAACTGATTTAAGGCAGGCATTTGCGGGTAGTCAGGACGTTTTTTCCCTGGTGATTTAATCCATTCTTTTAATGCATCTTTATCAGTGGCATATATACTTACCATCTCAGTTATAGGTGGGCCAACTAATTTTTCTTTTTCTTTATGGCAACTACTACAATTGGCTTGAAATATGGCTTGACCTTTTGCAACATCACCTAAAGTGCTATCAATCTTTAATTCCAATTCTTCTACAGGCGGGTTCTCTCTTGCTTCTTTTGATAGCCTTTCAAACTCAGTTGTATTTGCAATCATTAATTTTTGATGTGGTGCTAAAGCGTTAGCCCTATAAACATGCCTTCCACTTCCCATAAATATTACAGTTATGCTTAACGCAATAACCACTTTTCCAAAATGCTTATCAATTTTTTCCGGTTCCCCTGTTATTGATTTCCATATCCACCACATGGCAGGTAGTGCTATAGTAGCGCCAGAGAATATTACCAATATCAGTTTTATGTCAAACCCCTTAGTTGGAAGAGTAAGCATTACTAGTGGGCCTATAATAAATTGAGCTACTGATGCGGCTAAAGTTAGAGAGTAAGCATTTTTCTTAACTTCGTACCTTGTAAGTTTCACAAAATATTGTTCAAAAGGATAATTTTTCCTACCCATATACCAAAAGATAAACAATCCTGTAACAGCCAAAGAAGCCGTAATAAAGTGTAGATATCTTGGAAAAACATTAGGTAGAAGCAAAGCACTAAAAAACCCTTTTATTGTTCCCCATTTTTCAGGAAATAACATCAAGTTTATATTTACTAAAAAAATTAAGGGAATAAATAAAAATAAAGCAGTGGCTGTAGCAATAATGGCAATACTTAAAGGCTTGTTATTATCCAAAACATGCCAAGTATATTTATTTAAATAAGTAAGCAAAAAGGCAACAATAACTAAAGGTATTATTGCAATCCACATTCCACCTGTAAGCGCTGTAGCTGTGTAAAAATGTGTAGCATATAAGGTTGAAATGCTTAACAAAGGCGCCACACCTAATACAACAGCAAGGCTTTTATTTACTGTTATAGTTCTGGATATTTCATGAGCTAGATTGTGATAATCTTTATCTTTTAGGCCTTTAATTTGACACCATAATGTAAGTATGGCGCCTCCTATCATCAAGTTTACGAAAACTATGTGTAACAAAAATGAAACTATCAAAAGTGTCACCAACAACCATTCGGGTAATGGCAAATCTAATGGAATGTTTCTTGGTACTGGAGTGCTTATTTGTAATAACTGAAACATGAATCTTTAAAGTGTTTAATGAGAAATTATTTATTTAAAGCTGTTTGTATTCGGGTTAAGGAATCAGCTTTTGCCTTATTCTGTTTGTCAATTAATTTTACTACCGCATCTACACTTTGATAAGGATTAACAGTTACGCCTTCATTTTGAGCTCCTTCAATTACGTCCCCTGTTTGTTGCAAGTGTTTGATATAAGCAGCTAGTGCTTCAAGTTCTTTTTTATTCCCTGGGAATTCTGGCATAAAGGTTCTGCCATTATGCATGTTTTTTGTAAAACTTGCTATTGAGATTTCATCAAAGGGTTTGTCTTGCCCATACATTTGTTCGAATACTCCAACAATAGAGTTGACACCTTGCGTGGTGTGACAGCGGCTACAAGTTAGAATAAAAACATTTCGACCTGCTTCTACCTTATTGGCTTCTGTTACTTCTGGTGTTGTTGTATAAGTAGCATACTTTAAAACGCCGTCTCTTTTATATAAGGGGTAATCCTCTTCACGTAAAAGGTTGCTGTACATATACCCACCAATGACATAAGGTTTTCTTATGAATTCCCTCACCCTTTCAAATATACCTAAGAATCCAAATGCCAGAACACAAGGGATAATCACCATCGCAAACCGAATTTTTTTGGGCTTCCATAAGCCTGCAATGGCAATAATTACAATGGTGGAAATTGCACCAGCAATAATCCATTTAAGCAAATCGTAGTATTGAGCAAATTGAAGTGTGCCTACTGCTGTGCTCATATTATCAGTCATGGCTTGTGGCATTGCACGATAATAAAAGATGGCTCCTCCTAATGAAAGGGGTGCGAAAATAAGAATCCAAATGGACGATTGTTTTACAGCTCTTCCTCTTAAATCAGTATTCTTTTGAGTAAATATTGTTGCAAGTACATAACCGAATATACCACCAACTAACATCGCAGTTGGTGTACGAAACAGTAATTGAGGAAGATAAATAGGGTTAAGAAAACCATTTATTAGACTATGTTGTGTTTTCCAGTTGCCAGGATCCATCATGAATCCTAAGATTGCAACAATGATAGCCATCGTTATCCATGAAAAGATTGACAAGAACCAACCAAATTTTATATGTCTAAGTTTTGCAGAGAGTGATTTATTGGCATTTTTCCAAGTGAGAAAATAGATTAGAATTAGTATTACTTCTGTTACGAACACCAACCATTCGATAAACCATGCCCAATAGAACACTCTTATTAAACTAGCAATAGATGAAGGGCTTACTACAGATACAGAAAGCCAGATTCCTACACCTGTCATTGCGCCTAAAGTTGTGGTAATGATAAAACCAACCTTCATCATTTTATAAACCATTGCATCCCAATCCTTATTGGTAATTTCATTCATATTACTATTAGCTACTCCTTGCTGTTCTAGTCTGACAATGTAAGGTATAAAGCCTACTGCAAGTCCATGATTAATAAAAACATGAAGTATAGCGATAATTGCTATAAGAAATCTGTCATTAAGCCAATCAAGGTGAAACATGGGGAAATCCATTGCACAAAAATTTTAACTACAAAGTTCAAATATTAACCTTTGATTACTAAGAAAATATGATACTGGTTTATTTTACAAACACAACTCAACGATTTTGAATTTATGAAAGTTGTTTTCATAAACACTCCGACTTGTTTTTTAAAACGTGCATAAGATTTAGTTATTTGTAATTATGTGTTTTGAAAAACAATACCAAGTATTATATATACATAATAAAAGAAGCCGTTTAGTTAGAAAATAATAACCAGAAGTGTTTTGTAGATAAGTTTTTTCAGCAGAATAAGCAGGGATACAATAAAAAGTACAAGTGAAACCTTGTTTAAAACATAAATTATTTTTAGATTGATATTCCTGGCTTGTTTATTTGATAATTTACTAAAATTTAAATGTTTTTTCATTTTATCTATGAAACTCAATTTTAAAGTTTTCAATCGCTTCAGAAGTTTTAATATGGATTTCTTCTAAAATGTTCAGGTGTTGTTCCGTTGTATTTTTTAAAAAAAGTGACAAAATATGACGGATTATCAAACCCAAGCTTGTGCGCCACTTCTGAAACAGTAAGTGATGTATAGTGCAATAATCTTTGAGCTTCCAGTACGATTCGTTGGCGGATTAGCTCTCCGGCAGTTGTACTTCTGTATTCATGACAAAGTCTGTTTAGATAATTAGTTGAGATATGTAATCTTGAAGCATAAAAAGATGGAATCCTCTTTCTTACATAATTCTCCTCAAGTAATTGTTCAAATAAAACCATTTTTTCATCTTTAGGATTCATTTTATCCGTAGTATGATAGGGCCTGAATGCATTCCTTTCAAATTCGTAAAGGAGAACATTTAAATAAGATCTTAAAACGTTTTCTTTTCCTATACTATCTTGCGATACCTCTTGATGAATATGTTTGATAACTGAACTCCATTTCTTGGTTTGTTTAACTGTTAGCCTGATGTATTCCTCAACGCCAGGTTTCAGAAATGAAAAATGAAGTAGCACATTATTATTATAACGCAGTGAGAAAAAATTATCTGTAAAACACAGAATATAGCCCTTGGCAAATCTGTTTATATCAATACTGAATACACTATTAGGCTTAATGCATATTAACTTAGGCTCGTCTAATCGAATCTTTTTTTTGTCGATGACTGCTTCTCCGATAGCATCCTCCAGAAAAATTATCATATAAAATGAATGTTTATGAGGATGCCCTAGAAAAGGAAATTGTTCCAGCAGTTTCTCGGCAGGGCCGAACCAATAAGATTTATTGAATGTATTAAAAGCACTAATAGGATAAACAGCAATTGCAGCTGTTTTAGGTCCCATTTAGTTTAATTTAGAATTATAAGATGCAGAAATAATTGATCTATATAACCTGAGAAGGAGGACGAAAAACAGAATTCAGATATATGGATGGCGGTAGAGAACTAATGAATAGCGGGAAATGACTTTCTGATATCAAGGGAACTGGGTGAGCTAAAAAATCCAGGCGTTTGCTCTCGAAAAATACAGTAGCCTCATTTGTTTTAAGATCTGGGTACTTCTGTTGCTGTTTTTGATCTTTTCTTAATAACTGCTCTAAAAAACAAGAACCTTTACAAATTGGAATGGAATCAAATCTGTTAATACAAAGGTTGTTTTCAATATACTTTTGATTGATTTTGAAGACTACCAATATCCATAACTGACTCAAGCTATGAGTCATAAATGCTATTGTTATTAATATAGTTAATGTCTTTTTCAGTACACAAAAATAAGTTTAAAACTGTTCTTTTAAAAGAGTTTTAATGTCTTTGATTAATCTATTGGTTTCTTCAGGGTTGGTGCCATCATAAACGCCACGAATATGTCTCTTTTTGTCAATAAGAAGCAGCCCCCCGCTGTGTGTAAAGCCTCCGGGAGCAGTGCTATCAGGAAAAGCCGAAGAAAAATAGGATGATTCAGCAAGGTTTCTTATGCTATCTTGATTCCCGGTAACAAAATGCCATTTTGAATTTCTAATTCCTAAATTTTTTGCATAATTGTATAATTTAGGAATACTGTCATGTTCAGGATCAATTGTGTGCGATATTAATGCTACCCTTTCATCTGTTTCAAAAGCAATGTATACATTGTGCATTTCGGCGGTCATTTTGGGACAAATAGTAGGGCAAGAGAGGAATATAAAGTTGGTAACATAAATTTTATTAACAAATGTTTGATTGGTTACAATCTGGCTGTCTTGGTCTACGAATGAAAAATTTGAAATTGTTGGAAAGATTGTATCGCTTTCTGAATATACAGGTTTGCCTAAAATGGGAAGCGGTTCAGGGCTTTGCTCACAAGAAACAAATAAGAAAAAAAGAATAGGAACAAAGTATTTCATTTACTATAGTTTTTGTGAAGTTAAAAAAATTGTAGAAAAAATGGTTTTGGTAATCATTTCAAATGATTACACATACTTTGTATTGAAATGAAGAAAGAATTTAAAAAACCTGGACTGAATAACATGAAATTAAAATTGATTAGTGCCAAACATTGAATGTTTCAGTTAATCTTAAACAAGCAAACATTTTGTGAACATTTATTTTTAATCTGTTAGGATGGTATAAGTAAAAAACATTTCCCATTTAATTTGACATGATACTCACAACCCGGGAAAAACCGTTGCAGAAAAATACAACCTGTAATCCTTGATTCTTCCATTAATACCGTCTTGTCTTGGTAAAACTTTCATGGATGAGATAGTATATTCTTTACCCAAATCAATTACAATACAATGTGGTAATCCCGGAGAGCGATCCTGCCATTCTGTATGCCAGATGCTGGTGGGCTGCAAATCAAACACATTGGCAGCGTTGCCATCTTCACCCAACAGCTCTTCACTATCGGCATAAATTACTTTCCATCCAATACGGGGAATTTCTTTTCCTTTATCATCTGTCAATACAATTTCTGCAATGGTGGTGTAGGGCTGGTTGTTGTATTCACTTATTGCTTCCAGGCAAACATAACGGGCAGTAGTGGTGGTGAATGAAACCTGTTGCCATTCTTTATTATTTGAAAACCGGCCATTATGATATGCATGCGAACTATCGGTTAACCATTTTTGTCCGGCTTTCTTATGAGCCTGCGTCATGGCTTCATGTACTTCATCCAGAATGGGTTTTTGTACAGATTGCAATTGCGGTTGTTGCACACCGTATAAGTCAAATACTACAATTTCATTGGTGCCCTTTTTTAACCAGCAACCCGGCAGGTACATCGTTTGAGTTGGGCCAATATTCCAGTAACGGCCTAAGCAAATGCCATTCACCCACACCAGGCCTTTGTTCCATTTGCGCATATCAAGATAGGTATCCGTTAATTCGGTAACAGAGAATCTTGCTTTGTAAAAAGCGACAGTAATACGTTTCTGTGAAGTCAGGGGAATAAATTTCAACGGGAAGGTTTCTTCACTCATCGGCAGTGAGTAGTTCATCCAGTTGGTTAAATCCGTTTTTTTATTTTCTTCTTCTAAAATCACCGGACCGTGAATGCCTTTGCGGTCATGCATTAATCCGCCATAATTCACACGGCCTGTGGCTTCCACTAAAACTTCAAGAACGGCCGGTTTACTCCTTGCAGGAATGGCAATGCTGGTGGTTCCTTTTCTTCTGTCGAGCACACCCACCTGTTGCTTGTTTATATAAACAATGGCATAGTCGTGAATTTCTTTAAAATGAACGGTGGCTTTTTGTCCTGCAGGTAATTTTGTGGTGTACAATACAGCACCATAAGCCTGGTTCATTTCTTCCATCAGCAAAGGAGTGGTATTGTTAACCGGCACTGTAAGATTATTCCATAATGGTGCCACAGCAAGAAATTGAAAATTATGGATGGATTGTGAGCTGTTGGCAGCAGGCACATCGGGTAATGTTTCACCGGGTTGCAGGTACTGATGCATCAGTTCTCGGATTAAATAAAATTTTTCAGTGGCATTGCCAGCTTCATCAATGGGTGCATCGTAGTCATAACTGCTGGTTTGTGGCGAATAAGGCGGGGCATTGGCACCGCTGTATGTTCCAAACGTGGTGCCACCATGTGCCATATAAATACTGAAGGAGGCTTTGTGGTCCAGCATCCATTTTAAATCGTTAATAATTCGGCTACTGTTCCCCGTATGATGTTTGCGCCCCCAGCTATCAAACCAGCCGGGATAAAATTCGGCACACATGAGTGGACCGGTTTTTTGTATTTCCCGTAACGATTTAAAACTGCTTTCGGGATTGCCACCAAAATTCACAGCAGCAAAAATATCCGGACGAACATCATTCTTCAGTTGAGATGGACCGTCGCAGGTGAATAAAGGAACCGTGAACCCGGCTTCTTTGATATAATCACGAATGAGCCCGATGTATTCCCTGTCGTTTCCGAAACTGCCGTATTCATTTTCCACCTGCACCATAATAATATTGCCGCCTTTATTGATTTGCAGGGGTGCCAGTACTTTTCCTACAGCCAGCAAATAATTTCGTGCCGATTGTAAATAATACGGATGCCTGGTTCGCACACTCATGGTTTTATCTTTTAATAACCACCAGGGAGAACCGCCAAATTCCCATTCGGCACAGGAATAAGGGCCCGGACGAAGAATCACATACAAGCCTTCCTTTTGTGCGAGGCGGCAAAACTCTGCCGCATCTGCTTGTCCGCTCCAATCCATTTGTCCCTGTTGCTTTTCAATAAAATTCCAGAATAGATAAGCACACACCGTGTTTAATCCCATTGCTTTTGCCATTCTCAATCGTTGGGGCCAATATGCTTTGGGTATGCGTGCAAAATGTAATTCGCCACAGCGGATCACATAAGGGCGACCATTGAGTAAGAAACTGGAATCACCAATAGAAAAATCCTGTGATTGAGCAAATGCTGCTGTTACTACGAAACAAACAGCAAGGGCAAATTTTTTGAATGACATGTGGAAGGATTGAAGAATCGTTCCAACAAGTTTACGAAAAAATGTTCCGTTTAAGAGTGTGGTGTTTTTGAAAATAATTATTGTCTGTCTTTCAAAACAATTTCCCTGTCAAATACCCAGATGTTATGATGATTGCTGTATTTGCTTTTCATTACTTCATCGGCAATGAATTCATTATTGCTGTTGCCAAATTGGTATTCTACGATGTTTGAAAAATTCTTACGCCAAAGGGTGGCTTTCAATCCTGTAGGTGTTTGTTCCAGCTTGCCTTTGAATAAAAGTTTGATGCGTCTTGTTTTACCATCGGCTTTCATTTTAAAACTGAGTTTCTTTTTCTTGCTGCCGTGGAAATGTGTCCTGGTAAGCCGGAGTTGGCTTCCCTGCTGTTGAATGACGAAGGTGCTGCCGGTAAATCCTTCGGATTTGTCTTCCAGTTTGCTTTTTTCCATATTGAGTACCCATGTGCCCGAAAAATTGGTTTGTGCCAATGAACGGTTATAAAAGGAAAGTGTAATGATTGCTGTTAAAGTAATGCTGTAAAATTTTTGCATAACTGAGGGTTAAAGATGACTACAGAGCTCCAGCCAAAATCAGGTGCAAAAGATGAGCTGTTGCAGCAGGTTTCAACCGTTGTACAAAATACTTGTTTTCACATCGGGAATGCGTGAAAGGTAAGTTAAAGCAAGTAAGGGTTTGATGTATGATCGTCTGCAATCCGACTGAAAATGATGTGATACGTTATTTAGCAAGCCAATACATTGAGCAGAATTTAAAAAGAAGGAAGTGACCCCGGAGAGACTCGAACTCTCGGCCCGCTGATTAAGAGTCAGCTGCTCTACCAACTGAGCTACGGAGTCAAAGAATGAAACTGAAAGGTACTGCATACTTTTAAAACACAAAAAACGAACTGTAACAGGATCGTTAGTTGCTGTTTATAAACTCACTCAGTAATTTCATTTTATAGAACAGGTTGGAAAACTGGAGGGCAAGTCCGGCGTTGTCTGTTTTTTCCAATGAGCCATGATATTTCTTCTGGTTGCGGAGATCTTCTATTTTTTCGTCGATATTTTTGAACAGCCATTCACAGGTTTTGCCGGTGTATCGTTTATTCCGTTCATCACGGATATGTTTGGCTTCTACGTTTCCCTTCCTGATCGTGGAGAAAACGAATTTGGTTTCTCTTGCTTTGCGGATTTGTTCGTTGGTGAGGAGTTCCAGTAGTTTATCGTAGTTAATGCTGTCGCTTTTCTGTGCTGTTTCAAAAGCTTTGATGTTGAGTTTAAGTTCCCGCAGCAGCAAATCTTTTGCAGCCCGGTTGTTTTTCACCAGCTCACCCAGCGATGATACAATTTCGGTGATGTTTTTAATTCCTGTAAGCCATTCCCACGCCATTCGTTACTTGTTTACTCAGAAGGACAAGATAAAAAGAATGGGGGAGAAAACGATCGGATCTAACAACGGCAATGATATCGATGGAGCCGGTTCTTGCCAAATGTTAAAAATACCTTACAAAATGTAAAAATAATACGTCTAAATGTAAAACATTCTTTACATTTGATAAAATTTTCATCTATGTCACACGAATTATTATTACCCAACAGGTTTAAAACAATCGGCTGGTTGCTGCTGATTCCTGCTACCATTGCAGGGATCATTCTAACCTTTACTGATTTTGAAAATAACTGGCTGCATGCAAAAGTTTTTGCCATGTTCAGTGATGAGGCTTTTGGCCTCAGTCGCCCATTCAGTTTTATTCACGTAAATGTTACGAATACCGTTGTTGGTTCTATATTCATTGCCGGGGCTTTGCTGGTTGGTTTCTCAAAAGAAAAAAAAGAAGATGAGTATATTGCTAAACTACGATTATCATCATTGTTGTGGGCGATACTGGTTAATTATACCCTGTTGTTGCTGGCATTTGTGTTTATTTACGGAACTGCTTTTTTTACTGTGATGATTTATAATATGTTTACAGTAATGATCATTTTCATTATACGTTTCAATTACATCTTGTATAAAAATTCTAAACTGGCAGCTCATGAAAAATAATATCAGGATTGAACGTGCTGTGAAAGGGCTCACGCAGGAAGAGCTGGCTAATAAAGTATCTGTGAGCAGGCAAACGATCAATGCAATGGAAGCGAATAAGTACGTTCCATCGACCGTTCTGGCATTGAAAATTGCAAAAGTGTTTAATAAGCCGGTGGAAGAATTATTTATTCTGGAGAAAGGGGACTGAACTCCGATTAAAAGCTTCTTATTGCTTAATGAATTTTATACCCGGATTTGCAGAAAGAATTTCTTCCAGCATGTAAATGATGAGCGATTCGCCTTTGGTTTCTGTAAGGTCAATTTTTGATTTCAGAAAATTCCGCCAGATGATTACTGATACATTGAGGTTTTTAATACTGGTACAGTTGAAGAAGGAGTTTACATTTTCATTCAGTGAATCCAGGTTGCGGCCCCAGGGACAATTTCCATCCATCAGAAATTTTTCAATTTCATCATAGAAACCGCTCAGCGTATTGAAGTTGTTTCCATTTATTTCAATGATGCGCATAGGTTTAGTTTGTCAGCATTACAAATGTAGTTGCGAAAAGAATATAGTGATAGCTTCTTCTGAAACTATTATCAGAAAATAAATGTTTTATGTTATTGCTCAACGTTTGCATAAGTGCCGCTGTTTGATTTCTGTATTGCAACAGGTGCTGTTTCGGTTATAAATAGCTGCAACATGTACTGTAAGGGGGCAATTTTGCTTATTGTTTTATAAATTTTATCCGGGGATTTGCCGAAAGTATCTTTTCCAACGCTGGCATGGTAACGGCCCCGCTCTTTGTTTTGGTGAGGTCAATTTTTGATTTGATAAAGTTTCTCCAGATGATTACAGATACGTTGAGACTCTTTCTGTCTGTGTAATTAAAACAGGAACTTACAATTTTTCTGAGTGAAGCAATCGTTCTGGTCCGGGGACATTTTCCATCCCTGAGAGAGATTTCAATTTCATCAAAAAAACCGTGAAGACTGTTGAAATTGTTGCCGTTTATTTCAATGATGCGCATGTTTTTTAAATGTCATCTTAACAAATATAATAAACCCAATTTGGAAAGACAATGATTTAGGGTAACAAATTATTAAGAATGCTTATTGGGGGAATTAATAAAATGAATGTTGGAACAATGAAAATGAATTTTCGTTTGTAGTTCTCAAACATTCCAAGGACGATTCTGATATTGTAAACTACAGTGGATGGCTTTACTAATTGCTAACAACGGATATCCTAATACAGCTGAGAATGTTGAGAAAGGTCCGGATACCCTCCCAAAAAAATGCTGTTGCTTTATTTTTGCCCCACACTGTTTACTTCAATCCAGTAACCATTCGGGTCCTGGAAAAATACTTGTTTAATCCCGTCGGCACGTATGTTTACTTTATTTGGAGTTCCGGGCCAATCCGAATACATGATTTTATTTGCAGTAAGTACATTTAACAGCGCATCAAAATTGTTGGTGGTCAAAGCCATGTGCACCGCTTTATTTATAATAACCGTGTCTTTTACAATAGAAATCAAATGCAATTCTTTTCCATCGCCTAAGGAAAACCACCGGATGCCGTCGATTTTTGTGCGGTTTGTTATTTCTTCCAGCCCCAGCACATTTTTATAAAAATCGGCAGAACGGTTGATATCTTTCACCGAAAGAGCCAGGTGGTTGAAGGATAGCTTTAAGCTGACCGGACTTTGTGCGGATACCGAATAATAGAACAGAAAGCTGATTGTTATTAGGATTGCTTTTTTCATGAGTTGGTTGGTTTATGGTTGATGAGTGATTGTTGAGTACTTCATGCTCTATACCTGTCTTAAAGAAACGGAATTTAAGAGGGCTTTCCATGGTTTGTGAAAATATGAACCAGAATGGGAGCAAAGAAATTATCCATTTTTCTTTCATTCCTTCTCCAATCTGTCAATGATTTTCAAGTCAATTAAAACACCTGCACCTGTTCCAATTCCATACATTACGATATCCCATGGGTCGTAAGTCCTTCCCAGAAACTCGATTTTAAAGAATTGTAAGATTTCTACAAATGTTCCAAAAGCAAAAGTGCCTGTTGCGCCTGTGATACGGGCTTTCTTCACCGATATCTTCTTTCTCAGGGATATCTGCAGCAATAAGTATAGATTCATTGGCAGGAGCATATCAATTAAATAGCCTCTTACAAAATCCCTGAAGATTCCCTGATAGCCGGGTCCCGTTACAAAATGTAATAGTCCAACAAACAGGGAGATGGCGACAATGATATAAATGCTTTTCTGATTCTTCATTTGTCAAATAAAATCTGCTAATGTTGCTTTAAGAGAAATGATTTAAAAAGAACTTATTTCATCTTGTATAACTCTCAGCCGCAGTTGCTGCAGGTAGTAAAGCATATTGGTTTTTTTGCCCGGAACTACCTTCCTGCTTCTTACTAAAGTTACTGAGTAAGAACGAAAACAGTAAGAATTACGGCGGGTCGGCCGGGCTTGAGATGGCAGTAAAATATTTTATTTAGTTTCAAGAAAGGGATACTCAATAACAGATGGTCATCCGGATTGTGATGCCTCTCATTTTTATGGGCCTGGTGCCGGTTGTACATTCATTGCATGGCTAAACGGATCCTTATTTGTTTGCTGCTGCTGGTTTCCTTTCAAACCTGTAAGAAAACAAGCAGTTCTGTTACAATTTGTGCAAACAGGTGCCCGGATTCTGCTCCCTGGAAGGTGGAGTCGCTGGATTTGAACCTTCCCTGTTTTGCCACCAAAGAATAATGCCAGGAATGGGCAGCGGCTCATGGGTACAGTGATAAACCTTGTGTGAAGTGTAATTGAAGGCCCGGCGACGAAGAAAGCAATTGTTTCAAATTGAAATATTTGTGTAACTTAAAGAGCCCTAAGCAAACGCCATGAACCCAAATCATCAGTCAAACCTATTGATTCACCATTTACGGAATATTTCACCCGCTGTTAAGCTTACCCTGGTTTACCTGGTTCTTAGTGTTATCTGGATATTGGTCAGCGATAAAGTGGCCGTAAGCATTGCACAGAACAGTGCAATCAGGCTTGAAAAAATTCAATCAATAAAAGGTTTATTCTTTGTTGGATCCCTTGCATTCGTATTATATTTTCTGAGTAATAAATTTTACAAAGACATACAGCTTGCAAACCTGAAAAAGGAAATTCTTGAACAGAGTTTTTCTGCACTTAATGCAGCTGCACGTAACGGGATTGTGGATATTGATTTTGTTTTGGGAAAAGTTTCGGTTAGCGAAAAAATGAAATTCTTCATCTCCCATCCACCTTCTAAGCCAGAAGAATTTATCACTGTATTTTTTAATCTCATCCATCCCAAAGACAGCCGTAGAATTATTAAAGAATACCTTACCTTTTTAAACAGCACTTCTGATTTGTGGAAATCAGAATACAGAATTCTGGCAAGTGATCATCAATACTATAATGTAATCAGCAGCCTTTATTTCATAAGAGATAAAACAACGAATCAACCGGTTCAGCTTATTGGTGAACTGCAGGACATAACACAGCTGCGAAACCTGCAGGCCGATTACTTTGCCCAACAGCTGAAGCATAAACAAAAGCTTGCGTTATCCATTATTAAAGCACAGGAAAATGAGCGGAACAGGTGGGCTGAAGAATTGCACGATAATGTCTCTCAACTGTTGACGGTTGTAAACCTATACCTCGATTCTATTGACCTGCAGGATGAAAAGGAAAAAGAGAAACTCCGTAAGGCATGGAAGATCGTTAAAGATGCTCAACAGGAAATCAGGCTATTATCAGCAAGTATTAAGCCTCCGGTTTTTTCAGAAATGAGCCTGAAAGAAGCAGTGGAACGTTTAATAGCCGATATTACCCGAATCAAAACAATCGACTTGTTATTCCGGACCAATAACCTTGATGAAAGCAAACTGAACGAGCCGCAGCAACTTCTTATTTACAGGGTAATACAGGAGCAGTTGAACAATATCATCAAATACGCTGAAGCCAGTACAGCTGAAATTGAAATTTCAATGGATCACTCCGATGTTATTTACATATCAGTTACAGATAACGGAAAAGGTTTTGATACAAAGAGCTTGAAAACAGGTGTTGGTTTCCGTAATGTTCAAAGCCGGCTTCAGTTATATAAAGGCCGGATGGATATTCATTCAGCTCCAGGCAATGGCTGTAAGCTGTGGGTTACATTTCATGTTTAATGCAACATGCTGCTGCAGTTGGTTAAAACAGATTCGGATTGTTAACCATCGGCACCTTTCACGCCTGTCAACATTATTCACTATCTTTTATCCCGGAAAGATTCTCTGGCAGAAAGGACACATTCTTTCGACGATATACAGTTAATATCATTCTAGCCCGTTTGTTTATGAAAATAAGCAGGTGCGGGCATCTTTACTATATGAATATAAAAATCACAATCGCCTGCTGCTTTTTTGTGCTTTTTGCAAAGGCTGATTTACCTTTTATGCCATTTCAATTTGAATTAAAAACGGCAAAACAAACCTATGAAGAAGGGGAGAAGGTGGAGTTTATACTCACTGTTTCGAACATAGACAAAGAACGTACCTGGCCGCTGCTGATGCCGGGCACACAAAATGCAGGATTGAAACTCATTTACCTGGAAGTATATGACATGGCCGGTAACCTGCACCTGCTTCGTGCAAAAGAAGAACGGATGATGAACATGCTTATCAAACGCCCCGGAGTTTTTGTAACCCATCAATTAAAACCGGGCGAACAAATTCAGTATACCTTCTATTGGAATGACTCAAGCTGGAATACGTATCAACAGGTTGCATCGCATCATTTACTGGATGTGCCTTTGTTTACGGGTGCTTATAAAGTGAGAATGCGCTATAATCCGCAGGGTACCATTACCGGAGATTCCCTGTATCATTTCCTTTCAAATACAGAAGAGGAGCAAAGTACAACCAAAGTAAATTTTTTAACCGGTGGTGAAGCGGCCACCTGTGAATTACGTATTACTAAATCAACTAAAACTCAGCTTACTGTCCAGCAATGGGAACTGACTGTAAAGCATGAACGGGAAGATGGTTATTTCTATTACCGCAAGGATGACAGTACGAATTATATGCATTTTATAGAAGCTGCTCCCGGTGATTTCAAACCATCAGGAAGGTATTATACCTATGTAAAAGAAACGACGCTTGCCGAATTTATCACACGTTCTGAAAATGGTGATATCCGTAACTACAGGCGTTACAGGAGTGAATGCCCCACACCCGTATTGGAACGGGAGTTTAATGAAGTGGGTGTGTTCATATACAAAGCCGACAGGTTACCTACCGGTGAAGTAGTAAGTATTCATTTTCACAATAATGGTACTATCAATACGGAAGAATGGTATAGCGCAGATGCGAAACAACGAAAGCTCATCACTTATATTTATCATACAGATGGTCGTTTACGACGAAAGAAGACAGAGGTATTTGAAGATCCATGCATTGAGTACCTGCTCGAAGGGAAGGATGAACATAATTAATGATCAATAACAACACCCGCTGCCGGCGCAATTGATCCTGTTGAACACTTGAGCCAGACCCTTGGTTATTATTTGATCAGCTGGGCCTGAATTCGCCGTTATCCCGGAAAGTGGTTCCTGTACATTGATCGGGTTTTTGCTGTAAACCGTATACACAGAACTTATCACTGTGGCAATGGCGGTATTACTGAAATCGGCATAGTAAATGACCATAATTCCGGTGGGTCTTTCCTGCATTTGCGTGCTAACAACATTTCCTCCTTTGTCAAGCAGTATGTCTTCGAACTACCGGATGAATTTCACTTTTTGGGCTGCTTTTTTACCGATGTACTCATTAATTGTAAATTCTTTCGCACCCTCAATTCTGTAAACGGGATATGGAATTGTGTTTACACTCTGGAACCATCTAGGTGCATAAACGTATTGATGTTTTTGAGAAGGTTGAGATATGCGCTGTTGTCCATTTGGGTAACGGTACATTTTGCCGGAAAGATCCGTACGCTGATAATTTCTTGCTCAGCATTCTTTTCAAAAATGCCCACGCTGCCAAACTCGGCCCTGAGCTGTGATATCAAAAATGTTAAAGCAAAAACAAGGAGTCCGGTTTTTTTCATGACAACATGAATATGGGCGAAGGCAAAGTTGTTAAAAACTCTAACTTTAGAGTTATTTGAATTTTACAAATATGAAGAACGTAAGTATCATAGACTTTTATAAAGATATTTTTGGTAAAAGTGACTTTCAGTTTGAAAGTGTTTTAGACAGTAAAACCAATGCTCACCTGGGCCATTTTAATGTATTCGAAACTGAAAAGTTTTATTTCAGAGTTGACAAGAAACACGAAATGACCTACAATCGGAGATTGTATTACAAAATCAGTTTGATTAAAGGAAAAAACCTTGTAGAATATGCTGATAAAACCATTCTTATAGAACATCAGGGAATCTTATTTGCAACACCCAGAATTCCATATAGATATTTGCCTCAAAGTAAAGAACAGACCGGCTTTTTTTGTGTCTTTACCAAAGAGTTTTTGTCAAAATCGAAAACCGGTTTTTTGATAGATGAATTGCCGGTTTTTCTTCCGAATAGTGATTTTGTATATCAATTAAATGACGAACAATATCAAGCAATTGAATTAATATTTAAGAAGATGGATTCAGAATTGTCTTCAGACTATGTTTTTAAGTATGATTTATTGAGAAATTATTTAATGGAACTTATTCATACTGGTCAGAAATTGAAGCCTATGAACAGTGTTGCTCATACTACAAATGCAGCTGGTAGAATAACTGCGTTATTTATAGAATTATTGGAAAGGCAGTTCCCAATTGAAAACGATACTCAGGTAATACAACTTAAAGCACCAATTGACTTTGCAAAAGTTTTAGGGATTCATATCAATCATCTCAACAAAGTACTAAAAGAAACCACCGGAAAAAGCACAAAGGAAATTATAAATGGCAGAATAGCAGAAGAAGCCAGAATATTGCTGAAGCAAACGAAAATGAATGTATCAGAAATTGCATTTGCTTTAGGGTTTGATGAAGTAGCCCATTTTTCTAATTTTTTCAAAAAGCAAACATCGCTCTCGCCAATGAAATATAGAAATTGATTGAAATTTGCAAATTTTGGATTGTAATCTGCATCAGTAGTTTTATTAATTCATCCACCTTTGTTTCATAAAATGTAAGTGTAAAATGAAAACAACAAAGAAGGTGGTATTAGTAACGGGAGGTAGTAGAGGATTGGGCAAAGACATGTGCCTGAGATTGGCCCAAAAGGGTTTTGATATTATCCTGACCTATAATAGTAATGTAAACGAGGCCAATAAAGTAGTAGAGATGATACTGGCAATGGGTGAAAGGGCAAAAGCTATTCAACTTGATGTTTCTGATTCAAAGAGTTTTGATGATTTTCTTCAGTCGGTAAATGTTTCGCTAACCAATGATTTTGCTGCTCAGAATATTTTTGCTTTGGTTAACAATGCTGGTGTTGCTGCTTATTCAAGTATAGCCAATACATCGGAAGAGATTTTTGATTCAATGGTTAATATTCATTTAAAAGCACCCTTTTTTCTTTCTCAAAAACTATTACCGTTTATCAGTGATGGAGGATGTATTGTAAATATATCTTCCGGATTAACAAGGTTTAGTTATTCAAACTATGCCCCCTATGCTATTATGAAATCTGCTGTTGAATGTTTAACAAGATATCAAGCACAGGAATTCGGAAACAGAAGAATACGTGTAAACACAATAGCTCCAGGTGCAATTGAAACAGATTTTGGTGGTGGTGCTGTAAGAGATAATAAAGAATTAAATGCAATGATAGCCAATACCACAGCTCTGGGCAGAGTTGGCCTCCCGGACGATATTGGTACTGTTGTCGCATTTTTATGCTCTGATGATGCTAAGTGGATAAATGCACAACGTATAGAAGTTTCGGGTGGTGTTCATATTTAATTATGAATCTTGTTTCAGTTTAAAAACCGGTAAAAATGAAAATTTCAACAGTATTAGGAAACAGTACACTTAAGGTGAACCGTATTGGTCTTGGTTGCATGGGTATGTCAGAGTTTTATGGATCTTTTGATGAAAAAGAATCGGTTAAAACATTGCATAAAGCAATTGATCTGGGTGTGAATTTTTTTGATACTGCAGATATGTACGCTAGTGGAGCAAATGAAAGACTTATTGGTAAAGCTTTAAAAGGACATGGCTCCGACATCATTATGGCGACTAAGTTTGGTGTTATGAGGGGGCCAAATGGAGAATGGCTTGGACTCAATGGGCAACCGGGATACATACAAAAAGCCTGTGAAAAGAGTCTTACAAATCTGGGGACAGAGTCGATTGATTTGTACTATATGCACCGACAGGCGCCGGATGTCGAGATAGAGGTGATCGTATCTGCAATGGCTGATTTGGTCAAACAAGGTAAAGTAAAATACATTGGTTTGTCAGAAGTAAATGAAGAAACGATACGCAGAGCTCACAAAGTTCACCCAATAACAGCTGTTCAATCCGAATATTCCTTATGGAGTCGAGAACCTGAACAAGAAATCTTTAGTGTTTGCAAAGAGCTTGGAATTTCATTCGTTTCCTATAGTCCATTAGGAAGGGGGTTTCTAACCGGAGCAATTAATAGTCGTGCTGATTTTGAGACTGGAGATTTCAGATTAAGTAACCCAAGATTTACAGAAGAGGCGATAAATGAAAATATCAGGTTTGTAGAAGTTATTGATCAATTAGCGAAGGCTAAAAGAGTAACAAAAGCACAGATTGCATTGTCCTGGATATTAAGTCAGAATGATGAAATTACAGCCATTCCCGGCACAAGAAAAATTTATCGTCTTGAGGAAAATCTGGGAGCCTACAATGTTGAGTTTACTCAAAACGAATTGGAACTTATTAAAACATCTATACCTGAAAAAACCTTTGGAAATCGATACTAATCATACAACTGGTTATGGTTTATAAAATTTGATCAACCAAATAAAACTCGATAAGTACAAAAGTCTTTGGATAATTCCTTGATAATTTTTCATAAGTCCGAAAGATGCTGAAAGACCCATTACTAAAATAAAGAAAGTAAAATGCATCAACCTTTCACTTTTGTCTTGAGAGTAAAATAACTGGGCCAAAATGCCAAGAGTAAATACTGCACCTGCTGTTTGAGCTAAAGCAGAGTGAATAGTTGCTTGTATTACAGAATAATTCTCTGAACTAAAGAATGGTTTTGTGCAGAAAACACCAGTCAATCCAATGCACAAACCATAAATTAAAATGAGTATTGTGCGTCCATTCAATCCATTTGCTATAATGCCTGCCGATAATGTTAGCCCAAACATTAAAAAGCCAATTTGCATTATGTATTTTCTTTGATATCCTTGGGAGCCCAGATCACTAATCGTGTTTTTTGTCCAGTCATAGTTATTGGTAGATGAAATATGCGCAACCAAAATTGCCAATGCAAATATTGTTATTGAAATGATTTTGTAATTAACCTTTAAGAAATCCATTTTCTTTTCAGTTTTAATAATGTTGACTGGCCATAAGGCAATTTGTCATTTGTGTAGATTTTCGAAGGAGCGGAAATGGATCCGATGTATGTCTGTTCACTGGCTCATTAAAGAAACTCCCCCTTTTAATTAAAGATAAAGCCCAACACAACGAAACCGTTATTGAGAAAACAGAATTATTTAGAATCTGTTGTTTGAAACGGCATTTCATTCTTAAACAATATCAATGTTGGCGGAGGTGGTTTTACCTTATCTTTTTATATTTTTTTAATAAATCAATGACTGGTTTATGAGGAAGTCCGTAAACCTTATTTCCATTAATTCCTTCCATTGTTTCAGCACCAACCATTGCGTTTATGATTGCTTCTTCTGTTGCTTCTACTGTTGCCTCAAACAAAGGATTGATTAGGTCGTTGGGCAATACATCAAGATTTGTAAAATCATTTCTCTGGAAAGCCGACGAATTACCCGTTGAAAAGGCAATGAATATATCTCCGGAGCTGTTTTCTCCTCGACCCCCTACTATGCCAATGGCAAGAGGAACTCTGGCTGCAATTCTTTTCAACTGATGTGGCAATAAGGGTGCATCTGTAGCCACTACAACTATAATTGACCCATCTCCATCCTGTCTGTATGCGGGAGCTGCTTTAAATTCATAATTCAACGTGTCTTTTAATTCTTCTCCAATTGGCACCCCTGCAATTGTAAAATTCTTTTTTCTTCCAAAATTTGATTGCACCAATACTCCAACAGTATAGGTGGAGTCTTTTATTTTCACGATTCTGGATGAGGTTCCTGTTCCACCTTTAAAACCTAAACACATCATTCCTGTTCCTCCTCCAACATTACCTTCTTTCAGATAACCTGTTTTAGCACTGTCTAATGCTTCATAGGCATTACTCTCTTTAACATGAAAACCATAAATGTCATTCAGAAAGCCATCATAGGTTTCTGCTACAACCGGATAGGTGTACCAGAAGTCTTCTTTGTACCAGCCTGTTTTTACAAACCATTTCAATACTGCATCTCTTACAACGCCAACACTGTTGGTATTTGTGATCATGATAGGTGTTTCCAGAAATCCTGATTCGGTAATCCAGGTTGTTCCTGTCATTTCTCCATTTCCGTTCAGTGAATACCAGTTTGCAAAAACAGGGTTGTTGTTTCTGCCCCTTGGTAAAATGGCAGTAACACCTGTTCTAACCGGGCCTTTACCTAATATATTTTTGCCCTGCCCTGAAATAATAGTACTATAGCCAACTTCCACCCCTTTCACATCTGTAATAGCGTTAAACCGGCCGGTAGTTCCGTTAAAAGGAATACCAATATCTCTTGCTCTTGGTTTCTGTCCGGAAACAGTGTAATGAAAAAGTAAGAGTAAATACAGGATTTGAAAATATTTCATTGTTATTGTAATTAGTAAAGGTTTTGTAGTAAAGAAGCCGGTATTGAACCAACTGTCTTTTTAGCTGACTTTTATTTCCGGAAGCCTGGCGTTTCAACCTTGCTTCTTCTTAAAATTAGCAATTAAGAACTAAAGTAGTATTTATTGCGGCCAGATTGTTGCAGACTGCTACTAATGAATGAAAGGTGGTAAGCCAGCATACTAAAATAATGATGAATCGTTCCTGGTTACAGGAAGTGGGCGAGGCATTATGGTTTTGCCCTGCCAATAAATCTTTCTTTCCCCAAAAGAAAATGGATAGCCCGTTCAATATTTTTTTCTCTTGCTTCTTCTGTTTTTAGTTTAGATAAATATCTGACTATTTCCAATTTTCTTGATGCAGGTAAGTTGTTAAAAACAGCTTTGGCTGCAGGATTTTCATTCAGGGCTTTGGTGAATTTTTCCGGCGTTTTAATTTCTCTGCTTTCAGAATCATAACTAATAGTAATGTCTATCAATTCTCCAATTCGTTGAGGAGAATTTCTCAGCATGGTAGTATTGATGTAAAGGCGCCATTCTCCCAGGTATTTTACTAATGTCTGTTTATAAGGTTTATCATTTATTGTTCCTGTAATGGGAATATGACCTTTTTCTTTTCCAGCTTGTTTAAACAGCTGATGAAGAATTGCATCAGGAACAAAAACAAATGGATTAACCCCGATAATATTTAGTTCTGACTTGAAATGAAACATAGCTCAATACCTTGTGTGTCTTTGTTTGCTTTTAACGGCCGGCTATTGCTACTGGTGGAGAAAAGCAGTTCATTTACCGGCAATCACAGTTTGATGTTTTATAAAGATAAACAGTAAAATTGTATAACTATAAATACAGCTTGTGCGTAATGACCAGATTATGCCTGAGAATATACAAGGGAGATTTGATAATAAATGAAATTTCCTTTCAGTGAAATCCGGACACAGTCCGGCGGATTTAATTGGCAACAAGTGATCCTGGGGAACACTTGCGCCAGGGAGGGCCCAGAAAGGGTGCTTCACCTCTGTTTAAGAGTGATACCTTTTTCTATTGTGAATAGTCTTTTTGTCTTTAAGAAAAGTTTGCGTAAAAGAGTGGTGTCAGTATTTTTAACTTTGTCCGACTCTGATATATTGTATGGGATGCCTTGTTTCTCTTTGTCATGCAGAAAAGACTTTGCTTTAGTTTGTAACTCTTCTGGGTAGTCTTTAAGTTCTTTTGGTAGTTGCAAAGCAATCTGATATTTTAATTCAATGTCAGTCGTCTTATAAAATTCTTCAAGAATAGTTTTAAGTTGCTCATTATAAATAGCCTCTTGTCGTGGATATTCTTTTGCAAAAACATTTTGATCAACCTTAAAGTCATCGTTAAATGATTCCAATTCATAGTCCCAAAAGAATGTATCATAGCCTTGTTGAACATACTTCTTATTCCCTTCGTGGACAGTCCTTGAATAAACTGTTGGCCGGGCCCAATACAGAACTTTAAGGACTGCAATTTTTTTGTCTTTGTCGCCGCCAAGAAATATGTCAAGTAAAATGTTTTGGATGTCAACATAATCAAAAACTCTCCTGCAAGGTTTTACAAAATCGTTATTGAAACCAGGGTCTGATTCATTGACTGCAGCTTGAAGCATTGGATTTAACAATTCTGTTGGAAATGTGTCGAGATTGTCAAGTAAATGTGCTACAAACCATTTTTTTTCATTGTCGATTAAAAAGCCTTTAAGTGTTGAAATTTCAGTATCGCTAAATCCTTTGAAATGCATACGAAATTGTCGCAATACTTGTGGTCGCCCATAGTAATTATTCTTGCGAATATTCTCAAGCTGTTTTTGATATACTTCAAAAGTGCGTAGGATGTCCATTAGAATTATGCCTTATGAGCAGTTGTTACTGATGATGGGAAAATAGTATTCTGTCCACCCGGAACTGCTATCTGGGTTTTGATAAAGTTAAATAGTAAAAGTTAAAGTAGTATGAAAACGGCGAGTAGCCTCGCCCCAGACTGTGGCTAAATAGAAGAATTGGGATTTAATTGGCATCAAGTGATCCTGCGGAACATTTGCGCCAGAGGGGGCAAGTTATTACTTAAGTTCTTTAGAAGCACAAGGCTACAAGCTTGCACGTCAGCACGCCCGAACGCAAAACCCGTGTTAGTAGCTTTTTTTCCGGTTAATATTTTTTATGTAATTAATTGTTTTTGTTGAAAATTTATACGGTTTATCCTTGTCTAAACTTGCTGCTTTATTGTAAAGAATAACAAATTTAATTGGGCCATCTATATTTTTTATGAGTTCATTTTTGAATCCATTCCGGTCAATGATAGTCGCCATATAACAACCTGGAATGTGTCCTGACATTGGAACAATATTTTGCAAATCGGGTTTACTAATTTGTTTTGAATTGTCTATATGTGCGATTATACTTGTGTCAAGAGTTGTTAACATACTTTTACCATTTTCCATCATATACTCATAATATGCCAAATCCTCTGGGCACTCTCTTAACGCAGTGTATTTTTTATCTATTAAATCGGCACTACCTTCATTCAAGATAAGTGTCAAGGCTTCATAAAGGTATTTGTCCTTAATATTTGTTGTTGTTTTGTTTTTTCTAATGATGTGATGTATTTCGTGTCCACCTAATACTCCATATTTTAGTTTATCAAAATGGTATGCTCCATATAAAGTAAAAACCAAGTCCGTACCTTCAGCAATAGCATCGTTCATTAATGGAATAAAATATATAGTTGTATTTTTTGCTTTTGTCCACATTTTTCGTGGCAACATTTGATTACAGTTCAGATATAAACTGTCAACATATTCAGCATTGTCTGTTTGTATTTTTTTATAGTAATTTTTTAATTCTAATTCCTGAATTTTGTAGTTATTAAAAACCCAAAGAATAAAATATTTTTCTCTATTCTTTAATCTTTGATTTAGCAAACTATCATATTTTGGCATATATACATACTCCAAATATTTACGATAAATTTCTAATGTTGATTCGTCAAGTGCATTGTTTTTGATGTAAAGTTGAATTCCTTTATTAGACAATAAATTCTTCCAAGATTGTTGCGATAGCGGTATATTTTGTCTTAGGCTGTCTGTAATTGAAAAGTATTTTTCCAATGCGTCAAAATTCAATTTCTGACCAAAAGTGGTAAATGAAAAGAGTAAAAAAAATGATAATGTTAATTTTTGTCTCATAATCGTTGAGTGTGTTACAAAATTGCTACTAACGTTCCATGGCTTTGAGGTCGGTGGGGGAATTTCTATTCGTCGCCCCCGGCGACGTAAGCCCGATTGAAATTATGTTGTTGAAGTTAAGTGCAAAAGCTTAATTGAAAAACGTCGGCCCCTGAATTGGAGCCAAATAGTAGCACAACAGATGACGGACGCTTTGCGTCCAGCCCCACTGCCGCAAAACCTCATGTAAGCAGCAGTACTTCTTTGTCACGTTAATAAATTTGTCCTTTTGCTTTTAACCAAACAATATCTAACCCAGTAGCTTGTCTAATTTTTTCTAATTCTTCAGATGTGCAATAGCCAAGAACAAAGTCTTGACCGCCTGTATTGAAGAATGTAAACTTTGCTTTAGTTTTATACTTGTCAGTCAACTCGTGAACTTTGTCAAACAAATTGCCATCTGCCCAATCATTGTCAACTTTTAAGTCCCACTTATAATTTTCACCTTTGCATTTAAAAGATACCCAAGCTTTGCCTTCATTTATGTCAACATAGTCTTTGATGTCTTCAAAAACTAAATCACCATTTGTGATGCGACTAATGTTCTTCATTATTTCAACGTAAGCTCCGTGGTCTTCGATTGCTTCCAAATCAAAGTCCCAAACTTTGTTGGTTAGTGGCGTCCACGGTTCTCTTTCAATTGTCTGACCAAGAGTTTGATACATTAAATGATAAGGTAAATCTTCAAACTCTTTGTGTCCGCTTGGCCAACGATTAATGTCTGATGTGTCGATGCCAGGATTTAGCATAAAACCAAGCTGCTTGAATGTTTCAAGCTGTTGTTCAAATGTCGGCTTGTTTTTATTTAAAGGTTGTGTCTTGCCATGATTGTTGTCACAGCCAAACAAGCCTAAAAGTCCTGCTAAAAGTCCCATGAATATTTTTTGCATTAGTAGGGTGTCAGTGTATTGCTGCTTACGTTCGAGTATTTGCGAAGGCAGGGAATTCATTGATTGTCCAGCCCGGTACAAATGCCCATTTGAAAATATGTTGTTGAAGTTAAGCACTAAAGTTGAACAATAAACGTCCAGCCCGAACTGCTGCTGAGCGGATTGGCTGAGACCAGAGTGGGGCTAAGAAAGTGGGAGGGAGATTTGATAGTAAATGAAATTTCTATTCTGTGAAATCCGGACACAGTTTGGCTGATTTAATTGGCATCAAGTGATCCTGCGGAACACTTGCGCCAGAGGGGAATTCATTACTGCGAAACGGTGGCCAGACAATGCCTGAGAAGAAGGATTGGTTCGTGAAGACACGAATCAGGGCAAAGGTAATCGAATTTCCTTTCTGTGAAATCCGGACACAGTCCGGCGGATTTAATTGGCATCAAGTGATCCTGCGGAACACTTGCGCCAGAGGGGACTAAAGTTGATTTGAAAAACTGAACTTGAATTTAAGCACTGCACCCCGCATGACGCCAAACCCATGTTACCACCAGTGCTTCCTTGTATGCCGTGGTTTGTCAGTCTATTTGTTGCTGTCATTTTCATTGTCTTTTTGTCGTGCGGTGGACATTTTTTAAAATTTCTTTTTTCCTTGCGGTGGATTTGCAAGCTCTTTGACAAAGCTTTGGTTGTAGCGTTGGCTTGTGCGGCTTTGGTAATGTGCTTGCAAAATGGGTTGACTCATTATTCGTATGTCTTTAAAATTAACCAAAATGCAAACGCGGCTGCAGTTGCAGATGCAAAACCTTTAGCATTTGCCGGTCGCTTGTCCTCATTTTTATTCTTCCCTTTTTTTGAAGATTGTTCAATTACATCCGAAATCCCTCGAACTACAGCGATTAAAATGTTGCTTGTTTCTCTACCTTGCCTATTTGCTGCTTTACCAAACCCAAAACCTTCCATCTCAACCGCTGAAGTGTCATTAAAATGTTCGTGTAATATCTTTCCAATTTGAGAATCATAATGTTCAACGACCTGTTCTCCTGAAGCAATAATTCCGAGGTCAGCTTTCACATCTTTATTCCAAGTCCCTTTAATTAAAACTTTCCAGTCATCTTTATTTCTTTCCTTTTTCGCTTTTTCCAAGAGAGAATATGACA
This sequence comes from uncultured Chitinophagaceae bacterium, assembly GCA_937907395.1. Classification (GTDB taxonomy): domain Bacteria; phylum Bacteroidota; class Bacteroidia; order Chitinophagales; family Chitinophagaceae; genus Lacibacter. Next base: position 439,105 of record CALCII010000011.1, read on the forward strand.
TGAGTGCATTATCTGGTCTTGAAAGAAATGATTCTTTTTCCGACTTACCACCTTCGTATGAGTAAACTTTCTCGGGAAAAATAACATCACCCACAGAAAAATCTTTAGGTTTCCTTGAACCTGCTATTCCTACAAAAAGAATCATATCAGGTTTGAAATACTGAATTGCTCTTTCTGTTTCTTGAGCAGCATTTGTATTTTTTGCTCCACATTCCCGAATTACAACTTTAGCAATTTCTTTATGGTTGAATTGAAACAGACCTGCCTCATAAGTAGTATCATTTCTGTCCGCATCAACTGTTTCATTCAGATGTGCACGAACAGCCCTATACTCTTCTTTGATGGCTGTTAGAATAACCACGGTTGGTAAGTTTGCTCGTAAAGATTCTTCCTTTGACAAAACAGGAATAGAAGAGGAATGTAAAGGTTTAGACGGCTGAGAACCAAAACTCCAAATAGATTCCAACCAATTAAGACTTACAAGGTCTTGGCAAAGTAAATAAGCAGCAGTGAATGAAGGATTATACCTTGCCTTATCGTAAATACTTCTTGCAGTTTTTTTAAAATTGTTGTTGGTAACCAACTCACCAAGTTTCGTTGCCTGTTCATCCGAAATGGTTCCTTTGTAATTGGCAATGTAATCAGAAAGAAAGTTGTCTTTAAGAGTGGTAAAACTTGAAAATACAGTTAATACTGGCTCAATATTATTTCTGTTTTCACTCAAGAAGTTGGTCATAAATGAATCGGAAGTAATTATTTCTATTATTTCTGATTCAATAGTTTTCGGTCTTAACTTTCCTGTCAGTAAATTTTTTATAACACTTTTTGTGGTGGCTGCAAGGAATTTTTGTTTATGAGTGGTGTTGATTATTCCCCAAACTTTGCTTCTGTTTTTGTAATCTACTAAATCAGAAAAAGGAGAATCAGCAATTAAACCTATAATTGAGTCGTTTATATTTTTACCTTCTGCAACCAAATTTAAAACGGAAGAAACTATTTTAGATTCACTACCAACCAAACCTGCAAAAACTTTTCGGGTTTTGAGAACAAAGGATGTCCAGATGTCAAGCCAAGAAGAAATTGACAAATCTAGGTCTTTCAATAGTGCTGTGTTCTTTTCAATAGCTTCCACTGATAACTCAACAAGTTTTGGGTCATTTAATCTTACGGTTAAAGCAATAAGTTCTTCAGGGGTCAGCTTTTCAACTAGATATTTTAAACCAAAAGAATTTGCAAGTGTTAATTTATCTTCAATTTGAAGTTGAATTTCAATAGATTTTTCAAGAGTAAATTGTTTTAATAAAATGTCTGCATGTAGTAAATAAAAATGATTTGTTCGGGCAAAGGAAGTAAGAGAAATACAAGTTTTATCTCGTAGTTTATTAGGAATACCCTTTCTAAGTATTGCATCGCAACCATGTATTGGTAAAATCAACGAGAGCAAACTTTTTGTGGTGGCTTCCCCAAAATTAAGCAACTGCCATATGTTGTTTAGTGAAACAAAGCTTTGTTTTCTGAATTCATTGCTAACGGACTCTTTTATAGTCTGATGCCACCAATTTTGACCACTATCAGTTATGGCAATGTCAATAAGTTCTGATAGTTCCTGAAATTGTTTTTGGTTTGGGTTCTCAAGTTCACTTTTAAAAAAAGCAGAAATAATTACTTTACCCTTTTCTTCCCCGTTTTCAAATGCAGACCAGTCAATGTTTCTCAGTGCTTTAAGATTGCTGTCTTTCTTATCTGCTATGAGAGTTGCAAGTCGGTCAAGATATTTTTCCTTAATTTTTTTCCCATCATTTGATGAAGGAGAAATCTTTGCTAATACCCGAATGTCTTGTCGCAAAATGTTTGCATCCTCAACTTTATCTATTGAACTGTAATTGGCAAAAATCTTTTCATATTGACCGTAACTTTGAACTTCAGATAAGTTAGCGTTAAGCTCTATCAAGAAATTGTAAAATGGATTTTCGTTTATGTGTCCAAGAAACAATGCCTCAGAATGCGAACTGATTTCAACCACTGTTTGGTTTTCTCCCTGAATTATTTTCTGACCTTGCCATTTGGGAAGAAAATCTTTTTGTATGGAAACAATTGTCAAGTCTTTGACACTCTCAATATCTGATAGAGTGAAACTCGTTCTGAACTTTATTTTCTTTCTTGATAATGTATTTGGTGAATTCCAAATTACTTGAAGTGCATTAGTGAAAGCTGAAATGTCGCCAGTAAATAGAATTGGATTTACACTAGAAGTAAACGCAGAAATTGTTTCCTGAATGTATTTTGGTTGTTGTTTACTTGGTGAATTGGCAACGGAATCAGTTATTTCAAAATGAAATTCTTGTAGCTCATAATTTTTGCTTTCAGTGGATTCAACAAAATGCGAAAAAACATTTTCTAATTTGCTGATGTGAATTATGTCTTCTAAGTTCAAGATAAGGACATGAGTGAAGACCATGCCTGCCCTTGTAGCAGATATGTCTGGAAAAGTTTTTGTAAAAACATAGTAATTTGAAAATGGGCTTCCTGAGATATAGGGAGAAAGCATAAATCCAGGTGGGAGTGCTGCTGGTCTATCAGTAAATGCAATAAGGAACGAAATTAAATCAGGGTCTTTCAGTGTTTGTTTAATACAAGAATGTGCCCTATTTACTTCGCCATAAAATGCCTGATGAATCGTGATGTTATTAGTTGCCAATGAATGTTTGAATTGATAAAGTTAAGTCCTGTTGTTTTGTTCCGTCTTCATTAATGATATAGCCAAACTTTATTGGTGTTCTATCAATGTATTCTTCGTCAGCATCATCAGTTAATGTTTTTTCTGTTGATGAAAGACCGATAATTGAAAGAGAGTTATCTGCCCAAGAATTTTTCAAAAAATCATATAACATAGGTAATCGCTCTTTCAGTATGTCACTCGGCTTTGTATTGTTAGGTAGATTGAGAACATCCCAACACGAAAGAACAACTGTGAGATTCGGTCTGACAACTTTATTGAGAGTAGGAACTCCTTTTGTGTATAACAACATTTGAAGCAGTTCAATAAAGTGAGCAGCATCTGAAATTTTTATTGGGGGTGGAGTTGCTTTCCGTTTTACTATTTCTTCTGCACTTGGAATTCCCTTATTGATTATATCCTCAACAGGTTTGACTTCGTCTAAGCGAATGAACAACATCCATGAACTGCTTGATTCAATATAATGCTTCCAAACGGTATTTATTCTCCTATTGTCAATGATATAATTTACTTGCTCCCCTGCATAATCAGGAAATGCAAATAAAATTTTGTTACCTGATGAATCTTCTATTTTCAGTTCAATACTTCTGTTTGCCGATGCCTCAGTATGACCAGCTCGTCTTCCCTCTGAAAGCTTATCAATCACTTCTTGAAAAATTGTAAGGTCTTTGGGTCGGTTGTTTGGTGCTATTTTGTAATTAAATAAGCGACTACTTAACCTTCCGTATAGTTGCCCTCCGAAATGCGTTTTACCAGCATTTGGACCACCAATAATTAAAACTTTGTTTACTAATGATGAGTTATTCATGGACTATTCGTTTTGATAAAAACATATCCTCCACAACGATAGAGTTTATTGTGGGAGTAACATTAAGGTTGCTTTTCAGTCTTTCTATAATCCAGTTTATTGAATTGCAAATATTTTGATGAAATATTCCCTGTTCTCCTTCCTGAACACTTGTATTGAATTGACTGAAATGAACATAGGGGTTCTGCTCGATTAGTTCAAGAATTTGGTCTTTGGTTGAACTTGGTACTTCAAAATCTGACTTTGACCAAATCAATCCTATTGGTCTTGATTCGAGGTTTTCAAACAGTCTTTCAGCGACAGAATTAATTTGATGTTTTGCCTGTCCTCGCTTTGAACCAATAAGTATTTCGCAGTCTGCAAAAAGCAGAAAGGCATCACTATTGTCGTGAATCCATTTTGCACCTTTTGCATTTTCACTATTTACATTGTTTCTCCAATGGTCAAACCATTCACCGGGAGCATCAGTAAAAATTAAATCGGTTCTTTCTCCAACAGAATTTTTCAAACATAAATGCAAGAGTCCGGGGATTCTCCCTGCTTTGTTTTCTGTGTGCGGTGGGAACTGAATGTTTCCATTTTCCTTCCAGCTTAAATACCATGCAATATCTTCCCAGCCATTTAAAGTAAGTGAACCTGCAAAACTGTAATCACCTATTTTTTTGCCATGCCTTAATAAACAGTACAGCGAAGCCAAAAAAGTTGTTTTTCCAGCGCTTGCTACTCCAGCAATTCCAATTAAAATTGGTTTTGATGAAGCAGTTAAAAAAGTTAGGTCAACTAACCCGAATGTGTTTCCAGTCCAAGGAATCCTAAATGCTTCTTCGCTTTGAGTAACAGTTTCGGTTTGCTCGGCATCGTCTGTTGAATCAGACTTGTTGTAAAACTTGCAATCATTCAGATTTGTACAGCCCTCAACATTGCAGCCTGTTTCATCTGGATAGCAAGTAGATTGTGAACATTTTCCTGCCATATTACTCTGCAATTAATCGTTGAGTCAATAAGTCATGTAATACAACAACCGACAGATTGGTAAGAGTAATTGTTTCAGTTTCATCAATACCAGTCCTTAATTTGAAATCTTTAATGTTAACTCTGTCATTCAATAAAAGGGCAATGAAGTCAGTTACAGATATTCTTCCTTCGTTTTCATTCAGCTTATTGAAAAAAGGTTTAAGGATGGGCTTTATATTCTCGGTTGATATTTGAGTGAGGTAGTCAGAAAAATTTACAGGTGTATCTTGCTTGTCAATTAGCAAATACAATGTGTCTCTTAAAAGATAATCAACACTAATAGGAGTAATTTCAGGAACTTGATTATTCAAATCAAAACCCATTATCGCTGGCAATAAAATTTTATCAAGCCCTCTGTAACTCCTTTTTTGAGAAGGAGAATATAAAGTTTCCTTCCACCACAGCAATTTACTTCTTCTCTCAACTGCGGTTAAACTTGAGAACGAAGTTTTCAAGCTTGCATCTAAAGCTTTCTTAAATTCAGAGAAGAATCTATTAATTGGCGTCTCTATTGCTGTGGGGGATAGGGATTTAGAAAAGGTGATAAAAGCATCATTAACTGCTTTACCAATGGCTTCCCCTGCATTATTAGAAAAGTGAGTAGACCATTGTTCAGGGTGACTGTAAGGATCATGGCCTTGTGGATCCCTTTTAGCCGCTGTTTTAAGTTTAGCTTTCAACTCTTCTAAAGGAATTTGTGGTTCTCCGAATTTTAAATCGCTAATTTTTAGTGTGCTAAGTTTTACGGAAGGTACTTCTTCAAATAATGACCATTCTGATACAGCATCTTTTTCTGCGATTTCGCCTAATGATTTTAGCATCTCATGAACTAACTGTTTTTCAGAATTGAGTTTTGCATAAGGATAGAAATTCAGAGCGGTCAAATAAATGATTCTTGCCGCATAAGGGTCTGCCGTTCCAACACTGTTAAGTGCGTTAAGAATAACACCTCTGATAATGTTCCTTGGCATTTCAGTATATTTCCCCCTAAGTGCTTTCCAATGGTCAGTGATGATTTTTTCGGTTTCAATCATCACTGGTTCGTTGTCCGAAATATTGGGGTCAAGAGCAACCAAAGTAAATTTATGAAGTAAAGAGTTGTTCTCTTCAAACTTCTTTTTAAGGTCTGCAATAGATTCTTGTAACCATTTTAATCTCTCATCGCTATCGCCAATATCAAAGAGACCTGTTCTTAAGAAGTCTTGTAAAAATTTGTCGTCCATGTAAATAAATATTAGTCATTCAAAGTTATAAAAAAGCGTTGGCTAAAAACGGCTCTTTTGGTTTTGTGAAGGGTCGGCTTGTGTGTCTGGCAAAACCCAATGTGCCGTTTGTGCGGCTGGCAAAAAGAAATTTTAAAAAATGCGAGGGGTGGACTTTCTCTTTCTTTTTTGTCACAAGTCCCAATAGCAAAACACGGTCAGCTTGTTTGCATGTCCGCTTGGTCGATATGGTCTGTATGTTGAGTCCATTTTTAGTCATTGTCTTACTGTGTCGTCTGTCTTTTTTAGCATTGGTGGTAACTCTCTAATTTACGCAACTCCCTCAAAAAAACTAAAGCTGATAATCAGTATTTTATTGTTATCCGTTTCAAATTGTCGTTATACTATTTCAATTTTCAATAACCAGGTATAAACGTTGTAAACAGTTACTGTCGCTTCTTCCCATAAAAAAAGAGCCACACATTCCTGCATGGCTCTTCATTCATTCCGTTCTTCAGTACTTCCGTCCTTACCTCAATCCATCTCCGTCTAATAAGTTGCCCAGTCCGCCAAGGATGCTGCCTTCTTCTTTGCGGCGGCCAACGCCTCCGTAAGAAATAATGCGGCTGGCCAGGCGGGAGATAGGCAGGGTTTGGATCCAAACCTTACCCGGTCCTCTCAGTGTGGCAAAGAACAAACCTTCGCCGCCAAAGATGGTGTTCTTAATACCGCCCACAAACTGGATATCAAAATCAACGGTGTGGGTATAGGCCACCACACAACCGGTATCAATCTTCAGGAATTCGCCGGGCTGCAGTTCCCGTTCAAATACATGTCCGCCTGCATGCACAAAAGCCATTCCGTCACCTTCCAGTTTTTGCATGATAAAGCCTTCGCCACCAAACAAGCCGGTTCCCAGTTTGCGTTGCAGGGCAATGCCCACACTCACGCCTTTGGCGGCGCAGAGAAAAGCATCTTTCTGGCAAATAACGGGTCCGCCTAAACGAAGCAGGTCCAGCGGAATAATTTTACCGGGATAGGGAGAAGCAAAGCTTACCCGCTTTTTCCCCTGTCCGATATTGGTATAAGCGGTCATAAACAAACTCTCACCTGTGAGGAGCCGTTTGCCGGCCGAGAATAATTTGCCCAACACACCGGAGCCCTGGTTAGCGCTGCCATCGCCAAAGATGGTTTCCATTTGAATGCCGTCGTCCATCAGCATAAAACTGCCGGCTTCGGCAATGGCGGTTTCATTGGGGTCTAGTTCTACTTCCACGTATTGCATTTCTTCCCCTACAATACGATAGTCAATTTCATGAGCTTGTGCCATTGTGTTTTTTTTGTAAAGGTAGAAGAGGAATTGGATTGGAGTTGTAAGAATTTGTTAAGTGGTTTAATGCGGAATGCTTAAGGCGGAAGGCAGAAGGCAAAAAGAAAAGGCAGAAGGCAAAAAGGCATAAGGCAAAAGAAAAAAGGCAAAAGAAAAAGGCAAAAAAGCAAGCTGCTGCTTTAATGGAGGGGGGCTCATTTTCACGAAGTGAAAATTCCTCTGCGAAACTCTCCCGGAAAAAAATGCGTAGCATTTTCTCTTCCTCACTCCTTTCTCTGCGCTAAAACAACCTCCCTTTTCACGAAGTGAAAATTGTTTTAACCAGTAACTTGCAACCAGTAACTCGTAACTTCTCACCCTCATGAACATTCAGCAATCCTACAACAACTGGTCGGCACAGTACGATACCAATCTCAATAAAACACGAGACCTTGAGGCGGTTTCGTTGCGGGAAACCTTACAGGATATTCCGTTCAGCAGTTGCCTGGAGATTGGTTGCGGCACGGGTAAGAATACCGTTTGGTTACTGCAAAAAGCCGGGCACCTGCTCGCTGTTGATCTATCGGAAGGAATGCTGGCACTGGCAAAAGAAAAAGTACAGGCACCACATGTGCAGTTTGTTCAGGCAGATATTACGGGCGATTGGAATTTTACTCGGCAACCGTTCGATCTTGTGACCTTCAGCCTGGTACTGGAACATATCGAAGACCTGGGATCTGTGCTGGCAAAGGCATCGGCAGTAACCCAACCCGGCGGCTACCTCTACATTGGCGAACTGCATCCCTTCAAACAATACAGTGGCAGTAAAGCCCGGTTTGAAACGGAAGCAGGAACACAGGTGGTGGATTGTTACACACATCATCTGTCGGATTTCACATCGGCTGCCCAACAAAACGGTTATCAATTGGTTTTTTGTAAGGAGTATTTTGATGACAATGACCGCACCACCGTACCCCGCATCATCACCCTGCTTTTTCAAAAATCCTGTTAATACCTTCCGCTGCATTGCCTCGGCAACCAATCCATACCAACCGTTGCAACAATTAGTTTAAGTTTGCACCGCTATGCAAGTGAAACGGATTTTCCCTTTTTTGTTACTGAGTGCGTTGATAAGCATCAACCTGGTAAGCAATACCGGTTGTGCCAATATTGTACCTCCCGGCGGCGGACCAAAAGACACCATTCCGCCTGTGTTAGTTGGTGCCACGCCTAAAGATTCGGCTTTGCGGGTGACTTCTCAAAAAATCACGCTTTACTTTGATGAGTTTGTGGAAATGAAAAATGCGAATGAAAAAATACTTATCACACCTTACCCCGATCAATTGCCCCAGTTTGATTCTAAACTTCGTACTGTAACTGTTCGTTTAAAGGATTCATTGTTGCCCAATACCACTTATACGATTGATTTTGGCGATGCGATTGCCGATCTCAATGAAGGGAATATTCTTAAAAACTTTAAATATGTTTTCAGTACGGGTAGCCGTATTGATAACAATACACTATCGGGCAAAGTGATTCTTGCAGAAACGGGCAAGGCAGATAGTACCATGTTTGCCGTCCTTTATACAAAGAATGAAGATTCAACGGTGATGAAAGAAAAACCGAAGTATGTGACACGGGTTGACAGCAAGGGCAATTTCCGGTTTTCAAATCTGCCCGAAGGAACCTTCTATGTATTTGCGTTGCTGGATAGCGATGGCGATAAAAAATATGGTTTGTTGTCGGAAGCATTTGCATTTTATGATCAACCGGTCGTAGTCTCTGCAAATACACAACCGGTAGCTTTGTATGCGTACGTGGCCGAAAAAGCAAAAAGAAGAGAACCTGCCGCCACTCCTCCTAAAGGATCGGCTGGTAAATTATATTTCAACGCCAGCCTGGAAAACGGGCACCAGAATTTACTGGATAGTATGCGGCTCACGTATATCAAACCCATTCGAAAGATCGATCCTTCAAAAATTAAATTGCTGGAAGACACAACGAATACAGTGAAAGAGGTTACCATTACAAATGACAGCGTGCGGAATAAACTGGTGGTGTTCACACAATGGAAAGCAGGAGCATCGTATAAACTGGTTTTACCGCCGGGTTATGCAACAGATAGTTCGGGTAACACCAGTACGGTTGCCGACACGTTACGTTTTTCAACTTTTGAAGAAAAGGATTATGGTTCAATAAGGGTTCGGTTTGCCGGACTTGATTTGTCACGCCACCCTGTGTTACTGGTTTATCGTGGAGAGGATCTCATTTCAGCCATTCCTATGAAATCGAACGAATGGTATCAGAAATTATTCCTTCCGGGCGATTATCAGTTGCGCATTCTGTTTGATGCAAACGAGAATGGAAGATGGGATGCCGGTTCCTATTTTACAAAGCCAAGGAAACAGCCGGAACTGGTGCAGTCGATTGACAAACCTATTTCTATTAAGTCCAACTGGGACAATGAATTTAAAATTGATTTCAAACCGGAATGATTCTGTAAGAGGAACCCGTCTCTAAAGTATCCTTCGTATTTTCGCCCCATGTCATTCTCTTCTTCTTTACTGGAAAATGCTGTGAACGAATTTGCCAAACTGCCGGGCATTGGTAAAAAAACCGCCCTGCGGCTGGTACTGCATCTCATCAAACAACCGAAAGAAGAAGTGGGCTTTTTTTCAGAAACCCTTTCACGCATGCGGGAGGGCATTAAATTCTGCTCCACCTGCTATAATGTTTCTGATACGGATGTATGCAATATCTGCAGCAACTCATCCCGTAAAAAGGAAATCATTTGCGTGGTGGAAAATATCAGAGATGTGATTGCCATTGAAAGCACACAACAGTTCAACGGGCTTTATCATGTATTGGGTGGGGTTATTTCCCCGCTGGATGGTGTGGGGCCGGATCAGCTTTCCATTGAGCCGCTCATCAACCGTATTAAAAAAGAGGGAGCCGAAGAACTGATCTTTGCGTTGAGTCCGAACATCCAGGGCGATACCACGCTCTTCTACATCAGCAAAAAGATCAAGGAACTGCCGGTGAAAATCACCACCATTGCCCGGGGGATTGCTTTTGGCGGCGAACTGGAATATGCCGATGAAATGACCCTGGCCCGTTCCATACAGAACCGCCAGCCGGTTACCAGTTATGTTGGAATGTGATGTTTATTACCCCTTTTGCCGGAAAATCTTTTGTAATTTTAAATGCCTTCTTTACCGGTTCAGGCACCGTTTTTGCCTGTTCAGTATCAAACCTTGCTGTAAATACCAGGAAGCGCCTACCTTGGTATCATTATCAGAAACATGAAAAAAAGAACCCTTTTGTTGGGGCTTTTGCTCCCGGCAATGCTGTTGGCTGTGGCCATATATATATGGTTTTTTGTGTGGAACAAGCCGGCATTGAACATCGAAAAAGCGAAAGCAATTACGATTGAAGCAAGTGCCTTGTTCGATGAGTACAGTGCCAACGAAAAAGCGGCCAACGCAAAATATATTGATAAGGTCCTGGAAGTAAGTGGCGAAGTAACCAATGTGAGTAAGAATGCAGAAGGGCTTACCGTCATTATGTTGAAGACAAACGATCTGATGTTTGGTGTTAACTGCACAATGGAAGAGAAAGAGGTGAAGTGCAAAGCAGGAGACAAACTAACCTTGAAGGGCATCTGTACCGGGTATCTCACCGATGTGGTGTTGATCCGTTGTCACAGAGTCAAATAAAATCCGAATATGATCAAACAAGTTGCCCTTGTGCTGTTGCTGGGACTGTTTCTTACCTCCTGCAAACATGAACTTCCGTTGGTGAATGGCGCACCACCCAATGTTACACCGCCAACTCCGGGATCGAACACGATCTGCTTTCAGTCGAACGTGTTGCCCATTTTTGTTTCCAACTGTGCAAAGAGTGGTTGTCATGATGCTGCTTCACATGAAGAAGGCATTGTACTGGATAACTACGCCGGTATTATGAGAGGCATCCGTGCCAATGATGCTGCCAACAGTAAATACTGGAAAGTGATGATTACCTTAAACAATGGTGACCGTATGCCTCCGCCGCCTGCTTCACCCTTAAGTACGGCACAAAAAGATTCCATTTACAAATGGATTATGCAAGGTGCGCAGAATACCACCAACTGTACAACCGGTTGCGATACCGCTCAGTTTGCCTATACGTCAACTATCAAACCCATACTGCAAACCAATTGCTATGGTTGCCATGGTACACTATCACCCGGAGGCGGATATAACCTTACCGATTTCAACGTGTTAAAAACCGTTGCGCTCAATGGTAAACTACTGGGTTCGGTAAAGCATGCCGCTTCTTATGTGGCAATGCCGCCTGTAGGAAAACTGCCCGACTGCCAGATTACTCAGATTAAAAAATGGATTGACGCCGGAACTCCCAACAATTAATACTGTCCCTTATGTATAGAAAGGTATCCTTACCGCTGATGCTTGCAATTGGCTTTGCAACCACAGGTTTATTCTCTTCCTGTTATTACGATAAAGAAGATCTGCTTTACCCTTCAACCGCCTGTGATACAAGTGCAGTGAAGTATAGCGGGCAGATTGTTACCATGCTTAACTCCAGTTGCTTATCCTGCCACGGTGGTACAGCAGCTTCGGGTGGCGGTATCAAGCTGGGCGATTATAACTCGGTAAAAACAGCTGCCACCAATGGCACACTGCTCAATGCAGTAACAAGAGATGTGAACCCAATGCCACAAGGTGCTGCCAAACTGAGTGATTGCCGTATTGCCGAACTGCGAACCTGGATTCGCAATGGTGCCCCTAATAATTAAACACGTTTAATAAAACATTCATGAAACGATTCTTTCTTTTTTTAAGCCTGGCATTTTTAATTGCGCAAACGAATGCACAGGACATCCATTTAACACGAAATGGAAAAATCACGTTCTTCTCTCATACAAGTATCGAAGATATTTCTGCGGTGAACAATGAAGTGTTCAGCAGCATCAATATCAAAACAGGTAACCTGCAGTTCCTTGTACTCATTAAAGGCTTCCAGTTCAAAAAAGCATCCATGCAACAGCACTTTAATGATGTGGAGTATATGAACTCCAATGAATTTCCAAAAGCAGAATTCAAAGGGGCGATTACCGATCTCAGTAAAGTGAACTTTTCTAAAGATGGAATTTATCCTGTAACAGTAGAAGGAACGCTTACTATGCATGGTGTAAGCAACAAAGTAAAAACAGAAGGAACGGTTACGGTGAAAGCGGGTAAAATAAGTACTGCTGCGAAGTTTATAGCCAAACTGGCCGATTACAAAATCACTATTCCATCCATTGTTACAAGTAAAGTAGCCGATTCTGTAGAAATCTCCGTGGCTTGTAGCTACGAACCATATAAATAATCATCGAACTTTTTCATATGTCACCCAAACCTTCATTGATCATTGTATTCCTGTTGATTGGTTTTAAACTTTCTGCCCAGGACGTAGACCTGGATAAAATGTTGCAGGACGAGCAAAAAAAAGAAGAAAGCAATAAAATCAATTTTACAGAAGCCACATTCAAAACCACACGTTTAATAAACGGACAGTCCATTGAAAATACAGGAGCGGGTATTCTGGATCTGAAAATTTCACATCGCTTTGGTCAGCTGAACGGAGGTTTCTACCAATTATTCGGACTGGATAATGCCAGTATGCGTTGGGGATTGGATTATGGCATCACCCGTACCTTAATGGTAGGGTTTGGAAGAAGCACTTATCAAAAGCAATACGATGCATTTTTCAAATACAAATTGTTGTCGCAGTCAACCGGTAAACGTAATGTGCCGGTTAGTGTTTCATTCATGTCCTCTGTTATGCTCAACTCTATGAAGTGGGCCGATCCGAACCGGAAAAATTATTTTACCTCCCGATTGTATTTTGCCCACCAGATTTTAGTGGCACGTAAGTTTTCAGAATCCACATCGCTGCAAATCATGCCTACATTGGTGCATTATAACCTGGTGCCCAAAGAAACCGATCCCAATGATATCATTGCCATTGGTATTGGCGGCCGCCAGAAACTGACCAAACGGGTAAGTATAAACGCAGAATATTATTACCAGCTGCCCGGCTTTAAACTGGAAGGCACCACTAACTGTTTATCGGTGGGGTTTGATATTGAAACAGGCGGGCACGTATTTCAATTGCATTTCACCAATGCGCCCGGTATGACGGAGCGTACCTTTGTTTCCGAAACCTATGGCAAATGGTCGAAGGGAGATTTGCTGTTTGGCTTTAATATTTCCCGTGTGTTTACCATTAACAAGCCCAGAAAAAAATAAGACAGATTCATTTGCTTGTATTAACTTAATTACTGCAATACGTGCAGCATGAGATTATTTTTTTTCATTTTATTGCTGGCAACTGGTTCATTTTCCAAAGCACAAACCAGGATTTATGCAACCAATACAGGGCAGATACGCTTTCGCTCCGATGCGCCTATGGAATTAATTGATGTAAACAGCAAAGAATTAAAAGGAGCTATCGATCCTGCGAAAAGAACCTTTGCCTTCCGTATCCGTATTAAATCCTTCGATGGATTTAACAGCCGCTTACAAAAAGAACACTTCAATGAAAATTATATGGAATCGGAAAAAATTCCGGAAGCCACTTTTAGTGGGAAGATCATTGAAGAGATTGACTTTACACAACCCGGTTCTTATACAATAAGAGCCAAAGGAATCCTTAACATACATGGCGTGGAGCAGGAACGCATTATTAAATGCGATGTGGAAGTGAGTGAAAATAAAATCCGCATCAAAAGTATTTTCCCTGTTTTGCTATCAGATCATAATATTCCCATTCCACGTGTGGTAAAAGAAAAATTAGCGAATGAGGTAAAAGTGGAAGTGTCTGCCGAATTACTGATTAAATAAACCATGCAGATCCTTCGCCTACATATTATCCTTATCATCTTATTGCAAGTTCTTTGCTTCAGCAGCCGTGCACAAAATTCAGCTTTTTATCACGCCGCAATAGATGAAGAATTTATTCCCGGCAAACTCAACACCCTGCTGCTTTCAAGAGAAGGCTTTTTTTATACCGGTACTCAAAAAGGTTTATACCTCTTTGATGGCAATTCGTTGCAACCCTGTGCAACACAGGACAGTTCTCTGCGAAGCATAACAGCACTTTATGAAGCAAAAAACGGAGAGTTGTGGGTGGGTTGCAGTGACGGAACTGTATTTCGTTGCAGCAGGCAAAAAGCAATTCCCTGGCAACCCAATGAAGGTTTGGCAAAAGTGCCGGTGAGTAAAATGCTGCAGGATAAGCTGGGCCGTCTATGGATTGCCACCCGTGGAGAAGGGCTTTATGTATATCATCAAAACAAATTGTATAACATCAATACCGATGATGGTTTAAGCGATAACTATATCTACGATCTTGTTATTGTTGACGGAAAAATCATTGCAGCAACGGATAACGGCATCAGCATCTGTTGGTTTGATGGTACCCGTAAATTCATTCACAACTTTAATAAGAATGCGGGGCTGGCCGATAATATTGTACAAACAATCAGTCCCGATCCCGGCAACAAAAACATACTGTGGCTGGGTTTTCAAAACGGAGCTGTGGCACGTTTCAGTCTAACCAATACACATGCCGAAACGGTTTACACCAATACAGCGCAGGAGGGACAGGTGAATATGATTCTTCCGCTGGATCAGGAAATCTGGCTGGCCACAAACAGAGGGCTTACCATTTTATCACGTAACACATACGAAGTGTTGCAGGAAGAAGCAATTGGGAAAATGCAGGGCGTATATGCCGACCAGGAAGCGAATGTATGGTTGATGCAATCCAACCAGCTGCTCAAAACAAAAGGCGAGCAGGTGCGGCTGGTATTACCACTCACCCCCGAAGAAAACAAAGATGTACATGATGTGTTGATTGATAAAAGCGGCGATTACTGGATTACTGCCAAAAACGGTGTGGTGCGATACACCCGTACCGGGAACAACTGGAAAAAAACATTTTACAAACTTTCCCTGCAGCAGAACACAGATATCACCTGCATGTATGAAGATGCAAGCGATCATATCTGGATCGGGACGATGGGTGACGGACTTTTTTTACTCGATGCCATAACAGGCTCACAGCGGCATATAACCGAAGTACCGGGATTTGAAAAAGCAAGTGTATTGTCGGTTTCCGGGTCGGGCATGCATATATGGATCAGCGGGCTGGAAGGTGTGGTGAAAGGAACCTATAATGTTCAAAACACGGCATCACCTTATTCATTTGAAACTGTAACTGCTAATTCGCTCATAGGGTCGGCCTATATCTACCATATCCTCGAAGACACAAAAGGCAGGACCTGGTTTGCCACAGATGGAAAAGGAGTGGTGTTGTATGAGAACAATAGTTTCCGGATCATGGGCGAAAAAGAAGGGCTGGATGCAAAAGTGATTTATTCGGTTATTGAAGACCGTAAGGGAAATATCTGGTGCAGTGCATTGAACAAAGGCTTGTACAAATGGGATGGAACAAAGTTTCTGAACTTTGGAATCAATGCCGGTCTCACAGAACAGAACATATCTTCTTTGTCGAAAGACAACGCCGGAAATTTATTTTGCATCACTCCCAAAACAATATTCCTCATTAACCCGGTAAAGCAAACCATACTTCCGGTGAGTGATAGCCGGGAGTTGGGTGAACTGAATTCTGATATCAACAGCACATACAGCAATGCCTCTTTCATATTGTTTCATACAGTGAAAGGGGTGTACTCTTTTCATTATCCCAGTTACCGGAAAGTACTGCAACCACAAACAAAAATCACCGGTGTTTCACTATTTCTTGATAAAATCAACCCTGATAGCCTTCAGGCTTTTGGCTACAACGAAAACAATCTTACTTTTTCATTTGCAGGATTTTATCTCACAGATCCCGAACGTGTGAGTTATCAGTACAAGCTGGAAGGGTATAACAACAACTGGCAAACCACAAAGGATAAGTTTGTGAATTTTCCTAAACTTCCTCCGGGTAATTATACATTCCGGGTAAGATCTTCCGTTACCGGAAATTTTGAAAATGCTACCGAAGCGGTTTATAAGTTTACGATCTACAAACCCTTCTGGAAAAAAGTATGGTTCATTGTGTTGACAATTACCATCATTACAATGATATTATTGTATATCATCCGTGAGCGTGAAAAAGCTGCTTCCCGGTGGCAGCAATTGCAAACGGAAAAATTGCAATCGCAATATGAAACATTAAAGACACAGGTAAATCCACATTTTTTGTTTAACAGTTTCAATACACTGCTTAGTATTATTGATGATGATCCTGCAAAAGCTTCCACCTATGTGGAACACCTGAGTGATTTTTACCGCAGCATCGTTCATATGCGGGACAAAGACCTCATTTCGTTGCGGGAAGAACTCAGAATCATACAGGATTATTTCTTTATACAGAAAACACGTTTCTCTGAAGCCTTGCAATTTGATAACAGGGTAACAGAAGCTGATAAGGATATGTATGCCATGCCACCGCTGGCCCTGCAGTTACTGGCCGAGAATGCAATCAAACACAATACAGTTTCTAAAGACACTCCTTTGATCATTGAATTGTTTACTGAAGAATATTACCTGGTTGTGAAAAACAATCTCAATCCCAAAATCACACCTGAGAAAAGTGAAGGACTGGGTTTGCAGAATATTAAAAACAGGTATCAACTCCTTACTGGAAAAGATATTGAGATAGAAAAAACAACCGATTCCTTTATCGTCAAATTACCCTTAATACTAGCGTCATGATAAAAATTCTTTTGCTGGAAGATGAAGAGCCGGCAGCAAAGCGGTTACAAAAACTATTGAGTGAATGTGAAGAAGAAACGGAAGTGATTGCCGTTTTGGACAGTATCACAGCGGCACAGCAGTGGCTCGGGAAACATCCGGAACCGGATCTTATGCTGGTGGATATTCATCTCGCCGATGGGATCAGTCTCGAGCTGTTTAAACAAACAGAAATCCAGGCACCTGTTATTTTTATTACTGCTTATGATGAATATGCATTGCAGGCGTTTAAGCTCAACAGTATTGATTATTTGCTGAAGCCTGTAAAAAAAGATGAATTGATCCAGGCCTTAGCAAAATTTAAGAAACAACAGTCGAAAAATCCGCCCCTCAATATCAATGAACTTCTTCAATCGATAACACAAGGTGCTGCTGCTCCCAAATACAGGGAACGTTTTGTGATCCGCTACGGCGAACATATTAAAACAGTAGAAATTAAGGATGTGGCTTATTTCTATACAGAAGCAAGAGCCAATTTCCTCATCACCAACGACGGCAAACGATATGTGATTGATTTCAACCTGGATCAACTGGAACAAATGCTCAATCCGGACCTGTTTTTCCGGATCAACCGGCAGTTTATCATCTCCATACATTCGATCGATGAAATGGCTACCTGGACCAAGGCACGGGTAATGGTGAAGCTGAAGCCATCCACCAAACTGGAAACGATTGTAAGTACGGAACGCTCGGCCGAGTTTAAAAAATGGCTGGCCGGCGAGTAATAACCTGTTCAGCTGTTGAAATTGCCTGTTCAGGCATACTGGTTTGCATAGGAACTGTTCAGAACCCACTTTTACAAAAAACAACGAATGAAAGTCTTTTATACCATCGCCGCTATCATCATTTTCATGGTTACCAATTCCAGTTGCACTAAAAACAACAATAGTGCTTCTGTTGGAACTGCTGATCTCACCACTGCCAGCTGGCGTGTGAGTTATTACTGGGATACTAAAGATGAAACCTCCAATTTTACTGACTATGTTTTCATGTTCAGTAATACCGGTGTGGTAATGGCACATAAAGGTTCAACCATGATTACAGGCACCTGGAGCGAAACCAGCACGAAGCTTTCCATAGATTTCGGATCTGATCCCGTTTTGTCTGCCATCAGCAAGAAATGGCTGAAGACAGAAACAACAAGTACCGTAGTGAAAATGAGAGATGATAATACGTCGCAAGACGACCAATTACATCTGACTAAACTATAGCCCCGGTTTAAAATCCTTTAAAAGCCGCAGGAACCGTTTTCCTGCGGCTTTTTTATTACATTTGCCTATCATTTTGGCGGATTTGTTTATTGTTCGGCCGCAACAGAACTAATAAACGTTACAACCTTCTCACCGGGTTCCCCAACGTTTATCTGCTATTTTGTTAGTGCTGCAACAATCAGCTTGGATTCGTCATTCATCCACCATCAGTTATTTTTCAACGATGGACAAAAAGTGAACTATGAGTGATATTCGTAAAGAATTAGAGCAACGCATCCTGGTTATTGATGGCGCAATGGGTACCATGATTCAGCGCCACAAACTTACAGAAGCTGATTACAGGGGTGAACGTTTCAAGGATTGGCCTTCGGATCTCAAAGGCAATAACGATTTGTTATGCCTTACCCAGCCCGACATCATCAAAGGCATTCACAAACAATATCTCGAAGCAGGTGCCGATATCATTGAAACAAATACATTCAACGCACAACGTGTTTCCATGGCCGATTATCACATGGAAGCGATTGCTTATGAAATCAATGTGGCTGCTGCAAAAATTGCAAAAACAGCAATCACAGAGTTCAAAGCAGCGCATCCCGGCAGCAGCAGCAAATATGTGGCAGGCGCTATCGGCCCTATGAACAAAACATTGTCGTTGAGTCCGGATGTAAATAATCCCGGCTTTCGTGGTTTACTTTTCGACGAAGCCATGAATGCGTATTATGAACAGGTGAAAGGATTAGTGGAAGGCGGGGCTGATCTCCTGCTGATTGAAACCATCTTTGATACACTCAATGCCAAAGCGGCCATCTTCGCTATCAAAAAATATTTTCATGATACCGGCAAACCTGAACTGCCCGTTTCTATTTCAGGAACGATCACAGATGCAAGCGGAAGAACGTTGAGCGGACAAACACTGGAAGCATTTTATATTTCCGTGATGCACGCCAATCCATTAAGTGTGGGATTAAACTGTGCGTTGGGCGCCCGTGAAATGCGGCCACATATTGAAGAACTGTCGCAAATGGCCGGCTGTTTTGTATCTGCCTATCCCAATGCAGGGTTGCCCAATGCTATGGGTGAATACGATGAACATCCGGAAGATACAGGACATTATCTGGAAGAATGGGCGAAGGAAGGCTTTGTGAATATTGTGGGTGGCTGTTGTGGCACCACTCCCGATCATATCAGGCACATTGCCGAGCATGTGAAAGGGATTAAGCCAAGGAAGCTGCCGGAGGTGGAAGTCCAGCTAAGTTAACCACGAAGACATAAAGACACCAAGTAACACTAAGTATGAAATACACCCCACTAACCGAAAAAGAAGAATATCTGGCAAAAGAGATAGTTGATATAGCAATAAAAGTCCACAAAGAGTTAGGACCCGGACTATTAGAAAGCGTTTACGCTAAATGTGTTCATTATGAATTAACAAAAAGAGAAATTCCTTTTGTTAAAGAAAAAGAGGTCCCAATTGTTTATAAACAATTGATAATAGAAGAAGGACTCAGACTGGATTTGATGTTAGATGACGCCATTATAATTGAATTCAAGGCACAGGAAACATACCATCCTGTTTGGGAAGCACAATTGTTGAGCTATCTTAAATTAACAGGTAAACGAATGGGTTTTCTATTGAATTTTCATGTGCCTTTAATGAAAGATGGAATAAAAAGATTTGTATTATAAACTTTGAGCCGCTTTGTGCCTTTGGGCCTTTGTGGTTCCCCCAACTACTATGAGTACTGTAATTAAACCATACTCCCGATTTGCAGGCCTTGAGCCTTTAGTTGTTCGGCCCGAGACGAATTTTGTTAACATTGGTGAGCGAACCAACGTAACCGGGTCTAAAAAATTCGCCCGCCTCATCAGGGAAAATAAATACGAAGAGGCGTTAAGCGTTGCCCGTCAGCAAGTGGAAAATGGTGCACAAATCATCGATGTTAATATGGATGACGCCTTGCTTGATGGTGTTCATGCAATGACCACTTTTCTCAATCTTCTGCAAAGTGAACCCGATATTGCAAAGATTCCCGTAATGATCGATTCGTCCAAGTTCGAAATCATTGAAGCCGGATTAAAATGCGTGCAGGGAAAATGTATCGTGAACTCCATCTCACTCAAAGAAGGTGAGGCAAAGTTTATTGAACATGCACAAATCTGCCGGATGTTTGGTGCTGCCGTTGTGGTGATGGCGTTTGATGAAGCCGGACAGGCCGATACCAAACAACGGAAGGTAGACATCTGTCACCGTGCCTATAAAATACTCACCCAACAAGTGGGCTTTGATCCACAGGATATCATCTTCGATCCCAACATTTTTGCCGTAGCTACAGGTTTGGAAGAACATAATAACTATGGTGTTGATTTCATTGAAGCAACAAAAGAAATCAAACAGCTCATGCCATTGGTAAAAATCAGCGGCGGTGTGAGTAACCTTTCCTTCTCTTTCCGTGGCAACGATCATGTACGTGAAGCCATGCACAGTGTATTTCTGTTTTATGCAATCAAAGCAGGAATGGATATGGGTATTGTGAATGCAGGTCAGCTGGTGGTGTATGATGAAATTGAACCACAACTCCGCCATCTTTGTGAAGATGTAATTCTTAATCGTAATAACGACAACAACGAAGCCACTGAAAAGCTAATTGCATTTGCTGAAACAGTTAAAGCAAAAGGCAAAGCAGAAGTGAAAGATGAAGCATGGCGCCATGCAAGCGTGGAAGAGCGTTTAAAACATGCGCTTGTAAATGGCATTACCGATTATATTGAGGCAGATACAGAAGAAGCAAGGCAAAAATATCCTCGTCCGCTCGATGTGATTGAAGGTCCGTTAATGGCCGGTATGAATGTGGTGGGCGATTTGTTTGGCAGTGGTAAAATGTTTTTGCCACAGGTGGTAAAGAGTGCACGTGTAATGAAAAAAAGCGTGGCAGTGTTAACTCCATTTATCGAACAGGAAAAAGCCGAACGCCAGAGCACAGAAGCTGCAGGTGCTGCAAAGATTCTGTTGGCAACTGTAAAAGGCGATGTACATGATATTGGGAAAAATATTGTAGGCGTGGTGTTAGGTTGTAATGGTTATGAAATCAAAGACCTGGGTGTGATGGTTCCTGCCGATAAAATTCTGGATGAAGCAGAAAAATTTGGAGCTGATATCATTGGTTTATCCGGATTGATCACTCCTTCGTTAGATGAAATGGTGCACGTGGCACATGAAATGAAACGCAGAGGAATGAAACAACCCTTGCTCATTGGTGGAGCTACCACCAGCCGCATGCATACAGCAGTTAAAATTGCTCCGCAATATGACAATGGTGTTGTGTATGTACTCGATGCTTCCCGAAGTGTTACCGTTGCAGGATCTTTACTTAACAAAGAAAGTAAAACCGGCTTCCTTGATAATATTCAAACTGAATACAAAAAATTAAAAGAAGATTTTGAAAACAAACGCCCGGTGAAAGAATATCTCTCTTACGCCGATGCGCAGCAAAACAAAACAAATATAGACTGGAGCAGCTATGCTTCTGTTGCTCCTTCGTTTACTGGCACCAGGCAATTTGATCAATATGACCTGGGTGAAATCAGGAAGTATATTGATTGGCAACCATTCTTTATTGCATGGGAGTTACATGGAAAATTTCCCGCCATTCTTTCAGATGAAGTAGTGGGGGCAGAGGCAACAAAACTCTATAATGATGCCAACGCATTGCTCGATAAAATTGTAACTGAAAAATGGCTCAATGCCAGAGCAGCAGTTGGTTACTGGCCTGCAAAAAGCAATGGAAAGGATTCTGTGTCTGTTACCGTTAAAAATCAATCTATACAACTCGAATTCCTTCGTCAGCAAATTAAAAAAGCCGAAGGTCAGCCCAATACTTCACTCGCCGATTTCATCAGTCCGGCAGCAGATCATATAGGAGCTTTTTCTGTAACCATCCAGGGAATTGATAAGTATATAAAAGAGTTTGAAGCTGCGCATGATGATTACAGTAAAATTATGTTGCAGGCATTAGCCGATCGTTTGGCAGAAGCGTTTGCTGAGTTATTACACGAACGTACACGGAAAGAATTCTGGGGCTATGCCAAGGATGAGCAGCTGAGCAATGAGGATCTCATCAGAGAAAAATACCAGGGCATTCGTCCGGCTCCAGGCTATCCTGCCTGTCCCGACCACACAGAAAAATACAAACTTTTTTCACTACTGGGAGGTGAGGAGGCCACAGGCATTCATCTTACTGAATCGCTTGCGATGTATCCGGCTTCTTCTGTATGTGGCTGGTATTTTGCACATCCTCAGAGTAAATACTTTGGTGTTGGTAAAATTGAAAAAGATCAGTTAGAAGATTATGCTTCCCGGAAAGGAATGAGTATAGAAGAAGCTACGAAATGGCTTCGTCCTGTTTTAGATTAAGCAACTTCTGCTTCAGATAATATTGTGGTTGAACAAGTTTCAGGGTTTGCCTTTTAAATTTTATATTTATGCGGCATTTCCCGTACTGTATCTGCTATCAGCAACCTACGTTAAACACTCTAGTTGATTCACATTTTTGACCCTTTTGTTTATTTGTAAACCAACCAATACATGACCAAATCATCTGCTTATGTAATTGCTGCATTATTTTTTCTTGGTGCGGCAACCATTTTTTTCTTCAACTCCAACCTTTCATTGAAAGATATTTCCGAAGAAAAAGAAAGCAAAGAAAAGCTTCAGAATTTCAAAGATGCGCTTGCGCAGGAAAAAAGGAAAACACAGGATCCTTCTACAGGAATTGTTCCCCGGGAGCGATTGCTGCATGCACAAAAGCAAATTTCAAAATACTTTTCAGCTACACATCGTGTGGCACCGGGTATTCAATGGACAGAACGTGGCCCCGACAATATCGGTGGAAGAACACGTGCTATCTTATTTGATCGCAACGACAATACCAATAATACAGTCTTTGCCGGAAGTGTTTCCGGTGGATTGTGGAAGAATACAAATATTTCCGGCGCAGGAACATGGTCACAGGTTTCCGGCGTATTGGAAAATATGGCGATCAGTTGTATTGTTCAGGACCAGGTAGCCGGATTTTATAATACCATGTATTTTGGCACGGGCGAAACATGGGGTAACCTGGATGCTATGAGAGGATTGGGTATTTTCAAAAGTACTGATGGTGGTGCCAGTTGGTCACAAGTGCCATCTACGAACAATGCTGATTTTTATTATGTCCAGAAAATTGTCATCAATAGCAGCCATGAAGTATTTGCTGCCACCAGTACCGGACTTTACAAGTCTGTTAATGGCGGCACATCATGGAGCAAAGTGTTGAGCGGAAATATCAGCGATGTGGAAGTTGCAGCAAATGATGATTTATATGCAGGTGATTTCTATGGAAAAGTATACAAGTCAACTAACGGCGGTAGTTCATGGACAAACAACTCACCAAGCGGAGCTTTTAAACGAATTGAAATTACAACAGCACCCTCCAATTCAAGTGTGGTTTATTTATTATGCCAGGGAGCAAACAGTGATGATGTCACTGGTATCTTTCAAAGTACAAATGGAGGTTCGTCCTGGACTTCCAGATCTGTACCCACCATCGTTGATCAGGGAAGCAATTCTGTATTTACAAGAAGCCAGGCATGGTATGATTTAATTGCTGCCGTTGATCCCAATAATGCAAGTACCGTTTTCATTGGTGGTGTTGATGGTTTGAAAAGTGCCGATGGTGGTGCCACCTGGCAACAAGTGACTACCTGGTCTTTGTTCAGTGCAACCGGTTTCACATCCAATCAACTGGTGCATGCCGATCATCATGCTATCGTCTTTGCGCCCGGTAGTTCTTCTACAGGAATTCTGGGAACAGATGGCGGACTTTACTATTCAACCAACCTGAATGTAACAAGTCCAACCAAGCCAACTTATACCATGAAAAACACCGGTTATAATGTAACCCAGTATTACGGAACCGCTATTCATCCAACCTCGGGAAGTAATTTTCTCTTAGGTGGTGCACAGGATAACGGAAGCCATTCCATCAATTCATCCGGTGTTGGATCGGGAACAGCCGTGAGCGGTGGTGATGGCGCTTTTTGTCATATCAACCAAACAGATGGAGTACGTCAGGTAACATCCTACGTCTATAACACTTACTATCGTTCTACCAACAGTGGTTCCAGTTTTACCCAGGTATACAGTAGTCAGACCAGGGGAAGTTTTATTAATCCCACTGATTACGACAGCAATAATAATTTTTTATATGGTGATGGTACCGATCTTGTAAATGGAGTGGGTGGTTATTATTTCAGAATCAATATGGGTACAGCGAATCCAACTCCTACTGCCACATATATTAGTGTAACTAATTTCTCAACAGCCGCTTCTGTTACTTTTGTACAGGTATCACCGGTTACTGCAAACAGAGTTTACTTTGGTTTGTCAGACGGAAGTGTTGGTTATGTGAACAGTGCCAATACAGCTACTTCACCTGCTACCGGTACAATTATTAAAACAGGTGTAGGTTCTGTTTCAGGAATTGCAATTGACCCCGCAAATGAAAATCACATGCTGGTTACCTACAGCAACTATGGTGTGCAAAGTGTATTTGAAAGCACCAATGCATTGAATGCAACTCCCACCTGGACAAATATTGAAAACAATCTTCCTGATATGCCGGTACGTTGGGTGATCTTTTATCCAGGTAATACAGACCGGGCCCTGCTGGCAACAGAGCTGGGCGTTTGGAGCACAGATGACCTAAATGGTGTTTCTACCGAATGGACACCAACCAATATCGGACTGGCGAATACAAGAGTGGATATGTTGAAAGTGAGAACATCCGACAATACAATTGTTGCCGCCACACATGGCAGAGGTATTTTCACAACAACTATTTCAAATACACCGTTACCAACGGTACAGTTCCAGAATGCAAAGCTGGATGTGTCTGAAACCTATGTAACGGGTACTACTTGCGGAAGAGGTTATCGTGATGTAACCGTAACCATGACTATCGGTGCTGCACCAACAGGAGCTGTTACCGCCACTATTTCGCCGGCTGCATCAGCTACTGCAACCAACAACCAGGATTTTCAGCTGCTTACTAATACAGTAACGTTTGCATCGGGCAGCAGCACTCCTCAAAGTATTACAGTAAGAATTTTTGATGATGCAGCAACTGAATCAACCGAATCTATTCCGCTTGTATTTAATATTACTTCGGGTTCTGCTTATGCACAAACCGGACAAACATCTCAAACCTGCCAGGTTGATATTGCAGACAATGACAATGCACCCGGACCAACAAGTTCAGTGAATTATACCATTGGGTCTTTCGATACCAACCTCGGTGCTTCCAGTCCGCTGCAGGCAACGCAAAGCGATAAGAAAATTCAGTACTTATATAAAGCTTCCGAACTAACAGCCGCAGGTTTACAGGCAGGACTGATTACTTCTTTAAAATTTGTTGTCAATACAAAAGGAAGTTCTGCTGCTTACAATGGGTTTACAATTAAGATGGGCCACACATCACTTACTGATCTGAGTGCAGGCTTTGCAGCTACAACCGGTTTCACAACGGTATACAGTGCTCCTGTAGGTGGGTACTCATCTGTTATGGGTGAAAACATATTCAGCATTCCTTCTTTTACATGGGATGGAACCAGTAATATCCTGATTGAATTCTGTTACGACAACAGTGCAGTTGGTGCTGCTGATGATGTTCTTGATGGACAAGGAATGGGTTACACCTGCCAGGCAAGAAGATCCAGCACCACTACCTCTAATGCAGGCTGCGGATACACAACCGGAGCTTCAACCAGTGTTTACAGGCCGCTCATTACTTTCACACAGGATGTGGCAGCAACAACTGTAGCAACTGTTCTTAATACAACCAGGAATGTGTATCTGGGGCCAAATGAAACTATTTATGTGTTTGATGCAGGAAACAGAATTGTTGCAAGCATTCAAAACCTCAGTTCATTTGACTATGGCTGTACCAGTGTTACCATTGATCGTGCAGGAACAGGATCGTCTCAGTTCTGGAACACACCGGTTGCCAATAACCTGATGAATAAAACAATCAGGGTGGTTCCAACCAATAATAATCCGGCAGGACAATACACCATCACACTTTATTTTACACAAGCAGAAGTGCAGGGATGGGAAACAGCCACCGGGCAAACATTCAGCAATATCCAGATGGTGAAATACAGTGGGGCTATCAGCGATATCACACCCTCCAACACACAAAGTTCAAGTGTGAATATTGTGGCTTCACCAACACGAGGAACGCTCAGTACCAGTTATACACTGAGTGCAACATTCACCAATGGATTTTCCGGTTTTGGTGCGGGTATTCCCGGCGCTCCACCGGCAGCATTACCGGTCACCTATCTTTCTATTGTTGGCAAACTCATTGCCAATCATGGTATGATCAGTTGGCAAACCAGCACCGAGTTTGATAACAAAGTGTTTGAAATTGAAAAATCAACAGACGGAATGCATTTCAAAACGATTGGTTCTGTTTCCTCAACAGCCATGATGGGCTTTGGTTCCAAATACACATTTACTGATCCGGAAGTTGCGGGCAGTATTCAGTACTATCGCATCAAACAAATTGATTTTTCAGGATCTGTTCATTACTCAGATATTGTTGAGGTTAGAAACAATAATACAAGAGTGGGATGGATCAGCAATCCGTTTGGTAACCAGATTCAACTGCAGCTGAACAAACCTTCAACAGCAAGTATGAATGTTCAGTTGCTGGATATGAACGGACGGCTACTGCTTCGAAAGAATATTTCATCAGGCACAGCAGCAACGAAGCTTACGATAGATGTATCTCACCTGCAACTGGCACCGGGTGTTTATACATTGATACTTTCTGAAGGGGCTTCAAGATCTGTTTTCAAATTAGTACATGCACAATAAAAGAAAAGAGCCTCCAACCGGAGGCTCTCTTATTACAAGGAATGTTTATAGTAAGTTTCGTTGCGTTAATTCTTCTTTTAAAGAATGAGCATCTTTAAAATGTATACTATCAATTCCCATGTTTACTGCTGCGGCCACATTTCTGGCATTGTCATCAATGAAAACTGTTTTTGATACATCAACAGAATACCGGTCAAGCAGTATCTGGTAAAATTCAGGGAATGGTTTTCTTGTTTTTTCTTCACCGCTTACAACTCTTCCATCAAACCAGTGCAGAAAATCATAACGGCCTAATGCAATCGGAAACGTTTCGGCACTCCAATTGGTTAATGCGTATAGTTTTACGTTACCCGAATCTTTTAATTGACGAAACACTTCAACAGAGTCTTCGATGGGGCCACCCAGCATCTCTTCCCATCTTCCGTAATAATCACGTATCGCCTGTTCCCATTCAGGAAACTTTTGTATCCGTTCTTGTGTAGCTTCTGCAATGGATCTTCCTGCATCCTGTGCTTCATTCCAATCGGAAGTGCATACCTGCTCAAAAAAGAAACGCTGTTGTTCCTCGTTTTCAAAATAATCCTTGTAAACATACATCGGGTTCCAATCAATCAACACACCGCCTAAATCATAAATAATCGTATCAATCATTTTGCTTTGTATTTTTTTACATTCTTCATATCAGTAGCAGATGCAGGTGTGATGCTTACGGCGCAACCACCACCTGCCGCCAGTTTCAGTTTTAAAACTGTTGCACTATTCACCAGGAATTTTTCAATCACGTATGCTTCAGGATTGGTTTGCCAATGGGCATTGTCTGCATCTCTGTAAACAGTAGCAAGATAAGTCTGCCCCATGTTTAAAAAACCTAACGATGTATTAAATGTTCTTGCTTCCTCATCAGTAATAGCACCGAGGAACCAGTTTTCTTTCCCTTTTTCTTTTCGTGCCACCACTACATAATCGCCCGGTTCGGCCTCGAGGTATTTTGTCTGGTCCCAATCAACAGGTACATCTTTTATGAATTGAAAGGCATCGGGACGGGCTTCATAATTCTCAATTAAATCGGCTGCCATTTGCAGCGGACTGAACATGGTTACATACAAGGCTAATTGCTTGGTTAAAGTAGTATGCACCTGGTAAGAAACGGCCGGATCATAAGAGCTCATTTTAATTTTAAAAATGCCCGGTGTGTAATCCATTGGTCCGCCCATTAATCTTGTAAATGGAAGAATGGTTTCATGTTCGGGCGGATTACCTCTGCTCCATGCGTTGAACTCATTTCCTCTTGCTGCCTCACAGGCAAGGAAGTTGGGGTAGGTGCGATGCAGCCCGGTTGGACGTACTGGTTCATGTGCATCAATCATAATCTGGTAACCGGCAGCTTTCGACAAAACACGATTGTAGTGATTGATCATCCATTGGCCATCGTGCCATTCACCTCTGGGAATGATATATCCCACATAACCCGTTTTCACGGTATTCATATCATGTTCTTTCATGAAACGATAAGCAGTGTCCATCCAGCGTTCGTAGTTGGTAACAGATGCCGATGTTTCGTGATGCATAATAATGCGCACTCCTTTTTCACGTGCATATTTACTCAGGAAGTTTACATCGTAATCAGGATATGGAGTGACAAAATCAAATACATTTTCTTTCCAGTTGCCGTACCAATCTTCCCAACCCGTATTCCATCCTTCCACCAACACACCATCAAAACCATTGGCGGCTGCAAAATCGATATAGCGTTTGGTATTGGCTGTAGTGGCGCCATGTTTTCCTGATGCCAGGTCCCAGCTGCTTTTGTTCACATGCATCTCCCACCAAACACCAATCATTTTTTGTGGTTTGATCCAGGAAACGTCTTTGATGGCACAGGGTTCATTCAGGTTGAGGATTAATGAGGAGGCAAGAATCTCTGTTGCTTTTTCAGCTATGATCATTGTTCTCCAGGGAGTAACAGCAGGAGTTTGTAAATAGGCCTTGTTACCCACTGCATCGGGAACGAGATGTGTGTTTAATGTAAATGATTTCTTATCCACCACCAGGTTCATAGCCGGATAGTTGACTAATGCAGCTTCATGAATATTGATATACAAACCATCTGCTGTTTTCATCATTAGCGGCGTTTGCACGGCATTCGCATCGTAAAATTTACGGGCCCCAATTTCTGTGAATGTGTTGCTCACCGTTGCATCTACCTGGCTCAGCTTTGTTTTGGAGTAAAAGAATTCATTGGTGTTGTAATCACCGGGAATCCAGAACGCCGTATGATCGGCACCCAGGTGAAACTGGGTTACTTCATCCTGTATAATGAAATGATTCAATTTTGGTTGCGATGGAAATTCATAACGGAAGCCAATGCCATCATCAAATGCACGGAACACGATCACAAGGGAACGTTTCGTTTGTGTTTGATTGAGCGTTAACTTCAATTCGTTGTACTTATTAAGCACTGTTTTGGATTCACCCCAAACAGGAGTCCATTGTTCTCCATAAGCCCTCGATTTTGAATCGGTTACTTCAAAGCCACGATCCAGTGCATCATTTCCTTTTAAAACAAAACCCATCCTGGAATCTTCGGCCACAGGCTTGCCTTTAAAATAAACGGAATAAAACGGGCTGCCCTTTTCGTCTAATCTGAATTTAATCAAAACTGTTCCTCCGGGAGAAGTGATCGATTGGGCTTGCGAAAAAAATGTAATGAATGATAAAAGCAGAATGTTAAAAAAATGTCGCATACGATTTTATTAGAAGGGAAGAAAAATTATTCAGTACTTTGATGCATTAAAAGTACTTAAAAAAGAAAGCGAATGCGTATCATCTCTTATAATGTAAATGGCATAAGGGCTGCAATTAAAAAAGGATTCCTCGATTGGTTAGCAACCAATCCGGCCGATATTATTTGTGTGCAGGAAACAAAAGCCACAAAAGAAGATGTGGATCATAAACCCTTTAATGATCTGGGTTATCACAATTACTGGTTCAGCGCACAAAAGAAGGGATATAGCGGGGTGGCTGTATTTACAAAAGTAAAGCCAGACAATGTGGAGTATGGAAACGGTCATGGTCCCAGTGATGATGAAGGACGGGTAATACAGCTGGATTTTGGAGATATACGATTGATCAATGCTTATTTTCCTTCCGGTACATCGGGAGATGAACGCCAGAATTTTAAATACGAATGGCTGGATGAATTTTACAACTGGGTGAATAAATTGAAAAAGAAACATCCGAAGCTGATTCTTTGTGGCGATTACAATATTGCTCACAAAGAAATTGACATTCACGATCCGAAAGGAAATAAAAACAGCAGTGGATTTTTGCCGCAGGAGAGGGAGTGGCTTACCAAATTTTTAGAAAGTGGCTGGGTTGATTCGTTCCGGGAAGTGCATCCCGAACCGCATCGTTACAGTTGGTGGAGCCAGCGTTTCCCCAGCGTTCGGTTAAACAATAAAGGATGGCGTATTGATTACATCACTGTTACGGAACCATTGAAACCAAAAATCAAAGACTCGGAAATTTATCCTGATGTAAAACACAGCGACCATTGTCCTGTTTACCTGGAATTGAAAAAATAATTTATGTTTATTTATAACGTAACTACAAAAGTAGACTGGACCATTCATGAAGCCTGGCTGGAATGGATGAAAGAAGAACATATGCAGGAAGTGGTGGCAACAGGATGTTTCACCCATCACCGGTTGCTTCGTTTGTTAGAAGTAGATGAAACAGAAGGGCCTACTTATGCAGCACAATATTTTGCAGATAGTAAATCATCCTACAACCGTTATGTTGAAAAGTATTCTGCTGAGCTACGGAAAAAAGCAGTAGATAAGTGGGGACAACGAATGATTGCCTTCCGTAGTGTGATGCAGGTGGTTGACTGATCTTCTTTCCTGTTTGCGGCATTCAACTATCAATCAGCTACTTACATTTTTCAATGCGGCTGAAATGCAGCACAGGTAAGCATTTCAGCCCATCTCACCAAAAGAACCTTTCAACACCTGTGCATTCAATTCATCTGAAACCCTTTGCCAGCAAGCATTTCAGCGATTCTTACAAAATATGAATGAGATTAAAAAAATTTTGTTCGAATAGAAAAGCCTCTATATTTGCTGCTCTTAAAAATTCTCACTATGAACAAAGCTGAATTAGTCGCTA
The DNA here is from genome assembly GCA_937907395.1 of uncultured Chitinophagaceae bacterium. Classification (GTDB taxonomy): domain Bacteria; phylum Bacteroidota; class Bacteroidia; order Chitinophagales; family Chitinophagaceae; genus Lacibacter. The sequence goes on from CALCII010000011.1 coordinate 470,282, forward strand.
AACTTGCTGATGATGCAGGAATTTCAAAAACACAGGCAAACGCTGCTTTAGATTCTTTCGTTGAAGCTGTAACCAAAACATTGAAAGGTGGTGGTAAAGTAACACTGGTAGGTTTTGGAACTTTTTCTGTTAGCAAACGCTCTGCACGTACAGGCCGTAACCCGCAAACAGGCGAAACAATCAAAATCAAAGCTAAAAAAGTAGCGAAGTTTAAAGCAGGTAAAGAATTATCAGCTAAATTATAATTCTACCTAATCATAAAAAAAGCAGGAAACGGTTGAAGTTTCTTGCTTTTTTTATATAAACAATCCTATTTTTATACAATCACAAATAAATCATTTTACAATGGGAAGAGGCGATAAAAAAACCAAGCGTGGTAAAATCTCTAAAGGTTCTTTTGGTAAATCAAGACCTGCAAGACCCGCAAAAAAGAAAGCAGCTAAAAAAAGCAGCTAAATGAATTGATGAGCAGACGAAAACGATCTGCTCATTTTTTTTATACTTCCCCGGAGCCGGGCATCCGGTTGATCAGATCTTCCATAGCAGTAAGACGTTTCATCTGCTGTTCCATCTTTTTATTATAGTCTACCACCTGTTGTAAGTCTTTGTTCAGCTGTTCCAGAAATTCATTCCGTTTCTGAATCTGTTGCTTTTGAAATTCTGCTTCACGCAACTGATCTTTTAACTCTGTAAGATCTTGCAGCAGGTGCGAATTCTCTTCTGCCAGTTCTTTTTGTTTGCTACGAACTGCCATAATTTCCTGGTGAAGCGCTTCGTTGGCTTCTTCCAGTTCCTCATAGCGAAGCGCATGCACAGCCGGTTGTTTCAGTTGCTGTTCCACCGTTCTCAGTTTCTCCCGCATCTCTTTAAATTCCGCATAGGTTTCTTCCAGCTGTATTTTCATTTCCTGTGCCATTTCACTGTGCTGGTGCAGCAGTTCAATTTCTTCTTCTCTTGATTTGAGTTTGTTTTTAACGGTGAGTAGTTCCAGTGAAAGAGATTCGTTTTCAATTAACGCTTCTTCCAGTTTTCGTTCCACTGCTTCCTGTGATTGCGCCTGTTGCAGTAATTGCTTGATGGTTTGGTTGTGTTCCTCCAGGTGCTCCTGTGCTGCCCGTAACTGATCCATATAAGCCCCGGCGCTGAGTTCTGAACTGCGGCTTGATTGCTGCACTTTCAGCTGTTGCATCAACTCTGTATTGAGCGATTTCAGTTCTTTTATTTCCTCATGAAGTGTTGTTTCGTTTTCCCGGTGATGCTCCAGTTCTTTCTTCAATTCATCAAAGGATTGCTGGCGTTGTTCGGTAAGTTCATAATATTTCAAGCGCCATTGGTAGGCTTCATTGGATTGTTTTTCTCTGTGAATTTCACCGGCTTCTTCATTGCCATGACGGATGCTCCACAGATAATGCACCACCACACCAATCACCATGGTGATCAGTCCGAAAAAGACGATCTCAAGTATGCTCGTTTGAATAGCCAGCAATATCATGTGCAGTGCTTTATAAATCGTTCAGATTCTGTTCTGCTGTACAACAGACGTGTTGTTGTACAAAAAAGTTGTTGCGGCTCTTACAGGTAAATCAACGGATTGCTCCGTTTGAATTATGCGGTAACAATGGTACCAACCCCTTCACCTGTTACCACACGGCGCAGGTTATCGGGTTTATTCATATCAAAAACAATAATCGGCAATTTGTTTTCCATGCAAAGGGTGAAAGCGGTCATATCCATCACCCGCAGATTTCTTGATAAACATTCCTGGAAACTGATGGATTCAAAACGGGTGGCAGTGGGATCTTTTTCAGGATCGGCTGAATAAATACCATCCACACGGGTTCCTTTCAAAATCACATCGGCACTTATTTCAATAGCCCTGAGAGAACCGGCAGTATCGGTTGTGAAATAAGGATTTCCTGTTCCCGCACCAAAGATCACCACCCTTCCTTTTTCAAGGTGACGGATGGCACGGCGGCGGATATATGGTTCTGCAATCTGTTCCATTTTAATGGCACTTTGCAAACGGGTAAACACACCTATTTTTTCCAATCCGGCCTGTAATGCCATTCCATTAATCACTGTTGCCAGCATGCCCATGTAATCTCCATGCGCTCTTTCAATTCCGGTTTCTGCTTCATTCATGCCCCTGTATATATTACCACCTCCAATCACAATTGCAACCTGAACACCCAGCTCAGTAATCGACTTGATACTTTTTGCATATTGTGAAATGACTGTGGAATCCATTCCGAAATTTTTATCGCCCATTAAAGCTTCACCGGAAAGTTTAAGAAGGATTCGTTTGTAGCGGGGTAGCATGAATTAGGAATTAATGTGTTTAAAATAACCGGAACGAAGATATAATTTTTGTGTTGAAGAATGTGCCGATTTGAAAAAATCCCTCCGTTTAAGGAGGGATTTTTATTAAGCATAAATCCGTTCAATAGCATCTTTATATTTTTCCATGATCACTTTTCGTTTCAGTTTGAGGGTAGGTGTAAGCTCACCTCCGTCAACCGTCCATTCATTGGGCACCAGTTCAAACTTCTTCACTTGTTCCACATGGTTGAACTGATGATTAAATTCTTCCACAATATTTTTATACAATTCCAATACAGAAGCATTGTGCAAGAGGTCTTCTGTTTTTGTGAAACTGATTTTGTTCTGATTGGCCCATTCCTTCAGGTTTTCAAAAGAAGGCACAATCAATGCGGCGGCAAATTTCTGCTCAGGGCCCACCACAATCATCTGTTCGATAAATTTTGATTCCTTCATTTTATTTTCAATGGGCTGTGGTGCCACATACTTACCGCCACTGGTTTTGAAAATCTCTTTCTTACGATCGGTGATTTTCAGAAACTTCCCTTCTTCCATCACGCCTATATCACCTGTGTGAAAATAACCATCTGCATCAATCACTTCTGCTGTAAGATCGGGACGTTTATAATAGCCCATCATTACATTGTCGCCTTTGCAACAGATCTCTCCATCCTGCGCCAGTTTCACATCCACACCATTAATAAGCGGACCAACGGTTCCAAACTTGCGGCCACTTTCATTGAAACGGTTTACAGATATAACAGGAGATGTTTCGGTAAGTCCATAGCCTTCCATAATTATAATCTTTCCTGCTGTAAACACACGTAATAAGCGAACCTGGCAGGCAGCAGCACCGGTTACAATGGCTTTTACTTTTCCGCCCAAACCTTCCCGCCATTTTTTAAAGATGAGTTTGTTGGCCAATGCCAGTTGCAGCCTGTAAATAAAACTGTGTTTTTTATGTACATCAAAACGGCTGCCTACATCAACAGCCCAGAAGAATAATTTGCGTTTAATGCCGGTGAGTTCCTGGCCTTTTCCCATGATACGTTCATATACTTTTTCAAGCAACCTTGGTACTGTGGAGAAAACTGAAGGTTGTACTTCTTTGAGATTGTCGCCAATTTTTTCAAGGCTTTCTGCATAGTAAACAGACACACCGTTAAACAGGTACACATAGGTAACCATGCGTTCAAAAATGTGATTGAGCGGAAGAAAACTCAAAGCTCTGTCGTTAGCAGTACAGAACTCAGAAAACACTTCTTCGCAGGATAATACATTGCTGAGTATATTTTTGTGGCTCAGCATCACGCCCTTTGGCGTACCTGTGGTACCAGAGGTATAAATGATGGTTGCCAGGTCGTTGAACCCAACTTTCTCCTGTGCTTTTTTTACTTTTTCAAAATCGGTATCGGCTCCTCTGTTCAACAAATCTTTCCAGTAAAGCGCCGATTGAATGTAGTTGAATGTATATACGGCCTGAACGGTTGGTGTTTTTGAGCGGATGCTTTGTACTTTATCATACAGATCCTGGTCACTTACAAAAACTAGTTTAACCGACGAGTCATTTAATACAAATTCCAGTTCATTTACTGCCAGTGTGGGATAGATGGGTACCAGCACCGCACCAATTTTTTGTACTGCAAGATCGAGAAACATCCACTCCGGCCGGTTATTGCTGATGATGGCAATTTTATCCCGCTTTTCAATACTCATATCATGCGCACTTATTTCCAGAAAGGAAAGTCCGGCAGCGAGTTTTTCAACAATGTCTTTTACTTCTGCAGTACTGTATTTGCGCCATACACCGCCTTCCTCTTTGGCAGCAAACATATCTTCTTTGGGAGAAGCCATCTGGCGTTCAATACAATCAAATAATCTTGTTGGAGTCATATGGCAATCGTTAATATAAAAGATAACAGCGGTTAAGAAACATAGTTCACAAATCCGCTATTCCAATTTCAAACAAAATTTTTTGTCTGGCAAGAAAAGGGACAGAAAAACAAAGGAAAGTGCAAAAAAAATCCCGCCGTGGCGGGATCAGTGATTTAATTCATCCGGTAATATTGTCCGGAAGGCACTTTAAAGAGTTTTGATTTCTGAAAACGGGTGAATTCATTGTACTGGGCCTGGTTAAGTTTGGTCCAGTTTTCATAAGAAGTAAGATCGCCCGCCGCTTCAAAAATCCATTGATTGTATGCATCAAACATTCCCTCCTGCAGTAACTGGCGTTGATGTTCAAACAGCCGCAAAGGGAAGCGGCCTGCATATTTTGAATACCAATCCAGAATAAATCTTGTGCGCAACATGATTAAAGATTCTGTGGTTACACCATTCATGATCACTGTATTGTTTTGATTCATGATGGCAAGAACAGATTCAGTAAATTCATTTTTTGTTTTTGAAGGTTTTTCTTTGGGATCAGCCAGGAAAAACTTCTTATACACTTCCAGTAACAAGGATTTTATTTCAGCAGTGCGGCTGGAATAGCTTTCCATATTCACGAACATTTCCCCATAGATGAGGGCCCATACTTTTTCACCGCTGAAAGAATAAAAACGGGAGGCAAAATAATAGTTGCCTGCATAGTTGGGATCGTTTTGAATACCTGCTTCCCATTGCTGAATACAGTTCTGGTCTTTTTGCATCCACAACAACTCGCCGAACTCGGCATATAGAGCGCCGGCGTTAGGATATTTTTTCAACGCTTTGCGGTACATTTTTTCGCACTCTTTTTTTTCTTCGAGTGCTTTATAAATATTTCCGCCTATCTGAAACACCTGCACATCTGCGTCTTCACGATCGAGCAATGGTTTGATGGATTCTTTTGCTTTTGCAAAATCACGTTGGTAGTAATAAGTAAGGGCCAGGTCTTTCTGAATCGAAAAATTATCAGGTTCTTTCAATAATGCTTTGTTGAGTACCAGCAATGCATTGTTCCAGTCTCCGCTACGCATAAACTGACGGGCTGTTTCCTGCAGCTGGGCTGCATCGGGTTCCTGAGCTGTTGCAACAGAAGCCCAACCAATCAATGCAAGGGTGTAAATCAATTTTTTCATACTGTCAAAAATAAAACAAAGGGACTTGCTGTTGAAGTCCCTTAATGAATATTGAGAATTTCTTATGATTCTTCGTAAATAAGGTGGGTGAGCAATCCATCTCTCAGCTTGGGTTCAAACCACGTGCTCTTGGGCGGCATCACATTTCCGCTGTCGGCAATATCAAATAACTGGTCCATGGTAACCGGGTACAGGCTGAAGGCAACTTTCATGTCGCCACTATCCACACGCTTTTGCAGTTCTTTCAATCCACGGATACCTCCAACAAAATCAATCCGCTTGTCGGTACGCTGGTCTTTAATTCCCAGGTGTTTATCCAACAGATTATTGGATAGAATAGTTACATCCAGTACGCCAATAGGATCTGTGCTGTACGTTCCTTCTTTGGCAGTAAGCTGATACCATTTTCCCTCGAGGTACATTCCAAACTCATGCGGGTGCTGGGGTTTGAAAGCATCGGCGCCATGCAGTGTTACATCAAAATCGGCTGCGATACGTTCCAGTAAATCAGCAGCAGATAATCCGTTAAGGTCTTTCACCACACGGTTGTAATCCAGGATCTGCAATTCACTGGCAGGAAACAAAGTGGTAAGAAAATGAAAACTTCCTGCTGTTGCTTCTTTGCCCAATGCCTGTTTTACTTTCGCAGCTGATGCAGCACGGTGATGTCCATCGGCAATGTATGTATGCGGTACTTGTTTTTTGAAAATTTCTGAAATTGATTTGATAGTTTCATCATCATTCACAATCCAGATGGAATGTTGTATGCCATCATCGGCCACAAAATCGTAAATGGGGCTTTTTGTTTTCCATTTTGCAATGAGTTCATTCAGCTCGGGAACATCACGGTAGGCTAAAAAAACATTGCCTGTTTGTGCTCCGCTGATGCGGATATGATTGATGCGGTCCAGCTCTTTATCGGGACGGGTAAATTCGTGTTTTTTGATCACATCTTTTTCATAGTCCTTCACCGCACTTCCGGCAACCAAACCTGTCTGGCTTCTTCCATTCATCACCAGTTGATAAATGTAATAGCAGGCTTTGTTTTCACGGAATAACACATCACGTTGCATAAATGCCTGCAGGTTTTCTTTTGCTTTCAGGTATACCTCATCAGCATAGGGATTTACATCCTCTGCTAAATCAATTTCTGGTTTTGTGATATGAAGAAAGGAATAAGGATTGCCCTGGGCTTCTTCTTTTGCCTCTTTAGTGTTTAAAACATCATACGGTTTTGATGCAACTTGCCTGGCAAACTGCGCCTGCGGACGCAATGCCTTGAACGGAACGATTGTAGCCATACTTTTATACTTACTTACTAACCGGTGCAAAGAAACGGAAATTTAACGGGATGGGCAGAAAAGCTTGCCTTCACCTGTTTTACCCATGTTTCTGTGCAAAATCTTTAATTAATGAAACCATTGCTTCCACGCTTGATAAAGGTAGTGCATTGTACAAGCTCACACGGAAACCTCCCACGCTTCTGTGGCCCTTCACTCCATACATTCCCTGCTCTTTACAAAGCTGCAGAAATTCTTTTTCAAGCGCTTCATCTTTCATAGTGAACACCACATTCATTTTGCTGCGGTCTTCTTTGGCAACTGGTAACGTAAAGACAGGAGATTGCTCAAGAGTGCTGTATAGCAAATCAGACTTTACCTGGTTTCTTTTTTCCATTTCTGCCACACCGCCTTCTTTTTTCAACCAACGTAACGTTAACAGCACCACATACACCGCAAAAACAGGAGGGGTATTCAACATGCTTTCTTCTTTGATGTGATTGCGGTAATCCATCATAGAAGGGATGGGCCTTTTTACCTTACCCAAACAGTTTTTATTTACTACCAACAGGTTCACGCCGGCAGCACCCATATTTTTTTGTGCGCCGGCATAAATGATATCAAAACTGTTGAAGTCAAGTACACGGCTTAAAATATCACTGCTCATATCGGCTACCAACGGCACCCCGGTTTTGTAGGGCAAATCCTGCCACTGTGTTCCGGCAATCGTTTCATTGGTGGTGATATGCAAATAAGCAGCCGTTGAACTGAACTCCAGCTTCTTGGGTATCGTTGTATAGTTCGATTCTTTAGCCGAGCCAGCCACTTCCACATGTCCGTATAATTTGGCTTCTTTAATGGCTTTATTACTCCAGGTTCCTGTTTCTGTATAAGCAGCTACCTGGTCTTCGTTGAGTAAATTCATAGGCACCTGCATAAACTGCGTTGTGGCACCTCCATGAAGAAAAAGCACTTCATGATCTGAATCCAGCTGCATCAATTCACGGGTAAGAGCACGGGCCTCTTCCATTACATCAATAAATGGTTGTGTACGATGGCCAATTTCCAGCAACGATAAACCCATGTTGTTGAAATTCAAAACCGCCTCACTGGCCTGTTGCAGTACTTCCTTTGGTAATATACCCGGACCTGCGTTGAAGTTGTGCATCATAGCTACAAACTTAACAAATTCGGAAAGAACGATTGTTCTTTAGCAAGGAGAGAGGAATTGAAGGACTGTTTGAATGAAAGAAACAACAGGATTCTGGTTTTTTATTGTGTTGCATTCCTTCTGTACAATGTTAGATGTACGATGTACGTATGCTTCGTAGGACGAACGAGTTCTTTATACGGAGTATTTTTTCGGCCAACGACTAACGGCCATCGTCTTCCCTCCGCCACCGACGCTATCGGTCGGGGTTTTCAACATTTTACATTTTACATTTTGCATTAAGCATTCAGCATTTTGCATTCAGCTTTTATTCGTGTTCACGCCCCACAATCTTTCCATTCTTCCAGCTGTTGTTAAGCTCTTCAAATTCTTTTAAATCTTCGGCAGAAAATTCTTTATTGGTGAGTTTTTTAAGATCGGGCTGGCCGGCATTCACCCAGGCGGTGTACCAGAAACTGGCCACTGCAAAAATGCTCTGCCGCATACGGCGTTCCACCATACCCATGAGCATGGTATTATAAGAAGTAGTGAACGATGTGGAGTAAACACGGGTTACCACCCCGTTCTTGGTTTCAAATGCATATTTCTGATCGGCCGGAAACTTCTGGGTTAATTCCTTTTCAAAACGAAGTACGGTATCAGATGCGGCTCCGCTTTCCAATACACGATCCCAGATGAATTGTCCGGGGCGTTTCAGGTATTGTGCTTTTCCAATAAAGAAATCAAATTCTTTATCGGCCAACAACTCCGGAATCCGGCTTTCCCAGAAACCATGAATCCCGTTTTGATTGGTGTATTGTCCGTTGTGATTATGGCTGGCATGAAGAGGCACATGCGCATCAGCAATATAGTGGCCAATCTCAGCGCTCAGTTTTAAGATACGTGCCTGGTTTTTATCCTTAAAAGCTTTCGTTAAACGCAGCAACATAGTTTGCACCCACCACGGAACTATTCCGTTTGATTGTATGGTATCCAGTGTGTATTTGGCAACGGCACTATCCCAATCCCGTGGCAAATTAGGGTAGGGATATTTCCCGTAATGATCGATATCTATATAATGGCGTGGGCCTTCTTCCGGAATGGCATAACGTCTTTTATCCGGATCGGGGGCATGCTCGGCAAGGAATTCTATATTCTCTTTATAAAACCCCAGCATTTCCGGAGGCAGGAGAAATACAGCGAGATAATTGATTTTGCGGTGGCCAAAGAAGCCCCAGCAAAAAATTTGTTGGGCACTCATCATGAGCAATACCAGTAAGATCCATTTCTTCATGTAATTCCGGAAAATTGAACAGGTAATTTAGGAAATGTTTGCGAGCCAGTACAAATTATTCGTCTTCTACTTTCGTAACACCGCCACTGATGGCAAATTTCATGGCTTCGCCCGGAGTAATATGGGCATCAATCCGTTTCACCCGGCTGGATGGTATCAGGTATACATTCCCGGCAATCGAATAACTCATAGGAACATACACAGCGACGTATTCCTGCAATCCAAAATCATTCATTTCCTCACGGGTTAAAAATCCCACCCGCCATACATCGTTGTCGTCAATATTCGCCAGTACAGGTTTGTTGAATTTTTTCTTTTCGCCGGCAAAGGCTTCAAAAAAGTCTTTAACTGTAGTGTAAATAAACTTGATGCCGGGTGCTTTTTCCAACCAGCCCTCAAAAAAATGAAACAGGCGGGATTGAATAAAGAAAGTACTCAGGTAGCCCACAATTGTAATTACCCCTACAATGAGCAAAAAACCCAGACCAAAATTTCTGGCCTGCACTTTGCCCGATTCATCGGTAAAGGTGAAAATGGGAATTAAATCATCAATCGTGGAGATCACCCAAAAGATGGCATATGCCGTTACCACAATGGGAGCCAGTACCAGTAAACCCTGTAAGAAGTACTGAATCAATTGTTTATAACTGAATTTTTTGAACATGGTAAACCTTTGTCTTTCAAATTTACAGCATCCCGCCAACCACCCGGAATATTAATTTATTGTGATGAATGGAATATTTTAGTGATGGAAACTTGCGACACAATAAAAGTTTCCATAGTTTTGCGCCTCGAAATTCAACAAAATGGATCCCAAAGAAAGAATTCAGGAAAAAGCAAGAGAGCTCTTCATGAGCTATGGCATCCGTTCTGTTTCCATGGACGATATTGCCTCGAATCTTGGAATGAGTAAAAAAACAATCTACCAGAGTTTCGCTGATAAAGACGAACTGGTGGATGCGGTATTTGAAGGAGAAATGAGCCATACGCACGACCGTTGTATGCAATGCAGCCGTACATCAAAGGATGCCATTGCCGAAATTTTTCAGACGATTGAAGAAGTGCATGGCCGGTTTTCCCAAATGAACCCTATGATCATTTATGACTTGCAAAAATTCCATCCAAAGACTTTTGAAAAGTTCAGGAAGATGAAAGATGAATTTTTAGCAAAAGTGGTGGCCGATAACCTGAAACGGGGCATTGAAGAAGAGCTCTACCGTCCCGATATCAATATTGAAATCATGAGCCGTTTCCGTGTGGAAAGTATGATGCTCGCATTAACCATGCCCGCTTCATTGCCCCACCAGAAATATTCACTGGCACAAATTACCCGTGAAACCATGGAGCATTTTGTGTTTGGTGTGGCTAGTATTAAAGGCTATAAACTGATAATTAAATACAAAGAGGAACAATTAAAAAAAGAAAATCTATGACAGCAATCTCAAAGAGTAAATGGCTGATTGGTCTTTTGCTTTTCGCTGCGTTTGGTACAGCCTCTGCTCAACAGGAATACCGGTTATCTGTAACCGAAGCTGTTGACCTGGCATTAAAGAACGTTGCGGACCTTAAAAACCTGCGCCTTGATTCTGCCAGGCAAGTGGCACTGAACCGTGAAGTAACCGGCATGGCCCTGCCACAGGTAAGTGGTTCGGCACAGGTGGCGCATTATCTCACTTTACCTAAAATTCTGTTTCCCAACACCGGTGAAACCAGCATCTATACTGTGCTTAACAAAGAAGGTGTGAAAGATGGTAACGGAAACGTGATTCAACCCAAACAGGACTTCCAGATCCAGGAGTTCAGCTTTGTGCAGCCATGGTCGATCCAGGCAGGCATCAGCATGAACCAATTGTTATTTCAGCCGGAAGTGTTTGTGGGACTGTTAGCACGTAAAACGTTGATCGATTTTGCACAGGGCAACATTCGTGTGGGAGAAGATAAAGTGCGGGAACAGGTGTACAAAGCGTATTACCAGGTGTTGCTGAGCGAACAACAGCTCACCATCCTGCAACAAACCATTCAGCGATTTGAAAAATTACTGAGCGATCAGCAACAAATGTTTAAAAATGGGTTCATTGAAAAACTGGATATTGATAAGAGCACGGTGGCTATTAATAACCTCAAAGCAAACGAGACACAACTGAAAAATTTTGTGGAGCTGGGGTATGCTGCTCTGAAATTTGCAATGGCCATTAACCAGAAAGACAAACTGGTGCTTACAGATAAACTGACCGACGAGAAAATAAAAGAAAATATTCTCGACGACGGACAGTTCACTTACGAAAACAGAAGCGAAGTACGTTTGCTCAATACTGCCAAAAAACTGAATGAGATTGATATTAAGAGATACAAGCTGGGCTATGCACCCACATTGGCTTTCTTCTACCAGTTTCAGCAACAGGGTCAATTGAACAAAAACTTCTCGGCCTTCACCGGACAAAACTGGTTCTGGTTTAATTCCAACCTGGTTGGTTTAAACCTCACCGTTCCTTTGTTTGATGGCTTGCAACGCCAGCAAAAAATCAAACAGGCGCAAATCAGCCTTGAGAAAACAAAGAACACCATGGAACAGGTGAAACAGGGAATTGACCTGGAACAAACAGTTTCAAAAACCAACCTGCGCAATGCATTGCTTACACTCGATGCTCAAAAGCGCAACCTCGAACTCGCCGAGCAGGTTTACCGTACTACTAAGAAGAAATATGAACAGGGAACCGGCAGCAGTTTTGAAGTAATACAAGCCGATACAGAATGGCAACGTGCACATGGCAACTATTTTGAAGCTATGTACAATGCTGTGGTAGCAAAAATCAATTACCTCAAATCAATCGGTCAATTAAAATAAATAACCAACTAATTAACACAAACCAGAAATTATGAAACAATATATTAAATATTCACTGCTGGTTCTTTCCGCTGTTGTGTGGATTTCCTGCGGTGAAGGACGTAAAGAAAAAGCCGGTTCGCTGGATCAGAAAAAAGCAAAACTGGAAGAACTGAAAAAGCAATACAGTAAACTTGGTACAGATATCCGCACACTGGAAGAAGAACTGGCCAAACTGGATACAGCCGGTACGTTTACAGACAAGTCAAAACTGGTGGCAGTAGCTCCTGTAACATCAGAAGATTTCTCTCACTACATTGACCTGCAGGGAAAAGTAGATGCAGATGATATCTCTTACATTGCTCCTTCCAATGGAATGGGTGGTGTGGTGACTGCTATCTACATCAAAGAAGGACAGTTTATAAAGAAAGGACAGTTGGTGTTGAAAATGGATGACAAAGTTCTTCAGCAACAAAAGAAACAACTCGAAACACAGCTCAACTTTGCTAAGGATATATATCAACGTACAAAAAACCTCTGGGAACAAAACATTGGTTCAGAAGTGCAACTGATTTCTGCAAAGAACAATGTAGACGGATTGGAAAAGCAAATCGGAACACTTAATGAACAGATTTCGCTTTATACTGTAACCTCACCTGTAAGCGGTGTTGCAGATCTTGTAAATGTCAAAGTGGGCGAAATGTTTGTTGGTGCAAATGCGGCCGGTCCGCAAATACGTGTGGTGAACAACAGTAACCTGAAGGTGCTTACAGAAGTTCCGGAAAACTACATCAACCGTGTTCGTGTAGGCAGTGCCGTTATCATTAACCTGCCCGATGCGAATAAATCATTCAACTCAACAGTAAAACTTTCTTCACAACTTATTAATCCCAACAGCCGCACTTTCACTATAGAAGCAGCCATTCCCGGTGGTGGTGATGTAAGGCCCAATACCATTGCGGCTGTACGCATCCGTGATTACAGTGCGCCCAATGCCATTGTGATTCCGGTGAACCTGGTGCAAACAGATGAAAAAGGAAAATATGTTTATGTAGTGGAAAAAGATAGCAAAGGAAAATCTGTGGCAGTGAAGAAACCAGTGATTCCAGGTGAATCGTACGGAGATAAAATTGAAATCAAGAGTGGTCTACAGCAGGGCATGATCCTTATCACCGCCGGCTACCAGAGTGTATACGACGGACAAACAGTTCGTACCGAACAATAACACTCACAGGCAACTTAATGATGACCCTCAAAAAAAGAAATTATGCAGCTTAAACTATTAGAAGGAATAACACAAAAATTCAAAGAGTTTAAACCCACGAGCTGGAGTGTTGACAATCGTACGGCTATTTATATTGTCACCATCATCATCACGCTCTATGGTTTAACCAAATTTAATACGCTGCCCAAGGAACAGTTTCCGGACATCAACGTTCCCACGATCTCTGTGGTTACGGTTTATGTAGGTAACTCACCGGCAGATATTGAAAACCTTGTTACCCGCCCGATTGAAAAACAAATCAAAAGTATCAGCGGGGCCAAGATCAACAAAGTGCAATCTGTTTCACAACAGGATTACTCACTGATCATTGTGGAATTTGATACAGATACAAAGGCCGACCTGGCGAAACAAAAAGTAAAAGATGCGGTGGATAAGTCGAAAGTAGACCTGCCGCAGGACCTCACCTCACAACCGGAAGTACAGGAATTTGCTTTCAGCGAAATGCCTATCATGTACGTAAACATCAGTGGTGATTATGATCCGGTAAAACTGAAAGAGTATGCCGATAAAATGCAGGATCGTTTTGAAGAGCTGAAGGAAATCACCCGTGCAGATATTGTAGGTGCTCCCGAACGTGAAGTGCAGATCAATGTGGATCCTTATCGTATGGCCGGAGCCCGTGTCACTTTTACTGATATAGAAAATGCAGTGAAACGTGAAAACAATGATATCAGTGGCGGACAAGTTGAAGTGGGTAATATGAAACGTACCCTTCGTGTACGTGGACAATTTAAAACTGCGTTTGACCTGCAAAGCATTGTTGTGAAAAACGTAAGCGGCGCACCTATTTACCTGCGTGATATTGCATCTATCAAAGACACGGTAAAAGAAAAAGAAAGCTTTGCACGTCTCGATGGTAAAAATGTAATCACGGTTAACATCGTTAAACGAAGTGGCGAAAACCTGATTGAAACTGCCGATAAAGTGAAGGCAACCGTTCAGGAAATGAAAGATAACGATGAGTTGCCCAAAAACCTGAAAATCACGATTACGGGCGATCAGAGCAAGCAGACAAAAACATCGTTTAACGAACTGGTGAATACCATCATCATTGGTTTCATACTTGTACTGCTCATTCTCATGTTCTTCATGGGTGTAACCAATGCCTTCTTTGTGGCATTGAGTGTACCTCTGAGTGTATTTGTAGCCTTCCTCTTCCTGCCGGTAGCCGATTTTATTGTTGGTACCAGCGTTACCCTCAACTTCATTGTGTTATTTGCATTGCTGTTTGGTTTGGGTATTATTGTGGATGATGCGATTGTGGTGATTGAAAACACACACCGTATTTATCATAACGGGAAAGTGCCCATTATACGAAGTGCAAAAGAAGCAGCTGGAGAAGTATTTATTCCGGTGTTAGCCGGTACTTTAACCACGCTGGCACCGTTCTTCCCGCTGCTATTCTGGAAAGGGATCATTGGTAAGTTTATGATTTACCTGCCGGTAATGCTTATTCTCACACTGGCTGCATCATTGATTGTTGCCTTTATTATTAACCCTGTGTTTGCGGTTAGCTTTATGAAACCCGAAGGAAGGGAACATGATGATGCCAAAAGCGCCCTCTTCCGTAAATGGTATTTCTGGGCCTTCTGGATTTTAGGTATCATGTTCCATGTGGCAGGCAGCCATGGAATGGGCAACTTTATGTTCTTTATCAATCTGGCGGGTATTCTTAACCGTTATCTGTTACGTGATACCATTTATTTCTTCCAGGAACGTGTATTGCCGGCATTGATGAACCGTTATGAAACATTGTTGCGCTGGATCCTGAAGGGATGGCGACCCGTGTGGGCGTTGGTGAGTCTCTTCATCCTGTTCCCGGTTGCGTTGTTCTTCCTGATCCTGAGAGGAAACAATACAACGTTCTTCCCCAGTGGCGATCCCAATTTCATTTATGTATATCTCAAACTTCCGGTTGGTACCGATGTGAAGTATACCGATTCGCTCACCCGTGTGATTGAACATAAAGTATATAAGATACTTGAAAAAGAAAAACCGGGTGAAGAAGGATCTATTGTTGAAAGTATTATTTCCAATGTGGCTGTTAGTGCCAACAATCCAAGAGATAACAACCGTAGTACACAGGCCAACCTGGGACGTGTGCAGGTATCATTTGTGGAATTTGAAAAACGTCATGGTAAAACCACAAAACCTTATCTCGAAGAAATCAGGAATTCAATCAAAGGAATTCCCGGCACCGATATCTCAGTAGAACAGGAGCAGGGTGGACCACCCACAGAACCTCCGGTGAACATTGAAATAACCGGTGAAGATTATGCTGTGATCGGAAAAACAGCCAACCAGTTGCTCAATTATCTCGACACCAACCGTGTGGAAGGAATCGACAACCTGAATCTCGATGTTGACCTGAATAATCCCGAAATTACGATTGTGGTTGACCGTGAGCGTGCTCTTATTGAAGGTGTAAGTACCGGACAAATTGGTATGGAAATCCGCACCGCTTTGTTTGGTAAGGAAATCAGTAAACTGAAAGAAGGTGATGATGAATATAAAATTCAGCTTCGTTACAGCGATCTGCAACGTAACAACATTGTGGATCTCATGAATATGAAGATCACTTTCCGTGATTTCAATACCGGACAAATCAAACAGGTTCCGTTGAATGCAGTGGCGAAATTTGATTATACCAGCACCAGTGGAGGCGTGAAACGTAAAAACTTCAAACGCACCATTCAGCTGCAATCAAACGTAACCGATCCTACTTTGGTAGCCGGTATTAATGCCGAACTGAAAACAAAGATTGAAGACTTCCGTAACAAAACACGTTTACCGGAAGGCGTTACGATTCGTCAGAGCGGACAAAGCGAACAGGAAAAAGAAACCTCTTCGTTCCTTGGTACTGCATTGTTGGTTGCCATTGGGCTCATCTTTATGATCCTGGTACTGCAGTTCAACAGTTTGAGTAAGCCCTTCATCGTTATCACAGAGATCTTCTTCAGTATCATTGGTGTGTTGATTGGTTATGCCATTACCGGTAAAACCATTGCCACCATCATGCTGGGTGTAGGTATTGTGGGATTGGCTGGTATCGTAATCAAGAACGGTATCCTGCTCATTGAGTTTACAGATGAGTTGCGCAGCCGTGGATATAAAACAAGAGAAGCAGCTATTCAGGCCGGTAAGATCCGTATTATTCCGGTGATGTTAACAGCTATTGCAACTATGCTGGGCTTGTTACCATTGGCTGTTGGTTTCAATATCGATTTCGTTTCATTGTTCCAGCACCTCAATCCAAAGATTTTCTTTGGTGGTGATAGTGTGGTGTTCTGGGGGCCGCTTAGCTGGACCATCATTTATGGTCTCATCTTCGCTTTCTTCTTAACACTGGTGATGGTGCCGAGTATGTACCTGATCTCGGAAAGATTGCGTCGCCCGATGGAGCAATTCTATGGCACGAAGTTCATTGCATTGCTGGGCTTCCTGGGTCCGTTGTTCTTCCTCTTTGTAGGGTTCATGTACCTGGGCAGAAAGATTCAAGGTAAAAAAGTATGGGTGGGACAACCCTCCTCTAAAAAAGTATAATACATAGTGTTTGACTATTGATTATGGTTACAGACCCCGCCTGTTCAGGTGGGGTTTTTTGTTGGCCGGTTGCGAAGTTGAAAAGTTTAATGTTAGAGGTTTCAGGGTTTCAGGTTGCTGGTTAAAACAATTTTCACTTCTTGAAAAGGGAGTTTGTTTTACCGCAGAGAAAGGAGGAGGAAGAGAAAATGCTGCGCATTTTGTAAACAGAGAGAGTTCCGCAGAGGAATTTTCACTTCGTCAAAATGAGAAAACCTCCATTTAAACAGCAGCTTGCCTTTTTCTTTTTGCCTTCTGCTTTCCGCATTCAGCATTTCGCATTGAGCCTTTCGCATTCAGCCACCAACGCTACCGGTCGGGGTCTGCGACATTGAGCCTTTGAATCCCTTTGTGATCCTTGTGTCTTCCTTTGTGTCTTTGTGGTTCCTGTATTCCTGCCAACGGCCATCGCATTCTGCATTTATCACTCTTCCTCCTCCAATTCGTGCAAAGCAATTGCCATATTGTTTGTTTTTACAAAGTTGCACCAGTGACAATCTTCATTTCCGCAGCCGGTATAAAATTCACGATTCTGTATTTTGTCCCACACGGTTACAATTTGTTGCGTTACGGTTTCAATATCAGCCGGAGTGATCACAATTTTTTCTTTACGGTAGTTTTTCTTTTTATCAGGTTCCACAAAATCAAATTCCGTACTTACCACTTTCCAGTCTTTTTGTTCGTAATTATCAACCAGTATTTTATAAAAGACAGCCTGCCGCCAGTAGTCGCCTCCGTTAGGTTGCTTGTCATCGGGTGCTTTCAGTTTGTCTTTTGCCTTGTCAACATCGCCTGTTTTATAATCAACTACATTCACTGCTTTTCCGTCAAACTCCAGCTTATCCAGCTTTCCTTTTAAAGGAACTCCTTTTACGGTAACATTCCTGATGTTTCGTTCAATGGCCACTATACGGTTGAAGGAATGAATGTATTGATCGTAATAGTTGCTCAGCACATCCACACCATATTCCATTCGTCTGTTAAATTGTTCACGTGTAAAACTTTCCCGGTGACGGTGCATGTACCATTGAAAATCTTTAATGAATTCATCTTTGGAAGGAAACTGGTTTTTTCCGCCATCCTGCATTTTGCGAAACAGTTGTTCCAGCGCATGGTGTACCGATGATCCAAATTCTGTTGCTTCATTCTTGGGCGATGGAATGCGGATGAGATTTTTGAAATAAAATCCCAACGGACAATTTAGATAATTGTTCAGCGCCGTTACGTTCATGGTAAACTTATCTAGCAGGCTGGAAATAAAGTCGGCTTCCAGTTGTTCAATTTCAGGTGCTGCTGCTTCGCCAAACTGCAGTTCGGTAAAGTTGCTGAGTGCTTCCTGTGTTACAATTACTTTTTCTGTATCCAGTACATGTTCGTCCTGAATTTCTGCCAGGAACATGGAAGGCTCCAGTTCTTTGCCATCATTTTTAAAACGACTGTACGAAATATGTAAATGTTGTTCGGCACGGGTGAGTGCTACATAGAATAAACGACGCAACTCTTCTTCATCATTCTGTACAGGTTGCTGGGCAAACATGGTGTCGGGCAGGGAATAACCACCGCCGGGCTTTCGTTTCTTTTCCCAGAAGCCGGCATTACAACCTGCAAAGAATACATGTTCAAATTCCAAACCTTTGGAACCATGTGCTGTAAGCAGGTTCACGCCTTTATCACTTCCGCTCACCTGTACCAAGGGCAGCGAAAGTTCTTCACGGTCCATCAGGTCAATGATATCCACCAGTTGTTGCAGTTTCAACAATGGGTTGCGCCTGGTTTCTTCTTTTACAAAATCAAAAAGGGCAGTAAGTATCTGCAATTGCCAGTGTTTGTCTGGCGACTGCATGATTTGTTTCAGTAAACCTGTTCGCTGAATAATATTTTCAAACAAATGTTGCAGCGTTACATTGGGAACATCGGCAATTAATTGTTCCATAACTATGCCAATGCGTTTTAATCCTTCATTCAACCCCTGGCTGAACAAATCTTTTGGTTGCTCATTGCTCTTTTCATAAAGCAATCTTCGCAAGGAAGATTTACTGTCGCTATACCGGGCTTCATTTGCCTGTACGGTGAGTTTGGCAATTTCTATCGGTGGTATGCCAAACCAATCAAAGTGCAACAATTCAAACAACATTTCATCTCCCCCGTACGGAATATCATGTTCGGCGGCGAGATAGCGAAGGATGAGTATGATCTTTTGTGCCAGTGGCAACTGTAATACATTCAGGCTTCGTTTACTGTATACCGGTATATTCAGGTGTTTGAAGTAGGTGGTAAGTTCTTCACCATATTTGTTCTCTTTATAGATCACTGCTATTTTTCCGGGCGGCACCTGTTGTTGGAGTAGTTGCTGTATCTGCAAAGTGATGTCAATCATTTCCTGCCGCATGGTTTCATATTCTTTAATGCGTGGCGGATGGTTGATGCTGAGTAATTCTTTTCTGGATGTTTTTAATTCTTTGGTGAGTCCATCCAGTTTTTTTACCAAACGCTCCTCGTTTCTGTTGATGAGTGTTTTGGAAATGTCGAGGATAGGTTGTGTGGAGCGGTAGTTGTTGGTGAGCACCACGGTTAACAGATCGTTCCGGTAGCCCGATGCAAACTGCAGCATATTCTCCACGTTGGCGCCCTGGAAACGATAGATGCTCTGGTCATCATCACCCACCACAAATATGTTGGGCTTGTCCCAGTAGTTGATGAGTAATTCCACAATACGGTTTTGTGTACCGCTGGTATCCTGGTATTCATCCACCAGTATGTATTGAAATTGTTCCTGGTAACGGGAGAGGAGGTTTTTGTTTTCTTCAAACGCTTTGATTACCCAGTTGATCATATCATCAAAATCATAGCGGTTGCGTTTGCGCATCAGCTGCTGAAACGTGTCGAAAAGATTTACAGCGGCCCGAAGCTTTTCCATCTTCTCTTTGGCCTCGTCAATTTTATCCTGCTTGAGATCGCCGGGTTTGAATTCTTTGTATTTGCGTTTGTAAATGAATTCGTCACGGGTGGGCAAGCTTTCTATATATTCATCTATCCTGCTGTTGATGAACTCCGGAGCCCAGCCCTCCTTCTTCATATTACTGAAGAGTTGTTGCAGGTTGTTGATTTCAAAATACACATCGCCACGGTAGCGTTTGAGCGGATGGTTTTTGGGCAGGTTGTCGATGAGTTCTTTATACAATTCAATGCGTTCCAGATCGGAAATGGGATCCAGTGCTGTTTTTTCAAATAACGACAGGTTTTCCTGGATCACATCGTTGCAGAAGGCATGAAAGGTGTAGATATTTACTTTGTATGCATCGGGGCCAATAAAAGAAAGCAGGCGTTTCCGCATGGCCACCACGCCGGCATCTGTATAGGTTAAGCAAAGAATGTTTTCAGCATCGGCTACGCCTTCCAACAGGATTTTACCAATGCGGCTGGCAAGGATCTGTGTTTTACCGGTACCCGGCCCTGCAATGACCATTACAGGCCCATCAATATGATCCACGGCCAAACGTTGTTTTTCGTTCAGCTTTTCATATTCAACACGGAATTTCTGTTCCAGTTTTTCTTTATTGAGCGACATGTTTCAAAGTTAATCTTCGCCCGGCAATAAAATTCTTCAACCTTTCGGGTTGTTGGTTGTAATTACTGCATGTCGAAAGTTTATAGTTTTAAAACCGTACAGAAGATACCGGTACCCCTCGATCAGGCCTGGGACTTTTTTTCCAATCCCGCCAACCTGGCTGCAATAACTCCTTCGCATATGAAGTTTGATATTATATCCAAACACCAGGGCAGCCGTATGTATCCGGGACAGGTGATTGAATATAAGGTGAGCCCGTTGCCGGGTTTCCGCACCTACTGGATGACGGAGATTACCCATGTGCAGGACAAGCAGTTTTTTGTAGATGAGCAACGTTTCGGTCCCTATCGTTTATGGCATCACCAGCATCATTTTAAAGAAGTGGAAGGAGGGGTGGAAATGACGGATATCGTTCATTATAAAATTCCCTTTGGTATCCTGGGAGACCTGGCACAGGTATTGTTTGTGAAGCAAAAATTGAATGAGATTTTTAATTACCGGTATAAGGCTGTAGAAGAATTTTTTGGCAAATGGAAGTAATAGCTCAACGGGGGCACATCAATTCTACTAAAAAAGTGGACCTCTAACGTTTGCGAAAGCCCATAATACCCGCAAAGTGGTATTTTTTGGAACAATGGTCTGGGCTAATTTTATCAAGCTTAATCAGAGCCGTTGTTAATCTCATTTAGAAGTTTTATCTGTTAACCTGCAATCCACCTGAATAGGGGCGAGCATACAGCCTTGCACGAAACACTTTCGCCCCTGTTCATTTTTCCAGGGGCGAACTATTTTCAAAAAACAAGTCGGTTATTTTATCCCGGAAGACGGGAAATGTATTTCTCCATTTGCTTCACCTGATCCACGATTTGTGGAGTGGTTGGTTTCAGCGCTTTGGCTTTACGGAAGAAATCTTTTGCTGCCCTGAACTCCCTTTTGTTCATCATAATGGTGCACAGCTGAAGGTAAGCAGCAGCTTCGCTTTCCTTATCGGGCAGTCCTTTGCGGATGGCCTGGCGGATATAGCTTTCTGCCTGTTTGAAATTGCTTTTCTGGAGGGAAAGCATGCCCATTTGCAGGAGGCTGGCTCCTTCGGCCCCTTGCATAATTGAAGAACCGGAGCCGAGATCGATTCCCTTTTTCATCAGCTTTTCAGCTGTGTCAAAGTCCTGTTTGGTCATGGCAATATTGCCTTTGAGGGTATAGTAAACCGAACGGATGGGTTTGTAAAGCAGGCCGGGGAATTGTACAGAATTGAGGATTTTTTCGGCACCTTCCATATCACCTGCTTCCATATATTCCTGGATAAGGCGGAGGGGCCCCAGTACAAAATGCCCAACGATACTAATAACTGCCAGCAGGTACAATATGAAAGAAGGCCAGAAGCTGGTATAATAGTTCACCACTACAGCAATAACGAGCAACAGAATTCCCAGCGGCAGCCGGTAGCGGACATATAAATTAAGAAACTTCATAGTTCAAATTGTGGCTGCAAAGGTAGGGTTTGGACAGAGATTTCGGGGGATGAATACGGAATTCTGTTATTTTTGCGATCCTTAATAAATGGCCCCGTAGTTCAATGGATAGAATAGAAGTTTCCTAAACTTTAGATACAGGTTCGATTCCTGTCGGGGCTACTAAACCGGACATTAAAGAAAATTTACTTTGATGCCCGGTATTTTTTTCCTCTGAAACCCTTTGTAGTCTTGCAATTGAGAGAAATACAGAATTGATCCTGTTGGTTCGACTTTCGTTTTTTGTGTTATTGTAGACTACTTGTTGAAAGATCATATTTTGGGTTACTAATATTTCTAACAAACTGGGCTTGACGCCGGAAGATTTAAACCTCCTCAAACAAACCAATCCTCATAAGTCATTCGTTTTCATTTTTCAAACTACGAAAAACGGTGCTTTCCGGGGAGCCAATACTTTCCAGCATGATGTAGATGTGATAATTGAAGTACCTGAACGAGGTAAAGCTGTACAAAACGGCCGGTTTAATCAAGGAGGTGAGGTGGAAATATTTGAAGATTAATAACAGAAATATTAAATATTCAATAATAAGTCAAGCCGATATAGTGAAATATATAAGAGTTAACCCTTAACTGTATTCTGCGTTCCAAAAAAATTATTCACATGTTGATTGATTACATTTTCAAAAAGAATGATAAGTAAAAGCCGATAAATAGAAAATGATCTTTATCATCTTTCAAATAAATAGTGCTCATTGTCTAATAAATTCAAATATTGAGAATCATAAAAAATTCAAAAGCTAATAGGTTATAATTTATTTATGCACACTAAAAAATATAACGTACCCGGTTTGTAGTATTTTTTTTATTCAGTTCCTTCATAGCTTTACCTCCGTTTATTCACACCTAGTCGCTGCTATGAAGAAGGTTCTATTCATGTCATTACTTCTTACACTTCACTTCTGCATTAATGCACAAGATAGCAGTCATTCTTTTTTCGACCGGCTGGTTCATTTCCCCGATAAAGTGTTCTCCAAAATTGACAAAACAGCTTCCAAAGCCGAGCAAAAACTCAATAAGCAAACAGAAAAATATATTACCCGGCTGGAGAAGCAGGAACAAAAGCTCAAGCGCAAACTTTGGAAGACAGATTCCATAAAGGCAAAAGCGTTATTTGGCGATGTAAAAGACAGATATGATCAACTGCGTCAATCACTTACAAATAAAGAAGCTGCCATCGGTGGTAATGTTTACTCAGGTCACCTTGATTCGCTTGGAACGATGATGCGCTTTGTACAAAATAGTCCCATGATCAAAGAAGGAGCAGCACTTCAGGGTAAACTGCAATCCAACATGAGTAGTATCAACCAGTTCCGGCAGAGCCTGAATGCAGGCGATTATGTACGCAAACAGGTACAGGCCCGTCAGCAGCAACTGAAGGCTGAACTACAGAATACACCTTTGGCAAAAGAGTTCCTGAAATTTAAAAAGGAAGTTTACTATTATCAACAACAACTCATTGAGTATAAGAAGCTTGCTGATGATCCGGTAAAACTCGGCGGGAAAATGTTAGCACTTGCTCAGAAACTACCTGCTTTCCAGAAGTTTTTCAATAAGTATTCAGAATTAGCTTCTCTCTTTCCTTCTCCCGGAGTTGATGCTTCGGGTAATCCCATTGCTTCTTTTGTCGGTCTGCAAACCAGAGAACAAATGAATCAATTACTGCAACAGCGTTTTGGTAATAGTGTGAATATGTCACAGATGTTACAGCAAAACGTAAGCACTGCCCAGAATTATATGAATCAACTGAAAAGTAAGTTAAGCAAAGTCGGTAGCGGCAATAGTGATGATATGATTCCTGATTTTAAAACTAATGAGGAGAAAAAGAAAACCTTCAAGGAGCGACTGGATTTCGGAACAACAATTCAGAGCCAACGGGCACGCAGTTATTTTCCTAATACTACTGATGTATCATTTACGGTAGGGTATAAACTTAATAGTAAAAGTGTTTTAGGGGTGGGATGTTCTTATAAAATCGGTTGGGGCACCGGATTTGATCATATCAGTATTACCCATCAGGGAATAGGGTTCCGGAGTTTTCTTGATTGGAAATTGAAAGGAAGTGTTTGGGTAAGTGGCGGGTATGAACAAAACTATTTTGCACAATTCAGGCGTATAGCCGAACTCAGTAATCAGGCGATCTGGAAACAGAGTGCATTATTGGGATTGAGCAAGGTTATTTCAGTGAAAAGTAAGGTTTTTAAAAAAGCAAAAGTCCAGGTGCTTTATGATTTTTTCTGGAAAATAAAAGTGCCTCAAACGGAAGCTTTGAAATTCAGGTTTGGATATAATTTTTAAACGTTTTGTTTATGAGAATTTATTATGTATTGATTACGTTCTTGTTAATGGGCTTGGTTACTGAAGCCCAGCAACTTCAGGAGCAGAAATACAAGCCAATCTATGACAACCTGATTCCTGTTTCGCCGACAGCATTTCAGTTTGCAAAATATACGGATATGCCGGTGAGTGAATACACAGGAATCCCCAATATTTCTATTCCTTTATATACCATTAAGCAAGATGAATTTGATTTTCCTATCTCATTAAGTTATCATGCTGGTGGTATCAGGGTAAGTCAGGAAGCCAGTTGGGTTGGGCTTGGTTGGGACCTGACTTTTGGAAGTGTAATCCAAACAATTAATGATCAGGACGATTTTGGTACTTATCAAGGTGCTCCAAATCCAAAGCTATTGCCAGATTACTTTCATAACGCAATACCTGGTGCGTTTCCTTTCAAATTAAATTCGATCATTACAGAAGATAATGGAACAGAACCATTCTGGACGCCTACTTTACCAGTTAATACTATAGAACCTGAATATGGTTTTATGGTTGCCACAAATTATTATCTACCAATCAATGGATCTGTGAACCGGAGAGTAGATTTTTTTGATTATGAAGAGTACGATTCTGAACCAGATATTTTTCGAGCAAACTTTTTTGGACATTCTATAAATTTTATCCGAAAGTTTACAAATAGTTACACACAGTTCGTTGTGTTGAATAAAAAGGGTTATAAGATAGAAAGGACAGGTAGTTCTGACGTTGAATCGTGGATTATCACAGTGCCTGATGGTACAAAATACTTTTTCGCAGAGAAGTCTGTAATAAAGTCATCATCTATATCAGCTGATTATCTAGGTAATTCTGATGTTGCACCCAAAATAAGCTCCAGGATATGGATGTTGACCAAAATTGAATCGAGGATGAAAGAGTCTATTGAGATTGTATATTCCAGAATATCAGAAAAGACTCAATTTCCGGTTTTCGCACAAAAACGATATTCAATAATAAGTACCCCGCAACAATATATTCCTCTCAATTCTTATATCAATGCCGGAATGCTCACAATTGGTTTTCCTTCTTTTTTTACTAATGAGAACTTGTCCAATTCATATCTGTATACTCACGAGGAGATTTTAACTCCACAATATATTAATTACAAAGGTGGACACGTCGAATTTATTACCTCTTCTCGAACTGACATTAACGGTGGCGTTAAGCTTGATCAGATAAAAATAGTTTCTGATAGAAAAATCAACGAATTTAATTTTTCATATTCTTATTTTGATGCATCAGGGGTAAGTTCACCTGGATTTACAGTCACTGACAATGATCTTAATAAGAAACGGCTCAAACTTCAGGGTATTACTTTACAGGACAATTCTTCCTATACATTTCAGTATAACCCTACATCATTACCAAGAAAAAACTCCTTTGCTCAGGATTATTGGGGGTTTTATAACGGAAATCTGCAAAACCAATCGATGGTTCCGAATGCAGCAAGATTGAATAGGGCTGATTTATTTAACAATGGAGACAATCACTCCGCATCATTAGAATTTACAAAAGCTGGGATTCTGGAAAAGGTAATATGGCCTACTGGAGGAAATACGCAATTTGTTTATGAGTTACATGAGTTTGACAATTATTGGGTGCCAGATTATTCTTCAACAGCAAATGTTAAATCGCATGGCCACGGCCTAAGAATTAGAGAAGTTGTGTTTTCCTCGATTGAAGGTGTCGTTACGAAAAAGACAAAATATGAGTATGAAGGCGGCAAAGCCATCCTGCCAAAAGAGATGATTCGCACTTTTCCTTTTGCACAAGTTCAATATCAATCTTGTGGTGAATTCGGGACTGCAAGTCTTTTGTACGCTAGTTATTCATTTACAGAGGTTAATGGGAATGGTTTTTATAATTCAAATCCTTTTGGCTCAATTTCAGGAGTTGGTTATGATAAAGTCAATAAAACTGAAGTAGATAATAGTGCACAGACTTTGGGAAGGATAGAGACATATTATCACAATAATCCTGATAGAGCGGCTACGTCTTCAAACTCTACATCATATATAAGTGTAATGTTGCCAGTAACAAAATATTATGATAATCAAAAAAAATCAAATGGACTTATTAAAGAGGTAAAGATATATGACAGGGATAACAATTTATTGAAGGACGAGACTTTTACATATAATAATTACTATTCTGAAGTATATTATGGGGCCAGAACGTATAGCTATGGGTTCTTGTTGTATTCAGGGTGTAAGCAAGAATGTAATCCAGGAATGTTCTGTCCACCAGGGTGGTTTATTATAAATAAACATTTGATTGGTTATTATCCCGTCTTTGATTTCGAGTCTCTTTTAACAAGCAATACTTCCAAGACATATGCAAATGGGCAGGAACATGCTACTACGACAAGCTATTTCTATGATCAATATAATCAAATAGCATCTGCTACGGTAATAGCTAACGGTGCAAACATGATCTCATATTATACTCGTACTCCTGATGCTTCAGGATCTGTTAGAGATAATATGATGCTTGCAAACAGATTAACTGATATCTGGGCGGTACAGAAAAAATATTATCCTCCAAACACATATCCGGGAATCATTCAGTCAGAATATACGTCTACTTATAAAAACGTAAATGGCCGGTATGTTCAGGATGTAGCAACGATATCAGAAAATGGCCCGATATTAGGCGGCAATCCCAAAACAATCAGTTATGACCAATATGATACTTCGGGGAATCTGATTCAATACACAACATCTGGCATTTCAAACAGCTTTATCTGGGATTACCAGAATCAATATCCGATTGCCAAAGTAATGAATAGTACCGTTGGTAATGTAGCATACACTTCATTTGAAGCCGATGGTACTGGCAGTTGGTGGTATGCCCCCTGGAAGGTACGATATGATCTTGCCGCACCGACTGGAATAAAAATGTATGACATGGAAGGAGGTATGTGGCGCAATGATCTCAATCCTGCACTAACATACAAGCTCACTTTATGGTCTAAGGAGGGGCTCCCGGGGGTAAATATTAATCACCCAGGGGGAACCTATACAATCCCTTCTAATACGGAGTTTAAATCGATCCGCACAATCAATGGGTGGACTCTCTATGAACTTCCGGTTTCAAATGCAGAAGGTGTTGGTATCTGGAAATGGGGACATATTGCCCGAACTTTTGTAGATGAAGTTCGTCTTTGTCCGGTAGATGCACAGATGGTTACCTATACTTACGAGCCGCTGATTGGTATGACTTCTCAATGTGATGCTAATAATATGATCCAGTATTTTCAGTATGATCCTATGAACAGGCTTCAGTATATAAAAGACGAGAAGCGGAACATGCTGAAAATGTATTGCTACAACTATAATGGATTGCCGCAGGAATGTGATGGAAATGGTGTTGGTAACGATGCGATGAATCAAACCTTTTATAGAGATTGTGGCTCACCTTATTTTCCGGGTGTAAATTATATGCAGGTTCCTGCTAACATGTTTTTAGCTGCAACCAAAACACAAGCAAATCAATTGGCTCAGAATTACATCAATTATTATGGACCGTTGATAACTAATACGAATACACAATGTGGTACGGCTATTTATGCGAAAATCAGTTATGAGAACTATCATTCAGATATAACTGGTCAATATGCAGATGTAATAGTTCGTTTCTATGCAGATGAAGCATGTACACAGCCCATTTCTGTCACTAACCTTACGGTTAATTATATAAAATCAGTATATACTGTTAGTACTTCTATGTCTGTTCAAACAAATTATTCAGTTACGGCTTCAGGCGATAAATATGTAATTGGCTTTTCTGTTGAAATGGCTTTGGGGACGGAAGTTTACCGAAGCTATTTTGTAACTGCAGGATCAGGGTATACTGCAAAATAAAATTGAACTATGAAATATTTCTTTCTTTTATTTCTGATGATCGGAGTGTTAAGTACAGCAACCGGTCAGGCAAACGAAAACAGGAAACTCACTCAACAAAATGCACCAGAGTTTGCGAAGCGAGAAAGTGACACCCTTCGCATTATGTTGAAACTATCCAATGTACAAAAGGCGCAAGTGGACAGCGTGGAGCAGGCTTTTCTGACAAAACGTGCCAATATCCCGGAGCAGGTACCTGCCGGGCAAAGGACTTCAATCATAAATGGCTTAGTAAAGTGGCGCCGTGAACAGTTAAAGCAAATATTAACCCCTGCTCAATTGACTTTGTACGATCAATTAATTGAACAACGAAAGCAGCGGGCTGAGAACATGCGTAAGACGCTTGAAGAAAAATATCGTTCCTCCAAAGGTTAAATAAATTGTTATGTTAACACCAAAACAGGGCATAGTAAAATGGATTGAAATCCTTTCTTTTTTCTTGATTCCGTTTGTATCTGTGAGTCAATCCACACCTTCAATAACTCCACAGGAATCTGTTTCCATACCGGCTCCCACCCAAACTGTTGCTACGGTACCTGGTGCGTATCCATCTGGTATGCCGTTGAATTATGTTCGTGAGTTTGTAACTGCTATACCTATTACAGATGGAGTAAGTTTTGCTTCATCGCAGCGAACAGTGAGGGAAGTAAAGCAGACTACTTCCTATTTTGATGGACTGGGAAGACCATTGCAGACAGTAAGTAAAAAAATGGCTCCTAATGGATATGATATTGTAGCCCCGGTACTGTATGACCAATATGGCAGGGAAACCCAGCAATACCTTCCGTATGTAGCGTCTACGAATACGGGCGTTTTTAAAACGAGTCCATTCACCGAACAAGCTTCTTTTTATACCAGCACGCCTCCGTCTGCCTCCATGCAGGGAGAGCAGGTGTTTTACAGTAGTACACAATATGAATCATCTCCTCTTAACAGGGTTACTAAAGTAATGGCCCCGGGAAATAGTTGGGCAGGAAGTGACAAGGGAGTTACAACCGGATATTTTCTGAATACAACAACTGATAATGTGAAGAAGTGGATTTATGAGCGTGTGAATACCTATACTGCTTCACAGTATAATCTGAAAATTACAGTTACACCCAATGGCGGGAATTTAACCGTTACATATGAATGGCAAAATCTGCCTGCCAATGTGAGCGCTGTTCACAAAATGTATCGTTTATTGCCATCAGGTTCCTGGAATACTAATACCGGGGGAACTACAAGCCCGTTAACGATTAGTATTCCCAGTGGAACTTATGAATATGGGATAAAATTGAGTTTTTCAAACGGAACGACTCAAGATATCTACGCCTCTGAAACACTAAATCAGGGTCAATATAAAATGACCGGCAATTACAATCCAGGTGAGTTGTACAAAACTATCATCACAGATGAACATGGGAAGCAGGTGATTGAATTTAAGGATACCTGGGGCAATGTGGTTTTAAAGAAAGTGCAATTGACTGCCACTGCCGATAACGGTACAGGATCAGATTATAACGGCTGGCTTTGTACACATTATGTATATGATCATTACCAGCTGCTGCGTTTGGTACTTCAACCAACTGCGATAGAATCTTTAGTTGGATCCTCATGGGCAAATTGCAATCCATTCAATAATACAACACTGCTGAATGAACTTTGCTTTCGCTATGGATACGATAAACGTAACCGGATGATTTCTAAAAAAGTACCTGGAGCAGAAGAGGTGTATATGGTGTACGATAGTCGTGACCGTTTGATTATGACGCAGGATGGAAAGTTACGTTCAAATAATAAATGGTTGATTACACGTTATGATCAATTAAACAGGCCCTATGAAACAGGCTTGTGGAATAATGATGGTAAGACGTATGAACAACACATGCAGTCTGCTGCGACTACTGACCCGGCGCAGGGGTACCCTTCGGTAGTTTCGGGGTACGAACAACTGACAAAAACATTTTACGACAGTTATAGTTTTCTCACTTCAGAATCGGGTCTACCTTCATTTATAACATCAGGGTTTAATACTTCGGTAATCAATAGTACAAACTTCCTGCTCACCTATAATGTGACGCCCAACTATGCCCAACAAATACAACCAACTGTTTCAACATACGGTATGGTCACTGGTTCAAAGGTTAAAGTGCTGGGGAGTACCAATACATATTTATATGCAGTAACCTATTACGATGATAAAGGACGGATTATACAACTGAAATCAACTAATGCCAACGGTGGGTATGATTTGATGACGACTCAGTATGATTTTTCTGGCAAAGTGTTGCGGACACATCACCAACACCAATACACAGCCTCCTCCACGCTTATTGAGCAATTGAGTACAAATGAGTATGATGATGCAGGTCGGCTAACAAAAACGAAGAAGAAATTCACAAGAGGGTCGGTAATACTTGATAAGACTGTAACTCAGTTAGAATATAATTCACTTGGTCAGTTAAAAATCAAGAAATTGGGTGAGTTGCCCGGAAACAGCAGCCAACCTCTTACAACACTCGATTATGATTACAATATCCGTGGGTGGTTAACAGGTATTAACCGTAATTATGCACGGCCAGAGAGCCAACAATCTTCCGATACAAGGCATTTTGGTATGGAGTTGAGCTACAATTATGGGTTCAGCAGTGCCGGCCAGGCTTACGGGCAGTTTAATGGAAATATCTCAGGTATTAAATGGCGTAGTACCGGTGATGGGGAATACCGCTCTTATGGTTTTACCTATGATCCTGTAAATCGGTTACTGTATGCCGATTTTAATCAGCGTACTGGTGCCAATACCTGGCAGAAATCTATCAGTTCAAACCTTACCATTGATTTTTCAGTGTCAATGGGTAATGGAGTGGATCCACTTACTGCTTATGATGGCAATGGCAATATTAAACAAATGCAACAAAAGGGGTTGTTCCTCAATGCCAGCCCTCAGATTGATAACCTTACGTATACCTATCAGAACGGCGGGCTGAGTAATAAACTCGATAAAGTGGTGGACGGAGCCTCCTTTACCAATAAAATTGGTGATTTCAAGGACGGCACAAACGGCACATCTACCGATTATACGTATGATGCCGATGGTAATATGATTGCCGATCAGAATAAGGCAATCAGCAATATAGCTTACAATCACCTTAACCTGCCTTTAGTGATCACAGTAGCAGGAAAAGGAACTATTACCTATACCTACGATGCCGGGGGTGTTAAGCTGCAGAAACAGACTGTAGAAAACGGGGCATCGCTTACGTATCAAAGTGTGAATTATACGAACATCACCATTACCACTACTACAGTGTACACAGGTGGGTTTATATATGAAACCAAAACATATAGTAATGCAACATTGCAAACAGCGTTAGGCTATACCGATAAATTGCAGTTTGGTGGTCATGAAGAAGGGCGCATAAGGGCTTTGTATGACAACAGCTCAACACCTAATGATATTACAGGGTTTGTTTTTGATTACTTTATCAAAGATCATTTAGGCAATGTGCGGATGGTATTGACAGAAGAACAAAAAGCAATCTACTATCCTGCTGCCACATTAGAAGGAACATTTGGTGGAAGCCCGGAAGCTAATAGCATGGTAAATCATGAGCGTAAATTTTATAACATACAATCAGCCTATATCGTAGACAAAGCATCTATAGGTTCCTGGAGCCCTGAAACTGGAACGAAAGTATACGCCAATAATAATGGTGTACCACCATCTAATCCTAATCCCAATTATCCTCAAGGGGTAAGTCCTACGCCTGCCGCCTCAAACGGTAAACTATATTCATTAAATGCAAACACAAATAAGACAGGTTTAGACTTTGTGATGAAAGTAATGGCAGG
The DNA here is from genome assembly GCA_937907395.1 of uncultured Chitinophagaceae bacterium. Taxonomy (GTDB): domain Bacteria; phylum Bacteroidota; class Bacteroidia; order Chitinophagales; family Chitinophagaceae; genus Lacibacter. Next base: position 502,245 of record CALCII010000011.1, read on the forward strand.
AGATAAAATAGACATTTTGGGTAAGTCTTATTATGTAAACACAACTCAGGTGAATAATTCAAACTCCGGCACAATGGATTTGTTATCTATGATGACGAGTCTTTTATTGGGCCCTCAAAATCCCATAGGAGCAAAAGGGGTTAGCGCTTCTGATCTGCAAACCTGGAACAACGGATTAGGAGATATCAATAAATTTTTCAGAGGGAATAATAACGAAACAGGAACTACGGTTCCCAAAGCATATATCAACTATCTTTTTCTGGATGAACAGTTTAAATATGTATCTGGCGGCTTTAGCAGGGTAGGTACCAGTGGCGTGGTGAAAGACCACTGGAACGATGCTGTTTTGCAGAATATCAACGTGCCTAAGAACGGATACCTGTTTGTTTTTGTAAGTAATGAGAGTAAATTTGATGTGTTCTTTGACAATTTACAGGTGGTACATAAGCCTGGAGCATTGGTGGAAGAAACCCATTATTATCCATTCGGGTTAGTTATGAGCGGCATATCTTCAAAAGCTTCAATATTTGGGGGGCCTATAAATAAGTTTAAATATAATGGTAAGGAGGAGCAGAAACAAGAATTTATTGATGGAGGAGGTTTAGAGTGGTTGGATTATGGAGCAAGGATGTATGATAATCAAATTGGGAGATGGATGTCAATTGACAATCTTGCTGATAAATATTTAAGTGAGTCTGTATATGGGTATTGTATTAATAATCCGACTTCTTTTGTTGATCTCGATGGCAGAGAAATCGGAAACCCAAATGATCCACTTGTAAAAGAAATTCAAAATGCCATGATGAAAACAGAAAATGGTAAAAGAATTTGGGGCGAGATGGTAAAGTCAAGAAGAGTCATCTATATTTATATGCATAGTTCAAATGACAAGACTGATAATTTTCGATATGCTCTTACATCAAATACTGAGGGCATTACAATTACCGCCTCAACGTATTTAAATATTTTGAAAGGACAATACAAAAGTTCAAATTTCAAACAAGAGTGGACATTTAATTCAGGTACTGGAGAATATGAAAAGACAGAAGAATGGTTGAATACAGTCATAGTTTTAAATAATTATAATATACAATTGAATGCAAATCAATATGCTGCTATGTATAATATTTCTTATGAGGAGGGATTTAGATTGTTTCTTGCTGAGGTAATAAGTCACGAGGGAACACATTCGATGCAAAGTTTTGCCGACTTTTATGAAAAAGTTAAAGATATTATTAGCAAAAAATATATTGATCAGTATAATGAAAAAGAAGATTTCAAGGATTATAAAAAGCGAAGACACGAAAAGGAGGCCTTAGAACAAGAAAGGAGTACCAGAACCCAACAGACACTTAAGTTGCAAAATTCTGGATCTGGAGTGAGCTGGTCTGAGGTGCTTTCAATAGCACAACGTTGGTTCATGATTAATCCATCAATAACATTTGCTGTCAAATAGTAAAAAGTATTTGAAATGTATAAATTATTAGTTTTATTACTTTTTATATCCCAGATAGGGTTTTCTCAAAATTCTAAAGACACTTTTTATATTGAGAACAAACCTGTTTCAAAAGGGTATATATTGAAATACAAAGAGGGAAGATTTGGCGTAACAGACCCTTCAAGATTTATAATAATCAACTCTCTAAAGAAGGAGGTTTTTGCAATTAACCCAGGTATTGTTAAAACAACATTCTCGATTGATTCCGATAGTTTTATTGGAGTTGAATCGGAAGATACATTTATTTTATATGGAAAAATTAAAAGTATGAAGAAAAAGGGGGATAGTGTTTTGAGTGGGGAAAAAATAGGCGACTTATACGAGAATGAGAACAACTGTTACAAGCTAGTTCTAAGTATTACAATATTAAAAGAGTTGTCAGCTATGAATTATTTGGAGATATTTAATTTTTTAGTTGGAAGATTTGGGAGTCAGAATTAAATTTTTTACCGCTGTTTGAATCTTACCGCTTTTTTGTTCCTTCGTCCCGGGGTCTGGTATAACCGACCTCTCATTCCCAGCAACGTCTCTCGCAGAGGACGTTGCGTGCTACGGAGAAAATGTTATATTTTTCGCCATTGTTGGTATTGCTGTTGAAATTAAAAGCCCTTCTGGCTTTTTCGCCATTGTTGGTATTGCTGTTGAAATTAAAAGCCCTACCGCCGTTGTTGTGTGTTTTCACCAACAACGACATCAAACGGACCACAGGATAGGTTTCAACTTTTGCACCCCAACAACGACATCAAGGATATGTAACAGACAAACCGTTACTATATTTGTTTGATAATCTATGATAAATTCCGAGCACCATCCTCAGTTTTTCACTGCAACAATATTGGAGTGGAAGCATCTGCTTTCTTCTCAGCAACGTCTCTCGCAGAGGACGTTGCGTACTACGGAGAAGAGTCTTACGTTTGTGTTATGCCTGTTAAAAACACCATTCCATTCAGTGAGGGAATGTTTTCTATTACATTTACTTGTGCCCGGTGGCTTCCGTTGATTGAGATGGTGAATGGGTATGATATTGTATATAAATGGTTTGATCACCTTACATCCAAAGGCCATTTTATATCTGGTTATGTGATCATGCCCAACCATGTTCATGTACTTATTGGTTTTCGGAATGTCGATCAGTCAATCAATACTATAGTGGGCAATGGAAAGCGCTTTATGGCCTATGAAATCATAAAGCGTTTAAAAGAGCAAAATCAACTAAAGATATTACTTCTCAGCAACGTCTCCTGAAAGGGACGTTGTGTTAAAAAAAACGATCACTTTTCTGCCGCTGCTGGTATTTCTGTCGAAATAAAGTCTTACCGCCGTTTTTGTTTGTTTTTACCAATAACGACATTTTTCGCCGCTGTTGGTATTGTCGTTGAAATAAATAGCCCTACCGCAATTGTTGTGTGTTTTCACCAACAATAAAATCAACTAGTTTGAAATTTATTCTTTGAAGTTATTATATAAGCGATTTGCATTCCTCCTGAGATATTGATTTGATCTTTGAAATACTCGCAATGGAAAGCTTAAATTTCAAAATCAAGAGTTTGCAAATCAAGAATTTAGTGACGGAAGTGGTTTGGATATCTATGAATTTAAATGGAGAAGCGATGATCCACAAATAGGAAGATTTTGGCAAATAGATCCGCTTGCTGATAAATATAGATATAATAGTGTTTATGCTTTTTCTGAAAATAAAGTCATTGCTCACCGAGAAGTTGAAGGCTTAGAAGCGTGGGCAGTTAATAATGCAGATGGTACAACAACAACTTTCAGCGGTCCTTATGCAAATCAACAATCAGCACAGGAAGGTTACAATCTTTGGGGGTCAAAACACGGAATCAAATTATCTTTCATAGATGGAGGAATGACAAATTCACCTAGAATTAAATTAAATAGGATTGAAAAATTAGAACGAAAACCTTTAACCAGTGTTAAAGGGATTGTTTTACATCGAACAGCTTCCAGAACATCCAATAGTACAATCACAGCTTTTGAAAATGGGAGAAACGGTGTTAATTACGGTACACATTTTGTGGTTGATAAAGATGGTACAATAATGCAAACGGCAAGTTTGAGTTTTTACACCTTACATGTTGGAAAAGTTAGGAATAAAGAGTACCCAGTTAATAAAAATTCAATTGGTATTGAAGTCGTAGGAATGTACAATGATGAATCGGATACCTGGGAACAATTGACTCAAGAACAAATTAACTCTACAGCTTGGTTGGTAAATAGTTTACGGCAAACTTACAATTTACAAAGAACTGATGTATATACTCATGATAAAATATCATATAAAACCCCAGGAGAAGGAACTATGGTATTTCAAGCAATATCAATTTATTTATTTATCAATTTGAATGTGCCAGAAAACAACAATCAAAGAAACTCCAAAAGGTTTAAAGTTCCTCAATATTGGTAATTTAATTATAAACATATGTATAAAACTCTCCTTTTATTTCTGATGATAGTTTCTTTTTTTACTTTTTGCCGAGATAATAATAAAGCAAGAAACATAGTCACCAATAAAATAGATAAAGCAAAGATTTTAAAAAAAACAGGCGACTCAACTACTGTGGATACTCTTAGGTCTGCAATTAGTAATTTGTCATTATCAAATGCAAAACACATCGAGATACTGTCAAGTCAAATTCATTTATTGAGTGACTCTCTTAATAACGAGTACACGAAAAACTGTAGAAACTGGACTTTGACCGAACAGTCAATCATTAAAATATTTCGAATGGTTAAGCCCATTACAAGACATGAATTTAACTATCAATTTTATGTTTTACCATGCGAAGTAAAAGGGGTAGCGATAATCGATAAGAGAAAAGTCCCATTTCTGATTAATGCGGGATCATATGTAAAATTATTTGGTTCAGACACAACATTAATATTTGGCTGTAAGGAAAAGAGATGTAAAGAATTTTTTTTAGAGGAAAATGATTAGGACAGCATCGGTTTATTGATGAGTACGATTTCTTGAAAAGCTATTAGGTGGGTAGGAAAGCAAGTAAAATTCGGTTGCAAAGAATTGCTGTAAAACGAGTTTAGTGATGGAGTAGAACTGGAAGAATATGATTATGGCGCAAGATTTTGCGATCCACAGATTGGGAGGTGGCATAAGATAGACCCCTTGACCGATTTTTCAAGAAAATGCTCGCCTTGTAATTATGCCTATAATAATCCATTACGTTTTATTGACCCTGATGAAATGTTTAGTCTAGATTTTGGATTTGATTATCCTGGTTCGGCAGGTTCATGTGAGGATAGAAGAAGATATAAGGAGAAATGGCAGGATAAAGAACCTGATTTTAATAAAAAACAGCAAAATTCTAACCACTCTTTTGATGACAAAAAAGGGGTTGGACCAGGAGATATAATTGAACAATATTTGAATGATGTAAGTTTCCTTCTCAGCAACGTCTCTCGCAGAGGACGTTGCGTACTACGAAGAATAGGTTTCTTAAACGCAACGTCCCTTTCAGGAGACATTGCTGCGAATAAAGAATTTGTAAATGATGCGGGTTTAGAATTTTATGATTTTGAAACACGTAATTATGATCCGCAAATAGGAAGGTGGCATTCTACCGATATTTTGTCAGACAAGATGAGAAAATGGTCTCCGTATAATTATGCATTAAATAATCCAATACGTTATATTGACCCGGATGGCATGGATCCTCAGGATACAAAACCTAAAAAAGAGGTAGGTGCAGATGGATTGACAAATGAACAATGGATTAAGGCGTCTAGGGGAGGTGGGGATTTTGAGCTTACAAAAGACTTTATTGCTCAAAATAGAGAGGAAGAAAAGCGGGAAAAGGATGAGAAAAAAGATGGTTCTGATAGCGGTGCTAGTAATGAACTAAACAAAACCGAACAACCACAAACTTGGTTCTATGTGTATAAAAGCAAAGGAGGCCCACATGCTTTGGTATATAATCCTGAAAGCAACACTTCCTTCTCAGCAACGTCTCTCGCAGAGGACGTTGCGTACTACGAAGAATAGGTTTCTTAAACGCAACGTCCCTTTCAGGAGACATTGCTGCGAATAAAGAGAACAAGAAAAGTATCAAAGCAAAAAAATATTCTTTGATAGAGAGAATGATTTTTATTGGACAAAAGATGTTTATGGAAATGTAAGGAAAAAAATAATTGGTAAGTTGGAAGTAAATAGCTGGTACACAATTTCCAAATTGCATTACTTTGATTATGTTGTTTTTATTGATTCCTTAGACAAGGCACATGTATTTATTGTTAATCAAGCAAATTTTTAACAATTGATTTCAACTTCTAATTAAGGATTGAAAATATTTTATAACATTAAAACTCTTGTCTGTTTTTAAAGTTTCATTAAAGTCGTCTTTACAAGTATGGTCATTATCATGGGTTTAGTGTTTTATTGTCTTTTTATTTTGCTGCTTTCCAAGGCTTCAGTCAGGGTAATTCCAGAGAACAAGTGAATAAAGTACAATTTGTCTATTGATGCAAAGTGACTTATAAAATACTTGAAACCGATAATACTTTTGTTCCTCAAAATGAAGTTATAATATAGGAAAGAAATTCTTATAATATTTGTTGCAATTTAAACTTACTTAAAAATAATCTAAAAGTAACTTCGTACAGAAAATGATACAGAATAAGTATCTATTTTTATAACGCTAACAGGGATAGAAAACGACGTATGACTATAAACCTCATTTCATAGTTTCTTTTCTTTCACCAATATTGCGTTATATTTTTTACTTTTATAATAGGTTGTAAGCATTTTACTGATTGAAAATACCTCATTGTTTTGGCTTGTTATCCTGCTTTTCATTTTATACCTGCTACAAATAGGACACTTTGGTTTTATTTGAGTTTTTCTTTTTCCGTAATTTTTCTTTTTGCGATCACAGTTGAAGGTTCTTGCCAGTCGAAATCAGGTGTGCCGGATCAGAAAAAGGGAAATTTTATTTTTTATTCTCAGGATTATAAGCGGCTTGTTGAAATTAACGAAAAGAGTGTTCACACCAATGGACAAATCAGAATAACAGATTCCTATTACAGTGCCCGTGGAAGCCTGAACGGTTCTATCCGAACGATGAAAGTTGCCGGGGAACTGGTAATGTTAATTAGAATTATAAATTCCACCTGTGGTTACAGTAGCGGTAGTATTGTAGTAGAAGCAACAAATGGGACTCCTCCCTATAAATATGAAATTACAGATCAGTATTTTTATACTTATTCACAGAATACCGGTAATTTTCAGGGTATCCGTGAAGGCAGCTGGATCATAAAAGCGATAGATGCTAATGGCAAAACGATTTCTCAAGTTGTTACCGTTAAAGATGAATTACCAAGGGTCGTTTCAGTTGTTGGTATTTACAAACTGCCCTCTACCTGTATTGCCAAAGACGGTTCTATCACTTTAACAACCACGGGGGGAAAGCCACCTTATGAGTACACAATTGATGGAATTAATTATCAGAGTTCTCCTGTGTTTAGTGGTTTGGCAGCAGGACTTTACCAGATTAATACAAGGGATGCGAATGGTTGTACATACGGTACCTACGTAAATTTTCTTTTTCAAACAGGGACTTGCAGTGGGGGATTGGTTCTTTCGTATGCAAGCTATGAATGTACTCAGAATGGTAATATTGAAATCAGAAATTTACCGTCTGGAAGCGGGAATACATATTCAATAGATGGAAATAACTACGTTGTTAATGGTTATTTTGACAACCTGTTGAGCGGATTTCATACTCTCTATGTAAAAAGTTCCAGCGGTGTTTTATTGGATGTAATAACGTTGAATATCATACATGATTGCAATATTTATATTAAGTATGTAACATCAGACGCTTCGTGCGGAATAAATGATGGAGAACTTACTGTAACAGCAGATAATGGAACTAAGCCATACACTTATTCTATTGATGGTCTTCATTATCAGACAAGTAATCTTTTTACAGGACTTGCTCCCGGAAATTATACTGTAACGGTTAAAGATTTTAATGGAAATATTGCTTCTCAGCGTGCAGTTGTTTATGATCGCTGCCCCGTTGTTCGAGCAGTTTCAACCGGTGAGTCTTGTACCGGTAATGATGGTACCATTTCGGCAGGTGGTTTCAAGGGCACCGAACCCTACCAGTTTTCGATAGACGGTGTGAATTTTCAAAGCAGTAATGAGTTTACTGGTTTAACAAGCGGAAACTATACTGTAACAATGAAGGATGACAATGGTATTACTGCTGTTACTCAGGTTATGGTAGATAATGCTTGTATACCGTTTACTACCAGCATTACAAATGCCACCTGCAACCAGAACAATGGTGAGATGAAACTTACTGTAACCGGCGGAATAGCGCCTTTTCAATACTCTGTTGATGGGATCAATTACCAGACCAGCAATCAATTTTCCAACCTTGCGCCAGGTTATTATACAGTAACTGTGAAAGATTCTGGCGGAAGAAAGGCAAGCAAATCTGTCACTGTATCAAAGATTGACCCGCCAATCATTTCATCTGTTATAGTACCTGCGGGATGTATGAATACGGACGGGCAGGTACAATTAAGTGTAACAAAGGGAGTGCCTCCTTATGAGTATAGTTTGGACGGTATTAATTTTCAAAGTGCAGATTCGTTCAAAGGCCTGTCAGGGGGACTTGATTATACTTTGACTGTAAAGGACCAATCTGGATGTAAAGTCACTGCTTCCGTCCGAATAACGCAAAATTGTCCCAAAGGAACGGCTACTGTATTAGATGAAACCTGTTCACAGAAAAATGGCACTATTACTGTTGCAGCTACTGATGGCACTGCACCTTATCAGTATTCACTTGATGGTATAAGTTTTCAAACGAGTAATGTTTTTTCTGGTCTAATAGCGGGTGCCTATAACATAACAATAAGAGATAAGCTATTTTATACGAACCAGCTTACAGTGAAGGTTATAAATGTATGCCCCACTGTTACGGCTGTTGTTACAAAGGGACTTTGTGGAACGGCAAAAGCAAGTATTACAGCAACAGGAGCTAATGGGGCGGAGCCCTACAGTTATTCCATAGACGGTGTGCACTTTCAGACAAGTACTGTTTTCGCCGGACTTCCGGATGGTACTTATACAGTTACAGTAAAAGATGCCCGCAATCTTACCAGTACTGTTTCTGTCACAACAATTAATTATCCGGCACCGCTTGTAACTGTTTCCGGTGTTAATACCGGCTGCCTGAATAATAGCGGTAGTGTTCATATTGAAGCAAACGGATCGGGACCATTTATCTATGGGTTAACAGGTTTTGCAGATCAATCGACGCCAGATTTTAAGAATCTTTCAAAGGGAGATTATACAATTACGGTTGCAGATGCTAATGGTTGCAAAGTGACAAGAGATCAAACTATTTCTCTAACAGATGATCTTGTGCTTCAGATGCCGCAGGGAACTGCTATTTGTGAAGGAAAGAGTGTTGTTTTGAATCTTGTAGCCAATGCGTCAGCAGTTAGCTGGGCTCCGGCAGGGTCATTATCTTCTGCTACTGGTAAAACACCCGAGGCTTCACCTGTTGTTACAACAGATTATACCGTTAATGCAATTCTGGGCATTTGTACAAAAACGGGCTCGGTAAGGGTTACAGTATTTCCGGCACCTATTGCAAATGCCGGGATAGATCAACAGATTTGTTTTGGACAAAACGCTCAGCTTTCAGGAGGAGGCGGTATTAGCTACCAATGGTCGCCAGCAACTTATCTGAACAGCACATTGGTGAGTTCCCCTGTCGTAAATAAGCCAACCTCATCCATAGAATACTCACTCATCGTAAAAGATGCCAGAGGTTGCCAGTCTCTTTCAAGTGATCGGGTTCGTATAACTGTACGGGAGCCTGCCAGGCTGTTTGTTGGGAATGATACAGTGATAGTAAAAGGAGAACCTCTGCCTCTGAAATCAACCGATGTTAATAATACCGGATTTGTGAATTATTTGTGGTTGCCTGTTAATGGATTGAGCAATAACAAACTGCCTAATCCCATTGCTACTTTATATAATGATCAAACTTATTATGTAACCGCATCTACAGTTGAAGGATGTGAAGGGAAAGATACTATTCATATTAAAGTGTATGATAAAGCAGAGTTATTTGTGCCAACGGCCTTTACTCCGAACAATGACCATCTGAATGATGTTTTGAGAGTATTTCCAGTTGGGATTAAGGAGTTTAAGTATTTCAGGGTATTTAATCAGTGGGGGCAGGAGGTGTTTTCAACAACTGATGTAAGAAATGGATGGGATGGGTTATTTAAAGCTACGCCTCAGGTTCCCGGAACTTATACCTGGATAACAGCCGGGATTGATTACAAGGGTAATTTGCTTTCAAGAAGGGGGATCGTTATGCTGATCAGGTAGGACTTTGTATATTGTCTAATCAGAGCAATCTGAGATAGAGGTTTAAATAAACTTGTTCGTATGTATGTAAGTGGCATAAGTTTAATGAATATTCGTTCTTACGCAATGTAGAACTTAAACTTTCCAAATCAATCAATCTTTTGGTTGGAAATAATAATTCAGGAAAATCAACAATTATTAAGGCACTCTTCAAGTTACAAAGTATACATAGCTTAGGTTTAGATGATATTCGGAAATCTAGCAATTATGGCAGAATTCGTATTGATATAGAAGATGTATCTACTAAGGAGAAGGAAATTTTTGAGTTAATTCAAAAAGAAAAACCAATTGTTTTTCCTGACACAGATAGGGTGAAAGTTTTATTTGACATTTATACCAGCCGCGTAGAAACAAAAAAAGGGCAAGAAGCTCTTTTAATTGATTTAAATAATCGCTTTGAATTTGATGAAACAGGCAAATTAAAGGTCTATGATAAAGATAATGTTGAAGTTCCATTCATGGAATTGGGAAGTCTACCTAATCTTGAGACACATAATAATTTTATCTATCCTTTCTTCGCTAAACGTAAGACAAATTATTACCAGAATCAGCTAGGGGCAAAAGATACATTCTACGTAGGTGAAGATTTACGAAATATTACTTCAAAAATTCAGAAAATATCAAATCCGTCGCACCCCAAACATAAACAATTTATACAGTGTATTGATGAGATTCTGGGTTTTAGAATTGGTGTGATACCTCATGGTGACAATCAATCTAATACAGGAATTTTTGTCGGGAATAATACGGTAATTCCCATAGACAGCATGGGAGAAGGGGTTGTTAACATTCTTGGATTAATTGTTATGCTTCTGACAGACGACAGAAAACTTTATCTTATTGAAGAATTGGAAAATGATATTCATCCGAAGGCTTTAAAGAAGTTGTTAGCTCTCATCTTAGAAAAATCTAAACAAAATCAATTTGTCATATCAACTCATTCCAACATTGTCGTAAAATATCTGGGTGTTGACACTTCAAAGATATTTCATTTACAGTGGAAACCTTTTGAAAAAATACCAGATGATAATTTACCAACAACATCTATCGAAGAGTTGAAGAATGATCCAATTGAGAAAATGAAACTTCTTGAAGAGTTGGGCTATGATGTTTTTGACTTCGATTTATATAAGTCTTATCTCATTTTTGAGGAGTCTTCAGCAGAGGCTTTGGTACGAGACTTTCTTATTCCAGCTTTTTGCCCATCTTTAAAGGATAAAATTAAAACGATAGCCGCTTCAGGTTCTGACGATATTGAGCCTCGATTTCATGATTTTTTGAGATTGTTTGTTTTTATTCATCAAAATCCGGTTTATATGTCCCGTGCCTGGGTTATGGCAGATGGAGATGCAGCAGGCAAAAGAAATATAGAAAAGCTAAGAGCATCCTTCCCAAGCTGGGTGCCTGAGCATTTTATCTGCCTTTCAAAAAACAATATTGAAGATTTTTATCCTCAACAATTTCAAGCCGAATTTGAAACTATAAATTCTATTTCCAACAGAAGAGAGAAACGGCAGAAAAAAATTGATTTTACCAGAAGGGTATTGGATTGGATAAAGACCAATCCCGAGCAGGCTAAAGATGATTTTTCACTACAAGCCTCAGAACTTGTTGGCCATTTAAAAGCGATAGAATCTGTGCTTTTGGGCTGAGTTGTTGGCGAAAATCACCTATAATTTCGCCATGATTCTGTTTTTATGTCGTTTCAATCTGCACTCAATGGCTTAAATGTCGAAAATTTAATTTATTTTCATCATTAATTGATTTTAATATCGAACCGGCTACCATTAAAAATAGATGGTAGTGAAATCAACAGCAAAATTCATCCTCATGGCTTACAATAAAAATACTGCCTTTAACGAACTGCCTAATTTACCCCCGGAAGGCTTCACAGAGTCGCCGGAGATATTGAGGCACCTTGCAAAGGCTTCACGGCATTTAGGCGAATTAAACGGTCTCTGTGCTTCGTTGCCAGACCCTCAGTTGCTTATCAATACAATTGTCCTTCAGGAAAGTAAGGACAGCTCGGCTATTGAAAATATTGTTACCACCCAGGATGAACTATACAAAGCTGCAACAGAGGAAGGCACAGCAAACCTTGCGGCCAAAGAAGTACTAAGTTATCGAGAAGCTTTGTATGTGGGTCTTGAAAAAATGAGAATGCAAAAAAAATTATTGCTTACAAACACAATGGTTGAAATTGTACAAACCATTAAGCAAAATAGTTCCGGTATAAGAAATACACCCGGTACTGCATTAAAAAATGCAATCAACGGCGAAATAATTTATACGCCGCCTTGCTGTGAAGATGTTCTGAGAGATAAATTAAATGCACTGGAACAGTTTATTAACGACCCGGAATTATCAACGTTAGACCCTTTGGTAAAAATGGCCTTAATACATTACCAGTTTGAAGCCATACACCCCTTTGCAGATGGTAACGGAAGAACAGGAAGAATAATAAATGCATTGTACCTGGTACAACAGGGATTATTATCACAGCCGGTACTTTACCTCAGTTCATATATTGTAAAATATAAAGCAGAATACTATCAGTTATTAAGAGCTGTTACAGAAAAAGATAACTGGCACGACTGGATCATGTACATTCTTACCGCAATAATTGAAACGGCACAGCTTACTACTAAAAAGATAAGGGCAATGCTCTCATTAAAGGAAGAATTTGAGAAGCAGATGAAAGATGTGTTGGGAGCCTCATTCAGTTATGAATTGCTACAGCTGATGTTCACTTTACCATACCTCAAAATTGAGTTACTGGAAAAAAGAGAAATAGCACACAGGCAAACCGCTTCAACCTGGTTAAAAAAACTAACTGAAGCTAATATTGTAAAGCCTCAAAAAATTGGAAGAACAACATATTATATTAACTACCGGTTGATGGAGTTACTATCAGCAGATTAAATCGACTGGCACAATGAGTACAACTATCTATTATGACAATATTCAGAAATTACTATTTCGATATGCTGACTTAGTAGAACAGTCTAACTCTTTAGGATTATCAAATGAAACTGTTAATGCAGAAAATTTGTTTTGTGAATTCTTAAATAAAGCATTTGGGTGGAAACTTATTAATGGGAATGAGGACGTAAGAAATCAAGACACTCTTTCCCTGATGTTTATTTTATTTAAAGGCGATTTTCTGTTGATTAAATATGTGATTACTTCCTTCTCAGCAACGTCTCTCGCAGAGGACGTTGCGTACTACGAAGAATAGGTTTCTTAAACGCAACGTCCCTTTCAGGAGACGTTGCTGCGAATAAAGGATGGAAAAACAAAGTTCCTTATTTCATTAAGCTGCAGAACCGTTCACACCTCTTTTTGCTGGGCTTATACAACTACTCACCTATCCCCGATGTGGAAACCGGTGAAATGAAAGGAACCTTCACCATCATCACCCGCCCGGCAAACGATCTTATGTGCCTCATCCACAACCACGGCCCAAACAAACACCGTATGCCTGTACTGCACCAACCCGAGGCGGCTGTTAAATGGCTGGACAAAGACCTAACAGAAACTGGCATGAAAGAAATGCTTGATTATCAACTGCCTTCCGAAGAACTGGAAGTCTGGCCTGTCTATAGCATCCGTACCACCAAACCCCGGCTCGATCATAAATCGAAAACGGAACCCTTCCGTTGGGAAAACCTCCCGCCACTGGGCAACGATGAACCTCTTGTAAAGCCAACTTTGTTTTAATGTACTTGGATAAATATTATTAAACTTTAAAATGGTAGTAACAGAAATTTAATAACTTAGGTTATTGATATTCAACAACTTTTAACTTACAAAACCAGCGTTTTATAATTAAAGCATTGTGTTGGTAGTTAGGCTTAAACTGCATCCTAATGGACTTAGACTCTTTACCAAAACATAATCTTGAAAAGGAATATTTAAATCATGCTGTTTTTGAACAGTTGAAAGATCTTGTTGATTTTTATGAGGCTCTTTCAAACACAACAATGGGATTTGTTAGCCAAGGAACAAAGGCAATTTTCAATCTCGACACTTATGTTTTTACTTCTATTAGCGGAACAGTAGAATCAATCAAGGATGTATTATACAGCGGCAGACTGAACGATGCATATGCACTTCTAAGAAAATATTACGATTCGACAATCATTAATATTTATACTAATCTTTATTTAAACGACCATTTTTCAATTGACAATTTTATAGTTGAACATATTGATAACTGGCGAAGCGGTAAAGAAACGATTCCTGAATATCGAGTGATTTCAAAATATGTCAAAGATTCGGATAAACTAAAACCTATAACAGACTTACTACAAAAAGACAAGTTATACAAGGAGATTCGAGAAAGATGTAACGACCATACACACTATAATTTTTATCATAACCTTTTGCTTAATGACAATCTAATACGACTTGAAAGCAGAGTTGAAGCTATTAATCGCTTTCAAAAAGACTTAATTGCAATTTTTGTTCAACATTTCTCTTACCTGTTTTATTTAAACGAGCATTATATGATGTCCTCAGATTATGTAGATTATCTTGAAATGGACATGACGCCGGAGGAAGATTCTGAATATTGGGTTGCAGCATTTATACAAGAAGCATTTGATAAATATATAAAAGTCTACAGAGCTGATATTGCAAATGAGTTAAAAGCAAAAACGGTAATGAAACTACAATAAGCAGATGAAAAAGTCCGGACCGCTAAATTGGTTTGCTACTAATCTAGATAAGGAATAAATTTCTATCTTTTTGTTTCCTATCAGAAGCAGTCCCAGCTGGAGATTTATTATTGAGTTTTTTCTTAACTAAAGATACATGTTTTCAAAATGTAATTTGTGCCAACCAGGAAAATCAGTGAATCCCCTGCCTTTATAAATATTATAATGTTATTAGTAAATTTATGGAAAGACAAATTATTAAAGTTTTTGTATCATACAGTTGGACTAGCGTGAGCCACAAAGAATGGGTCAAAAAGTTTGTAGCTGACCTTGAACAAAATTCAATAGAAGTAGCTATTGATTTCAATAGTTTGCATGTTGGTCAAGACAAGTACTTTTATATGGAAAAAATGGTTACTTCTGCTGAGATTGCCAAGGTAATTCTTCTTATTGACAAACAATATTGCGACAAGGCAAACAATAGAAACGGAGGAGTGGGTGTTGAGACTCAAATAATATCTGCTGAAGTTTATGAAAAGGCTGATCAAGTTAAATTCCTACCTATAGTTCTGCAGAAGGATTATAAAAACGAACCTTACTTGCCAACATATTTAAGAAATAGAATTTATTTTGACTTTTCTGATCCTGTTAAATACGACGAGAGATTGAGTTCTTTAGTGCAAAATATTCGCACTTGTGAGGGTTTTAGTCATGAAAACTTTAAGAGTGAAAACTCGGAGTCATTTGAAAAAAAAGCATTAAATTTAAATCCTGTCGAAAAATCATCTCTATATCAAATTGTTTCACAAAAGAAAAGTTCTATAATCACCATTTTTAAATGGATACTTGGAATCGCAGGAGCCGTTTTATTCTTTCCTGCATTTATAGAAGGAAAAGGTAATGTGAATTTTCAGGCCATGAGTACAACCGAATTTGGAATTACAATAATAGGACTTACTTTAATTATTCTTGCTTTAACTATTGGACAAAACGAATGAACTACTGTTAACTTGGTATTATAAATAGTGTGTTTGACATTGTAACAAGCAGTATCTATTTTTTATTTGTAATGTGGTTTAGGTTCACAAAATAAAGCCCAAGTTTAGCTTTAAGAATTTAACTTTATTAATAGTCAAGCAGAGGTACCGTGCGGATGAAAATAAATTTAGCCTCCATCGGCAATTTGTGCCTTTTGGCAAACATTTAAATCTAGTAAAAAATAGCATATGGATACTCCTGAATTTGTTCAGTTCTTGGCGAAATTTCCAAAATGGATTACAGTAATATTTTATTTATGTGTCTGTTGTATTTTGGTGGGCTTAACAGCTTCAATAGTTTACTATTTATTAAATACTCCAGTAAAAGATACTTTTCAAACTTTAAGATATTATGATAAGCATAAAATTGATACAATCTATATTGATAATGTATCTAAAATAGAAAGCATACGCTTAGATAGCATTCGTAAATCAAACGAAATTAAACATGAAAAAGACTTGCTTGAAATTGATACAATTCGCA
This sequence comes from uncultured Chitinophagaceae bacterium, assembly GCA_937907395.1. Classification (GTDB taxonomy): domain Bacteria; phylum Bacteroidota; class Bacteroidia; order Chitinophagales; family Chitinophagaceae; genus Lacibacter. The sequence continues at coordinate 518,353 of CALCII010000011.1, forward strand.
TGAAGTATAAATTGAACCCTATTAGTAATGTATATGAATTAAACGGTGATTTTCGTGGAAGTAATTTATTGGATGGGGGGCCAATTCAGAATCTCTTTTATTACACTATTTGCTTCATTCTAATTTTTGTTGTTACTAAGCGAAGTTCTAATCCTTTAAGATTGATATTGAATTTTTGCATGGCAGTTGTCATGTTGGGCTTGTATGCATTAGTGAAAGGAATTACTTCCCCGACAAAATTAAATGTGAGTGGGAAGTTATATGCCTTTGATCTCATTACTTCTAATGTGGGGTTGGTTCTGGTTCTGGTGGCCACTATAGTATTTTTTGGACTCGGGTATTATATTGCTCGGATACTTCTAAAAGCAGAGGCAGAAGAGAATTTTAAAAAAACCTGACACTAAATCGTTTGCCAAAAACGTATATCAAAATCAGAGACACACGGAAGTTGAACCTATCAGTAGAAAGCATTCAAGTGGTGTGTCCGGCAATTGGGATTCAAATAAAAACAATTTTAACCTCAGTATTGGTTAAATTATTACCTGGTTGCCTTTTTAGCGGTTCGATATATGGGTGGTATTAAGTCTAGATGGTAGAACCAAATGGTATCAATAAATTTATCTGATTTTGAAGGCAATATTCCTTCAGATCTAATATGGAAAGTAAATCTTCTACTGTAAAGTTCGATAATTCAACGGTCTGGGCTACCAAAAAAGCGAAGAGCGATCTTCGCTTTTTGTTTCTCTTCCCAAAGGGGGAAAGAGAAGAGTCTGTTGACCTGATTCTTGGAATACTTTAAAAAGTGAATTCCTGCTCTACCAGAAATCTCTGAATTTTTAAACTTCGCCTAATCAGCAGAGTTATTCTTTTTTCTTGAAATACAATTAATAAGGTCGATCAATACTGAATTTACTGATGCAGATCATTTTATAACAACAGACAATACTCTATATTGCCAGCTAGTCGAAACGGTATCTGTAAAAGCAACAATGATTACCCCATGGAGATTAGAATGGATCAGGATTTGTTCCATCCGAATTTGCTATTCCGCCAACGTAAAAAGCAGAAAGGAGATCATTTATGGCATATACAGTTACTTACCTTACCGACTACCATCTCATTGAGATTGATTACAAAGATATTTTGCAAAAGAAAGAATTACACCAGGCTCTGGCAGAAAGCGGTGAATTAGCTTTCAAACATAATACATTTACTTTTCTTGCAGATTGCACACAGTTAGAGGGAGGGCATTCTGTTTTTGATCTGTATGAAATCATTGCTACTCTGGATAAAATGAATGTTACTCACCGGATGAAAGAAGCCATTCTCTTTAACAATGATGCACCTATCATGTCAAACGTGGTTTTCTTTGAAACCACTGCCCGGAACCGTGGCTTTAATGTGCGCATTTTTGCCGACCGGGAGAAGGCATTGTCCTGGCTTACTTCTTAATCACTGCTTTAATTACGTTTTTATTATCCGCCAGCGTAAGAAAATTTATAATTTCTTTGCACTCTATGATGATACGTGAAGCTGTTATAAGTGATATTGCCGGAATTCAACTGGTGCGTAATGCTGTTACGGAGAATCGCCTGTCTGACCCCGCTTTGGTAACCGATGCCGATTGCGAAACCTATATGACCATCAGGGGGAAAGGTTGGGTTTGTGTGAATGAGGAACAGATTGTAGGTTTTGCAATAGCCGATCTGCAGGATCATAATATCTGGGCTTTGTTCCTTTTGCCCGGCTTTGAAAGGATAGGAATTGGTAAACAACTCCATGACATCATGCTTGACTGGTATTTTTCTCAAACAAAAGAAACGGTGTGGTTAAGTACAGCCCCCGGCACCCGTGCCGAATCTTTTTACCGCAAAGCCGGATGGGTAGAGACCGGCGTATACGGAAAAGGAGAAATCAAATTTGAAATGAGTTTCTATAACTGGAATAACAAATTGTAGAAAAAAATCGATACAACGTTAACAGTTTGTTGCAGAATGCCATATTGAATTCAGATTGTTATTTCAAGTATCTTGTACAAAACTTCCTGTTATATGAAACAATTTGGTGAAACTGTTGAAGGGTATTCTATTCCTGTATTAAACGAGCGTGAAATAAGAGCTGCTGCCGGTATCCTCTTTTTTTTTACGTTTCTTTCCCTGATGTTTATTTTATTTAGAGGCGATTTTCTGTTGATCAAGTATGTGATTACAATTTTCTTTACAGATTTTATCATCCGTGTATTTGTTTCGCCCAGGTATTCTCCCACACTGATTTTAGGAAGATTAATCGTGCGCCGGCAAACACCTGAATATGTAGGTGCTGCTCAGAAAAAATTTGCCTGGGTGATTGGCGTACTTCTTTCCGCCACGATGTTTGTACTGATGGTGATTGTGAATTCCTATAGCATTATAACCGGGCTCATTTGCCTGGTATGTTTGATTTTTCTCTTTTTTGAATCGGCTTTTGGTATTTGCCTTGGATGCTTGTTTTATAATATGGTGTATAAAGAAAAAGCACAGCATTGTCCGGGTGAAATATGTGAAGTGAACGACCGGCATGCAATTCAGAGTGTATCACTTGTACAAGTGCTCATCTTGCTTGCAACAGCCGGGCTGGTGGTATTACTGGCTTTCCTGGTAAATGATTTTTTTGCAGTGAAAGCGCATCCTTTGTTTGGATCCTGAGTTGGTTTTGGCAACTTTTATGACTGGTCCAACTAATAATCAACTGTTATTTGTTTTCCCCGTTTTATTGTTTTAACTTTCGTTTCAATGGAAACGTTTGCGACACCTTTCTCCATTAAGGCCATCCTTTGATTCACCACCCTCCTCCGTATTCCTCTTTTTTAAATAATCGATTTTATCAGCCAACATGAAACGTGTATTGATACTTGCTGTATGCCTCTGTCAAATCGGGATCCTCAGGTCTCAGATCAGCTATATCAATATCACCAATCATAATACCGGGTCAGGAACCAACAACCTCTTTGATCATTATGTTTCCACCAGCCAAACCTGTTATATTGATTGGGAAGTGGGGCATCCTGCCATGAGCAGCGGCGATGCATGTGGTACCAAATCTGCCTCCCGTTTAATTTTAAGAAGAACCTCAGATAACGACCCAACCAGTGTAGTGGCATCGGCTCCCATTATTATTACAGGTGTTTGTAATGGTAAGTCGGGCAACTACGATAAGTATTATGTAAATCTTGGTCCATATATCACTGTTGCCGGAAGATACAGTGTGGAAATACAGGCAGATGTATTACCACTTGCCGGTACCGCTTACGATAACAGCAATACAAGAACGAATTACAATTATATGTGTCCGCCTGCAAATTATCTCACAGGCAGCGGTGGAACAACCGGTTCTTACTACACAGCTCCCGGCAGCTGTAATTATGGTGGACTTTCAGATCCTGTGGGTGGCGGAACTACCATCGATAAAATTCCGGAGATCAACAGTTCGTTGAAATATTTTACAGTCGGGCAGGTTGGTACATATCGTGAAATGGTGGTGTTTGACGGAGATTATTACGATATGCTTAATGGAAAATTTCAACCTGGAAACCCTCGTGTACCTTCCAGTTTAAATGGCATTCCTCCCATTCCTTCTTATGGAATTTGTGCAGCAGGCCCAACGCCTGTTTTAAGCATGGGTGCAGAAATCAATGTATTTAAACGAACCGATTGCAGTGCCGATGTTACCGGTGCCAAAATGTTTTACCGTGTATATAACATGGCCGGTACAGCACCGACATACAGTTCGTTTTCGATCGCCTTTGTAGATAATTGTCCCGGCCCCAGTGGCCCCAATAACAATGTGTTTCCTTCGGGAGGTTCCTGTAATAATATCAATAGTGTAACGGATCAAAGGTGGCAATCCCCAACCGGTGTGAGTAATATTTTGCCCGCTACACTTACACCAGCCGATTCAGGTACCTGGAAAATTGAATTCTATCTTGAAACCTATGTAAAAAATTGTGCAGGAACTACACAAACCATCACCAGTACCGTTAACTCAACCACGTTTACAGTAATTGATCCCAACTCCACAGCCGGAGCTGTTTGTGCCATCACCCCTGTTTACTTTAAAAATGTATCGGCTGTCAGAAATTACAATGGCCTGTTGCTGAACTGGGAAATGGCAGATGCCTATACAGCTTCAGAATTTATACCCGAGGTCTCTTTCGATGGCAAAAAGTTTCAGTCGTTGAAGAGCTTGAAAGCGATACCTTCGGTTAGTGAATACCGGTATACGGATGCTTCTTTTGATGCGTATGATTTTTCAACAATGTATTATCGCATAAAGGCAAAAACCGCAAACGGACATTATCTCTATTCACGAATCATTAAAGCGGATAAACAATCAACAACATCCGCCGGAATCCAGGTGCTCTCAAGCGGGCAATCAGCCGAGCTTACAGTCAGAGGTTTGCAGAAAGGCCGTTACGAACTGTGTTTATATACGGCAGAGGGTTTGTTGCAACAACGCTTTTCATTCAATCATTCATTGGGGGAAACAGCCAATCTTTCTGTGCCGCTTCCGCTCAATGGAACAGCTTCGGTTTATGTTGTTGTAATACGTGACCAAAGTGGTAAACCCATACTTTCCAGGAAATTTATCCGTTAATCATTTCTGTTTTTTTTGTGTAAAAGGTTTTAGTACTTTCCCTGTACATATACATTCCTTATGCACAGAAAAGAATTTATCAAACAAGCCGGTCTGGCCGCTGCTTCTGTAGCAGTTCTTCCTTCCACTCAATTGTTTGCAGGAGCCCCTGCCGAGAAATTAAAGATAGTCATGATGGGCGTGGGCCTCAGAGGGCAAAACCACCTCGATTTATTATTGCGAAGAGATGACGTGGAGGTGATGGCAATTTGTGACATCGATGATCGTATGTTACAGTATGCACGGGATATGGTTACTAAGAGCGGAAAGAAAATGCCGGCTGTGTACACTGGTGATTTGTATGCATGGAAGAAAATGCTGGAGATGAAAGGTATCGATGCCGTCATTATTGCCACTCCATGGGAATGGCATAAGGAAATGATTATCGGTTCACTTGAAGCGGGTGTAAAATATGTGGGAACAGAAGTAATGCTGGGTATCACACTCCAGGATCATTGGGATGTGGTGAAAGCGGCAGAGCAACACAATGCACATGTGATGATGCTGGAAAATGTGTGTTACAGAAGGGATGTGATGGCTGTTTTAAATATGGTGCGACAAGGGTTGTTTGGAGAACTGGTTCATCTGCAGGGAGGATACCAGCATGACCTGCGGGAAGTGAAGTTCAACAATGGAATAGATGCCTATGGCGGAGGATGTGAGTTTGGTGATAAAGGCTGGACAGAAGCACGTTGGCGCACTCATCATTCCGTTTATCGAAACGGTGATTTGTATCCAACGCATGGAATCGGGCCAATTGCTCAATTCATTAATATCAACCGTGGCAACCGGTTTGTAAATCTCTGTTCGTTTTCTTCCAAAGCAAGAGGGTTGCATGACCATATTGTAAAAAAATGCGGTCCCGAGCATCCCAATGCAAAAATCAATTTCAAACTGGGCGATGTGGTTACTACTTCCATCACCTGTGCAAATGGAGAAACGATTTTGCTGCAACACGATACCAATCTGCCCCGGCCTTATTCTCTTGGATTTCGGGTACAGGGTACCGATGGTTTGTGGATGGATATCAATAAAAGTATTTACATCGAAGGAAAGTCGCCGAAAGCCCATCAATGGGAAGAAGCGAAAACATGGCTGGATAAATATGATCATCCTTTGTGGGTTCGCTGGAGTAAAGAAGCACAGGGATCAGGGCATGGCGGAATGGATTTTTATGTGGTTCATTCTTTCATTGAATCTGCCAAACGAAAAGTTCCCACACAAATGGATGTGTATGATGCAGCAGCCTGGAGTGCTATCACACCATTGAGCGAACAGTCAATAGAGTTGGGTAACGAAACTGTGGCTTTTCCTGATTTTACAGGCGGACAATGGAGTTACCGGAAGCCGGTATTTGCACTCAATGATGTGTATTGATTTTTATAATGGCAGTAAAAATTTATTAAAACCGGAAGTGCAGATGCTTCCGGTTTTTCTTTTGAACTAAGGTCTGCCGTTGAATATTATTTTTTTCAATACTGCATGTTTTGTTTGTTGTTGCCTAATAACTAGTATTTAGAAAACAGGAGACTGCATTTTGAATGCTGATTTTGGTCATTATTTTTGTTTCAAGCCGCTTTTACATTTGAACGTTAAATTGGCGAAAGTTTAAACCCATCATCCAAAATCCGTAGTTATGAAAAACCAGCGTACTGGAACAACTGCATCTGCATTCTTAACATGTATTCTGTTGTTCACTTCTCATTTTCTTTTTGCACAAGCCCCAACTATTTCTTCCATTGCTCCCACATTTGCTGCCACTGGAGAAACCGTTACAATCAACGGATCTAATTTCACCGGGGTTACCGGTGTTAAATTCGGCGGAACTGCTGCTGCTTCCTTTACAGTAGTATCTGCAACCCGCATAACAGCTGTAGTAGCTGCAGGCACATCTGGTTCTGTCACTGTTTCGAAGTCTGGCTACTCCGATGTTTCAATTGCCGGATTTACGTATTCTTCCTTTCCATCTGTAACAGGTATTATAACCGATTTTGGTAGTTACTGGAATACGAATACAACTTCGAATAACAGTGTGTATCCGAACGATTCACACAATCTTTTATCATTCACCTATAACGGAATTACTTATTCCACCGGTGTTAATGATGCTACCTTATCAAATAAAGGTGTGCCGTATACTGTAGGTACATTTAAAGCATTGCCGGCAATCCTGAACGGAACTTCTATAGGCGGTTCCCTTTATATAGTGGCTGCGTCAAAAGTGGATGGCAATACAGCTGCTGCTTTATACACTCATCCTAATATTAAAAATCTTACGATCGAAAATGTGTTATCAGATGGTCCGAATGGATTAAACCTTGGAACCGGCTATACCAATCTTCCAACAGGAGCTACTTCCAATTTTGTGATTAAATCAATCCTTCCGGAAAAAATCAGTGATAACGAACCGGATATTGTTATTACACAAATTGCCGATCCATCAGGTACTGCAACAGATACTTATAAGTTTCTGGATGCATCCGGCAATATTGTAGGTAATTCAATCAGCCAGGATATCAGTAAACTCCCACCTTTAGGAACCTATTATCTTGATTTATTCACTGTTTCATCCGGTGTTAGTTTTTCTATTGCAAAGCCAACAGGCGTAGGTTCAGGCGGTACAAATACAACCCGTCAAATACGTTTTATTGCTTTCCGTCTTTCTGATTTTGGAATTACAGCAGCCAACTATTCGCAAATACGCACATTACAGGTTATACCTTCAGGCGTTACAGACGTTGCATTTGTAGCTTACAATGCGTTAGCAATAAATGTTCCTCCATCTGTTGCTCAAAATACCGTTACTTCTAATACAACTATTTGTGCTTCGGGCGGTGGTAGTGCTTACCTGGCAGTGAATGCAACTGCGGCTGCAGGTGGCGTATTAAGCTATAGTTGGGAATTGTCTACTGATGGTGGTACTACCTGGAATCCGGTTTCAAACGGAGGTGTATATAGCGGAGCCACCACCAATGCATTATCAGTATCTGCTGCTACTGCTGGTTATAAATACCGGACTACAGTAACCGAAGCATCAACCGGGTATAGTTCTGTTTCCGGAGTGTTTACTATAGCCACAGCAGCAGGATCTGCTCTTGCAGGTACTTTAAACCCATCTAATCTTACTCTTTGTTTAAACGCAGTAACAGGTACTACGTATATGTCGGTAACACCAACCGGGGGAACAGGAACTTATAATTACCAATGGTCAGTTGCAACCACATCAAATGGTACTTATACTTCTATTCCCGGTGCCAATTACAATACGTATAGTCCGCCGTTGAATGTAGCCGGTACTTTATACTATAAAGTTTTGATTTCAAGTGGTTGTTATTCTAATTTATCAAATGCAGCCACTGTTACCATTAACGGACAGGAAATTTTATCTGTCACCAATGGAACAACCTGTACAACAGGAACGGTTGCATTATCAGCAACAGCAAGTGGTGGTACCGTTAACTGGTATGCAGCTGCTTCAGGCGGTACTGTTTTGTCGGGCGGTGCTAACACATCAAACTATACAACACCTTCTATTGCTGCCACCACAACTTACTATGTAAGTACAACAGCCAGCAGTTGCGAATCTCCAAGAATGCCAGTGGTAGCTTCTGTATTGAATACAGTAACACTTACCAGTTCCAATTTTAATCTCGTAAATGCAACCAGTGTATGTGCAGGAAGCGGATCGTTGGTAACTGTTGCCACCAGTGCGTTGCTTGACGGTACTTACACAGTAAACTATAATGTAACAGGTGCTAATACTACTTCCGGTACTGCAAGCATGACCATGACCAGCGGCAGTGGAACATTTACGATCGCAGCACTTTCAACAGCAGGTGTTAATACCATTACTGTAACAGGTGTAGTGATGAATGGTTGTACCATTACACCATCCTCCGGAAATACCGTTGTTTGCAATGTAAACAATGGCGCACCTGATGCATCCGATTTCAGTTTAACTGTTACAGATGGTTGCTCAAATAATAACAGTGATGTTACGATACGTAGCCGTTCACTTTCAACAGGCACTTATATTGTAACGTATTCTGTATCAGGAACAAATACATTGTCATCAACAACTGCTCAAGTGGTATTCACTGCTGGTGCACCCGGCAGCGGAACATTTTCACTACCTGTTTTTGCGAATCACGGGGCTTCAAATGTGGTAACCATCACATCTGTTGCATTGCTCAGTTCACCTACCTGCAATAGTGTTCTGAATATCAGTTCTGCCGCTTTTGCAAGCAATGCATCTCCTATAGTGGAAGTGGGAAGCAATTTTACAGCCTGCGGTGCATCGGCTATAACAATCACCAATTCAGCATCAGCTACAAATTATAGTGCATTGTCATGGTCATCGTCCAACGGAACAGGAGTATTTGCGAATAATACAACTGGCCAGGCATTATCGGCCACAACTTATACACCTTCAGTTGCAGATATCACAAGAGGAACTGTGTATATGACCATAACAGCAACAGCTAATTCAGGTTGTTCCGATATTTCAAAAACATATACGTTGTCATTAACTGCGGCTCCCGTTGGCGGTACAGCTGCTTCTGATCAAACAATCGTTTATAATCAGCAACCGGCCAATCTTACGGTTTCCGGTTATAGCGGAACGATTGTGAAATGGCAGAAAGCATCAGATGCCTCTTTCAACAGTCCGGTTGATATTCCTTCTTCCGCTTCAGCTACATTAAGCGGAGCAACAATAGGTAATCTCACCTCAACCACTTATTTCAGAATGGTGGTTCAAAACGGTGTATGTGGCACCACTTACTCTTCCACAGCAACGGTTACTGTAGTGTTGCTTCCTACAATCACTTCCTTTACGCCTGCATCAGGTACTGTTGGCATTACTGTAACAATTACCGGTACAAATCTTACGGGTGCAACGGCTGTTACTTTTAATGGTACCAATGCTCAGAGCTATACCGTGGTGAATGCAACAACCATTACAGCAGTAGTGGCTGCAGGCAGCACAACCGGTCCGGTGCGTGTTACAACACCATCCGGCACAGCCGTAAGCGGAACTGATTTCACCGTATTGCCTTATTCATGGACAGGTAATACCAGCCAGGGATGGAATACATCCAATAACTGGTCGCCTTCCGGTGTACCTGCACCCGGTGCAGATATTATTATTCCAGGTGGATTAACCAATTACCCGGTACTGGATCAGCCACGTACTTATGGAAATGTAAGTATTGCTTCCGGAGGTAAAATGGTATTGAACGGACAAACAGTAACGATACAGGGAACAATCAGTGGTAACGGTGTATTTACAGGTGGAGGTAATTCATCTGTGGTATTTACCGGTTCGGGAGATGTGGGAACGCTATATATGGATCAAACAACACCCGGCACTACCAATACAATAAAAGATCTCACCATCAACCGTAGTTCCAATGCACGCATGGGCCTTGGTAATACATTACGTGTAACCGGTACCGTTACACCTGTTGCAGGAACACTGGAAACAAACGGCAACCTTGTATTGGTATCAACCAGTTCAGGCACGGCCAGTATCGCAGCATCGGCTACCTGTGAATACATCATTGGTACGGTAACTGTTCAACGATATGTAGGTGCAACACGTCAATGGCGTATGATTGGTTTTCCTTTTACAAAAGAAACAACTGTGACAGCCGCATCTATGAATCTTTTTTATAACTCAGGTGCTTATGCGGCCTATACATACAATGAAAACGCCGATGATGGTTTGTATGGAAATAATAATGGTATGAATGCCGGCTGGACTTCTTTCACCGGTGTTGCCACCACAACTGCCAATAATGGATTCTTATTGGTGGGCGGACCCAAATCAACGATTCAGTTCTCTGGTCCGTTAAATACCTGTGATGTGCAAATACCATTGAGCTACACAGTTGGTAAAGTAAATAACGGATGGAATCTTGTATCCAATCCGTTTGCATCCAACCTCAACTGGACAACCATTGCTGCTAACAATCCGGGACTTGATGCTGCTGTTTACAGGTATGATCCTGCTATTCCATTGTATGCGTCTTATGTAAACGGTGTGTCAACCGGAAAACAATCACAGGTGATTGAAAACGGAGCAGCATTCTTTGTTCATTCAACAGGAGTTACTTCTATGAGCATCCGTGAATCCGATAAAACACAAATGGTGCCTGGCGGTACCATGATGCGTGTAGGTGCTAATAACTCAGGCAACAGAGTGGAAGCAATAGCCTACGGTGATACAAAGAGTATTATAAAACTAACCTTCCAGAAACAGGGCGAAGCCTATGGTGATGAAGTTGCTTTGAGATGGGGTGGTGGCGATCCTGCTACCGACTTGTTCGACCGCAGGTATGATGCGTATGATATGGGACGTTCCGGCGGAACAGATGCATCTGTTACCGATGCCGATAGTATTGCTTATTCTATTTATCATGGAACAGAATTGCGGAACAGTTTTGATGAAAACCGGCAAATCACACTGCGTTTGAAAAACATATCTGCAGGCACCTACCAGGTAAAAATGGATGTGCTTTCTGCTATTGCAAACGGTAACAAAGTGTATTTGTATGATCGGTATGCCAAAACATACACGCAATTAGACGATGGAAGTACCCCGGATCATAGTAAGTTGTATACTTTCACAATAACAACTGATAGTTTATCAAAAGACCCATACAGATTTGCTATCACGTTTAAAACCAATGTGGTAACAGCAGTATCCAATCCTTCTTTGCTGGAAAAAAGAGTGATTTTGTTGAATAATCCTTCATCTGCCGGTGCCGGATTTATGATTCAGAGCAAAAACAGCTTCCGGAAACTGAACTGGCAAATGATTGACAATACCGGACGGATTGTTAGAACCGGAGAATTTAGTAATATTGCAGCCGGTCAAACAATGGTTTTACAACCAACAGGCACTTCAACCGGTGTTTATATGATCCGGATTACTGCAGATGGAGTTGTGTTACCAATGTTAAAGGCCGTGAAAGAATAAACTTTTATCATCTTAAAGCAAACAGCGGCATGAGCAAACAAATTTTGATTACTATAATCTGTATGATTGTATTTGTTGGTGCAGCTGTGGCTCAACCGTCTATTGATCCTCCGGGCAGTGCAGTACCATTGGATGGTGGAATTGGTTTTCTCCTGGCTGCAGGAATCGCTTATGGATCTAAAAAGATCTATGATCAGCGAAAGGATGGGGATGAGCCTACGGATTTTCTCAATTAAGAAATTGAAATACTTGAAAAGCGGTCTTTGATGGCCGCTTTTCTTTTACCCCAATGCTGAAATATCAGTACCAGCGGGTATTTTTGGATTAAATCCGGCTTTTGATTGCCTGTATTATAACTTGTTTGTAATTTTATAATGAATCAGTAACAATTTTCGTTATTACCTGAAAGAACGGGATTCTAAAAATCTGTGAAATGAAAAAATTGATCTTCACCCTTTGTTGGATGTTTTCGTTGGTGCTGGCAGTTGCACAACCTGCCCGTGTGCCGGTAAATGATCCGCCACCAACCAATACCAATACCAAGCCCACAAACAATCCGGTTACAACCAATAATAACCAAACCAATACGAATACGGTTAACACCAATGCCGAGTTAACCAAGTACAGCGACCCGCAAGGTCGTTTTACCATTGGTTACCCCACCAACTGGACATTTAAATCGAATTCAGAATCGGCAGTGGTGCAAATCACATCACCTAAAGAAACGGATGATGATAATTTCCGTCAGAACGTAAATCTTCAGATTGAAGATATGAGTGGAAAAACAATGACTGTTGATCAGTACGTTAAATCCAATATTGACGGCGTAAAAGAATCTATCAAAAACTACCGTGAGGTTTCTTCCATGTTTTTTAACCGTAACGGTTCAAGAGCATATGAAATTGTTTATAAGGGCAAGTACGGAGATATGACTTACGAAGTGCAGATCAAACAATTGTTTACCATCGTAAATAACAAAGCATATATCCTTACCTATATTTCAAAAGTGGATGAAAGAGATGCTTTTGAAACAACTGCTAATAAAATTTTCAATTCCTTCAAATATTAATCAGGGATCAGTCTTATAATAAAAAAGCGCATCAACCGATGCGCTTTTTTATTATCTGTATTATTGATTATTTTCTGCTGTTGAGCTTTGCCAGCAAGCGGAGGATTTCCAGGTAAAGCCAAACCAGGGTTACGAGTAATCCAAAAGCGCCATACCATTCCATAAATTTAGGAGCACCGGCGGCGGATCCTTGTTCAATCATATCAAAATCGAGCAGGAGGTTTAATGCAGCAATCACTACAACAATCAGCGAAAACACTATGCCAAATGTGGAACCGGTGGAAAGGAATGCAAAATGAATTCCAAAGAAACCCAGCACCCATGTTAAGAGGTAAAAGAGTGCAATGCTTGCTGTTGCTATAATCAAGACAGATCTGAATTTCTCTGTTACTTTAATTACCCTGAATGTATATAACAGGTACATAGAAGCAGCCGCTGCAAAAGTGATGAGTACTGCATGCATGATGATATCAGGATATTTTTCCTGGAACATAAAATTGAAGTAAGCGCTGATGGCACCTACAAACAAACCTTCCAGTATTGCATAAGCAGGAGCAAGGAAACCGCTCCATTCTTTTTTGAAAACAATTACAAGTGCCACTACCAATCCGCCTAAAGCCCCTGTGAGCAATAAGGGTGAGATATCCTTTCCGGCATTGAAATAATTCCATGCAAAAGCAGCACCTGCCATTACCATCAACATGAGGAACCCAAATTTATTCATGGTGCCTCTTACGGTCATTGTGCTACCATCGCTGATGGTTACCGTTTGTTGAAATTGTTTTTCAGTTAAGGTTGGGTTGCCCGATTTAAATAAAGACATACTTTAAAATTTTATCGAAAATAGTCAATCTCTTCTTAAAGAGATGTTGATGTTTAGCAGAAGTCAATGATTGAAGGTCGCCACTCTGTTTTTCAGGTCATTTTTTATACTGTTTCAATAATGTGATTAGTATCTGAAATGATTTCTGTCAGCAACCCTGTTTTTTTGCGCTGCATCCAGTAATTTTGGGACCAATTTTTCAAGAACCATATGGCACGTAAAGAAGAAGTCTTAAGTGACGTAGTAATTAAGTTCGCCGGCGATAGTGGCGATGGTATGCAATTGACAGGTAGCCAGTTTACCAATAATACAGCCTTGCTGGGTATTGATCTGGCCACTTTCCCCGATTTTCCGGCCGAAATCCGTGCACCGCAGGGAACTGTTCCCGGTGTGAGCGGATACCAGCTTCGTTTCAGCAGCAATCCCGTATTTACCCCTGGTGATGCCTGTGATGTGTTGGTGGCAATGAATGCGGCGGCTTTGAAAGTGAACCTCACTGCTATCAAAAAAGGTGGGAAAATCATCGTGAATACCGATGGTTTTGATGCTAAAAACCTCCGACTGGCTAACTATCCTGAAGGTGAAAATCCCCTTGAAAATGATAGCCTCAGCAACTACACGGTCATCAAAATGGATGTAACCAAAATGACCCGTGAAGCGCTGAAAGATTTCACGATGGGCACAAAGGAAAAGGACCGTGCAAAAAACATGTTTGTACTGGGCTTTTTGTACTGGATGTACAACCGTGATATGGCCAGCACCACTCAGTTCCTGAAAGATAAGTTTGGAAAGAAAGACGAAATTCTCAATAGTAATATCGCTGCCCTGCAGGCGGGTTATAACTATGGCGATACCACTGAAACATTCACCACCACGTACAAAGTGGAAAAGGCAAAAATGGAACCAGGGGTATATCGTTCCATTATGGGAAACCAGGCATTGGCGTATGGATTAATTGCTGCCAGCGAAAAAAGCGGATTGCCCTTATTTCTGGGTACCTATCCCATTACTCCGGCCAGTGATATACTGCACGATTTGAGTAAGTACAAAAACTTTGGCATTCGTACCTACCAGGCAGAAGATGAAATTGCCGGTATTGCCTCTGCTATTGGAGCAGCTTATGGCGGTTCACTGGCAGTAACCACCAGCAGCGGCCCTGGTATTGCCCTCAAAGGTGAAGCTATGGGATTGGCTGTGATGCTGGAAGTTCCTTTGGTGATTGTCAACATTCAGCGTGGCGGACCTTCTACCGGCTTACCTACCAAAACCGAGCAAAGTGACCTGATGCAAGCTTATTACGGCAGAAACGGTGAAAGCCCGATGCCGGTGATCTCTGCTTCTACACCCAGTGATTGTTTTGAAGTGGCATTTGAAGCTGCCCGCATGGCGGTAAATCATATGACACCTGTAATGCTGTTGAGCGATGGTTATATTGCCAATGGTGCAGAACCCTGGAAATTCCCCCAATCAAAAGACCTGGCCGAAATTCCGGTGCATTTCAAGCAAGGATTGGATGCAGATGAACCTAAAATGCAACCCTACAAACGTGATGAAAAACTGGTTCGTCCCTGGGCTGTTCCCGGTACACCCGGACTGGAACATCGCATTGGTGGTTTGGAAAAACAAGACATTACCGGTAACGTAAGTTACGATCCCGATAACCATCAGCACATGGTGTTCACCCGCCAGGCGAAAGTGGATAAGATTGCAGATTATATTCCTGAGCAAAAACTGGATGCCGGTGTTGAAAAAGGCAAGGTACTGGTGCTGGGCTGGGGTAGTACTTATGGCGCCATCAAAAGTGCAGTAGCCGAACTGCTGGCCGAAGGAAAGAGTGTGGCGCATGCACATCTCCGTTACATCCGTCCGTTCCCACGTAATCTCGGTGATCTGTTGAAGAATTACGAAACGGTGTTGATTCCCGAACTCAACAATGGTCAGTTGATCCGTATCATCCGTGATATTTATTTTGTAGATGCAAAGGGATGCAACAAAATCAAAGGTGTGCCTTTTACAAAAGGTGAATTAATAGAAGAAATTAAAAAGTACTTGTAATAGAGTTCTATTATAGTTTGAAATCCGCTGGTTTATGCCGGCGGATTTTTTTTGTAGTAGGTACAGATTTCAGTCAACCCGCATTCGCCACATTTGGGATTCCGTGCCAGGCAGGTATAACGCCCATGCAATATGAGCCAGTGATGTGCTTTATGAATGAGTTCCTGCGGAAAATGTTTCACTAATTCTTTTTCTACTGCAAGAGGAGTTGAAGCTGTTTGTTTTACCAGGCCCAATCGTTTGCTTACACGAAACACATGGGTATCTACTGCCATGTTGGGTTGTGCATCTATTACTGAAGTAATAACGTTGGCTGTTTTTCTTCCCACGCCGGGCAACGTAACCAGTTGCTCAACCGTAAGCGGCACTTCGCTGCCAAATTCCTGCACCAGCTTTTGAGCCATTCCAATGAGGTGTTTGGTTTTGTTGTTGGGATAGGAAATGCTTTTGATATAAGGAAACAGCTCGTCAAAATCTGCCCGGCTTAATGCTTCAGGAGTGGGGTATTGTTCAAACAAAGCAGGTGTGGTGAGGTTCACCCGTTTATCGGTGCATTGTGCCGAGAGGATAACGGCCACGAGTAACTGAAACGGATTATCGTACAACAATTCTGTTTCAGCATCAGGGGCATGCTCAGTAAAATAATCAATAACGTATTGGTAACGATCTGTTTTTTTCATCCAGGTAAGAAAGGATGCAAGATAATTACAAGATCAACAGCAATCAGTTTAAAGAATGAACATCGCTTGTTTTGGCTGCATAACGCAGGATGTTCAGAACGGTTTCTGTACGTGGGGAAAAGCGGATTTGTTCCAGGCGGCGGTAACCGGCTTTGATCACTTCAAATTTTTCCCGGAGTGTCCAGTTTTCGGCCAGCGCCTGCTCAATGGCGGCTGTTTGTTCCGGAGTGGTTTCTTTGTAGAGATATTGTAACAAGTCTTCTGGAGTAAATGTTTGTGCCATAAGCAATCCTTTTAGATTGGTAACGAGGGTTTTTCAAGGATGCTTTCCCTTAAAAAACGGCACTTGGACAGACTTATTGTGTGGAGGCTGAAAATTATTGATCAAACAGGAAGAGGTCTTCGTTGTCTTTCTTCATATAATACTTCTCCCGGGCAATGCGCTCGTAAGCGGTGGGGTCGGTTTTGCGTTTTTCCAGCTCTGCCTTGGCGGCTTCGATCCGCTCATTGTAGTAGAACGTACTGGCTTTCAACTCTTTCAGCTTCTGATGACGATTCATTTGGGTGGGAAGGTCGTTCCGGTCAAAAAAGAACATCCATACAGCAAGGGCAGTAATGGCCAGGAAGTACTTGTTGGTTAAAAAAGAGGGGATATGGGATAGTAAACGCATGGTTTTTGGTTTATAGTTCAAGCTTCATTTTAAAGTTAATAGATCATGGACCATATTGCTATGATCCATGATCTATAAGCTATTTGCTAAAGACTATTTACCAAATTTAATCTTTCCGGTGGGATATACACCAGTTTGTCCCAGTAATTCTTCAATACGGATCAGCTGGTTGTACTTCGCCATACGATCGGTACGTGAAGCAGAACCGGTTTTGATTTGTCCGCAATTGAGTGCTACTGCCAGATCAGCGATGGTGGTATCTTCTGTTTCACCACTGCGGTGGCTCATGATCGAAGTATAACCGGCATTCTGTGCCATTTGTACGGCATTGATGGTTTCAGTAACGGTACCAATCTGGTTTACTTTAATGAGGATGCTGTTACCAATATGTTTGTCGATACCATCTTTCAAACGTTTTACATTGGTTACAAACAGATCATCACCCACCAGTTGGCATTTGCTGCCAATTGCTTCGGTAAGTTTTTTCCAGCCAGCCCAATCATCTTCGGCCATACCATCTTCAATAGAAACGATAGGATATTTATTTACCCATTCTGTCCAGTAGGCAACCATTTCATCGCTGCTGATTACTTTACCAGGATTGCTCTTGTAGAATTTATAAGTGTTGGTTGCATCATCAAACATTTCGCTGGATGCAGCATCCATAGCAATGGCAATTTGTTCGCCGGGTTTGTAACCTGCAGCAGAGATTGCTTCGAGAACGGTTTCAATGGCTTCCTCATTGCTTTGAATTTCGGGTGCAAAACCACCTTCATCACCTACGTTGGTGCTGTAACCTTTTTTCTTCAATACAGATTTCAGGTTGTGGAATACTTCAACACCCCAGCGTAAACCTTCACTGAAAGAAGGAGCACCTACAGGGATGATCATGAATTCCTGGAAATCAATTTTATTATCGGCATGCACACCACCATTCATGATGTTCATCAGAGGCATGGGAAGTACAGTAGCATTTACACCACCGAGGTAACGGTATAGGGGCAGGTTGCTTTCTTCTGCGGCAGCTTTGGCAACAGCCATACTTACAGCCAATGTTGCGTTAGCGCCAAGTTTGCCTTTGTTTTCTGTTCCATCGATGCTGATTAACAGGCTGTCGATATATGCCTGACGGGTTACGTCAATACCAATCAGTTGGGGAGCAATAATTTCATTTACGTTCTGAACGGCTTTTAAAACACCTCTTCCGAGGAATTTGCTTTTATCGCCATCTCTCAGTTCCACGGCTTCGTGTTTGCCTGTAGAAGCGCCACTGGGAACGGCGGCACGGCCTAAGAAGCCATTATCGGTAAATACATCTACTTCTACTGTGGGATTACCACGGCTGTCGAGAATCTGTCTTGCGTGAATGTTTGCAATGAAGCTCATACGTGAAAGTTTATTAGTTTAAAATATAAAGTCGGGTCGTAATTTGAAAAGTGCGGTCAGCATTTGAATCGTCTGGCACCTGTTCTCGTCTGACTTTTTTAATTGCGGTGCAAAGAAACAACATTCGCTTACAGTAACAAAGGAGAATGGTCAGGGATTGTTTATTTTTATCCTAACAATCGTTCACGATGGATACACAAATACTGGTTTCTGTTGCTATGGGAATTGCGCTGAGCGCCTGTTGTGGTTTCAGGGTGTTTGTTCCCATGCTGGGTGCCGGCTTTGCTGCCTGGCAGCATTGGTATGCGCTGCCTCCTGATATGCAATGGATAGGAACACTTCCTGCGTTGATCGCTTTTGGAACGGCTGCTGTGCTGGAAATAGCTGCCTATTATATTCCTTTCGTTGATAACCTGCTGGACACTATTGCCACACCACTGGCAGTAGTTGCCGGTACTGTATTGGCTGCTTCTTTTCTGCCTTTGGGTGAAATGAGCCCGTTGCTCAAATGGATATTGGCATTGCTGGCGGGTGGTGGTGCTGCCGGAACTGTACAGGCAGGTACCGGTTTATTAAGGCTGGCTTCAACAAAAGCAACAGCAGGAACAGCAAACTCAATTGTTGCAACAAGTGAAAATGCGTTGGCAATCAGTGGTACTGTTTTGAGTTTCCTGGTGCCGGTACTGATTGCTGTTTTGTTTTTATTGCTGATTGGCTGGATCTGGACAAAGCTGATGAAGCGGTTGCTGAGGTGATGATTTTCGTCAGGCAGTTAATGTTCTGAATACATCTTCCAGGCTTTTATTTCCGCTTTGCAGCGATACAATATTGAGGTTGTTTTCTATTGCCAATGATAAGATCTGTTTGCGAAGCGCTTCTTCATCGCTGCTTTCCACTTCCCATGAATAGGTATCGAGTTTTGTTACAGCAGTGGCGGCTGGTAAACGTTGAAGCCATTCTGCTTCCAATGCTTCTTTAAAAGATACGTGCACCTTTTGTTGTTGTGTGGCTGATTGGAGGTTCTTTAGTTGATCATCGGCTACAATGGATCCTTTGTTGATGATAATCACACGGTCGCAGATCGCTTCCACTTCCTGAAGTATATGAGAAGAAAATAAAACTGTTTTGTTTTTGCCGAGGGCCTTGATCACTTCACGGATTTCAATAATCTGGTTGGGGTCCAGGCCGGATGTGGGTTCGTCCAGGATTAAAACTTCAGGATTATGAATCAATGCTGCGGCTAACCCTACCCGTTGTTTGTATCCCTTCGATAATTGCCCGATTTTTTTATGTGCTTCTTTTGCAAGCCCAACTGTTTGAATCGCATCTTCAATTGCCTCTTTCTTGTTCTTCAGTTCATGTACGTCGGCTATGAAACCCAGGTATTCACGTACATAGAGATCGGTGTACAACGCATTGCTTTCAGGAAGATAGCCTGTTTTTTTCCGTGTGCTTTCCGGCTGATCCACCACATTATCTCCACAAACTGTTACACTGCCTTCTGTTGAAGGGAGATAACCTGTAATGATTTTCATGGTAGTGCTTTTGCCGGCACCATTTGGCCCGAGGAAACCCACAATCTCTCCTTTGTTTACACTGAAAGAGATATTGTTCACTGCTTTCTGTTCGCCATAAATCTTTACAAGGTTTTTTACTTCAATAGACATGTATGTCAATTTGATTCAAAAATAACGGGGAATTGTGTTTGATGCATCAAAATGCCCGAACGATTAACGAATGAGTAACACCGTTCCGGTTTTCATGAATTGTTTATCGTTCCGTTTGTAACTGATTTTCCAGGTATAAGTTCCGGCAGGTGAGGGTTGGTTACGGAATTGCCCGTCCCATCCCTGTGTCATCACTTTGCTTTTGAAAACCAGCTCACCCCAACGGTTGTAAATGGATAATTCATAGTCGTCAAGTCGGAAATAAGCACGGCCTTTCAGCATATCATTCAACCGGTCGCCATTAGGAGTAAATGCATTGGGAATATACACTTCGTTGCCACATTCAATTAAAGAGAGGATCACCTGGTCTGTTGTTTGTCCGCAATAATTTTCAACAGTAACGGTGTAAGTGCCCGCTTCTGTTGCAATCAGTTTTGGTTTTGTGGATCCCGTGTTCCAGAGGTAAATATCAGTTTGAGGTGTGGAGGCATCAATCAGTAATGAGTCGGAATAACAAATGGTGGTGTCATTTCTCAGTCGTACAACCGGTGTTGATTTAGTTTGTACAGAAAAAGAATCGGTACGGCTGCAAATACCATCGCTAACCTGCAAACTGTAATTACCACTGGTGTTTATAGTGCGGGTAAAAGTAGTTGTACCGTCATTCCATAAAAAGGAATTGGCAGGAGGGATATTGGCATTTATAACCAGGGAAGCACCATTACAAAGAACAGTATCTCCCACCGGAACAGTTCTTGTTAAAAGGTTGGATTTGATATTTAGTGAGGTTGTTGTTGTACTGATGCATCCTCCATGTGTAGTGGTGGTTAAAGAAATGCTGCCGGCCATGTTTACAAGTGCATTCGGGATGGTGAGATCGTATTTGTTTCCTGTTCCACCGGGGTAGGTCCATTTGTATTCAAATGCGGGGATACTGCTGGTGAGCTGAATCATGTCTTTTTCACAAACGGTTAATGGCCCATTAATTGAAATAACAGGTGGAGCAAATACTTTTAATTCAAGTGTGGGGGAAACGGAACGACAATTGACTGCATTGATATTCGCAATTTCGGCTACCAGTAACCGGTAGAATCCGGAATGGCTCACCTGTGTTCCGTTGATGGTAAACTGCTGAGCTTGTGCGCCGGTAATATGGCTCCAGTTGGTACCGTCACTGCTGAACTGCCATTGATAAGCCGGGTTTTGATAAAAACCACCGGCTACATTTCCATTGAAGGTAACGGCAGAGCCTGTGCAGGTCTCTCCCGAATTAAGATATGATCCGCTGATTTGAGGAGTCATGGCTGGTCCGCACAGGGAGAATTCAATATCATCCAGGCAAAGATCGTTTCCCAATCCGCCAGCCTGGTTGTTGAATATGCGTAAAATGATGTCGCTTTCACCGGGAGGCAAAGCAAAATTGAATCCATACTTAGTCCAGGTGAAAGAGGCATAACGGGGAATGGTTCCGGTGGTGAAAGTAGCCAGTTGATTACCTGTTGTTGCACTGCTGATTTGAAATTTCAGGTCGGGATCTAATGGATTGGTGGAACTGGAACGAAGCAGATTGGCAATCCATGCGGAAAAGTATAGCAATGATCCTGCACACAGATTAGAAACTCTTGTTTCATAAAACTTTCCTGCTGTGTAATCGGCATTAACAATCATCATATTGCCGGTTCCCGAATGATCGTATCCCACATGCCAGCTTCCGTATTGTGGCTGACCGGTTTGTATATCGGCTGTGGTTTTACGTATTCCGTATTCACCATCGCTTATGGTACCCAGTGAGTCGAATGCGTAAGAGGTAACAGTAGCAGGTAGTGGTGAGCTGGTGAGAGGTGTGCTGCTGCTGCCACCAAAATCTTCAAAGAATAAACGATTGCCGGAACATTGTGCCTGCACAAAAGAATTGTTTGCAAGCAGGAACATGATAAGGAACAGTACCGGTAACATTTTTTTTTGCACGGCAACAAATTGAGTGGCAAAATTAGGAGTTACAACAGAAAAGCCTCTGAATTTTACACCAGAGGCTGTTACTTTATAATCATTCAGAGAAATTGGGTTTATGTATGGTGTTCAAATGCCATACCCAGTTTCCGTTCTTTCAGTTTTTCAGTTATTTCATCGAGAATAGCCGGATCGTCAATGGTAGAAGGAATAGTAAAAGGTGTTCCATCGGCAATATTCCGGATGGTTTTTCTTAATATTTTTCCACTTCTTGTTTTCGGTAACCGTTTCACAATGGCAGCATTACGGAAATAAGCAACCGCACCAATCTTTTCACGTATGAGGTGAATGAGCTCATGTTCAAGATTTCCTTCTGTTATTTCCTTCCCGTCTTTCAGCACAACCAACGCAACCGGGCGTTGACCACGAATTTCATCAGCAATACCCATTACCGCACATTCAGCCACTGCCGGATGGGCAGCGACCAGTTCTTCCATTTCACCGGTGCTGAGACGATGTCCGCTCACATTGATCACATCATCCACCCGGCCCATGATGAAGCAATACCCATCACGGTCTTTATAACCACCATCTCCTGTTTGATAATAACCGGGAAAATGTTGCAGGTAACCGGCCACAAAACGATCGTCGTTGAGCCACAGTGTGGGCAAACAACCAGGCGGTAACGGAAGTTTTACGGCAATGAATCCTTCTTTACCGTTCTCCAGTTCTTCGCCTTCATCGGAAAGAATGTGGATGTCGTAACCGCAAACGGGCAATCCTGCAGACCCTGCTATGGGTTCTGATTGCTGAATACCCATCATGATGCCCACCATAGGCCAGCCGGTTTCTGTTTGCCACCAGTGATCAATTACCGGTATTTTCAACAGGTCGTTGATCCAGTAATAGGTAGGCGGGTCACAACGTTCGCCGGCAAGAAAAAGATGGCGCAGTGAACTAATATCATAAGGCTTTAATAAATCGCCTTCATGATCTTCTTTTTTAATGGCACGAATAGCAGTGGGGGCTGTGAACATGACATTTACTTTATGTTGTTCAATCACCCGCCAGAAAGCGCCTGCATCGGGGGTGCGGATGGGTTTCCCTTCGTATAAAACAGTAGTGCATCCATGTAACAGTGGCGCATAAACGATATAGGAGTGTCCTACCACCCAGCCCACATCACTGGCAGCCCAGAACACATCGCCGGGGTTGGTGTTGTAGAAATACTTCATACTGAATTTGAGTGCGGTGGCATAGCCTCCATGATCACGTATAATTCCTTTGGGCTTTCCGGTGGTTCCGGATGTGTAAAGAATATAAAGCGGATCTATGGATAATACAGGTACACAAGCTGCTTCTTCCTCATCTATGAGCTGGTTGTAATCAATTTCGTTTGTGCCATTGAGTACATCATAATTGGTTTCCCGCTGGTAATAAATACGGAAATCCGGTTTGTGTATGGATTCTTCAATGGCTTTATCCACTAAAGGTTTATATGGGATGTGTTTGTCAAACTCAACTCCGTAAGATGCGGAAATGATCGCTTTGGGATGTGCATCATCAATACGCATGGCCAGTTCATGTGGTGCAAATCCACCAAACACTACTGAGTGAATAGCTCCAATACGTGCGCAGGCCAGCATGGAAATCACCGCCTGCGGTATCATGGGCATATAAATGACAACGGTATCGCCTTTTTCGACACCCAGCTTTTTTAAACCATTGGCAAACTTTGCCGATTCTGTTTTTAATTGCTGATACGTGAATTTCTGAATTGTTTGTGTTACCGGAGAGTCGTAGATGAGCGCTACCTGGTTGGCACGGCCATTGTTTACATGATAATCAAGACAGAGATGTGCAATATTCACTTCCCCATCGGCAAACCAACGGTAAAAACCTTTTTCATTCTGCGATAGAATGTTAGTGGGTTGTTTAAACCATTCCAGCTCAGTTGCCTGCTTTGTCCAGAATGCTTCTTTATTACGAATGCTTTCTTCGTATAATGTAACGTAACTCATATGGCGGCTTTAAGGGTGAAAAATGCCTCTACAAGTTACTGCATGGAAGGAGGGAAACGTGTGGAAGTATACCAAATAACCAGAAAAAATACGATGCTCAGGAATCGAGTAATTCTTTTACCTGTTTCATTAAATCACGGGTGGAAAAGGGTTTGCTGATGTAACGTTCGGCGCCCAGTTCCAATCCTTTCTTAATATCACTTTCTTTTGTTTTGGCAGAAAGGAAAATGACTTTGATATGTTTGAGTTCTTTGGTGGTTTTAATGTGTTTGCAAATGGCATAACCATCCACATCGGGCATCATAATATCAAGTAATACAAGAGTGGGCAGATCTTTCGTGATGCATTCCAGTGCTTCTGTGCCATTGCGGGCCACTACTACCTGGTATCCGTTTTTTTTCATCAGGAATTCCAATGACATCAATATATAGGGATCATCATCTACTACTAATATTTTTGCGGGGTTGCTCATATGTTAAAAGGTAGTGTAAAGATAAAACGGGCGCCTTTACCATCTTCACTTTCCACCCATATTTTCCCGTTATGCATTTCAATAATTTTTTTACAGATAGCCAAACCCAGTCCGCTGCCTTGTGGTTTTTTGATGGTTTGATTTTTTGCCTGGAAGAATTTATCAAAAATGAGTTCGTGTAATTCTGTTTCAATTCCTTTTCCATTGTCCTGAACCCAGATCTGCCATTCATCATGGTTCTGGAAAATTGAAATGCGGATCACACCTTTATCCGGCTCCACAAATTTGATCGCATTGGAGATGAGATTGGTGAATACCTGCCTGATTAATGATTCATCGCATTGTTGTAACAGCATTGAATCCGGAATCCGGTATTCCAGTTTGATTTTCTTTTCATCAATTAATGGCTGCAATGATTCCGTGGTTTCTTTCACCAGTTCTTTCAGATCGACGGATGTGAGATGAAGTTTTTGCCGTCCGCTTTCATAGCGTTCGAGATTTAATACTTGTGTGATGAGATGGCTCAGCCGTTCGGTTTCTCTTACCACTGCACCGAGGTAGTGTTGACGTTGTTCTTCATCCAGATCAGGATTGTCGTGCACAATTTCTGCAAGTGCCCGTATAGAGGTGAGTGGTGTTCGTAGTTCATGCGTTACAGTGTACAAAAATTCATCTTTGAGCTGATCCATGTTTTTCAACTGCTCATTGGCCAGCATCAGTTGATCGGTTGCTTTCTGCAGCTCAGCCGATTTTTTACGTAATTCTTTATTGAGTCCGATTGCCTGTTGTGATTCACGGAGGATATCAAGTACTTCATCAATTTTCACTTCTTCTTCTTTCGATACACTTTGTACCATAATATGCGCCGATGCAGCACCGATGATGCCGGACAAAACTTTTTCTGAAAAAGAAACCAGTCTTGGATCGGCCTTGCTTTGTTCCAGTGAAATGCGATAGCGCTGTGCATATCCCTGCAGGATTTTTGCGGCACGATCTTCTCCCAGGAAATTCGCTAATAAAGATTTCAAATCGGGAAGGGAAGCAGTGCGTTTCAGAATGGCCTCTTCTCCCGATCCGGAGAAAGCATAGATGGAAGTAAACAGTCCGGCCTGGTATTGTTCTTCGGCTGTTTTTTTACTATAGAGGCTGAAAATAAAAAACAAACTGCAGTTGAAAAACAAACTCCAGAATAAGGAATGAGAAATGGAATCCAACCCCGACAAGCCAAACAATGAAAACGGTTTCAGCAACGAAATTCCAAACAAGCCTTCATCCATTATGGAATGTGGTAATAATCCCGAACTGATCATCGACGGGATCACCAGTGTTGCAAACCAAACAGTAAAGCCTGCAATAATACCTGCCAATGCACCACTTTTAGAAGCGTCTTTCCAATACATGCCACCAATGGCTGCTGGTGCAAATTGTGCAACAGCTACGAATGATACAAGTCCGATTGATACCAATGATAATTTTTCTGCCACCAGCTTATCATAAAAGAAAGCCAGTAACAGGATGGCAACAATAGAAAAACGACGGATATTAATGATGAGTCCAGTTGCATTTCGTTCCTTTCTTGATTTGAAGATTGAAGAAGCCAGAAAGCTGGGTAATACCAGGTTGTTGCTCACCATTGTACTGAGTGCAATGGTTTCCACAATAATCATACTGCTGGCTGCCGAAAAACCACCAATGAAAATGAATAAACTCAGTATATTCTTTCCATGCAGTAAAGGAATATTCATTACATACATATCTGCATCGGTACCATTGTGCAACAGATTGCCAGCAAAGGCGATAGGCAATACAAAGAGGTTAATTACCAGAAGGTATAAAGGAAATAACCAGCTTGCTTTTTTTAAATGTGACTCCTGCACGTTTTCAACAACGGCCACCTGGAACTGCCTTGGCAAAAAAATCACAGCCAGCATCGACAATACCAATAAACCCCACCAACTGCTGTAAGAGTTGGACTTGCTTAATGTAAACAGTTCCTTCAGCTTTGGGTCATTTGCTGCTCTTGAAAAAATATCATCAAATCCGTTGAAGATGCCATAGCATACAAAGATTCCTGCTGCGAGGAATGCTGCTAATTTGATGATTGATTCAAAAGCGATAGCTGCCACCATGCCTTCATGTTTTTCGGTTGCATCCACGCTCCTGGTTCCAAACAGAATGATAAAGATGGTGAGGATGATGGTGATAAAAAAAGTGGAATCGGTCCATCTGCCCGGTTGTTGCACAACTGCTGCACTTTGATTGGTAAGAAGTGAGAAGCTGGTGGAGATGGCTTTCAACTGCAGTGCGATATAGGGCACAACACCAATCACACAGAGAATAGTGACTACAACAGCGATGGAGAAATTTTTCCCGTAACGGGTGGAAATGAAATCGGCAATACTATTGATGCGTTGTGTTTTACAGATGCGTACCATTTTACGCAGAAACGGCCAGAACAAAACAGCAACGATTGTGGGGCCGAGGTAAATAGCCAGAAATTCAACTCCATTGGAAGCGGCACGTCCCACACTGCCATAATAGGTCCAGGCAGTACAGTATACAGCTAACGATAACGAGTAAACGTAAGCGTTATTAATAATGCTTTTCCCCTTCTTTAATCGGTACTCGGCATAGTAGGCCACGGCAAATAAAATAGCCAGGTAAAAGAAACCGGAAAGAATGACCAGGCTGTTATTCATGCTTTTTCTTTTTTGCGGGTGTTTTCAATGAGTTGAAAAAGGAAAAAGCAATGGCTGCAATCCACATTACTGCGATATAGATATACAAAACCGGAATACCCTTCATGAAAGCAAATTTGTTGAATATGGACAAAAAAGGATAGCCCAGCAACAGTAACAGGATGAGTGCAACAAAAACAGCAGCGGCAGATTGTTTGGTCCGGGGCATAAAAAAGACAGCAATTCAGTGCATAATTTAGCAAAGAATTGCTGTCTGTCAAAACGAAGAAGAAGGATTAATCCAAAGGATCTGTATTATAATCGGTTTCGAGTTCTTTGGAGCTTTCCGGTAAGTGGTCATATTCTCCTTTCATGGCATAGTAACCAAAGATGGTCATACCCACTGCTATCGGAAGAAATACAGCCACAAACACACCCCATTGAATTTTTGTATCAATCACCGGTTTCTTAGCTATCTCACTCATTGCGGTTTCAATGAGGTAATAGAGGGCAACGGGACCGGTTGCTGCCCATAAAATGCCTAAATATCTTTTTATCTGGTTCATATAATTTGTTTTAATAGTTGAGTAATATTAATCGTTCACATCCGGATCAATCTTATTGCTGATATACAACGCACCAATGAATAAACATACGGCAGCTATAATAATGGGATACCAAAGGCCAGACAGTTTATCGGCTGTGTAAATGGTGGTGAGCAAGGTTGCAATAAACGGAGTTAAGCCACCAAACACACCATTACCCACATGATAAGGAAGCGACATGGATGTATAACGGATTTTTGTGGGGAACAATTCCACCAGGAAGGCGGCAATGGGTCCATACACCATCGTTACATACATGATCATGATGAACACAAACCCTACAATGGTCCAGTAATCACCGGAACTGATCTTCTTGCTCACTTTCACTTCCGGTTTAATGGTTGTTTTACCCACTTCTGCATACGCTGTATCGGTTTTTGTTTCTGTCATCACCATGCCATCTGTGAAATGTGAAACGGTTACTGTTTTCCGAACAGAATCTGCTTTCTCAGGTATGGCAGTCATCGTGATCTTAATTTCTTTCTTTTCTGTGATTTCTGTTTTGGTGGCAGGATCTACTGTTGCGAGGATTTTTCCAAACATGGGACGATAGGTGAAAATAGCCAATGCCATACCCACCAGCATGATCCATTTGCGTCCTACTTTATCACTCCACCCGCCAAACACCACAAAGAAAGGTGTGGCAAAAAGAATCGCCCAGATCAGTAGTGTACGTGATTGATCAAAATCTACTTTACAAACATTTTCAATAAATGATTGTGCATAGAATTGCCCGGTATACCAAACCACACCTTGTCCCATGGTGGCACCAAACAATGCCAGTAATACCATTTTCAGATTCGCTTTGTGTACAAAACTTTCCTTTAATGGATTTACAGAAACTTTTCCTTCTGATTTCAATTTTTCAAACAGCGGGGATTCGTTCATCTTCATACGGATGTAGATGGATACAATCACCAACAGAATAGAAACCAGGAAAGGAATACGCCATCCCCAATCATTGAACTTAGCAATGGATTGGGTGAGATCTCCATCCAGGCTGTGCCTTGTAATAAGGATCACGCCCAATGAAACAAATAAACCCAGTGTAGCAGTCGTTTGAATCCACGATGTATAAAATCCCCGTCTGTTTGCCGGGGCATGTTCTGCAACATAGGTTGCTGCACCTCCATACTCTCCTCCCAGCGCAAGACCTTGCAGCAAACGAAGGATTAGCACAATGATAGGAGCCGCAAAGCCAATCTTTTCATAGCCGGGCACCAAACCAATGGCAAATGTGCTACCACCCATAATGATGAGTGTGAGAAGAAACGTGTACTTACGTCCCACAATATCACCTAAGCGGCCAAACACAAGTGCGCCAAAGGGGCGGACAATAAAACCTGCTGCAAACGTTGCTAATGTAGAAAGTAACGCTGCAGTTGGATTGGTTTTTGGGAAAAACTGGCTGGCAATAACGGTTGCCAAACTACCGAAGATGTAGAAATCGTACCACTCAATGAGTGTGCCGACAGACGAGGCACCAATCACTTTCCAGATGCCTTTTGCTTCATTGTTATTCTGATTCATGTAAAAAGTTTTGAATGTTTACAGATATACCTGGAATTGTAACAGCAGTTCTCCAGCTCTTTTAAATGTTTTGTTGGTGGAAGGATTGTATAATGGACGGCTTGAATATTGAACCGTGAATTTTGAATGATGTCCGTCGAGAAAGAAGTTGGATCCAATGTCGTAGTAATGTCCGCCTTCTGCAAGCGCTTCAAATTTCTTGTATGCATATGCAGCTATCGGTTGTACTCTTACTTTCGGTTTTTCTGCCTTGCCTTTACCGGTAAGGAAACCAACTTGTGTATACCAGATACTTCCGGTGCCTAAAAGATAACGGGCATCGCCAGCTCCTTCTTTTGCACGAGTGCCAGTAAACGCAGGGTCGTTAACGCCCAGGTTCATGATGCCGGTTGATCTCAGGTAGTTGGGTCCGAAATCATAATTATAAAAGACACTGTAAGCGGTGATGGCTTTGTTTGATTTTTTGTTACCAACAGGAAGATCTGCAAACACATCTGCTGCAAACAAACTGATGTTGTGTTTTTTGAATGTACCCGCAGTTGGTTGTGTCATGGTGCCGTTTTTCTGATTGTAAAAACCAGCTCCGATATTAAACACTTTTTTTGTGCCAACGTATGTTCCAACCGTGAATGGTAACACATTTGCTTCCTGGTCAAGGAACTGATAATCGAAATATCCACCTATTGAAGGCGCAACTATGCCATTGTTGTCAACCGCAGGACCACCAACGGTTGGGGTTAGATTGGTGGCGAAGGGTTTGTTTACATGCATTCGGTAGGTAAACTTGCTTAAGCGGCCTTTTGCATACATACCAAACTGGCGGGCAAACTGATCAGAATTTTCAATAAGTGGCCAGTTGAAAATGGGGGCATCGATCATTAAAAAATTCAGTGTAGAGGCAGATGTCATGCGGGATAAGCTATTCCAGTAATGCAAGCCTGCACCTATATACAATGTGTTCTTGTTAGCTTTTTTTGTTGCCGGGTTTACAGCAGGGATCACTGCATATTCATTCCATACATCGTGGAAGAAGAGTTGAGGTTTCTTCCCTTGTCCGTAGCCGCCGGTGCCGGTTGTGCCCGAGCCGCCCCCATTTACAAAAGTCTGGTTGTTGATTCCCCAGTGGGCAAGAATCAGGTAGCGGGGAGTGATTTGAGCATAGGCAAGCATGCGTAACCTGCGGGCACCAATATCCCATGTGTTATTAGCAGCTACACCGTTAACAGCTGTACCGGGATTATTCTGAATGCTACGCATCCATATCTGGTTCCATACAATGAAGCGCAGGTATTTGCTTCCGTCATCTTTGAGGTTGAATTTTAATCCGCTGCCGTAATCTGCCGATCCCTGTGCAAAACCAGAGATGTACAATACAACAACGAGAAGCAGTCCAAGCAATCGTTTGATCATAATGTTTCGTTTTGGGGGTTAAATAATGGCACCACCAATTTCAAAACATTCCCTTTCTTTTTCCGCTTTGCAGGTATATACCTGGTTAAAGTATAGTTTTCAGAGTGAATTTTTCCGGAAACGTTCCCATTTGATCACCATGAATTTATCGCCCAGTTCTGTAATCATACACCCTGCATTTTTCAGCACTTCTTTTTGTGCGAGGTAATCAACCAGTTCGCTTTGTGTAAGCACTTTATACGTGGGCCGGTATTCATAATTTTCAGGTGCTTTGATTTTGTATTTTTTTACCCAGTTCATCACACTTACATGGCTGATGCCAAGGATACGTTCAATTTCACGGAACGTGACACCTTCAATGTACAGCTGGAGTGCTTTAATCACGTAGTAGGGATCAATGTTTTTTCCTTCTTTCAATACAGTAAAGAAGTAATTGCAATCCTTACAACGAAAGCGTTGTCTTCCTTTGACAACACCGCTTTTTACAAGCTCTTCGCTTTTGCAACGGGGGCAGGCAATCGTTTTCATTTTCTGAACTTAAAACTGTTAGATATACCAAGTTAGCATAAATATACTAAATTAGCAAAATGAGTGTTTGGACTGCTGCTGGCTTTTTATACTTTTATCCCTCATTATTAAAAAACGATTGTTATGTCATATCCCTATCAGATTCAATCATTCGAAGAATACCAGCAGGCTTATAAAAAAAGTGTGGAAGATCCTGAGGGGTTCTGGGGTGAGATTGCAGAAACATTTCAGTGGCGTAAAAAGTGGGACAAAGTAGTTGACTGGAATTTTAAAGAACCTAATGTAAAATGGTTTGAAGGAGGAAAGCTCAATATTACGGAAAACTGTATCGACCGTCACCTTGAAAAAATGGGTGAAAAGCCTGCGATTATATGGGAACCTAATAATCCGGAAGAACGTGTTCGCATTGTTACCTATAACCGTTTGCACAAACGTGTGTGCCAGTTTGCACAGGTGCTTACCAACCTGGGTGTAAAGAAAGGAGACCGTGTTTGTATTTATATGGGTATGGTGCCGGAGCTGGCTTATGCCGTGTTAGGTTGTGCACGCATAGGTGCCATCCATAGTGTGATCTTTGGAGGTTTCTCTGCACAAAGCATTGCCGATCGTTTATATGATGCACAGGCCGAGTATATTGTTACCTGCGATGGTGCTTACCGTGGCAATAAAGATATTCCTTTGAAGAGCGTGATTGATGATGCGTTGATTGGTAACCGTACTGTGAAAAAAGTAATTGTATATACAAGAACCCGCACTCCTGTTTCCATGCTCAAAGGAAGAGATGTGTGGTGGGAAGATGAAATGGAACATGCAGAGCATGAAGTGGAACGTGATGGTAAAGTGGCTTTTCCGGCTGCTGAAATGGATGCAGAAGACCCCTTGTTTATTTTATATACTTCCGGAAGTACCGGTAAGCCCAAAGGTGTGGTTCATAGTATTGCCGGTTATATGTTGTGGACGAATTACACCTTCCTCAATGTGTTTCAATACAAGCCCGGTGATATTCATTTCTGTACTGCCGATATCGGGTGGATCACCGGTCACAGTTATATATTGTACGGTCCGCTGAGCGCAGGTGCTACTACACTTATGTTTGAAGGGATTCCCACCTGGCCCGATGCGGGACGTTTCTGGGATATAGTGGATCGTCATAAAGTGAATATTCTTTACACCGCACCAACAGCGATCCGCAGTTTGATGGGATTTGGTTTGGAACCTCTTAAAGGGAAAGATCTTTCCACTCTGAAAGTGTTGGGTACAGTAGGTGAACCTATTAACGAAGAAGCATGGCATTGGTATGATGAGCATGTGGGCAAAAAACGTTGTCCCATTGTTGATACCTGGTGGCAGACAGAAACGGGTGGTGTGCTTATTTCCAATATGGCTGGGATCACACCTTCCAAACCAAGCTGGGCTACATTACCATTGCCCGGCGTACAACCGATACTGGTAGATGAGAATGGCAAGGAGGTAACAGAGAAAGATGAAAACGGAGTCATCAAAGGAAACCTTTGTATCAAAGCGCCATGGCCTTCAACTATAAGAACAACTTATGGCGATCACGAACGTTGCCGACAGAACTATTTTGCTACATATGAAGATCTTTATTTCACAGGTGATGGTGCGTTGAAAGATGAAGAAGGTAATTATCGTATTACCGGACGAGTGGATGATGTGCTCAATGTGAGTGGCCACCGGTTAGGCACAGCCGAAATTGAAAATGCAATTAACATGCATGCCGGTGTGGTGGAAAGTGCGGTGGTTGGATATCCGCATGATATCAAAGGGCAAGGTGTTTATGCCTATGTGATTTATGGCCACATGCACAACGATGATCCCAATCTTACACGCCAGGATATCCTGCAAACGGTAACCAGGGTGATTGGCCCCATTGCCAAGCCCGATAAAATTCAGTTTGTGAGCGGATTGCCCAAAACAAGGAGTGGTAAAATCATGCGTCGTATTCTGAGGAAAGTTGCAGAAAATGATCTCAGTAACCTGGGCGATACTTCAACTTTGCTTGATCCGGGTGTGGTGGATGAAATTGTAAAAGGGAAATTATAATGGATGTTTCAATCATAAAAAACCCCGGTTGATCCGGGGTTTTTATTTGTAGTAAGAGATTGATTAATCAACCGGCATTTTAGCAAACCATAATGTTTTACCACTTTTATTCTCACCAAGGAATACAATGTTTCCGTTTCCAATGGATAAGAGTGGATATTTATTGTTTACGTAGTAATCGGTTTTTCCCTGGCCAAATTGTACAAACTCACCAATGCTTGCATTTGCAATATCAATTTTTGCCACGCTGGGGTAAACCAGGAATTTATATTTGCTTTCTCCCAGTTCTTTTTCTGTCTTTAATCCGGCCATTTCCATAATCATCCAATACAATTTCGTTCCGTCATTGCTGAAGACCAGCATCTGGTTGTTGGGCGACATACTGGCTTCCTTATCATTTTCTTCACGACGAACTCCGTAAGCAGCTTTTAGATTGCCATTGCCTGAGAAATGCATCATGATAATATCTTCATATTTAATGCCGGATTTGTTCTTTGTGAATTTCTGTCCGGTTAAAAATAAATCACCATTGGGCGCAAGCTTAAGATCTGATACTCTGAATTTTTTACCTGTGTATTCCGGTTTTTTCTTTTGTGATGCAGGTGATTTTGCTTTCGCTTCAAAATCATCGAGTGTATTATTGGTAACAAATTCGGCCTTTCCATTGGCAATTTTCACAATCTGGAAACCTTTCGCTTTGAATTCATCGTTTTGTACATCCCGTCCGTCTGATACAGGTTGCGGAGCGGTGAATTTTTCATTGAAATAATCATCATCACTTCCGGTTGCACCAAGAATCAACACTTCGTTTCCGTTTTGTACAAACATGTTTCCGTTGAAAATGCCTGCATTTGATTTAAATGCAATGCGTTCTTTCACTTTGCCATCATAGCCAATACGAACGAATGTATAATTCTTAGGATCGGGATTGGCAAAGCTTTTGGTTCCTTTGCCGCCGTATGGAGCAAAAAGAATCAATACATCATCTTCTGCATTGGCATCTTCATCATTATCGGCAGTGCTGATGCCAACAATAGTTTGAGGGAAGTCGAATTTGATTTCCTGGTCACTGATGCGGTTCATTTCTTTATCGAAGCGCATTACATGAATTTCTTTGTATTGCCGCATCGGATCTTTCATAGGTCCTTTTGCACCTGCAACTACAAGCACGGTTTCCAGTTCGTCCTGCTCTGTATGCGCAAAGTAGAAGAGCTTCTCACCGTCGTCTGTTTTAGGTTTTACTTTATCTGCCAGTTTCACTTTGCTATCGTATCCGCCCCAGAACCAGTTCCATTTTCTGTTAATAATTTTACGGCGCAATACCAATGTGCCCATGAAATTGGTTTCAACTGTTAAGGAGTTGAGGGTGTATTCTTCTCCTTTATCAACTTTATATCCTTTGATTTTTTCAAGAGGCTGCTCGCTTTCCTGCATACTCTTGAAATTGAAATTGAGGTCAAACTTGTAGGTTTCAAATTTGGCAACTTTACCTGTTGCTTTTGTAACATAGGTGAGCGATAGTTCGTTATTGGCTTCATCTACCTTTGGTTCGTACAGATAACCTTTATTTGCTTTTTTAGAAATTTCATAAGTGGCTTCTTTGGAAAGCTGTTGAGCTCCGGCACTAAAAATGCTCAGGAAAGCAGTAAGTGTCAGCAGAATTTGTTTCATACATGTGAATTTAGGCTGCCAAAATAGAGAATGGCAGCAGGGCCGGCAATACCTTCCGAAGGGTATTTTACAAAATCAATGCAGGATGGTTACTTCTGTGCCAATGGGGAGAAGGTCGTATAATTCTTTTGCGTATTCCCGTTTCGTGGAAATGCAGCCCAGTGTCCAGTTATAGTAGTAGTCTACATAACGGTCTTCGTTTTTGCGTGTGGCATGAATACCAATTCCGCCACCGGGTTTTGCGTTGGTAGGAATGGTGCCCGTACGCTTGCGTTCATTGAATTTTTCCAGGTCAACAGGAGTGGGATAGTCGAGCAGCAGGAAATAGCCCCACTCCGGATGTATTTTTTTGGCAATGATTTTAAAATTCCCTTCCGGTGTCTTGCGGTCCCCTTCCATCATTTTATCGGACCGGTCGCTACTTCCAAAAACAACAGGATAGGTTGTTTCATAACCTTCCGGATCAAATACAGTTAGTTCATATTTGCTTTTGTCGATCACCACCCTGTAGATGGATTGTTGTTGATGGCTGAATTTTTTCGTGGGGGATTTACTACGTAAAACAAATGTAAAGCCACTTAACAGTAACATGAAAAGGGTAACGATAAGGGTGACGGCCGACCGTTGCTTCATATTCGTTTGTGTGATTTTCTAAGAGAACGCAAGATGCTTTTTTCTATTATATATTGAAACGTTTATTAACAAATTTGTTGCCAAAATCTTTTTATAAAAAGAAAACCGCCCCTCAAAGAGAAGCGGTTTGCCAGAGAATACACCCGAAGGTGTATTACCAGCTGCTGAGCCTTAATCCCACATTGTATGGAGTTTGATCCAGTCCGCTGCGGAACATATTATTCAGTGCATAACTTCCGTAGAAGCGTACCGTGCCAAGGTTTAATTCACCAATGGCAGAAACTTTCCATGGTTCAAGGTTAAAATCATTGTTCACTTTCTCTTTTCCACGCAGATCGCTGATCATTTTCTGACGGGCGCTGTAGAGGTAGCCTACACTCACACCGGCACTTACACCATAACTCTTTTTCTTTTTGGGTGTGAAATTGAAGTTCACCATGGCGGGTAAGGTGATATAATCTGCTGCCAGTTTGTTTTTCTTAAAGGAAGCCACATCTTCATCTCTTTCAATGAAATCGGTGGGGTCGTAACGGAAGCGGATATTATTCTCGAAACGATAGTTATTTAATTCAAGGCCCAGGCCATATTTCAGGTTCACAACATGTTTGATTACGTTGATGCGCTGCATGAAAAACCAAACATTCACGTTTACAGATTTTCCTGTACGTAATCCCATAAGGCTTTTACTACCGCCGGGAAAATAACCTGAAGGCCCGGAAATAGCAGCATAATCAGTTTGATCATTTACGTTGGCAAAACCCAGATCCACAATCCACCAGTTGGTGCTGATGTTGGAAGGCTTGTAGTCTTTCCGCTTTTTGATTTCAACAGTAACGCCTTCGCCCTTTTTCTCTTCGGGTTCTTTATCGGTTTTTTTATCATCGTTCTTTTTAATAATGATAATGTTGCCTACTTTGATGGTGTCCACACTTGGTTTTCCTGTGGTATCAGCTTGTGCATAGATTCCTGAACATACTGCAAGTCCAAGCAATGATAAAAACATCTGCTTCATAATAGTTCCTTTTTAAAAATGATTATTGAGTATTTACGGCAAACATGGCAAATCTTACCTGGGAGTCGCCGGTATGAATACCGGTTCTGCGTTCAATGGTTCGTTTTGCTTTTTTAAGCAAACCTTTGAGCCCTGTGCTACGTTGACGTTCTTCATTGAGGACTCCGTTGTCTTCCTCCTGGTTGTCGTTGTCTTCATTGTAAGAAGCGTAGCTCGCATACTTATTTGCTGTGTTTGTTACAGGTGGTACGTTTACTGTTTCCTGAATGTTACTGTTAGTTGTGGAATTATTTTCAGTTGTAGTAAGAACAGGTTGTGTAACAACAACGTCTTGACCGGTAAGTACAGGTGTTTGTGTTTGCGTATTGTTTGTTTGTATATTGTTTGTATTGCCTGTAGCGGTTGATGTATTTGTTGTGTGTTTATTTACAGCAGTAATAGCAAGATCCTGTTTTTGTGGTTCTGTTGAAACATCGTTGTTCTTTGTTTCTGCAGGTTGGTTGTTGCTTTGTTGCTCAACGTTGGGTACAGTAGATGATGATGGATTTTGTGTTTCCGGTTTGGCAACGGCCAGGTTGTTGTTATTGTGTTCCTGTTTGTTATTCATCAGCCACATACCGCTTGCCAGCAATACAATTACGGCAGCAGCTGCAGCCCAACGGCGGGCAGCCGTGCCCAGGTAAAATACACGGGCAGGTTGTGATTCTCTGTACAGTATAGATTTATCAGGGAAAACAATTGTTTCATCGGCAGCGAGTTGACTCCTTTGTAACCAGCGGAACTCTTTCTGCAATTGTTCATCTTTCTGCAATGCCTGTTCAACCTCTGCGGTTTGTTGGGCACTTAATTCTTTATCCAGATGAAGTAGTAAGAATTCTTCACTGATGGATGATTCTTCTGTTTCAACTTTCAATAAGGATTGAACGAGCTGCGGATCAACAACCGGATCGGCAGTGAATGTAGTCTGCTGCAGTAATTCCAACTCTTCTTTCAGATCCGGATTGGCAGCAACGAATGTTTCCACCATAGCACGCTCTTCTGCACCCAACTCTTTGTCTATGTAGAGCAGGAAGAATTCTTCGTAATTATGGCGGTTAATATTCATTTCTTTTTGATTCAGGGTTACAGAACGTTTTCAATACTCACTAAATAATTCTTCAACTGCAACCGGGCACGGTGTAAATATACTTTTACCTGGCTTTCGTTGAGTCCGGTTATTTGTCCAATCTCTTCATAACTATATCCCTCATAATCCTTCAACAATACAAGGCTACGGGCTGTTTCACTTAACCGGTTCAATGCCTCTTCCAGTACTTTTTTCATGTTATGAGCCGGACGGTTCTGAACTCTCACTTCTTCTGCAAACTCATCTCTGAGGCTCACCCGTTTGTGTTTGCGGATGTGGTCAATCATCTGGTTATAAGCAATGGTAAACAGGTACGATTTGCTGCGTTCTGTTTCCACTTGCTCCCGGTTGATCCACAGTTTCTCAAAGGCACTTTGTACAACGTCACGAGAATCTTCCTCATGCCCCAGGTTTTTGAGGATGAAGCGGTACACGTTATCGGCATACCTTGTTACACAGTCATTGTATTCTCTGGCAGTCATAATGATTGAGTCTCAGGCGAAATTTGCTTGTCTTGATAGTTTTACGGACAAAGCAGGAATAAGTTACAGGATTTTCAAAAAAAATCAGAGAATGCCGGAAAATGAATCCATAATAAAGAAACCGGTAGCCGGAGTAGCCTGATTTTTAGGATTACACTGTTGGGAACAGGTGGGCTTCTTTGTGCTAACAGGTTGTTTTACAGCGGCTTGAATATAAAGCCAGCCGGCTAAAGTAACGAGAACTGTAAAACAAATGAATAGGATTTTCTTTTTCATGCCCTGTCTGGTTTCAAGATTATACGAAGGTAATCACTCAAAGGTTACAGATTAGGGTTTGAACTCTAAGATATTTTTTCTTTTGCAAAAATATAAGCCGTTCCGGGAATGCACCTCCAAACAACAGTCGCTTACCTTAGTTTTGCAGTTCAAATTTCTGCAGTATGAACGATAAAATGGTAGAAAGAATTGCGTTAGAGCTGGAAGAAATCAAATCTTCCGGGTTGTTTAAGACAGAACGGATTATTGAAAGTCCGCAAGGCCCTGAAATAAAAGTGAACGGAAAAATTGTATTGAATTTCTGCGCCAATAATTACCTCGGATTATCCTCGCATCCCAAAGTGATTGATGCCGCTAAAAAATATATTGACCACCGGGGCTATGGCATGAGCAGTGTGCGTTTCATTTGCGGGACACAGGATATTCATAAAGAACTGGAGGCGAAAATCTCCAAATTTCTGGGAACAGAAGATACCATATTATATGCCGCTGCTTTTGATGCCAATGGTGGAGTGTTTGAACCGTTGTTTAATGAGCAGGATGCCATCATCAGCGATGCCTTGAATCATGCATCGATTATTGACGGGGTTCGTTTATGTAAAGCACAGCGTTTCCGTTATGAACATAATAATATGGCCGATCTGGAGGTGAAATTACAGGAAGCAACTTCTGCCCGCAACCGGGTAATTGTAACCGATGGCAGCTTCAGTATGGACGGTACCATTGCCCAGCTGGATAAGATTGTGGAGCTGGCCGAAAAATATGATGCGGCCATCATGGTGGATGAATGTCATTCCAGTGGTTTCCTGGGTAAAACGGGCAGAGGTACACACGAATACCGTGGTGTAATGGGAAAGATCGATATCATCACCGGCACATTAGGAAAAGCATTGGGTGGCGCCAGCGGTGGTTTCACCAGTGGACGAAAAGAAGTGATTGAAATGCTGCGCCAGCGTTCACGTCCTTACCTGTTCTCTAACACACTGGCACCAAGTATTGTTGGTGCTTCTATTGCAGTAATGGATCTGCTGAGTGAAACAACGGAGCTGAGGGATAAACTGGAGGCAAATACCAAATACTTCCGGGCAAAAATGACTGAAGCCGGTTTTGATATCAAGCCAGGCGATCATCCTATTGTTCCTATTATGTTATATGATGCAGTGGTGGCTCAGAATTTTGCGGCCAAACTGCTGGAAGAAGGAATTTATGTAATTGGCTTCTTCTTCCCGGTTGTGCCAAAAGGCCAGGCCCGCATCCGTGTGCAATTAAGTGCTGCACATGACCAACTGCATCTTGACAAAGCCATTGCTGCTTTCACAAAAGTGGGCAAGGCATTGGGAGTAATAGCTGGTTCTTAGGCTGAAAAGGTTTTTACAAAATAAAAGGACATCTTAGATGTCCTTTTATTTACAGCTAAAGCAGATGTTATTAGAGTTTAGGGACTTTAAAGCTACCTTCCGTAATTGTATAAGTTGTTGTACCACCGCTTACAGCAGCAACTTTCCCCGTAAATGTTCCGCTTACATAAGTGCTTGTAACCTCAGAAAATGTGATAACGGCATCGTTGATTGATTCCGGATTAACCATAACAGAACTATAAGCATTTCCCGCATTGTCATAATACATTAATACTGCCTGAATTGTTCCTCCAGCATCCTGATTTTTATATGTTTTTCCTGTTGCTATGGTTGCAATATCATTTGCATTAATTGCAATATGATCTTTTAAAGCTACACTCGTAGCTAATGACGCTTGTACGGCTAATGAATAGATCACCGGAGAGCTGGGAAGTGTTACTGTTGTGAAATTAGGGATGCCTTTATATTCTTTTTGCACACCGTCTAACTTAAACTTAACAAAGTAGGTTGTACTTGAAGAGCCCGAGCTGGATTTTTTGCATGCAGTGAATAAAGTAGCTGAAAGTAAAAGAATTGCCAGTGAAAATAAATGTGCTTTTTTCATGATTAATTTTTTAGGTTAAAGTTGTATCAAATATAACGATAAGTAATTTGTGACAAAGGATAATCTTGTTTTGAGTTTCTTTATATACTGGGTCTGTTGCTTGTTAATTGTATATGGCGCCGAATATTAAATTAATGTTTCATCGCCAGGAATTACATTTGTAAAAATTTATTTTATGAATCAAACCCGTCTGCATATATGGTTGTCCGTGTTTATGGTTTCAATATTTTTTCTTATCTCCTGTTCTATCAACAATCTTACAATTGATAATGATATAAAACCGTATTTCGATAAGTACAAGGTTACCGGAACCTTTGCTTTGTTTGACAATGCACAAGCCCATTTTAATATTTATGATACGGCTCTTTATCGTAAACGTTTTTCACCTGCATCTACGTTCAAGATTGTGAATTCATTGATAGGACTGGAAACAGGAAGAATCTTTGATGAAAAAATGATCATTAAATGGGATGGTGTGTTTCGGAAAGGCCCCGGTGGAGATACATTGTCTGCCTGGAATAAAGATCTTTCAATGGAAGAAGCCTTCAAAGTTTCCAGTGTTCCTTATTACCAGGAAGTGGCTCGCAGGATTGGTCGTGATACCATGCAGTTCTGGATTGATTCACTGGCGTATGGAAATAAAAACATCAGCGGCCCGATCGATTCTTTCTGGCTGAACAACACACTTCAGATTTCTCCCGATGAGCAATTGGGGTTGGTGAAAAAACTGTACTTCGATCAGCTTCCCTTTCAGAAGCGAACCCAGCAGGTTGTACGTAAAGTGATGCTGCAGGAAGACAATACCCTTTATAAACTCAGTTATAAAACAGGATGGGGTTTCAAAAACGGCGAACATACCGGTTGGGTTGTTGGCTGGATTGAAGAAAACCGTCGCCCTTATTTCTTTGTATTGTTGCTGCAGTCAAATGATCCCGGTTTCCCAATGGTAGAAAGCCGGCTTTCTTTGCTGAAAGATATTCTGAAGCATTACGGTTTTATGGAAGGTAAAAAATAATGAAGCTGTGGCCTGAGTTTTGCAGGACTGCCATCAGAAATCGTATTTTGTAAACGTGTTTTCATTCGCACATATTGAATACCTCTTGTTACTGGTGTTACTGATACCTGTAGGGCTGTTTTATTTTCTCAATCTGCGATGGAAAAAGGCTACAAAGAAAAAACTGGGAGATGCACAACTGGTAAATGTGCTTACGGCCAATCATTCCCCTAAAAAATTTTCTTCTAAGTTCTGGTTATTGTTTGCAGCACTTGCTTTTGTTTCATTAGGTGCTGCTAATCTCCGCATAGCAGGTAAAACAGAAAATCTCAACAGAAAAGGACGGGATGTGATTGTAGCGATGGATGTGAGTAAGAGTATGCTGGCCGATGATGTGAAGCCAAGCCGCCTGGAAAAAGCCAAACAATTTGTTTCCCGGTTAATGGATGTATTGCCCGATGATCGTGTGGGATTGGTTTGGTTTGCCGGTAAAGCTTACTTGCCAATGCCCTTAACCGCCGATGCAGGTGCGGCTAAATTGTTTGTACAATCGGCATCTCCCGATGCGGTACCAACACAGGGCACGGTGTTGGGTGAAGCATTGCGTTTGTCGGCTCAGAGTTTTCCTTCAGAAAGTAAACGTTATAAAATAGTTGTACTCATTACCGATGGGGAAGACCATGATGAAACTGCTGCCGAAGCGGCCAAACAATTGAAAGAGCAGGGCATCTTACTGCTGACTGTTGGGCTGGGTACCGAAGCCGGAGCACCTATTACCGAACCGGGTAGTACAGAATTTAAGAAAGATGCAGCAGGAAATACAGTCCTCAGCAAACTCAACGAACCTTTATTGAAAAAGATGGCAGCTGCCAATGGAGGCATGTATGGCAATCTTCAAAATACAGATGCAATGGTGAAAGATGTGGTGGCGGTGATTGACCAGTTAGAAAAGAAAAGTGATGCAGATGGCGGACTGGTTACCAACTATGTATATTTTTTCATGTGGTTTCTGGGTCTTGCATTTCTTTTATTAATTGCAGAGTTATTTATTACAGATAAGAAGTGAAAATTCAACTAACGATAGGAATGGTTCTGCTCTCATCTGTGCTTTTGGCGCAGAACGGAGAAGTGGCAAAAGGCAACCGCTATTTCAAAGAAGGTGATTTTGATAAAGCCGAACAATCCTACCGGAAAGCGTTGAGTAAAAAAATAGTTCCTGCTGCTCAATATAACCTGGGAAACACATTATATAAAAAAAACAAAGTGGATGATGCTATTGCTTCTTACGAAGAAGCTGTAAACAGTGCAGCCGATGCCGAAACCAAATCAAAAGCGCTTTACAATAAGGGAGTACTCTATCACAAAAACAATCGTTTTGAAGAAGCTGTAACCGCATACAAAGAAGCGCTCCGTTTAACACCGGATGATGCTGAAATACGCAAGAACCTGCAGTTGGCCCTGATGGCGCAACGGAAACAAAAGGAACCACAGGAACAAAAACCCAAACAGCAGGAACAAAAGCCCAAGGAAGACAATCAAAAGAAACCTGAGGAACCCAAACCACAAAAAAGTAAACTTTCTCAAAAACAAGCCGAGCAATACCTGAAAGCGCTGGAACAAAAGGAGCGTGAGCTGCAGGAAAAAATGCATAAAAAAACGGCTGTTCCATCACAGCCCGAAAAAGACTGGTAATTCGGTTGTAACTATAGAAGCTACTCAACCTTAGAGCCCTTTCTTTGTTACATTTGTGCAGTATTTCTTCTTCTTCCGAAGCAGGAAATCAAACAAACAAACTTTAAAGAATGCATCTCTATACTCCATCACTCACTTCGTATAAGCGGTTACCCACCCGGGAAGTAAAAATTGGCGACCTGTTGCTGGGTAATTTTAATCCCATCAGGGTGCAAACCATGACCACCACCGATACAATGGATACCATTGCAACGGTGGAACAATCCATCCGCTGTATTGAAGCCGGTGCCGAACTGGTTCGTATTACAGCTCCTTCCAAAAAGGAAGCCGAGAATCTGCTCAATATTAAAAATGAACTGCGCCGCAGAGGGTATCATACACCGTTAGTGGCAGATATTCATTTCACACCCAACGCAGCAGAAGTGGCTGCACGGATCATTGAAAAAGTGAGAGTGAACCCGGGAAACTATGTCGACAAGAAAAAATTTGAACAACTGGAATATACTGATGCAGAATATGCAGAAGAAATTGACCGCATCCGTGAACGGTTCACACCCCTCGTGAAAATATGTAAGGAGTATGGCACGGCCATGCGCATTGGTACCAACCATGGTTCGCTCAGCGACCGCATTATGAGCCGCTATGGTGATACAGCTATTGGAATGGTGGAAAGTGCAATGGAATTTCTACGCATTGCCCGTGGCGAATCCTATCACAATATTGTGCTCAGCATGAAGAGCAGTAATCCCCAGGTGATGGTACAAGCCTATCGTTTGCTTGCCAAAACCATGTGGGAAGAATTTGGTGAATGCTATCCGCTGCACCTGGGTGTTACCGAAGCCGGCGATGGTGAAGATGGCCGTGTAAAAAGTGCAGCTGGTATTGGCACTTTGCTGGAAGATGGGATTGGAGATACCATACGGGTAAGCTTAACCGAAGACCCGGAATTTGAAATTCCTGTTTGCAGGGATATTGTGAAACGTTACCAGGGCGAAACAATTCATACCACGCAAGGCATTGTTCCGGCTATAGAAAAAGTTCCTTATTCGCCATTCGAGTATAAACGCAGAGAAACATTTGCAGTAGCCGATATAGGTGAAAAGCAGGTGCCTGTTGTGATTGCAGATCTTAGTAAGATTAATAATATTACTCCCAAAGACCTGGAGCAGGTTGGTTACCGGTATGATGAAATAACCGATAAATGGAGCATTGGTGATATGGCAGCCGATTATTTATTTACCGGCCACCAGGAATTGAATTTTGAATTACCCGGCACTTTGAAAGTGATTGTCTATCCCG
The DNA here is from genome assembly GCA_937907395.1 of uncultured Chitinophagaceae bacterium. Classification (GTDB taxonomy): domain Bacteria; phylum Bacteroidota; class Bacteroidia; order Chitinophagales; family Chitinophagaceae; genus Lacibacter. Next base: position 562,762 of record CALCII010000011.1, read on the forward strand.
AAGTATGGAAAGACGTTGCTGTAACCCCTGCCGGTGAACAAAAATATTTTCCCATTTTCATGGATAGCGGTTATGCAGAAGCAGAAGCCAAAAGTGATTTGCTCAATTTTGTAATGGTTGATTGTTTCAATGATGAAACGCCTCTGAACGATTATACCTATTTTGATTTGCTGGCCAACGATCCCACAGTTGTATTATGCCTGAGCAGTACCAATAAAAATGCTATGCAGAGTGTGAGACGAATGGTGATGGAATTGGAATTGCGTGGTATCAGGAATCCGGTTGTTCTGATGACGGATAGCCATTGGCAAACCACCGATGAACACCTGATCCACTATGCAACAGAAACAGGAGCTTTACTGCTGGATGGTATGGGTGATGGCATCTGCCTGGGTATGGGTGCAAAAAGTTATCAGCAGTTATCATCCAACGAAGAAGCCATCAATGCCAGCGGACGAAACTATCTCAGCAACCAATCGGCGGAACAATTCATCAATAATACGGCCTTCAGCATTTTACAGGCTACACGTTCCCGTATTTCAAAAACAGAATATATCAGTTGTCCCAGCTGCGGAAGAACTTTGTTTGATCTGCAGGAAACTACGGCAAAGATCAGATCGGTAACCAATCATCTCAAAGGAGTGAAAATTGCCATCATGGGATGTATCGTAAACGGTCCGGGTGAAATGGCCGATGCTGATTTTGGTTATGTGGGAAGCGGTCCCGGCAAAATCACTTTGTATAAAGGAAAAGAAGTGGTGAAACGAAATGTAGATAGTGAAGTGGCTGTGAACGAACTCATCAATCTCTTAAAAGAAAACGATGCATGGGTGGAGCCTGCAAACATAACAGCATGAAAAAATTAAAATTCTTTATTGGAATCATTGCTTCATTATTCTTGTTTTCTTCCTGTTCTATCCGTGAAGAAATTGACATCAGTAATGCAAATGGCTATTATTCGGTGAATGTGGATATGAGCCAGGCTTTTGAAATGATGAAAGGGATGGGTGGAAAAGAAATGTTACCCGATAGCTTAACGAAAATAAATATTGATACGGTTGTTTCGTTGGGCCGGCAAATTGATTCACTTGATGAAAATTTCTCAGATATTGAAAAGAATTTCTTTCGTGCCGGTACCGTTCACATGAATATGAACATGAAAGAAAACCTGGTTACTATGGAAATGAAATATCCGGTTTCCGGGGCATCTCAACTCAACCAGTTATTTCAGGCATTACATTATGTGGATTCATTGGGTAAGTTGAAAAAGAAAGACAACCCTGCTTCATTAGGTGGCATTACAGACCCGAAAGAGATGGGTGGTTTTTCACCTGATATGTTTTCGTCAATGGCATCGCAGGGATTCCCTTACATTGTTACAGATACCAGCATTGAGCGGAAAGCGATGTCAACCGAAGAAATCAAACAACGCTTGGGAGACCAATTGAATAGTGCGGCGATGTTTATGAGCCAGATGAGTTATGTAACCACTTTTAAATTGCCAAGACCTGTAAAAAAATACGAAGGGAAAAATATTCGTGTGCTGGATGATAAAAAAACGGTAGTGTTCTCCGCTAATTTATCTGAATTGATGGATGACCCTGCCGCTAATCATTTTTACATTGTTTTCTGATGCAGGTGAAACTGCTTTGCGCCTAACTTTATTATATGCAAACTGATTTTCTGATTATTGGTTCGGGTATTGCCGGCTTAACGTATGCTATCAAAGTAGCTGAAGCCTGTCCCGATAAAAAAATTCTCATCGTTACCAAGGCCAGTGCCGAAGAAACGAATACAAAGTATGCCCAGGGTGGAATTGCTGTGGTGAACGATCTGGAAAACGATAGCTTCGACAAACATATCGAGGATACATTAATTGCCGGTGATGGTTTGTGCGACAAAGATGTGGTGGAGATTGTTGTAAAAGAAGGTCCGCAACGTGTTCGTGAAATCATTGAATGGGGAGCCCGTTTTGATAAGCAGGCAGATGGTGATTATTCTTTAGGAAAAGAAGGCGGGCATTCGGAACACCGTATCATGCATCATAAAGACATTACCGGTGCAGAAATGGAAAGGGCTTTGCTGGATACAGCACGCAGCTATAAAAATATTCAGCTGGTGAACCACTATTTTGTGGTGGACCTGATCACACAACATCATCTCGGTTTTCTGATAACTAAATCCACTCCCGATATTCAATGCTATGGTGTGTACGCACTCAATCTGCAAACCAACAGTATTGAAATTATTCAATCAGCGATTACTCTGTTGGCAACGGGTGGTAACGGACAGGTGTACCGCACCACCACCAACCCATCTATTGCAACTGGCGATGGTGTGGCGATGGTATACCGTGCCAAAGGAAGAATTGAAAACATGGAGTTTATTCAGTTTCATCCAACTGCCTTGTACCAGCCCGGACAAAAAGGCCAGGCATTTCTAATCACAGAAGCTGTTCGTGGCGATGGGGGCATTCTCCGCAATCACAAAGGAGAAGCTTTCATGGAACGGTATGATGAACGAAAAGACCTGGCACCACGTGATATTGTGGCAAGAGCAATTGATAATGAAATGAAGATTAACGGTACAGAACATGTGTGGCTCGATTGCCGTCATATCAAACCGGAAGATTTTGTACATCACTTCCCTAATATTTATGAAAAATGTAAAAGCCTTGGTATTGATGTAGCAAAAGATATGATACCGGTGGCACCTGCGGCTCACTATAGCTGCGGTGGAATTAAAACCGATGAATGGGGAAGAACTTCTATCAAGAGTTTATATGCGGCCGGAGAATGTGCCAGTACAGGATTGCATGGTGCCAATCGCCTGGCTAGTAATTCGCTGCTCGAAGCAATGGTTTTTGCACACCGTAGTTATGCAGATAGTGTGGAGCAAATAAAAACATCCACCACTTTGCAGGTTGTATTACCCGAATGGAATGCAAAAGGAACCGGTGCCCCTAAAGAAATGATCCTGATTACCCAGAGCCTGAAAGAATTACAACAGGTGATGAGCGATTATGTAGGTATTGTAAGGAACAATGTACGTTTGGAACGGGCTAATCGAAGATTGGATTTGTTATGGGAAGAAACAGAAGCTTTATACCGTAGCACGGTTATCTCTCCTCAGCTGATGGAAGTGAGAAATATGATCACTGTAGGATATCTCATTACCAAAGGTGCTTCTTTCCGTAAAGAAAGCAGAGGCCTTCATTATAATACCGACTATCCATTAAAGAGTGAATTGTTACAGAATATAGTCTTGTAACAACAACGTCCCATAAATCTCCTGCAGATGTATTACTTCATTTATGGCTTTTTAAAATTACTTTCCTTATTGCCTTTACGGGTTTTATACCTCTTGAGTGATGTTGTTTATTTTCTTATTGTACATGTGTTTGACTACCGGAAGAAGGTAGTGATGCACAACCTGCAAATTGCATTTCCTGAAAAAACAGAAGAAGAGCGTGTAAGGATTATGAAAGATTTCTATCATAATTTTTGTGATACGATTGTAGAGATTATAAAAATCTTTTCCTGGAGCAATGAGGAATTGTTGAAACGGATGAGTGGAAATTTTGATCAGGTGAATGCGTGGAAAGATAAAGGCAGAAATGTGCAGGTGATTGCAGGGCATTATTTTAACTGGGAACTGGCCAACTTAGGAGTTGGAGGTATAAGTACAATTCCTTTTCTGGGTGTTTACAAGCCATTATCCAATAAAGTATTGAACCGCATTTTTTTAGATATGCGGAGCAGAACAGGCTCCATCCTTATTTCGGCTACAGATTTTAAGAATGATGTGAGCGAACATCTGAACAAACAGTATGCGTTGATATTAGTAGGTGATCAAAATCCCGGGAATCCTGAAAATGCCTACTGGCTTAACTTTTTTACCAAAGCTGCACCCTTTGTAAAAGGCCCGGCTAAAGGTGCGATCATGAAAGACACGGTCGTGTTTTATGCCGATTTTTATAAAGTGAAACGTGGTTATTATCAGTTTGAAGTGGAGTTGATTACCGAAAATCCACGTGAGTACACAGAAGGGGCATTAACCAAACTATTGGTAAAGAAAGTAGAGGCATCTGTTAAGAAACGTCCTGCCAATTATTTATGGACCCATCGCCGATGGAAACACGAATGGAAAGACAAGTACCAGGATCTTTGGGTGGATGATGAGCCGAGAAAATAAAGGGCTTTCAAAGGATTGATTCAAACGAGATGTGATCTCTTTAAGTTGAACTCCGGGATTGTATAAAATGCATTTTTAAAGCAAAGAATCATTTGAATTTTAAGGCGCCAAATTTATTTATCTGATAATTTGTCTTTTTTTATAAAACTTTGTTGTACATCTCAGCACGAAATTCTTTTATGTACTACTTAGTTTACGGATGTTTATACCTTATCTCCCTGCTTCCATTTTTTATCCTCTACAGGATTTCAGATTTTGGATTTGTTATTCTGTATCATGTGTTAGGTTATCGTACACAGGTTGTTATGGATAATCTGCGGTTCGCTTTTCCTGAAAAAACAGAAGCAGAAAGAAAACAAATTGCCCGCAAGTTTTATCTGAACTTTTGTGATAACTGGATTGAAACAATCAAATTGCTTTCTATCAGTAAAAAACAACTTAACAAACGGGTGACTGGTGATTTTATGGTGTTTCATTATTTAAATGAAAAAGGAAAATCGGTTCAGGCCAACCTGGGGCATTTTTTTAATTGGGAATATTTAACGGTTCATTGCGGGATCAATCAACCTTATACCTTCCTTACGGTTTATTTGCCTCAGAAAAGCAAGGTTATGAACCGGCTGATCATTCATTTGCGTTCACGCTGGGGCAACCCGCAATTGCCATCTACAGAAATGGCACGTTCAATTATTCCATGGAGAAATAAGCAATTTTTATTGGGACTCGGAGCAGATCAGAGTCCGCCGTTTATTGACAGTGCTTACTGGTTAAACTTTATGAACCGGCCGGCGCCATTTGCAAAAGGCCCTGAAAAAAATGCAAAAACATTGAACCTCGCCGTGGTAATGATGAATACAACAAAAACCAAACGGGGACATTATCATTTTGAATATTACCTTCTTTCAGAAGAACCCAAATCATTACCCAATGGAGAATTGATTCGCAGGTATGTAACACACCTGGAAGATAATATTCGCCGTCAGCCTGAAATTTATCTCTGGAGCCATCGTCGTTGGAAACACGAATGGAAAGATGAATACGAAAGTTTATGGGTGGACGATAAACCCAGAAAGGCATAAAAGAAAAAAGCTGTTTCCTGAATGAAACAGCTTTTCTTTTTTAGTTGAGAACCCCTGGTTCTTTTACAATTTCTATTTTCTGTTCTTTTATTTTATTCCATCCGCCCACAACATTCCGGAGGTTGTGAAATCCCTGCCGTTTTAAAAAGGAGGAGGCAATCACACTGCGGTATCCGCCTGCGCAATGTATATAGAGATTATCTCTTTCTTCTATGTTGGTGATAAGTGCCGGATCGTTGATATCGCTGAGAGGAAGGTTTACAGCATCTTTCACGTGACCATCTGCAAACTCAGTTTCTTTTCTTACATCCACCACAATCAGGTTTTCATCATGTGGAAGATCCATTGCTAATTCATCTGCTTCAATATTGATGATCATATCAATGGGTTCATTGGCCGATTGCCATGCCTCATAACCACCTTTCAGATAGCCTCTTACTTTATCAAAACCAACCCTCGCCAAACGGACAATGCTTTCTTCTTCTTTTCCTTCATCGCAAATCAATAACATGGGCTGATCAAAGGGCAATAAAGCGCCGGCCCATTCTGCAAATCGTCCATCCAATCCAATACTGATAGAACCGGGAATAAATCCTTCTGTGAATTCGGTTGATTTACGGGTGTCCAGTAATAATGCATCTTCTCCAAATGCAATGTTCTTGAATTCAGGAATGCTCAAAGCAACCATGCTCTTTTTCAAAACGGCATCCAGACTGTCGTACCCTTCTTTATTAATTTTTACATTAATGGGAAAGTATTTGGGCGGCGCTTCCAATCCGTCTGTTACTGCCTTAATGAATGATTCTTTATCGGGTTGTTGTAATGCATAGTTGCCCTGCTTTTGTGCACCAATGGTGCTGTAGGTTTCGGAGCCCAGGTTTTTACCACAGGCGCTGCCGGGACCGTGAGCCGGGTATACAATCACATCATCGGCCAGCGGAACAATTTTCTGCTGTAAGGAATCATATAATTTACCGGCTAATTCACTCATGGTAATATCGCCACCTTGTGCCAGATCGGGCCGCCCCACATCACCTACAAACAATGTATCACCAGTAAACACTGCATGATCTTTTCCGTTTTCATCTTTCAATAAATAGCAGGAGCTTTCCAATGTATGTCCGGGTGTATGAAGAACTGTTATGGTAACATCACCAATCGAAAATACTTCGCCATCTTTTGCAATATGAACAGGAATTTTGGTAATAGTTTCCGGACCGTATACAATGGGAGCACCGGTTTGTTTTGACAAATCAAGATGTCCGCTTACAAAATCGGCATGAAAATGTGTTTCAAAAATGTATTTGATGGTGGCATTGCGTTCCTTCGCCAACTGCACATAAACATCAATATCACGGAGAGGATCAATCACGGCTGCTTCGCCGTTACTTTCAATATAATAAGCAGCTTCGCTTAAACAATTGGTGTACAACTGCTGAATATGCATAATCTGGTAATTTCCTGCAAAGGTAGGGCAGAAGGGTGTTGCAGAAAAAGCCCGAAAACCGATTAACTTAAAAGAAGCCCGGTTACTTCTTTTATTTGCTGTAAGCGTTGAGGATTAATCATATACCATACAAATTTGCCTTCCCGTTTTGTTTTTACAAAGCCGGTGCGGCGAAGGATGGCGAGGTGTTGGGATGCTACGGATTGTTCCAGATGCAGTTGCATAAAAATATCTGTAACGGTCATTTGCGGCGTTTCCAGCAGCAATTCTAAAATTTGCTGGCGAAGCTTATGATTCAACGCACGGAAAATAAGCGTTGTCTTGCGGACAGCATGATAATCCGGCAACACAGATTCTGATTCTTTTACAGCAACTTTCATCGTTACATTGATTAAGGCAACCGTGTAAAAGTAGTAAAATGATTTGTTTTATTGCAGATGTATCAGGATTGCTTTGCAGTATCGTGAAACTCTTTGATATAAAGCGGACTTGCATAGTGCAGCGAAGCAAATTGTTTTTCTTTCCAACGAACATTTGCAAGTGGTATCATAGAAGTTGCGTCCCAGCTTGTTTGTTGAAAACTTGCATTTGGATGATGGCAGATGACCGACCATTTCTGAGATCCATTGCCTGAAAAAAGTACCTGAGCTTCCTGTAGAAAAGCTTCGTAAGAGTGCATATCCAGTATCAATGCCTGAGGCGCAAGCACTTCTTTTAAGTGATGATTATAAACAGCAGTAAACACTTCCTGGCGACGGGCATCGATCATGGGACAAATAAAATACGGTTCCTCAACAGCGACTTTTTGTTTTGATGCATAAGCCATTACTTCCAGTGTGCCAAGTGTAATCAACGGCAGCTGTAGTGCATAACACAAACCTTTTGCCGACGCCAGTCCTACCCGTAATCCTGTATAAGAGCCCGGGCCAATGGTAACAGCAATGGCTGATAAGGAAGATAAAGCCACTCCGGTTTCATGCGATAGTTCCTGAATGGCCGGTTGCAGAAAAGATGCATGTTCTTTTTGTTCCATACAACGTTTCATCCCCAGCAACTCTTCTTCACGGGCTATTGCTACAGATGCCTCATTGGTGGAACAATCAATATATAAAATGGTTGACATGAATTATGCTTCTGGTTTTAAACTGGCGGCCGGTTTATAACGGTGTGCTGTAGCCGATAATTTTTGCAACAACAGGTACACGTTCTTTTGCCCGATACGGTTACACCACTCAAAAGGCCCGTTTGGATAATTGGTTCCCAGTTTCATGGCTGTATCAATCTCTTCCCTGGTTGAAACAGATTCTTCGGCTGCAAGATAAGCCTCATTGATAATGAGGGATACAATCCGTGCAGAAACAAACCCTGGAACATCTTTTGTCTTTTCAAACGAAAGGCCCAGTTGGCGGAACAAATTTTCAAAAAATTCCTCCTGTGCATCGGTTACTGCGTATTCAACTGTGGTGCGTTCCATAAACGTAGCCCAGTGATTGAAACGGGCAACCGGTTCATTGAGTACACCCAGTTCCTGTAGTGAAAAAAGAACAGAGCCAATGAGTACAGGTTTAGCAGAAGTTCTATACTGCTCAATCTGAGTAGGGTGCCGTTCAAAGCAGGTATCAATGAGCAAATCAAAAGCAGGCAACAGGTCCTTCTCCTCTTCCTTCAGCCATACAATGGTATGTTCAGCTGAAATACTTGTTCCGAAGAGTTGGCTGGCGCCAGGATGATCACTGATAATCACAATCTGCATCCTGCAAAAATAAAGGGATTGTTCCCGTTTGTGGCATTGTTCACTTCCTGTAAGAAAAAAACTAAGTTTGTGTTATGGAAAAGAAAATTATACACACTGCCAAAGCTCCTGCTCCCATTGGCCCTTACAGCCAGGCGGTACAGGCGGGAAATATGTTATTTGTATCCGGACAAGTTGCGATTGATCCGGCCACCGGTGAATTGAACAATCCCGATGTTCCAACAGAAGCAAAACAAGTAATGAATAACCTTCAGGCTTTATTAAACGAGGCGGGTTATAGTTTTGCAGATGTGGTGAAGACAACCATCTTTTTGTCGGACATGAGTTTGTTCCAAACCGTAAATGAAGTCTATGGAAGTTTTTTCACTGCCAATTTTCCTGCACGTGAAACTGTTGCGGTAAAAGGATTACCTAAAAACGTAAATGTGGAGATCAGTGTGATTGCTGTGAAATAAAAGAATATTGAAAAGAAAAGCCCCGGTTGTTTTTCTACCGGGGCTTTTTTATTATTTATCATTTCCTTTCCACCCGCCTCCAAGTGCTTTGTACAGGTTTACTTTCACAAGTAATTGCTGTAACCGCACTTCTGCAAGATCAATTCTTGCATCCAGTGCTTCCCGTTGCGTTAATAACACTTCGAGATAATCGGCTCTTGCCGATCTGAACAGGTTGTTCGAGATGGTTACCGATTGATCCAGTATGTCAACCTCTTTCACTTTGGTTTGATAACTCTTTGTAAAGTTATCCAGCCGGTTGAGTTGATTCACCACTTCGATATGTGCATTTAAAACCGATTGCTCATATTGATACACCGCCTGTATTTGCCGTGCATTGGCATTCATGTACATGGTTTTGATTGCATTTTTATTGATCAGCGGACTGATTAGGTCTCCTGCCAGATTATAGAGAATTGATTTGGGGTTGACAAGATAAACAGGATTGAATGCCTGTAATCCCACACCGGCTGTAATCTGAAAAGAAGGATAAAAATTAGCTCTTGCAGAAAGAACATCCAGTTTGCATGCATTCAACAATAATTCTGTCTGTTGAATGTCGGGCCTGTTGACCAACAGTTGCGACGGCACACCAGCGTGAATGTTGCTCAGGTCCATTTTGTAAAATACATCGGGATTCCGTTTGATGTGTTGTGGAAAACGACCCAACAGGTAATTGATTTTATTTTCTGTTTCAACAATCCGCTGCTTGATTTCATACTGCAGATTCTGTGTGTTCAATAGCTGAGCTTCGAAACGGTTTACGGCCAGCTGTGTTACTTTGGCCGATTCTTTTTCCAGCTTGATTACTTCCAATGCACTGCTTTGCAGATCGATGTTCTTCTGCACCATTTCCAGCAAATTGTCCATTGCAATCAATTCATAATAGGAACTTGCGATTTCAGCAATTAACTGTGTTACCATGAACTGCTTGCCCTGCACAGTAGAGAGATAACGAAGCACAGCAGCTTTCTTTCCGTTATGCAGTTTATTCCACACATCCAGCTCCCATGAGAAATAAGTGCCTACCATAAAATCACCAATGTAGCGGTGGCCATGATCGGGATTCTGTTTCCAGTCTTCTTCTGAAAGACCATCCCATGTATAATGCCCGGCTCTGTCTGTTGAAGCACCACCTCTCAGAAGCAGGAAGGGCATATATTCCCCTTTCTTTGCCATGATCTCATTCTTACTCATCTCAATTTCCTGGCGTGTGATATTCAATTCCTGGTTATTGGCAAGAGCTGTATCAATAAGGGCATTGAGATCGGCATCAGCGAAATATTCTTTCCATTGTATACCGGCAATATTGGTAGTGTCTGTGCTGTTTGTATACGATGCAGGCACCTGGTTGCCGGGTTCTTTGCCCGACAATACAGGAATTTTGCAGGAACTCATCCACAAAAAGAACAGAAAGAAAAGTACTTGTTTAGCTATTGTTTTCATTCTTCTCATTGTTTCTGATTTTTTTAAATAGTTTAATAATTCGTTTGCTTAACGCTGCATCAGAATCTCTTGCAACAAAATTCTCACTGAGCGGATTTTCATCTTCATCACGGATCAGGTGTTTGCCTTCTTGTAGTTTACCAAAGATGTAATAGAGTCCCGGAACCAGAATAACACCAAACACAGTTCCGAAAAACATTCCACCTAATGATGATGCACCGATCGTATGATTACCAACTGCACCCGGACCAGTTGCAATTACCAGCGGAATCAACCCGGCAATAAATGCAAAGGAAGTCATCAGGATGGGACGGAAACGGGCTTTCGCTCCTTCAATAGCTGCTTGTAAAACAGTCATTCCCTGGTTGTGCTTTTGTACGGCATATTCAACAATCAATACTGCATTTTTACCCAATAAGCCAACAAGCATGATTAATCCCATTTGCGCATACACATCATTAGAAAGTCCCATTGCTCTCAGCAGGAAGAATGTACCGAAGATGCCTGGTAAAATTGAAAGCAATACTGCAAACGGAAGCAGGAAACTTTCATACTGTGCAGCAAGAATGAGATACACGAAAAAGATAACAACAAGGAAAATGTAAACCGCTTCGTTTCCTCTTTTTGCCTCATCATAGGATAAACCTTCCCATGCAATTTCATAACCACGGGGCAACGAAGTTTTTGCCACTTCCCGAATGGCATTCAATGCATCCCCGGAAGAATAACCGGGAGCAGGGATACCGTTGATCAGTGATGAGATATACAGGTTGTACCTGGAAATTTCATTGGGGCCTTGCGTCTTCGTGATTTTCATAAATGAAGAATAAGGAACCATTTCACCATGATCGTTCTTCACAAACATGTTTAACAGATCAGATGGTTGTTTACGAAACTCCGGTCCGGCTTGTGTATACACTTTATAATAATTGTTGAAGCGGATGAAACCTTGTTCATACGTACTGCCAATCATAATGTTGAGGTTCTCCATGGCATCACCTACAGAAACACCTTTCTGCATAGCCAGGTTATTGTCAACTGTGATTTCGTACTGCGGATACTTGGCCGAATAGAATGCAAATAAGCCGGCGAGTTCCTTCCGCTTTTTCAATGCAGCCAGAAAGTCCTGGTTCACCTGGTCGAATTGCTGATAATCCACATCGCTGTGTTTATCCAGCAGTCGCAATGAAAACCCATCAGATGTACCATAGCCCGGAATGGCAGGTGGTTCAAAGTATTCGATCTTCGCAGGTAAGTCAATGGATTTTTTCTCCAGCTCTTCAACAATCTCTTTAACGGAATGTGTTCTTTCCGACCAGTCTTTCAGGTTGATCAAACAGGTACCGGCGTTGGAACCACGTCCTTCAGTTAAGATTTCATAACCTGCCAGCGATGTTACAGAAGCAACACCTTCCACTTGTTTGGCTATGGCCTGAAGCTTTCTGGATACTTCATTGGTTCGTTCGAGGGTTGTACCCGGTGGCATTTGTATGATCGCATAGATCTGCCCCTGGTCTTCACTCGGGATAAACCCGGCAGGCAATACTTTATTCACACCCATAATACCAAATCCAAACGCAACAAGCATGGCGAATGTGATCACATTCCTGTTCACAATCATTTCAAGAAAGCGAACATACCTGCCTGTCATTTTATCAAACCGGTTATTGAACCAGTTAAGGAAAAGCGTAACCGGTGATTTTGATTTTGGCTGTCCGTGTGTATTCTTCAGTAAGATGGCGCAAAGAACCGGCGTAAGTGTAAGCGCCACAAAACCTGAAATCAGGATGGCAAATACCATGGTGAGTGAAAACTGCCTGTACAATACACCAACGGGACCAGTCATAAATGCAACAGGTATGAATACTGAAGTCATCACCAGTGTGATTGCAATGATGGCGCCGCTGATTTCTCCAACTACTTTTTTCACGGCGGCGAACGGAGTAAGGTGTTCTGTTTCCATTTTTACGTGTACCGCTTCCACTACCACAATGGCATTATCCACCACAATACCAATGGCCAGCACCAATGCAAACAATGTAACAAGGTTGATACTTAGCCCGAATGCCTTCATGAAAATAAAGGCACCAATTAATGATACTGGTACAGCAAGGATAGGTATGAGTGTGGAGCGCCAGTCGCCAAGGAATATAAATACTACAAATGCAACCAGTATAAACGCTTCAATGAGCGTGTGAAATACTTTTTCAATAGAAGCATCCACAAACTTTGATACGTCGTAATTGATTTCGTAGTCAATGCCCGGAGGGAAATCTTTTTTTAATTCCTCCAGCTTGGTTTTTACATCTTCAATTACCTGGTTGGCATTACTGCCCGGGTTTTGTTTCAACACCATGGAAGCAGAGGGGTGGCCATCTTTGTTAGAATAGATATCTACAAATTCACTACCTACTTCTACCTGTGCAACATCTTTCAGTTTCAGAATTTCTCCATCGGGATTGGAACGTATGACAATGTTCTGATATTGCTCCGGTGTATTATACCATCCTTTGTAAGTAAATACATATTCCTGTGATTGAGCTGTTTTACCGGAGCTGAGCCCCACCCTTCCCGGACGGGCCAGTACACTCTGTTCATCAATTGCTTTCAATACTTCATCGGCAGAAACATTGTAAGCCCTCATTTTATTTGGATTCAACCAAACACGAATGGCAAAAGCACGACTACCTGTTGCTTGTGCAAACCCCATCCCTTTAATCCGTTGTAATTCGGGCAGGATATATGTGTTTGCATAGTTGAATAAAAACTTTTCATCGGCCTTGTTGTCTTTGCTGTACAGGTTCAGGTACATCAACATACTTGGTTGAAGCGGAGAGATGATCACACCTTCCCGTTGCACCAATGGGGGCAGGTTGCTCATTACCTGGTCCACTCTTGATTTAACCCTCACTGCAGCAAGTGTTGGGTCGGTGCCCGGTTCGAATACCACATCAATGCTGGCTTCACTGGCACTGGTGGCATCGGAAAGCATATATTGCATCCCCTGCACACCGTTGATGGCACGTTCAATAATGGTGAGTGTGGATTTTACCAACACATCTGCATTAGAGCCGGGGAATTCAATGAAGATGGTAACACGTGGAGGTGCAATATCCGGGAACTGGGCCACAGGAGATGTTGTGATCGCCAGTAATCCCAGGAACACAATACCCACAGATAAAGCAATAGCAAGAACCGGCCTTCTGATAAACTTGTTAAACATAATAAATAGTTTTAGGGGTTCGTGCTTTATTCAGCATGTAATTGATTTGACTCTGACAATTCTTTTTCAACCGGTACAAAATGGTACTGTATTTTTTCATTGTTCTTAACCTTTCCAAGACCCTCTGCAACAATTTTATCGCCTACAGCAAGTCCCGAACCAACCACGTATAAATGCGACATTTCCTGTGCAACGGTAATTAGTCTTGCCTGTACAACATTATTGGCATCCACCACGTACACATACTTTTTATCCAGTACATCGAAGGTTGATTTTTGCGGAATCAGGATGGCGTTTTTCAATGATACGGGCATCAGGATGGTTCCTGTTTCTCCATGCCGGAGCAACGATCCCGGGTTGGGGAATGTAGCACGGAAAGCGATGTTGCCGGTTTCATTATTAAAATCGGCTTCAATTGTTTCTACCATTCCTTTATGGTCGAAGATGATATCGTTCGCCATTCGCAACTGTACTTCCTGTCCGTGATGTTGTTGATTGTTTTTTACCAGGTTGAGGTATTCGCTTTCGGGTACATTGAAGTAAACCCACATTTTACTGTTATCGGCCAATGTGGTAAGCAGCTCACCTTCATCGATCAGGCTGCCAAGGCGTTTTAAGAAGCGACCCATGATACCATCAAAAGGCGCCCTGATTTCTGTAAAATCAAGATGTGCTTTCGATAGCGCCATATCTGCTTTTGCTTTTTCCAACTTTGCTTTTGCTAAAGCCAGTTCGTTTGCTGATACGATATTTTTATCGGCCAGGCTTTTGGTGTTTTTGTATTCGATGTCAGCATAATTAGCTTCCGCAACTGCTTTCTGATATTCTGCTTCGTATACGATGGGCATGATCTGAAACAGGAGCTGGCCTTTCTTTACATACTGGCCTTCGTCTACAAAAATCTTTTGCAGGTAACCTTTCTCCTGAGATCGTAATTCGATGTGATTGATGGATTGAATCTGGCCTACATACTCTTTGTAGATCAGTGTATCTTTCATCAGGGGAGAGGTTACGGTGAAGGTTCCGCTTTCTTCTTTCTCTTTTTCTTTTGTTTTGCAGCTGATGCTAAAAACGAGCATACACAAGCCGACGAGCAGTGTTTGTCTGTTCATTGCGTTTAAAATGGTTTGTTTGATAATTAAAAGCTATCGGGCACATGCGCCATGCATATACCGGTAAAGATGTGAAAACTGATAAATGGGAAAGATGCAGCACTAAGAATCAGTGCATGCAAGTAGCAAATCAGACTCTGATGACTCTGATAAAAATATGATTGGCTGTTTGTGTAAAGCCTTGCGCCTGATCTGTAATGTAAAATGTTGGATTATTGCTGATGGAATGAAGGCCAACAGTGAAAACCCAATAGGCCAGGTCGCTGGAAAAAGTTCGTTTTGAATTTTCTGTTTCCTCTTCTTCTTCCCGTTCTTCTATGAAGAGGTCATCTGTATCAAGACTTTTAACATCCGGATTTGTATAAAATCCCTGGTTGTTATTAAAAGCGGAAGAAAAGGCTTTATGAGAAAATGAAAGTGTTGATGGAAATGCAACAGACACCCCTTTCAACAAGAGCAGGGAAAATAGAAGTAGATATGTCAGCTGCTTCATCATAGAAGTGGCAAAAGTAACAATGAAACCCCGAAAATGTTAAGCGGATGGCTTTTTTGAAGGTTAATTAACCAAAAAAGCTCCGGAAACAGGTCCGGAGCTTTTAAATAGTATGTAATTGCTATCAGATTTTAATTTCTTCTTCGTTGGCATCGTAGAAGTGATATTCTGTGAGATGATAGCCCGTATTGCTTTTCACTTTTACTTTTTGCTTGTATTTCCAGCTCCATTTCATGCGTTTCGACGGCAAACCTTTGCGCAGGAATGCTTCCATAATGGGATGAACCATGATGGTGAGCCCTTTGTGCTTTTGCATCACCAGGTAGCTGAGGTTCTTTTCAATTTCATCTTCCAGGATGAGCGTGGATGAAACTTTACCGGTTCCGTTACAGCTAGGGCAAACTTCCTGTGTGTTGATGTTTACTTCGGGTTTCATGCGCTGACGGGTGATTTGCATGAGCCCGAATTTGGAGATGGGAAGGATGGCATGCTTGGCTCTGTCGGGCCTCATGAATTCTTCCACTGCATCGGCGAGTTTCTTTTTGTTTTCGGGCAGTTTCATATCAATAAAATCCACCACGATAATGCCACCGATATCACGCAAACGAAGCTGGCGTGCAATTTCTTCAGCCGCTTCCATATTCGTTTGCAATGCGTTTTCTTCCTGGTTCGCACTTACACTTTTGTAGCCGCTGTTTACATCAATAACATGTAAGGCCTCAGTGTGCTCGATGATGAGATAAGCACCACTTGCCAGGTTTACTGTTTTGCCAAAAGAAGCTTTCACTTGTTTGGTTACTCCAAAGCTGTCGAATATGGGAGAACCATTCTGGTAGAAGGTTACAATATCTGCTTTATCGGGAGCAACTTTCTGAATATAACTGCGGGCATCGTTGTAAATGTTTTTATCATTGACCACAATGCGGTTGAAATCGGCATTGAGCAGATCTCTCAGAATACTCGTTGTTTTGTCTTTTTCGCCCAGAATTTTGGCAGGTGGATTGGCTCCTTTCAGGTTTTGCTGAATCTGGTGCCATGTGTTCACCAGGTTGTTGAGATCGTCGTGCAGCTCGGCTGTGTTCTTGCCTTCGGCTGCTGTGCGCACAATCACCCCAAAGTTTTTGGGTTTGATGGCTTCCACAATTTTCTGGAGTCGTTTCCGCTCATCGCCCGAATGAATTTTACGGGATACGGCAACGATGTCATTGAAGGGGGTAATCACCACAAAGCGGCCCGGCAGCGATATTTCACAGCTCAGCCTGGGTCCTTTGGCGGCAATAGGCTCTTTCAGGATTTGCACCAGTACATTGGGCTTTCCGTTCAGTACTTCACCAATTTTTCCTGTTTTAATGATTTCAGCTTCGTTTTGAAACTTGCCAAAATCAGAAATGCCTTCGCTTTTATCGGCGATGGCCAGACTGGTGAATTTTAAAATCGAACGAACGTAGGGGCTCAGGTCGGTGTAATGAAGGAAACCATCCTTTTCGAAGCCAACATCCACGAAGGCAGCATTCATACCGGGCACCAGTTTTTTCACTTTGCCCAGATATAAATCACCAACAGTAAAGCTGGCATCATTACTTTCCTGATGCAACTCTACCAGTTTCCGGTCTTCTAATAAAGCGATTTCCACCCCGTTGGGAGCAGCGTTAATGATCAGTTCCTTGTTCACTCAAGTACGTCTTTTAGTTGAACCATCTTACTTCACCTGATCAGGAAGGAATAGGCCAATACAATTTTTGATACAAGCAACGTATTAGTTATTGTATGGCAACAGAATACAGAGTCCCGCTTTGTTAAGGGCGGGACTCCGTACAAAAAGAAGATTATTTATTCTTCTTCTTATGACGGTTCTTCCTCAGACGCTTCTTACGCTTGTGCGTCGCAATTTTATGACGCTTTCTTTTTTTACCGCAAGGCATACTTAATAAGATTTAAGTTCGGTTAATAATAATTTTATCTAAAGTGTTTTTATGTGCGCTTCTATTTGTTTCAGCATTTCGGGGTTTCCCTTGAACTTCTTTTGTGATTCCAACTTCTTTACAGTTGTTATAAATTGCTGATACCATTCTTTTGCTGCTGCTTTATCGCCCGATTGCTCATACGCATCTGCTAAGCGAAGAATGACTTCAAGGTTTTCCGGTTGCAACTCAACTACTTTTTTAAATCGCTCAATCGCTTTCGGCATTTGTCCGCTTATAAATGAACCAACGCCTAACATATATTGAGCAAAAGTGTTGTTGGGATCTTTTTCTGTTACTTCACGTATGAGTGCTATTCCCCGCATGGGCGGTTCGGCACCGGCACCGCCAAAGAAATAACAGCTGCCAAGTCCAACTTTTGTAGAATCGTTACCCGGATTTAACTCCAGTGCTTTTTCAAATAACTCTTTTGCTTCTTTGGCCATCCAAACCTGTAGCGGTTGTTCCTCAACAGTTTGTAACTCGCTTAAAAGCAAATGGGCTGCAAAGGTGAGGTTTTTCTCTGACTTTTCCAACTTAGCAGCCTCTCCAAGGTATTTAATATAGGGTACAAATGCACCTACACTGTCCATCCAGAAACGGGACAGGGTGCGGTACAGGGTAATTTGCTGCTCTTTTACATCTCTCCGGCTGATGGAATTCTCCCAACCGGTCACTTTTTCTAGCTGGGCCGGCGTCAATCTTTTTTTAGCCTGTGATAGCATGGTTGGAAAGTCCAGTTCCTGGTGCGGCTCGGTGTGAGTGGCGGCAGGTTGGGGTTTGGGTTCATTTTTCGGGACGGTCCGTCCAAAAAAGAACAAAAGAAAAACCGCAAGAATTGCGGTTGAAAGAAGTATGATTTGCTGTTTATTCACCGGAACCTTTTTGAATTGAACAGCAAAACTAAAGCAAGGCAATCAAATTAACGGCAAAAGCTGAAGGATCAGGAGCCGGTATGTTGATTTTTAACTTCCTGAATGAATTCCTTGGCAGGTTTAAATGCCGGAATAAAATGTTCTGGAATGTGTACAGCCGTGTTACGCTTGATGTTACGTCCGATTTTGGCAGCTCTTTTCTTGGTAATAAAGGAGCCAAATCCACGGATGTAGATGTTTTGTCCGGCTGCCAAAGAATCTTTGACTTCTTTGAACATGGTTTCAAGTGTTACCAGAACATCCACCTTGGGAATACCTGTTTTTTCAGAAATTTGGTTGACGAGATCTGCTTTTCTCATTGAAATGCGTTTTAGGGTTATACATAAGAAACTATCCGAACGCAAGCCGGACGGGAATAAAGATCGTAAAAATATTTTAAAAGTGAAAACTTTTACCGGATAACTTATTGATTTTGAACAAACAGCACCGGGGAAACTTAGTTGAGATATTTTTGTTTGAATATT
Organism: uncultured Chitinophagaceae bacterium; assembly: GCA_937907395.1. Taxonomy (GTDB): domain Bacteria; phylum Bacteroidota; class Bacteroidia; order Chitinophagales; family Chitinophagaceae; genus Lacibacter. Next base: position 581,363 of record CALCII010000011.1, read on the forward strand.
AAACAAAACAGTGACTTTTGGAACGTATGGCAACCTCAAATGAGCAATTTTTCAGGAAGAAACTGATGCAGTGGCACAAACATGATAACAAGCGTGAGTTGCCATGGAAAGGAGAAAAAGATGTGTACCGCATCTGGCTGAGTGAAATCATTCTGCAGCAAACCCGAGCCGGGCAGGGATGGAAGTACTACGAGCGTTTTGTTGAGGCTTACCCCAACGTAGAGGCACTGGCGAAAGCTCCAATCGAAGAAGTGTACAAGCTTTGGGAGGGATTGGGCTATTACAATCGCTGCCGCAACCTGCATGCTACCGCAAAGGAAGTGGTGAGCATGGGAGCTTTCCCTAACACTTATGATGCCATACTGGAACTGAAGGGCATAGGCCCTTATACTGCTGCTGCTATCTCTTCTTTTGCTTTCAATTTACCCTATGCGGTGGTGGATGGAAATGTGTTCCGGGTGTTGAGCCGCTTTTTTGGAATGGATACGGCAATTGATTCCACAGTTGGTAAAAAACGATTTACTGAGCTGGCACAAAATTGCCTGGATGCCAAACAATCGGCACAATACAACCAGGCGATTATGGATTTTGGTGCCACCGTTTGTAAGCCCGAAGCACCATTGTGCAACACCTGTGTGATGAAGCAGCAATGTGTGGCCCTGAAGGAGAACCGTATTACTGAACTTCCTGTAAAAGAAAAGCAAACCAAACAACGAAGACGCTGGTTTATTTATCACATCATATACCACAAAGGGAAATTTGCTGTTGAGCAGCGGATGAAAAAAGATGTATGGCAGCACTTATATGAATTTCCGCAAGTAGAATTTACATCTGAAAAGGAATGGAAGCAGGCATTGAAAAACGGGGAACGGATTGTTAAAAAACCATTCAGGGAATTGGCTGTAACCAAAAGCATTGTTCAGAAGCTTTCGCATCAAATCATCCATGCTTCAGCAGTATTACTGGAGTTGCCCGATACTTATCGGGGAAAGTTGCCCGAATGGGAATGGAAAACAGAAAAGCAGCTAAAGCAGCTTCCCTTTCCAAGGATTATTAACGATCTGGCAGATGTTAAAGTGCTGCGTTTATTTGAAAATCATACTTGAAAGAGTGCATTAAAAAATGTAATTTAGGAGTGGACCGAACCAATGGCTCGGAATAACAATCATACACTTACCTAAATTTTATTTTTATGCGTGGTGTTAATCGTGTTATGCTGATTGGTAACCTGGGTAAAGATCCGGATGTACAACAACTGGAAGGAAATGTTGCAGTGGCTAAGTTCCCATTGGCAACAACCGAAACCTTTAAAGACCGAACCGGTAAACTGGTAAGCCAGACCGAATGGCACACCGTGGTTCTTTGGCGTGGACTGGCAGAACTGGCTCAGAAATACCTGCACAAAGGAAGCCTTGTATATATAGAAGGCCGTTTGAAAACAAGAAGCTGGGATGATAAATCGGGTTCTAAAAAATTTACAACCGAAGTAGTGGGGGATAATCTCATTATGCTTGATAAAAGAAATGAAGGCGGAGCCAAACATGATTTACCGGATTCCATTACGGGTTATCATGGCGATGACCTTCCTCCGATAGGCGACCCGGCAGAAGATTTACCTTTTTAATGCAGTTGATTTCTATTGTCTATTTTTGCCCTGCCTTGATTATTGACCAAAACCTATAGCCTTGGATTATTATTCGTTAGGGAATTCCATACTGCTTTCTTTACAACCGGTTCTGTTAACCATCAACAGTCAGGGTTTAACCTTGTTGGTGATCCTTTTTTTGGCCTTGCTGTTTTTTTCCTTTGTGGTGAGCGGGGCTGAAGTGGCTTTCTTTTCACTGAAATATAAAGATCTCAATATGCTGAAGACGAAGTCGGATCCTTCGGCTCGGCGTGTGGTGAATTTGCTGGAAGAACCGAAAGTGTTGATGGGAAGCCTGGTAAGCGCCAATACTTTTTTCAACCTGGGCATTATTATTATTTCCAATATTCTCATTGATGAGTTTATTCATATCAAACAGAATTTACTCCTGGTTGATTTTATCATTAAAGTGGTGGCCATTACAGCCCTGATTTTATTGTTCTGTGAAATGTTACCGAAAGTGTGGGCTTCACATAATAATATCTTCTTTGCTTTTTTTGCCGGATGGTGGATTGATTCTATTGTGTTTCCCATGTTCAAATCGGTGGGACAGTGGCTGTCGAATTACTCCGATAATATTGAGAAGCGACTTGGTAAATACCAATCATCAAATCTTAAGGCAGATGAATTGGATTATGCAATTGATCTCATGAGTGAGGATGAAGCCACGATGGAGGAGAAACAAATCCTGAAAGGAATACAGAAGTTCAGCAATATCACGGTTAAGCAAATTATGAAATCAAGGTTGGACGTAAGTCCGATTGAATTGGGCGCCTCTTTTGCAGATGTAGTGAACAAAGTGCAGGACCTGCACTACAGCCGGTTCCCGGTGATTAAAAAAAATATGGATGAAGTGGTGGGATTGATTCAAACAAAAGATTTGTTGCCACACTTACATGAAGCAGATGATTTTCACTGGCAACAACTGATGCGCACTCCTTATTTTGTTCCCGAACAAAAACTGATTGATGACCTGTTGAAAGAATTTCAGCAAAAGCACATTCACTTTGCTGTGGTGGTGGATGAATTTGGAGGAACCAGTGGTATTGTAACGATGGAAGATATCCTTGAAGAAATCATTGGTGAAATCAAAGATGAGTTTGATGATGAAGAAAGTATCAATAAAAAGATAGACGAGTACAATTACATCTTCGAAGGAAAAACGATGATACATGATGTTTGTAAAATCATGAATCTCCCCCCTGAAACATTTGAAGAGGTACGTGGCGAAAGTGAATCACTGGCCGGATTGGTATTGGAACTTGCCGAACGTTTACCCAAGAATAATGATGTGGTACATGCAGGTGATTTTTCTTTCACAGTAGTGGAAGTGAGCCGCAATCGAATTGAAAAAGTGAAAGTAACGATCAAACCCCTGAGTGAATAACATGAAGTCCTTATCTGCCTTATCCCTTCTCATTGCAATAGTTGTGCTTTCTTCCTGTAACTCAGACTCTGTACCCAAGCCTAAGGGGTATTTCAAAATTGAAGTGCCGGAAAAAAAATATGTGTTGTTTGATGATCCTGCTTATCCTTATTCGTTCGAATACCCGGCTTACGGAACAATTATCAAAGACAGTACTTTCTTTGACGACAAGCCTGAAAATCCCTACTGGATCAATATCGATTTTCCCGAATTCAAAGGAAAATTATACATCAGCTACAAAACAGTAGGCGGCAACAACCGGTTCGATAAGCTGGTGGAAGATGCATTTAAGATGACGAGTAAACACAGCCTGAAAGCAACTTCTATTGATGAAATTCCCGTAAAAGGTGGTCCGGGTGTGGAAGGTTTTGTGTTTGATGTAGGCGGTAATGCAGCAACCGGGAAACAATTTTTTGTAACCGATAGTACCCGGCATTTTTTAAGAGGTGCTTTGTATTTTGATGCAACACCCAACTATGATTCCATTATGCCGGTTGAGGATTTTCTTTTTAAAGACATGCAACACCTCATCCAGACATTAAAGTGGAAAAAGTAATCATCTTTAATAACTTCTGTTCATAACAGAACCCCGCTTTATCTTTGCAGAATGATCATAATTGACAATATATACATCAGTGATGAAGTAATTGAGGAGCAGTTTGTGTGTGATCTCAAAAAGTGCAAAGGTGGTTGTTGCGTGGAGGGTGATGCAGGTGCGCCACTCACCAAAGAAGAAATGAAAGAAGTACAACAGGCGTATCCGGTTGTAAAATCCATGCTCACGAAGGAAGGTGTTTCTGTTGTTGAGAAAGAAGGATTCTATCAATACGACCAGGAATTTGGCTGGGTAACTCCGGTCATCTCCAATGGAATGTGTGTCTATGGTTTCACAGATGAGCAGGGTGTGGTGAAATGTTCGTTTGAACAGGCATACAACGAAGGGAAAATCAAATGGAAGAAGCCCATCTCCTGTCATCTGTTTCCCATAAAAATCAGCAAGAGTAAATCAACCGATCAGGAGTATGTGAATTATGAACCACGTCCATCGCTTTGCAGTCCGGCTTGCGAACTGGGCAAGCAACTGAAAGTGCCCGTGTACCAGTTCCTCAAAGAGCCATTGATCCGCAAGTATGGAGAAGAAATTTATGAAGTGCTTACCCAGATAGCCGATCAGTATTATCAAGATAAAAACCAGAACAAATGAGTGAAATTGTTTCCAGGTTTGTTGCACGCAGCACGGTAAAGGCCATGGACCTTGATCATCGCCGTAAAATCAATTTCAACATCGGGAAGTATAATTCAAAAGTTCCTGAAGGAAAAGAGCAGTTCACACAGCTGATGACAGCTCGTGAGCGGGCTAAGAATGTAAAGTGGCGTGCCATTGAAACACTCGATAAACAACTGGAAGAATTTGAACTGCAGTTTACACGCCGTGGCGGTAAAGTGCTGTATGCAGAAAATGCAGAACAGGCATGCAACGAAATTTTACAAATCTGCCAGAGTGTGAACTGTAAAACACTGGTGAAGAGCAAGAGTATGGTGACGGAAGAAATTCATCTCAATGAGTTTCTTGAAAAGCATTCCATTGAAAGTGTGGAGACGGATTTAGGAGAATACATTCAACAATTAGATGGAGAACCTCCTTATCATATTGTTACACCGGCTATGCATAAAAGCAAGGAAGATGTAGCGAAATTATTTGCGAATAAGCTGGGCACCGATCCGCATGCCACACCGGAACAACTTACTTTAACTGCACGCCGTATTCTCCGTGAAAAATATGTACAGGCCGAAGTAGGAATTACCGGTGCTAATTTTATTCTGGCTGATGTAGGTGGTATTGCTGTTACAGAAAATGAAGGCAATGCAAGGTTGAGTTGTGCTTTCCCTAAAGTGCACATTGTAGTGGTGGGCATTGAAAAAATGTTGCCATCGGTTACCGATCTGGGTTTGTTCTGGCCCTTGTTGTCCACTTTTGGAACAGGGCAGCAGGTAACAGTTTATAACAGTATTGTATTAGGGCCTAAACAGCCCGGAGAAGCAGATGGCCCTGAAGAAATGTATGTGATCCTGCTCGATAATGGCCGCACCAACCTGCTGAAAAATCCTGCCACCAGGGAAGGATTGTATTGCATTCGTTGCGGCGCTTGTTTAAATGCTTGTCCGGTTTATAAAAATATTGGCGGACATAGTTATGGAACAACTTACAGTGGCCCTATCGGTAAAGTGATTACACCTCATCTGAGAGGGCTAGAGGAATATAAACATCTCAGCTATGCGTCATCGTTATGTGGCAATTGCACAGAAGTTTGTCCCATGCGCATCAACCTGCATGAGCTGTTACTGGAGAACCGTAAAGAATCGGTAGAACAAGGTTTTTCTTCTTTTGCCGAACGTATGGCATGGAAAGTATGGCGACAAGCAATGAACAGCCGCCGTTTGATGAATGCAGGTAACAGTAAGATCAAAAATTTTGTGATCAACTCTTTTGCCAAAGACTGGACACGTTACAGAGGTAATCTCAATTTTCCGGAAAAAAGTTTTAACCAGCTCTGGCGGGAGCGAAATGCTAAATAAAGCTTCATGCTTTTTTATACGCCGCATATCACACCCCGCATCCGTTATATGGTTGACTATCTCAATGAACGATTGGGGTTGGATTTGCTGCTGACAGATGAACTGGAATTGTATCAATCACATCGTTCCGATAAAATCAATTATTCTGCTGAGCGTATCGTTGCCGATGAATTCCATATGCATCCAGCCGGGTTGTTGCATCAGGCTGACCTGAGAAAACAGTCGGTAGAATGTTTTCAATGGAAGGGGCGGCCAGCTTTTTATCAAACCAGCAATGATGATCTGGGCTTTGATCTGTTGTCGGCTGTTTTCTTTCTCGTTTCCCGTTACGAGGAATACCTGGATTACGAACCCGATGAATATGGCCGCTATGCTCATTGGAATTCGCTGGCGTGGAAGGAGAAATTCCTGAATCGACCACTGGTTGATTGGTGGATGAAAGAGTTTACAAGCATCTTACAACAAAAATTTCCTCATCAGAAACTCAGGCAATCAACATTCCGTTTTCTTCCTACCTATGACATTGATATTGCCTGGAGTTATTTGCACAAAGGTTGGTTCCGTTCTATAGGTGCTATGCTGCGGCAACCTTCAACTATTGTGCAACGGATGGCCGTATGGAGCCGAAGGGAGAAAGATCCGTTTGATTGTTACGATTGGCTCAATGAGTTTCATCAGCAATACAATCTTCATCCCATTTATTTTTTCTTACTTGCCGAACAACAAAGTGAACTCGATAAAAACATATCTCCGCGGAAACAGGCATTGAAACAACTGGTGCGTTCCTTGCAACAGGTTGCCGATGTGGGTATTCATCCATCGGTTATCAGTAATACGGCAAGAGAATATTTTTACCGTGAAAAGAATCAACTGCAGCTGATAACTCAGCAACCGGTGCAAAAGAGCCGGCATCATTACCTGAGGTTTCATTTGCCACATTCCTATCGTGAGTTAATTAAAGCAGGTATCACCGAAGATTACAGCATGGGTTACGGAACGGTAAATGGATTCCGGGCTTCCACTTCTCATTCTTATTTGTGGTATGACCTTGAAAAAGAACAATCCACCATCTTACGCATTCATCCCTTTGCTTACATGGAAGCCAATAGTTTTTACGAATTGCATCAGCAACCTGCAGAAGCTTTGAGCGAACTGCAACAACTAAGCAAAGAAGTGGAAGAAGTGGGAGGCACCTTGATCACCATCTTCCACAATCATTTTCTGGGAAGCGACCCTATGTTTCGTGGCTGGAAAGAAATGTATGTACAGTTTACAGAAGAAATTACTGCTCGTTTTTCGAATCCTTGATCATTTCCATCAGTTCATTCATCTCCGGTTCGCTTAAATAGCGCCATTTACCAACTGCAATATTGCCCAGTTTGATATTCATGATACGGATTCGTTTCAGGCTCACCACTTCATAGCCAAACACTTCACACATACGACGGATCTGGCGGTTCAATCCCTGTGTAAGAATAATGGAAAATGTTTTTCCGCTCATTACTTTTACTTTGCAGGGTAAGGTGGTGGTGCCAAGGATACGCACACCGCGGCTCATCTTTGCAGCAAAATCCGGACTCAGTTTTTTGTCAACCGTAACAATGTATTCTTTTTCGTGTTCGTTCCCGGACCGCAAAATTTTATTAACGATATCTCCGTTGTTCGTGAGAAAGATCAATCCTTCAGAATCTTTATCCAGACGTCCGATGGGAAAAATGCGTTTGGGATGATTGATATAACGGATGATGTTGGTGCGGTCTTTTTCATCGGTGGTGGAGGTAATATTTACCGGCTTATTGAAAGCAATGATGAACTGGTTTTGCAGTGAAGTTGTTTTTACTTTCAACAGTTCATCATCAATAAATACTTTATCGTTTTTGCCCACTCTGGTTCCTGCTAATGCAAGGTCTCCGTTCACAGCCACACGTCCCTGTTCAATCAGTTTATCGGCTTCCCGGCGGGAGCAATAACCTGTACTGCTGATAAATTTATTGAGACTGATTTTTTCGTCCTGCATAGTGCATTAATTATCCATTTCACCCAATTGTTCTTCGGCAGTTTTTTTGAAGGCTTTGTTCACCATATAAACTCCGTACAAAGTTACCAGTCCGCCAACAATTAAAACGGTCGTCAGCTTTTCATCAAAGATCAACGATCCAAGCAATACGGCAACAACCGGATTTATGTATGCATATATACTTGCCTGTTCGGTGGGCAGGCGTTGTAAAGAATAGAGATAGGCAACGAAAGAGATGATAGAGCCAAATACAACGAGGTAACCAATAGCCAGCCATGAATCAACAGGAATTTCCCGGAGCGGAACAAACTTGGGATCGAAACTGCTTACAGCAAACAAAACGATTCCTGCGATAAGCATTTGAAAACCGATGCCAAAGTAAGGATTGAATTTCGCTGCTTGTTTTTTGGTGTATAAAGAACCGAAAGCCCATGTCCAGGTAGCCATCAACGAAAGTGAAATGCCAAACCGGAAATCGGGATTTAAAAAATCGTGCAGATGTTCATAGAAAATGATACAAACACCGGCAAAACCAAGAAACAATCCAACCACAGCTTTCGTTGGTAATTTTTCTTTACTGCTGAAGAAACCAATCACCACCAGCCACAATGGAAAGATAGCGCCAATGATACTTCCCAATCCGGCAGAAATATATTTAATGCCCCATGTGCTCAAGCCATTGCTTAAAACAAAGTTGAGAAGTGCCAATATAAAGAGCGGCCACAATTCTTTGAGTTTGGGAATGGAAGCCCCTTTCAGAAAAAAATATAGCAGATAACAACTGCCGGCAATCAATTGGCGTATAGCTGCCATTTGCAATCCGGGTAAATGTTTTACGCCTTGTTTGGAAGCGAGCCAGGTTGTGCCCCAGAAAAAACTCACCACCGCCAATGCAAAAATTGCCTTCGCTCTTGAACCTTTCTTGTGAATGGTTAAAGGATTGAAGGCCGACAAGCTTTTCAGGCTGTCGGTAGATGATTGAACGGCTTTATGAATGCGGTTGCGTGGCATTGTTCTGGTTGAGATGATAAAGGCAAAGACAAAGACAAATGTCTTTTCAAGGTAACGAATAAATTGTTTAGTGCTTGAAATGGCGTAACCCTGTTATCACCATTGCAAGATTATTTTGTTTGCAATACTCAATGGAATCATTGTCACGGATAGAACCACCCGGTTGTATAAACGAAGTGATACCCGCTGCATGCCCCAGTTGCACACAATCATTGAATGGGAAAAATGCATCGCTGGCCATTACTGCTCCGTTGAGATCAAACTGAAATTGTTTTGCTTTTTCAACCGATTGACGAAGAGAGTCGATACGACTGGTTTGTCCGCAACCTTTTCCCACCAATTGTTTATTTTTTACCAATGCAATGGCATTTGATTTTAGATGCTTGCAGATGAGGTTGGCAAATGCCAGGTCTTCTTTTTCTGTTTCACTTGTTGTTCTTCCTCCCACTTCTTTCCATTCGGTAAAGTTTCCTTCATCTGTCCCCTGTACTAAAACTCCGTTAAGCAATGATTTGTATTGCTCTTTATTCGATGGTTGTTGTTTCAGTTGCAAAAGAATGCGGTTCTTTTTGGAACGCAATACCTGCAAAGCGTCTTCGCTGAACGAAGGAGCAATCAATACTTCAAAGAAAATTTCATTGATGGCATCGGCGGTGGCTTTATCGATTTCACCATTGCATACCAATACACCACCAAAAGCACTTTCCGGATCACCGGCAAGAGCCGCATCCCAGCTTTCTTTCACAGAGGAGCGTTGGGCCACACCGCACACATTGGTGTGTTTGATGATGGCAAACGTAGTGGTGTTGAATTCACGGATTAACTGCATGGCAGCATCCACATCCACGAGATTATTGTAAGAAAGTTCTTTTCCATTGAGTTGTGTAAACAATTCATCGAGGTTCCCATAGAATCGTGCCGATTGATGCGGATTTTCACCATAGCGCAGCACTTTCTCTTCTTTGTTGAAAACAGTTTCTATAGCCGATTGATGGAAGTAGTTGGAGATGGCTGTATCATAAGCCGTGCAAACATCAAACGCCTTAATCGCAAAGGCTCTTCTTTGTTCATACGATGTTTCGCCATTTTGATTGCGGAGGATTTCTTCCAGCACTGCGTATTCTTTTTTTGCTGCCAGCACCACCACATCTTTATGATTTTTTGCTGCTGCACGGATCATGGATGGTCCGCCGATATCTATTTTTTCAATGATTGCTTTTTCATCGGTAGTGGAAGCAACGGTTTCTTCAAACGGATAGAGATCCACAATTACCAGATCCAGTTCCGGAATCTGGTATTGTTGCATTTCGGCCACATGTTGTTCATCGTCACGTTTACCAAGGATGCCACCAAAAACAGATGGGTGTAAGGTTTTTACCCGTCCGCCTAAAATGGAGGGATAAGTGGTGAGGTTTTCAACCGGTATAACCGGGATGCCCAGCTTTTCAATAAAAGCCTGCGTGCCGCCGGTGGAATAAATGGTTACGTTTTGCTGATGAAGAAGCTGTACAAGTGAATCTAATCCGTCTTTGTAAAAAACAGAGATAAGCGCCGATTGAATCTTTTTCATTTTGATTGGTTTGAGCACCACCGGAGACAGGGCGTAGAACCATTTGCCGTTGTAACAGATGGCGAAGAAGTTTGCGCCGCAAAGGTAGGTTTCTGCTATGGCATCACAAAAATGGATTCTTTTATATATTATTTAATGTTGAGGGCTCAGTTTTCAATTTCAAATTGATAATTTAGTTATAAACTAAATTGATTAATCATGCAAGCAGTTGAATTGGCTAAAGAAGTAAAAGATTTTTTGGAGCCCTCGCTTTCCAAAATATTTGCTAGCTATATGTCGGAAAGATTCAAGTATTTGTTAAAAAAAATAAATAACGGTAATGCAAAACAGCTAAAAAGTATTGATGATAAAATTGCTCTTTATGCAACTCGTTTATATGAGCGATGTTCTATTGCTTCAACGCTTGTCTTTCCAAACAAACAAAAGTTATTAAACGAAATTTACATTCCATTAAGTATAAGCAATGAACAGGGAAATTCATATAAGATAGATAACAATAGTGCAGGTATTTTCAATCAACTTGATAGAATAATTATCATTGATAATGCAGGTATGGGTAAGTCCACCTTGTTGAAGAAGCTTTGTATTTCTGTTTTAGAAGAAGGAATTCGGATCCCTTTTTATATTGAGTTAAGAAAAATTTCACGACAGAAGCCGTTAGTTGATTTTATTCTTGATCAAATTGGAACAATAAGTAGTCCTTTGGATATGAAAACCTTGTTGCATTTAATAAAAGGTGGTGAGTTGATTTTTTTACTTGATGGTTATGATGAAATAGCTCCCGAGGAAAGGCCCTTTGTAAATAAAGCAATAAGAGATTTTGTTTTATTAGCATCTGAGTGTAAGTTTGTTTTAACATCTCGCCCTGAACTCGAGCTAACGAGCTATGCGGATTTTATGGCATTTCGTATTAAGCCACTATCAAAAGATGAAGCTTTTTCATTGATAAAAAAGTATGACTATAAGGGTTCGTTGCATAAAGAACTTATAAAGTCAATTAAATCCTCAACTAATACAAGTTTAAGCGAGTTTCTAACAAATCCACTTTTAGTTTCACTTTTATACTCTGCATTTGAATACAAAAGTATAATTCCAATTAAGAAACACATATTTTATAGGAATGTCTACGACTCTTTATATGAATCTCATGATCTGTCAAAGGGTGACTCATTTGTGAGAAAAAAATATTCAGGACTTGATATTGAGGAGTTTCATTTGGTTTTAAGGCATTTGGGTTATTTTAGTTTCATTAAGTATAAAGTTGAATTTCAAAAGGAAGAGTTAGTTGACTATCTGAAAAAAATCAAAAAATTCATAGGGAATCTTGATTTTAAAGAAACCGACTTTGTTAATGATTTGATAATAACTGTTCCTGTTTTTGTAAAAGATGGTTTTTATTATCGTTGGATGCATAAATCAATACAAGAGTATTTTGCAGCACATTTTATTTTTTTGGACTCTAGGGATAAACAAGATGAGATATTATTGAAGCTTAGCTTTCATGATAATATCGATATGCATATCAATGTTTTAGATTTATATTTTAGTATTGATTATAAGTCGTTTAATAAAGTTGTAATATTTGAGCTGGTTAATAGGTTCATCCAAATGATTGAAAATTCTTTCAAGAAGTTCAAGGATTCTCATGGAAAACTGAATCTTCAAAGTTTGACATTTAATCATCATTACTTTATAGTTAGGTTGCCTGAAGAATTAGTTTATTCGTTTGAGACAGAGGATGTGTCAGTTGTATTTAGCTATGCAGAGGGATTTGTTTTCCCTAACGACAATTATCATTTTTTATATGAGTTTAATCAGAATGGTCTAGCTGTTGATGAGGGTATAATATGTCTGTTGAGATCCGAGAAGAAAGTGTTTCGGCTAATTAAATTTCTTCATAATAAAAATGAGAAGCTTTTTAAGAAGGTTAGTTTTTCAAAATTTGAAATTGATAAACTCCCAAAATTGCTACCTGGTCTTTATGAAATTACTGAAAATTTCGAGAGTATGACAGAAGAGAATATTTATGCAGTTTCAGCTTTTATGGGAGTTAATACGCAATACAATAGTGGATATGTTTTAGATGAGAAACTTTGTAGAAAACGAATTTCTGACATTCAAAAGATTGTTAAAATTGAAAACCAAAATGATTTATTAGCATTTTAAAGCATTCTTTGTGATAGAAATATTTTTCTTTCGATTATTTGCGCTGAGTAAATTTGTTTATGTCTAGTTGTCAATATTTATTTTTTTTTCGATATTGATGACAAATCAATTCTATGGCATCACAAACGCACCTGAATCATTTGTTGAGAAAGTTTTAATGTGCAAACGTTCGCAATCTTCCTTCCAGCGTTTCACTTTCCATTGCGGATTGGAACTGTCAAATACAATCAGCTTTGGGTCGATCGATTTTACCAGGTCTTTGATGTATAGTCGTGGGTTTCCGGAAATCACCACAACATCGGCTGCAATTCTTGTTTCTTTTTCTTCAAAGCGGAAAGAATGATGCAGGAATACAATCCGTTTATCCCTTAGCAGGAACGCTGCCGGAATTTCTTTGGAATAGGGAAGCGGATGACTGTAGGTATAGTATGAAATACGTGATGGTTTCAGGTGAAAATTACGTAGGAACCCGTCCTGAAGTAAAACTGTATCGCCCATAAACCGGTATTGATTGCCCAGCATGAAATCAATGGCTGTGTATTTTGAAAGATTATACACAATCATTCTTTGTTGCTGATGTGTTTGATAAGCATGATAGGATTTGGAAATAAAGAAGCCAAGAACAAACAACAGGCTCCATTTCAAAAAGGCCGGACGTTTCTGCAATAACCACACGGCAGCAAAACCAATCATGCAATAGAGAAAAATCGTTTCCAGTGGAGTGAGCATGATGCCATCTGTTACGGCAAATGAAAAATGATCGGCCCAGAGAATGAATTGATTCATCCAACGTAACAATGCCGATACAACAATGCCTGTGTAACCGGCAACAACGGGAACAAATGCCAGCACCAGTAACATAATTTCTCCAAACAGAATGATACTGCTCAGTGGTACTGCCACAAAATTGGTAAAGAGAAATAAATTAGGCGCCTGGTGAAAATGATACATGCAAAGTGGCAGCGTAAGGATTTGTGCCGATAGTGTAACGGCGGTAAGCTGCCAGCATTGATCGACCAGTTTGTTTTGAAAGGAAAGTAAGTGGTGAATTGGTTTCATGAATAATACAATACTAAGCACGGCTGCATACGAAAGTTGAAAGCCCACATCCCATAATAAAAACGGATTAATGAAAAGCATGAGCACGGCCGATGCTGCCATGCTGTTAAGAATATTTCCTTTCTTGCCCAGAATTTCTCCAAGGAGAATAAACGTAAACATAATAGCCGCACGAATGACAGAGGCCCCGGCGCCGGTAAGTAAACTGAAGACCCACAAAAATGAAAGAATCAGCACTGCTTTGATCCATTTGGTTTCTTTTCGTTTGTCCAATGGTTTTAATAAAAACAATAACAAGCTGTAGATGAGCCCCAGGTGCAATCCGCTGATGGCAATAACATGCACCACACCTGTGTTACTGTAAGCTTGCACGAGGTTGCGGTCCAGATCGTCACGGAAACCAATCAGTAATGCCTCGGCTACACTTTGTTCTGCATCGTCGGTAATATAGGTCCGGAGTGTGTGCAAGATCCAGTCTCGTGTTTGATAGAGATAATACCAGAAAGGATTAGTATCTGTTTCTTTCAATTGTACATACTGTCCGCTCTTTAAAAACAACTGGTGTGTGATGCCATTGAACAACGCATAGCGTTTGTAGTCAAAACCACCCGGGTTGCCAGCATTTTTTATTTCGGGAACAGGCATTGTTGTGGCAATGATGCTTCCGTATTGCAAAGAAGGAGGCGTGCTGTCTTTTTTGAAATACAACATCAACCGGCCGGTTACGGGAATGGTATGCCGATTGCTGTCGGTGCAACTGATGAACTCCGCCAGTGCTTTGTATGATTTTTCTTTTTCGGAAAGCGGTTCCAGTAAACGTAATCTAACAATACTGTTGGCTGTTGCATAATGTCCATACCATTGCTGATGATGTGTTACCGGTTGCAGCCATGTGATGCAAACGCCGGTTGCAAAAATGAATAAGTTGATGGAGGTTCCCTGTAACCCACGGAAACGAAAACGAAGCGAACGATGCAGTAATGGAAACAGAATAAATGAGACAGCAGCAACAGATAGCAAACCTACAGCAATAACCCAGCTGAGTTGCAGGTACCAGGCGGTGACAATGCCTAGTGCAAACGGAATCATAATCCGTAAAAAGGGGATAGGTTTCCAGAATGGAATCATAGGTGGTGGTGTTTCAAATGGTTGCAGGAGAAAGAAGAGTAAGAAGGAAGATTCGTTGCACGCCAATTGAAAACCGAACGATGAATGGATTGCGACGCAACAGGTGATGCCATGAAATACAAGCGCAGGTACAATAAAAAACTCCGCACTAGCGGAGTTTCTATATTACTTACTTAAATACATGCTTCGGTCTTTGTACAACTGGCGGAAATAAGGATCCCGCAGGTTTTTAATGAAGCGGATGGCTTCGCCGGTGCTCTTCATTTCGGGCCCCAGTTCTTTGTTTACATTGGGGAATTTATTAAAACTGAACACGGGTTCTTTGATAGCATATCCTTCGAGCTTTTTCTCAAAGGTAAAATCGGTAAGCTTGTTCATGCCCAGCATTACTTTCGTTGCTACGTTGAGATAGGGAATCTGGTAGGCTTTCGCAATAAACGGTGTGGTACGTGAAGCACGGGGATTGGCTTCAATCACAAATACTTTACCATCTTTAATGGCAAACTGAATGTTGATCAAACCACGAATGTCAAGTGCTTTTGCAATCTTCTTTGCATATTCTTCCATGGTGGCAACCACCAGCGGAGTAAGATTGAACTCGGGTAATACGGCATGGCTGTCGCCACTGTGAATGCCTGCCGGTTCAATATGTTCCATCACACCCATTACATGGAAATTTTCTCCATCGAAAATGGCATCGATCTCTGCTTCCTGGCAACGATCCAAAAAGTGATCAATGAGAATTTTATTGCCAGGTAAATGTTTCAGCAAACTCAGTACTGCTTTTTCCAGTTCGGCATCGTTGATTACGATCCGCATCCGTTGTCCGCCCAATACATAACTGGGACGCACCAGTACAGGATAACCCACTTCCTTCGCCACTTCCATGGCTTGATCTGTTGTATACGCAGTGCCATACATTGGATAAGGAATATCAAGGTCACGCAACAAATCGCTGAAACGTCCACGGTCTTCGGCAATGTCCATATTATCGAACGATGTTCCTACAATACGGATTCCTTTTTCATGTAAACGTTTGGCCAGTTTCAAAGCGGTTTGTCCGCCCAACTGCACAATAACCCCATCGGGTTGCTCCAGTTCAATAATTTCCCAGAGGTGTTCCCAGTTTACCGGCTCGAAGTACAATTTGTCGGCCATATCAAAATCGGTACTTACCGTTTCGGGATTACAATTCACCATAATGGCTTCGTAACCGCATTCTTTGATTGCTAACAAACCGTGAACACAGCAATAATCAAATTCAATTCCCTGGCCAATGCGGTTAGGGCCGCTGCCAAGAACAACAATTTTTTTTCTTTTTGAGGGGATCGACTCGTTGTGGAGAACAGTATTTGCCATGGCGGTGCAAAGGTAGGGTGCAGCAGAAAACGATGGAAATAAAATTCGGCAGAATTATCAGCGATTTATCCTGATTTTATATAATGAAATTCCTTTTTCTGAAACGAACGGTTGTGAATCGATGTAGGCAGTGAGCAGTGGCAACAGCGAATCGGTAGCTGGCGTGAGCAATAAATAGTTGGGTCGGTAATGGTTGATGATGGTGGTACGTTCTTCTGCCGTTGCTTTTGTGGTAAAGAACCGGCGCATGGCATTCATCCGCTCCGTATTATCAGTAATCCAGTAAGCCGGGAATACGCTGCCAATTACATGGGTGCCCAGGCCGGGCAGGTATTTGCTGGAAAGAGTATCGGCCAGCACAAGATCGCCGGGTTGAAAATGATTTTCCAGAAACCGGAGGCGGTGGGCCATTTCGGATGGATTGGTGTGTTCAAAGGGAACGTGAACGGGTTTGTTGATGTACTCTTCCCTCGATGTGTTCATTACAGACAGGTTGTAGGTGAGCACATGCCTGAGAAAGGGCAGACAGGCGATCAAAAGCACCAGTGCAACAGCTGATCTGAGTTTGCCCGAAGGAAGCTCCAGTAACAATTTCGCCAGCAGCAGTTGTGCAAGAATCGCAAGAAAAGAAATCATTCTGCCATAACCATATTCATGCGATAGAAATCCATATACAAACAACAAAAACAAAAAACTTCCGGCGATGATGAGTGCCAGGTTGTTACGCCAGTTTTCCTTTGTGTTGAGAAAGAACAAAACGGGCACTAACAATAATGGGTATAAATGACGCAATAAAGACGAGTAGAGCTCACGGCTGTCGCTGTGAAACTGGTTGCCCGGACTGATATAGGAAAATAAATCGGCCAGTGAATAATAAGGCCAGAAAAAGGCAAAACCAAAACTGATGATTAAGAAAGCGCCTGTTATCAATAATCTTGTGAGCAATGATTTTGAAAACAGTATTTTCTGCGTATCCAATGCCACATAGATGGTCAATGCAACGCCGAATAAAAAACTGAGCGGATGAGAAAGTATGCTGATCCAGAAAAAAAACAGAATAGAAACAGAACTGATCAGTTTTGCAAGTGGCGCCTGTTTTTGATTGAGCAATCGTTGCAACAACCATGCGGCAAATACCACACAAATAAAACTGAATGTGGATGGATACCCCATTACAAACGGGAAAGTACCCAGATGATAAAACGCACTGAAGCTGGGAGGCATATAACCCCAGCCACACAAGAGCAAAAGCAACACAAGTGTATAAGAAGTCCAGATTGGTTTGCGGGGCAGGAATAGCTGAACCAACATCCAAACTGCTCCGAAAAATAAAAAGAGATTGATAATGGCTGCCAGGTTGAGCGCCGCTTCTGCAGATAAACCTGTTTTGAAAACAATCCAACCCAACATCACCAGGTAAGGCGATTCAAAAGCATGTGGCAGGTTGGTACCAATGATGGGATGCATTACCTGTGGTGTGTGTGCCGACAAAGCTTTCAGCACGGCCCGGTGTTCCCAGTAATCGCCCAGCCAGGGATTGTTCCATACAAAGCTGAGCTCCTGTACAATAAGGAACAACAGGAGCAACACAGCTGCCCAAACCCATAACCTGCCTGGTTGATTGTTTGTCATGCCGTTTAATGCGAAGTGGTTGATTCAATAACGGGCAACAATACACGAACCATTTCTGCCGCCAGTTTTTTATTCATCAATGGGGCATAATGGAATCCATCAATAAACGGAATTCCCGTTTCATGCTCCAGCATATTGCCGAGGAAAAATTTATTGTTGCTTCCGGTAACCCATTGTTCCAGCCTTGGATAAATAGATTGGTATTGCGGAAATTCTTTCTTGCTGCAAACAGGATCCTTTGCCTGGTTGGGATACTTATAAAAAGGAACCGGTTGTATAAAAAAGAAAGGTTTCACATGAAAGGCGCCGGCTGTTTTTTCAATGGAAGAAACGGTGCTGGTATAGTTGCCAAACAGGGAATCGCTGAGTTGGGTTACGGAAGCACCTGCCGGCAATTGAAACACATATTCCAGTGAATCTTCAAATGTTGGATTGCCACGGCGGATGTCCATTGAAAAACTTTGTGCCGCACGGTAATCCAGGAATGATTTTTTGTGCAGCGTTGATTGAACGCCGATGAAATCATTGAGGCCGTCTGTAAATATGGCGATCTGCGGTTGATGGTTTTGATACAGGAGCTGGGTAAAGAGCATGAGCTCATGATAACTGTAATAAGTGGGGATGCCATAGTTCACCACCCGTACTGCTTTCTTTGTTTTTTGCTGCAGCAATTGTACAAATTGTGAAGGAATAGTTTCATCATCGGCCACATGAAAACCAAATGTGGTGGAACCGCCAAAGAAATAGATGGTAATTGGTTGGGAACTGTCTCCGGAAATTACATCGGGCACTGTTTTTCTTATGAGTCCATCCGTGTGAATGTATGTGCCGTTAAAAGGAACCGATTTGTACAGGATCCATGGTTCATATACAAAACCATTAGCCTGCTGGGTTTCATCGGCTATTTGTTGGTTAACTGCGGCAGAAGAACCGGGCCGGGCCAGTTGCTGGTTTTTATATTGATCATTGCTGACTTCTTTTTGATGATTGCTGAACTGAAACCGTTTGAATAAAGCAATGACTGCCAGCGGTGACCCACCATATTTCTGAAAATAAACAATACTGAGAATGGATTCGGTAACAAAGAGAAGGCCCAATACCAGCAACAGGATATAGCTCAGCTTTCGCAATAAGCCGGGTTTTTTATGTGCTGGTTCATTCATGCGATGGAATTATTAACTAAAATAAGCTCAAAAAAGAAAACCGGCTCAATTCTTTTACCAGGGATGTTGCAGATCTTCTTTTGTGTAGCGGTGATTACGGGTAACAAAGGTGGTTGTAGCGTTGCCCGGTAATTTTCTCATGCCTGCTTTGCCAAATAAACGGGCAACCAAAGCAACCGGTGTGAGAATGACATAATATAAAACACTCAATAAAATCCTGCTGTTGATCCAGCCAAGAACTTTGGCAATCATCATCCAGCCGATATGGATAAATTCACCAATGCTTTTAATGAAGAATCCCACGAAGGCCATTCCAACCGGAGTAAGCATCCATTCTTTATGAAACAGGAAATAGAGGAGACCAAAACCAAGGGCAATAACGAGCAGGGAGGTATGTCGGGCTTGCCACTTCATAGATCAGAATAAGGAATAAATAAATGGAGCAACGGCAGTGGATCCTCCAAAGATGAGCAAAACACCCAGTATCAATAAGAAAATGATGATGGGTGCCAGCCACCATTTTTTTCTCACTTTTAAAAAGCTCCACATATCTCTTAGGAATTCCAGCATTGTTAATCCGTTAAGCAACAAAAATAAGTTGAAAAAGAGATATTTAGCAGTTGTTTGTATTTTAGAAACATGAATCGGGAACAATCAGTGAAGAAAGGTGCTTTGAAATGGTATCATTACCTGCATGTATTGCTGATCCCGTTCTTCTTCTTTGTTCATAATTACATTGATTTTTACGGATTGGTGAGTGGGAAGAAACTGCTTCCGTCTCTTGGCTGGGCATTCTTATCTGCCGGGCTACTCATTGCTTTGTTCCGGTTGTTGTTCCGAAATACATCAAAAGCAGTGTTGATGACTTCAGTTTTGTTGCTCATTGGATTTTTTTCTCCATCACTGATGCAACTGGGTGAACCTGCAGGGCTCAACCGCTATTCGTTGTTTTTACCTGTATTGTTATTGCTTGTTGCAGGAACCTTTGTCTTTTTACGGAGAAGAAAAACAACACCAATCAGAACTCATTTTTTTCTTACCATTTGTTTTTCTGTTTTATTGTTGGTGGATTTTGCTCTGTTTATTGGTAAAGGACCGGATCGGCTGAAAAAAGATCATCAGCTCACAATCGTTGATGCACCGCAGCTAAAACCAGTTTCAGTATCAGCTGATTCATTACCGGATATTTATTATCTCATCTTTGATGCCATGCCGTCTGCTGATGTAGCAAAAGATTTGCTTGGCGTGGATCTTCAGCCGATGAAATCTTCATTGCAACAAATGGGCTTTGTTGTACAACATACAGCATCCACTGCTGCTGCACGTACACATGTATCCATGTTTTCCAACCTGAACATGGGCTATCCTCCGTTTGAAGATCGGCAACAAATCAGTTTTAAAGAACTGCATGAAGCGATAAAGGGAATGAATAAAAACCGGCTCACAACTTTTCTTTCGGCGCAAGGGTATAAAATTATTAACGGCGGTTTATTCCCATTAAATAATGATCCGGGTTTGTATAAAACAGAAGACTGGATCATTCGCTCACCGGAGGATATGATTTATAATCAAACGCTATGGAACAGGATTGCACGGGATTTTACATGGCTGCAACAATGGATCACGGGTGCCGGACTGGTACAGCGTTTGAATGAACGGATACAAAAAGATGTTGCATATCTTAAAAAAACAGATGCATTGGTTCGAAAAACAGCAGACGAATCGTCGAAACAACCACGGTTTCTCTATGCACATTTCAATCTTCCTCATGGTCCGTATAAATTTCACAGTAACGGGGAAATGATACAATGGAAGTCAGAAGAAGAGTTGTCACAAGCCAATCGTCAGCAACTAACCAGAGATCAGCTGCAGTACACAACAAACCTGCTGCCTCAGCTGTGCAATCATATTCTCAAACACTCCAAACGAAAGACCATCATCATTGTGCAAGGTGATCACGGAATGCGAAGTAAAGCAGTACGTGAAAAAGGAGAGGAATATGTGTATGAAACCTTCAGTGCTTTATACGTTCCGGTGCAGGTGCAACAAGCAATACCCGATACGCTTTATACACCTAATACATTCCGCATTGTGCTGAATGAATATTTCCATCAATCATTACCGCTCCTGCAGTCCAGGCAATTTCATCTTACTTATTTTAAGGAAGAACAGATTTTCAGAGACGAATTTTAATGCATCATCTTTCTTGATGTTAACTGATCCAGCAATGATGCAGCAATTGTTTTACTGAAAGCAGGGGAATAATGAATGGCATCAATGAATGGCAATCCCTTCTCCTGTACCAGCATATTACCGAAGAAGATAAAACTGCTATCGGTTGCCGACCTCTGTTCCAATGCCGGGTAAATGGTATTGTAAAGTGTAAACTCTTCCCTGGAACAAATTTTATCTTTTGATTTATTGGGATACTGATAGAATGGAACCGGTTGAATTACAAATAAGGATTGAATGCTATGCTGAGTTGATTTGCGTTTGATCAGTTCAGTTACCTGCAGATAATTGTTCAATAAAGTATCTGTTTGCCGGGCAGATAAGGGTTTGTCTGATTTCACTGTTCTCACTGCCGATGAATTCGAAGGAAGTTCCGAAACACCTTCTTTAAATAATGAAGCGAGTTTTTGCGTGAAATAGGTTTCCTGGTAATAGGTGTTGTTGTACAGCCAGAAATCGTTTAATCCATCAAAGAATATTGCTATATCCGGGGCTGGTTGCTCATCCAGTAATTGAGAAAACAATTTGTATTCCTGTAAACTGAAATAATAAGGTACGCTGAAGTTGACAACCTTCAACGAGGCAGTGTAATTGGTTTGTCCGTACAATGTTACCAACTGCGAAGGAATGGTTTCAGCATCGGTAACATTAAATCCAAACATAGTGGACCCACCAAAAAACCAGATCGTAACAGTATCTTTTCCTTTTGCTGCGAACGAAGGAACGGTGCGGCGTTCATATCCATTTATATTCACATAAGAACCGTGGTAATCTGCATTGCGGAAGCTGAGCCATGAATCAAAAATGAAACGGTTGGATTCCATCATTTCGTCAAATACCCGATGGTTCATTGTTTCGCTGGAATCGGGCCGGCACCATTGCTGGTACTGGTAATTGTTCTTGTATAATGCTTTCTTTTTTCTTCCTTCTTTGATATTGGATTGAACAGCATGATACAATTCCACTAATGCCAGTTTTCGTTTGCCATATTGGTGATAGTAAAAATTACCGGCAATCAGTTCGGCAAGTAAAAGAAAACAGACCACTAAGAAAAGAATGTAAATTCCTTTACGTTGTAATGATATGTTGGAGTTCTTACTCATCAATCGGCATTGAAAACAGGTTTTTCTTTTTCTTCCCATTCCGGCTGTTCGTTTTTCAGGAACAAACAGTTTTCAATTACTAATGCATCCATTTCTGTGCGCATGAAACATTGGTAGGCCTCTTCTGGTGTGCATACAACCGGTTCACCCCGCACATTAAAGCTGGTATTCACTAAAACATAGGTTCCGGTTTGTTCCCCAAAACTCTGCAATAAATCATGAAATGCTTTATTTGTTTCTGCATGTACCGTTTGAATACGTGCGCTGTAATCAATATGTGTAATGGCTGGTAAACTGCTTCGCTGGAAATATAATTTTTCGTTCAACGATAACTGATGATAATTGCCGGGCACAGGATTCCAGAGCGATTGTTTTACCGGTTGCACCAGCAACATATAGGGTGAATCAGTTTTAATATCGAAGTAGTCTTTTGCTTTTTCTGCAACAACGGCAGGAGCAAAGGGACGAAACCCTTCTCTGAATTTGATTTTCAGATTCAGTTTCTTTTGCATCTCCGGGTTTCTTGGATCGGCAAGAATACTGCGGTTGCCCAAAGCACGTGGACCAAATTCCATCCGTCCCTGGAACCAACCCACCACCATTCCATCTTTCAACAATTGGGCAGTTTGTGTATTCAACAGTGTGCGGTTTGGAAATAGTTTATATACCGGGTGATAATCTGCCAGTTTATTTATGATGTCATCAGTAGTAAAAGAAGGGCCTAAATAGGCGCCTTTCATGCCATCACTATCGGTAACAGGTAAACGTTCTTTTTCAAAGTACAAATGATGGGCTGCCAGTGCTGCGCCAACCGAACCGCCTGCATCGCCACCCGCCGGTTGAATAAAAATCTCATCAAATAATTGTTGTTGCTGCAGTTTGCCATTGGCTACACAGTTGAGCGCTACACCACCCGATAAACAAATCTTGTTACTGCCGGAGAGATCCTTCGCATGTTGCGCCAGTTTCAAAACAATTTCTTCGGTAACCATTTGAATGGCTAATGCAAGATTGCAGTGTTCCTGTTTTAATGCTTCTTCTGCTTCTCTCCGTTTGAACCCAAACAGTTTTTCAAAGGCAGCATCTTTTACCATTCGTAAACCAACAGCATAGTTGAAATAATCCTGGTTGAGGTGAATGGAGCCATCGTTGAAAATGGTAACAAGTTCTTTTTTTATAATAGCAGCAAACTGTTTTGTTTGTGCATCATCCGGATTGCCATAAGGCGCTAACCCCATCAATTTATATTCTCCGCTGTTCACTTTAAAACCAAGGTAATAAGTGAACGCAGAATACAACAACCCAACAGAATCAGGGAAGTTCAGCTGCTTCAGTATCTCAATCGTTCTTCCGTTTCCTTTGCAAATAGTGGTAGTGGCCCATTCGCCCACGCCATCAATAGTAAGAATGGCGGCTTCTTCAAAAGGAGAAGGATAAAAAGCAGAAGCAGCATGGCTTAAATGATGCTCAGGAAATAAGAGGTTTAATTTCTTTTTGTTGTACTTCTGAATCTTTTTCAGTTCATCACGGATTACTTTTTTCAGAAATAATTTTTCATTTACCCACACCGGCATAGCCATCAGGAAGGAAACAAAACCTTTTGGGGCAAATGCGTAATAGGTCTCTAACAGCCGCTCAAATTTTAATAAGGGCTTATCGTAGAATACAACGGCTTCCAGTTGGTCGATGGTGATGTTGCATTCGTTCAAACAATAAGCAATGGCATATGTGGGGAACGATGGATCGTGTTTTTTCCGGGTAAACCGCTCTTCCTGAGCTGCGGCCAGTATCTCTCCGTCTTTGATGATGGCTGCGGCCGAGTCGTGATAGAATGCAGAAATACCAAGGATGTACATAACTGCAAAATACTTGATTTATGGCAGAGCTGTTGTTATTCCTCGTCGGATAACAAAGTTTGTGTTTTGTTTTTCTGTGGCACCAGTAACGGCAGTTGTGCACCGGCATATTTGTTAAGCAATATGCGAAAGGTATTTACAGAATACAGGGAGTTCGACAATAAATGATAATCCTTGTCGGGGAAGTAAACCGCATTAAAAATGGAATACTTGATTGAATCAGGCACTGGATGTTTCGGGCTTCCACGGTATCCATGATCTGCCTGTATGATGATGACCGCATTTCCATTACTTCTCTCTTGTATTCCCTTTGCCAGCTTCAGGATAAAATGCCTTGCTGCGCCAAGGTTGGTCATATACGCCTGGTGTGTATTTTGTTTGTAGTTCTGTTCTATATATCCATCGTCTGTTAAAGGATGGCCGGTGCTATCGAAATACACCGGTAAATGTGGCAGCGAAAAATGTGCATATACAAAAGCAGGTGCAGTGCGTTTTCGTGCGGCTGCATTCAGTAATTCATTACAATTTTCTTCCACCTTGTTTTGAAACCGTACCAGTTTTGTTTTCAGTGCCGGACTGTTTTTCATGAGTTGCGGATACCGGTCGTTGATGATGCCCATCACCTGCAGTTGAATCCGTTCGGAGAAGGTTTGATTTAAAACAATCTGTTCAAATTTTCCGAAACGTTCTATTTTATCAGGGGTTACTTTTTCATCGTTATACAGTTTGTACCCGGCTGTATTGATGATCTCATAACCATTTTCTTTCAGGTAAGGGATGAATTGATTTTGTGCCAGGTTGTATAAGGCCATCTGGTAGCCCACCATCTCTGCTTTTTTGTTTTGTTTTTCTTTAAACGGAGAACCTCTGAACACAGAAGCCAAAGCAACAGCTGTATAGTAATAAGCACTGCTGGCACTATCGCTCACAAAAAACGATTGATTGCGCAGCGAAAGATCCAATGTTGAATTGTTGTACCGGAGAAAAGATGCGGCTTCTTTGGCCGATGTTTGCTCGTCGAATATGATATAAAAAATATCCGGCTTCTCTTTCATGGCAGTGGCGGGCAACTGTGGTTCCTCTGCTGATGTAAGTAGTTGCAAATGATCGGCCGTGCCATTGATTTTATGGTAGGCATAAACGCCACCTTCATAAACCAGAAGTACACTAACGAGTAAAATGATGAATCCGGGTAAACGGCTTTTTTCAAAGTTGAATCGTTTGGCAAAAATGAAAATGATTGATAGAAAAGCGATCATTAACCCAAGTATGACTGAAATCTTTGTCAGGAAAAAAAGAATCTTAGTTGTGCCGAAGAATTTTATAATAGGGCTGTAGAAAAAGAAAAGAATCAAAATAACCAGGCTCCATACCGCTGCTGTCCGTTCTTTGGATCTGTACCGCAGCCACAGGGCACCATAGGTGAGCAAGGGAAATAACAGCCAGAAGAAAACATATCCTTTCAGTTTTGAAAAATCAACCACATGGTGATACAGGAAAAAATTATGCAGGATAAAATAAACCGGCACCAGTAAGAGAAACCAGGCTTTGGTAACAAATGCTTTGATAAATCCGGCCATTCGGTTGATAGAATTGGATGTTGGTTGAAGCTATAAAAGTAAAGCTTCTGCCCGGCATCAATACAACAGCCCGGCAGAAGCTTTTTTATTCTTTGGATTTCTTTATTCGAATGTGCTGTAGAAATAAGGTGTTTTGGCTTCAAACTCTGCACTGCAGGTATCCACCATTTTGTAAACACGTGTAATGCCCCACTGCTTCCGCTTTTCATACAGTTCATCTTCCGATGCATCTTCTTTCATAATGCGGCAGATCTGCTCATCACCGAAGCCCATACGTTTGGCTTCACGCAGCAATGCTTCGGGCAATGTGTTCATATCATACTTCGCCAGTTCTTTTTCCATATTTACAATATCCTGTATCTGGTAAATGAACCAACGGTCAATTTTGGTGGCATCCACAATTGTCTTCACACTCACACCTGCCATCAATGCGTCTTTGATACGGAAGATGCGGTCCCATTTCGGAACCTTGATGTACTCAATCAGTTCTTCGGCATGCTTGAGGCTTTGTCCGTAGTAGCCTAATCCAACGGCATTGTTCTCCAGGCTCTGACAAGCTTTTTGTACTGCTTCGGTAAAGCTGCGGCCAATGGCCATCACTTCACCCACACTCTTCATCTGTAAACCCAAACGATCATCGGCTCCTTTGAATTTATCAAAATTCCAGCGGGGCATTTTTACAATCACATAGTCCAGCGCCGGTTCAAAATAAGCCGATGTGGTTTGTGTGATTTGATTCTTTAATTCATCCAGTGTATAACCAATAGCCAGTTTGGCTGCAATTTTTGCAATGGGATAACCGGTTGCCTTACTGGCCAATGCAGAGGAGCGGCTCACACGGGGATTGATTTCAACCGAAATGATTTCTTCGTTTTCCGGATTGAGTGCAAACTGTACGTTACAACCGCCGGCGAAATTGCCCAGTGAGCGCATCATTTTAATGGCCATGTTGCGCATGTTCTGGAAGGCTGTATCGCTGAGTGTCATGGCCGGAGCAACCGTAATGCTGTCGCCGGTATGCACACCCATGGGATCAAAGTTCTCAACGGTACAAATGATCACCACATTATCATTCTTATCACGCAGTAATTCCAGTTCATATTCTTTCCAGCCCAGCAATGCTTTTTCAACCAGCACTTCATGAATGGGACTGGCCTGCAAACCTCTTTCCAGCGCCGGTTCCAGTTCTTCTTTTGTATTCACAAATCCGCCGCCGGTACCGCCCAGGGTAAACGAAGGACGGATTACCAATGGAATACCGATCTGTTGTGCAAATTCTTTTCCCTCGAGCAATGAGTTGGCTACTTTGGAAGGCGCCACACCCACACCAATCTGGATCATGAGCTGACGAAACTTCTCACGGTCTTCTGCTGTATCAATTGCTTTCACATCCACGCCAATCAGCCGAACGCCAAATTTTTCCCAAACGCCCAGTTCATCGGCTTCCTTACAAAGGTTGAGTGCTGTTTGTCCGCCCATGGTTGGCAACACGGCATCAATCTGGTTTTCTTCCAGGATCTGCTCAATGCTTTCAACGGTGAGTGGTAACAGGTATACTTTATCAGCCATCATCGGATCGGTCATGATCGTGGCAGGATTGCTGTTGATAAGAATCACTTTGATCCCTTCTTCACGCAGACTGCGGGCTGCCTGTGAGCCGGAATAGTCAAATTCGCAGGCCTGGCCAATGATAATGGGACCGCTGCCGATAATGAGAACCGATTGAATGGAATTGTCTTTTGGCATGGTGGGAATTTGACCGCAAAAGTATTGGATTGAGCGGGAATGACGAAGCGATTTTTTGAGAACAATTGTTCGTGAAATGTGAAAGATTTATTGTCCTAACCTGCTGTTAAACGAAACGCCTTCCGGCAGTAAAAGAATCCTTCTTCCTTATTTTTGCCACATGCGCAAACCCATTATCATTTTTTACTTTTTACTTTTTACTTTTTCCACTCAGGCACAGTTGTTTCCGCCTTTGAACTATCCGTCTGATTATTTCCGTTATCCTTTAGATATTCCTTTAAAACTCAACGCCAATTTCGGAGAAATGCGTCCCAACCATTTTCATATGGGATTGGATCTGTTTACAGAGCGCAGGGAAAATCTTCCGGTATATGCCCCTGCCGATGGATGGATTTCGAAAATCAAGATCGATCCCAAAGGGTTTGGAAATGCAATCTATGTGAGCCATCCAAACGGTTATACTACGTTGTATGCGCACATGAATACGTTTCCGCCACAAACCGCCGAAGCGATCAAGGAAGGGCAATATGCCAAACAAAGCTGGAAGGGTGAAGTGGTGTTTGAGAGAAATCAGTTCCCTGTAAAGAATGGACAGTTCATTGGTTACAGTGGCAATACAGGTGCTTCTGCTGGTCCGCATGTGCATTATGAAATCCGCCGTACGGATGATGATGCCTGTTTAAATGCATTATTGTTTCACAGAGTCTATGATGTAACACCTCCCGATGTATCACGCATTGCTGTATATGATCGTAACATCAGTACTTATGAACAAACACCACGTATCATAGGGGTAACACATAGCGGCGGTGTGCATAGTATTCCCGGCGGAGTGCTAACGGTGAACAGTAGCCGAGTAAGCCTGGCGCTGGTGGCTAGTGATCGTATCACCGGTGTTCCCAACAGCAATGGTATTTTTGAAGCAGTGGTGTATGTGGATGATGAACCTGTGAGTGGCTTCCGGATTGATGGAGTGGATTACCTGCAAACACGATACCTCAATGCACATATTGATTACCGCATCAAGACAAATGGTGGTTCTTTCTTTCAGCATTTATCGCCCTTGCCCGGCGACCGTTTGCCCATCTATTATAAAAAAGACGATGGGTTGATTCATCTGGATGACACCACCACACATGAAGTGAAAATTGTGGTGAAGGATGCAAATAATAATTCAACCATTGTAAAGTTTAGCATCAAACGTGCAGCAGTAGTGGCACCGGTGGCGAATATGCAGAAAGACAGTCGCTATATGTTACCCAACCAGATCAATGTGTTTGAACGGGAGGATATACAACTGGTGAGTACTGAAAAAAGTTTTTACGATGCGTTCCGTTTCAATTACAATTATAAAACAAGTGCAACAGCTTATTCCAATATTCATGTGATGCACACACCCTTGATTCCGGTGCATGATTCCATGACTTTTCGCATTAAACCCAATCGTCCCATTCCCGAAAGCGGAAAGAACCGGGTGATTATGATTAAAACAGCTCGTGGTAAAACAGTGATTGAAAGGGCTGCGTTGGTAAAAGGTTGGTATGAAGCAAGGTTCCGTGAGTTTGGTGAGTTTTGGCTGGAAGTGGATGAAGTGCCTCCTGTGGTTGCTGTTAGCGGTGTGGCCGAAGGTGGAAGTATTGGTGCCGGTGCTGTGATCACCTGCACGGTGAACGACAACAAAAAAGAGATTTACAGTTTCCGTGCAGAGCTGGATGGGGAGTGGTTATTGTTTAGCGGACTGGGGCCAGTATATCGTTATAAAGTAGATGAGCATTGTCCGCCCGGCGAACATGAATTAAAAATCACTGCCGAAGATGAAGCGGGCAATGTAACACAACGGATCATTCGCTTTACAAGAAGGTGATCAACAAAACAACCGGTTAGTTGTTGTATCAAAAAACGAAAGAATGGCAACGAAGAAGAAAGCAGCAAAGAAGGCAGTTAAGAAAGCAGCTCCGAAAAAGAAATCCGCCACAGCAAAAAAAGCAGTTAAAAAGGAACCTTTTAAAAACTATGTAACGCATTTGAAAGCAGGTGATCCGGCGCCCGTTTTCCAGGGATTGGATCAGGATGGAAAAAAGGTTTCGCTTGATGGTTTCAAAGGAAAAAAACTGGCACTCTATTTTTATCCGCAGGATTTAACTCCCACCTGCACCGTACAGGCCTGTAATCTGCGGGATAACTATTCGGCTTTGAAGAAGAAAGGGATTGAAGTGATTGGAGTGAGTGAAGATGATGCAGCTTCCCACAAAAAATTTGAGGCTAAAAACAAACTCCCGTTTCGTTTAATTGCCGATCCATCCCACGAAGTAATCAACGCCTACGATGTGTGGGGCAAGAAACAGTTCATGGGCAAAATTTATGATGGACTGGTACGTACCACTTTCCTCATTAATGAAAAAGGAATCATTGATCATATCATAACCCGTCCCACCACCAAAGCACATGCAGAGGAAATACTGGAATTGTGGGGCTTGTAAGAAAGAGTTTCATCTAAAACGTGTTGTCAACTTGAGCTTGTCCCATGTCAGCCTGAGCCTGTCGAAGGCGATGTTTGAAATTGAATCCTGTCCACTTCGACAAGCTCAGTGTGACAGGTATTTCGTTGAAGTAAATAAATGAATTTCTAACCAAACGTGTTGTCAGCCTGAGCCTGTCGAAGGCGTTTCAGTATTTATTAAAATTATTCTTTCTATGTCCACTTCGACAAGCTTAGTGTGACAGGTATTTCGTTGAAGTAAATAAATGAATTTCTAACCAAACGTGTTGTCAGCCTGAGCTTGTCGAAGGCGTTTCGGAATTTATTAAACTATTCTTTCTCTGTCCACTTCGACAAGCTCAGTGTGACAATGAGTTTTCGTTATTGTTCAAAAGTCGAATTAATACTTAATAATATACTGTCAGCCTGAGCCTGTCGAAGGCGAATTAAGGAAACGTATCATAAATCTTTCTTTGTCCACTTCGACAAGCTCAGTGTGACAAAGAAAGTATTTCGTTCTTCTGTAAATGAAATCACGTAAACAAAAAACGTACTGACATCCTGAGCCTGTCTGATGTCAGCCTGAGCCTGTCGAAGGCGTTTCAGAAAAAGAATTAAAAACAAAAAACCCCCGAATTGCTTCGGGGGTCAAATTTCTTCCGGTTCAAAAAGGTTGTTCATTTTTCTTAAGAACGGATTTACGGGGTTTTTCTTTCGGATAGATTTTCGGTTCTCTTATTGGATATTAGGATTTCTGGAATATTGAATTTTTTTGTTTGGCTTTATCGGTATTGGATTGTGATATAAATCTACTACCTGTTTTATCCCTTTCCATGCTTTTTTGCGTCTAAAAACGGTATTTATAGGGTAACCCTTAGCCCCGTTCAGCAAAAACGGGGGAATTTAAGTAAGTTGAGAAGGATGAAACAGGAAATACGAGTGAAAGAAAACTCATTCTGGGCCCGGCTGGCAGCTAAAAAGCTGGGCTCGGCCAAGGTGGCAATGGTCATAGGGCGTACCATTCACCTGCATAATACATCTGCCACTGAATTTCTGAATAATGAACGCTGGGTAAAACATGAAATGGTGCATATTGAACAGTACAAACGCTACGGACTGATCCGGTTTCTTGTTTTATACCTGTGGTACAGTGCCCGGTATGGTTATTACAACAATCCGTTAGAAGTGGAAGCAAGGGCAAAGGAAAAATAAAACCTTTAATGCAGAGGATTGTCAGGCTGAGCCTGTCGAAGCCGGTTAATACAAACGAAGAACCGGCCTTCAATTCATTTATGTTACTAAATGATTCAAAGGCCGGTCTATTAGAAATAGTATCTTCTTACTGTCCCTGTGCCAGGCTATAGGCTTTCTTATCGCCCCACATATTCAATAACTCCGTGGAACAGATTTTGAAATCCTGCATCACACGTTTGTACAATTCAATAATGTCTACTTGTGTAACAGCTACGTCGTCTACACTTTCAAAACGACAACGGTATTGATTCACCAGGTTGGTGAACACACTTCCTTTGGGCCATACCTGAGTACCCCTGTTGCTGATGGTGATAAGGTTAAACAATACACCGCAATGCTTGAGGAGTTTGTCGGCCACTTCTTTTGGTTGTTCGGAGCTTTCAATGAAAAGATCCACACCTACAATCACTTCATCCTGCATTTCTTTACTGATGATGAGCGGATTCTTTTCCAGTTTAAACTGTGTGGGTGTTGCCGGCTGGTCAGGCAAATCTGTTTTCGGATTGTGTGCCGGCTTTTTGCCAAAATTCGAAATAATCGCTTCGGCAAACTGGGTGGTGTTGAGCGAAGGGGTTGACTTATCGCCAAAATCACCGGTATGAACCCCACTTTCCAGTGTGTACAGCAATGCGTTTTCAATCATGACTGCTTTTTGCATCAGACCCAGGTGACGAAGCATTCCAAAGCCGCTCAACAGCAGTGCCGTTGGGTTGGCGATATTTTTGCCGGCAATATCCGGAGCGGTTCCGTGCACGGCTTCAAAGATGGAGATGTGGTCACCAATGTTGGCGCTGGGAGCAAAGCCCAATCCACCTACAAGCCCGGCGCAGAGATCACTCACAATATCGCCCTGCAGGTTGGTTAATACCACCACATCAAATAAATCCGGACGGCTCACCAGTTTCATACACAGGTCGTCTACAATCACATCATCGGCTTTCAGTTCCGGGTAATCTTTTGCTACTTCATAAAATACCTCGAGGAATAATCCGTCGGTGATTTTCATGATATTGGCTTTGTGGCCGCAGGTAATGCGTTTGGCACCTTTTTTCTTCGCCATTTCAAAAGCATATTTAATCACCTGCATACTACCGGGACGGGTAATGAAACGACGGCTCAACGCCACATCATGGGTGAGCATGTGTTCAATACCGCCATAGGTATCTTCAATATTTTCACGGACAATCGTCACATCAATGGGGATTCCTGCTTTGGAAAACACGGTATCCACGCCGTGTAAAGTCTGGAAGGTTCTTTTATTAGCATAGGTGTTCCATGTTTTACGTGCTGTTACGTTCACGCTTTTTACACCTTTCCCTTTGGGGGTTTCCATGGGGCCTTTGAAGAGGATGCCCAATCGTTCAATGGTTTCCTGTGCTTCGGGTGTCATGCCATTGGAGAAACCTTTATCGAACACCCATTTTCCCATGTCCACAAATTCATAATCCAGTGGAACTTCGGCTGCGTTAAAAATGTTGAGTACGGCATCCATAATTTCCGGGCCAATACCATCTCCTTTTGCTACGGCGATTTTTGTCATGTGTTTACGGTTTCAGTTGAATGAATGAACGAATTTCACTAAAGGTTGAGGGAAAAAGCTGTACCGTTTGTTGAAAAAGCGATACGGTTGCAAAGGTAAGATCACAAACGTTCTTAAGTGGAAGGAAAACGTTATAAAATTTTAAAATCAGAGGATCCATTCAATCGTTCCGAAGTCGAACTGCAGTTCGCTGTGTTCACCAGCCACTAATTGTCCCTGCTCATTCACACCTTTGATCCGGGTGGTGAACCTTCTGTTCTGCTGTTGCAAGGTGGCCATTTCGTTGAGGTGAAACAGTTTTTCGTTGTACTGTTGGAAGAAGGCAGAAAATCCGTTCCGGTTTAATAATTCCAGTGAATCAATGATGTTGTTGCGGATGTCTGTTGCCAGATCAGAAATAAGGATTTCTTTACCGCAAATTTGCCGGATGGAAACAGGATTGGGAAGAAAGGATGGAAATTGTTGCTGCAACACATTGATTCCAATTCCTATCACCGCCCAGTTCCATTGCTGTCCCTGCACTTGTGATTCAATAAGAATGCCGCCTGCCTTTCTGTCACGCCAATACAAATCATTAGGCCATTTAATACGGGCTTCATCACCAATATATTTTTCAAGACATTGCTCCACGCTCACGGCCACAGTTGCCAGCAGTTCAAATGCCTGCCTTGGTTGAAGAAACTGTGGCTTTACAATCACCGATAAATTCAGGCTTTCGGCAGGCGGACTTTCCCATTTTTTACCCCGCTGCCCTTTCCCCGCTGTTTGGGTTGCTGCCAGTACTGCCGAGCCGTGTTGTGCCAGTCCTGCATGAATGAGCCCCATGGCATAGTTGTTGGTACTATCCACGCTACTGAGTTCAAGAAGAGGGGGTAACGATTTTTTGGTGGCCACGGT
Source organism: uncultured Chitinophagaceae bacterium (assembly GCA_937907395.1). GTDB lineage: Bacteria > Bacteroidota > Bacteroidia > Chitinophagales > Chitinophagaceae > Lacibacter. The sequence continues at coordinate 614,803 of CALCII010000011.1, forward strand.
TGATGAAGTTTGATTAATTTTGAGCAAAGTAATTAAAGAAAAATCGCTTCCGGAAGGAAGTATTGTAAAACCATTATTCACAAAATAAAAAGGCGTTTGAGTACATTATCCCTGTCCAGCCCCCAGAAGAATCCCAATAAGGCCTCTGCCCGCATTAACCGAAACAGTAAACTTTTCAAGACCATACTGCAGGCCATTCAGGAAAAAAAAGGAGAGCAAATTGTTAGTCTTGATCTGAGAAAGATACCTGAAGCTGTATCCGACTTTTTCATCATCTGCCAGGCTACCAGTACTACGCAGGTAAAAGCCATTGCAGATCATGTGGAGCACCTGGTAAAAGAAAATTGCGATGAAATTCCATACCGCCAGGAAGGAAGAATGGCGTTACAGTGGGTGTTGGTGGATTACGTGAATGTGGTGGTGCATATATTTCAGCCCGAAAACCGGAAATTTTACCGGCTCGAAGAAATGTGGAGTGATGCACCTATGCAAGAACATAGTTAAAATTTAAAAACACGGCGAAACATTTCGCTTCATAGTTGTAATATACAGTTCATTGGTACCCGAGAGGGAGTAAATTAAAATAAGATGAGTTTGAATCAAGATAATATGGATAACGGTGGCGACAGAAAAGATCCTCGTAAATCGTTCCGCTTTAATATTTATTGGGTGTATGCGCTGATAGCAGTAGTGTTGATCGGCTTTCAGTTTCTCCGTGGCTTTGCACCGGATGCGCTGCTTACCTCACGTGAAGTGTTCATGGACAGCATGCTCCGCAAAGGTTACGTGGAGAAATATGTGATTGTTACGAATAAAAAAGTGGTTCGTGTAACATTAAAGACTGCTGCATTCAATGATCCTTATATTGCCAAGCAGGTGACGGACAGCCGCATGAAGGTGGATAAAAAGACCGGACCTCATTTCCAGTTTAAAATTCCGGATGTGAGCAACTTTGATAAGCAAATGAATGATTTTTTCATTGCAAATCCTTCCGTTGTTCGTCCTATTTCCGATTCACAGGAAGAAGAAAGCTGGCTGAGTCCCATCATCAGTTTATTATTACCGGTACTGGTGTTAATTGGGTTGTGGGTACTGCTGATGCGTAAAATGAATTCGGGCGGCGGTGCTGGTCCCGGCGGTGGCGGCATTTTCAATATCGGAAAATCAAGAGCCCAGCTTTTTGAGAAAGGAACCAGGGTGAACGTAACCTTCCAGGATGTTGCCGGATTGGATGAGGCAAAAGTGGAAGTGATGGAAATTGTTGACTTCCTGAAAAATCCAAAAAAATATACTGCACTGGGTGGTAAAATTCCGAAAGGTGCATTGTTGGTAGGGCCTCCCGGCACAGGTAAAACATTGCTGGCAAAAGCAATGGCGGGTGAAGCACAGGTACCTTTCTTCAGCATCAGCGGTTCCGATTTCGTGGAGTTGTTTGTAGGTGTGGGTGCCAGCCGTGTGCGTGATTTGTTCAAACAGGCAAGAGAGAAAGCGCCTTGTATCATATTCATTGATGAAATTGATGCCATTGGACGTGCACGTGGACGTAATGCCATTGTAAGTAACGATGAACGTGAAAACACATTGAACCAGTTGCTGGTGGAAATGGATGGTTTTGGCGGAGATACCGGTATCATCATACTTGCAGCAACCAACCGTCCCGATGTATTAGACTCTGCACTGCTGCGTCCGGGCCGTTTCGATCGCCAGATCTCTATTGATCGTCCCGATGTAAAAGGCCGTGAACAAATTTTTAAAGTGCATCTGAAACCTATCAAAGTTTCTGAAACACTGGATATTCATAAGCTGGCCGAACAAACGCCTGGTTTCGCCGGCGCAGATATTGCCAACGTATGTAACGAAGCGGCATTGATTGCGGCACGTAAAGGGAAAGCAGCAGTGGACATGAGCGATTTCCAGGATGCGATTGACCGTGTGATTGGTGGTTTGGAAAAGAAAAACAAACTCATCAGTCCTGAAGAAAAAGAAATCATTGCGTATCACGAAGCCGGACATGCCATTTGTGGTTGGTTCCTCGAACATGCGTATCCTTTGTTGAAGGTGACCATTGTTCCCCGTGGTACAGCTGCATTGGGTTATGCGCAGTACACACCTAAAGAGCAGTATCTCTACAATATTGAGCAGTTGAATGATCAGATTTGTATGACCTTGGGCGGACGTGCCAGTGAAGATATTTTCTTTGGAAAAATTTCCACCGGTGCCAGCAACGATCTGCAACAGATCACACGTATTGCTTATTCAATGATTACTGTATATGGTATGAATGACAAACTGGGTAATATCAGTTATTATGATCCCAACCAGGAACAAACATTCACAAAGCCATACAGTGAACGCACGGCAGAGATGATCGATAATGAAGTGCGTAAATTGATTGATGAAGCATATGTTCGTACCAAAGCATTATTGACCGAAAAGAAAAATGAAGTGGAAAAACTGGCAAAAGCATTACTTGATAAAGAAGTGTTGTTCCAGAGTGATGTGGAAGAATTGATCGGAAAACGTCCGTTTGAACATAAGAAATTACTGGATGATGATGGAGCAGAAGTGCACCATGCACATACTGCCGATGAAATTTCATCTGAACCTTCTTCAAATACAGAAGCATGACGGTTTCTGCGGCAAAAGAAAACATATTAAAAAAAATAAGGCAGGCACTGAGTCATCCGGTGCCTTTGCCATTTCCTCAAAGCGAAGGAAACAATAGCATGTTTCAACCGCCGGTGGATGATATGGCGGTACAGTTTGCCGAAGAATTTTCCAAATTGCAGGGACGCTTTGTTTATTGCGGCGATATGAAAGAATGTGTGGCGCAATTAATGGAACTGGCCGCTTCTAATAATTTTCTCAAACTGGTTTGTAAAGAAAAGGAACTGCAATCACTTATACATCAGTATACTCCGTCGTTGCAGTTTCATGAATCTCTTTCCGATTGTGACGTATCTATCACTACTTGTGAAGCATTGGTGAGCCGCACCGGCTCGTTGGTGTTAACGTCCAATACAGAAAGCGGACGCACCACCAGTGTATATGCGCCGGTTCATATCTGCATTGCATTCACCCATCAGCTGGTATATGATATCAAAGATGCACTGGTGGTGATGAAGGAGAAATATGGACAACAGTTGCCATCGCTCATCAGTTTTGCCACCGGGCCCAGCCGCACTGCCGATATTGAGAAAACATTAGTGGTTGGCGTACATGGCCCCAAAGAAGTTTATGTGTTTCTTGTGGAAACCCCTCCTTCGGTTTAATATACCTTTTCTTAAGTTTTCATTTAATTGTTATGGAATCAGCTAACGATTTCATAGTAGCACTATTGCTGAGTTTACAGTAGTACCTAAGCATAATCGGGGAACCATCCGCCATCGGGGTGTAATCGATGGCGGGGCCCTTTTTGGTTCCTTTTTGGGTCATTGATGTCGACCATAGCGTCGACACAGGCAAAAAGGAACATAGAAAAATTTTTAAGCTGATTTGAGTAAGATGCCAAAAAATGAAATGCATTTTTCATTCTTCTGCCACTGCCATTTTGATTGTATCTTTAAGGCATGGTAACGCACTTGTTTGTATATGGATCATTGCGGCAAGGATTTCAGAATCCGGTGTTTGATTATATCAGCAATCATTTTGAATTTGTAGCCAATGGAAGAGCTGCCGGACAAATGTTTGACCTTGGCGATTACCCGGCTGCCATTCCAACGGAGCATATAAAAGGAATTGTGGGTGAATTATACAAAGCCAAAAGCGAGGCCGATTTTTTCTGGGCAATCAGTCAACTGGATGATTACGAAGGCTTGCATCCGGAAGAAGGACAGCATTCAGAATATGTGCGGGCAATCACCAGCGTAGCTTATGACAACACAGAAACAGAAGCCTGGATTTACTGGTACAATGGCGATGTAACAGGAAAGCCATTAATTGAAAGCGGTGATGTGCTGGAGTACATCCGCAACAAACAATCCTGAAAATTCTTTCTAACGATCGATCAACGTATTCATGCAGATAGCAGCAGGTAAAAAAATATACTTTCTCTCCGATTTTCATTTAGGTGCACCCGATGAACAATTGAGCCTTGCACGGGAAAAAAAGATTGTAAAATTTCTCGGCGAAATTCAATCATCTGCAGCTGCCATTTTTATTGTGGGTGATTTATTTGACTTTTGGTATGAGTACCGCACGGTAGTTCCAAAGGGTTATGTACGCATTTTGGGAAAGATGGCAGAACTTACTGATGCAGGTATTCCGGTTTACTTTTTTGTGGGTAACCATGATATGTGGATGAAAGATTATTTTCAGAAAGAGCTGAACATCCCTGTTTATTTTGAACCGGTTCCATTTGAGTTCAATAACAAAAAGTTTTTAATTGGCCATGGAGATGGCTTGGGCCCCGGTGATCATGGTTACAAAATGCTGAAGAAGATATTCCGCAATCCATTTTGTCAGTGGCTCTTTGGAGTTCTTCCACCGTTCTTTGGCATGGGACTTGCCAATTATATGAGTCGCCGCAGCCGTGCACAAACCGGAACTACAGACGAAGTGTTTCTGGGAGAAGACAAGGAATGGTTGATCACTTACTGCAAAGAAGTATTGCAGAATGAGTTTTATGATTTTTTTGTGTTTGGCCACAGACATTTGCCAATTGATTTTCGTCTGTCAGATAGAAGCAGGTATATCAACCTCGGCGATTGGATTAAGTTTTTCACGTATGCAGAATTTGACGGACAAACACTGGAATTAAAAACATACAACTCCTGAAATATTTAACAAGCATATTAATTCTTTTTATTACTTCCTTTTGCACAGCACAGGACAGTAATTTTTTTAAGCCCGCAGTTTCCATTCCGGGAAACTATGTTGATTTTAACATTGACAACCTCGGCAATTATTATCTCCTCACTTCCAATAATCAACTGAAAAAATTCAATGCGAAAGGTGATTCGGTGGGAGTGTTTAATGATGTGCGCCGCTATGGCAAACTCTATTCAATAGATGTTACCAATCCGCTGAAGGTATTATTGTATTACAAGAATTTTTCCACGATTGTGGTGCTGGACCGTTTTTTAAATGTGATAAACACCATTGATCTGCGCAAACAAAACATCTTCCAGGTAAAAGCTGTGGCGCAGAGTTATGATAATAACATCTGGGTATACGATGAACAGAATAACAAGCTGAAAAAAATTGGTGAAAATGGAAATGTGCTTTCTGAAACAGTTGACTTCCGCACCATCTTCGATGAAGTGCCTTCACCTGTAAGTATCTTCGACAGGGATGCATATGTCTATCTCTATGATCCGGAAAAAGGAGTTTATGTATTTGATATTTACGGTGCGTTCAAAACAAAAGTATCTTATTACGGATTGAAAGATTTCACCGTATTCGGCAAAACCATTGTTGGACTGCAGGATCAATACCTCGTCACCTATATCACAGGTACACTTACAGAAGCCAAAGCCAAACTGCCGGCTGAAGCAACGAACAGGCAAAAAGCTATTGTTCAACCGGGACATTTATTCCTCCTGGTGAATGGTGAGATTCTTCATTTCACATTCTGATAAGTGATTTGCCACTCAGTTCCTGTTAACTTTGCAGCATGCCTCAATTTTTACAACAACCGTTTCTCGATAATCCATTAATCAGTTATTTGTGGGTGCTGGTGATTGTGCTGGCCATTCTGTTTTTGAAGAAAATTATTTCCCGTTTTTTATGTGGATTGTTGTATCGCCTGTTTCCACAAGCCAAACAATACGTGAGCAGGGATCAGTTTGTGGAACTGGTGCTCATACCTATGCAATGGTTTATTATGATCATTGTGCTTGTGTTCTCACTCAATAAACTCAGGTTCCCTTCTGCCTTTGAATTTGAATTGTATAAAATCACAACAAAAGAATTGTTTGATGCGGTTGGTCGTGCATTGATTGTGATTTATTTCATCCGTGTGGTTCGCCGCTTTATTGATTTTCTGGCCTTGGTATTTGAAGTAAAAGCCAATCAAACAGTCGATCAGACAGATAATCAACTCGTTGTTTTTTTCCGGGATTTTTTCAAAGTAGTGGCACTCATAATTGGCGTGCTCATGTTCTCAAGGTTTGTATTGAACTTCAATATTTCAAACCTCATCACCGGGCTCAGTATCGTTACCGCAGCTATTGCGTTGGCAACCAGGGAAAGTCTTGAAAACCTCATTGCATCATTTATCATCTTTTTTGATAAACCGTTTACGCTGGGTGATCTGGTGAAAGTGGAAAGTATTGCCGGTACAGTGGAGAAGATTGGTTTACGCAGCACCCGCATCCGTACCGATCATAAAACATTTGTAACCGTTCCCAATAAAAAAATGGTGGACAGTATTCTGGATAATCTCACACAGCGAACGCAACGCAAAGCTGAGATCCGGCTGGAAGTGGATGTACTCACCACTTCGGCACAGTTGCTGCAGTTGGTTGAAAAAGCGGAGTTGTTATTGCAACAACATGAAATGATTCAGAGCGGTACTGTCTTTGTTGTGGAGATTGGCGCTAAATCCATTATTGTGCAAGTGGATTATTTCACACAGGTGATTGAAATGAGTCAGTTTAATGCTTTGAAGCAAACCATGAACCTGGAATTGTTGCAAATACTCAACACACTGCAGATAGACCTGGCAGCAAAAAGAATGAATAATTAATAATGAATAATTATTAGTGAATCGTTGCTAAAATTTCTCCCAATTCTTTATCATACAAACCATACTTGCCATATTCTTCAATACGGCCGTATTCTTTTCCATCTTTCATAATAAGAATCGTAGGGGCTTTTGTTACACCCAGAGTTTCACAAAGCGATCCCAATGTTGTTTTCTGACGGTCAACTCCAATTACGGTAATACGTTTGGGATTAAACTGAACTTGGTCCAGCAGTTTCAGCAACTGCGGATAGATCACCTGTGAATCTTCGCACCAGGTGCCCACAAAAATGAGGATGTAAATACTGTCTTTTACACGTGTGAGTTGCGTTACTGCTTCGGCATTGGGTTTGTACCAGCTGATGTCGTTATGCATCCATTTGAAGGCTGTATCATTTGAAAGGATTTCTCTTGTAACGATTCCTTTCAATGTTTTTTGTCCGTTTTTAGGATCCTTTAAAACTTCGTATTGTGCCTGTGAAAAACTGTTGAGTGCCAGTACTAAAAAAACGGGTACCAGTAATTTCATATTGTTTGCTTTAAGTCTTTTATAAGTCCGCCTTGATCTGCAACAGGAAGGCTTTCATCTGTTGCAAACTTTGTACCAACTCAAATCGTACCGACGAATCATCTTTGTACTTTTTGAGATAGTCTTTGGCTCCTTCGATTGTGTATTTCCTCTGACGAAGCAGGAAGTAAATCAGTTGCAGTTTCTTAATATCCTCAGCGGTATAAAAGCGGTCGCCTTTTTTGTTTTTCCGGGGGTTGATATGCGAAAACTCGGTTTCCCAGTAACGCAGGGAAGAAGCATTGAGTTGAAACAGTTCGCTCACTTCGCTGATGCTGTAATACAGCTTTTGTTTCAGTACTTCATCAGAAGGAATCCGGATCATCTCTGCATCGCTCACCATGTCTTTCAAACTCTTGCGTCCCCGTTTGGAGCGTTGCTTTACTTCCGGTTCGGCAACCGGTTGAGGTTTGGGTTTTGCTTTTACCTTTTCCTTTTCTTTTTTGGGCAACACGGGTTGCTCATCAAAGTCAAATGCTATTTGTGTAAAAGAAGCCAAATACGTTGGGTTTCAGCAAAAATACATTTTAATTGGAAGTATGCTAGTTTATCGGCTATTCATTTCTGCCACTCTTGGTATTGCCGTTGAAATTTGAGCATTTCAGCGGTTGCTACGAATTTTCTGGAACATCGATATCAAGGATGTGCAGCCGAGAAGTAAATAAAAACGCTGTAGTATATGTAGTGTTGGTGAGATAACACCCAACGGCGGCGGACAGTGTGCAGAATGTACAACAGAATAGGGTTCAATTTTTGTAAAACAAAAAAAGGTAGAAAAATAAGTGCGAAGTGGTTTATTTGTTGCAAAAAGTCATTAAATAGTAATTAGGTTCTTTTTTAAGCATCCCAAAGGATGCGATTTTGTTTCTTTTGATAAGCATTAAGAAGGGAATATTTTCACCTTCCAATAAGAACCCAGATTTATCAGTGACATAAACAATTGTATCGTTACTACAAATACCTTCAAATTGAATCTTAAGTCTTCGCCTTGCTTCTTCGCGTAATACTTTATTGCTAATTTAGTGTAAATAGGCTAAAAAATAACTTGATGAATTCCTTTAGAATGGTTACTAAATTTGAACTTAAAATTGAAAAGAACAGTAAATTAAAAAACTGCGCGGCAGTGTATTGATCTTAAAAATACTGTTTGAATAATCTGAAATCTGATATTGAATAAAAGTTTGATTATTAGTTATGTTATTTGCGGTTAGCTTTAACTCTATTTTTGAATTCTGCGGTTTATAGGATAAGTAATAACTTAAAAACAAATTACCTTTTCCGACGCTGATGCTAGGTAAAAAATAATCACCGGTTAAATACATTTTCATTATTTTGTTTGGTATAAAAACAATCTTAGCGTTGCTAATAGTACTCAGGTTCGTAATTGCTTTTGTGAAAGAACTTTTACTCTTATTGACCATTAGACTACTTTCTGCCTCATAATTTATTTTTCCTTTAAAAACTGTTTTAAAAAACATTAAAACTGATGTAGAATTATAAATATTACTACGCAATACTCCTGGAGAAAGGTAATTATTGTAAAAATTAACAGTGTTATTCAATGATAATTTAACAGTTAGCTTTATTTGAGGTATATACTTATTAATGTATGTGTAAATATCTAAAGCTTTGTTGTTTACTGATTCTATTCCAAAAGTTGTATAAAGCAAAGAGTCTGTTATGTTGTAAGTTGGTAAAAAATCTCTATTATTTTTTTGGAATGTAGCGCCAATGCCATTGTCAATTTGGTTATACAGGTCTGATCTGGAGTAATTAAGGGTTATTGTATTGGCGCTTATTAATGAAAGATCTAACCTGTTGTTTGTAACATTCCTGAAGTTTTGGATTATAATTTCAGGGTATAGAAATTGATCGTTGCTATTTTTATAACTGTAATAATACGTAAAAGACAATGCAGATATTTTAGTTAGTACATATTTCAATTTAATAGTTGGTTCAAGTAAGATACTGTTTTTTGAAAGCTTATTACCATTATCGGAATTAAACCATTGTTGATGCAAAAATGTAAAATTATAAGATGGCGTTAACTTTAGATTACCCAGTTCAAAAGTAAAGTTGGCACCCTGAGTGATGGCAGGTTTTTGATAGGCTAGGTCATTAATTTTGGAACTAATTGATGCGTTGCCAAATCTATTAATAACAGCCGAAGAAAAATAGGTTTGATCTTGTAAAGCCTTTATATAAATGTTATACTTGTTTTTACCTTTAACACCAAAAAGCGTTGTAGTGAGCTGTGTATAATTCCTTACATAGCGACTGTTTTGTTCATCGTAGGCAAAAAGGTTTCGTTTAAAAAGAGAGGGTGAAACATTATACGATTGATTAGTTATGCTTTTTGTTTTTCGAAACTCAAATTGCAGGGCTTGTGTTTTGTTAAGCCGTTTGGTATAGGTTGCTAATAGCTTATTATACTTCTCTTCTGTTAAAAGATTTGTTTCATAGACAGGAATAAAATTTGAATTACTGAATCTGTTTGATTTAGTTTCATCATTAGTCTCTGAATATGCTATCTCTAGCAAGGAGCCGGAAGAAATTGCATATCTGAGGTGTAAGTCGCCTTTTAATGATTGTGGATTCTTTTGGCTTTTGGTTATATCGCTTGTTTTTATAGTGTCATTTGTTAAAAAGTATTCATTTGTGAAATTCTGTTGATTAGAAATCCTGTCTTTTACATAATATACACTCCCTTTTAAAGTAAGTTTTGAAGAGAGTTTCATCATTGAATTATGGCTTCCAAATAGTTGCGAGTTAATGTTGCTGTAGTTTTTACTTTCACCTGTTGTAAAAGATGGATCAACAATATACTTTTGTGCAGCATACTTCCTTTCTTTTAACTGCTCAATGCTGGAGTTGTTACCAAAATAATCCGTTGGAGACTTATTAATACCGATATTATTGAAGGATAATGTAGAAAAAAATTTATGCATTTTTCCAAGGCCTAAAATATTAGAATTAATATCAGACACAAGAGATTTGCTACTATCCTGTACACCCATTCCAATTTCACTATTCCCTGACATTTTAAGTTTTGCCTTTCCAAACTTGATGTTTAATGCAACTTTATCATCATTTTCTAACCCTTTTAATACATAGTTTTCTGAATAATTTTCAATCGCCTGTACTTCTGTAACAAGGTTTGCATTAATGTTTTTTGAGCCAAGAGTATAATTGACACCAAACAAATTATCGCCTTCCAAAAGAATTGTTTCAATCGGCTTTCCTTTGAATTTTATTTCTCCGCTTTTTTTATTTACTTCAATACCCGGTAATTTTTCCAATATATCACTTAGCTTTTGTTCAGTTCCATCAGAAAAGGATTTAATATTATATGTAGTTGTGTCATTTCTTATTTGAACTGGTCTGCTTTGTCCTGTAATAACTACAGGTTGCAGGTCTTTTATTTTTAAGTTGGAGAGAATGCACAATAACGTATCTTTTAAATTACCTGTTAGCTTAATTTTTCCTTCATAATCCTGATAGCCCGGTACAGAAATTTCAAATTTTACATCAGTGCATGAATAATTGGCAGGAATTGCAAAAAAACTATCACGTAATATATAATAGCCAATAAGGGTAGTACTATTTTTACAGTATACTTTTAAATAAGCAATTTCAAATGAGTTGTTTGCGGAATCTGATAATTTAAGAAATAATTTTTGAGCCTTTACACTTGGCGTACAATTCAATAATATTACTAACAAAATCAGTCTATATTTCACTACTTATTGTTCTTTAAGCAACTCAATTGAACTGTCCTCAAATTTATACGTAAAATCTTCTTTTTCTTCAGCTTGAATTTTCCGCTGTGAATCAAGTAATTTTTTCAAGAGTAGTTTTTTATACTCCACAAAGGTCATAAAGCTTAATTTTTCAGTATCGTATGGGTTTGTAATGTTTTCAGATTTTATGTTCGTATAAATTTTATATGCCTCAAATTTAAATCTTCCATCATTCGTTGAAGCTTCTAAAATTACTCCTGGTAATCCTGTTAATTTCCACGGACCTGTAAAAAAGGGTAAACTTTCAGTATAATACGCTTTATAGCTGCGGCCCCTAAACTCACAAGTAGCAAGCTTGCATCTATAGCCAAGTATTTCTTTTTGAACCGTATCGTGAATCGCCCATTGAAATTTTTCGGTCATACTGTCTTCCTTTATATAAAAATATCTATCGAAAATTGGGGCACACTCATATAATTTGTTGTTCACTTTATCAAAGTATATACCTAAACTTTTGCTTTTTGTTGTATTCATTACCTGTAGCGTCCCTAATATAGGAGTGTCCTTTCTCGTGTAAATACTTGCTTTCCCATTATCTTTTAAAATTTTAAAAAAGGTGGCTGATGTACCCTCAATCGAAACAACATTAAAACTGTATTCAACTTCAATGTAATTCGTTTGTGAAAAAGCACGATTCAAGAATATTAACACCAAAAAAACTAAACCTGTTTTTTTCATTTACTAGCTCTTTATAATGAAGTAAATCATATATCCAAAGCTATTGGACATATGATTTAAAATTTAAAAAAAAATAAAGTAATTTATTAATATGCTGCAGCTGCTGCGGCAAGCCTTGCCCTTGTGCACGCAGTATTACCAGCGGTCTCACAACTGGTAAATAAACCACCTGCACAAGCTTCTCTACTTATAGAATGTTCACCGTCCGAGCTTGTAACGGTAAATGTGCAACATACACGACAAGCGGGACTTTTTGAGTCTGAAGAATTATTCAGTTTTTTTAGGCTTATCAAATGTTTTGTTTCACTTAATTTAAAAAATGACATTGATATAGTAGCTACAGGTTTAATATTTGCTGAAACGGTAAGTGTAAAGAAAAATGTAAGTGCTAATATTAATACTTTTTTCATTTGTTTATTTTTAAAATAGTGATTATTTTAGTGAACAGCGTTTAACGCTTGTCTTGCTTTTTCACAAGCTCTCTCATAAGCATTTTGATCATTACTTAAAAACCAACCGGCACACGCAGTAACAGTATTACTGGAACCACCATCTTCATTCCAAGCCGCTGTTACTGTGCAGCACTGCCTTGAAATTGCACGTTTAATATTCTTTGCATTACTTTTTACTTTCTTTTTGTGTTCTCCTGCAAAAGATACAGATGCAAGTAACAATAGAATTGTTAATGTTAACAAGAACGGTTTTTTCATGTTAAAAGTTTTAATTTTTTAATAATTTATAAAAATAAGTGTATAGCGATTGTTTACAAACACCCTAATAAGACAAACTTTGTGAATAGTCAATTTTATTTAGTGAAGCTAGTTTTTTAACTATTGAATACTAATTTTTATTTTTTAAAGCAAAGCCACTTATGTTAAAATATTTGCTATTGAGGCAGATATACCCGTTAGAAGTATTAAGCGAATAGAAAATGCGGAAGTAATTACAAGCATTGCCCATGCATACCGCCTGGCCAAAGGGCTGGGTGTTTCATTACAAGAACTGTTTGATTTTGAAAAGTGATATAAAACTCCTTTTTCAATAAATGCTTTTTGCCGAAAGCATCATCCTATGAAACTGTTATGAAATTGGTTGAACTTTTAAGGGGTTTGACAAATTACTTGTTACATTGGGAATTAAAAACTACTTCCTAAATTTATTATAGCACAATTGTTATAATTATTTAATCATGCAAAGCGCCACTACAAAAACCACAAATTCTTCTTAGCAAACTCAGGCAAATCATCTCTATCAAAATGGGGGAAGATTTCCGCTACCATTTCGGGATAGATTGTAGTTACAGGTAAGTTTTGCTGACTAATGCTTTTCCAGTACATGCGGCTGAACTGGTAGACCTGGTCAATTAGCTGGCCGATTATTTCCGCTGTTAACTCTTTAGGTTTTGAGGATATTATACTGAGCTTCACGGGGAAATGATAATCCTTAGCTAAGAGGTATACATCTTCTTTATACTTTACATTGTTGAACAACAGAAATTTATTGAACCCCACGCAAACATAGGTGCCACTCACGGGCATTTTACCGGCGCTATTCATATCAAAGGTCAGAAGTTCCCTGCTTTCGGTTTTATTTATGGTTATTACAATCACCGGGACATCACCGTAGCCGATTTTGTCAAGCATATCCAAAAAGGGCTGCAGTTCTTCCGGGTCTGAAATCTCTTTATAAAAGTGGATAATGATTCTCTTTACCTTTTATGTTCTTCAATAAATTTTTCAACGGAATCTTTTATTGAACCTGCCAACATTTGGGTTTCGTTGCTACGGTAGCAATTAAAACCTTCAAACTTTCCATCATTGCCGAAACAAAAAGCACTACCCACAAACCGGTGTTGTGCATTGATGGGTTTAAATGCACCAACGCCGATAATTAATTCATTTTGGCGAACACGTGCTAAACGCCGGGGAATGCCCCCCCATCTTTGCAAGTAAGGCTACATAGATATTAGGCAGAAAATAATAAAACTCGGGTTTGTCGAGATGCTCTTTATAGATAACCTGTGAGGTGATACCCTTATCCAGTAGTTGTTCCTTTATTTAATAGTAAGCGTTGTGCTGCGGATGCTCTTTGTCGTCTTTCTTTATAGGACTGATGTAGATAGCTACATAAGTACAATTGGGTTCTAATGAGAATTTATCCAGTTGTTCTTTTACTTCTTCAAAAATAGTATCATTGTTAAGAAAGGCTGTTTGCTTGGTGGCATCAAAACTAAATGGCTGGTTGATGTATGAAATCAATGGTTCGGCATCTTTGGGTTTTCCATTGATAGTGCCATGCCAGCCCTCCATCATAAACTTGTACATATTACCCATTACATAATCTGCATCAGCTTTATTATAGATAAAGAAAAGGCGAAGATGGTTATCTGTATTTGCCTTTAGCGGCTTGTGTCTTAGAATGCCCAGGCCGGGGTTTATGTCTGTACCGTTTTTAAACTCTAAAATGTTATTGCCTTTGCCAACTGTAAATACTTCTTCGGAGGGTAGATTGCAAAACCCGTTCGAATCAAGTTTTATTATTTTATTGAAAGTTGGTGTATTGAGGTAATGGTTGTAAAACTTTTCAAGCAGGTTGAGGTAAATTGGATAGCGATTTGCCTTTTTTAATTCTTCGTAAATATCATATTGCTTTTTAAGGTTGTAGTTTAATACCGGATACACATTTTCAAGCTGTTCTTTTAGCCTGGCGGTAATGTATGTTCATAATGCCAAACAGCACCATTGCTCAATACTTTTGTATAAAGCCGTGTATCTATATCCTGTATTCGGGGTCATCTCTTAATAAAGTAAATGACTGATTAATATGTATCTACGCTCTTCAGTGTTTAATTGCCCATCTTCTGTTAAAAAATAATAGTTAAACGCTTTAAGGGTCAATTCATAATAGTTGTCGAAAAAAGATATATTTGTATTTGTTAACCCCAAATGGGTTTGCAAATATCCTGATGCAGAGCTGCTTCCTGTACCTCCGCCTGAGCTATTGTTAATTTGTCCAAGATTGATAATAGTATTATCAGACCCGCTTCCTGTACCTCCGCTTGATCCGCCATCTTCCCCACCCATATTATCACTCCATAAAGCATAACTATCACAATGATAAAAAGTTTGATATCCGCCGTTTCCTACTTCACCGCAAAAGCAGTCAGTAGTATAACAAAAGTCAACATACACCCATCTGGCCGTATGCGAGGCTATTTTATTTGAAATTGGTTTTGTGCGGGATGTATCCTCTTTATATCTGATCAGCCTTGCAGTTGCAGGCCCGGTCCGTGGAATTTTGGAAAATATACGTTTATCTATTAATACAAAGTTTTCCGTATTGTAAACCTTATTCTGAACAAACATCATGAAACCAATGATCTGATCTGCATTTTCGTTTAAGCTTTGCTCAGCATCATTATTATTGTAGTCATTCTTCTTTATTCGCTTGATGCTTAATATTGAGTCACCTTTAGCCTTACAGGCGAAAACGCCGTTTACTTCAGTTGTTTTTTCGGGTACAAGAGGAATAAAAATATAGTTTGTATCTGTTTCGTTCGTGAGCCTGGTTGTTGGTTTTCCTGATTTCGAAGCCAGCAATGATTTTTCCCATTTTGGGAAACCTGCCTGGTTTATTACAGAATTTAAAAATGGTTGTTTTCTGTTATAGGAAAGTAGCTTAGCGGAGATCTTTTTAACAGATTCCGGAACTGAATCATTTACTGTAAAGAATTTTTCTTCCAGCAATTTGTTTTCTGACTGAACTATTCCGGCTTCTTCGTTTTTTAATTTATTGCAGGCATAAAATAAAAAAATAAAAACTGCAGCCAAAACTGCGAAAGTGT
Source organism: uncultured Chitinophagaceae bacterium (assembly GCA_937907395.1). Lineage (GTDB taxonomy): Bacteria > Bacteroidota > Bacteroidia > Chitinophagales > Chitinophagaceae > Lacibacter. The sequence goes on from CALCII010000011.1 coordinate 630,378, forward strand.
TTTTGTTTCGATTGGTTAGCATATTTCTTAACGATTAAAATCAATGTTGCCGTAAAAAAGTAATACTAAATAATTAAAAACAACGTAATTGGGTTGGCTAATATTTGATTATTGAAGAATAATTTAGTAAAAATCCACGCATTGTGGATTTATTTGAGCAAATAATTACCGCATTCATCAATCGAAACTCTGGTTGCCGGTAGCAGCCATCTTCAGCATACGGTCGAATTGTTCTGGTGTGAGATCATTGTAGAAGAAATAAATGGGATCGAGGGGTTTGCCATTTTTGTGTACTTCGTAATGCAGGTGCGGACCGGTACTTTTTCCGGTGCTGCCCACCCAGCCAATCACTTCGCCACGTGTTACCCGCTGTCCGGGTCTTGCTTTGATGCGTACCATATGTCCGTACAAGGTCTCATAGCTGAACCCATGGCTGATGATCACATGGTTACCATATCCGTCACCGGTATTGCCGGCTAAACGAACCACACCATCGGCAGTTGCATACACAGGCGTGCCCTGCGGTGCTGCAAAATCAAGTCCGGCGTGAAATTTTGTTGTTTTATAAACAGGATCAATCCGGTAGCCAAAACCGGAAGCCATTCTCGAAAGGTCTTTATTGCTCACGGGTTGTATAGCCGGTGTGGCCGCCAGCAGTGCTTCCTTATTCTTAACCATATCTTCAATGGCATTGAAAGAAGCATTTTGTGCATACAAACGACTGCGCAGGTTTTTTAATTGAACAATGATTGAGCTGTTCAACTCTTCATCGGTGAGGGAGGCAATCAGCCGGTCTTCCTGCTGTTGCTCTATCATTTTGGTTCGTAAACTATCCGGAATAGGGTTGGCTTCAAAAATGGAACGATACACCTGGTTATCCCTTTTTTCAATTTCTTTCAGTTGCTGGCTCATCCGCTTCACTTCGGCTTCAATGAGCTCCTGCTTGTCACTGAGACGTTCATTTTCACGCAGCAGCCGTTGTTCATTGGCCGATGGGAAATAACGATACGCCATTTGCATGAATAAAAACCCGGCTACAGCAACCGCTGCCACAAAACTGAACACACGCAGCAACTTTACCCTCAGGGGCGTCACCAGTTTTTCATACCGGAGCGTATGTGTGTTATAGAAATATTTGATTTTTTTCATGACGGCAATAAATCCGTATCTGTGCTCAGCTTTAACGTACCTTTGCTACCCATTTACAAGGGGCAACAAAGATAGTGAGTAGCCCCTGCAAAAATCAACCCAAATTCAGGAATTCGTATGATGACGGCAGCAGAAATCAGGCAGAAGTTTTTAGACTTTTTTGCATCCAGGCAACATGAAATTGTGCCCTCAGCCCCGATTGTGGTGAAAAACGACCCCACGTTGTTGTTTACCAATGCAGGTATGAACCAGTTTAAGGATTATTTCCTGGGCAACCGCCAGCCTTCCAGCACACGTATAGCCGATACGCAGAAATGTCTCCGTGTAAGTGGCAAGCATAATGATCTGGAGGAAGTTGGCGTGGACACTTACCATCATACGATGTTTGAAATGCTGGGCAACTGGAGCTTTGGCGATTATTTCAAAAAAGAAGCCATTGCCTGGAGTTGGGAACTGCTTACCGAAGTGTATGGAATTCCGAAAGATCGGTTATATGTGACCGTTTTCGAAGGTGACGCCAATGAAAACCTGCCGAAGGATGAAGAAGCATGGGCCGAATGGAAGAAAGTGATTGCAGAAGACCGCATCCTCCTCGGAAAGAAAAAAGATAATTTTTGGGAAATGGGTGATACAGGTCCCTGTGGCCCCTGTACCGAAATTCATGTGGACTGCCGTACCGACGATGAAAGAAAAGCAATAGATGGAAAAGCACTGGTGAACAACGATCATCCGCAGGTGATTGAAATCTGGAACAATGTGTTTATCCAGTTCAACCGTTTGAAAGATGGTTCCCTGGAACCGCTGCCTGCCCGCCACGTGGATACGGGTATGGGACTGGAACGACTGGTTCGTGTACTGCAGAATAAACAAAGCAACTACGATACAGATATCTTCTCCGGCACCATTGCAGCTACCGAAAAACTGGTGGGTAAAACATACAAGGCCGGTGATGACAAAGAAAGCATTGCCTTCCGTGTGATTGCCGATCATATCCGGGCTATTTGTTTCACGATTGCCGACGGACAGTTACCATCCAATACCGGCGCCGGTTATGTGATCCGCCGTATTCTTCGCCGTGCCGTTCGTTATTATTATTCTTACCTGGATTATAAACAAACTTTACTGCATCAACTGGTGCCTGTACTGGCAACACAGTTTGAAAACGTGTTTCCCGAATTGAAAGCACAGGAAGCTTTTGTGTTAAAAGTGGTGAAAGAAGAAGAGGATGCTTTCTTGCGAACGCTTGACAAAGGATTGAAACGTATTGATGATATCATTGGTGCATCCAAAGGAATCATTGAAGGGAAAGCAGCATTTGAATTGTTTGATACTTATGGCTTCCCGATTGATCTTACACGATTGATAGCTGCCGAAAACAAATTGTCGGTTGATGAAGCTGGTTTTGAAAAAGAAATGCAGCAACAGAAAGAACGTAGCCGTGCTGCTACAGCTCTTGATACAGAAGATTGGGTAGTGTTGAAGGAAGGCGAAAACAAATTTGTTGGTTATGATTCACTGGAAGCAAAAGCAGAAGTGATCAAATACCGCAAAGTGAAAGCCAAAGGAAAAGAGTCGTACCAGTTTGTGCTGAGCCAGACTCCTTTTTATGCAGAAAGTGGCGGACAGGTGGGCGATAAAGGATTGCTTCAGTTTGCCAATGAAACGATTGAAGTCTTTGATACAAAGAAAGAAAATGATCTCATCATTCATTTTACAGCGCAACTTCCTGCTACGGTTTCATCAGATGTATTGGCTAAAGTAGATGCCACCAAACGGAAACATACGGCCCTGCATCACTCTGCCACGCATCTCATGCACGCTGCATTGCGACAGGTATTAGGAACCCATGTGGCACAGAAAGGAAGTATGGTGAACGACCAGTATCTCCGTTTCGACTTTTCTCATTTCGCTAAAATGACGAATGAAGAAATCGCAAAAGTGGAAGCCATTGTGAATGAAAAAATCCGTGAAAACATTCCGGTGGTGATCAAGTCTATGCCTAAAGAAGAAGCGATTGCTCTGGGCGCTATGGCTTTGTTTGGTGAAAAATATGCCGATGTGGTACGGGTGGTGATTATGGATCCCAACTACTCGATTGAATTGTGCGGAGGTACACACGTGGGAGCGACAGGTGAAATCGGGATCTTCAAAATCACATCCGAAAGTGCGGTGGCTGCCGGTGTAAGAAGGGTGGAAGCTGTAACCGGACTGGCGGCAGAACAATACTTCAACGATAAACTGCAACTGATCGATACCGTTAGTGAGACGTTAAAGAATCCAAAAGATCTTTCCAAAGCAGTGGAAAACCTGCAACAGGAAAACAATGAACTGAAGAAAAAACTGGAGCGCCTCGAAGCCCGTCAGCTTGTAGGCATCCGTAACGAACTGCTGCAAAAAGATGAAATCATCAACGGCATCACCTTCATCGGCGATATTATTGAAGTATCGAATGCAGATGCATTGAAAAAAATCTGCTTTGATCTTAAGAATAATCTTACCGAATATGTGGCTGTATTAGCAGCAAATATTGATGGCAAAGCATTTGTTGCCGTTGGTATGTCGGATGTGGTGGCGGCTGCTAAAAATCTCGATGCCGGAAAAATCATCAAAGAACAAGTGGCACCGCTGATCAAAGGTGGTGGTGGCGGACAAAAAACCCTGGCTACGGCTGGCGGACAAGACGCCGGGCAATTGCAACAGGTGATCGACAAAGTAAAGAGTCTGCTGGTTTAATGCATATTGTTCTCGAAACAAAACATCTCTATCTGCGCCGGTTTACCGGCGCAGATGCTTTATTGATACTGGAGCTCAACAGTTTTCCGGAAGTGGTGAGGTATGTCCACGAACCGGTGATGACAGATCTGTCCCAAGCAGAGGATGTGTTAATGAACATCATTCTACCTCAATACGAACGCAACCTCGGCCGCTGGGCCATGCATCAGAAAACCGATGATGCATTTGTAGGTTGGTGTGGTTTGAAATTTCGTCCGGAGCTCGATGAAATTGATCTTGGCTATCGACTCCATCCCAACTACTGGGCCCGGGGTTATGCATTTGAAGCTGCATTAGCCACGCTGGAGTATGGCCATCGGCAATTGAATCTCAGCCGGATAACTGGCCGTGCACACATCGAAAATATCGCCTCTCTCAAAATCCTGCGCAAAATAGGAATGCAGTTCCGCTGCTTCGAAACCGTGGATGATTGTCCCGTGGAAACCTATGACTCTTTCCAATAATTGAAAGCCTTCAATAAAGAGCTTGCGAAAATAGTAACACGTATCTGGGCCCTGTAGCTCTTAAGCACAGTACTACAACAGCTAAATCAGGGCTCCTCCCGGGATTGTGCTGTCTTAATCCCGGGTGTCTTTTTTTGGTCCTTTTTTGGACAAGCAAAAAAGGACAATATAAATTTAGCGACCCCGAAGGGAGGGTAATTTTAACAAATCCGAAATTCTTCGTAAATAAGAAAGTTTTCGTACATTCGTTTCAACAAATAAATTCTTTTATGAAACGAATACTCACGAAAACAGTTGCCCTTTTGCTGGCAAGCCCGGTTTTGTTCTCATCTCCTTCCATTGCCCAGCAACGGGAAAAGAAAGAGCGGATCGTTATTGAGCAGAAAGGTGGCAAAAAAGACAAAATGATCATTGAAATTGATGGCGACAAAGTGAAAGTAAATGGTCAGCCGGTTGAAAAAGGCGATAGTAATATTGTGATCTATCGTTATGAAGGTTCGGGCGATATGTTCCGTGCTCCCAAATCACCCAAAATTAAAGTGTTGCCTTATGGTCCCATGGAGCCGCACGGTGGATGGGATTTCCAGTTTCGTCAGTACGGTCAGCAAATGCGGGAGTATGGCGATCAGATGCGCAGGAAAAGCGGACAAATGCGTATCAAAATGAAGGATATGAAAGAGAAGTTGAAAAACACTCCGTTCCTCGGTGTTCAGACAGAAGATCATGAAAAAGGGGCGGTGATCACCAGGGTTGAAAAAGGCTCTGCTGCTGAAAAAGCCGGATTAAAAGAGGGGGATATCATTACAAAAGTGAACGATACAGAAATTGAAAATCCCAATAAATTATCACAAGCCATACGCAACCAGAAGCCAGGCGATGAGGTGAAAATTTCTTATATACGAGATAAGAAAAAGAAATCAACTAAAGCTGAATTGGGTAATATTAAACTACCGGATGATGTCAATTTTAATATAGAAATCCCGGACCTGCCCGAATTACCTCCTTTACCCACCATGCCTGAGTTTAAGTTTGATAAAGATCTCCAGTTTGAATACCTGCATCCATGGAATTCCGATGGTATGAATGGTGACTTGCAATGGTTCCATAATCGCCCCAGGTTGGGTGCCACCATCCAGGATACAGAAGAAGGGAACGGTGTGAAAATTATTGAAGTGGATGAAGGCTCTGCTGCAGCCAAAGGCGGATTGCAGAAAGATGATATAGTAACAGAAATCAATGGCAAGAAAATCGTAAGTGTCCGTGATGCCCGTGAAGCGTTGAGAGATGCCGGTGAAAAAAATACCTGGAACATACAGGTGCTCAGAAACGGTAAACCAGCTACCATTGAAATCAAAATTCCAAAGGAATTAAAGAAAGCAGATCTCTGATAGTTATATATTCTCATGTTGCGCCCGCAGGAGTCAATACCTGCGGGCTTTTTGTTTGTCTTTTTGTGACTTTAACCCAGATTTTGCAGTAGAACTGCAAAATCTGCCCGAAGGGCCGACGAAAGCCCAAAATTGGCTTTGTCGGGGTTAACCCTGACCAAAAAGCAAAGCTTTTTGCGTCAGCCGAAGGCAAATTTTGCTATTGCAAAATTTGGGTTAATAACCGTTCCTTCGGCTCAAAAAGGATATTTTTGTGCCCGTTCAGAAAATAAGCAAACTATATGTCGGGATATTCAGATAAATACGAAGCAGTGATTGGTCTGGAAGTGCATGCACAACTGCTCACCAAAAGCAAACTGTTCAGTGCTGATGATGCTTCTTTTGGCGCAGAGCCAAACACACATATCAGCCCCATTACACTGGCTCATCCCGGAACCTTACCCAAACTGAACAGTGAAGCTATTGAACTGGCCGTCCGCATGGGACTTGCCTGTAACTGTGAAATTGAAGAGACCAATTATTTTGCACGCAAGCATTATTTCTATCCCGATTTGCCTAAAGGATACCAGCTCACACAACATACCACTCCTGTTTGCAAAGGCGGATTTGTAAAAATTAAAACAGCAGCCGGAGAGCGTAACGTACAACTCAACCGCATTCACATGGAAGAAGATGCGGGAAAGAGCATGCATGATCAGTATGATGAATATTCGAATGTTGATTATAACCGGGCCGGTGTTACGCTGATTGAAATTGTTACAGAACCCGATTTGCATAATGGCGATGAAGCCGCTGCTTATTTAACCGAGCTTCGTAAAATGGTTCGCACATTGCAGGTGTGTGATGGGAATATGGATGAAGGAAGTATGCGTTGCGATGCCAATATTTCCATAAGGCTGAAAGGTGATCCGCAACTGGGTACCAAAGTGGAAGTGAAGAATCTCAACTCCATCCGTTATCTCAAAAAAGCAATCGACTATGAAGTGATGCGCATGATTGAGATGAAAGAAAAAGGAGAACCCATTCTTCAGCAAACACGCAGCTTCAATGCAGATGATGAAACAACCTTCTCCATCCGCACAAAAGAAGAAGCGAACGACTATCGTTATTTTGCTGATCCTGATCTACCTCCTTTTGTGATCACAAAGGAGTTTATTGAAAATGTAAGAAAGCAATTGCCCGAGCTTCCCGAAGAACGCAAACAGCGTCTCATGAATGAGTACCAGTTGCCGGAATATGATGCAACATTGATCAGCGATGATAAAGAACTGAGCGATTATTTTGAGGCAACTGCAAAACAGAATTCTTCCTTCAAACAAATTTCAAACTGGCTAATTGGCCCTGTGAAATCATATCTTAACGATACATCCATTACAATTGATCAGCTGGCGTTACAGCCGTTGACCCTTGCAGCGTTGATTGATTTGGTGGAAGAAGGGAAAGTAAGTCATACTGCAGCCTCACAAAAATTGTTTCCGGCATTGATAAGTACGCCAGGTGTTGCTCCTTTGCAACTGGCACAAGAATTGAACCTGATACAGGAGCGTAATGAAGATGCATTAGCTGTATTGATTGATGAAGTATTGAACTCCATGCCCGGAAAAGTGGAAGAGTATAAAAAAGGCAAGAAAGGTTTGATTGGTTTATTCGTAGGTGAAGTGATGAAGAAATCAAAAGGCAAAGCCGATCCTAAATTGCTCAATCAACTCGTAACAGAGAAATTATCTAAATAAACATACATGAAGCGTTTCTTTTTTTTAGCTGCGGTTGCAGTGGCCATTTCATCCTGTAACAACGGCGATGGCAAGAATTTTACGGTGAAGGGTGAATTGAAAAATGCACCGGCAACGGTTGTTTACCTGGAGCAGATTGCTTACGATAATATGCCGCCGCAGGTGATAGATAGCTTTACCATTCAGAACGGTAAATTTTCACTGAAAGGCAAAGCCGATGAGGAAAGCCTTTTGCAAATCCGTTTTCCCAAACTCGAAAAAGGCCCATTGTTTTTTGTAATCAATGATGCTAATGATATTCAGTTGAATGGAGATTGGAACGATCCCCGCAAGATTCAGTTTAAAAGCTCTGCAGCTTCAGAACGGTTACGCTTGTTTGTGGATTCATTATCAGCTACACAGCAAAAAATTTATGCTGCGCAGTTTGCTATGCAACAAGGTACTGCACAGCCCGATAGTGTGAAAATGGCTCAACAAAAAGAACTGGAAACAATCATCAACGGATTCCGCAATTATATTAAAGCTACTGCTGAAAAAGATCCCAGTCCCATGGTAAGTATGTTTGCCACATCAATGGGCGCCGGTAATAGTGTGGAAGAAAATGAAGCAATGTTCAATAGCCTGCTCAAACGTTTTCCTAAACACGCCGGTATTCAAACGGTAGTGAAATTATATCGTGAAAGTGTGGCGAATGCTAACAAGCCACAAGAACCTGCAGCAAGTGGAATTGTTGGACAAAACGCACCTGAAATCACCATGCCCGACGTTAACGGAAAATCATTTTCGCTCAGCAGCCTGCGTGGTAAATATGTGTTGATTGATTTTTGGGCCAGCTGGTGTGGACCTTGCCGCCAGGAAAATCCAAATGTGGTGGCTGCCTATAACAAATTCAAAAATAAAAATTTTACCATCCTTGGCGTGTCGCTCGATAAAACAAAAGATGCCTGGGTGAAAGCTATTAAAGACGACGGTCTTACATGGAATCATATCAGCGATCTCAAATACTGGGATAGCGAAGCAGTTTCTCTTTATGGATTTCAAGGTATTCCTTACAATGTATTAGTTGACCCGCAGGGAAAAATCATTGCCGATAATCTCAGGGGAACTGATCTCGAAAAGAAATTGGCAGAAGTGTTGAAGTAAAACGTATGTTATAACGAAACAAAGAGGGCGATTGAATTTCAATCGCCCTCTTTGTTTATGCTTGTTTCGTTTCCGGCTTTTTCTGTCCCGATGTGGTCAGTAACAATACCGGTAATAAAATGAGATTGGTAATCATGGCCACTAACAAAGTAAGTGAAGTAAGCCAGCCTAATGCCTGTGTTCCTCCAAACGTGGAAAAGCAGAAGATGATAAATCCGGCTACTAATACCAATGAAGTATAAATAATACTGATACCTGTATGGCGGATCGTTTGCTTCACTGTTGGTTCCACTCTGTTTTTATAGGCTGGTAATTCCTGTTTGTAATTGATAAGGAAACGAATGGTTACATCAATGGCAATACCAAGAGCCACACTAAACACCAGTACGGTACTTGGCTTCAATGGAATGCCAACCCAGCCCATCACACCGGCAGTAATCATTAATGGAATGATATTGGGAATTAATGAACAAACAAGAATCCGGAACGAACGGAACAGGTATAGCATACAAAGTGTAATCAACACAAAAGCCCAGATGATACTTTCTTTCAATCCATTAATAATAAAACGGCTTCCTTCTAAGAAGGTAACACTGGTTCCGGTAAGATGTACTTTGTATTGAGCTGTGTCAAACAATTCATCGGCACGATACTGAACAGCCGCAAGAATCTTAGGTAAACTATCGCTGCCCACATCGGCCATAGTAACACTGATTCTTGCTTTCTGTTCGGTGGAATCAACAAAGGATTGAATCAGCCTCGAAAATGTATTCTTCTTGGCAGTGCTGTCGCCTTTCATTCGTAAATACGAACTGAGGAATACAAAGTCAAACGAATTGGGCATTACAAAATAGGAACTGTCGCCATCATGATAAGCCTGTCCCGCAAACTTCAATCCCTCCGTTAATGCTAATGCTCTTCCCATTTCAGGTCTGCCTTCGAGGAAGGAAGCAAGTGAATCAATGCGGTTGAGGTTTTCGAGATTACGTGTGGCGCCTTTTTTCTTTTTGGTATCAACTATGATTTCCAATGGCATTACACCTGCAAAATGTTTTTCAAAAAATTTCAGATCGGTATAAATCACATCATTCTTGGGCAAATCGTCAACGATATAACCAACGCTTTTCAAACGCATGATACCTGCCAGTGAAAATACAATCAACACTCCTGTAATTGTGTAGATGTATTTTGGATGATTGAATACCCATGTTTCTATACGAATTAAAGCACGGTTGAGTCGTGGATTGTCCAGGTAACGTACATGGCGTTTCTTTGGCGCCGGTAAATAACTCAGCACAGCAGGAATAAACAGGAAAGAAATTGCAAACAAAACCATGATGTTAATGCCTGCAACAATCCCGAATTCTTTTAATACCGCACTGCGTGTTAAAGCAAAAACGGCAAAACCAATAGCGGCTGCTATATTGCAGAACAGGGTTACCACACCCATACGTCCCACCATATTGGAGAGTGATAGTTGTTTATCGCCTGTTTTTTTAAACTCAGTGTGAAATTTATTCAGGAAGTAAATACAGTTGGGGATTCCTATCACCACCATCAACGGCGGGATCAATGCATTGAGCAAGGTTATTTTAAACCCAAACAATACCATAGTAGCCAAACTCCAGATCACTCCCATCACCACCACCGCCATGCTGATCCACATAGCGCTGAATGAACGGAAGAAGACCAGCAGAATAACAGCCGACAAAATCACAGATCCCAGCAAAAATAATTTCATCTCATCGGCAATTCGGGTACTCATCACCGTACGGATCAATGGCAGGCCACTCATGTGCACATCTGTTTTCTGAAGTGTTTCAAAGGCTTTGGCCAGTTGAATCACACCATCCACTGTTGCATTTCGTTTTTTTGAATTCAATACTTCCTTGCTGATGCGGACCCCAATCATATAAACATTGGTTGTGGGGTTGTACAATAGTCCACGATAAAACGGCAGTTGATGTAATGCCAGCTTTGCCGAGTCCAACGATGCCTGGGAAGAAATACTATCAGGAAAAATGGGTACAGGTTTCAATCGTTCCGTAGCAGAATCTTTCAACAGTGCAACAGCCGAACTAACGCTCAACACATCTTCCACTCCGGGAACTTTTCGGATCGATTGTTGCAAATCGGCGAAAGCTTTGTAAAAACCTATGGTAAACATTTTGTCTGTCTCAAAGCCCAATACCAGCAAGTTGCCGTCCTCGCCAAATTGTTGTTTAAACTCTACATATTCCTGGTATCTGGGATTGTCTACAGGAATTGCCCGTGCAAAATCATAGCTCAACTGTACTTTGGATGCAAACCAGCCCATTCCGGCGGTTGTCAGGAGTACAAACAGTAATAAATACAGGCGATTCCGCAAAACCCATTTACCAAGTTGATACCACATAGTAGGCTGATTTCGTTATTCCCGCAAAGAAACACCATTTGAGGCGAATAAGGCAGGACGCTGATCAGGAATTTACTGCAACGAACGCCCAAAAAAATTACTTTTGAGTACGATGAAACAACTAGGCCTGATATTTCTTTTGCTCGGAAGCTTTTGCCGGAGCACCTATGCACAAATGCAGCCGGTGGGACAATGGCGGGAACATCTCGAATTCCGGTTGTCGCAACGGGTGGCATTGTCCGATGACTTTATTTACGTTGCTTCAAAATACGGAGTCTATTCGGTAGACAGAAAAGAACAGATCGTAGAGCGTATGTCAAAAGTGACTGGTTTGAATGATATAGGGGTGAAGACGATTGGATATAATCCTTCGGGCAATCAATTATTGATTGCTTACAACAACAGTAACCTTGACCTCGTCTACAGAAATGATGTTATCAACATTCCCTATATCTACCGCAGTAATGTAACCGGGGATAAAACCATTAATGATATTTCTTTCTTTGGCGATTATGCCTATCTCTCCTCTAATCTGGGTGTGATTGTGGTGAGCCTGAAAAAATATGAAATCAGTAATACGTATTACATCGGCAACGGTGGTGGAAATGTAAAAGTGTATAGTGTGGCTGCCGATGCATCTAAAATTTATGCGGCCACAGATGAAGGAATTAAAGTAGCCAGTCAATCCAACACCAATCTGAACGATTATCGTAACTGGGCAACCCTTAACTATGGAAATGGCATGCCTTCGGGTCCAATCAAGCAGGTTTTTATTTTACAAAACAAAGTGTACGCCCAATATTATAACCAGTTGTATCGACTCAACGGCACACAATGGGAGATGATTTATAACGATTCATGGAACTGGCAAAGTGTAACAGCCAGTGATGGTGCTGTATTGATTTGTGAAGAAAGAAATGATTGGGGTGAACGGAAAGTGCTTGTTCTCAATCCGGATGGAACGATTTTAAAAACAATTGAGAATAATAACAGTTTTCGTTATCCGTTGCATGCAGTAAAAAGTGGGAATGATGTATTTGTAGCCGATTTTGATAAAGGACTTATAACCGTCAATGGTTCTTCATTCAACACACTTGCTATTAATTCACCTTATGGTCCGCTCGACGGACAATTGCTCTTCTCCAACAATAAATTATATGTGGGAGGAGGAAGTATTAACGATGCATGGAATTATCAATACAACGGTACCGGTTTCTTTTTGTATCAAAACGATCAGTGGAAAGATTATAACCGCAGCAACACAAGTTGGATGGATTCGGTATTCGACATCATTACAATTGCTGTGGATCCGAGGGATGAAAAAATATATGCAGGTTCGTTTGGTGGTGGATTGATTGAATTTGAAAGCCCCGTTAAATATAAAATCTATAAACAAGGAACAGCTATAGGAGAAACGGTAGGAGACCCCACCAGTTATCGTATCGGCGGACTTGCCTTTGATATCGACAATAATTTATGGATCAGCAATTTTGGTGCATCCATGAACCTGGTAGTAAAAAAAGCCGATGGTGGTTGGAAACAATTGAGTGTTCCTTACGTGATAAAAGATAATATGGTAGGTGCCATTCTGATTGACGATTATAATCAGAAATGGATCCAGGCACCACAGGGGAATGGATTATTTTGTTACAATCACGGAACATCGGTTGATAATACCGGAGACGATCGTTGGAAATGGTTCCGTACAGGAAGAGGTAACGGAAACCTCCCCGGCGATTTTGTAAACTGCATGGTGAAAGATAAAGACGGATTCATCTGGTTGGGGACTGATAAAGGAATCGGAATTATTCAATGTCCCGGCGAAGTATTTACCTCTAATGGATGCGAAACATTTCAACCCGTAGTACAACAGGATAATTTTGCAGGTTTGTTATTCGCCAGTGAAGATGTAAAGGCAATTGCTGTGGATGGCGCCAACCGCAAATGGGTGGGAACACGTAATGGTGTTTGGCTCATTAGTGCCGATGGTGAAAAAGTAATTCAACGTTTTACAACTGATAACAGTCCGCTCCTGAGTAACGAAATCAACAATATTGTTATTGATCCGGCAAACGGGGAAGTTTATTTCTCCACTTTCAATGGTATTTGCAGCTACCGGGGTACCGCAACCGATGCAGATGCTTCTGATGGGAAAGTGCTGGTGTTTCCTAATCCGGTTCCGTCTGGATATAGTGGCACAATTGCTATCAAAGGCCTGGCGGCAAATTCAATTGTAAAGATTACAGAATTGAATGGACGACTGGTGTATCAAACCCGTGCCTTAGGCGGACAAGCCGTTTGGGATGGACGTGATTATAAAGGCGGACGTGCTTCTTCGGGCGTGTATCTTGTTTTGGCTACCGATGAAACCGGTATTGAAAAAACGGTAACGAAGATTGTCTTCATTAAATAATTTTTCTTGAGTACACTGCATAAAACAAAAGCGGTTGTGTTACGAACGGTGAAGTATGGCGAAACAAGTTTAATTGTATCTGCCTATACAGAGTTGTTTGGTTTGCAATCCTATCTTGTGCAGGGCGTACGTACCTCTTCAAAGAAAGGACCTGGTAAAGCAAATTTATTTCAGCCCGGTTCCCTGCTTGAGCTGGTGGTGTATCACCAGGAGCTGAAGAATCTGCAACGCATCAAAGAATTTAAATGGAGTTATTTGTATGAAAAAGTATACAGCGATATTGTAAAAAACAGTGTCCTGTTATTTATGATGGAGTTGTTGCAGAAATGTATCAAACAACCGGAACAAAATGAAGACCTGTTTTATTTTATTGAAGATGCGTTGATGCAACTGGATCAAACATCCGGACAAATCACAGCGAACTTCCCATTGTATTTTGCCTTGCATCTCACCAATTTCTTTGGCTTCCAGATTAATAATGAATTTGCACAACAATACACCATCCTCGATTTGCAGGAAGGGAATTTTGTAAACCAGCATCCGCCACATGTATATTTTGTTGAGGGAACTGTTGCTGCACAGCTTACAGAGCTGATGAATGTAATGCAACCAAAAGAACTCTCCGAAGTGTTGCTCAATCACCTGCAACGACGCCAATTGCTGGAAACGATTGAAACGTATTATGCATTACACATGTCTGAGTTTGGCAAATTGAAAAGTTTACCTGTGTTGCAGGAAGTATTGGAGTAATTACAAAATCCGTTTGGAGGCACTGAAATCATTTTCAATAATAACCACTCCCGGTTGTTTCCCTTTTTCAAAACTGCCCAGTTCATTTTCCCATTGCAAGGCTTTTGCTCCATTAATTGTTGCCATTGTTAAAACCTGTTCTTCTGATAGGGATGTATGCTTTAACAGCGATTGCATTTCTTTTGTAACATTCAATTGCCAGTTGCTGCTGTAGCTATCTGTTCCAATGGCTACATGGCATCCGCTGTTGAGCAGGAGTTCTGCAGGCGGCACTTTGTTTTCGATATAAAGATTGGCATTAATGCAAAGGCACCAGATGAGTGTTAGTCCGTTGGCAGTGGCGTATTCGTTTGCCCATTTGATGTCTTCGGCTGAAGTATAGGTGTTATGTACCAGGAAAATAGTTTGCCCCTTGGTGAAATGGGGCAGGTAAGATCGGATGCTTGTCTTCCCCGTAACCGGGAAAGGAGATTCCTGGATCCCAAAGATGCGAAAGAGTTTCAGAAAATCACCGCCACCTGTTTGATATAATTCATCTTCGGCAGGATGTTCCTGGTTGTGAATGGAAATGATTTTTCCCGCTGTTGCCTCATTAATCAAATCAAACAGTTTAGGTGAAATGCTGTAAGGTGCATGTGGTACCAGTGTTGACCGGTTCGGAACAGATGCATCTTGTAATGTTGTTTCCATTTCCTGTAATACGTTTTCATAACGTTGCAAATTTTCCCGTGCTTTCTCATCTGTAAAACCAAGTACTTCCACAAAATTCTGCCAGCGGATCTTACTGCTGCTTTTGGTAATCGTCGTATCGGCTGTATTACCAATATCGCCCACAGCAACCGTTCCATTGCTGAATAGTTCTGCTTCGGCCTCAATAATTTTCTTCCGGATTTCATCCTGCGAAAAATTCCGTTTCGTAACAACGGTACACAAGAAATCAATTAAACCGGTATGTGGAGGAATAACATCTTTAAGATGGCTTAATTCGAGATGGCAATGGCAATTAATCAATCCCGGGCTAAGTATTCCTTCGTATTGCTCCACTTCATCACCTGCTTCAGTCACATCAACAATATCTGCCACAGTGCCGTCATCTGAAGTAATTAATACAGAAGATGGTTCTCTGAAGCGGTATCCGTCAAACAATCTCTCGGCCTTGAATTTTCTGAACGCCATAGTTGAATTCTTTTAACTTTGCTGCCCTGTTCGAATTCCGAAATTAGAATTTTGATTTCATGTTAGATAAGTTAGAAGCCATAAAAGCAAGGTTTGATGAAATTGGGGTTGCCCTTACCAACCCGGAAATTGTGGGCAACAACCAGAAGTTTTCCCAGCTCAGTAAGGAATACCGTAGCCTGGAGAAAGTGGTATTGGCGCAAAAAGACTATTTGCAGGTATTGGATGATGTGGCCAGTTATAAAGAGGCGCTTAATGGCAATGATGAAGAGCTGCGGGAGTTGGCAAAGGAGGAGTTACCCGGACTGGAAGACAAAAAAGAAGCGCTGGAAAAACACATACGTCAGCTACTGATTCCGAAAGACCCGCAGGACGATAAGAATGTGATCATGGAAATACGTGCCGGAACAGGTGGCGATGAAGCCAGTTTGTTTGCAGGAGACCTTCTACGCATGTACACCAAATATTGTGAACGCAGGGGTTGGAAAACTTCGGTACTGAGTGAAAGTGAGGGAACAGTTGGTGGTTATAAGGAAGTACAATTGGAAGTGA
This sequence comes from uncultured Chitinophagaceae bacterium, assembly GCA_937907395.1. Lineage (GTDB taxonomy): Bacteria > Bacteroidota > Bacteroidia > Chitinophagales > Chitinophagaceae > Lacibacter. The sequence goes on from CALCII010000011.1 coordinate 646,313, forward strand.
GTGGCGATGACGTGTATGGAATACTCAAATTTGAAAGTGGTGTTCATCGGGTACAACGGGTACCGGCAACAGAAGGTAGTGGCCGTGTGCATACCAGTGCTGCAACGGTGGCTGTGATGCCCGAAGCAGAAGAAATTGATTTTGAACTGAGGGATAGCGATGTAAAAATGGAAACGGCAAGGAGTGGAGGCGCAGGCGGACAAAACGTAAACAAAGTGGAAACGAAAGTGATGTTAACGCACCTTCCAACAGGAACGGTGGTGATCTGCCAAACAGAACGTACCCAGTTGGCCAATCGTGAAAAAGCAATGCAAATGCTCCGTACCAAGCTGTATGAGGAGCAGGTTCGTAAACAGGAAGAAGAAATTGCCCGCCAGCGTAAAAGCCTGGTAAGCAGCGGCGACCGTTCTGCTAAAATCCGCACCTATAATTTCCCTCAGGGAAGGGTAACCGATCATCGCATTGGTTTAACGCTCTACAACCTGGATGCGGTTTTAAACGGTGAAATCGATGAATTGATTGATGCACTGCAGTTTGCCGAAAATGCAGAAAAACTGGCCCAGCAGAATTAATGGGCATATGCAACGATTGTATCAGTTTCCGCTACTTTTAGTCGGTATAACATTCCTTATTTAAAACAATCTCTCACATGTTAGAACAATTGATCAATCTTGTAAAAGAACAAGCCGGTTCGGCTATTATTAATAATCCTGCTATTCCCAATGAAAGAAATGAAGAAGCAGTGAATGATGTGGCCAACAACCTGGTTGGTGGTTTACAAAATGCATTGGCAGGCGGACAATTCACGGATGTACTCAAAATGCTGGGTGGCAAAAGTGGCGATTTGCAGAACCATCCTTTATCCAGTCAGCTTTCCGGTAATGTGATTCAGAGCCTCATGAATAAATTCGGGCTCGATCAGGGACAGGCAAGCGGCATAGCCGGAAACCTCATTCCCGGCGTATTGCAACAACTCATCTCCAAAACCAATAATCCAAACGATAACAGCTTTGATCTTCAAGGGATTTTCAGCTCTCTTACCGGCGGCAGTACCAAAGGACTTGATTTACAGGGTTTGCTGGGTAAAGTAACCAGTGGCGGATTGGATCGTGACGGAGATGGCGACACGGATCTGAATGATGTAATCAGCCTGGTAAAAGGTGGTGCTTCTCAGCAACAGGGCGGCGGCGGATTGATGGATATGGTGAAAGGAATTTTTGGAAACTGATTTCTAATTAACAGATTTTCAGATACATGCCAGACTTCGAAAGAGTCTGGCATTTTTTATGCTATCATATGAACAGAGGCTGAAAATTAGCAGAGAGGTATTTAGATTATTTTAACACGCAGCAGCTAAACTTTCAACTCACTTGTGCGTCTCTTATATAGAAAGTTCTTTAAGCAGTCAATTTTCTCATAAGCAGTTAGTTTTGGTTGCGGTCCCGGTTTCTACCGGGACCTGTTTTTAAAACTGTTAAAAGGCTGAGCATTGACTAAACATTAACAATAAAAAGTTCGCATTTGCTCAAAAACTGTACGAACTTTATTCTAACAAAATCGAATTAAATTTTTTCTCATAAGCAGTTAGTTTTGGTTGCGGCCCCGGTTTCTACCGGGGCTTATTTTTTGCCATAACAGCAAACATAAAAAGGCGCCAACACCATCGGCAACCATATCCCAAACATCAAAATCTCTTCCGGTGTAGAGTTGAACGTACTCCATAAGAATTCCATAAACAGTTCCTGTAATTGCTAATAAAACGAGTTTGTTTTTTTGAGAACTGTTATTCTTTCTTTCAGCAAAATAAGAACCCCATAGAAAAACAAACACGAAGAAAAGAAACGCATGAATGAATTTATCCAGGTGCGGAATGAGTATCAGTTTTTCCTCCGGAAGGTTTGGAGAACGTACAGCGAGTAACAAAAAAATAATAGCCGACCATAAGATGGCCGGCCATTTGGTAGAAAGATATTTCGAAACAGTTTTCTTCATTAAGAAACAAGTGCGGTATAGGCTGCAGCATCTAATAACGCTTCCACATCTGCAGGATTGTTCACTGTCATTTTAATCATCCATCCCTCACCGTAAGGATCGTTGTTTACTGCTTCGGGTTGATCATTGAGCGAACCGTTTACTTCTGTAATTGTTCCTCCAACCGGTAAGAATAAATCGCTTACAGTTTTAACTGCTTCTACTGTTCCAAACACCGCTTCTGCTTCCAGGCTCTGACCCACAGCATTGATGTCTACATAAACAATATCGCCCAGCTCACGTTGTGCAAAATCTGTAATGCCAATTGTTGCCACATTTCCTTCCAGCAAAATCCATTCGTGATCTTTCGTGTAGCGGAGTTGTTCAGGAAAATTCATATAGTAAGTTTTAAAATGATGAGAGTGCAAATTCACTAATTCCTTCAATTCAGAAAAATAAAAATTTCTTCTTCAAGCGCATTTTGATAATACGGATGTCTTCTTTCGGGCGATCGTATTGATCTCTCTCCGTATTAGCTATCGAATCCACCACATCCATTCCTTTAACTACTTCACCAAAGACGGTATAATTCTGGTCAAGATGAGGGGATCCTCCCTCTTGTTTGTATACTTCCCGTTGCCAGGTGGGAATTTTTCTCCCGCCTAACCGTTTCTCTTCCACAATGTTGAGAGAACTATCGGTAAATTTCTTTCCCTGTACAATATAGAACTGACAGCTGCTGCTTGCTTTTTCAGGGTTGCCATCTCTTGCAGCAGCCAGTACGCCTCGTTTATGAAAGAGAGTGGTATCAAACTCGGCAGGAATGCGATAGTTCAGTCCGCCGCCGCCGTATCGCTTGCCCGGTTCTGCATGTTTGGTGTCCGGATCGCCTGCCTGTACCATGAAATCTTTAATCACCCGGTGAAACAACACACTGTCGTAAAATTTTTGTTTCACCAGTTTGATAAAATTATCCCGGTGTTTTGGCGTTTTGTCGCTCAATAGAAGCAAGATGGTTCCTTTACTGGTTTTCATGATCACTTTACGTTTCTGCGCTTCTGCTGAAAAAACGAACAATGAGAAAAGGAAAAGAATGAAAAGTTGTTTCATGTTAAAAACCATTCTGTTCAAAGTAAAGTAATACATGATCTTTCAGGAAATCTTCCTGTTCTTTCAAACCCAGTGTGGGCATTGCTTTCAGTTGTTTGAAATGTGGCCAGCCTTCTTCATCCATCCGTTCCAGTTCAAAATAACCACTTTGTGAAAGAAGGGAGCAAACGGCAACATGCATGAGATCCTGCTTCTGCTCTTTCGTGTATTTGATCTCGGGTTGTCCAAACTCCTGTATACCTATGAGAAACAGTACGGCTTCGAGATCTGGTTTCTTTCCAAACCGTTCCACCAGTTTTTGTTCCAGGTTCATCCATCTTACAAATAAATCATTCGCTGCATCCATGCCGCAAAGATAACGGTTCGGCTATCCAAGTGTTGCTTCGTTAAAACATGGTCTTGTTTTTGCAGAAAGAGTTTCAACCGTTTATCCTTTCAAAAAAAGGTAAAGCAGTCGGGAGTTTGTATTTTCACCCTTAAAATTCCGGTTCATGTTACAAACAGCAGAAGACATTCGCATATTGAACGAACGAATTCAATCGGCAGGTGCATTTTTAGATCGTTTACGGGCCGAGGTGGGCAAAGTGCTGGTGGGACAACAATATATGGTAGATCGGTTGCTGGTAGGATTGCTGGGCAACGGACATATTTTATTGGAAGGTGTACCCGGCCTTGCCAAAACACTTACGATAAAATCTTTGTCGCAGGCAATCAATGCCCGGTTCAGCAGGATACAGTTCACTCCTGATATGTTGCCGGCCGATGTGATTGGCACCATGATTTACAATCAGCAGGAAAATAAATTCTTCGTACGTAAGGGACCTATCTTTGCCAATTTTGTTTTGGCAGATGAAATCAACCGTGCCCCGGCCAAAGTGCAGAGTGCCCTGCTGGAAGCCATGCAGGAACGACAGGTGACCATTGGAGAGCATACGTATCCTTTAGAAGAACCATTCCTCGTGCTGGCTACACAAAACCCATTGGAGCAGGAGGGCACCTATCCGCTGCCCGAAGCGCAGCAGGATCGTTTCATGCTCAAAGTGGTGATCAGCTATCCAAAAAAGGAAGAAGAGCTGCTCATCATCCGTCAGAATACACAACAACTGGCTTCGGTTCCTGTGAATCCTGTTGTTTCGATACATGAAATTGCAGATGCAAGACAATTGGTACGCACCATTTACATGGATGAGAAAATTGAAAATTATATTCTGGATATTGTATTCGCTACCCGTAACCCGGAGCAAGTGGGACTGGGCAAACTGAAACCCCTGATCAGCTACGGTGGTTCACCAAGGGCGTCTATCAACCTGGCCCTTGCTGCAAAATCAGTTGCATTCCTTAACAAGCGTGGTTATGTATTGCCCGATGATGTGCGTGCCATTGCAGCCGATGTATTGCGTCATCGCATTGGGCTTACTTACGAAGCAGAAGCCGAAAATGTTTCTGTTGATGAAATCATTACTCAGGTGTTGCAAACGGTGAAAGTGCCGTAGGCAGAAGCGTTGGCCGCAGATCGTTGGCCGTTGGCCGAAAAGCAGTGCTGATTGTAATGATTATTTGCTAAATATGTAAACACCATGAGTTCTTACCAAAATCTTGATGCCTGGAAAGTAGCCATGCAACTTGTTCAGGAGATTTATACTATAACGAAGTTATATCCTAAAGAAGAGTTGTATGGTTTAACATCCCAAACGAGACGAGCAGCGGTTTCTATTCCATCAAATATTGCTGAGGGTATGGGACGCAATTATAAAAATGATACTATCCAATTCCTTTATATAGCCCGTGGCTCCTTGTATGAATTAGAAACTGTTTTAAAAATAGCTATCAATAATCGAATGATCGATGATATGAGTCTGAATTCGTTGCTTCCTTTGATTGACAAGAATCAACAGGTCCTTAAAGGTTTGATTAACTATTTAGAAAAAAGTAAATAATTGTAGAAACGAAATCCACGAACAACGGCCAACGAAAAACGGTCAACGTTCTTCAATATGCTGACAACCGAAGAAATATTAAAAAAAGTCCGTTCGCTTGAAATAAAAAGCAAACGTCTCACCAATCATATGTTTACGGGTGAGTACCATTCTGCTTTTAAGGGACAGGGAATGAGTTATAAAGAAGTGCGGGAATATCAGCCGGGCGATGATATACGGTTTATCGACTGGAATGTAAGTGCCCGCTATGCACATCCGTTCAGTAAAGTGTTTGAAGAAGAACGTGAACTCACTGTATTTCTACTCATTGATAACAGCGCCAGCATCAGCTTCGGATCTCATTTGCAGCGGAAGAAAGACCTGGTAACAGAAATTTCTGCCATCCTTGCTTTTTCTGCAGTGAATAATCAGGATAAAGTGGGTGCCATTTTGTTTGGCGATAAAGTCGAAAAATTTGTGGTGCCCAAGAAGGGGAAGCAGCATGTATTATACATTGTCAGGGAAATGCTTACACAGGATGCAACGGCGGCATCCACGAATTATGCAGATGCATTCCGGATGTTTAACAATGCATCCAAGCGCAAGAGTATTTGTTTTTTTGTGAGTGATTTTCTGGGAAGAGGTTTTGAAGAAGCTGTGCGTGTGGCAGCAGGTAAACACGATCTCATCGGTATTAAGATTTATGATCAGATGGATATGGTTTTGCCCGAGGTTGGATTGCTGCAGGTGAAAGATGCCGAAACAGGCGAACAACGGTTACTCGATACTTCGAGTAAGCTGGTACGTTATGAATACGAAAAAGATTTTCACCGGCATAATGAGTATGTAAAAGAAGTGTTCCGGAAAGCAGGAGCCGATCTGCTGCACATCCGTGCCGGAGAAGATTATGTAAAAGTGTTGCAGAAGTTTTTTATTAACCGGAGCAAATGATCAGAAATTTCATTCTCATCCTATTGTTTATTGCAGGCGCTGTTGCAACAACGGCCCAGCCCACACCTGTAATCACCGGTGAGAAAGATCGTATGCTCATTGGTGAACCGGTGAAATTTACTTTGGAGCTACGGGCGGTTGACCGCAATGCTTCGGTACGCTGGATACTACCCGATTCACTTACTCACTTTGAATACATCCGCATCGACAGTTCCGACTTGCTCAAACGTGAAATCACCATTACCAGCTGGGATAGTGGTGTATGGGAACTGGAACCCATCAAAGCGATCGTTCCATCGAATGTAAACGGACAACCCATAGAACTTTTGTTTCCTGCGAAAGAGATTACAGTGGCTTATGATACCACTGGCTCAAAAATCATGAACGACGTAAAGCCGATTATTGAAGCAGGCGATGCCAATGAACAATGGATTGGTTATACAATTGCCGCCATCACATTACTCAGCTTTCTGTTATTGATTGCACTCTTCCGGAAATGGAAAACAAAAGAAGCCCTTGTTTTTGAAGAAGATGCATCTGTGACGCCGTTAGATGAATTTTTAAAATCCATAGCCCGGCTGCAGCAACAAAGCTGGTCCACACAGCAGGAACAGAAACAACAGTTCTCCGATCTCTCTTTTTCTGTAAAGCGTTACCTGCAGCGGATGATCCGCAAACCGGTGTTACAGCGTACAACAGATGGAGTGAGTACATTGATTGCACATGAATTATCACGTGAACAGTTATTGAAATTAGTGCAATGGCTTCGGTTAACCGATGCTGTGAAGTTTGCGAAATACAAATTGCCGGAAGAAGAATGTTCGGCTGTGTTAACAGATATCAAACAATGGGTTCAACAGGTAGATGAACAATTACGATGATCGCAGAATGGTTCCAACATATTGACTTTGCTTATCCGCAGTTACTCTGGTTATTGCTGTTATTGCCATTGCTGGTGATTGTATACATACGTAAACAGCAAAAGGGCACGTCTTCACTTACCGTTTCAACGCTGGGTATTTACCGGAAACATGGTGGTTTAAAAAATAACATACAGCATTTGCCTTTTATCATTCGTTTGTTGGCACTGGCAATGTTATTGCTGGCGATTGCCCGTCCGCAAACCCGTAACGAAGAACAACGAATCGAAGGCGAAGGGATTGATATTATGCTTTGCATGGATGTGAGCGGCAGTATGCTGGCAGAAGATTTTACACCCAATCGTCTCGAAGCTGCAAAAGATGTGGCTGTACGGTTTGTAAACGGACGAAAAACAGATCGTATCGGCCTTGTGATATTTTCAGGAGAGCCCTTTACGCAATGTCCGTTAACCACCGATCATGCAGTGCTCATCAGCCAGATCTATGCAGTACGTAGCGGAATCCTGCAGGATGGTACAGCCATTGGTTCCGGGTTATCGGTTAGTGTGGAACGTTTGAAAAAAAGTGAATCAAAAAGTAAGGTCATCATTTTGTTGACCGACGGTGAGAACAACGGCGGATTAATTCCGCCCAATACAGCTAAAGAAATTGCCAAAGCATTTGGCATCAAAGTATACACGATTGGTGTGGGGACAGAAGGCTATGCATTATTGCCACAACAGGCGAATGGTGTGGTCGTGCGTACACAGGAAAAAGTGAATATTGATGAAAAACTGCTAACTCAAATTGCAACAGAAACAGGCGGACGATATTTTCGGGCCAAAGACAATGAAGGATTGAGTTCAATCTATAGTGAAATTGATCGCCTGGAAAAAACAAAAATCGAAACCAGTACCTATGCACGTTATGCAGAAGAGTTTTATCCGTTTGCCATTGCTGCTGCAATCCTGTTATTGATCGAAGCATGGCTTCGTTACCGTGTGCTGCGGAAGTTTCCTTAATCTTTTTATGAACGTAATGTTAGTCTGAGCAAGCCTGTCCTGAAGTATTGAAGACGAGGTTACAAAAACGCACTGTCAGTCTGAGCCTGTCGAAGACGGCTTCAGTATTCGTTCGTCCCCTCTTTCTCTGTCCACTTCGACAAGCTCAATGTGACAGAGAAAGTATTGATTCTCCTTAAAGAATGTACTTATCAATCACAAGCGAATTGTCAGTCTGAGCCCCGTCGAAGACGGCTTCAGTATTCGTTCGATCACTCTTTCTCTGTCCACTTCGACAAGCTCAATGTGACAGAGAAAGTATTGATTCTCCTTAAAGAATGTACTTATCAATCACAAGCGAATTGTCAGTCTGAGCCCCGTCGAAGACGGCTTCAGTATTCGTTCGATCACTCTTTCTCTGTCCACTTCGACAAGCTCAATGTGACAGAGAAAGTATTGATTCTCCTTAAAGAATGTACTTATCAATCACAAGCGAATTGTCAGTCTGAGCCCCGTCGAAGACGGCTTCAGTATTCGTTCGATCACTTTTTCTCCGTCCACTTCGACAAGCTCAGTGTGACAGAGAAAGTTGTCTATTCCTGATAAAACAACGGAATCATAAACTTAAAACGAACTGTCAGTCTGAGCCTGTCGAAGACGGCTTCAGTATTCGTTCGATCACTCTTTCTCTGTCCACTTCGACAAGCTCAGTATGACAGAGAAAGTTTTCCGTTTCATAATCCCGCCATACTCACTTACTTTGCATCTCATGAAGGCGCTTGTTTACAAATCAACCGGAAGTTGGTACACTGTTAAAACAACAGAAGGGAAATTTGTGCAGGCACGTATCAAAGGGAAATTCAAAATCGACGACATTACATCCACCAATCCCATTGCTGTGGGCGACCATGTGGAACTGGAGATGGACAACGATGTGGAACAAACCTTCATCATCCACAGTATAGCAGATCGTCGCAATTACATCAATCGGCAAAGTCCCCACCGCAAATACCAGCATCACATTGTAGCCGCCAACCTGGATCAGAGTATGTTGTTTGCCACCATGAAAGAACCACGTACCTCACAGGGTTTCATCGACCGGTTTCTTATAGCATCCGAAGCATACCATATCCCCAGCATCATTGTATTCAACAAGGCCGATGTGTACCGCAAAAAAGAAATGGATTTGTTTGAAGAATGGAAAGCCATGTATGAAGCAGTAGGGTATAAAGTGTTTTTGATTTCCATGGAAACAAAAGAAGGAGTGGAGGAGGTGAAAGAAACACTGAGCAATAAAGTAACCCTGCTCAGCGGTCATTCCGGCGTGGGCAAATCCACCTTCATCAACGAACTCATGCCCGACCTGGATTTACGTACCACAGAAGTGAGCGGCTGGAGCGGCAAGGGAATGCACACCACCACCTTTGCAGAAATGTATGATTTGCCGGGCGGCGGACAAATCATTGATACACCCGGTGTAAAAGAATTCGGGCTGGTGGATATATCCAAACAGGAACTATCTCATTATTTTCCCGAAATGCGGGAGCTCATACAGGAATGCCAGTTTAATAATTGTCTGCACATGAACGAACCCGGCTGTGCCGTAAAGGATGCTGTACGCAACGAAACCATACACATGGATCGTTACATCAGCTACTGTAATATTCTGGATTCAATTGATGATAAGAAATACTGAGGATTCACCCATTCACAGGTCAGCACATAGGAATACTTTCAGCAACGAAGCTGTGGTCAAGAAGGCAGTAAACTTGCTTTAAACAGTTTCCGGATCAGCATCTTTCAGCAAATCAACCAACTCTGCAATCGCTGCGTTTTCAAAATACTCACTGCGCTCTTCAAGCGACGGGAAAATGGTGATGCCGTTAAAGATGTTGAAGGATAAAGTAAGCGATGTGCCCTTGTACAGGAAGTCCCAGTACAATGCTTCAAAATCATCGAGTTTACGGGTGAAAGAAATGTTCAGCTTGTCGGATAGCAGATCCGCCCAGCGGAAGAAGGTTTCGAAGCTGGCGTTGTCGTCCAGGATGGCTTCGCTATAGCCAACGTGGTTTCGGAGTGTTGGATTCATAGCAACGGTATTTGAGGTGAATCAATGGTGTTTATATTAACCTTTAAATTTTTTAGCTTTTGGAACTTTTTCGCCACTTAAAATCCGCTCGGCACCTATATTCTTGCCATTCGTGGGACAGCCTTCCTTAGGTTTCTTAAATACACTGCATCCTGTTAATAATGACACACTGATGATCAAAAATGCTGCTTTAAACAGGTTTTTCATGTGCGGACTTTTTTTATAGACAGTTAAACGTATAAAAAGGTTTATTGATTCTCCGTTTTTTGGGATATTTTTTACTTAAACCATCCCGCATAACGGATATAATTTTCAGCAATACGATTGATTTCTCCGTGAATCAACTCTTCGCTGATGTCTTTTACTTTTTTGGCAGGCACACCTGCATAAATACTTCCGGCCTGTACCACCGTTCCTTCCAGCACTACTGCCCCGGCAGCAATAATGGAGTTGCTGTGTACCACTGCATTGTCCATTACAATCGCACCCATTCCCACCAGCACATTATCATGCAACGTACAGCCATGAACCAGCGCATTATGTCCAATACTCACGTTGTTGCCAATGATGGTCTTCGTTTTCTGGTAAGTGGCATGTAGTACAGCTCCGTCCTGGATATTTACTTTATTTCCTATACGAATACTGTTTACATCACCTCTCACAACTGCGTTAAACCATACACTGCATTGGTCGCCCATCACCACATCACCCACCACCGTACAATTAGGTGCCAGGTAACAATCATTGCCAAACTGCGGTAACACGCCCTCAACCGGTAATATCAAAGCCATTCTTTTGCGTTTTACGAGGTATAAACACAATATACCTCTACAAATATCCTGCTTTTCCCTGGGGATTTATAGCGTACTTTTACCTGCTTTTTCAAGCGTAATTCTTCTATTTTCAGGCATATTATGAACAACAGAGAACTGTTTCTGAAACATGTGGCACAAACTTCTCCGGCACCATTGGCGCTGGAAATTGTAAAGGCGCAAGGTTGTACTCTTTGGGATAAAGAAGGGAAAGCCTATACGGATCTCATTGCCGGAATCAGTGTGTGCAACGTGGGACATCGCCATCCCAAAGTGATCGATGCCATTCGTCGTCAAACCGATGCTTATCTGCATCTCATTGTCTATGGTGAGTTTGTGGAAACACCGCAAGTGCAATATGCTCAACTGCTGGCCAATCATTTGCCGTCCACGCTCAACTCTGTTTATTTCACCAACTCCGGTGCCGAAGCAACAGAAGGGGCTATGAAACTGGCCAAACGGGTTACCAACCGTACGCACATACTGGCGTTCAACAACAGTTATCACGGCAGCACACAGGGAGCTTTAAGTATCATTGGCGATGAATACTGGCGCAATGCCTATCGTCCCTTATTACCGGGCATTGATCATGCCACCTACAATTCATACGAAGCATTGCAACAGATCACCCAACAAACTGCTTGTGTGATTGCAGAAACCATCCAGGCCGAAGCAGGGGTGAAGTCCCCCGATAAAGAGTGGTTACTGGCATTGCGTGCCCGTTGTACCGAAACAGGTGCTTTACTGGTACTCGATGAAATTCAATGTGGCTTTGGCCGAAATGGATCGCTTTGGGCGTTTGAACAGTTTGATGTGGTGCCCGATGTGTTGCTGCTGGGCAAAGCTCTGGGTGGCGGTATGCCGCTGGGTGCTTTTGTAGCCGCTAGGGAACTCATGTGGAAGCTCACCGAGAATCCCGTGCTGGGCCATATTACTACGTTTGGCGGACATCCCGTTTGTTGCGCAGCCGGCATGGCCGCTATGCAGGCATTGCTGGAAGAAGAACTGATTGCAGATGTGAAAGAGAAAGAACAGTTATTCCGTTCGTTGTTACAACATCCGCATATCAAAGCCGTTCACGCACGTGGATTGATGATGGCGGTTGAATTTGAAAATTTTGACTTTAATAAAAAAGTAATTGATACCTGCATTGCCAATGGTGTGTTAACCGATTGGTTTTTGTTTGCCTCCCATTGCATGCGCATTGCACCACCACTCACCATTACCAAAGAAGAAATTAAAAAAGCCTGTGAAGTAATTCTTCAGGCGATTACTACGGTCGGGACGCTTCCGGCGGCCTGAACGATTGATTTCCACCAAACCTTCATCCTCAAACGCCACTGCGAGGTACGAAGCAGTCATTCTCCGGTGTCAGACATCTTCCAGATGTCAGACACCGGCAATCACCACTGGAACCACTGGAACCTTTTGAACCATTAAACTTTTTAAACCTCCTTTCCAGCAACGTCTCTCGTAGAGGACGTTGCGTACTACGGAGAAGAGTCTTACGTTTGTGTTATGTCCATATAGGATACCATATATAACGAAACGTCTCTTTCGGGAGACGTTCCTGCAATGTGAAAGAAGGTTTTTTAAAAATTCTATTATCCGAAAATATATGAGCAGGAGTAAGATATTTTATGTAATCATTATTGTTTTGGGTTTTATTAACGCAGGCTGTTTCTCTGGACTTAATTATAGACAGAAAACCTGCAAAAAAAATAAACGGTTAGTTTTTCAAGGTATCTATTATGACGATACATTATTGATAAGCGAAAGGAATAATTTAATTGTTAAGAGAAGGCTAATGCCGGTGTCAGTCAGTTCAATTTATTTAGATACAGTTATAAATAAAGAAACCGTTTTAATTAAAATTAATAATGATACAATTTTTGTAATTAATAATTGTTGTACAAATAAAAATGTATTCATATTTGAAAAAGTAGGGCAGAAGTCGTATCAGCTACATGAATCTGTTGATACTGTCTTTCTTTTGCAATAGATGATTTTATGAAATAAAACTTGTTATTTCTTCTCAGCAACGTCTCTCGCAGAGGACGTTGCGTACTACGGAGAAGAGGAGTCTTATGTTTATGTTATATCCATAAAAGGTGCCATTTATTAAATCCAACGTCCCTTTCAGAAGACGTTACTGCGAAGGAATGAACTATCAAAATCCCGGAAATAGGATGGTTCTAATTCTAAAACTGCTAAATAAATTTCCATGAAATTAATCCTAATTGTTATCAATGCTTTATTGCCAATTTTAGTCCAGAGTTTGATTATGCATTGTGTCAGAAACGTATCAGGAGGAGATATCTTTTCGTATTTAGTAGTTTCATTTTATTTAATAATTCATTCTCTTATTATCCTGTTAATTTTACGTAGAAGAAATGAATTATTGAAATCATGTTTTTTAGGAATAATGCTTGGATTCCTTATCTGTGTATATATTTTTTATAACTATAACAAGGAACTTGAAAATACACGAAATCCTCATGTTGAAATAGGATATTAATTCTTCTCCGTAGTACGCAACGTCCCTTCTTCTCTGCAACGTCTCATGGAGAGGACGTTACATATTACGAAGAATAAATTTCTTAAACGCAACGTCCCTTTCAGGAGACGTTGCTGCGAAGGAAACCTTCATCCTCAAACGCCACTGCGAGGGACGAAGCAATCCCACCACTAAAACGTCATTCACCTTTGTTCGAAGCAACGTGCCTTTCAGGAGACATTGCTTCGAAAAAAGGAAAGAGACGTTGCTGTGAAGGAATCCTTCGTATTAACGATCCATTTATTAATCAAATTGCCTTCAAGCTTTGAATAGATTCTTTCCATCCGCCGGCAGGGTTGAAAACCGCTGCCGGGGAGAGTGCGTTTATTAACTAATAGCTATTGGCCAACAGCTATCAGCTTCTTAGTGTTCCTTGTGCTTCTTTCTTGTCTTTGTGGTTCCTGTATTTACTGTATTAACTAAAACTGCAAACGAAAACTTCCAAACACCCCAAATCGTTTCACCGCAGGTGCCGGACGGGTAGGCAATGCTCTCCACACCAGATCAATGCGGAAAACTTTAAAAATATTATCTACTCCCGTGCCCAATTCCATATAGGTCTGGTCTTGTAAAGTCTGGAATTCGGTCCAGCCTTTTCCGGTAACAGGGTCAAACTTCATGGTGGCGGGATCATAATAAGATCCTACAAAATTCATCTGCTTATTCGCTTCACTCAGCTTGCCCCATAATAATTTGGCGGTCCAGAACTGGCGGAGTTTTAATTTTCTTGTTGGCAACAAACGAAACATTCCATTGCCGATATTATGTTCCAGGTTAATGCCGGCATACCTGTCGCTTATGTATTCAAAGCGGTTCATGAGGTTGAACGCATATTTGTTGTAATAAAAGATTTCATTACCCGGATGTATTTCCAGCAAGGGAAAAGGAAGTGTTCCGTAAATACGCCCTGCATAAATATTGTAATAAATTTCACCAATAGAACCCACCTTCTGGTAATCACTAACCGATCCGCTGATCTTGTGGTACTTGTAATTGCTCTTCAGTACACCGGCAATCCCGGCCGAGTATTTCACTTCAACAATCGGATAGGGGCTTCCCAGGCTTGTACGTAAAAACGTTCCTTCTAAAAAACGTTCGAGGTAGGCCAGCCGCAGTTTGATGCTCACTTCTGTATTAGTTAACGGAGTGGAGAAATAAGAAACATCGGGTAGTGCACGTGTGGGTGTAAAAACTTTATGTGTGGCATTAACAGTAACTGAAAAACCAAAACTGTTTTCTTTCATAAACTCAATCCGCTTTTGTTGCACACGTAAAAACTTCGTGTACACACCGGGCTTTCTTACCGCTAATGAAAAGATATTATCCTGGCTCACTTCATCATAATACACTTGTCCGTTATCATAATCATCGGTGTACGATAAGTATAATTTGGTACGTGGATTCTTTTTAAACAGATGTGTGATTTCACCCTGTCCTTTGAATTTGTTGTCGGCAAATCCATAAGCTACATAACCTTTCAACCACCACTTCTTGCTGAAATCAGTACTGCTGCCAAGGTCCAGCCGCATACGAAAACCTTCCACACGGTTATAGCTGATTGCATTGAACCACGGTCCGTATTCCAGTTTGCCCAACGGTTTGTATCCGGTGGCAATAAAGCTGATGGTGTTGCTGTATTTTTTAAACAACGGCATTTTCTGCAACGTATCAATCATAGCATAAATCGCCTGTTCGTTTTTGCTCAGTTCTTCATGCCTGCTTTGTTTCCAATAGGCTTCCGGTTGTTCGGTGGCGCCGGGCAGCAGAATCGTTTCTTCCAGTTTTTTATTCTGCTGTAAGGTTTCCCATACTTTTCCGGAGTTGATCAGAATATTTTCATAGGTGGTTGTTTTTCTTCCGGTGACTCCAAACTTCTGTTTGCCAATAGCCGCTACATCCACCACAAACTTGTCTTTTGAAAGAAACCAGATACTGTCGCCTACAAATTTATATTCCTGTATGATGCTCAGTTTTTCCACATAGTTCACATTCGCATCTTCCGATAAACGCAAGCTCATCTTTTGTATCGCAAAAGTGGAATCATGCACCCAGCAATCACCTTCAAAGGTATTTTCTCCTCTGTGCTTTGGTGCAAATACCAAATGAAAAAAACGTTTGCCCGCAACGTACTGTGTGTCTGTTAAACGATAGTTGTAAAACGCATCTCCATTGTCCGAAATCGGACTGATGAATCGTTTATCAAAAACGATAATGTAGTTGTTGTATACATTCACATTCTGATCCATTCCGCCCAGCAACTTCTGCACACTTTCATTTTTTAATCCGGAAGTGCGGCTGGCTATAATTTCTTCCCGGCGTTTGAGCGGACTTTTCTGATAGTAATAACCGGAAATCGTTTCTGTTAAGAACACGGGAAGAAAGGGTTTGTCTTCACTCATCGTATCAATGGTTTGATCAATGATAAAACCAAAGGGACGGAGCGGACGAAGATTTTTCAAGGAGTTGGAGCTGATGCGGTTGAGATCAATCTCCAGTTTATTATATAATTCGTAAGCAAAATTTTCAAAGCGGTAACGATCGTTCTCTGGTTTATGTTTCACCACTTTCCGCCACAGGATCCAACCCCGGCTGTACTTTGACTTCACCACCACTTCCTTGTTAAGTGATCCACGTTCCAGTGTAATCATTAAGTAAAGTGTATCACCGGAGGGATTGTACAGCGCAACCATGGTTGGTTTGTATCCCACATAGGTTACAATCAAGGTGTCGGCTGCACTGATATCTGCTAAATGAAAAATAAATGCACCCGACGAATCACTGAGTTTTCCGGTGTGCCGGTTTTTGATCTCCACCGATGCAAACGGAATCGGCTCATCTGAATGTGAATCTTTTATAATACCGGAAATCACTTTCGTTTGTCCGGTTACGGATAAAGAGAGAAACAGAAAACTGATATAGAAGACGAATTTCATTCGATTGATTGCTTAAAAACGAACTGCAAAAATAACCATTCCTGACCGGCAGAAAGAAAACCGTTGCAATGGTAACTAATTAAAGAGGGCAATTTTGTTAAAATAGATGGCTGGAATTTGAAAAAGTGGGATTTGTTTATTTACTTTGTATTTCAAAGTGCTTTTATGAGTAATCGAAATTCTTCTCTTGATGCTATACAGGACATCCGCAGTATGATGGACCGCAGCAGCCGTTTTATCAGTCTGAGCGGTTTAAGTGGTGTAGCTGCCGGGTGTTGTGCATTGGTGGGTGCATTTTTTGCCTACCAGGTTATTTATAACAGTGGTGGTGTGGCTTATGA
Source organism: uncultured Chitinophagaceae bacterium (assembly GCA_937907395.1). GTDB lineage: Bacteria > Bacteroidota > Bacteroidia > Chitinophagales > Chitinophagaceae > Lacibacter. The sequence continues at coordinate 662,854 of CALCII010000011.1, forward strand.
AGTGGAGCAGGGATATGGAAATGACAGGGCAGGCTATGGAGTGAACATGCTCAAAAATTTCATGGGACAGCAATTGTTCTGGATTGCGGCGCTCACATTTGTGGCTGCTTTTCTGCTTGCCTTTTTATTTACATGGATGCGTAGCCGCAAACAACAGATTCCGGTGTGGGGCACAATGGCTAAGAAGCTTACCTGGAATGTGTTGCTGCCAATGGTGGCCGGGGGCGTTTTTTTGTTGAAGTTAATTGAAGCCGGTGCCTTTGGTTTGATTGCGCCGGGTTGCTTGTTGTTTTATGGTATTGCATTGGTGAATGGTTCCCGGTTTACGGTTGGGGAGATCCGTTACCTTGGATATGCCATCATCGTATTGGGATTGATTAATTGCTGGTTTCCGGGATATGGTCTTTATTTTTGGGCCGCCGGTTTCGGGTTGTTACATATCGTGTACGGAATTGTAATGTGGAACAAGTACGAACGTGGTGCTGAATAATTTATTTGCAGTTGCATGAAGAATCCGATTGAACAGTTACAGAAAGTGTTTGACAGCCGTGTGCGGCTGGGCATCATGAGTGCGCTCATGGTGAACGAAGCTATTAGTTTCAATGAGCTGAAGGAACTGATACAGGTGACCGATGGTAACCTGGCCAGTCATTTGAAAGCATTGGAGGAAACAAATTATGTGAAAGTAACCAAGGGTTTTGTGGGTCGTAAAACAAACACTACTTACAGTGTTACCAAAGCAGGTGAGAAAGCGTTCCGGTTGCACCTGGATGCACTGGAGCAAATGATACGTCGATTGGGAAAGTAAAATTTTTTTATACATAAACTTTGAAAAACAAAGTGCTTTTTATAAATATAAATACAATAATATGCAAACACAACAACCTCCTTCTTTCTGGCAACGCAATGCCACTTTTTTAAAAGCCATAGTAGTGGGCTTTTTAATCCTGGTGCTCATGATACCCAATGCTTTTATTACAGAATTGGTGCGGGAGCGTCAGGAACGGCAGAAAGAAATCATTGCAGAAGTGAGTTCGAAATGGGCCAGTGGACAGAAACTGACGGGTCCGTTTTTATTGTTGCCTTACTGGGAAACAAGTGTGAATGAGAAAGGGCAAACGGTGAATGAAAAAGAAACTGCTTATTTTCTTCCCGAACAATTACTTGTAAATGGCGAGTTGTTTCCCGAAGTGCGGCATCGCAGCATTTTTGAAGTGATGTTGTATAAATCGGATCTGAAAATATCCGGTTCGTTTACAGCTGCAGATGTGGCAGCATTGGGAATCAATCCTGAAAAAGTAATCTGGAGTGAAGCCCGGTTTTGTATTGGGTTATCAGATAACAGAGGTATTTCTGAACAATTACGTTTGAAAATAAATGACCAGGTGCAGGATATGAATGCAGGGCTGCCATCGAATCATGTAACAACATCAGGAGTCAATACAGTATTACCCGAAGCAATTGTAAGAAATGCAGCGGGATTCCGGTTTGCTTTTGATCTGAAGTTAAAAGGATCAGAAAGTTTATATTTTACTCCGGTAGGCAAGGAAACAAAAGTGCAGCTGCATTCCACTTTTACGGAACCATCTTTTACAGGTAAGTTTTTACCCACATCTTCCCCGGTAAACAAAGAAGGGTTCAAAGCCGAATGGAATGTGCTTCATTTCACCCGTGATTTTCCACAAAGCTGGAAAGAAGAAAAAGCAAATATCGATGAGTATGCATTTGGTGTTCAGTTGTTACAGGGGGTTGATTCGTACAGTAAAACCATGCGCACTGTTAAGTATGCGCTCTTATTCATTGCTCTTACATTCTGTTTGTTTTTCTTTATTGAATTATTGCAAAAAAGAAGAATCCATCCGCTCCAATATGTGCTGGTTGGTTTTGCATTAAGTATATTCTATACCCTTTTACTTTCCATTGGTGAATATGTGGGCTTTAATGTTTCTTATGCCATTGCATCGGTTGCTACCATTGCATTGATCACATTCTACACCAGGTCTATCTTTCAGAAATGGAATATTGCTGTTGCATTAATGATTTTCCTGTCGGCACTTTACGGCTTTATTTACATTCTAATACAGTTGCAGGATGGTGCTTTGTTGTTTGGCAGTATTGGTCTGTTTGTGTTACTGGCAATCGTAATGTACTACTCGAGGAAAGTGGATTGGTATGGTGATAAGCAGGAAAACATAATATCTGAATAACAAAAACACTTTACATGACTGCATTTTTAGTTTGGTTAAAAGCTCAAGGTATTTATGCTTTGATACTCATTCCGGCTTTGTTTGTGCCTTTCATTTATGTTATGGCACTGTTTTATGCTTGGATTTGGGGAATACCAGCACTATTGGCATTCATAATAGTAGTAGAGTTGTTCAAGCAATCACGATGGTATAATCTGCCGGCATTAATGTTAGCAGCATTAGTCATTACAATGCTGGCTACCTATGGTGCCGCCTGGCAGTTCTCGGGTGGAAACAATACGTGGAATGAATTCATGTCTCAAATTCTTTACCCGATGGTGGGTTGGATAGCTGCATTACTGGCCGTGTTTTCATCAAGGAATGATTTGAGAAAAACAATTCTTGATGTGGCGGTTGATCAAAGTGAAGAGTTAGCTGAGTGAAATTAAAAAGGCGGAGTAACAACTCCGCCTTTCATTTATAAGTTGATTTTTAGAAATCAAATCCAAGTGATACATACAGTTTTGGTTTGCCTTTAAAGAATCCGTTCATGGGCCAGCCGGCATCAAACCGTACAAAATAACCAAGCAATGTACTGCGGGCACCAAAACCATAACCGCCAAGAAATGGTCCTATACCGGGTGCTTTAATTTCAACAGACAACGGATTACCCGGTTCTGAATAGGTTACATTAGGGCGCCCTAACTTGTTGAACTTGCCGTTCCACGCTGTTCCTAAATCAAGAAACTGAACAATCTGGAAGTTTCTGAGAAACGCATTGTTAACCGGACGATTCAATAATGTAGAAAGCAATGGTAAACGAAGCTCACTGTTAATTACAATATTGTTGTTCCCGTTAGCTGCATTTTGTGTAAATCCTCTGAGGTTTACTGCTAATGACTCATATACATAAGAGGCATCAGGAGCAGGACGGTTGGCTGTATTGAAATAGCGTTCTTTCACTACTCCGTCTCTCACTACCTGGTTATTACCCAACATCATCCATCCATCTGTACCACCTAAATAGTAAATGAGTTTATTATCTCCCCAGGAGAAATCACCAGCAGCACGTACAGCCCAGATAAAGTTGCGATAGATTTTAAGATAATGTCGTCCATCAAAACCTACATTAAATGTAAGATCGCCCTGGTCATTTCTGCCGTTGCCAACATAAGTTCCCCCCATGCGGTTAAATAATTCAAACCATCCTTTGAAACGAATACCGTTCCAGATATTCATAGCAGGTGCAATGGAGTTATCGTGTACAAACTCAGCACGTGCAGTGAGGAATCGTTCATCCTGGTTGGGTTCTTTTAAGGTAGCTGGCAATTGCGGTGAAGCAAGCAATACATAAAGATCTTTTCTCACACCTGCAGTTAAGCGAATGCTTTGCACTTCATTAAAGGGATAAGAAATATTTCCCTGGTAAATATTGGTATATAGTTTTCCCGGAAATGAAATGCCCTGGTTGACATCCTGAAAACCAACCGTGGTATTTGATCTGTAATAAGTCAGTCCCCAATCGAGACGGCGACGAAGATTATCAAACCGCATGAACACTTCTTTGTCTTCAAATCCATAATTTAAACGGTATCCACCTGTGAATTTATAGTCTTCCATAAACTCCATGGCAGCAACCTTTGTCATGGCATTCAATGCATTTCCATTTCCAAGATTTACAGGTCCTAATGCTCCGCTGTAAGGTTGAAAACGATTCATCACCAGTGTGTTGTTAGACAGGAAGTTGGTGGTGAGGTTATCAACGAAATACTTTTTATTGTATTTGTAAATACGCATTTTGTTGAGCACTTCTTCCCGTCCCAGTGAATTTGCGCCCATCAGTTTTACACCTGTTTTACTACTGTCTTCTTTGAATTCGGATTCAAAAAAATCATTGGTTACAACAGGTGGGGCTTGTGTGGTGCTGTCCACAAGGTCGGTCCGTTGCTGGGTGTCTTCATTTTTGATTTTATCCAAACGGGTGGATCGTTTAATGTATTCCGTTGGACGGGCATTCACATTCCTTTTCCGTAAAGTTTGTTCATCGGGTTTCAGTTTATACAGGAATTTAAATTCTCCCTGTTTATTTACTTCTGTAACCTGTCCGTTATCACCTGCAATTCTTGTTTCTAAAACACTGCTTTGATAGTTGGTGATAGGGAATGTGTAAGCACTGTCGTTTGTAATGCGGAAAAAACCAATCGAATCGGGTTCTGTTTTATTCCATGCTTTCAATGTTGAATCCAGTTCTTTTCGATCAGGATTTCTTAAAATTTCTTCACCCACACGATACATTGTGTCCACACCAGCAGCTTGTGTGCGGAAAAATCCTGCCCAACGGTTACCAATTCCGTTTTCATCGCTGATGAATGTAAAGTGATTGGTATTATACTGGCTGGGGTAACGTGCATTACCGTATTTAATATTGGTAAGTTGTGATATTTGTTTGAACTCCGATTTATTCCAGTTGTCAATCAGGAAGATATTATACCGGTGCTTGGGTAACACAGTATCACCTGTTGGTGCATCAGCCGTTGGACGGTTGGATGAGAAAATAATTCCTGTTTTGCCCGGGAATGCTACAAATGTTGCATCCAGATCGTCGTATACATCATTGGTGATCTGTTCCAGTTTCTGATCCTGGATTTTGTATACATAGATATCACTTTGTCCGCCTTTCACGCCACTAAAAATGAGTGTGTTGGGATCAAGCATGTACTGCATGTCATTGATCTGCTCAAAAGGCAATTGCTGATTTTTAATTGTTTTCGTGCGGGTGAAGGCGTCGTAAACAGTGAGATAAATTTTGCCTTTTTCCCATGTTATCATACTGATGCGGGTGCCTTTTGGATCCCATGCCAGCAGCGGATAATTAGGGTTGGGCAATTCTTCCAGGTTGCGCACACCACTTTTCCAAAGTACTTTTTCTGAAATGAAATTTTCATTGAGGATCACCCTGGTTAATCCTCTTTTATATTCAACTACTGCATAGGTAAAACTCTTTGGATTGGGGTTTGCCTGGAAACGGAAGTAATCTGATTTTCCAATTTCTTTTGGTACCGTCAATCGTCCGCTTGGAACATTTCTGCGGGCACGTATATCTTTGAAATACTTATCACGGTTGTATTGCATAAACTCAATGAGAACATCTTTGAGTTTTTTCTTGCAGATATTCTGGGTGGCACGGTTTACGTTTTTGTAAATCCGGCTCAGGTATAAGAGGTAGGTTACATTTTCTTTCCGGTATTTTTCTTCAATATAATACCAGAAAGCATGGCCTGCTAGTTTGGGTTGGGCTGCTGCAAAGTCGTAGAAACTTTTGAACTGAAAGCCGAGCATAGCACTTTTCAAATCATTATCTAATTGCGTACTCCAGCTTTCACCTACATAAGCAATGTATCCATCGGTCATCCATTTCGGTAAATCAAGCAAAGCCTGGTTTTGGGCAAACTCACCCAGGTCGTCGCCAAACAACATGCTTTCCACCAATACACGTGCAATTCCTTCACGGATCTGGCGGCGTAAATCATTATGATCGCCATTGTAATAAACAACCAGCTTATTGTTTACCAGTTTGGTTACACCACCCGATGTATGCCATTCTGTTCCTAATCCGATATTAGATTGCTTAAAATCGTTGAAATTATTATAGAGGACAATATTGAGTCTGCGTTGAATGCCATATTCCACAAAATCTTCAATAGAAGGAAGTTCTTCTTCGGCAGTTTGTGTTACAAATTTGGCCAGTTCAAGCCCGTTCTGGGTATAATGGACATTGAAATTGGGACTTTGATAAAAGTTCCATCTGAATTTGGTAAACTGTACACGGTTCTTACCATATTCCACCATGTTCACCTGTGCTGTTGCTGCACCGGTAACCATCAACAATGCCAGTAAGCACCCGGAGAGCCTGAAAACGTTCATCTTATGAATTCGCATAATTTCGTGTTGTAAATGAATATCCACGCAGGATCAATGATCAGCATTTAAAAGTACAAAATTCGGTTCATGTTATCTGTTAAAGCTTTCACGTTTAACCCCGTTCAGGAAAACACATATCTCCTTTATAACGAACAGCATACAGCGGTTCTTATTGACCCCGGCTGTTATTTTGACGAAGAGCGGGATCAGCTGCTTGGTTTTGTTACAGAAAAGGGCCTTTCGGTAACGAATCTGCTCAACACACATTGCCACCTGGATCATGTATTTGGCAACAAGTGGGCTTATGAAACCTGGGGAAAGGAACTGCAGATTCATGCTAACGAACAGGTGATGCTGGAACGGGCTCCGGCAAGCGGATTGATGTGGAACCTGCCCTTTGATAATTACAACGGGCCGCTTCAGTTTTTTAACGGTGGCGATGAAATTGTGATGGATAACGACCGGTTACTTATCCTTGAAGCACCGGGACATTCGCCTGGACATGTTTGTTTTTATTGTAAAGAGCAGGGATTTGTAATTGGAGGTGATGTGTTGTTCAGGGGGAGTATTGGCCGTACCGATTTGCCCGGCGGCAGTTACGAAACACTCATCCACAGTATCCGTACGCAACTTTTTACTTTGCCCGATGAAACGGTTGTTTACAGTGGACATGGACAACCAACAACCATTGGTTATGAAAAACGAAACAATCCTTTCTTTCAGTAAGGCTTAAACGAAACGGTTGAGAACAGGGATTTTCTGAAATTCTTTTTTCTCCATCCGTAATACAAAAATGGTAAAACCTACCAGTAATAAGGTTCCTGTTGCAATACTCATCCAAAGAGAAGGGAGAAAAGTGGACAACCAGCGGTGAAACAATACAATGATGGAAACCAACACCAGGTATGAAATCATTTTTTTTACCGCATAAGGAACCGGGTAATATTTTTGTCCGAAGTAATAACTGGATACCATCATAAACAGATAGCAGGTGAAGGTAGCAATGGCTGCTCCCCAGTAATGTAAAACAGGTATGAGCAGAATGTTTAAAATGATGGTGATTACAGCTCCTGCAATCGTGATTGCAGCACCATACCAGTTTTTATTGGTGAGTTTATACCAGATGCTGAGATTGTAGTAAATGCCCAGGAAAATATTTCCCATCGCCAACAACAGCACTACATTAATGCCTTCGCCCCATGCTTTTGATTTCAGCGTAATGATCCATTTTAGAGCATCGAGGTAAAGTCCGATGCCCAGAAACATAAAGCAACAAGCCAACACAAAAAATTTCATAATACGTGCATAGGTTAAATGCACATCCTGGTCTTTGGACCGGTTGAAGAAGAAGGGTTCGGCGGCCATACGAAAAGCCTGTATCATAATGGTAATAAGCACAGCAATGCGGTACAGATTGGCAAACACACCCAGTTGATGTTTGGCTTCTTCTGCCGGCACATCCACCACATGCTGGTATACCAACCGGCTGAGCATATCGTTGATCATGCCACCCAGTCCCACAATTACGAGAGGTGCACTGTAGTTGAGTACTTTTTTCCACAGGGCAGCATCAAACTGAAAGCGGATTTTCATCCATTCTTTGTTGAGCAACAGGAAGGTAAAAATGCTGCCGCATAAATTGCCAATGAGATAATAACCGATTCCGATTTCTTTATTGTAGATGTTGTTTATAAAACTGTCGCTGTGCTGTTGCAGGTAAGCCGGAAGAATACCCAGAAAGGTGATTACGATTGTAACGTTCACCAAAATGCCCGCAATTCTTACGAATGCATATTTACGGGGACGGTTTTCCTGGCGCAGCATGGCAAAGGGTAATGTAGCCAGCGTATCGAAGAAAATGATCCAGCACATCCAGGTGATGTACTCCGGGTTGTCTTGCAAACCAGCTGCTGAAACAATCCATGGTTTCGCCAGAAACAGCAAAGTGGTAAACAAGAGGGTGCTGGCTGCTAAAGAAAGGGAAAGTGTGCTGTAAAGCTTACTGCCCAGTTCTTTCTCTCTTGAAAAATTGAAATAGGCTGTTTCCAGTCCGTAAGTAAAAAGGATATTTAAAAAAGGAACAATGGCATATACCTGGGTGAGATCGGCCGTAACGGCGGGTTGTGCAAATAAAAAAGGCAGCGCCATATTCATCAGGTATCCAAGGAACCTGCTTGCAATGGTGGGTAATCCATACCACAAAGTTTGTCCGGCCAGTTTCTTTATGCCACTCAATGTAAAACGATTTGAAGCGTAAAATTATTCAAACATACATTCAATTTCCATGCAACGGCACTTTGTTGTTTTTTATCTTAGCAGTGGAATTCATTTAAAGAACCGCAATTGCTGGGGTTCTGTTATTAAATCAAATAAACATGAAACAGTTATTGTTATTGCCTGTACTGTTACTGGGCGTATTATCATTAGCAGCGCAGGTGCCCGGAGAGTTAGAGATGAATAAGAAGAAAGTGCCTTCCATTGTAACACAGGTGCCGGTTGCACCATCCATTACAGAAGAAGCGATTCGGGATAAGCTTTCTCAGAAAGGATATATTGGAAAAGAAAGCAAAGGGGTGATTTTATATAAAGGCGTTCGCATACCCGAAATTTCCAATGAACTGGTTGATTTGTATTTGAAAGTGGAACGCAAGAGCAGAAAAGATAAAGATGAAAGCCTGGTGTATGTAACCGTTTCAAAAGGATATGAAAATTATGTAACTCCTGTTAATGATTCTGCAACAGTGAACAGGGTGATCAGTTTTTCTGCCAACTTCCTTCCGTGGGCCGAAGCATTAGCTTTGGAAAAAGATATCAAAGACCAGGAAGACCGTTTGAAATCGGCAGAAAAAAAATACAATGACTTATTGAGCGATGGTGATGGATTGCAAAAGAAACTTACCAAACTTCAACAGGACATTGAAGAAAATAAGTCAAGTGTACAAAAACAAAAATCCGAAGTGGAAACACAACGAAAAGCACTTGAAATTTTAAAGTCGAAGCGGAAACAATAAAACGGAATCGCACTTCTTCATTTGTCTGTTCCGATTGAATGACGAATGAAGAACAAGGAATTCAGAACGAAGAAGTGAGTCCTCCTCATTCAAGGCTGGTTTAAAAATCCCGGGGCCAGAATTTTTTTCTGGCCTCTTTTCGTTGGGCATTTTTCTTTTTTGACTCCAATCTTTTTTCTTTCATTGCTCTGGATGGTTTCACTGCTATCCGTGCTTTTTTGGGTGTAAGAGCAACCGCTACCAGATGATTGATTTTTTCAATCACTTCTTCTTTGTTCGCCTGCTGTGTCCTGTGTACCTGGCTTTTTACCATCAATTCACCCTCTTTCGTAATACGGTTGCTGAGTTTTTCCAGCACCAGGTTTTTTTGCTCATCTGTTAATAGTTGGGAACTGGCAACAGGCCAATAACCCATCACCATCGTTTCCACTTTATTAACGTTTTGTCCGCCGGCACCACCACTCCTGGCCGTTTGAAATTTAATTTCGTTTCTGAGATTGATATGCATTTTATGAATGAACCCTGTATTTTAGAGGAACTAAATTACAACGAAGCCGGAATATGAGAGCCGTCATACAAAGAGTAAGCAGTGCATCTGTAAAAGTGGAAGGGGTGGTTACAGGACAAATTCAAAAAGGGTTATTGGTGTTGTTGGGTATAGAAGATGCCGATACGCAGGAAGATATTCAATGGCTGAGTGCCAAAATCGTCAATCTGCGCATTTTTGAGGATGAACAGGGTGTAATGAATTTATCTTTAAAAGAAGTACAGGGTGATCTGTTGTTGGTGAGCCAGTTTACACTGCATGCATCAACAAAAAAAGGGAATCGCCCTTCTTATATTAAAGCAAGCAAGCCCGGGTTTGCCATCCCCATGTATGAATCCATGATTCAACAGATGGAAGCAGAGCTGGGCAAGAAGATCCATACAGGTGTTTTTGGAGCAGATATGAAAGTTGAATTGTTGAATGATGGCCCGGTGACGATTGTCATTGATTCGAAGAATAAGGAATAATTGTTCAATTTGAAAATTTGAAAATGATATGGCAAGTGAAATGACAATACAAGAAGCACAACAACAAGTGGACGGATGGATCAAAACGGTGGGGGTTCGTTATTTTAATGAACTCACCAACCTGGGAATTTTGATGGAAGAAGTAGGGGAGCTGTCCCGGCTGATGGTTCGTACCTACGGAGAGCAATCCTTCAAAGAATCGGATAAAGGAAAAGAGTTGGGCGATGAAATGGCCGATGTGTTATGGGTGCTTATTTGCCTTGCCAATCAAACGGGAGTGGATCTTACAGCCGCTTTACAAAAGAATTTTGAGAAAAAGAATATCCGGGATGCCAGCCGGCATTCGGATAATCCGAAACTAAAATAATAAAGGCCCTTTGGGGGCCTTTATTATTTATAAATGCAGGAAAGATTATTTTCCTTTTTTACCAATATGCGCTTGCAGTCCCACATTTACAGGAATATAAAAACGGCTGTTTTCAGAAGTATAGTCGTAACCGGTTCCTGTGGAAGGTCTGTATTCATAAGATGTTTTGGACTTACCATAGTTAAATCCTATTGAAAAGAAAAACCCTAATGTTTTACTGAGGAATTGTTCGTAACCAACAGCTACACCTGCATTGTAATCATACTTAGGTTTTGTTGTTGTTTCGCTGCTGCTGCCTGTACTGGTTTTACTTGTGCTTTTACCGCCTGCAACACCATACTGAGCATTTAATTGCACAAAAGGTTTGCCACTAGCACTTCCGCTAAAATACATTCTTGCAAATGGACTTAGGTATAAAGAAGGCTGATTGTATTTGGATTCAGTAGTAGTTGTAGATGAACTGTTGGAGGTAGTGGACTTACTGTTATAAAATGAAACAGAAACGCCACCACCAACTGCCAGGTCATCCTGAACAAACCATCCCACATTGGGGTTTACCGATATGCTGAAGGAGTTGCCTTCGGTCTTGTAAATGGTTGGTGTGTTTGAGTAAGTGGTCTTGCTATCGCTGTTTGTATAGCTGACAGAGCCAAAACTTACGCCCACTAACTTATCTCCTTTTTTGGTTTGAGAGAAAACGAAAGTTGAGCAAATTGTCAGTGCAAGCACTGAAAGAAGTAATTTTTTCATAAACTAGAGTGTTTTGTTACATTATAAAAGTACATCAGTATTGTACCTAAAGCAAGTTATAGGTATAATTATTTAATATTTGGCAGGGGTTTTCGATTAATGAATAGCTTTTTTCAAACTCCTGATACCATTATCTTTGCAGGCTTATGGCAATCGATAATCTTTTTGCAAACATCATCTCTCACGCCAAGGAATATGGCTATATTTTTCAATCGTCTGAAATCTATGATGGATTGAGTGCTGTTTACGACTATGGTCAGTATGGCGCCCAGCTCAAGAAAAATATACGTGACAACTGGTGGAAGAGTATGACACAGCTGAACGACAATATCGTTGGTATTGATGCTGCTATTTTCATGCATCCCACCACCTGGAAAGCCAGTGGCCACGTGGATAATTTCAGCGACCCAATGATTGATAATAAAGACAGCAAGAAGCGTTATCGTGTGGATCACCTGATTGAAGCGCATGCCGAATCACTTCCGGAAGCTGATGCCGCTGCTTTGATTGCTGAAATGGAGAAATTACTGGCGGCAGATGATTTTGCCGGTATTAAAACCCTCATCGATTCCAACAAAATCAAGTGCAGCGTCAGTGGTACCTGTAACTGGACCGATGTGCGCCAGTTCAACCTCATGTTTCAAACAGAATTTGGCGCAGTATCTTCTGATAATCCCGAAGATAATATTGTATACCTGCGGCCAGAAACAGCACAAGGTATTTTCGTGAATTTTCTGAATGTGCAAAAAACCGGTCGTATGAAAATACCTTTTGGTATTGCACAAACCGGTAAAGCGTTTCGTAATGAAATTGTAGCCCGCCAGTTCATCTTCCGCATGCGTGAATTTGAGCAAATGGAAATGCAATTCTTTGTACGCCCCGGCACCGAACTGGATTGGTATGCCAAATGGAAAGAAACCCGTTTACAATGGCATAAAGATCTTGGATTACCAGCCGAAAAACTGCGTTTCCATGATCATATCAAACTGGCACACTATGCCAATGCAGCAGTAGATATTGAGTTTGAATTTCCGTTTGGCTGGAAAGAGCTGGAAGGAATTCACTCCCGTACAGATTACGACTTGCGCCGCCACCAGGAATTCAGCAAAAAGAAAATGCAGTATTTCGATAACGACCTGAACCCGGAAGGCAAGCCTTATGGCAATTACATTCCTTACGTTGTGGAAACATCCGTTGGGTTGGATCGCTTGTTCCTTACTGTTTTGAGTAATTCTTACCATGAGGAGCAAGTGCCAACATCAGAAGAAGGAAAAACAGAAACAAGGACTGTGTTGCGTTTGCCCGCAAAAATCGCCCCCATAAAACTGGCTATATTCCCCCTTACTAAAAAGGATGGTTTGCCTGAAATAGCTGAGGACCTGGTGAAAGAATGCCGCCCACATTTCCATTGTTTCTATGAGGAAAAAGATACGATTGGAAAGCGTTACCGTCGCCAGGATGCCATTGGTACGCCATTCTGTGTAACCATTGATCATCAAACAAAAGAGGATCAAACAGTTACAATCCGCCATCGGGATTCATTGCTCCAGGAGCGTGTACCGTTGGCAAATGTTAAAGAATTTGTACTTAGTAAAGTTGGGTAATTCAACAGACTGGTCTATTTTGCAGCATTGCAACCTGGTTATTGTCTTAATAGAAGAAGACCTTACCCTTACGTTTTAAACATTAATTGAAGAAAATGAAATTCACGCCTCAACTTTCTATCGAAATCCACCTGGTTTTATTCGCTTTCATTATTTTGGCTGGTATAGCATTGGGTTTTCTCCTTGGCCGCCGCCAGATTGCGAAAATGCGGAAAAATATGCTATTCGCTGAAGAAGAAATGCTTCATGCGAATAATGAGGTTCTTAAGTATGCCGAAACCAACAAAAAACTCACCGAGGCGCTGGAAAAAGCAAAAATCCCTGTCCCTTCAATCTCCAAACATTCAGATGAAGATGAAAAGGTGAGAAAAATTCAACTCGGAAAAATTGGTTGATTTTCTTTCTTTCTTATAATGTTACAAGCTTTTGTATAAAGCTTGCTCCTCCGTTTGCATCTTTGATTTCTACCAGATATGTACCGGCTGGTAATGAACTGATGTTGAGTTTGGCATCACCATATGCCAGTTTCTGTTGCAGCAGTACTTGTCCTGCACTGTTCATGATACGAATAGTCATCTCTTTCACACCCTGTTTATTGCCTGCAACAATGATAAGTTGATTTCCTGTTCTGTATGTATTCTGAATAAACAGATCGTTTGCATTAGTATTGAACGAAAGCGTATTTGAATACGTAAATCTTCCGTCTTCATCCACCATTTTCAACCGGTAGAGCAATTTATTTCCTTTTAATAAAGCCTGCTGGTCTGTAAACTGATAATTTTTTGTTTGGGTGGAATTGCCTGCTGCGGCAATATGTCCAATAGTTTCAAATAAAGGTTGATTGTCCAGTTTTCGTTCTATTTCAAAATAACTGCTGTTGGCTTCACTTGATGTTTGCCATTGCAAATCAATATGCGGGGCACGTTTGTTTCCGCTAAAAGATAATAAGGTTACCGGTAGTGGTTGATTGAGATCTATACCACCACTATTGATCCAGAATTCGGAGAAGCTGCGTACTTTAAACTCGGCATAATAACCGTTGTTGTACGGCAGTACATCCACATTTGCCGGATTAATGAAACTGTAAACGCCTGCATTGTCTGCCAGGGTTCCGTTTTCATTCAATGCAGTTCCGTTGAATTTTGTTACACCCACCATAAATGCATCCCTTGGTTTGCCACAAGTGGTACAATTATTAGCTCCAACCAATGCTGCGTATTCTGTTTCTGTAAAATAAAAACGAACCAGTACACTATCTGTTGGTGCGATCGTTGGACGAATCACAATATTTCTGTCGAGGTAATATTGATTGTTGATATAGCGAACGGCACCTGTATTTATATATACACTTGCATCTGTAGAGCCGAGGTTTTGTCCGAGTGGATGGATGGAAGCAACCAGATTGCCTCCGCTCCTGAAATCAACCCAATCATTACCGCTTACGGTTTCTGTAACAGTTGTATTTGCACCGGTGTAGATGGTATTCTTTTCAAAAATATAAATGTCGTCTATTCCAATTCCTTCTTTTGTTACCAGTTCATCGCTGGAAAAGAGAAAGCGGAACCGAACACTCGATGCTGTTGTGGGTATTTCAACACTGGAAACATGCCATCTGCTTTTACTGGCCAGCCATATTCCCGATACATAATCAAACCAATTAGTGCCGCCGTTTTGTACGCCCAGCTTTTGCCAGCTGGCTCCATTGTTGGTTGTGTATTCAACGGAATGATAATCGTATCCATCTTCCTGATTAGAAATATGCGCAAAACTTAAGACGGGATTCGTAAGCGAACTCAAATCAAAACAAGGTGAGTAGAGATAGGAATATTCATTTGTTTTATAGGAACCGGCCAAACTGGTAAACCAGGCTTTCGTTCCATTAGCCGAACGATCCAGGTAGGTTCTGGTATTTGCATCTGTGCCGCCCCATTTCCAACTGCTGTAAGATCCCGTTGTGAAATAATTTCCATCGTTCGATTCAAAGCGCTGGAGATAGGGATAACTGTTTACCACCGGGCTGTTATAAATAAATGTATTGGTGATGCTGTCGTTAACAGAGTAATCGTCAGACGGTAATTGTACCCAGGCATCAAGCGTGAATTTTTTATAGGCCGATAAATCTGCCTGCGTGCTGAATGTATAATCAACAGTACTGTTTGGATTAATCACCGGAATGGTTTCTGAAACAGGTGTTCCGTTATCTAACCGGTACAATACCGGAACATTGTTATAGGTATTGCCTGTAAGATTTTTTACACGAATTGTTACAGCAGTATTTCCGGCATTACAGTGAAGTGAAGCTGGTGAAAGTACATCAGTTACTGCAAGGTCATTGCTTGCCTGCACAATCCGAATGTCGTCAAATGAAAATCCATCATCTATATCAGCATTTTCAGGAATATAATCACCATTGTTGGCAGATGTTATTCCTTCCTGGTCAAAACGAACCTGGAAACTGGAACTGATGGGTTGCCCGGCACCGGTCATCACTTCATTGATATTCACCCATGCCTGGCTGATTTCGCCTAACTCACCCTGGTTATCGGTTAAATTGTACACCAGTACCCATGGTTGATCGTCCCGTCCTCGCATCCATACACCGGTGGCAGGAGATTTAAGCTGGCCATGATTTCTGAATTTAAAGTCGAAACGTAAATCGGGTGTGGAAGTTTCGTTGCTTAGGTTGATCGTGGCTGTTAGTTTGTTGTTGTTCAGCGGGCCTTTAAACTGTGCCGCATCCAGTGTAATGGACTTGCTGCCGCTGATAGCCATGCCTGAATTGATCTGTGTTCGCAGGCGCCCGTTTATGCTGCTGGTGGTGTAGTCAAAACGGTCAAGGTTATTTAAAGCAAAGAAACTGTTTCTGTATTCTGTTACTGGTGCGCTTTCAAATGTTTCTGTAAATGGTAATGTTACTGGATCATTGTTTACATGGCGAACGGTATAGGTTTGTTCATCATTTTCTATTCGTGCATCACCTGGGTTTTTCACAAACACACGGATGGCATAATTACCCACAGCCGAAAGATTGGCTGTAGTGCTGAATGTGTAGTCAAGAGTTCCGCCTGCATTGATTGCAGTACTCACATTTTCATTTACAATGGTTCCGCCATTCACCTGGTAGGAAACTGTATAGGTGCCACTGGTGGCTGCATCGTCAAGGTTTTTGATGCGAACGGTAATGGTTTGTGCATTGCTTAATTCAGTACTTGTGAATTTTCGGCCACTGTTAGGGGTAAGCATGGTATCCAGCTTAAGGTCGTTGTCGAAATAAGCACCGCTGCAGGGAGTTGCAACAGATGGGGTGATGCTTTTTGCAATAGCCCTTCTGCCCAGCGAATCGGTTATACGTGCCCGTACGGTAAACCAATAGGTGTTACTCTTGCTGAGTCCGCCTGCACGGTAAGTAGTTCCTGTGGTGGTTGTAATGGGTGTGAGAACACCATTCACAACTTTGAAAACTTCATAATCGCTGGCACCGGTTACAGCTGTCCAGCTTAAATCTGCATAACCCTCACAGGGATTGCTCAGTGTTAATGCCGGAAGCCCCATAATGGTGAAATTGCCGGCAGAAACAGCTGATGCGCCACCTCCATTACGGGTAACACGGATTTTTGCCTGCGTGGAAACGGCATCGGGCACATTCCATAAATAACGGAATTCAGATGCAGCCACGCTGTTATTGATCGTAGTCCACGTTCCACCATTATCTGTAGAATATTCGAGTGTGAATGTATTGGTGCTGTTGTCGTTGGCTTCCCAGCTGATCATTTCCTGGCGTGCAGAGGTTGAGAACGTGGAAAAATGTTCGCCTCCGTAAGGATGCAATACTTTTAAATCATCTGCCACAAAATCATAAACCACAAAATATTCCTGTGCACCAACGGGGATGTTGAAAGCGGTCACATCGATGGTGACACTACTACCCGGATTATCAATTGTAACCTGTTCAATATTATTCAGGTGGTCGGCACTTCTTACTGCAGCTGCGGTTACACTTCCCGGTGCAGGATTGAGTTTCCATGGTTCGTAAGGAGTAACGCCATCGGTAACGGTCAAATCAAGGTCGTTTACCAATTCTGTTACTGCCAATGGCGATCCTTCCCGATCGTGCCAGTACAACATTACCTTTAATCGTTTGGTGCCTGCAGGAACGGTAATGGTTTGTGTTTGATTGCCGGGGAAAGACAAACTGCCGGAATAATATTGTCCTTGCTCAAGAACAGCCACTGCCCGTTGCGGATTGATCCATCCAAATCCGTTTTCAAAATCCGGTCCGGCATTTCCTTTGTCTGTTGCTGTGTTACAAAGAATGGCTTTGAGTAACCCTGATTTAGGATTATTGTTACTGTTGAGTTGTTTGTAACGTTCCGTAAGCAAGGCCCATACACCACTCACAAAAGGAGCTGCAGCACTGGTGCCGATATTGTTGGTATATGCATTGTTTAATCCCGGTCCGCCTACTGAATTTCCGGATGCCATAATTTCCGGTTTAATACGCCCGTCCTTAACAGGGCCCCGGCTGGAACTTGCTGATACTGCACCGGTAATGAAGATATCGCAGTTGCCAACACTCAATACATTCTTTGCTGTTTGGTAGCCGCTCTTAACGGTTCCAAATGAAGAAGGGAAAGGTGTGCAGGTGAGTGCACCATCGTTACCGGCGGCGAAAATATGTTGCAGAAACGGGTTGTTGTACAGTTGCTGATCGGCATAAACACTCAGTTCATTATAATCACCGTTACCGGCACAGCCATTATATCCAATGAAATAAGAATTGTTGGTAAGCGTCATTCCATAATCGCTTACATACACAGGTGTTTTGCTGATGATGTAATCAAAAAAATCGGTCACTACAAAACTGTTTGGCGCAGTACCTGTCAGCCGCTCTTCAATAATTCCATCTCCTGAAACCACCCCTGTTACATGTGTGCCATGAACCGTGTTCAGAAACGATGGGTTTCTGTTCACCACATTTACAATATTATCAATATGTGATGTGGGATCTGCATTATCACCCACACCAACAGTAACACCTGAGCCGGATAAATTTCTGCCCGATCCTTGTGTGCTGGTGAGTCCCGTTAACCCAAATGCAGCACGTTCACGCTGCATCAGCGGTTGGGGCTCAAACGCAGCCAGGTTTACATAAAACACATAAGGCAGCTCACCCAGTTTTGAAATATTATTTTGATAAGTTGTGCCTATCAATAATCCCTGGTTGATATATTGGTTGCTGGTTAAGGAGAATCCTTTGCTTTTTAACTCAGGCAGTACGTCTTTTACAGATACGCCGGGCAACACATAGATGCTCACATTTAAAAGAGCCCCATTTGTAAACGGATCTGAAAGTTTTGAAGACAACTCTCTACCGTATTTATAAGCGGCAGGTAATTGAATAATACTTTTTACTCCGCTTTCCGTTAAAATGGTTGTGGCTGGTGTGTAACGAAAACGCACCTGAATGGCATTGTCGGGCAGGTAACCAAGTACATCAATCCCTGCTATCTTCAACCGTTGCAGTTGTTGTGCGGTTGGTTTGGATTCAAAGACAAGTATAGCATAGGTGTTCGCTCCGGTTCTTCCTTTTGCCAGTTCCTGCTTCATGCCGGCATCTGAATTATTTTCCCGTACAATCAACTCTCCGTTTTTAAGATGCAGCCGGCCAATCGTTTTTTGAGCTGTTGCCTCAACAGTTATAAAAAGTAAACACAATAGAATTAATTTCCGTTGCAGGGCGGGTTTCATAAAAGAAATAGCTGAATGGGGAAATAAAAAAGAAAGCTGAGAGGAATCTTTCATGCGCATTGGTTTTCGGAGTATTGGGCTCATTCAAAAGTAACCATATTTACGAAAAAAAGAAAGCTTGTTGAAGCTTTATAGGTTAAAGTAAGATTGCTCTAAATCAGGAACCTGTTCGTATCTTTGCAAGCTGTGAATTTTGAACTGTTGTTGAAGCGATTTGAATCGGATCCCCGCCTTTTTCAACTGGCGGACAGACTTTCTTTTGCCCGGCAACAACGGATATGCCTTCGAAACCTGTTAGGAAGCTCCTCTCAGTTTGTAGCGGCTTCGGTTTTTAACCACCCCACGCAGGAACAAACCAACCATCTGTTTATTTTAAACGATGCTGAAGAAGCGGCTTATTTCCACAATTCACTGGAAAGTATCACAAAGGAGTTGAACCTCTTTTACTTTCCGTCCTCTTTCAAACATCCAAAGAATTTCAGGCTTCTCAATGCATCACATGTGATGTTACGTACCGAAGCATTAACCCGGTTTTCGATGCCTACAGGCCAGCGGGTAGGCGCCATCGTTACCTATGCGGAAGCTTTATTTGAAAAAGTGGTGCTGCCTAAAAAACTGCAGGGCAATATGCTGCTCATTAAAACCAACGACACACTGGATGTGGATGGTATTATGGGTTTCCTGGTGGACCTGGGTTTTAAACGGGCGGATTTTGTATATGAACCCGGGCAATTTGCATTGCGTGGTGGCATTCTTGATATCTATTCTTTCGGGAACGAAAAGCCATACCGGATTGAATTGTTTGGAAACGATGTGGACAGTATCCGCATTTTTGATCCGGAAACCCAGCTCAGTGAACGCAGGTTGGCACAGGTAAGCATCATCCCTAACGTAGAAACACAGTTCGAAAGCGGTGAAAAAGTTTCACTGTTTGATTTTCTTCCGGAAAATACAGTGGTGTGGGTGAAAGATTATGATATTGTGAAAGAGCGATTGCTTACAATGGAGGAAGACCTGGAGCATTTTCTCAACCTGCCGGTAACTTCCAAAAATCAATATGAAGAAGAGGACCGTTTAGAGAAGGCAGAAATCACAACAGATGATTTTATTACTGCGGCCGTAGCAGAAGATCAACTGCAGCGCTATCACATCATTGAATTTGGTTACGAGCCCCATTTATTAAATACGGTAGAGGAGGCCAATCGTTTTGAGCTCAATTATCACACCAAACATCAGCCCGCATTCAACCGGCAGTTTGAATTGCTGATCAAGGATCTTAAGAGCTGGTCGGCCAAAGGATTTGAACTCTTCATCTTTGCTGAAAATGCAAGACAGCTGGAACGGTTATACAGCATCTTTACCGATCTCAAAGCAGAGATTCCCTTTACACCCGTAAATATTGCTATTCATGAAGGGTTTATTGAGGAAGAACTCAAGCTGGTTTGTTATACCGATCATGAAATTTTTCAACGGTATCATAAATACAAAGTCAAGCAGGCCTATAATAAAAGCAAAGCGCTTACCATTCGTTCATTGAAAGAACTGCAACCCGGCGATTATGTAACACATATTGATCATGGCGTTGGTACGTACAGCGGGCTGCAAAAGATTGATGTGAATGGTGTAATGCAGGAGGCGGTTCGATTGATATATAAAGACGGTGATATTTTATATGTCAACATCAATTCCCTGCATAAAATTTCCAAGTATACAGGTAAGGAAGGAAATGTTCCCAAGATTAACAAGCTGGGAAGTGATGTGTGGCAGCGGTTGAAAGAAAAAACAAAAACCAAGGTAAAAGAAATAGCCTTCGACCTCATTCAGTTGTATGCGCAACGGAAAGCACAGGAAGGATTCCCCCATACACCGGATAGTTATTTGCAAACAGAACTGGAGGCCTCTTTTATTTATGAAGACACGCCCGATCAAAGTAAGGCAACAGCCGATGTAAAGAAAGATATGGAGTCCGCTTCTCCTATGGACCGGCTGGTGTGCGGCGATGTGGGCTTTGGCAAAACTGAAATTGCTGTACGTGCCGCTTTCAAAACCGTTTGTGATGGGAAGCAGGCGGCTATCATGGTGCCTACCACCATTCTTGCGTTCCAGCATTATAAAACATTCAAAGAGCGGCTAAAAGATTTTCCCGTAACGGTGGATTATGTAAACCGTTTTAAATCGGCGAAAGAAAAGAAAGAAACCTATAAGCGATTGGAAGAAGGTAAGATTGATATCATTGTTGGTACTCATGCGTTATTAGGGAAAGAAGTGAAGTTTAAAGAACTTGGTTTGCTGGTGGTGGATGAGGAACAAAAGTTTGGTGTGGGGCACAAAGAGAAAATCAAAACACTCAAAACGAATGTGGATTCACTCACACTAACGGCAACGCCTATCCCCAGAACTCTTCAGTTTTCACTGATGGGAGCAAGGGATCTCAGTATCATCAATACACCGCCACCCAACCGGCAGCCTATTCAAACAGAAGTACGTGTGTTTGAAGAAGACTTCATCCGTGATGCCATTTATTTTGAAACAGAAAGAGGAGGGCAGGTATTCTTCATTCATAACCGTGTAGGCGGACTTGCAGAAATGGCCGCTATTATTCAACGCCTGTGCCCTGATCTCAGTATTGGATTTGCACACGGACAAATGGAAGGACATGAGCTGGAGGAAAAAATCATGGACTTCATTGATCATAAGTATGATGTATTGGTTTGTACCAATATTGTGGAGAGCGGAGTGGATATTCCTAATGTAAACACAATCATCGTTAACAACGCTCACCAGTTTGGCTTAAGTGATCTCCATCAGTTGCGTGGCCGGGTGGGGCGCAGTAATAAAAAAGCATTCTGCTATTTGCTGGCGCCTCCTATGAGTACGTTGCCTAATGATTCGAGAAGGCGTTTGCAAACACTTGAGCAACACAGTGAATTGGGTAGCGGTTTTCAGATTGCCATGCGTGACCTTGATATCCGTGGCGCCGGAAATATGCTGGGAGGAGAACAAAGCGGGTTTATGGCCGAGATCGGATTTGAAATGTATCAGAAAATTCTGGATGAAGCCATTCGTGAATTGAAACGCACCAAATTCCGGGAGTTGTTTAAGGAAGAGATTAAGCAACAGGAAGATTATGTGAAAGACTGTATCATAGATACCGATCTTGAAATCCTTATTCCAGATGAGTATGTGGAGAGTATTACAGAACGATTGAGTTTGTATACACGATTAGACAATAGCGAAAACGAAGAAGAGTTGGTGGCTTTTCATGATGAGTTGCAGGATCGTTTTGGGCCTATTCCTTCACAGGTGGAAGATTTGTTTACTACAGTCCGCTGCCGTAAACTGGGAGTGGAACTGGGCTTTGAAAAGATGACCTTGAAAGAAAAAACATTGCGTTGTTATTTTATCAATAATCCTGATTCACCCTATTTTGAATCAGACCTGTTCCAGAAGATTATGCAGTTTGTGCAATCCGGGTTAAATAAAGCGAAGCTGAAGCAAACCGGCAAGTTGTTTTTACTGGTGGTGGAAGATGTGCAGGACATGAATGCCTTACATCGATTACTATCAAGAATGAGTACTGCTGTTACAGCAACCGCTACCGCAAATCCTTAATTCCTCCAATTTCTATCTCCTGACTTCTCTCTTCTTTCTTCTCCCACCTCTCTTCTAACTTCTTTCTTCCCTCTCTTGCAAAACCAACATTCCTGTTGTACATTCATGAAAACTCATGTTATGGAAGAAAAAAGCTTTACACAGTCTGCCGAGGTTAAGTACAACCAGGTGAGCAGCGATGAACGTACCATGGCTATTTTATGTCATGTGTTATCCATCTTCTTTTGGATTTTTCCTCCTTTGATTATTTATCTTACCAAGAAGGATGAATCACCTTATGTGGCTGAGCATGCAAAGGAAGCGCTCAATTTTCAGATCAGTATCACCATCTTTTATTTTGTAGCCGGTATACTGGTTTTGTTGCTGATTGGATTTCTGTTGTTGATAGCCATTTACTTTCTCAACATTATACTTTGCATCATTGCTACGATTAAAGCCAGTGATAATGTTTTATACCGCTATCCCTTTAGCATCCGTCTTGTTAAATAAACCGGAAAGCTGTTAAGGGAATGATAAAGAGCATCTGCATGGGTGCTCTTTCTTATTTTTGGCATCTGTATTGAACTGTTTCAGATGTAACTAAATTCCGTACAATTAAAAACAAGGCTTATGAAGAAATATATACTCTTCCTCCTCTTATCGGTAGTTTTATTTTCCTGCGCAAGAAGGCGCACCATGGAACGGGTTCAATCGTATAATATCCGCACTATTGCCATTCTGCCGATTGATCTGACCGTAGCGGGAACAAAACCCACCAAAATCACCCCGGAACAATACCAGGAACGCATTGAGCGTAACCGTAAGTTCATGTACAATGCCTTGTATATTGACCTGGTTCAGTTTGCCGATGTGCGCTTACGGAAGTACAGCCAGGTGGAATTTCAGTCGAAAGACAGAACCCGTGAGATACTGAATCAAAAAGGAATCACCGATTCTGCTGCACAGCAAATGGACACAGGTGATCTGGCTACCATTCTGGGTGTGGATGCCATTCTCAAAACAAGTATTACACAAAACCGTATCATGAGTGATGAAGCTGCTCTTGGTGTGGATGTGGTGGGCGGAGTAATGCGCAGTGCAGGCGTCAATCTGCCATTGCCAACTTATGCAGTCCGAACCAGTGACATTTATGTGAGTTGTGCGTTGCTAAAAAGCGGGTATGCAGTGTGGAGTACACGGTTCAATAACTCAACCGATTGGAATTACCCGGTGGAACTGGCAATGCAGAATGTAACAAGGGGAATCGCCCGGAGGTTTCCGCTGTAACCGGGACAACTGATTGGGTAGCTATAAACAAAAAGTCCTTCGGTAATTTCCGAAGGACTTTTCATTTATAAGATAGTTGATTAATCCCAACCTTTCTTAGCGTTACCGGATTCAATGGCAGCCAACGCTTTTGCTTCACTTAATAAGGAAGTGAGTTTGTTTCCTTTACCATCGTGTCCTTGTGCCATATAACCGCCTTTAGCTGTTTTCTTAACTACGGCATCCAACATAGGTACATTTTTTTCTTTTGTCTTTACATTATACGCTGTGATCTGCATAACTTAAATTTTGAATGAGTGATAAAATTGGTTTTTCAAAGCCGGGTCAAAATTAGCCTTTTTCGGGGGGAATGGTGGCAAATGCTTTTCCACAGGGTTAAAATGTTGATAATCAATAAAAAAAGCGGTCAATTGACCGCTTTTTTATGATATTACAAATTGATTTTTAAGCTTTTTCCCATCAGCTAATAGCTATCCGCTAGCAGCTAACTATCCCATTTACACATCAATCTTGGCATATTTGGCATGGGTTTCTATGAATTCACGGCGGGGAGCCACTTCATCTCCCATCAGCATACTAAACACACTGTCGGCCTCGGCTGCACTTTCAATGGTTACTTGCTTCAGGGATCTTGTAGCCGGGTTCATGGTTGTATCCCATAGCTGATCGGCATTCATTTCACCCAAACCTTTGTATCGTTGTACGCCAACACTGTCTTCTTTTCCTCCGCCAAATTGAATTGCCAATGCTTTCCGTTGTTCTTCACTCCATGCATAAGCCTGGTCTTTTCCTTTTTTAACGAGGTAAAGAGGTGGTTGAGCGATGTAGAGATAACCTTGTTCCACCAATTCCTTCATGTAACGGAAGAAGAAGGTGAGGATCAGGGTTGCAATGTGGCTACCATCCACATCGGCATCGGTCATAATGATTACTTTATGATAACGGAGTTTGCTCAGGTCCAATGCTTTGGGATCTTCAGGCGTACCAATTTTCACACCCAGAGCGGTGAACATATTGCGGATCTCTTCATTATCATAAATCTTATGTTCCATTGCTTTTTCCACGTTGAGGATTTTACCTCTCAAGGGAAGAATCGCCTGGAAGCTGCGGTCACGGCCTTGCTTGGCAGTACCACCTGCTGAGTCACCCTCAACCAGGTATAGTTCGCAACGTTCCGGATCACGGTCAGAGCAATCGGCCAGTTTGCCCGGTAAACCACCGCCGCTCAACACGGTTTTACGTTGTACCAGTTCACGGGCTTTGCGTGCAGCTGCACGTGCCTGGGCGGCAAGAATGATTTTTGAAACAATATTCTTGGCTTCCTTCGGATTTTCTTCAAGGAATGCTTCCAATGTGCGGCTTACCGTACTTTCCACAATACCACTTACTTCACTGTTGCCCAGTTTGGTTTTGGTTTGACCCTCAAACTGCGGCTCAGGAACTTTCACGGATACAATGGCGCTCAATCCTTCACGGAAATCATCGCCTTCCACATCCACTTTTGCTTTTTCAAACAAACCTTCTTTCTTCCCATAAGAAGTAAACACACGGGTAATAGCACGGCGGAAACCGGTTACATGCGTACCACCTTCTATGGTGTTGATATTGTTGACGTATGAAAAAATATGTTCGTGGAATGAATCATTGTAAATCATCGCAACTTCCACAGCTACATTGGAGTCTTCATCTCTTCCTTCCATGTAAACAACATTGGGGAGAAGCGGATTGCGTTTCCCATTGCGGTCAATCAGCTCAACAAACTCCACAATACCACCTTCGCTGAAGAAGGTTTTGGTATAGGTGGCGCCGTTTTCTTCAATTTCACGTAAATCGTTTAAAGTGATGCTGATGCCTTTGTTGAGGAAAGCCAGTTCACGTAAACGGCTTTCGAGAATTTCTTTTTTGTAAAGGGTGGTGGTGAAGATGCTGCCATCGGGCCAGAAATGAACTTTTGTTCCGGTTGCATCGCTGGAACCGATTTCACGAACAGGATACTGTGGGATACCAATTTTGTATTCCTGTTCAAATATTTTTCCATCACGCTGAACGGTTACCTGCAATTTGGACGAAAGTGCATTTACGCAGCTTACCCCCACGCCATGCAAACCTCCGGAAACTTTATATGATCCTTTATCAAATTTACCACCAGCATGCAATACAGTCATTACCACCTCCAGTGCACTACGTTTTTCTTTCGTGTGCATAGCAGTGGGAATACCACGGCCATCGTCCTGAACACTGATGGAATTGTCTTCGTGAATGTTTACGGTGATGTTTTTACAATAGCCGGCCAATGCCTCATCTATTGAGTTATCTACTACTTCATAAACCAGGTGGTGTAACCCTTTTTCGCTGATGTCGCCAATATACATGGCAGGGCGCTTACGCACCGCTTCCAAACCTTCCAATACCTGTATACTATCGGCACCATAACCACCGGCTGGTGCTTGTGTCTCTTGCAATTCTGTACTCATAAAATGCGTCTCAAAAACCTGTTTTAGTGGTCAAAAATGAATGCCGACAAAAGTAAGGAAAAGGGGGCGGTCTGCCTGCTTTTAAACGGTGTTTTTCAGGCAAGAAATCCACATTTTTTCAAGCAGAAAAACAGGGCTTTCCAACACCTTGCCTTTTCGTTTTTTTTAGCTTGGATTCATGCCGGTTAACTAAGAAAATTAAACAGAATAAGATTCTTTCAGGATCTGCGGGTGCAGTATCAGGAGCTGAAATGACCAAACTCAAACAAAGTGCTGTGGAAAATTGATGTTGTAACGCTTAATTTTGCCGGGCATGCAGGAAATGAACGATATTTTGTCCATAGCGGTTCGCCAGCCCGTAATGATAGGCGACCTGGAACTGCTGCACCAGCAGGAGAAACAAATCCCCGGTTCGGTGCAGTACAGCATCCACCGTTACCGCATGCCCAGCCGGTTTACTGTGGAGGATGTGGGAATGCTGGCCTACCAGTATCATCCCCGCCAGTCGAAAGAACGGACTATTGAGCTGCGTTTTTGCATCAGCGGTAACCGTTATTGCAATGCGGCAGAATGCAGCGGCAGCTTTTGCAGCCATCAATCGGCAGAGTGCAGCAACCGATTGCCTTCCCTGGATGTGATCATTTTTCGCTATCCATCGGCCTATCTTTCTCAGTTTGTAAAAGGAAAAACAGTTCGTACAAAAAGTGATGAATTACTTTCTTTCCGAAATAAAACATCGTTCAGCACCACTGTTCAGCTGTGCAACAGAACCCGTTCTGTACTGGAAAACCTGTTGCAGCATAATTACAGCGATGCGTTGGAAAATATTTATGTAAACAGCCAGTTGCAGGCTTTATTATTGTACGGATTGGAGTGCCTGGTGGAAGAAAAAGCCGAAGAAAGCTTTACCTGTAAGTTTCTTGCTAATGAAGCCGATCGGGAGAAATTCATCCAGGCAAAAGAAATTTTGTTGCAACGGATAGGAGAGCCTATCACCATTAAAGAACTAAGTCGAAAAGTAGGAACCAACGAGTGCTATCTCAAAAAAGGGTTCAAAGAATTATTCGGTACAACCATATTTGATTTTTACCAGGGCCAGCGTATGGATCATGCCAAATACCTGCTTTATGAAAAAGGATTAAGCGTAACCGATGTTAGCGCTATGCTCGGGTATTCCTCTATTTCTCACTTCTCCACAGCTTTTAAAAAGCACACGGGGTTAAAGCCTTGTGAACTGCTGTTTAGCAAGCCTCTTTAAGTAAGCTTTCCGTTTTGCGTAAACCGTTTTCCTGATTTTGAAAATGTTCCGGTTAGAGATGAAGCAAATTTGCGTTCTGAAAAAATGTGAATTATGGAACGGAAACTGAAACTGCTTTTTTTATGTACGATATTATCATCCTGCCTGTTTGCCCAGCAAGGGATCAAAGGTGTTGTCACAACAGTTGATGGAAAGGCGGCAGAATATGTAAGCGTTTATCTGAAAGAATTAAACAAAGGAACCGTAAGCCTGGAAGACGGGTCTTACCGGCTGTATAATGTGCCCGCCGGTGAGTATACAATTGTTGTATCATTTACAGGACTGGAAACAATTGAAAAAAAACTCAAAGTAAATGAAGGAGAAATCACAAATGCTTCATTTGTATTAAAAGAAAACGCAAGGCAGCTGAATGAAATTGTAATTGCCTACTTCCGTAGTGTAAATGATAAAGCCACGGTATTTGGGAAATCACTTATTAAACCAATGGATCTGCCCCAGGCAATGGCAACTGTAAATGAAACCGTGATCAGGGATCAGCAGGCGCAACGTCTGAGCGACGTTGTAAAAAATGTAAACGGCGTTTACCTGGGTACAACAAGAGCGAATACACAGGAGTCGTTTTATGCCAGAGGATATAGTTTTTCGTCTACTAATATGTTTAAGAACGGCTCACGTGTAAATGCGGGTGCAATGCCGGAAATGAGCTCTCTTGAAAGTGTTGAAATATTAAAAGGAGGAGCAGCTATTCTCTATGGTAATGTAGCTCCGGGTGGCGTGTTAAATATGGTAACCAAGAAACCGAAATTTGAGTTCGGGGGCGATGTAAACCTGCGTGCAGGGAGTTATGAACTATGGAAACCTTCAATTGATATTTATGGCCCCATCAACCGGTCAGTGGCATACAGGTTGAACGCCACTTTTGAAACTGCCAACAGTTACCGAAACCAGGTATCGTCAACCCGCCGGTATATTAACCCTTCTTTTCTGTTTAAATTAAATAAGAAAACAGAGTTGATAATGGAGGGAGATTATCTTAATCACAAGTTTACCCCGGACTTTGGTATCGGTAGTCTGGATAATACAGTTATTCCCAATGTGCCCCGTTCCCGGTTTATGGGAGCCAGCTGGCAATATAACACTACACAGCAGGCAACTGTGTCCGCAACAATAAAACGTACGATCAGCAATAATTGGCAAATCAGCAGTGTGCTTTCATATCAACAGTTTGTGCGTGATTACTATGCCGTGGAACGTATCCAGGCAAAAGCAAACGGAGATTGGGCAAGACCTTTGGGTCGTGTGGATACCAAAGAAAATTTTTATACCGGACAAATTAACCTGAACGGAAAATTCAAAACTGGCAAAGTGGAACATACAATTTTGGCTGGAGCCGATGCAGATCGTTATTTAACAGAGACCTATAATTATGATATACAGGGGAAGATATATGACACAATTAATATTCTGAATCCGGATAAGTTTGTGCAGCGTACCGATATTCCTCTTGCTACCCGCCTTACCTGGGTTAAAACACCAGTCTATCGTGTAGGGGCTTATGTACAGGATCTTATCAGTATTACATCTAAAATCAAACTGCTTGCAGGTGTTCGTTGGTCTATGCAGGAGTCTGCGCCTGCCACTACCACTTATCTGCTAAAAGATTCAATTGCAAAAGGGAAACTTCAGAATGATCATGCTTTTTCGCCTCGCCTCGGACTTGTGTATCGTATGAAACCAACAATATCATTCTTTACCAGTTACTCAAATTCTTTTACAATTAATACCGGATTAGATATTTATAACAATGTATTGGCGCCTTCAATCATCGATCAGTTTGAAGTGGGCATGAAGAATATCTTCTTCAAAGGAAAAGTGACGGTGAATCTTACAATGTATAAAATTATCAACAGCAACCTGGCTCAAACAGCGCAGTTCGATAAAAACGGTAATCCAAACAGTAACAGTAACCTGAAAGAATTAACAGGTCAAACAACGAGTAACGGTATTGAGCTGGATTTCACCGCCAATCCTTTGAAAGGTTTTTCGGTAATGGCTGGTTACAGTTACAACGATATGCGTTATACAAAAACACCAGGAACCGTGGGTAGTTATATCAAAGGAGACCGTCTTGTAAATACACCAGCACATACAGCCAATGCCAGTGCTTTTTATACTGTTGCAAAGGGCAAACTTAATGGATTGAAGTTAGGTGCCGGTGCTTACTATGTAGGCGATCGTTTGGGAGGATGGAATAATACCCTTGGCCAATCACAGAATTACTCAAGAATCATTGCTGTAAAAAGTTTTGTAACCGTTGATATAACAGCAGGCTATACAGTGAAGCGGATTTCGTTACTTGCAAAACTGTCGAATCTTACGAATGTGTTGAACTATTATGTACATGAGAATTACAGTATTAACCCTATCCCTCCCCGTCAGTTGGTGGCAACAGTCAGCTACAGATTTTGAGCATTTAATCAATAAATTTTCATCAGGGGAGGCATTTGTTTGCGCTCCCTTTTTTAATCAGCATCTATCATTATGGGCATAGAAAAATCAGGTAAAAGTAAATGGCAGCGAACCCGAAAATTGGCTAATGATATTCACTTGTGGCTGGGGCTTGCAAGTGGTTTAATTGTAATAGCCGTTTGTTTCAGCGGAACCGTTTATGTGTTTAATACAGAGATATCAGAGCATGCTGCCCCGCATTTATATTGTGTTGAAGCGAAAGAGGGTGAAGCCCGGTTGCCTATAGATACATTACTTGTACGTGCAAAACAAAATGCAACGGGTAAAATTTCCGGAATTACGGTTCCTGCCGGTTCAGATCGCACCTTCCAGTTTATATTCAGAAAAGAGGAGGAGACAAGTCAACGGGGTGGCAGTACTGTTTACATGGTAAATCCTTATACAGGAGAGGTGGTAGGAACTTCCAATGAAAAAAACGGGACAAAAGAATTTATGAGAGCCATGTTTAGTTTGCATCGTTGGTTATTGCTGGACCGGATAGAGAAGCCGCTTATCAAAGGGGTACCCAATCGTGAATTGGGAAGTATGATCACTGGATGGGCTACAATCATATTTACAATCGGGTGTATAACCGGGCTTATTATCTGGTTCCCTCAGAAAGCAAAATACTGGAAACAAGGGTTAAAAATTAAGTGGAATGCTGGCTGGAAACGGGTGAACCATGATCTGCACAATACGCTTGCCTTTTATTCGCTG
This sequence comes from uncultured Chitinophagaceae bacterium, assembly GCA_937907395.1. Taxonomy (GTDB): domain Bacteria; phylum Bacteroidota; class Bacteroidia; order Chitinophagales; family Chitinophagaceae; genus Lacibacter. Next base: position 693,290 of record CALCII010000011.1, read on the forward strand.
ATTTTTTTATTGCTGATGGGACTTACCGGGCCTCAATGGTCATTTGAATGGTACCGCACCGGTTTGCAAAAAACATTAGGTACTTATAAGCCCGGAGAAAAAGGAAAAGGTGAAGGAAGAGGTGAACAGGAAAGAAGAGGCGAGGTCAGAATGGAAAGAAGAAGGGAGGGGCCGCCAGTGAAACAATCAGAAAGGGTGCTGCAAAATAGCCGCCAATCAGTGGATTCTTTGACATCGGCAACTGTACAGATTTCAGCAGATGAATATTTGAGGATTGCAGATAGTATACTTCCGTTCAAGGGAACAACAATGATCAACTTTGCTGTAGGTCCGGATGCAAAAACAATCATCAGCAAAACAAAAACAGGCTTTTTTGCACCTGCTGCCGGCGACAGAATTACAATAGATCCTGTTACCGGTAAAGTGCTCAAAACAGATATTTTCAGGAAGAAGCCACTAAACGAACGTATTGCAGGCTCCATAAAAGCAATCCATATTGGAAATGTATATGGCACTTTCACCAAGTTGCTATATTTTCTGGCTTGTTTAATTGCAACCACATTGCCTGTTACCGGACTCATGATCTGGCTCAATAAAAAAAGAAGACAGTAATTGTGTAAACAGGCCAACCAGTTTCTGATGACGTTTTTCTGATGTTTGAAATCACCTTAGGAACTGTTCGTTCAACGAGGATTGTCACTAAACTGTCAAACCTCTTTGTCAGAAGAGTTCATGACAGTTCTGTGATGAATGAAACAATTGTGAATTTCACATTTGCAGTGAATTTATGACTGCACGATTTGTTTTATTCTTTACCGGACTGATTACTTTCTTTGCTTCGGAGGCGCAGGAGATTTCTTTTTCATCCGATTCTGCAAAACTGCTTACAGAAGTGGTGGTAACGGCTACCCGTACTGAGCGCAGGCTGGGTAATGTAGCGGTACCGGTTTCTGTTATCTCACAAAAACAAATTCAACAAGCTGGCTCTTTGCGTTTGAGAGACCTTTTGCAGGAAACAACGGGTTTGTTTCTCACCGCCGGGTTTGGTGCCGGTGTGCAAATGCAGGGCCTGAATCCCGATTATACATTAATTCTGATCGACGGTGAGCCACTGGTTGGTAGAACAGCCGGTGTGCTCGACCTTAACCGCATTGCAATTGGCAATATCAAAAAAATTGAAATTGTGAAAGGCCCTTCGTCCAGTTTGTATGGATCAGAGGCAATGGCAGGTGTGATTAATATCATTACCGATCGTTCCCGGAAAGAACTGCTCAATGCAAGCCTTCGTTACGGGTTTGGAAACCCGGATGAAGGTTGGTCACTTCCCTTCGGTAACAAAGCATTCAAGCAAACAGATGTCAGCTTCAATGCCGGTGTAACGCTTGGTAAGTTTTCTTTCAAGTATAGTGGCAATGCATTGTACAGTGATGTAATTGGTTACCGTATTAATTCAAACAACCGGGTACCACAACCGGTAGGCCGCTTTACCAATATGCTCAAGCTGGGATATACGGTAAATGAAAAAGCTGTATTGGATGTATCAATCCGCAATGGATATGACTACATCAAAAAAGAAATTTCAGTTAGCAATATTGGCGGAGTAAGTAATTCTTACGGAAGAGAAATTAATAACGACTGGAATATCAACCCGGTCTTTACGTATAAGTTCAGTAAAAAAGTAAAATCTGCCTTTAGGGGATATATCTCACGATTCAACGGCGATGAAAAACTACGTTTCAAAGAAAAGCCCGATAGCCTTTACTATGATGGATTTTTTCAGCGTTTCTATAAAGTAGAAAATCAAACAGATATTACACTGAAGAACATGACATTTACCGGTGGTGCTGGTTATATCATTGACCAGGCCCGTTCCACCAGGTATGATAACAGCAGTTCTGTTAAACAAAATACAATCGCATACGGATTCCTTCAGTATGAATGGACACCCGTTGAAAAAATGAATGTGATTGCAGGCCTTCGTTATGACGATAATAAATTGTATGCAGCTGCTTTCAGTCCCAAGCTGGCAGTTCGTTACAATTTCAGCACAAAATTCTACGCCAATGCATCGGTAGGCCGTGGGTTTAAAGCACCCGACTTCCGTCAGCTGTACCTCAACTTCACCAATGTGGCAGCCGGAGGGTATTCTGTATTTGGAACAATTGATGCAATTAAAATTATTACACAATTGCAGCAAAGAGGTGAAATTGCCGAACTCACAGATGATTTCAATAAACTCAGTACCCTTACTCCTGAATACAGTACAGGTGTGAACATCGGTGCAGGATTTATGCCTTCATCAAAACTGTCAGTCACAATCAACCTGTTTCGTAATGATATAGATAATTTAATTGAATCACGCCAGGTAGCCACACGAAACAACGGAACTCAGATCTATAGCTACATCAATGTGAAGAAAGCCTATACACAAGGACTGGAAACCGAAATCAAATGGATGCCCGTTAAACATCTTACACTCACAACGGGTTACCAGTTTTTGCTTACGGCAGATAAAGAAGAACTAAAACGAATTAAAAACGGCATAGAACCTGTTCGTGATAATAATAACATCTCACGCACTTTGCTGCGCAGTGAATATTTTGGATTACCCAACCGCAGCCGCCACATGGCCAACCTGAAACTGACGTATGAAAACAAGGATCAGGTTTTTGCTACAGTCCGTTCTGTTTACAGGAGCCGTTGGGCGATCAGCAATACAAGTGGTAATACTGTTTATGATGAATTTGATGAGTTTGCTGCTGGCTTTGTAATGGTAAACCTTTCGGCCGGAAAAGAATTCAAAAATGGTATTCGTCTGCAGGCAGGCATGGACAATGTATTGAACTACCAGGATATCAATAACCTGCCCAATCTCAACGGGCGGACCATCTACACTTCAATTTTCTACGATTTTAATAAAAACAAAAAAACCAGGTGACAATGAAAACGAGAATGATTCTTTTAGCTTTAGTTTCTGTAGTAGCGTTTACTGCTTGCAAAAAAGAAAAGCAAAAAACAAATACAACCAGCCCTACAGCGTTCAATGTAAGTGTGAGCGGCAAGATTGTAACCGTGAAAAATCTTCCTGCAGATACAATTGTTGGAATCACTTCACAAGGGCAGCCTTATGGCGCCGGCAAGTACAGTTTCTTTAGCCTTGAAACAAATACATGGGTGCCCAACAGCGACTCTGCCACTACTAAATGGGATCTGGCTTTTGGCGGTTCCACCATTCGTGTGAACAACGTAACCAGTGGTCCCGGTGCTGGTGGTGCATTTGTTCAACTGGCCAATTTTGATGATGTGACAGATGTGTCAAACGATTCAACATTTCGTGTAGATAACCATCCCGTAAGCTATGCCATTCCGAAAGGTTCCGGTAAAGGTTGGTACAATTATGATGGTGTGAATGTGCTGCTTACTCCTCTTGCAGGCCGCACACTCATTATACGCACAGCCAGCGGTAAGTATGCCAAAGTGGAGATCCTGAATTTTTACAAAGGCGGAGTAACTCCGGCTACTTCTGCCAGCGATGAGATTAAAACGTATCAGCAACGTTTTTATACATTCCGTTATACATTCCAGGCAAACGGAAGCAAAACTTTTTGAGTGTTAGGTTAGGATTGAGAGGGCCCCTTTTAAGGGGCCTTTTTCATTTTCATTCCCTGTTGAACTTTCTTACCTTTGCACACCTTTCAAAGCAAGACTGAACAAGGAGTTTGTATGAGTTTAAAATACAGGGAGTTTTCCCAATTAAATCTTCCGTCTGTAGACCAGGAAATCCTCAGCAAATGGCAGGAGGAGCAGGCATTTGAGAAAAGTGTGGAATTAAGAGATGGCGCAACACCTTTTGTGTTTTATGAAGGTCCGCCCAGTGCCAATGGTATGCCCGGCATCCATCACGTTATTTCCAGAACACTGAAAGATCTCGTTTGCCGTTACAAAACCATGCAAGGGTTCCAGGTAAAACGAAAAGGAGGATGGGATACACATGGTTTACCCGTGGAATTAGGCGTTGAGAAAGAATTAGGCATTACCAAAGAAGATATTGGTAAAAAAATCAGCGTTGAAGCGTATAACCAGAAATGCCGGGAGGCGGTGCTGCGTTTTAAAGATAAATGGGACGATATTACCCAGAAGATGGGTTATTGGGTAGACCTGAACAATCCCTACATCACTTTTGAAAACAATTACATTGAAAGTTTATGGTGGCTGCTCAAACAGATGTACAAAAAAGGACTGTTGTATGAAAGTGTGAGCATTCAGCCTTATTCCCCGGCTGCAGGAACGGGCCTCAGCTCACATGAACTCAACCAGCCCGGTACCTATAAAGATGTAAAAGATACCAGTGCCACCGTTATGTTCCGTGCTGCACAGGATGAAAAGAGTAAGTTCCTGCACGATGCCGTACACGGTGCCGAGGTGTTTTTCATGGCATGGACCACCACTCCATGGACCCTGCCCAGTAACCTCGGTTTAACGGTTGGGCCCAATATTGAATATGCATTGGTGCAAACGTTTAATCCTTACACGCATCTTCCCATTAATGTGGTGCTGGCAAAAGATCTCATTTCAAAATACCTGAAAGCAGAAGGAGAGAACGGAGATTTTGATGGATACAACGGTGAACAAAAACTCATTCCCTGGAAAACAGTAGCCACATTCAAAGGTTCACAGTTAGAAGGCCTGCATTACGAACAATTACTGCCTTACGAAGCCAACAGCATTGAAGAAGTAAAACGTATTACACCCGATGCCGATCCGTTCCGCATTATTGTGGGTGATTTTGTTACTACAGAAGATGGTACCGGTATTGTACATACGGCTCCTGCTTTTGGTGCCGATGACTATAAAGTGGGTAAGAAGTTCAACATTGGTATCATCACCATGGTGGACAGGGAAGGAAAGTTTGTAGATGGATTGGGCGAGTTCAGCAATCGTTATGTAAAAAATTATAAAGACGATCCGGAGTATGCAGATGTGAATGTAGATATCTGCGTAAAACTCAAAAAAGAAAACCGGGCGTTTAAAGTAGAAAAATACGAACACAGTTATCCGCATTGCTGGAGAACCGATAAACCTATTCTTTATTATCCGCTGGATGCCTGGTTCATCAAAACCACGGCCTTGAAAGACCGGATGGTGGAACTTAATAAAACCATCAACTGGAAACCCAAATCAACCGGCGAAGGCCGCTTTGGAAATTGGTTGGAGAATATGGTGGACTGGAATCTCAGCCGCAGCCGCTATTGGGGCACACCTTTGCCTGTATGGAGAACAGAAGATGGAGAAGAAGAAATCTGCATTGGTTCTGTGGAAGAGTTGTTGCAGGAAGCCGAAAAAGCAAAACAGGCGTTGGGTGGCGATGTGAACGCAAGTATCTCTAAAGAGAAACTGGATTTACACAAACCCTTTGTGGATTCAATTGTGCTGGTGAGTGCTTCGGGTAAGCCCATGAAACGTGTGGCCGATCTGATCGACGTTTGGTTCGATAGTGGTGCCATGCCGTATGCACAATGGCATTTTCCATTTGAAAATGTTCAAACATTCGCCCAAAACTATCCTGCCGATTTTATTGCCGAAGGGGTGGACCAAACAAGAGGTTGGTTTTATACACTTCATGCTATTGGTTCGCTGGTGAAAGAATCGGTACAGGAAGAATTGAAGAAGCATGGTGTGGAAGTGAACGATCAGAAATATCCCGGTCTTGCTTATAAAACCGTTGTTTCGAACGGATTGGTGCTGGATAAGAACGGCAACAAAATGAGTAAGCGTTTGGGTAATGTGGTGGATCCGTTCCAAACCATTCAAACATACGGCGCCGATGCTACCAGGTGGTATCTCATCACCAATGCATCACCGTGGGATAATCTCAAATTTGATATTGAAGGCATCAAAGAAGTACAACGTAAATTCTTTGGTACACTTTATAATACCTACCAGTTCTTTGTATTGTATGCCAATGTAGATGGCTTTACATTCAAAGAAGAATATATTCCTGTTGATCAGCGTCCGGAAATTGACCGCTGGATTCTATCATCGCTCAATACCTTGATCAAACAAGTGACGGAAGCAATGGATGATTACGAACCAACACAGGCCGGACGATTGATTGAAACATTCACCGACGAACACCTGAGCAACTGGTATGTGCGTCTTTGCCGCCGTCGTTTCTGGAAAGGAGAGTATGAACACGATAAAATCTGTGCGTATCAAACTCTGTACGAATGCCTGGTTACTGTTGCTAAGTTGATGGCGCCAGTATCACCATTCTTCAGTGACCTGTTGTACCGCAACCTCAACCAGGTAACTCAGCTCAACAATGAAACATCGGTTCACCATACGTTGTATCCTGTTGCAGATGTTGCAAAGATGGATGCTGGTTTGGAAGAGCGGATGCAGTTGGCACAGGATGCCTCTTCACTGGTGCTCTCACTTCGCAAGAAAGTGAATATAAAGGTTCGTCAGCCTTTGCAAAAAGTACTCATCCCGGTGCTCAACCCGGCTATGAAAGAACAATTGCAAAAAGTGGAAGACCTCATCCGCAATGAAGTAAACGTAAAAGAAATCGAATACCTCACGCCGGATAATACCTTCATCAAAAAGAAAATCAAACCCAATTTCCAGGTGCTGGGTAAAAAGCTGGGTGGAAAGATGAAAGCCGTGGCAACAGCCCTTGGCAACTTCAGCCAGGAACAAATAGCCGAACTGGAAAAAGAAGGTGTTTATAACCTGTTGGTTGATAATGAAAACCTTCCATTATATTTGACAGATGTGGACATTATGAGTGAAGATGTGCCCGGCTGGATGGTGGCTTCCAACAGCAACATAACGGTAGCTTTGGATGTAACCGTAACACCGGAACTGCTCAACGAGGGGAATGCCCGTGAACTGGTAAACCGTATACAGAAAATCAGGAAGGACAGCAATTTTGAGCTTACCGACCGGATTACTGTAAAAATATCAGGCCACCCGGAGCTCACCCCCGCCATCACTCAATTTAAGTCCTATATTTGCGCCGAAATTTTGGCAGACAACCTTGAAGAAGACCCGGCTTTGCAAGACGGTGTTGACGTTGAGGTGAACGATCATTTAATTAAAGTACAAGTATCCAAAAAAGGAGGATAGCATGCCAGCGAAAAAGAAAACAGCAAAACCCGCAGCTAAAAAGCCTGCAAAACCAGCTAAACCAGCCGCCAAACCGGCTGCGAAGAAAGCTGCTGCAAAACCAGTTGCGAAACCAGCCCCTAAAAAGGCGGCCAAGCCTGCAAAACCAGTAGCCAAGCCTGCTGCGAAGAAAGCTGCTGCGAAGCCAGTTGCGAAACCAGCTCCTAAAAAAGCGGTTCCTGCAAAACCCGTTGCTGCCAAGCCAGCTCCTAAAGCCCCGGTTAAACCAGCCCCTAAAGCAGTAAAACCTGAGCCTAAGAAAGTGGTGGCTGCACCTGCACCGGCTCCTAAACAGGATGTACATATCAAACCACCCGTTAAAAAAGCAATACAGGATTTGAAAAAAGAAGCAAAAGCAAAAGCGAAGCCCGTAGAAGTGAAACCTATTAAAACATCTGTTTCAACTTCTGTTAAATATCAACCCGATTTTACAAAGTCTGTACTCGATTCTAAAGCCGAAGTGAAACCACAGGGGCCAATGGTTCGTTACAGCGATTCCGATCTTACTGAATTCAGAGAACTGATTCAACGGAAACTGGAAGCCGCTAAAAAAGAACTGGTTTACCTGCAAGGGTTAATTACCCGTAAGGATGAATTAGGCGGAGATGATGGAGACGGCCGTTACATGACCATGGAAGATGGTAGTGTAAGTATGGAGCGTGAACAATTATCACAAATGGCCAGTCGCCAGATTACCTATATCGATCACCTTGAGAAAGCACTCATGCGTATCGAAAACAAAACGTATGGTGTATGCCGTGTTACCGGTAAACTCATCGACAAAGCACGTTTACGTGCCGTTCCTCATGCTACTTTGAGCATTGAAGCGAAGATGGGACATAACAGAGGCACTCAGATCTCAGGAGAATAAGAAAACAACCTTCTTATAAACAAGAATGCCACTCATTTGAGTGGCATTCTTGTTTAATACGTTTATATTTTTAGCACAATTCTGTTACTGTTGCTTGCTGTTATCTGTAGCCTGGTTTGCTTCCTTCTTATCATCTGCATCGGCATCTTCATCTAAGCTTTTTCCATTTTTTCCTTTCCGGAATTGAACCACCGGGTTGTCTTGTGTACCGGTAATCGTCAAGGGAATGCCAAATAAACCAAATGGTGGTAATCCCAACCTGGCTTTGAGGTTTAATCGTCCGTCTAATCCTACCTGTCCTTCAAAACGTGGACGAAAACCTGCTACTTTCAATTTTACTTTCTCAATAGTAATGATGTTATTGGCGATTGTTGTTTTCAGCTGAACTGTTTGTTTGGCGGTGCGTTTTTCATTTAATGAATCTTTACCTGTTTTCTTTCCAATGGCGGCAAACAATTTAAATCCTTTGAACGATGGATTTTTTATTGATAACACACCACCACCATTTAATGTATTCATAACAGGGTAAAGGCTATCATTTAGTATGCCGTTAAGCGAATAATCCAATGATACTTTTCCTGTAACAGCAGCAGCGCTGGTGAGTAATTCCCGGAACAATTGAATTTCTTTATAGGCTGTCTGGATATCGGCTTCTTTTACATTTACATGATAAGTGAAATTTGCTTGTTTCAGATTGATGGGTTCGTAACTGCCTTCCATTTGTACAGATGCACCAGCTAAACGAAAAGCAGATTTACCGATGCTTAGTTTTCCTTTCTGAAGTGTTGCATCGGCTATCCAGTTATAGAGATTCAATCCGTTGTAATCAACTTTATCAATGGAGCTGTGAAATTGCATAGAAAGATTGGAAGGCAGCAGCACAACACCGGTTTCCGTTGAAGCAGGTGCTGAACTGGTTTTTTGCTTGTTATTGGTTGGTTCCTCTTCACTGATGAATTCGTGAACAAACAATTCCTTACTGGTGAGTGAAAGAGTGCCATTTAATGGTGCATCGGGTTTGAGAAGATGGTTGATCAGGTTGCTGAAACTTCCGGTAATTACTGCTTTGTTGTTTCTGTAGCTGAGTTGCAACTGATCGGCAACAAGCTGATCATTATTGATATGAAAAGCACCGCTATTAATAAGAAATGATTGCGGGAAATAGGGAGTGTGTAAACTGATATTCTTTAATTCAATCGTTCCTTTATTTTGCAGTAAGTCATATCGTCCGGCTGTGGCATCTGCCTGTGATCCTTGCAGCGAAAGATCTGTTTTAATAAATCCATTTACATCATAACCATCAATGGCAAATACTTTATATAGTTTTCCAATATTAATACTTCCTTTTGAACTCACCTGGTAAACAAGATTATTCCAGTTGTTGAGATTGGCTGTAAGTGTGAATGGTTGTCCTTCAAACTGAAAGGATATGGGTTTGATTACAACTTTCATATCATTTGCTGTGCCACGTGTATTCAACACAGACAAATCAACAGATATATCAGTAACCGGGTTGGGATATTGATTGGTGAGCAACGTGCCCTTTTGCCAAACAATGGTTGAATTCAGTACAGGAAATAATTGTTTCGCAGTTGAGTAAGTTCCGTTTGCTACAGCATTTAATTGCAGTAAACCGCCCGGCTTCACACCTGTAATCCCGGGCAAATCCAATACGGCCGACCAGTTATCCAGATTGGCAACTGCCTGCAGGTTTAGTTTGAGGTGCGGATTGGTAAGTCCTTTTGTTTCAACAACACCCCTGATGAAATCTTTTCCCATAGTTGCTGCTATCGTATCCAGCTTCAACTCCAGGTTATTTGTGTTCAGCTGTGGTAACAACAAATGAAACGCCAGTTGAATGTTTGTGATTTTTTGATTGATGGCTTTGGTGGCGAAGGCACCGTCTTTCACCTTCAGGTCAAAGGTCAAATCGGGCAGTTTGTTTTCAGATGCGATGTAGTCGCCTTTCAAAGATGTTTTCAATTCCACATTACCATCCACGTTTGTTTTGTTGAGCCACTTAACATAAGCGGGGGGCAAAGCAGTAAAAAGATATTCAAGTTTTGTGTTACCGGTGCTGGCATTGAAATCCATCCGGTAACCATTTTTCAAAAAATAAAAAACACCTTTGAAAGAGACAGGAAGCTGATTGATTTTTAAATCATTCTTTCTGAAATCCAGTTCAAGCGAATTGGTGTTGATGCGGGTGCGCAGTGTGGCCTCCAGTTTTTTATCGGTGAGGTATGGTTCGCCGTCATACTGCAGGTCAACTGCTTCCATACTGATTTTTGATTTGAGCGAAAAAACAGCTTCGCTTAATTTTCCTTTTCCCAGGTAATTAAAATTGCTGGCTTTCACGAGGAAAGGAATGGATTGGTCGTTGTAAAGAAAGGCACAGTCTTCTATTTGAATGCGTGCAATTTTTAATGTGGCCGATCCGGTATCTGCAGCAGCAGATTGCTTGCTGTTGCCCGATTTGTAAATATTATAGTTGGGCTTTCCGTCTTCGCTCACAAGTATTTTGATGTTTCCTCTGGTTACATAAATTTCATCGATACGTACTGTTTTACTGAATACAGAACTGAGATCAACACCTAATGCAATTTCATTGGCAGCCACCAATGTATCATTGTTGAAAGGTGCCGATCCTGTGAGGGAAACATCGTACAATGTAAGTGTTAAGGAAGGGAAGTGGTTAAAGAAGGAAAGTCGTGCTTTTGAAAATTCCAGTTTGGTTTCAATGGCTTCATTCGACCATTTTTTTATTTTGTCGGATATGAAACCCGGAAACAAATACGGAATTAAAAACATGAGTACAAGAAGAAATACAATGCCTGCACCTGTGTATTTTAAGATATTCACTATTTTCTTTCCAAATTTTTTCATTCGTGCTGGTTTGTATAGTCGAAATAACACACTGCTGTTGATAACTGTTATTATAGTGCAGTAATGTTCGGTAAAATTACTTTATTTCATCCCGTAAGCCATGATGAAGAAGATGAAAGAACGTTAAATGATTTGTAGTTTTTTTTACGTCGGGCAGGGTTGCTTAGTCGTTTCCCTGGTTCGCCAATTCTTCACAGTTGGTTTACATTGAAACAGAGTGGTTTTGTATAGGCGGGTATTCTCTTCAGATCCCACTGATAACAGAAATAAAAAAATCCCTTCGGTTGAAGGGATTTGTATGTTGCTTGAGTGTGTGCTGATTAATAATCTCTGCTGTAACCGCCGCCGCCTTTGTAGCCACCGCCGCCGTTGCCGCCACGGTATCCACCGCCGCCGCTACCGCCTTTGCGGAAACCACCACCACCGCCGCCACCAAAGCTGCGCTTTTTAAAGCCGCCACCGCCTTCGGGTTTTGGTTGTGCTTCATTTACAACAATTTTACGACCCTGAACGTCTGTATCGTTCAGTCCGCTGATAGCAGCTTGCGCTTCATCAGCATTTTCCATTTCAACAAAACCAAATCCTTTGCTACGACCAGAGAATTTGTCGGTTAAGATTTTGGCAGATGAAACAGCGCCAAATTGTTCAAAAAGTGCAGAGAGGTCCTCATTTGTCATTGACCAGGACAAGTTTCCAACGTAAATGTTCACAAGAAAAAAATTAAAAATCCAAAAAAATGAACCAGAGAGAATAACTGAAGACCGGAAACTTATCAAAAAAAGAGAAGTATCAATGGTTCAGAAAGCCTTGTCTGAATTCACGTTAACATAGTAAAGATAAGGTTTTTGGGATTAGTTGGTTATTTTGCGGCTATTTTCTGTAAAAACTAGGTGTTTTACTGAAACCCGCTCCCAGCAGCCGTTTCAGGCTGAAATGAGCGTTTAAAAAGATCAGGTCATGCATATTTTAATTGTTGATACTTGTAAAATTCCGGTTCATAAGTATGGTGGAACCGAACGGGTTATATGGTATCTGGGCAAGGAATTGACCCGGGTGGGGCATAAAGTTACCTACCTGGTGGAAGAGGGGTCGTCCTGCGAATTTGCCGATGTACGGTTCCTGGACAAATCAATGCCCATTGCCAGTCAAACCGCCGGCCCATGGGATATTGTTCACCTGAACTCCCAGCCAGACGGCATCATACAGGTGCCCTATGTGGTAACCATGCACGGCAACCTTAACGAACAGGTGCCACTTGATAAGAATACTATTTTTATTTCCCGCAATCATGCAGAGCGATTTGGATCAGATGAATTTGTTTATAATGGAATGGATTGGGATGATTACAGCAAACCCGACCTGAGTATACCCCGGCGTTATTATCATTTCCTTGGTAAAGCAGCATGGAGAATTAAAAATGTGAAAGGTGCTGTTCAAACCATTGACCTTACCCGAAATGAAAAACTGTATGTGTTAGGTGGAACAAGATTGAATGTGAATATGGGATTTCGTTTTACAACCAGCATGCGTACCCGTTTCTTTGGCATGGTGGGCGGAGAAGAAAAAAACAAGTTACTCAATGGTTCCAAGGGATTGGTGTTTCCGGTGCGGTGGCATGAACCATTTGGATTGGCACTAACAGAAAGTTTGTATTACGGTTGTCCCATATTTGGCACACCTTACGGATCGCTTCCGGAAATCACAGGTGATCGATTTGGATTTCTTTCAGCCAATGCCAAAGAGTTAGCTCATGCAATTGATGAAGCAGATTTTTCGCCTAAGGAATGTCATGAGTATGCAGCGGAAACGTTTAATTCAAGATTGATGGCACTTTCTTATTTACGTATGTATGAAAGAGTGCTTAATGGCAAAACCATTCATACACAAAATCCCATGTTGAAAGAAGTACAAACCGAAAAATTTCTTCCCTGGAAGTAGTGTTGAATTATTTCACCTCCTGCAGATCCACCAGTTTTTTGTAGAAGCCGTCTTTAGCCACCAGTTCATCATGTGTACCACGTTCTACAATAGTTCCTTTCTGCAGCACAATAATTTCATGGGCATGGCGAACAGTAGATAAGCGGTGTGCAATAACCAGGCTGGTACGTTCCTGCATCAGATGATTGATGGCATCCTGTACCAACCGTTCACTTTCAGTGTCAAGTGAGGAGGTAGCTTCATCCAGTATGAGGATGGGCGGATTTTTTAATACAGCTCTTGCAATGGTAACACGCTGGCGCTCACCACCACTTAGCTTGGTCCCACGGTCGCCAATATTTTCATTGTAGCCATTTTCTTTCCTGCTGATGAAATCATGTGCGTTGGCAATTTTGGCTGCTTTTTCAATAATCTCTGTACTGGCATCCGGATTGCTTAATGCAATGTTGTTGGCAATAGTATCGTTAAATAAAATGGGTTCCTGCGTAACAATGCCCATCAGTTGACGCAGGCTGTTAATGGAATAATCCTTAATATTTTTTCCGTCAATTAATATTTCGCCCGAACTCACATCATGAAAACGTGGAACAAGATCTGCTAATGTTGATTTGCCCGACCCGCTGGAACCTACCAGTGCAATTGTTTTCCCTTTTTCAAGTTTCAGATTGATATTGTTTAATATCACTGCATCGCCATAAGCAAAGGATACATTTCTGAATTCAATTTCTTTATTGAAGCTGGCGATCTCAATAGCATCCTGTTTTTCATCCACCACAACCGGGGCATCCAGTACTTCTTCAATCCGTTCAATAGCGGCAATACCACGACGGGTATTATAGTATGCCGATGAAAGTGATTTGGAGGGATTAATGATTTGTGTGAAAAACAGAATATAAGTAATGAAACCATCCGGACTTAAACCTCCGGCATCATTACTCAGTACTAATTTTCCGCCAAACCATAATACACCACATAAAACAACAACGCCTAAAAACTCAGACATGGGTGATGCAAGATCTTTCCGGAAATTGATTTTATTTCTCAGGTGATTCAGCTCTGCATTTACTTTATGAAATTTATCACCAATCAGCTTTTCGGCCGTGAATGCTTTAATCACACGCATGCCACCCAGTGTTTCATCCAGTATCGATAAAACAATTCCATTTTTCACCTGTGCATCACTGGATTGTTTTTTTAATGAACGGCTCACTCTTCCGATTATAAAAGCAGTAGCAGGAAGAAATATGAAAAGAAATAAAGAAAGCTTCGGGCTCAGCAATACCATCATAACCAGGTAAAACAAAATGGTAAGTGGTTCTTTGATCAGCGTTTCCAGTGCGGTTAACATGCTCCACTCAATTTCCAATGCATCATTACTCATTCTGGAAATGAGATCGCCTTTTCGTTGCTCAGAAAAATATCCGATGGGCAGTTTTAATACTTTATCAAACAGATCGGCTCTCAGTCTTGTCATTACACCATTTCTCACCGGCGAAAGAACTCTGTAGGATAAATAGAGAAAACCATTTTTGAGAAAGATGGAAACAATGATAATCACACAAATAAATGCAAGGGCTGTTTGTTCATTTTTACTGCTGATGATATAACTGATCTGGTAACGCAGGTATTCCAATATCCCTTTGGCTGAAAAGGAAAACACTGGTTCCGTTAAAATCCGGGCACTTTTATCGAACAGCAACTGCAGGAAAGGCGCCAGCATGGCCAGCGATACCATAGAAAAAATGATCGAAAGCAGTATGAAAAAAAAGTAAGAGACAACATTGGATTTAAATGCTGCCAGGTACTTAAAAATCCGTTTAAATTGTTTCATTGTAAAAATTGATCGGCGAAGGAATATTCCCTCAGATTCACTTTATCTTTCGCTTAAACGCAGCAAAGTAACTACTTTTACAGCGTTTAATTGTTGCAGATATGTTAGAAGGTAAACGTCAGAAACAGGTGGCAGGGGTCATTCATGAAGAAATGACAACGATTTTCAGAAAGCTGGGATTGAATATAATAGACGGCGGTTTGGTCTCCATTGCCTCTGTCAAAGTAACCCCCGATTTGCTGGAAGCACGTATTTATTTAAGTGTGTTTCAGGCAAAAGAAAACCAGGCTGTTTTACAGCGGGTGGAGCAGGCTGCACATGAAATAAAAAGAGAACTGGCGGCCCGCTTGAAGCACCAGTTACGCCGCATCCCCGAAATCAAATACTTCCTCGACGATACACTTGATCATGTATTTAAAATGGAAGAATTGTTGAAGAAGATTGAAGATGAGAAGAAAGAGAAAGAGTGATAAATGCTGAATGCTAAGTGCTGAATGTATAGGGCAGAAGGCTGAATTCAAAAGGCAAAAGGTAAAAAGCAAAAGGCAGTACTACTAAAGACAAATGAAACTGAATTTTCTTGTTCTTTCAACTTAACACTTACAACTTATAACTTCTTAATCTGCTACTTCATTGAACCTGTTATTCGCCTGGCGCTATTTTAAATCCAAAAAATCAACAAATGCCATCAATATCATTGCATGGGTTACTGTTGTGGCTATGGCAATAGGTACTGCAGCATTGGTTATTGTACTTAGTATTTTCAATGGATTTGAAGGGTTGGTAAAGGATTTGTACTCTTCTTTTTATCCCGATGTAAGGGTGGTTTCTGCAACAGAAAAAACCATATTGCTGCCTGCACACTTGTTGCAACAGATCCGTGCTGTGCAAGGAGTGGAAGCGGTGAGCCTGGTGGTGGAAGAAAATGCCCATTTTCAAAATGGTGAATACAGGGCCAATGCTGTACTCAAAGGGGTGGATGCCAATTATTCAAAAGTGAGCGGGGTGGCCAATCATATCACTAATGGTAAGTATAATGTGGGTTCGGCCGAAACACCGGCGATTGTGCTGGGCAGTGGTGTTGAAAATGCACTCAATTTGCTGAGCGACCGTGCTATTTCTCCTGTTACCATTTACTTACCCAAAAAGGGGGTGGCATTAACAGCCAATCCGCTGGAATCAATCAGTACAGTGAATGCAAGGCCGCAAGGGGCATTTGCTATTCAGCAGGATTTTGACAATAAGTATGTGATTACTGAGTTGGATGTGGTAAGGGAAATGGTGGGACTGAAATCAGATGAATATACAGCAGCAGAAATAAAGCTGGCAAAAGGTGCCAATGAATCCACTGTAGTTGCTTCTCTGCAACAGATTGTAGGGCCTTCTTTCCTGGTGGAAAACAGGTATCAGCAAAACCGTTCTTTGTTTTCTGTGATGCAGCTGGAAAAATGGGCGATCTACGGCATCCTCTGTTTAATATTAATTATTGCTGCATTCAATATGGTTGGATCGCTTACCATGCTGGTACTGGAAAAGCAACAGGATGTGCAGATATTGAAAGCAATGGGAGCAAAGACCTCCTTTATTCAGAAAATATTTTTATCGGAAGGGGTTCTGCTTGCATTTACGGGAAGCATTATTGGCATTGCCATAGCCCTTCTTTTCTGCTATTTGCAGGTAACCTTCAAATTAATTCCGCTGGAAGGTTCTTTTGTTATTGATTACTATCCGGTCCGGGTGTTGATCACCGATTTATTGCTGATTGTTGCAACAGTATTTACCATTGCTGTACTGGCAGCATGGATCCCGTCTGCAAAAGCAGCCCGTCAGCAATTGTCATTAAAAGCCCGCTGATTAATAATCGCCCAGAGAGGTTTCTGTTTGCTGGGCCAGTGCTTTGGCCAGTTGCTCGTCGTTGGGTGCAATACCGTGCCACTCATGGCTTCCTTCCATGAAATCGATGCCTTTGCCCATCTGGGTTTTCATCAGATTCATAATAGGCTTGCCATTTCCGGTGAGAGATTTTGCCTTTTCAAGTCCGGCAACCAGTTGGTCCATATCATTACCATCTTCAATCACCAGTGTTTCCCAGCCAAATGCTTCAAATTTAGCTTTCAGGTCGCCCAGGTTCATTACTTTGGCAGTAGGTCCGTCAATTTGTTGTCCGTTCCAATCAATCGTGGAAATGAGGTTATCTATTTTATGATGGGCAGCAAACATGGCAGCTTCCCAGATTTGTCCTTCCTGCAATTCACCATCGCCATGTAGTGAGAAAACCAGCGTTTTTTCACCGTTCAGTTTTTTTGTTAAGGCCGCTCCTGCAGCAACACTAAGGCCTTGTCCCAGCGAACCGGCAGCCATCCGTATGCCCGGAAGGTGTTCATGGGTGGCAGGGTGCCCCTGCAAGCGGGAGTTGAGGCGGCGGAAGGTTTTGAGTTCTTCTACCGGAAAATAACCGCTGCGGGCCAGGGTAGAGTAAAAAACCGGGCTGATATGCCCGTTGGAGAGAATAAATACATCCTCATTTGTGGCGTCCATATTAAACTGCGGATTGTGCTTCATTACCTTGAAATACAATCCGGTAAAATACTCAACACAGCCCAGCGAACCACCGGGGTGGCCACTCTGGCAACCATGTACCATTCTTACAATATCTCTTCTGATCTGGCGGGCGATTTCTTTTAATTCCGGCATAAAAAAATAATTCCGGCAAAACTAAATGAAAAATTTTTGAGGAGCGAGCAAACTTTTGGATAGGAAATAGTCTCTATAAGGTGTTATTTAAAAATATATAGTACAAAATCAGCTATAAAACAGGCTCGTTTTTTGTTTTAGACTTATATGATTAGCTTTGCAAAGCTTATTACCGAAATAATCAACTGCATGGATCACCTTTTAATAGGAGCCGTTATTGCATTTTTAATTACTTTTTCCGCCATCCCGATTATCATCAGGGTGGCAGAAATGAAGCACCTCTTCGATGTACCAGATGATCGTAAAGTGCATATTGATCCTGTTCCATCACTGGGTGGGATTGGTATATTTGCCGGTTTTATTATGGCTGTTTTGTTAGCCATTCCGGCTGGATGGGTTGAATTCCAATTTGTTGCAGCTGCATTCCTGGTTGTGTTTTTCCTTGGAATCAAAGACGACATCGTTGTACTAACACCTCTGAAAAAGTTTTTGGGTCAACTTGCTGCTGCGGCTATTCTTGTTTTTAAAGGGGGGATTCTTATTGATGGTATGCATGGGTTTATGGGCTTTCACCAGATGCCCTATTTCATGAGTGTGGGTTTTACCTTTCTTACCATCATTGTCATTACCAATTCGTTTAACCTGATAGATGGTGTTGATGGTTTGGCAGGTTCTTTAGGAACTGTTTCAACCACTGCTTTCGGAATCTATTTCATCATTGCTCAGCAACCCATCTTTGCAGTGCTTGCTTTTAGCATGACAGGTGCACTAATGGCATTCCTGATTTTTAATATTTCACCTGCCCGCATTTTTATGGGTGATACAGGGTCTTTATTACTGGGTATTGTTAACTCAATACTGGTTGTGAAATTTATACAGATTGCCACAGCTCCCCAGGCCGTAGTACCTCTGCCTGCAGCACCGGCGATTGGTTTTGCTGTTTTGTTTGTGCCCCTGTTTGATACACTTCGTATCTTTTCTTATCGTATTCTTACAAGAAGATCTCCGTTTAGTCCCGATAGAAACCATGTACATCACCTGCTATTAGAAAAAGGGTGCAGTCATAACCTGGTGACGCTTTTAGCTGTTGTATTTAATATTTTCATCATTGCAGCTACTGTGATGGGACGAAGCCTCGATGTGACCATTTTGTTTTTAGGGCTGGTAAGCATTGGCTTCTCCACGATCAGCTTACTCATTTACACCAACAGGGCAAAACGTAAGAAATTATTTTCTGCGTTGAAAGGTGAAAAAGACCTGATTGAGCTCGAAACGAAAGTAATCACGCTCAAGACCAAAGCCAGCAGTATTGCTCCTGAAGAAATGGCGAAATAATCAAATTGTTTCAATTCCTTTAACGGCTGCAATTTTAATTTTATTAGGTTTGCATTCCTAAATCAATTTATATGTCGGATACATTATCTCAGTTGTCGAAAATTATGGATGAAGCGGAATCGCACATGAAAAAAGCGATTCAACACCTGGAAGCAGAATTGATTAAAATACGTGCCGGACGTGCCAACCCCAATATGATTGATGGAATTGTTGCTGATTATTACGGAGCGCCAACACCCATCAATCAAATAGCGAATGTGACTGTAAGTGATGCCAGAACACTCACTATTCAACCATGGGAAAAAAATATGCTTCAGCCTATTGAAAGGGCAATCATTAACTCCAACATTGGTTTAACACCACAGAACGATGGCAGCCTCATCCGTTTGTTCCTTCCTCCTCTTACAGAAGAAAGAAGAAAAGAATTGGTGAAGCGTGTGAACGGTGAAGGTGAGCATTCAAAAGTGGCCATCCGTAATCTTCGCAGAGATGCCATTGAACATATTAAGAAACTTCAGAAAGATGGATTGAGTGAAGATGCCGCTAAGGATGCCGAAAAAGAAGTGCAAACCATGACGGATAAATTTATTTCGTTAGTTGATAAGCACCTTGAAGCAAAAGACAAAGAAATTATGTCTGTATAATCAAACAGGAAGTAGTTTGAAAAGGATGTTCCAACAGAACATCCTTTTTTTATTTGTTGGTGATATAAACACCGGAAAGAATAATGAGCAAGCCAAATAGTTCAACAATAGAAATACTTTCGCCTGCAATAAGTCCCCACAATACTGCCACAAACGGAATACCATATGTGACCATCGAAGAAAACAGTACGCCGGAACGTTTCATCAGCATGTAAAAAAGAATGGAGGCAACAGCTGTTCCAAAAATACCCAGCACAGAACTGGCAAGCCCGGAAAGTAAAAACTGTTTTTCTGATAAAGGATGAGAAAAGAAACCGGTCCAACCAAGCAAACCCAGCGAAGGAAGTATGAGTGAAACAAAAGCAATAGAAGCAATCTGGAGTGATCCCACATCTTTGAGATAATGATGAATCATATTGGCATTAATCCCATAAAAAAAAGTGGCCAGTAATACCAGTCCCGGGAAAATAAGATCTGTGCTTTCTATTTTTACTCCTTTCGCAAACACGAGAATCAGCATGCCGGAAAATCCAATTCCAACACCAGCTATCTTTTTCCATTGAACTTTGGAGCGAAAAAAAACAATTCCAACTAAAATAACAAACAAAGGAGTGAGTGCATTAAGCATGCCTGCAACGGCACTGTCTATTCTGGTTTCGGCCAGGCAAAACAAAATGGCTGGTATAAAGCTGCCGAGGAAACCACTAAGTATTGTTATAAACAGCAGGCGTCCTTTAACCATGCGGAAACCTTTCAATGCAAACGGAAGCAAAACCACCCCGGCGCTTAACATACGAATGGCGGCCACTTCATAAGCCGATAGCGCCTTCAAACCTTCCTTCATCAGGATGAAAGAACTTCCCCAGATAAAAGCCAATACAATAAACAAGCCCCAGTTGGTTAGTTTTTGATTCATAACAGAAGTGGGCAAAGGTCAGGTATTTTGTGCGGAATGCAATCGACTGATGAATGACCGAAAGTTCATTTTGTTAGTGTGACTGTTTTTTACAAGATTTGCAGGAATTAAGCCTTCCTTATCATCAGAACTGTCATCATCTATTAAACCTTAAAATTTATTCTTATGGGTATGTTGAAAGAATTTAAAGACTTCGCCATGAAGGGCAACCTGGTAGATATTGCTGTTGCTTTTGTTATGGGAGGTGCATTTGGTAAAGTAGTTACGTCATTTACAGAAGGAATGGTTTCGCCTCTGATTGGTTTGATTGGCGGATCCGATCTTAGCAAAAATATGATCAAGCTCAAAGAAGCTGTTACCGATGCTACCGGCAAAGTAACTGCGGAAGCAGTTTATTTGAAATGGGGTGATTTTGCAACGGCTGTCATTAATTTCATTATAGTTGCGTTTGTAATGTTCCTGATTATTAAAGGAATCAATTCTCTGAAGAAAAAGCAGGAAGAAGCTCCTGCAGCCCCTGCAGCACCAGCAGAAGATATTGTTCTGTTGCGTGAAATACGTGACGCTCTCAAAAAATAATCTGCAATATTTATTGATTTAGCGGCAGTGATGCATTCATTGCCGCTATTTTTTACGTCTTATCCGAAATCATAAACGAAATCTGAAATGAAATTCTTAGTAAGCATTCTTCCATTATTTGTTGTTGCAACTGTAACCGCTCAGGACAAACAGGTGCAGACTCTGAAAAACGAATCAAGTAAAGTCATCAAAAAAGAAGAGAAACAAAAAGAAGGCTGGACAAAAGGTGGTGTGTTCAATCTCAATCTTTCTCAAGGGGCCAGCCGCAATTGGGCAGCCGGTGCAGAAAAATCATCTTTCTCTGTAAATGCTATCATCAATTCATACGCTTATTATAAAAAAGGGCGGAATTCATGGGACAATACACTCAACGCACAATATGGTATTGTAAGTGCCACCAGCATCGGCACCCGTAAAAACGACGATCGCCTGGATTTGTTGTCGAGATATGGATACCAGTTGAAGAATCCCCGCTGGTATATCTCAGCCCTCGCTAATATGCGTACCCAGTTTACTGATGGGTTTGATTACAGTACCACTCCTTCCAAAACAAAGAATTCGTCTTTTTTTGCGCCAGCTTATATCTTATTGTCTCCGGGTATTATGTATAAACCAAATGCCACTTTTGATTTCTTTATTTCACCGGTTACCTCCCGCTGGGTAGTGGTGAATAAAGCAAATGCTGCGTTGCGGCCTCTGTACCTGGTGCCGGTTGACAAATCCTCCGTCAACGAAATTGGTGCGTTCGCAACGGCCAATCTCAAAAAGGATATTGCCAAAAATATGAACCTGGTGAGCCGTTTGGATCTGTTCAGCAATTACCGGAACAATCCACAGAATATTGATGTGTTCTGGACCAATGTGATTGGAATGAAGGTGAACAAATACATTGGTGTTACGTACAGCCTGGATCTGATCTATGATCACGATGTGAAAAATGTAAAAACAGGTGGTTTGATGGGCACCCAGCTGAAATCTTTATTGGGAGTAGGTTTTACTGCTACTTTTTAGTGAAAACTTGGGGGAAAACTATCCCATTTTCATTCCCCTCTTTCCCTACATTTGTAAGTCCCGGAGGTATGTTGCCTGCGGGACTTTTCTTTCAAACATATGGCATTACAAAACATAAATTACCAGATTAAATTACCCCAGTTCGAAGGTCCCTTCGATTTATTGTTGTTCTTTATTGAGCGTGATGAACTGGATATTTATAATATTCCTATTACCCGTATCATCAACGACTTCCTCGATTATATTCACCAGAGCGAAGAACTGAATATAGAACTCAGCAGTGAGTTTATTCTTTTCATTTCTACATTGATGCGTATCAAAGCTAAACTTCTGTTACCTCGCAAGGAAATAGATGAGCAAGGCAATGAAATAGATCCACGGCAGGAACTGATTGATAAAATCCTTGAGTACAAACGTTTCAAAGAAGCAAGTCTTCAAATGGCCGAAATGGAAGCCCAGCGTTTACTGATGGTGAAGCGGGGAAATATTTCAAAGGAAATGTCCATAATTGGGGAAGAAAGTGGCGAAGGAACCGAAATTCAGGCCATCACCCTTTTCAAACTGATGAAGACGTTTGAAAAAGTAATGAAGAAGCAACACGATCGCCTGAACAAGCCAGTGCATACGGTTGTGCATTACAATTACACCATGGAAGGAAGCCGTGATTACATGCTCAATCTTGTAAAAGAGGAGAAAACCATGGCGTTTGAAAAACTGTTTGAAGTGTGTGAAAACCGCATTCATGCTATTTTCTTATTTCTCTCCACACTTGAGCTTTCCCAGCAACGTTATATGACATTACTTGTGGGTGAAGGCAGAAACAATTTTATCATTGAGTGGAATGATAACAGGGAGCCAGATCCTGCTGAATTTGTAATGCCGCAGGTAGACCCTATCAACAATTAATTAAATGTGGGCGCAATAAAAAACCGGATGTTACATCCGGTTTTTCTTTTATTCAAAGTCTGTTATACTTTAATAGTAACGGCAGCGCCTGTCATTTCCCTTACTGTTTTTGCAATACCATTGGCATCAATACCAATTTCATCATAAAGTTGTTTAGGTGTTCCATGTTCCACTAAACGATCGGGAATACCCATGATGCGTACATCTGCTTTGTATCCATGTTCGGCCATGAATTCCAGAACAGCAGAACCAAAACCACCAACCACAGTGCCATCTTCAACTGTAATTACTTTATCAAACTTGCCAAACACTTCGTGTAACAATGCTTCGTCTAAGGGTTTTACAAAACGCATATCATAATGCGCCGGATTAATGCCTTCACTCTTCAGTTCACGTATAGCACTGGCGACAAAATTGCCCGGGTGGCCAAGGCTGAGAATAGCAATTCCTTCACCATCTTTCAATTTCCTGCCGGTACCAATTTTCATTTCTTTCATTTCTGTTCTCCACTCTGGCATCACACCTTCACCTCTTGGATAACGGATCACAAAAGGTAATTTGTTACTGTCCAGTTGCGATGTATACATCATATCACGCATTTCAGCTTCATTCATTGGCGAAGCAACAATGATATTGGGAATACAACGCATATAAGCAATATCATAGCAACCATGATGTGTGGGGCCGTCTTCACCCACCAATCCTGCACGATCCAGGCAGAAGATCACTGGTAATTTCTGGATTGCCACATCATGAATCACCATGTCGTAAGCCCGTTGCATGAAGGAAGAATAGATGTTACAAAACACTTTCATTCCCTGTGTAGCCATACCTGCACTAAGCGTTACTGCATGTTGTTCACAAATGCCCACATCAAATGCACGGTGCGGCATTTTATCCATCATTAATTTAAGGGAAGAGCCACTGGGCATTGCGGGCGTAACACCTACAATCTTTTCATTTTTTTCTGCCAGTTCTATGATGGTGTGGCCAAATACATCCTGGTATTTGGGAGGTTGGGGCGTATCAAATTTTTTCTTGTGAATTTCGCCGGTCACTTTATCAAATAAACCAGGCGCATGCCATTTTGTTTGATCCTGTTCGGCAAGGGCATATCCTTTTCCCTTTACTGTAACAATGTGCAACAATTTGGGGCCGGGAATATTTTTAAGGTCTTTTAAGGTATCAACCAGCTTCGTGATGTTATGTCCATCGATTGGGCCAAAGTAACGCAGCTTCAACGCTTCAAACAGGTTGCTGCTGTTGTTCACAAAACCTTTGATGCTATGTTCCAGTTTGGAAGCCATTTCACGGGTAAAGGTTTTACCCACGGGCAATTTGCCTAAAGCATTCCAAACATCATCTTTAATCCTGTTATAAGTAGGGGATGTGGTAATATCGGTGAGGTATTCTCTCAGAGCGCCCACATTGGGGTCAATGCTCATGCAGTTATCGTTGAGGATGATGAGCACATCACTGTCGGCCACACCTGCATGGTTCATGCCTTCAAAAGCCAGTCCGGCTGTCATGGCTCCATCGCCAATCACCGCAATCGACTTACGGTTTTCGCCTTTCATCTTTGCTGCCATGGCCATGCCTAATGCTGCAGAAATGGAAGTGGAAGAGTGGCCCACACCAAACGTATCATATTCGCTTTCGCTTCTTTTGGGAAATCCGCTCACGCCCTTATATTTCCTGTTGGTATGGAACTGATCCCGGCGGCCGGTAAGGATTTTATGTCCGTAAGCCTGGTGCCCCACGTCCCAAACCAGTTGATCATAGGGGGTGTCGTACACATAATGCAGTGCGGCAGTGAGTTCCACCACACCCAGACTGGCACCAAAATGCCCACCATGTACGCTCACAATATCAATGATATACTGTCGTAACTCATCGCAGAGTTTGGGCAGTTGGTCCATAGAGAGCTTCTTCAGATCCTCCGGGGAATTGATGGTGCTCAAGAGTGTACCTGGTTGAATATCCATAATCGAAAAATATAATGTGTAAAAGTAAACAACTTCTCACGAAAGTCGGAAACAATGAGGTATATAACCAAGAAGTGGGGATTTGGTTCTGAGATGGTCAAAATAGTCCCGCCTTATCCCTCGAATGTCCCTTTTACAAAAGTAATTGACCCTTTGTACATTTACAGGGGCTGAAACGTGAAAGCTCAGCTAGATTTGTTTCTATGCAAAGGCTGAAAAAGATATCGGCGTACTGGTGGTGCCAGATTATTGGCTGGGGAGCGAATATGGTGGTGAATTTTTTCTTCGCCTGGACCTTTCGTGGAACAATCACTCCTTTATTTACATGGCGGGTTCTGATACTGGCAGCCCTGGGTATCCTGTTAACACACCTGATGCGTGAAGTGTTGCTCCGGCTGAATGTGTTGCAAAAAAGTTTTGAAAAACAGGCCGTGTATTTCCTGGCCATTACAGTTACCTTCTCATTTCTGTATGCCTTTATTGTTCAGAATATTTATTCCTGGTTTCATTTGTTTGAACCGGGAGAAGTGCGCTTTAGTTTTGCCAACCGTTTGATCGGTTCTACTTTTAATTCGTTTGTTACACTGCTGGTGTGGAACCTGATTTATTTCATCTACCATTACATTGAACGTTTCAGGAAACAACAGATTGAAGCTTTGCAATCAGAAGCATTGATTCGTGAATTGCAGTTGCAAACCATCAAGTCGCATATCAATCCGCATTTCATATTTAATTCACTAAACAGCATCCGTGCATTGGTGGACGAAAATCCGGAACGTGCCCGCAGAGCCATTACAGAGCTGAGTAATATTTTACGCAGCAGTATGCAAACTGAAAAAGCAGAAACGGTTCCGTTCGAACGGGAGTTGAATATTGTAAAAGATTACCTGGCATTGGAACAAATGCGTTTTGAAGAACGGTTGAAAGTGAAATTTGAAATTGATGAAGACACACTGGAACAACCGGTGCCGCCCATGATGTTGCAAACACTGGTGGAAAATGCAATCAAACATGGCATCAGTAAAAATGTTTCAGGTGGAGAAGTGGTGGTGGTCTCCCGTTTTTCTGAATTCCATCATGAATTAATCATACGCAATACAGGCAAATTAAATGGCACTTACAACCCTGAAGGATTTGGTGTATCAAGTACAATGAACCGGTTGCGTTTAATGTTTGGTGAACAGGCTTCCTTCAAACTTCAGAACATTGATGAAAATATGGTGGAGGCAAAAGTGGAAATGCCTGTAACTGTATAATCATTTATACACCTTAAAAAGAACGTTTATGCATAAAAGAGCAATTATCATTGATGACGAAAGGCTGGCCAGAAATGAATTAAAAAAATTGCTTTCTGAGTATCCCGAAATAGAAGTGGTGGATGAAGCGGCTAATGTGGATGAAGGTATTCAGAAAATTGAAGTTCATAATCCCGATCTAATCTTTCTTGACATTCAAATGCCCGGCAAGACAGGGTTTGATCTGTTACGTGAATTAAATCATACACCGGAAGTGATTTTTACAACGGCCTATGATGAATATGCGTTACGTGCATTTGAAGTGAATGCATTGGATTATTTATTAAAACCGATTGAACCCAAACGTTTGGCCGATGCCATTCACAAACTGGAAGAAGAAGAAGAGATCGGTGAACAGGAAGGTGCTGTATCCACAAACCGCAGTTTGCTGAGTGAAACTGACCAGGTATTTGTAAAAGACGGTGAACGTTGCTGGTTTGTAAAACTCGGCGAAATCCGGTTGTTTGAAAGTGTGGGCAACTATGCGAAAGTATATTTTGGCCCCAATAAACCATTGATCTTAAAATCGCTCAATGCATTGGAAGAACGATTGGATGAAAAAGTATTTTTCCGTGCTAATCGTAAACATATCGTCAACCTGCGCATGATTGAAAAAGTAGAACCTTATTTTAACGGCGGTTTATTGCTTGAAATTCATGGTGGCGATAAAATTGAAGTGAGTCGCCGGCAGGCAGTGAAGTTTAAGGAAATGATGAGCCTGTAGAGATTGAAGAATTTAGAAGTACGATTTTAGAATGAGTGATCCCGTTTGGCTAATAGCTGAACGGGATTTTTTTGCAGGCTTATGAAATGCTGTTGACAAATTGCTTTGCTGTTAAAACCGGTAACCGGCTTTGCTGAAAAGATTTAAAGTCTTTTACATTTCTGGTAATGAAATAATCCATATCATTTTCGAGTGCGCCAAAATAAAGGATAGCATCTTCTCTGTCTTTTATTTTACCTGTTAAGCCTGTATTGAACGTTGTTTTTTTAAAGCAGCATAACTTCACAATTTTTAACAGGCGGTTTAGTTGTTCTGCCAAACCAGTGATGTATAAGCTGTTGGTAATAACCGTTTCACTTACATATACCTGTATTTCATCTGCCTCAGCCATATTGAAAATTGCATGAACGGCTTCTCTTTCAAAATCCCTGTTTTCAATTAAATCAATCACAATATTGGTAGCTGTAAAAACTTTAATGGCCATATTTTTTTGAAAGTTTTTGTTTCAGGATTGTTTTTTCGGTGCCGGGTTTTGTTTTTTGTTTTGGGGCATGAGCCAGGATTTCCTGTGTAACAGACCCGGATGGTGTATCACTTATTTTGTGCAGGTAGTTTTCCACTAATTTGGAAACACTTGTTTTACGGCGGCGTGCTGTCAGTTTGGCTTTCGCCACTACTTCGGCAGAAACAGAGAGGGTGAGTTTAACCGTCATACGTGTAGTTTTGATAAATATACGTAATATTATTGAAGTTCACGTTGGCAATAAAATTGAAGTGAGCCGCCGGCAGGCCGTGAAGTTTAAGGAAATGATGAGCCTGTAAGAAAAATTTCAGATTGAGGAGCTAAGATTTTAGATTGTACGACGTCTGTGTACGATGATGTACGATTGATCCTCTGCCGTTACCTCTGCTTCTCCTTTCTCTGCGGCAAAAATTAAATGGCTTTTGCAGGTACGCTATGGATCGCTGCTGCCATTTCTTTAATGAGTGCGGCGTCTTTTTCAATAGCATTTCCAATCACAATCACATCGGCCCCTGCTTTGCAGTTGAGGTAAGCTTTTTCAGGATCGGTAATGCCTCCCCCCACAATTAACGGAATGTCGATCTGTTGTGCAACAGCCTGGATCATGGATTCGGTGATGGGCTTTTTGGCACCGCTCCCGGCATCCATATAAATCACTTTCATCCCCAGCATTTCTCCGGCCATGGCTGTGCACATGGCAATATCATTTTTATCGGAAGGAAGCGGAGTTGCATTGCTGATATAAGAAACTGTTGTTGGGGCTCCGCCATCCACCACCATATAACCGGTGGATATGATTTCCAGTCCGCTCTTCTTTACAAACGGTGCCGAAATCACGTGCTGCCCAATCAACAACTCAGGGTTTCTGCCAGATATGAGCGACAGGTACAACAAGGTATCTGCATACTTGCTTACCTGTGAAGGGCTGCCCGGGAACAACAAAACGGGGATGTCGCAACTGCTTTTAATCTGTTTCACCACCTCATCCAGGTGACTGGAAATAACGAGGCTACCGCCCACAAACAGGTAATCCACCCCGGCTTCCACCGAAAGGCTCACCAGTTGTTCCACAGAAGCGGCCGTCACCTTATCCGGATCCACCAGCACAGCAAAGGATTTTTGTCCCAGCTGTTTCCGTTTCAGAAGTTCGTTATAGAGGTTGTGATTCATTCGCTTTGCTATCCTGCAAAAATGGATAAAATGTTTGTCCTTTCCAAGTTTAATCCTGCGGTTGTAAAGACGGCCGGAATGCCTGTTTCGTTGGTTGGTGGTTGTTTCAGGGACTCACAATTTTTGTAGTTCGTTTATTCGACAACGTTAGTTAAAATTTCGGCTATGCATCCGCTGAAACCCTTTGCCGGTAAAGGTTTTGCTGCAATTCACCCCTTTGCACAGGTTTTTACCGAAATTGCCCGGATTTACCAAAAAAAGTTATCAGGAAAATCAGGAATTCAATCCCATGCTGCGTTTCATTGATTTTCCACAGCCTGTTAATATTTATGCCTTTGTACTTATCGATCTGGAAAATATTTTCGTTGTCCTCGTGAATATTTTTTTACCCGGTACTTACTAACCAAAACGTACAAACCATATGGCTACGAAGAAGAAAAATCAGCGGCTGCAGTTTTCCCGTCGCTTTACAAAAGAAGGAGTGTCACCCTTCGACATGTTCGAGTACGACTATCGTACTTCTGTCATCCGGAATCCATCCGGAGAAGTGGTGTTTGAAATGAATAATGTGGAAGTGCCCCATCAGTGGAGCCAGATTGCTACTGATATCCTGGCACAAAAGTATTTCCGCAAAGCAGGTGTTCCTCAGCCCGATGGTTCGCTTGGCCGGGAAACTTCATCAAAGCAGGTGGCCCATCGTATGGCACATTGCTGGAGAGTATGGGGTGAACGTTATGGTTATTTTGAAACAGAGGCCGACGCACAGGTGTTTTATGATGAGCTGGTGTACAGCATCCTCAATCAAACATGTGTGCCCAATTCGCCTCAGTGGTTTAATACTGGTTTGTACGAAAGCTATGGGATCAAAGGAAAACCGCAAGGACACTATTATGTGGATCCTGTAGATGGTGAATTGAAAAAGTCAACTTCTGCCTATGAGCGTCCTCAGCCTCATGCCTGCTTCATCCTAAGCGTTAGCGACGACCTGGTGAATGAAGGTGGTATCATGGATCTGTGGGTACGTGAAGCACGTATTTTCAAGTATGGTTCTGGTGTAGGTACCAACTTCTCACAAATACGTGGCGAAGGTGAAAAACTCAGTGGTGGCGGTTCTTCTTCCGGACTTATGAGTTTTCTTAAAATTGGTGACCGTGCTGCAGGCGCTATCAAGAGCGGTGGTACCACACGCCGTGCGGCTAAAATGGTTTGCCTGGACCTCGACCATCCTGAAATCATGGACTTCATCAACTGGAAGGTGGAAGAAGAAAAGAAAGTGGGCGCATTGATTGCTGCCGGTTATTCTCATGATTACGAAGGCGAAGCTTATCGTACCGTGAGCGGACAAAACAGCAACAACTCGGTTCGTATTCCCAATGAATTCTTCGAACGCCTGGAAAAAGGTGAGGATTGGGAACTGAAGGCCCGTACAGACGGACGTACCATGAAGAAAATTCCTGCACAGGAAGTATGGAACCAGATTTCTTATGCTGCGTGGCGTTGTGCAGATCCCGGTACACAATACGATACTACTATTAACGAATGGCATACATCTCCCAAAGGTGGCCGCATCAATGCGTCTAACCCTTGCAGTGAGTATATGTTCCTCGATAATACCGCTTGTAACCTTGCTTCTGTAAACCTGCGCCGCTTGTTTGACGAAGCAACACAAACTTTCGATACAGAAGGATTTGAATATGTATCACGTCTTTGGACAGTGGTACTTGAAATTTCTGTACTGATGGCTCAGTTCCCTTCACAGGAAGTGGCTCAGCTGTCTTACGATTACCGCACTTTAGGTTTGGGATATGCCAACCTTGGTTCAATGCTGATGGTGATGGGCATTCCTTACGACAGTGAAGAAGCCCGTGGTATTGCAGGTGCATTAACCGCTATCATGACCGGTGTTGCGTATAAATCTTCTGCAGAAATGGCTCAGTTCCTGGGAGCATTTCCACGCTATGAAGAAAATGCTGAAGATATGCTGCGTGTCATGCGTAACCACCGTGCAGCTGCTTATGATGCAGAAGATGCATATGTTGGATTAAGCATCAAACCTCAAGGTATTAAAGCGCAATATTGTCCGGATTACCTGTTGAAGAGTGCCTGCAAAGCATGGGACGATGCAGTGGCACTGGGTGAAAAATATGGCTACCGCAATGCACAAACAACCGTAATTGCTCCAACCGGAACAATTGGATTGGTAATGGATTGTGATACAACCGGAGTGGAACCCGATTTTGCATTGGTGAAATTCAAAAAACTCAGCGGTGGTGGTTATTTCAAAATCATTAACCAATCCGTTCCGGCTGCATTGGAGAAACTGGGTTATAATGAAAAAGAAAGTGAAGCGATTGTAAAGTATGCAGTAGGTGCAGCTTCGCTGAACGGTGCTCCTCATATCAACCCTCAAACACTGAGTGAAAAAGGATTTATTGCCGAAGAGATCAAGAAACTAGATGGTGCAATGGCTTCTGCTTTTGAAATTGGTTTTGTATTTAACCGTTTCACATTAGGTGAAGAATGTTTGCAACGTCTTGGATTTACTCCTGAACAATACAATGATTTTGAATGGAGCCTGCTCGAAGCACTTGGATTTACAGATGAGCAGATCGAAGAAGCCAATGATTATATCTGCGGTACAATGACGATCGAAGGTGCTCCATTCCTCAAGCAAGAACATTATTCTGTTTTTGATTGTGCCAACAAATGTGGTAAGAAAGGTGAACGTTATATTCATCACAGCGGCCACATCCGCATGATGGCAGCGGTTCAACCGTTCATCAGCGGCGCCATTTCAAAAACCATCAACCTGCCAAACGAAGCATCGATAGAAGAAATTTCTGATGCGTACCTGCAAAGCTGGAAGCTGGGTTTGAAAGCCTGCGCACTTTACCGTGATGGTTCTAAACTCAGTCAGCCATTGAGCACAAAAGGTGATAAAAAGAAAAAATCATCTGATGAAACTGCTGAAGAAGCTGAAGTAGAAGCACTGGCCGAAACACTGATGATTGACCTGGGTAAATTAACAGTGGAAGAGCTGTTGGATGAGCTGAACAAACGCATGCAGGCATCACCTGATACAAAATTGAAACGTCAGTTGGCCCGCATCGTTGAACGCAGAACCTTACCTGCTAAGCGCAGAGGCTTTGTGCAAAAAGCAAAAATCAACGGACAAACTATTTTCCTCCGCACCGGTGAATACAATGATGGAACATTAGGTGAAATTTTTGTAGACCTGGCCAAAGAAGGAAGTACACTGCGCAGTATGATGAACAGTTTTGCAATTGCCATTTCTGTTGGCTTGCAATACGGTGTTCCGTTGGAAGAGTTTGTAGATAAGTTTGTGTTCACCAAGTTTGAGCCAAGTGGTATGGTGGATCATCCAAACATCCGCACCACCACTTCACTGGTTGACTTTGTGTTCCGTTGCTTGGCTTATGAATACTTAGGCCGTACAGACCTGGTACATGTGCTTGACAAACCAGATCTTGCAAATACAGGAACTGATGATTGGGATGATATACCAACAGGGTTGGAATACGAAAAAAAAACACCCGAATTAAGTGATGTAAGAGTAGTAGGAGTGGTTCCATCAGCACCACAGGTTCAGAAAACACAACGTTCAACTGCAAATGCATATAAAGCAGATAGCGGATTGGATGCGGTGAATATGGCGGCAAAAAGCATGCAAAGCGATGCGCCTGCCTGTAACACTTGCGGACACATTACCATCCGTAGCGGTACTTGCTATAAATGTTTGAACTGCGGTAACAGCATGGGTTGCAGCTAATCCATGCCGTACTGCAAAAACTAAAAGCGCTCTGGTTTTCCGGAGCGCTTTTTTTATGGTTTTCCCGTGAGTTGTTAAGTGGAAATACTGATTCAAGTGAAATAATGTACCTAAATACCGGGTCTGGCTTATTCATTGCTTCTTCTTTTTATACATTAGTGCTTCGTTTAAATCCAAACCCAATGAAATTGAAAACTGCTTTACTTTTCCTGTTCCTGTTATCAGCAATTGTATTTGAATCCTGCTCCCGCAGTTTAACGCCCTACGAGGCCGCCAACGGTACTCATGGGCGAAAATGTATGCGTGTCAGGTAAGAAATTATAACCCGGTTTACGAACCGGGTTTCTTTTTGGATAGAAGCCGGTCATAACTTTGTTACTTTGTAAAAAGAGTTCAACCAATTACAATTTTATGAAACGGTTCATTTCTGCCATTATCATAGCTTTTGCATCTCTTCATGTTGCTCTTCCCGCAACTGCACAATTGGTAAGCGGACCCATGTTAGGTCCGGTGGAATTACGTACAGCTAAATTGTGGGTGGAAGTAAAACCCGGTTCATCTGTTTTATTGCAATACTGGAAGAAAGGAAATCCGGCAGGCGCTATTGCAATGAGCACGAGTACCAACCGCAACGACTGGTTTGCTCCAGTAAGTTTCACGCTGGTAAACCTGGAGCCCAATACTACGTATGAATACAAGTTTTCTTTAAATACAAAAACGATTGGCAAACCTTCGAATGCCGATGGAAGTTTTACCACCAAAGAGTTGTGGCAATGGCGAAAGCCTGCTCCCGATTTTTCATTCCTCACTGGTTCCTGTGCTTATTTCAACGAGCCTGTTTATGACCGGCCCGGAAAGCCTTATGGTGGCGATTCCTCTATTTTTCAAACCATGGGCCAGGAGAAGGCAGCGTTCATGTTATGGCTGGGCGATAACTGGTATACACGTGAAGCCGATTATGCCGAGGAGTGGGGATTGTGGGCACGTGCCAGTCGTGACAGAAGTATGCCGGTGTTACAACCCTTGCTGAAAAATATGTCGCATTTTGCCATGTGGGACGATCATGATTATGGTCCCAATGATATTGGTTCACATTATATTTTGAAAGAAACGTCACGGAATGTATTTCAGCAATACTGGCTCAACACCAGCTATGGAATGAACAACCAGGGCATTTACAGCATCATCAGTTATGGCGATGTGGACATTTTTATGATGGACGACCGCTGGTGGAGAAGTGCTGATGCATTGCCCGATTCTGTAAACGGA
Source organism: uncultured Chitinophagaceae bacterium (assembly GCA_937907395.1). Lineage (GTDB taxonomy): Bacteria > Bacteroidota > Bacteroidia > Chitinophagales > Chitinophagaceae > Lacibacter. The sequence goes on from CALCII010000011.1 coordinate 726,824, forward strand.
GATGTAAACAAAGAGAAACGTATGTGGGGTGTGCAGCAAATGGAATGGCTGAAGAATGCATTGTCGTTCAGCAAAGCAACATTTAAGATTATTGCCAATGGAAGCCAGGTATTGAATCCTGCTTCACCTTATGAAAAACTGGTGAACTGGCCGGTTGAATATTATGAGCTGATGAATTTCCTGAAGCAAAATCAAGTTAATGGAGTTTTGTTTCTTACAGGTGACAGGCACCATTCAGAAATAATCAAAGTAGGAAGAGAGGGAACGTATCCGTTATACGATATAACTGTTTCACCATTCACAAGCGGCACCCATAAATTCAGCGGACCAGAAAAAGAAAACCCGTACAGGGTGTTAGGAATTGATGAGAAGCAGAACTACGGTCGTTTTACTGTTTCCGGCAGCAAGGGGCAACGTAAACTAATGATTGAGTTTCTTGGGTTGAAAGGTGAGAAACTGGGAGAATGGAGTGTGGGTGAAAAAGAATTGAAAACACCCCGTTAATGATTGATCAGAAAAAATAATTTATGACTATTTCGTTCAGGTATAACCGTAAGCAGGTATTAAAAGCATTACGTTATCATTTTATCTCAAAAAAAGAAATTCGTATACTGATCATTCTGATCAATGTATTTGCCTTGTTTGCTGCAGCCATGTTTTTCTGGAAGAAAATTCATCCGTTGGCCTTTCTGCTCAGTTCTTTTCTGTGGTTTGTGTTAATGCTGGCTATCTGGATCATTCTGCCCTTTACGATCTACAGCCGGGCGAAAACATTCAAAGATGCATTTACAATCACGTTTATGCCTCAGTATATGCACATGGAAAACCAGCGTGGACAGAAAGACTGGAATTACAATTCATTTAAATATTTTATAGAAACACCCGACTTCTTTCATTTATATGTAGATGAAAGGGCGTTTTTTCTCATTCCCAAAGATGCGTTTGAAAACAGTGATGCTGTACACGAAGCAAGGTTGCTGTTCCGGGAGAAAATTAAAAAAGCCTGATATCAGTTTTGAAGTAAGGGCCCTTTGTTTTTATTTTCCCATTTGTCTTCGGTAAGATTGTAAATAAACTGATAAAGGGTTTCCTGTTTTTCAGTTGGCGCTATCAGGTTGTAATAAAATTCAACGCCATGAACAATCATAGAACCTGTTTTATCAAAGCGGATTTTCCTTGCTTTATCATCACCACGAGGACCAACACCTTCCAGTGAAAAACGGCTCACTGGTTTACCTTTAAATGATCCATCATCTTTTACAGCTATTGAAAATATATCAGATGTCCGGGTTTTACCAAAGAACAAGGTTTTCTGCTCATTAAAATAGCAAATGTCAACACCCATTGCATCTGTATGTTCGATAATGTCAATTACTTTCGGTTCATTTTTAGTTTGAATACTGAAAATACGGCCAGCTTCCTTGTTCCTTGTGCTGCCACTAACTGATGTTGCATATAGAATACCGCTTTCGCAATCATAGGCCAGGCCCAGGATGCCAAATGGGTTTTCTGCAGTTGGTTTTTCAGCTGAGGGCAGTTCAATAAATGGTTTCATTTCACCACTTGTTGGATCTACTTTGTAAATGATATTTTGTTTTAAAGGATCATTTTCCAACACATTTACCACGGGGATAGGGGCGGCATACACACTTCCATCTTCTGTAATTACAATGGGGCCCATGCTACCAGCTTGTTTCCAGCTGGGGTGCTGGTAAACCCTGTTCTCAACTCCGGCTGTTGCAGATAGTTCAACTAAGGTTAATCCTTTTATCTTCCGGTCAGATGTACTGAATGCCGAACGTTGCGCATTGAAACCAACTGATGTAACAAACGGAGACAGACGCCTGCAATCGGGAATGATTTGTACACCCGTACCCGACTCTTCTGTTGGTTCATTACAGGATAGTAACGACATCAATGATGCAGCGAAAAAAAAATGTATCCGTTTCATGAATGTTGGTTTGATTAGTTGTTACTATTTCTTTGCAGGGATAAACATAGGCCCGGCAAAACAGGGGAACTTTCGTGTGCTGATGATGCCATCCTTTACATAACTTTCTGCCCAACAATATTCGTATCCTTTTGTGTCGTCGTTTTTCATTTGAGGAACATACCACAACACCAATGCTTCATTGGCCAATGGTTCGGGATTGGGTTCAATGAATTTCTCAGGACCTTGTTTGTAATCGGTATTACAACAGGGGCCAATTGTTACTAAATCACTTTCACCTTCATCTCTTCCGGGTTTATTGATGGTTACAAATGAAAACGCATGATCACCACGGCCTCCATCTTTAAACTGACCTCTTGCTGGTTCAACAAACCAGGACTGTCCGCCTGCCTGATCAATTTTAAACAGGTAACCCTCTTTTGTATATGCAGTATTGGCTTGTTGCAAGTGCCATTGTTCCTGGTTCCAGGGTTTCCAGTTGGTTCCATCCCATTGTGAAAACGAATTGCTTTGTCCGGCAAATGCAATCCGTAAAACAGGTCTGTATGTACCATCGTTGCCACAACCTCTTCCAATACTGGCACAGGCTATGCGGAAACTACCGTCGTTATAAAATTCAAAACGTTGCTGATAGTTATAGTTACAGGCATTTGGCCATCCTTCACTATAAAAATTCTGTTCAATTACAAATCCTGCTTTTTTTCCATCTTCAATCAAATCACTGATGCGGGGCGATTCAATAGCCACAACAGCTGCCGTACTGAAGTAAGGGCAGCCAATTGCATCGCTGTAACCAAAACCATCACTGTTACTGTAGCTCACATGCCAGTCTACCAGCTTGGCACTGCTAAGAACCGGAACTCCGTTATAGCTTACATCTGATACACGCATACCATCGCTGCTGGTGAGCATGTATCCCAGTTTCCATCCGTTACGTTTTAATACTGTTTCTGTTTTGCAAAAACACTCTGTTATTTTTTCGTTCTGTAGTTTTCGTTCTGTTACAGATGGTCCGCCTACACCTACGTTTGTCCAGCGTATACCAGCCACTCTCAGATCTGTAAGATCAACAATAGTCCAGAGAGCTTTATTATTTTTCACAAAAGTGGGCGCCACACATAGATGCATGCTTCTTTCGCAACGGCTTTTGTTTAACGCTGTTTTTGTGGCACTCATCACGGCATCTTTTTCACCGGGTTTAAACCCCAGCGCTTTTTGTACGTGTTCGTTTTCGGCAGCAATTGTTATAGCCAGTTGTTTTAAGTGTGAAGGAATTTCGGGTTGTGTTTGTGGTAAATGTAATACCTGGATAACTTGTTTGGACTTGATATTCACCAATCCGATAGTGGTAATATTTAAAGCGAAATTGTATAATTCAACTTTATAGCATCCACCATCTGCACAAGCAGAGTTCGTTTGTTTGCTGAGATCGCTTTCTCTTGCTTTGTATACATTGAACACTTCATTGCGATAGGCCGATTTGCTCACAGAATCTCTTGTGTATTTCAGAAAATTATTATCTGCAAGGCAAAGCTCCTGTGCCAGTATCTGATCGGCGGTGCAACTGTCGGTCAATTTTAAGATAGGAACCGGTGCTGTTAAAGCAGCTTGAATTTTTTCTCTGTACTCCAATGCTTCTTTAAATGAAACGGATGCAGTATCATCATAAATTTCAGATGTTCCTGCTAAATCTTTTTCTCCGGATGATTGATTCGATGAGCCGGAGTTATTACAGGCAAATAATAAAGCTGAAAGAATTAGCGTTGCGAAAAATCTGGAGAAAAGTGATGTAAGGGAATGTCGCATATAGCAAGTTATTAAATTTAGTTATTGACAGGATGAAAAGGATCAGTGAACAGTGGGTTGGAAAGAACAGATGAATCGCTCAGGCTGAACAGGAAGTTGACCAGATCAATCCGTTGCTGATCTGTGATTTTATAGCCGGTGATCAAATGGCTTTTGTAAGGGTTTTTTGTTCCATCGCCTTTCCAGATACCTGTAGTAATATTTCTTCCCCCTTGTTCAAAAACAGCCAATGCTTCTTCTATTGTTTCAGCACTGCCATCGTGAAAGTATGGGGCTGTAAATAGCAGGTTTCTCAAAGTAGGCACTCTGAATTTTCCTTTATCTGTTTCCCGTTTCGATTGATGAAACAACCCGTTATCGTTATTGGCATAACTACCACTGTCCAGGTTATACAATCCTACATTATAGTATTGAGATTGGGCTGGCAGGGAAGAATCGACGCCAAAATAAGGCGGCGTATGACAGGATGCGCAATTAAGTGATGTGGAGTAGAATAGTGCTTCGCCCCGTTTGGCAGAAGTACTGATAGCATCTGCTTTGCCTTTCTTGTATAGATCATACGGCGCATTCATACTGTTAAGGGTTCTGATGTATGATGCAATAGCGTATTTGATATTTTTCCAGTTAACAGGATCCTGCTCTTTTGGAAATGCTTTTTGGAAGAGCTGTTTATATTGGTTGTTTTGTTTGAGGCGTGTCAGAACTGAAGCATCATCCCGGTTTAAACCCATTTCGATGATGCTGTGGCTGAACAGTGGACGTTCCATTTGTTGTTCCAGGGTTTGGGTAACAGTATCGGACCAGTTGAAATACTTGTTGAAGGACACGTTAATCAGGGTTTGTGTATTCCGCTGACTTACATCGGCAAAAACCCCCAGCGTTCTTTTGTAGCCGTCTGTAAATGCAAAGCGAGGATTATGGCATGACCCGCAGGATTTGGTGGATGTGATTGAAAGGGATGGATCAAAGAAGAGATAACGGCCTAGCGTAGTCGCAGTTTCTTGTCTGGTTTTTGGTGAGGAGCAAGAACTTAATACAAACAAAAAAATAACAATCGTTCGTGAAATATCGAAAGGCTTCATTAGTACATGGATTGGATGATGATTTTGCAAAATTCAGGAACCTTTTTGTGTAATCACTTATTTTTTTCTAAATATTTTGTAGTATTGCAAAATAAACCTTATCAACTACGATGCACTTATCAGCTCATCTCATGAACTCCTTTTTAAAGCATCGTAACATTCAGTCACTCATCTGCTACTGGAAGAACATGTGGTTATTATTTTCTTAAATGAAAACCAAACAGTATTGCCTTTATTCCAATTAACATTAAAAACGAATGATGATTAAGTAACAGAACGCTTTATATATTCCTAACTGCAAATTTTGAAAATGCTCAGAAAATTCTCTCAAATTGCGGTGGGACTCTTGTTGCCTTTCCTCCTTGCATCCGGTGTATCTGCACAGATAACGGGTGTGGTTTACCGTGACTACAATGGTAATGGAACCAGGCAAACGGTTGCTCCCACTATTGAACCCGGTGTGCCGGGGGTAATTGTCACCGCCTATGGCGCTAATGACATTGTTGTTAATAGTACTACCACTGCGGCAAACGGTACTTATTCTCTGCCGTATGTATCTCCGGTAAGGCTGGAGTTCACACTTCCTTCAACTGCAACTTCCTGTGCAAACAGGGGTATTGATTTCAGCAGCTTCAGCAATGAGGGAAACAGTGTGCGTTTTGTGTCAGCATCCGGAACGCAGAACTATGCCGTAAATAATCCCAATGATTATGTGTCCAGCACAAATCCTATGGCGTTTATGAGCAAGTACACAAATGGTAATCCACTCGGAGGAGGTACATCTGGGACCTCTACCTGGTTTGTAGGCTATCCGTATACGAACTCTGGCACCACAGCTCCAACATTAACCTTAAATGGTACAGCTATTGGATCAACATGGGGTGTTGCTTACAGTAAGCAGGCGGGTAAGGTATTTACTGCTGCTTTTGTTAAGCGACATGCAGGCCTTGGTGTATTGGGAAGCGGAGGTATCTATTTGTTAACACCCACAGCTACTTCATTCACCGTTTCTAATTTCTACGATATGGATGCTGTTGCCAATGCAGGTGCTTACCGCACTCGTGCAGATGCAGCAGCCACTCCTCCGGCTTATGGATCAGGAACCAGCTTTTCTCTTAATGGGGCAAATACCATTGCAACATTCCTGGGATCTACAGATGCAGCTTCAGGTTCGCCAATAGGACTGGGTGTTGTTGGATCTAATACAGACAGAAGTTTACCCAATACAAACAATACTGTGAACTGGGATCCGGCTGCATTTGACCAGGTTGGTAAAGTGGGTTTAGGTGACCTGGAAATCAGTGACGATGGTAAATATTTATTTGTAATTAATCTTTACGACCGTAAAGTATACCGACTTGAGCTGAACAACGCATTTAGTCCAACTTCTGTTGTTGCAGTTACCAGTTATTCCTTGCCTTCTGTTACTGTAACCAATGGTGTATTGAGACCCTTTGGTGCTAAATTTTACAGAGGTAAATTATTTGTGGGTGCTGTTGCAACTGCAGAAAATGCAGGAACTGCCGCTAACCTGAATGCATATGTCTTTGAGTTAAATAATGCTACAGGAACGGCTTCTTTTAATGGTACACCAGTTATCAGCTATGCATTGAATTATGCAAAAGGTGGTTCTATGACATGGACCGGCCCATATGGTACACAATGGTATCCCTGGACAAACAACACAAGCGTATCTGTGGGTAGTGGTAATGACCGAACCTATCCCACTCCAATCTTGTCCAATATTGAATTTGATGAAGCTGGTAACATGATCATGTCTTTCATGGACAGAAGTGGCCACCAATGGGGCGAAGATAATTACCGAAACCTGGCAGTTAGTACAACTGTGATGAGATATGCTGTTGGTGGTGATATTTTAGTGGCAGGCAGAGTTTGTGGAGGAACATACACATTAGAAAATAACGGTGCTTATACTTCTGCAAATGGTACTTCTTATAATAGCGGTGCTGCCAACAATCAGGGACCTGGTAACAGTGAATTTTTTAAAGGTGATGCTTATTCCACTGTTCACTCAGAAACATCTATAGGATCACTTGCATATTTGCCTGGTTCCACAGAAGTGTTTTTTGGAACAATGGATCCCACAGCAATCAACAGTGGTGGTGTGAAACGGCTTTCTATGACCAATGGATCAGAAGTGGCAGGAACACCTTATCAATTATCCGGTTCCAGTATCTCTGGTTTTGGTAAGGCAAATGGTTTGGGTGATGTTGAAATTGCCGGCACTTTACCTTCTGTTGAAATTGGTAATCGTGTGTGGAATGATGCTAATGGTAATGGAATACAGGATGCAGGTGAAGCTGGTATTGCAAACGTAACGGTTAACCTCTATGTTGATAATAACAACGACGGCACACCCGATGGGGCTGCCATTGGTACCACCACCACAAATGCAAACGGCGAATGGTACTTCAATAATACTAATATAACAGGAGACGCAGATCCTAATACAGGAGGAACACAGGCGACTCTTACAAACGGCATCCGGTATATAGTAAGAATAGGTGCTGCCGATTGGACTGGTGGTGCAGGTACAGGTGATCTGGCAAATTATCGGTTAACCGGCACCAATATTACCGGAAATGGTGCTGTGGATCTGAGTGATAATGATGCTTCTCTAAATGGAACCGGTTCTTCTGCTGTACCACAGATCAGCGTGGTGGCAGGCGGACCCGGGCAAAACAATCACAATCTCGACTTTGGTTTCAGTCAGCTCGCTTCTATTGGTGACCGTGTTTGGCTGGATCAAAATGGTAATGGTACACAGGATGGTACTTATGGTGCTGCAGGCTACGAACCAGGTGTTGCCGGAGTAACAGTTCAGCTGTTCCGGAATGGCACAGATGGTTTACCCGGAACATCCGATGATATTCTTGTGGCAACAACCGTTACCGATGCGTATGGTAATTATTTGTTTGACAATCTTACGCCTACTGTACAAACGAATGCCACCACCATTGCGCAAACTTCTTATAATGTGAAGTTTACTCCTCCTGCAAAATATACATTCACCGTTTCAAACACGCCCGGAGATAATGGCGATAATACAAACAGTGATGCAAACCCCAGCCAGTCTTCTGCTTCTTATGGCCGCACAGGAAGTTATAACCTCACCGCAGGTGAAGCAGAACGTACCGCCGATGCAGGATTGATTTTCCCGCAGCCTCAGTTTGCCAGCATAGGTGACCGAGTTTGGATAGATGCAAATGTGAATGGTACACAGGATGCAGGCGAAGTAGGTGTGAGCGGCGTTGCGGTTACTCTTTACCGTGATGCAGATGGAGCAGGCCCGCTGCCTTCCACTCCTTATGCCACTACAATCACAGATGCAAACGGCAACTATTTGTTCAGTAATATTACTCCTGATGCAACAGCTACTTACCAGGTAGGCTTTGCACTGCCGATCGGGTATCAGTTTACCACAAAAACAGGCTTGTTAACAGATGCTTCTAACAGTGATGTTACAATCAGTACTGGTCTTACCGATGCATTTACTGTAACAACTGCTATCAATATTACAACGGTAGATGCAGGTATTCACAGAGATGCACTTGCCAGTGTTGGAAATTTCGTATGGAATGATCTGGATCAGGATGGTGTTCAGGATGCCGGTGAACCCGGTATTGCCGGAGTTACTGTTAATTTATACAACAGTTTGGGTGTGATCGTTGCCACAACCGTTACCAATACATTTGGTGAATATATGTTTGCCGGACTTACCCCGGGTGTATATGAAGTTGGATTTGTTGCTCCTGCTGGTTATAGCTTTAGTCCGCAAGCTGTTGGTGTAAAATGGGCCGATAGTGATGCCAATACAGGTACAGGACGTACAGGAACTTTTACGTTGGTAAGCGGACAGCACAAAGATGATATCGATGCCGGATTGTATAATAACAATACTGCAACATTGAATCGTTTGGGCGACAAAGTATGGTTTGATAATAATAACAATGGCATTCAGGATGCGGGTGAGTTTGGTGCTCCCGGTGTAAGCGTTGCTTTACTGGATGCAAACGGTCAGCCAGTGGATGATCCACGGCAAGCCGGCACACAACCTTATATAGCATCAACCGATCTGAATGGAAATTACCTTTTTACTGATTTGCCTAACGGTACTTATAAAGTGTATTTCTATAATCAGCCTTCCGGTTATTCCTTTATTACATCTGCCGATGCTGGTGGTGCAACGGCTAGCAACAGTGATGTTAGTGCATCTGGTTATACACCAACATACAGTTTAACAGGCGGACAAACCAATCTTACAGTAGATGCCGGTTTGATTCGCAGAACAGAAGCCGGAACTGCATCACTTGGTAATAAAGTGTTCTATGACCTCAATAGTAATGGACTTCAGGATGCTGGTGAAACTGGTGTTGCCGGTGTAACTGTTACATTGCGTACACCTGGTGCAGATGGCGTTTTGGGTAACGGTGATGATGTGACTGTGGCAACATTGGTTACTAATTCACTTGGTGAGTATCTTTTTACCAACTTATCTGCCGGTGTTTATTATGTGCAGTTCAGCAATGGACCTGCAGGTTATAATACCACAGCAGCCAATACAGGTAGTGATGATACAATTGACAGTGATGGAACGGCGGCTGTAACAATCAGTTCAGCTGCTGCTACAACAGGTCTGTATACTTTAGCTACCGGCGAACAGAATCTTACTGTAGATCTCGGTCTTGTAAAAACAACAGCCGGAAGAGGAAGTATCAGTAACCAGGTTTGGTTTGATACAAATGGTAATGGTACTTACAACAGTGGGGTTGATGCAGTGGTGCCCGGTGTTCAGGCAGAACTGCTCGATGGCAGTGGTAATGCAATTGATCCCGATGGTGCTGGTCCGCTCACCCGTACCATTACCACAACCGATGTAAACGGAAACTATCTGTTTGATAACCTGGCTGCAGGTAATTATATTGTTCGTTTCAGCAACTATCCTTCAGGATTAGCACCTGTTGATCAGGATATAACGCTTACGAATAACCGTAGTTCGGCAAATGGAGCCGGTGTTACACCGGTTATAGCACTGGCTGCTTCACAAAACCTTGTGAACGTTGACCTTGGCTTAACCACCGTACGTGCGGTATTGGGTGATAAAGTCTGGAACGATCTCAATGGTAATGGTGTGCAGGATTCCGGCGAACCCGGATTGGCTGGTATTACAGTGATTCTCCGTGATGGTGTTAGCGGTAATCCGCTTGCAAGCACTGTAACTGATGCGAACGGTAACTACCTCTTCACCAACCTGCTTGCAGGAACATATGTGGTAGAGTTTACCAATATCCCCGGAAACATGACATTCACAACAAAAGATGCGGGAAGCGATGCGGCCGACAGTGATGTGAATCCGGGTACAGGCAGAACTGATGTGATTACTCTTACAGATGGACAAGTAAATCTTTCAGTTGATGCAGGTGTCATCAATCAGCCAACTGCAACTGTAGGTACTTATGTATGGTTCGATAATGGATTTGGCGGCGGAACTTCCGGAGATGGTATTGCGCAGGCAGGCGAGCCTCCTGTTGCCGGTGTGTTGGCTACATTATATGATGCTGGTACCAATCAACCACTCCGTAGTGCTGTTACCAGTAGCAGTGGTGAGTACCGCTTTACCAACGTGGCAACTGGTACTTATTATGTTGTCTTCAGCGAATTGCCAGGACCGGCCATCAACTTTACCACGCAACTTCCGGGTACAACCGATAGTCAGAGTAAAGCTAATGCCTTAGGTAAAACGGCCAACTTTACAGTAACCTCTGGTGATAATATTGTATATGTGGATGCAGGCTTAATTGGTACGCCTTTACCTGCAACCGGATTACAGCTTGAAGCACAGCTCAACAATAATACAGTAACGCTCAACTGGAAAACACAGAGCGAGATCAGTACCGATTATTTTGAAGTACAATTAAGTACAGATGGACTTTCGTTTGTAACGAGGGATCGTGTAACCGCAGCCGGTTTCAGTGTAACCGAACGTACCTATACACGTAACGATGACATTTCAGCTGTGTCACATAGTGGTGTTTTATACTACAGAGTGAAGTTGTATGACATCAATGGTACATTCCGTTACAGTAATATAAGCGTGGTTCGGTCAAAAGCTGCTACCATTACAGCCTGGCCAAATCCATTTGCAGAGCAGGTTCGTATTCGCATACAATCTGTAACAACTTCTGTGGTGGAAGCCAGTATAACCGATTTAAGCGGACGGGTAATTGTAACAAAGAGCCAGACTTTGACGCCAGGTGTAAATCAGATAACCATTTCTAATCTGAAACAGTTGTCGCCTGGAAGCTACCTTCTCCGGATTACTGATCAACAAACCAAAGAAAAAACAACCTATATCCTTATCAAGCAATAAATGAAAAGGCCATCCGAAAGGATGGCCTTTTCATTTATACAATTAACTACCAGCATCGGGAACTAACGAAAAACCGCCTCCGGGCGGTTTCTTTAAAAATATTTGGTTTATAAAATAAACTAGTTTAATATTGTGATAAATTTATTGGAAATGCTCCGACTTATACTAATACTGACCTGCTTACTCCCTCTCTTTTTATTTGCCCAAACCGTAATAACCGGGGAGGTGACAGATAGTAAAAAACAACCGGTGGCGGGTGCTTCAATTGCGGTTAAAGACAGTTATGATGGTGCTACTGCCGATAGTATGGGGCGTTTTCGATTTACAACAACAGAAAAAGGAGCGCAGGTGCTGATTGTAAGTTCTGTTGGATTTAAAACCATTGAGCTGACCATTACTATATCCGGATCGTCCATGCACGTTCCAGTTGTGCTGAAACAGGAAATTACCGAAATGAGTGCAGTTGTGATTTCGGCAGGCACTTTTGAAGCCAGCGACAGGAAACGTGCAGCGGCGGTTCTTACTTCATTAGACATTGTTACAACAGCCAGTGCCAATGCAGATGTTACTGGTGCTTTAAAAACATTGCCGGGTGCTCAGCAGGTAGGTGAGAGTGAAGGACTGTTTGTTCGTGGTGGTACCGCTGCTGAAACAAAAACTTTTATTGATGGAACGCTTGTCAATAATTTCTTTTTCACGAGTGTGCCTGGTATTGCGCAGCGGGGACGTTTTTCTCCTTTCATTTTTAAAGGAACAGTTTTCAGTACAGGTGGTTACAGTGCCTTATATGGACAAGCACTTTCATCTGCTTTATTACTGGAGTCAATTGATCTGCCGGAGCAAACTTCTGCCAATTTATCTGTATCAGTACTCAGTATCAGTGGAGGCTTTCAACAACTCAATAAAAAGAAAACCGCATCCTGGGGTGTAAACTATGGTTACAGCAACCTGGATCTTGCATTTGCTGTAATCAAACAACAACAGGATTATTTCAGAACCCCTGCCGGACATTTTGGTGATGTGAACTTTCGCATTAAAACATCAAAATCAGGTATGCTGAAATATTATGGCTACTTCACTTCCAATCGTCTCGGTTTTACCCAACAGAGCCTGGACTCCCTTGGTTATTTTGATAAATTCTCTTTAAAGAATCTCAACTTTTATCAGAATCTGTCGTGGAAAGAAAATTTAAAAAACCGATGGAGATTAAATACGGGTGTATCTTTCTCAACGAACCGTGACCAGATTGTATTTGGCATGCAGGATGAAAATAAGAACGATGTGTTGCTGAATACACTGGCGTTTAAAAATTTCGATCTTGATAATAAAGGAATTTATGCCAACGCAAAACTTGTTTTAGAAAAGAAGTGGAAAGGCTTGAGCGCATTGCGTTTTGGATCGGAATGGAATCACAGTACCGACAAAATTGTTTACACTGCATTTGATGGAACAATCTATCCTTCCACTATCAAAGAAAATATAGTTTCATTGTTTGCAGAACAGGATGTGTACATCACCAATAACCTGGCAGGAAAATTCGGGCTGCGTTCAGAATACTCTCAACTGCTGGATAAAATGAACCTGGCTCCACGTTTATCATTGGCGTATAAACTGGGGAAGAACAGCCAGGCTTCTGTTGCATACGGACAATTTTTCCAGAATCCTGAGCTGCGTACATTGCCTGCTGCTCAAATGGTGAGTTATCAAAAAGCATCGCATTACATAGCACAGTATCAAAAAACAACAGATAAAACCACTTTGCGTGTGGAACTGTTTTACAAGAAATACGATGGCCTTATTAAAACAGAAATCGTAAACGGGCAACAACGTGCAACCAGTAATAATGGATATGGTGAAGCAGGCGGGTTTGAGTTGTTCTGGAGAGATAAAAAAACAATTAAGAATCTAGATTACTGGATTTCTTATTCTTACCTGGATACCAAACGTAATTTTCAGAATTTCCCTGAAGCCATTACTCCCAATTTTGCAGCAAAACATACTGCTTCTGTAGTAATGAAAAAGTTTGTGACAGCATTGAAAACAAATGTAAACTTGTCCTACAACTATTCAAGTCCAAGGCCTTATTATAATATACAATTCAATGAGGGCACTGGTAAATTTTATTTTGCTGATAAGGGAATGATACAGCCTTACCACAATGTGAGTTTTGCATTGAACTATCTGCCCAAAATTGGGAAGAAAGATGCAAAGTCATTTATCGTTTATGTGATAAGCATCAGTAATGTGCTCAATCTGAAACAACAATACGGATATAATTATTCCTACAATGGTTTACGAAAATCAGAATTGACACCACCGTCACGCATGTTTGTGTTCATTGGTGCCTTTATCAGCTTTGGTATAGACCGTTCGGAAGACGCTATTAATAACAATTTATAATCAACTAATAATTTCTGTATGAGTAATTTTCAACGCATCCCCGATGCAAACGAAGAACGAGATGAATATCTCTGGGAACTGGCTCAGAAAAGAGCTTCTTTTAAACGCCATATTGTAATCTGCTTACTGGTCATCAGCTTTTTGTGGATTCTCTGGCTTCTCAATGGAGCACATACATACGGCGCAAGAGTTCCCTGGCCGGTATGGCCCATGTTTGGTTGGGGTATTGGTATTGTATCACATTACATGAGCGCATATTACAATTCGGGTCATGATAGTGTACAAAAAGAATATGACAAATTAAAAAATCAACAATAATCTTTAAAACATTAAAAAATGAAATCAGTTTTATTAGGAGTTGCCCTTCTCTTATCTGTAAACATATTCGCACAAAGCGAAAAATATGTAGGCGCCATGCAAAAACAATTGCTGGCGATGAGAGACGCTAAAACACCTGAGGCTATGCAGGATGTGGTGAATGCATTTGAACGTATTGGTAATGCTGAAAAAACACAATGGTTACCTTTCTACTATGCATCATTAGCAGAAATATGGTATGCATTTATGCTTAATGATGTAAAGCAGTTTGATGCCTTGGCAGAAAAAGCCGAAGGATATATTCAAAAGGCAGAGGCAATTGAAAAAAATAATTCCGAGATTGTATTAGTGAAAGGCATGATTGCTTCGCTGCGAATGATTGTGGATCCCATGAGCCGGTATATGACTTACGGACAACAATCGGCTGCTTTAGTGGAGGAATCAAAAAAACTGGATCCTAATAATCCACGCCCGTATATGTGGCAGGCACAAGGCTTGGCCCGCACACCTGTACAATTTGGCGGCGGTTGTGCAACAGCCAAACCTTTGTTTGAAGAAGCGATCAAACGGTTTGAAACTTTTGCACCAGCTTCGGCTATTCATCCTGTTTGGGGAAAAGAACAAACAGAGAAATCATACAATGAGTGTAAATAATGTGCATTAGAAATCCGGCAGGCAGGAAACTGTCTGCTATTTTTGATCACCAATAAAAAGAAAAATGGAGCAAACTCAGTTTTCACCCAAAGACAGTCTGCAGCTGATCGAATCAATGATCAACAAAGCACAGAACCGTTTTACCGAAAATGGTCATTTATACCTGCTGTGGGGTTGGGTGATTCTCGCCTGTAGTATTGCTCATTTTATTCTGGATTACTGGCAATTGTACGATAAACCGTACCTGGTATGGTTTGCTACATGGGGAGCATTTATTTATCAAATGATCTACCTGGCAAAAGTGAAGCAAAAGGCAGGGGTGAAAACCTATACCGATGAGTTGATCAATTATGTGTGGCTGGTGTTTGTTGCCATGATGATGCTGGTTGAATTTATTCTTATACAATCTGGCAACTGGCAGCTAACTTATAGTGCTTTCCTGATATTATATGGGATGCCTACTTTTTTAAGTGGTGCCATTATCCGATTTTCGCCTTTGAGGTATGGAGCTTTCACATGTTGGATGCTGGCAATAGCATCCATGTTTGTTGATTTTCATTTTCATGTGTTATTATTATCGCTCGGTGTGATATCTGCCTGGATTATTCCCGGCTATTTACTCCGCTTACGTTCAAAAAATCAAAACTGATATGCAGGAAAAACAATTATCCGAACAGGAAAGTCTGCTCATTATTCAGCAAATGATTGGCAGGGCAAGAAATGAATTTGTAGATACAGGGATAGGCCCAATTCTCTGGGGAGCTGTAATCACTTTTTGCAGCTTGTTTCAATTTGCTCAGATTCATTTTCATCTTCATCCTCCGTTTGATATTTGGTTTCTTGCATTACTTGCGATTATCCCTCAGATTTTTATTTCAGTGAAAGAAAAACGTGCCCGAAGAGTGAAAGGTTGGGACGATGATATACTTGGTTATGTATGGCTTTGCTTTGGAGTTGGAGTGGTGCTTGTAAATGTGATCAACAATGTTGCTTCTCATGATATCAACCCCATCATTCGCCAGTACCGGGAAATGACTGGAGCAGAAGTTGGTAATTTCTGGACGTTTGGAACCGCTTATCTGATGTTTGTATATGGCTTCCCCACCATCATCACAGGTGCTTCCCGGAAATTTCATCTCATGACGGTTGGTGGTATTGTTTGCTGGGTGAGTGCCTTGATAGCAGCATTCACACCAACGAAATTTGATTTTTTATTAATGGCAGTATCTGCTGCACTGGCATGGCTCATACCGGGAATTATTTTGCGTAAGAAATACCTGGCACAGAAGAAACAAGGAAATGTTTAAAGAACTGGATCCCATATTACACTCACAGTTACGGCTTGCAGTAATGAGTTTACTCATTGGTGTGAAGGAGGCGGAGTTTACTTATATCAAAGAACAAACGGGAGCAACTGCCGGCAACCTGAGTGTGCAGATGACGAAATTGAAAGAGGCCGGTTATATTGATGTGATCAAACAGTTTAAAGAAAACTATCCTCAAACAATTTGTAAAATAACACCGGTTGGTATAGCAGCATTTGAAGCTTATGTAAAAGCCCTGCAAAGTTATTTGCCCAAATAAAAAGAAGCCGTTCATTGAACGGCTTCTTTGTTTAGCTGAACGAATCTTTGGTTATTGTTTCACAAGCCGGAATGTTTGCATTCCATCCGGAAGAATCATTTCAATTAAATAAATGCCTGATGGCAGATGATCCAACTGGTCAACACGTAACAGGTTGTTTCCTTTCATTCCGTTGAAATGCTTTTTCAGTAATACTGCTCCGTTTACATCCATCACTTTAATTTCAACAGAAGTATTTTCTTTCAGCATTGCCTGGAATTGTATGTAACTGTGGAATGGATTTGGTCCGCAGTTGGAGATTCTGAACAATGCATTGCCATTATTCAGTTTCAATACATCAGAAAAGAAAACCGTTCCATTCATGCCTGTTTCTTTCAGCCTGTAATAGTAAATAGCTGTGCCATTAGCCACTGCATCTGTAAAGTGATATGTTTTGTTTGCGTAACAGGATCCGTTTACATCAACTCGTCCTGTAGTTTTAAAGTTTACACCATCCTCACTTCTTTGTATTTCATAAAAGGCGGTATTTATTTCGGCCGCAACTTCCCAGTTTAACTGAGCTGCGGAGCCGGTAAATGTTCCGTTAAATGAAACAAGGCGGATGGCCAGCGGAGCCTGGTTCGCTCCCATTACTGCAAATGCATCATCTGTATAAGTGTCGCCGGATTCTGAATTGGCATACATTCTTGCCACATTGCTGATTTGCATGGCCAGCTTTGCAGAGGCCTGGAATTTCACTTTGAAATGTTGACCCTGAACCAGTGTGCCTCCGGTGGCAGCACAGGCTCCCGTACCCACATGTATGTGTAAGAATGTTTTACCGCCACTGGTACCAACATAAGAGCAGTCGTCGCCCTCAGCATCAGTCACATTCACCCATGCATCTGTGGAGTAATCCCAGCGTTTGGTAGAACCCGGTACATATTGTAACACAATACTCAGCGTATCGGTTACTTCTGCATTGTAGGCATAGCCGGTTGCACTGAGCTCATCCCACCCTTCAATTGTGAACGTGAGTACTTCATCTTTTTCAATCAGTGAGTTACCACTGGCATCTGTAACTGATTTGTTGATTTGAATTTGTGGTGGTTGCATTTTAATGCTGAATGCGAAGAGGCTTGGAAAATACTGATCGGCCTCTGTGCCAAATTCAATTGTTGCCTGTGTAATACCTCCTGTAATGCCATAAGCGCCTCCCACCTGTATTTCATCAATATCAATACCAAACTGGTTCAGGTAATTAGGAGACTTGGTAGAAACATGCGATCCGTTTTTTGCAATGGTACCATTCCACATATTAGCGGCCGGGTTTACTGCATCGGAATAAACAGTTCCGTTTATTTTTATATAGTCGCCCAGAGGATTACCGGAAGAGGCAGCCAGTGCTGCATCACCTTCCCATGACATCACACTCAGGTAGGCATCGCTCAGATTCAATGTGCCGCTGGGTGCATTTAATCCGGTTAAAGTGATGCTTCTGGTATTAACTGCTCCACCATCATATACTTGCAGGTAACCATCATACAAGCGAATGCTGGTCCAGTTCAGAGCCGGATTTTCATATACTAGGACTATGGTCCATCCTCCGAAATAACCACCACCGCCGTTCATATTTCCACTTGAACCGGCAATATCGGCAACCGTGTAAGTGCCGGATTTGTAAGTATTTACCAGCGAAGTGATATCGATATAAGTCTGGTAAACTTTGGATGTGGTACTGATGTCATATTTATCTATTTGTCCGGTTGGAGCTGTATAAGAGTTATAAGTACCACCAGGGGCTTTCAGTTTAATGGTGCGGATGTTGGCATCATTGGTTGTGATCTCGCTGTTATTAATTCTTGCGCCCCAATATAAACGGGCAAAGCGGATGGTGTTAGTACCCGCTGGTAAAATCAGGTCTGCAGATGAGGAACGGCTGGTTGAAGCATCTCCGTCTATATCTGTAAACTGCATATTGTTTTGGTCGTTGGTAACATTACTGGTTTGGGAATTGCCATAATCAGCAAAGCGATTCATCAAGGTTGTATTTACGGTTCCTGTGCTGCCACTACCACTGGAATAGATTGCCATAGCCGTGTTGCCAAACATAACATGGCCACCTTTAATATTATCTGAGTAGATGGTGTTAAAGCCTCTAATTACCTGAGCTTCCGGCGTGGTCACAAAAACTGAAACAAATAAACCTGAAAGGAGTAAAATTTTCTGTTTCATGACTTTCTTTTTTGGGTGATTAAATGGAGATACCGGATTTCAGAGGCTTTTCTGAGATAAGGGACCCTTAAAGAAAGATCATATGGTTATCATAAATGCATGGGGTGTAAATGAATATGAAAACAATATAGCATGTGTGGCTTCCGGATTACTATGATGGGGATGATTTTTATTACTGATCGAAATCATCTTTTGCTGATAATCATTTGTGAATTGTTTGCCAAAGAAGAATCGGAAATATTTATAGGTTTCAGCAAACTTTATCTTTAACTGCTTGTTCTTAATGCGGCATATGCAAACGATTATCAGGGTTAATCATCTTTCCAAAACATTTGGAGATTTTACAGCAGTAAACGACCTGTCTTTTTCGGTACAGGAGGGGAATGTGTATGGGTTTCTGGGACAGAACGGTGCCGGTAAGTCAACCACCATCCGGATGCTACTTACATTAATCCGTCCAACTGCCGGTGAAATAGAATTGTTTGGTTATAACCTGTATTCGCACCGCAAAGAAATTCTCCGCAACATTGGTGCTGTGATTGAACGGCCGGATTTGTACAAGTATCTTTCCGGGTTTGAAAATTTATCGCTGTTTGCAAAAATGAGTGGGGTGCATTTGAAGCGTTCTCAGCTGATGGATCAACTGGAGTTGGTTGGGATTGCCAACCGGAGTGCAGATAAAGTGAAAACCTATTCGCAGGGAATGAAACAACGGCTGGGACTGGCTATTGCACTGGTGCACAATCCTCAGTTGATAGTGCTGGATGAGCCAACCAATGGTTTGGATCCGCAAGGCATTGCCGATATGCGCAACCTGATTCTGATGTTGAGCCGCAAAATGAAGAAAACAGTGTTTGTGTCATCGCATTTACTTAGTGAAGTGGAGCAGGTAGCCAACCGGATGCTTATCATTGATAAAGGCAAGAAACTGGTGGAAGGAACCGTGGCCGATTTATTTGCTCCGGACGAAACAATCGTTCATATTAAAACAGTCGATACTCAAAGTTGCCGGTTGGTCTTGGCAGAATCGTCATATGGTGAAAGAATCCAGGAAGTTCATGCAAATGAGCTTACGGTGAAAATAAGACGGGAAGAAGTTCCGGAGCTTACTGCATTTCTTGTTGGGAAGAATGTTCCGGTGCTGGGAATTGCAGCCCGCCATTCATTGGAAGATTATTTTTTAAAAATCACTTCGTCAAATCAGCATGTGGAAGCTTTTACAAATTGAAGTCTTTAAAATATTCAAAAGGCCAAGAACCTATATTGCATTCATTGCTATATGGGCCATTGTTACATTGATACAGGTTGCCATTTATGCAGATGGTGCCAAGTATATGGATTTTGTACTGCGGGATGTACGTGAAAGCTTTGATATTATAGGGCGCCCGTTAAACGGATACTTTGTGTGTTTTGTGATTTTACAAACCTTACTCATTCATGTGCCGTTACTTGTGGCATTGGTAAGTGCCGATATGATTGCCGGGGAAGCAAATATGGGAACACTTCGTTTGCTTATCACCAAACCCATCAGCCGTACCAAACTTCTGCTCAGTAAGTTTCTGGCTTCATCCGTATATGTGTTACTGTTGCTGGTATGGATTGCTGTAACCGGACTTTTCCTTTCGATGGCCATCTTTGGTACAGATGGACTCATCAATGCAAAGAGTTATGAAATCATCATCATTAATGGCAATGATGTGTTCTGGCGTTACCTGCTGGCTTTTTGTTTTGCAGCATTGGCTCTGATTACTGTTGCAGCCCTGGGTTTCTTCTTTTCTATTTTTGCAGAGAATTCATTGGGCCCTATTGTGGCAACTATGAGTGTGGTGATTGTGTTCACAATTCTTACAACACTGGATATTCCATTATTTCAAAGTATGAAGCATTTTTTCTTCACCTCACATATGATTGCATGGAAAGGTTTTTTTGAAATGAAAACAGATGCAGAAGGAATTGCCATTCCCGGTACCATCCGCAATTTGCCGGCCATTTTGAAGAGCGCTGGTGTGTTGTTACTGCATATTGTATTGTTAGTGGGTGGTGCGATAACTATTTTCAATCGTAAAGACGTTTTAAGCTGATTTACTATAAAGTATGAAAACAATTAAACTGATCCTTTTTTTCCTGGTACTGATTCCTTGTGTTGCCGGTGCACAACCGGTAACTGATTTACTGAAGAAAGTAAAAGCAAGGCTGGAGAAAGTGAACGATTACGAAGCAACCGGTAAAATGAAAACGGATGTCGTGTTTCTGAAGATACCGGTATCCAATATTAAGTCTTATTATAAAAAGCCAAATCGTTTCAAGCTAACCCGGCAAAACGGAGTGTCATTACTTCCTAAAGGTGGGGTGAGTGTAAACCTGGGATCCTTATTGCTTACCGATGATTATAGTACAATTGACGCAGGCTATTCAACTGTAAATGGAAAGAAGGCAAGGGTGGTAAAGTTATTGCCTGTTTCAGAACAAACAGATGTGGTGCTGACCACTTTGTATATTGATGAAGCGGCGCTGGTTATACTCCGGTCAAACACAACAACAAAAGAAAACGGCACTTATGAAATGGAAATGTATTATGGAAAATACACAGAATGGGGCCTGCCCGATAAAGTGATCTTTTCGTTCAATACAAAAGATTATAAATTACCCAAAGGGATTACGTTGGAATACGATGACGGCACAAAATCTGCCGATTTACCCAAAAACAAAAAAGGTAAAGTGGAAATCACTTACTCATCCTATATTATTAATAAAGGAGTGAGTGATGCTTTGCTGAAGTAAGCAAAATATTACTCTTCTTCAATT
This sequence comes from uncultured Chitinophagaceae bacterium, assembly GCA_937907395.1. Lineage (GTDB taxonomy): Bacteria > Bacteroidota > Bacteroidia > Chitinophagales > Chitinophagaceae > Lacibacter. Next base: position 748,029 of record CALCII010000011.1, read on the forward strand.
TTTTCATCCACAGCACGGGCCAGGATAGCGCCACTCATCTTACGCATGGGATTAGAGCGGGCATCTGCAAATTCTTCCCGGTTCCGGTATACATCAATGGCTGCGTATAAAGCAGCACGTAACGAAGATTCATCGGCTGTGCCTTTCCCGGCAATGTCAAATGCGGTGCCATGATCGGGGCTTGTACGTACTCCCGGCAAACCGGCTGTATAGTTCACCCCCTCACCTGTTGCCAGTGATTTAAAGGGAATCAAACCCTGGTCGTGATACATGGCCAGCACTGCATCAAATTTTTCATATTGTCCTCTTGCAAAAAAGGCATCGGCGCTGTAAGGTCCAAAAACCATCAGGTTGTCCTGTTGTTTGGCTTCTTTAACGGCGGGCTTGATGATTTCATCTTCTTCCTGTCCAATCAAACCCTCATCGCCTGCATGCGGGTTCAATCCCAGTACAGCAATTTTAGGTTTATTGATGCCGAAATCTTTTTTCAGCGATTGATTGAGAATGCGGAGTTTACTTAATATTGTTTCCTTTTTAATATGTTGGGCTAACTGGCCCACCGGTACATGTTCGGTAACAAGTCCCACTTTCATATTGTCGGCCACCATCAGCATCAATACATCATTCACACCAAAGCTGGCTTTCAGGTAAGGGGTGTGCCCCGTATATTGAAACCCTTCGCTTTGCACATTTTTTTTATGAATAGGGGCGGTAACAAGAGCATGTATCTGCTTGTTTTTTAAAGCTTCGGTTGCTGCAACCAGTGAAATGACTGCGTATTTGCCACCCGTTTCATTTAATTGTCCGGGTGTAACCGCCACTTCCTCTTCCCAGCAGCTGTAGATATTTACTTGTTTCGGATTAATACGGTCAAAAGAATTGATTGCCTGGTAGCTGAACGTTCCTTCCGGAATGGATTTGCGGTAAAAGTTGATGACTTTATTGGAGCCGAAGATGATGGGCGTACAAATTTCAAGTAACCTGTTATCGCTGAGTGTTTTTATAATTAATTCAACACCGATTCCATTAATATCACCGATGGAAAATCCTATAATTGGTTTCGTACTGTTCATATATACAAATATGGATAAAAGTACAATATTATATGGCTCTGTGCTTGATCAAATGATGCTGATTTATTGTTCAGAACCTGCAATTAAGCCTGAAAATTCCCGTGTTTTTACGGTGGGCTCATGAAAAACCACCCGATTTCGAATGAAAAAGTCCCATTTAGTTCTTTAAATAAGTGCAAGTATCTAATATTGTGTAATTACTTGTAAGGTTATTAAACAAAATGAATAATTTTCCTGAAGATTTTCATTTAGAAATGATAATCCAAAAGTAATAGCAGCGATAGCTGCATAAGTCCAATACCTGAAAACCAGTCCGAACTATGAAACCTTTCATGAAACAAATACGTTTGTTTACATTGATAGCCCTGATCGTACCCGTTAGTGGCTATTCCCAGTGTACCAATGCAAATGTCAATTGGGACAATCTTGAGTATTTCATAACCAACGGAAATACCAACTACACAAATTATATTAATACTCCGGCGTTCTTTACCAATATGGTACAGACACAGCGTTTTGCGATTGGAGTAAACAGGGTTACGATAGGTACAAACTTTACAGCAACACAAATAATAGGTGAAAACACAAGCCATACTGGTGAAACAGGAAGTTTTGGTGCCGGTGCCGATGTACAATATAGTGGTAACGGAACGATAACATTGACCTTTGATTCTGAAGTAACAAATGTGCAGTTTAGTTTGTATGATGTGGATAGAAGTTGCCGTACACAATTATCTGCCCAGAATGCAGGAGGAACTAATGTTAATGTTACTCTTACGGCCGCAGCGGGTTTATGGACCAACAGCCGCTTCACGCCCAATCCGGTTACATCAACAACAACAAGTGTAGGTACAAATCCAAGGGTAGACGCCAATACTACATCATCTGCCAATAATGTCAATAACGCTACAGTAAACGTATCTGTTGCTGGCCCGGTAAAAACAATCACTATTGTAGTTAGTAATAATGCAACGGATCCGATTTTTTGGCTCTCAGACATACAGGCTTGTGTGGTAGGTAGCTTTCCAACAAATTATTATAATATTTCACAGCCTTTCACCGGACAACCATCCTGGGTACTGGCAGTACACGATTTAAACACCATTTTCATGGTTGATCCTGCAACGGGCAGGGCTGTAAGTCTTTTTACAGATAATGATCCAAGGGTACGTGAAATCAATGGTATTTCATATGACCCTTATAAACGTATTATTTATTATTCTGTAGATGGGTTGGAACGTTGTACACCTGCGGGGTCACCAGACTCGATCCGGCAGATCAAAAAATACGATGTGAATACAGAAACAATCTCAAATGTCATCTCCAACGTAAATAATGCGCCTTTCAATATCCCAACCTTTCAATATGGATTGGAATCAGGTGGGGCAGCTTTCTATAATGGTTCATTATATATGGGGGTGGAAGGTTATAAATTGAATTCGGAAACGCCTAAAAACTCTGGTCGTAAAACAGTAATCTGGCGTATAGATTTTGCTTCTGATTCTATTACCCCCACACAGGCATCTCAGGTATGGGCCATACAGGTGGATGATGGAACGAACAATGTACATGACTGGGCTGATTTTGTAATTAAAGATGGTGTATTGTATAATTCCAATTCATCTACTAATGCAATAGGTGGTTCAGGAAGAGGTTTGTATTATCATGTAAATATGCAAACCAATACAACAACAACAACTGTTAACCCGGGTGCTTCTGCCAATAAGCCTGCACAAACTGCGCAAACCTGGAATGGAACGATATATTGGGTATCTAATGAAATAGGTCTTTATAATGGTACCTCTGCAAATACAGTAACCGGAAAGCAAACTATTACTAATGCACCAGGATCTGTAACATGGGTAGGCCCTGCGGGTGATGCAGGAGAAGCGTTTAAACCAAAAGCAGATTATGGAGATGCACCTTCTTCATATGATCCTGTAGCACTTTCACCTGCCTTGCATGAACGGGATACAGCCTTGCGTATTGGAACTTATGGCTGGGAGTTGGGTAAAAACACTTCTTCACTTGCCAATGGTGATTCAGATGAGGATGGCGTAGCTACTGTTCCCATGCTTTCTCAAAGTGGTACCGGCTACCTCGTTCCGGTTAGCGTGTGGAATAATACGGGAACAGATGCCACATTAATAGGATGGCTGGATTATAATGATAATGGTGTGTTTGATGCCTCAGAAGCAAGTACTGTTGTAACTGTAACTTCAATGGCAACGGCCCAGTCTATTAATCTTACATGGGCAAGTACGCCTAATAGTTTTACACTTGGTGATCATACTTTCCTGCGCATTCGTTTAACTGCTGCTGCAAATGGGATGACTTCTTCTAACCCTACCGGTTATTTCCGTGATGGCGAAGTGGAAGATTACCGTGTAACGATTGGTGAATACCCTCTTGACGTTAAATTACTTTCATTCAATGTAAAAGGATATAATAATAAAACTGCATTACTAAGCTGGACAACCACTTCAGAAGATGGGTTTGAAGGATTTGAAGTGGAGCGCAGTGCTGATGGTGCTCATTGGTCAACTGCCGGAAATGTCAATGCAAAAGGACAAAACCGTGTATCAGTAAATGATTATGTGTTTACTGATATGAATCCCTTCAGAGGCAAAACCTATTATCGTTTGAAACTGCTGGATGCAAACGGACAAACGCAATACAGTGAAATCAGGAGTGTTACTTTCAAAAACTATGTCGAGCAGTTTAAAATTGCGCCTAACCCTACCCGTGAGCAAACAACTATTACCGTTGAAACGAACAGCAGCTTTTCTGCCACTTTAACTATCAATGATTTTATGGGCCGGGCTGTTTATCGTGAGACAGTACGACTGAACACGGGTTCAAATGTGATTCCCTTGTCCGGTCTTGGAAAATATAACAACGGACTTTACATTGTTCAACTGGCATCAGAAGAAATAAATATTTCAGGTAAACTGATGATCAGCAAATAATAAATCGTAGTAACTTTGTTGTACTATAGGGTAGAATAAATCCTGTAGTACAATAACTCCAATATCCAATTCTTAAGTTTATGAGGAACCGTTTATCATCCTTATTCGTTTTTTTCATTCTATCATTTCCTGTTTTATTACTCACTTCCTGCGATCATCATGAAAATGAATGGGAGGAAGAAGAAGAGGGCGGTGCCCGTTTGTCTGCAGCCGATAAACAGCTGAGCAACTGGTACTGGCAAAAAGGGTATCCCGATCCAACTGATTTATCCAACAAATATCTACGTGCCTGGGAACAATACCTTGAGTTGAAGAAAAATTCAGTGGCAAATGATCCCAGGATGCGTACAACGGTAGCTACCACCTGGACTGCCATTGGTCCGAAAGTTTTTGGTGGCCGTGTGCTTTCTATTGCCATTAATCCTGTTGCCGGTGCTTCCGGAAGTAATACCATGTATGTGGGTTCTGCAAGTGGCGGCATCTGGAGAAGCTATACCAATGGACTTGGTGCAACAGCCTGGCATCCTGTAACAACAGGGTTCCCTGTGCTGGGTGTAGCCAGTATTGTGTATCATCCTACTGATACAAGCACGATTCTTGCCGGTACGGGTGAGGTATACCGTTATCAAACACTTACCAATGGAGCTAATTCAACCAACCAGGTTGGTAATATAGGGCGTAATGTGTGGAAAGCAAGAGGAACCTATGGTATTGGCATCTTGAAAACCACCAATGCCGGCGCCACATGGACCAATGTAATGCCTAAAGTGTCTTCCGATTTATTTGCCGTGCAAAAGATCAAGTATGATCCCACCAATGCGAATACAGTATATGCCTGTACAACAGATGGTCTCTATCGTTCTACCAATGGAGGTGATAGCTGGACACGTATTTGGGTGGCCGATTATGTAAATGATATTGTGATTAATCCTTCCAATAATCAACAGATTGTTGTGGCGGCAGGTAATGCAGATAATACATCAAAAGGATTATGGCGTTCTACAGATGGAGGCACAAACTTTACGAAGATCACTACCACCGTTCCTACATCTTATGCCACTTTCAAAGGATATGCTACATTGAACATTGCAGGTACAAACACCATCTTTGCGGCATTTGGGGATGGTGATACCAATGGAGATGCCAGTTACGGTGAAAATGAAATTTACAGGTCTACAGATTTTGGTGCTACCTGGACTGTAATCACCAATTCCAACCATTCACAATTCCAGGCTTGGTTTGCACATTGCATTGCTCCATATCCCGGAAGTACAACAAAATTTTTTATAGCTGGTGTGGATCGTTATGTGCTCACCATCAGCGGATCAACGGGAACGAGAACAGGTGTGGGTAACGGATCTGCCACCATGTCGAGCTATATTACTCCTGGTTCGCAGGAGGGAGGTACAACTTATGTTCATGATGATGTTCATGATATTCAGTTTTTGCCCGGTAGCAGCACCACTGCTTATTTTTGTACAGATGGTGGTGTGTTCAGAACTACAAATGCAGGAGCAAGTCCGGTTACGAATATTTCATTTGCCAGCTGCAATGGTGGGTTACAGGTGCAGCAATTCTATCCCACAGTTGCTCAATCACAATCCAATGCCAACCTCATTATGGGAGGGCTGCAGGATAATAACGTGGTTCGTTATAACGGTACCGGATGGGCGAGAATTATAGGTGGTGATGGCGGGCCTGTGGTGTTTAAACCCGGCGATGAAACATTGGTTCTGGGGTCCAGGGATACAAGGGCTGTATACCAGTCTACGAACAGTGGGGCATCATTCCCAACCACAGTGCTTGCTTATTTAGGAACTGTACCCATTGGTAATGATGATCGTACCAGCTTTATGTCGCCAATTGCAGTAAGTCCGGCTAACCCTAACCGCTGGTATGTGGCGTCAGACAATCTTCACGTGAGCACACTCTCAGGAACCACTTTTGGAACATTCAGTAATAATGATGCAAGTGGTATTCCTCAGACGAGTTATATTTCTGCAAAAAACAAAACAGGCCTGGCAATGGGTATCTCTTCTACAGATGCCAATCGTTTGTATATTTCTGTTTCTCCGTTTGCACAAAATGTGACCACTTCTACGGAGTCTGTTTATTATAATCCTCCGGCACAAATCCGTAAAACAACAAACGGAGGCACTTCTTTTACAACAGTATCCAGTGGTTTGCCCGACAGGTTGTATACAGATATTGCAGTTAGTCCAACTTATCATGATAGTGTATTTGTTACACTTGGTGGTTTTGGTACCACGCATATTTATGTTACCGGTGATGGTGGTTCTACATGGGCAGCTCGTGGCAGTGGCTTGCCCGATGTACCATTTAATACAATCATGTTTGACCCGGTTGATCCGAAAATTCTTTATGCAGGTTGTGATTTTGGAGTATACGTGAGCCCGGATCGTGGAGCAAACTGGTATGACTTCAATGGCGGATTATGGGATGTGACGTATGTGATAGACCTTGTGCCGGCTCCCGGAGGAAAGATCAGGGCCTTTACACATGGCAAAGGTATTTTTGAAACTTCTCTCTGGAATGGAATTGTAACATTACCAGTTACACTTCGTTCTTTTACAGGAGAAAACAGAGGAACTGTAAATGAGTTAAACTGGAAAGTGGAACAGGAAATCAATCTGAAACATTACGAGCTCCAACGCAGCACAGACGGGTTGAATTTTAAAACCATTTACACTGCTGCAGCTGGTAATAATTGGAATCCTTCTTCTTACCGCTACAACGATATGATTGCCTCGGTACCATCTGTTCAGTTGTATTACAGGTTGAGAATTGTGGATGAGGACGGCACTTTCCGTTATTCAGATATTGTAACACTTAAATCCAAACTGGATTTCAGATTAGATGTATTGGGTAACCCGTTCCGAAACCAGATTCAACTACGGTACAGTACACAGCAAACTACTGAGTTGCAATTGAGTTTGTATGATATGCAGGGTAAGTTGATGTTGCGTGACAAGCTCATGGCCCGCACTGGAACTGCTATACATACAATAAATGGTGTTAGTTATCTTCCGCCAGGCGTATATATGTTACAAACAGAGGGCGAAAGGTTTAATAAAACCTTCAGGTTAGTCAAGCAATAATGAAATAAGAAAGGGCCCTGCCGTTTGCGGGGTCCTTTTTAATACAGCCTTGATTATTGGTCAAATATTTGGTTTCGCCCAGTCATCTTCATTCCTGTTACATTTGCATTGTGCAATACACATTAAAGAAATCATTAGGGCAGCATTTTCTGAAGGATGAAAACATATGCCGTAAAATAGTAAGTGCGGTGGAGCAACAGCAACCACTGCGCCTGCTGGAAGTGGGTCCGGGCGCCGGTGCTATAACCAAGTACCTGTTAAAAATCGAGAATGTAATATTCAAAGCAATAGAACTGGATCAGGAAAAAGTGGAATTTCTGGAACACACATATCCGGAAATAAAAGGCAAACTCATTCACCAGAGTTTCCTCGATGCCTCCCAGCCCTTTGATGAGCCGTTTATGGTGGTTGGTAATTTTCCTTACAACATTTCTACTCAGATTCTGTTTAAAGTATTGGAATGGAAACAATCTGTTCCTTGTGTGATTGGTATGTTTCAAAAAGAAGTGGCACAACGTGTGGCCGCAAAAGAAGGAAGTAAAACATACGGAATACTGAGTGTGCTGGTACAGGCCTTTTATAAAGTGGAGTATTTGTTTGATGTGAATGAACAATGTTTTAATCCTCCTCCCAAAGTAAAAAGCGGAGTCATCCGGTTAACAACAGCTGCTTCGATTCCCGAAATGAAATCAGAGAAAGCATTTTTTCTATTAGTGAAAACAGCTTTTAATCAGCGGCGTAAAATGTTACGCAATGGTGTAAAATCATTGTTTGATGAAGAAACGTTGAAAGATGAAATTTTTACAAAACGGGCCGAGCAATTAACTGTTGCCCAATTTGCAGCACTAACCTTCAGAATGAACGTATGAGTATGAAATGGAAAGTAATGATCACCGCCTCATGTCATGATATTCTGCCACAACGCCTTACCGCTGCAGGATATGAAGTGGTCATTGCCACATCGATGCCTTATGATGAACTTCTTACACAGTTAAATGGAGTTGCCGGCATTGTTGTATCCACCCGTTTAAAAATTGATCAACCAGTTTTTGATGCAGCGCCGGATTTGCAATGGATTGGAAGATTGGGCAGCGGATTAGAACTTATTGATCTTGCTTATGCAGAGAAAAAAGGTGTGAAAGTATATAGCAGCCCGGAAGGGAACAGTAATGCAGTAGGGGAACATACATTGGCATTACTGCTGAATCTCATGCATAAAGTTGGCAGCAGTGCAAAAGAAGTAAAGGAAAGATTATGGTTGCGGGATGAAAACAGGGGCGTGGAGCTGGATGGGAAAACAGTTGGTATCATTGGATTTGGGCACACGGGTTCTGCTTTTGCAAAAAAACTGCGTGGCTTTGATGTTACGGTACTGGCTCATGATAAATATAAATTTGGTTTTGGTGGTACACAGGTGAAAGAGGCATCGCTGCAACAGGTGTTGAAATACAGTGATGTGATCAGCCTGCATCTGCCGCTCACGAATGAAACATTTCATTATGCAAATGAGCCTTTTTTTCAGATGGCCGAACGAAAACCATTTTTTATCAATGCCTCCAGGGGAAAAGTACATGAAACCGCTGCATTGATTGATGCACTGAAGAAGGGGCAAATTGCAGCAGCCGGACTGGATGTACTGGAGAATGAACAACTCAATAATTATTCAGCAACAGAACAACAACAACTCGATTGGTTGCTGAGCAGAGAAAATGTAATTATCACACCTCACATTGCCGGTTATTCTCATGAATCCTATTACAAATTAAGTAGTGTGCTGGCCGATAAAATCGGAATCTGAAATCGATTACAGTATTAAAAACTGATTCCCAGTTTTAACGAAGCTTCCGGATTTAAGAAAGGAAGTGTGTATGTTTTTGTATCAACCGCAACATTTTTATCACCTGCTGCACGCAGGCTGAGTCCGCTCCATGGCGATAGGTAGATTTTTTTATACAACGTGATATTATACCCTATGCTTCCGTTTAACAGGTAATTGCTGAAACGGGCTCTTTGCAAAAACGCATCTGTTTGAATGCTGCTTTTCCAATATACCAAACCTGCACTCGCCCACCAGCCTTTCCAATTATTTTTCAGAAAGTAATCGGCAACAATCGCATACGCATTTACATGATGGTTGGCAAACCCTTTTGTGGTTGACCAATCGGGCTTATTCACTTCTGCATTTAAAACACGGATCCGGAAATGATCTTTCCCGGCCCATACTGCACCCAGGTAGCCGCCTGTAGCAAAGGGCAAAGCATCTACTTCGGCACCAAAAGAAACTTTTTTCACCGAAGTTTGGGCCATCAGCACAAAACATCCCGAAACAGCCAGTAACGACAGGATTATTTTTCTCATGCTTCAAAGATAAAATTCTGTTTAAAAAGGGCAGATGATCCTGATCAGCCCTGCCTTTGGCCGATTTCAGGAAAGGGTTTGACAGTTCAGGAAATTTGTTATTTTTGCAACATCTAATAGCAACGCTTCAGTTCCAACTGGGGCGTTGTTATTTTTTTCTGTTTAAACGAACCGAAAGGAGGATTTTATGAGTATTCAATATGTAACAAAGGAGACTTTGGAAAAAATGCAGGCCGAACTTCAAAAGATGAAAGGACAAGACCGTCCTGCTGCTGCAAGAGCTATTGCAGAAGCACGTGAAAAAGGCGACCTGAAAGAAAATGCGGAATACGATGCAGCCAAAGAGGCTCAAGGGATTCTGGAAGCACGAATCAAACAACTGGAAGGCTTGATTGCCACTGCCCGTATCGTGGACGAAAGTACGATCGATACCAGCCGTGTGGCTATTCTTACAAAAGTGGCAGTAACTAACCTGGCAACTAATAAAAAAATCACCTATCAGATCGTGAGTGAAAAAGAAGCAGACCTGAAGCTGGGTAAAATTTCTGTAACCTCACCAATTGGCAAAGGCCTGCTGGGTAAGGTTGTGGGTGATGTGGCAGAAGTGCAGGTGCCGGCCGGAGTAGTAAAATTCAAAATTGAAGATATTACCGTCTGATCAGTTCAGATAAACAAGCGACAAAGCCGGTAATAGCCGGCTTTGTCTTTTATAGAGAATAGCTGAATTTCTTTTGGTTGGAGTATGTAGATTTGTTGAGCCGTTTGAATAAAGTGATATAGTAACCAACATTCAAAGCGCAACAGAAAAATCAACAGGTATGAGTATTTTTTCAAAGATTATTGCCGGGGAAATTCCATCGTATAAAATAGCCGAGAACGATTTTTTTTATGCATTCCTGGATATTTTCCCTTTGGTGGAAGGCCATGTCCTGGTGGTTCCTAAAAAAGAGGTAGACAAATTTTTTGATGTATCCGATGAGTATTTATCCCAACTTCTGGTTTTTGCAAAACCTATTGCAAAAGCAATGGAAGCTTCTTTTCCCTGTAACAGGGTAGGCATCGCAGTTATAGGACTGGAAGTGCCGCATGCACATCTGCATCTTGTGCCTATTAACAGCGCCGACGATCTTAATTTTACAAGGCCAAAGATTCAATTAACTCCAGAACAAATGGAAAAGGCCCGGCAAACAATACTTTCGCATTTAAAATAACCCGTATGTACGTAAAAGATGATTTAGGATACAAGAAGAGAGTAAAGAAAAAAACACCACGGCCAATGCTCGTTACGTTGGTGTGCCTGGCAATTATTGCTTATGGTTTCTGGAATATCATTTCATCTTACATTGGTGAGTATAGTGGAATTGGTACGTTATATCCTGCTGCCAATGCGTTAATGGTGGTTTTTAGTTTTGTTGCAGTCAGTGGTGTGTGGAGTATGGAAAAATGGGGCCCCGTATCATTTGTAATTGTTGTGGCATTGAAACTTATAATTGATGCAGTATTCGGGCATTTCAATCCATTGTTCTTGCTGGGATTTATTCCTGCCGCTTATTTCCTGTTACTATTGCCTAAAATGAGGATGACAGAATAGTCCGGATTGGAATTTATTTTACTCTTCCCGGATTGTTTTTTATAAAATCATCCCAGCCTTTCGATTTTTTTCCGGCCTTCAGTGCTGCCGGTCCCCTCGATTGGAAATAATGACATAAGGCTACAGCCAGAGCATCTGTTGCATCATAATATTTCGGTTTAGCTTTAAACTCGAGGTAGTGCTGGAGCATTTTCCAAACCTGTTCTTTATCAGCATTGCCATTTCCGGTAACAGCTTGTTTTACTTTTTTGGGCGAATATTCTGTTACCCCCAATCCTGCACTCATAGCTGTGGCAATGGCAACGCCCTGGGCTCTTCCCAACTTGAGCATACTCTGTACATTTTTTCCAAAGAAGGGGGCCTCAATTGCAAAATCGGTGGGATGATGTTCTGCAATCACCTCTTTCACTTTTTCGTGGATCAGGTGCAACCGCTCATAAACATCCTTATACTTTGTGAGCTTTAAAACATCGGTCTCCACCAGCTCTGGTTTGTTTTGACGAATGGCAATAACACCATAGCCCATTATAACTGTGCCAGGGTCGATTCCTAAAATGATTTTAGTTGAAGTTTGCAAGGAGCCGGTTAATTTTGAACAAATAACCGAAACTGAACAGGAAATTCAAAATCTTTGTTAACTACGTGTTAGGTCCGGTACTGTTTGTATGGATTGGCATTTCTTTATACAACCAGATACGGCAGCAGCCCGACTTACCTCTTGCCTGGCAGCATTTGAAGGATGCTGTAAAAGGTGAACAGGCCTGGCAATTAGGATTAGCTGTTTTACTGATGCCGGTGAACTGGGCCCTTGAAACATTGAAATGGCATGTGTTGGTGAATAAGTTTCAACGGTTATCATTTTTGAAAAGTTTCGAGGCGGTATTAAGCGGCTTGTCATTATCTATGAATACGCCCAACCGGATTGGAGAATATGGTGGCAGAATTTTATATCTTAATCCGGAATTCAGGCTCAGGGGTATTGCCCTTACAGTTCTTTGCAGTTTGGCTCAGCTTTTTGTGACCTTGTTTTTTGGATGGGTTTCTTTGATCATACTGCATCCTTTCCTGGAAACAGGCACACTGAAGAATGCCGGTTTTACAGAAATTCTCTTTGAAGTGTTGAAATATGGAGTTTTGATTGCCTTGCTTCTAACAGGATTTGTATTTTTTCGTATTCAGTGGATGGTGAAGCTAGCACAATGGATTCCTGTTGTAAAGAAGAGATTTTCCTTCGCTTTTGTGCTGGATCACCTGGGGAGTAAAAACATGACAGAAATATTATTTTACTCTTTGTTGCGTTTTATAGTATTTGCGGTGCAATATATTTTGGTGTGGCAGGCATTTCAGGTGGAGATTCATTGGTGGGAAGGCTTTTGGTCGGTATCATTAATTTTTCTGATCATGGCCATTATTCCAAGTTTTGCTATTGCAGAAGTAGGGATCCGGGGGAAAGTTGCAGTAACTGTTGTTGGGTTGTTTAGTCTTAATACGGTGGCTATATTAACGGGTGCAGTTGGGATGTGGTTACTTAATTTAGTATTGCCGGCGCTGGCAGGAAGTTTATTTTTGCTTACTGTAAAAATTTTTAAAGAAAGATGAGGGCTTTATTCTTAGTAGTGGCTTTGTTATTCTTTTCATCTTACCGGCAATCAACCGGTGCGGAAGATGAGTTTTGCGGTATCCGTAATTATTCCTGGCAGTCGGGTGAGTTGATTAATTACCATGTGTATTATACGCTGGCAGGAATTTATGTGTATGGCGGAGAAGCTAATTTTAATGTTAATCTTGAACGATTAAATAATAAGCCTGTCTATCATATCACCGGTGATGGGAAAACAAATTCATTCTTTGATGGTTTTTTTAAAGTGAGGGACAAGTACGAGTCGTATATCGATACGGCTTCCCTGCAGCCCTATAAATTTGTGCGGAATGTGGAAGAAGGAGATTTCAAAAAATTCGAATCGGTTTCCTTTAATCATACTTCCAATACGGCTACATCGCAAGGTGGCACATTCAAGGTTCCCGATTGTGTACAGGATGTATTGAGTGCTATCTATTATGCACGTAATATCGACTTCAACAAATACAAACCCGGCGATAAAATTCCCTTCAACATGTTTATTGATGATAAAACGTATGGCCTCTACATACGTTATCTTGGAAAAGAAACCATCAAAACTCGTTATGGAAAATTCAGGGCTATTAAGTTTAGGCCATTATTGATTGAAGGAACTATTTTCCAGGGCGGAGAAAAAATGATGGTTTGGGTGAGTGATGACCCCAATAAAATCCCCGTTCGTATTGAAAGTCCCATTTCTGTAGGAAGTGTAAAAGTGGATATGATGGGCTACAAGAATATCCGTTATAAACTCACCGGCCTGATCAACACCCGTTGATTTTAAAGATCACTCAACTTAAAAGCTTCTTTCAGTCGTACTCCTTTTTCCGTTTGCTGCAGCGAACAACATTCAATCTTTGGGTCGTGCTCAAAGAAGAGGATATAATCGTTCTCCATGGCTTCGTTGATGAACGCTTTCTTCTCATGAAGTGTTGTTAACGGAAACATATCATACGCCATTACATAAGGAATGGGTAAATGGGCAGCCGCAGGTAACAGATCGGCCATGTATACGATGGTTTTCCCCTTGTAGTTGATTTGAGGCAACATCATTTTTTCTGTATGCCCGTTAGCAAAACGAATGGATATGTTTTCAGAAAACGAAGTGGATTTTAACTGACTGTCACTTCCGGTGCCGGATGCAATCATTTTTAATTGTCCGCTTTCCTGTATGGGTAAAATGTTTTCTTTCAAAAAGGATGCTTTCTCTCTGTCATTGGGATAAACGGCCCAGTTCCAATGTTCTTCGTTGCTCCAGAAGGTTGCATTTTTAAAAGCCGGAACCAATTGCTCACCCTTACGCACAATCGATCCACCACAATGATCGAAATGAAGGTGAGTGAGAATCACATCGGTAATATCATCTTTACTGAAACCAAGTTTTGCCAGTGATTTGTCCAGGCTGTCATCGCCATGCAAATGATAGTGGCCAAAGAATTTTTCATCCTGTTTATCGCCCAGGCCGTTATCGACCAGGATTAACCGGTTGCCATCTTCTATCAGCAAACAACGCATCGCCCAGCTGCAGAGATTGTTTTCGTCTGCCGGGTTTAATTTGTTCCAGATCACCTTGGGTACAACGCCAAACATGGCACCGCCATCAAGCTTAAAAAAACCGGTATCAACAGAGTAAAGTTTCATATCAGGAAACAGCCTGCTTGTTTTGTTGCTGCTGCTTAGCCGAAGTTAATAATAACCATACTAATCCTAAAACGAAGAATACAATCAGCGCCAGGATGGAATTGCGCATACTTCCGGAGAAACCTTCAATAAATCCAAAACAGAACAGTCCTATCACGATGGAAAGTTTTTCAGTAACATCATAGAAACTGAAGAAGGAAGTAGTATCATTGGTTTCCGGCATCAGCTTGGAGTAAGTGGAACGGCTGAGCGACTGTATACCACCCATCACCAATCCAACCAATCCGGCCAGTATGTAGAATTGTGTTTCCGTCGTTACAAAATAGCCAATGATACAAACGAGCACCCACAATAACACAGTGGCAATCAAGATACGCAGGTTGCCGAATTTTTCTGATAGACGTGACATACCAATCGCACCGGCAATTGCCACCAGCTGAATTAAGACAGCTGTAATGATCAACCGGTCATTGGGCAACTGCAGTTCTTTAATTCCAAAATCAATCGCTACCAGCATTACGGTTTGTACGCCCATACTGTAAAAAAAGAAAGCACCCAGGTAACGTTTCAGTACCGGCATACGGATCATTTGATCCCATACCAGTTTTAGCTCATGGAAACCGTTGACAAGAATATGTTTTTTAAGCTGTCGTTCGCTTTTGGCACTGATGGGCAAATAAGCAAAAGGAATTTGTGCAAAAGCCACCCACCAGATACCTACCAGCAGGAAAGTGATCTGCAGTGCTTTGCCTTTGTCTTCCATAGTCATTACCAAACCAAATCCTATCATTTGTAATATCACACTGCCTATATAACCAAACGTGTAGCCCTTGGCACTCACACGGTCTCTGTCGGCTTCTGCAGTAATATCGGGCAGGTACGAATTATAAAATACCTGTGAGCCATAGAAACCAATCCCGGCGAACATGAAAGCAAACAATCCGAATGTTACGGTGCTTGCATCAAAAAAATACATGAGTGAACAACTGGCTGCACCCATATAACAAAAGAAGCGCATGAAGTTTTTCTTGTTTCCTTTGTAATCGGCAATCGAAGAAAGGATGGGCGAAAGGGCAGCAATGATCAAAAAACCGGCGGCCAGTATATAATCTTTAATTTCTGTATTCACATAGGTTCGACCAAGAAAGCGGACGCCGTTTTCAAACTCTTTGTTTTGTGTACCGGTAACGGCTGCATAATAAGCCGGAAAAAAAGTGGTTGTGATAACAAGGTTGTAAACGCTGTTGGCCCAATCGTACATCGCCCAGGCGTTTATGACTTTCTTCGGAGCAGTCTGCATGTGATCAGTTTTGGCCTAGGAAAATAGGAAGAATATCTGAATGTGCATCAAATCAGGCTTTCCGGCTTATTTCAGGAAGCCGGTCCAGATCATCGCCAGTAAAATCAAACTGGCAATAATGCGGTACCATCCAAACAAACGGAATCCGTGTTTCTGTAAAAATCCAATAAAGAATTTTATCGCCAGCAAGGCTACAATAAATGCCACCACATTTCCAATCAGAAAAGCGTGCAGGTATTCTTTGTTGCCTAAAATCAGTTCATATCCTTTCTGCTCCACACCGTTTTCATTCCAATCTTTTAAGATCAGGGAATAGCCTGTTGCGGCAGCCATGGTGGGTACTGCAAGGAAGAACGAAAATTCGGCAGCTAAAGAACGGGTAAGTTTTTGTTGCATACCACCAATGATGCTGGCCGCACTGCGGCTCACACCGGGTATCATGGCGATACATTGCCACAATCCAATCATGAAAGCTTTGCCAAATGTGATGTCGCTTTCTTTTTCTACGGGATGATGGCTGAATAGTTTATCAATAAACACAAGGATGATACCACCAACCAACATGGTGATGGAAACAGTAAGCGGACTTTCCAGCAGTTCATCAATTTTATCGCTGAACAACTTGCCCAACACCAGAGCCGGAATAACGGCAACGAGCAGTTTTGCATAGAACTGCCAGTTTTTAAAATCGATGAATTTCTTCCAGTATAAAACAACCACCGATAAGATTGCGCCCAGCTGGATAGCCACGGTAAACAGTTTGGTGAAGTTGTTGGGATCGGTGCCCAGCAATCGTTCTGCAATGATCATATGCCCGGTGGATGAAATGGGCAGATATTCTGTTAAGCCTTCAACAATGGCAATGATAACGGCATCAAAAGTGGTCATGTAAGTAAATTGAAATAAATGGGGAGACAGAGCGGGTGTAACTAATAAAAAAACCGATTTGATTCTTTGAGTGTTTCACTTTCAAATGTTCAAATCGGTTTGTAATTGCTTTTATCTGATTAATCTTTTGGTTTTTTCATGATGCCGTAGATCTCAATAATAATCCCGGCAATGATCAGAATGGGAGCCAGGGTGATCCGGCGAAAACTGTATACTTCCTCTTTATTAAATACATTCGGATCGGTGCTTTTTCCGCCGATCATGAGCAAAAATCCAAGGATAATCACAATGCCACCAATCGCCATCCACATGCGGTTCTCTTTATCGAAAATAGTAACCAGTTTTTTATCTTTCATATCACAAAATTGAAGGGCCGAAGATAGGGAAAACAAGGGATTTAGGGCTTCGTCGATCAGGAACGAGTTCCTAATACAATTCGTCCAGTTTCATTCTTAGGTATTTCATCACACTGCGGTGTGTGCTGTAAACCGAAATACCTACACCAATTGCTATGATGGAGCCAAACAGAATCAGATAGTTGCCTGCATCACGGAGTGCTTTCATGTCCGGAATATAACTCTCGGTCCACAGAATCACCGCCCAGATCGCCGCAATAGCGATAAGGGAACTGATGAGTCCGTTGATCACTGCCCGTATATTCATCGGTTTCGCAATAAAGCCACGGGTGGCACCCACCATTTGCATGGTTTTGATGAGGAAACGGTTACTGAACATCGCCAAACGGATCGTACTGTCGATCGACACAATCACCACCGCACTCAGCAATACAGCTATAATCAGCAGGGCAATACCAAATTTCTTCGCCTGATCGGTGATCGTTACCACCAGGTCTTTCGGGTACTGTACTTCACTGATCACACCGGGGAATTTCGCTAATAGATCGGCAGAGATTTTTTCCAGGCTGTCCTTTTGCACATAATCGGCTTTGGCAAAGAAATCAACGCTTTCGGGAAGTGGATTTTCACTCAGGATCTTATCCCAGCTTTCATTGCCATCTTTATTATAGATTTCTTTCGCTTTTTCTTTATCTACATATTCCCATGTTTTCACATAGGGTTGAACGCCGATATACGATTTCAGGCTGTCAACTGCCCTCTTATTGCCGGTGGTTAACCAGGCATGTATCTGAATATTTTCACGTAAAGTGGTTCCTACTTTCTGGAAGTTTAAAAAGATCCAACCCAATACTCCGAGAATGAATAATACCAGTGCCACACCTATGATGGAGTAGATGTAAGAAGGTTTGGAACGTTTCATGGAAGCTCTTCCCTGTTGTTGCGCCATGTAGTTTTAGTTTAACGGGTTATGACTCTGCGGGGTCAAAAATAAACGATTTCGCCCTGCAATCCTTAATTTTGTTCGCTCTTAACGATAGTAATAAGCCATTATTTTACGGTTCGTGAAAAACAGGAGCGGAAAGAAGTTTTTTAAGTCTTCTTTCACAGCTATCGTATAAAAATGTAACGCAAACAAGATTCATAGAAAGCAGTATGGAATATAAATTCAGAGAGATTGAAAAGAAATGGCAGCAGCATTGGAATGATACCAACGCCTACCGTGTCAGTAATGAAAGTAGTAAACCGAAGTTTTATGTGCTGGATATGTTTCCGTACCCCAGTGGTGCAGGTTTGCATGTGGGGCATCCGCTGGGTTATATTGCCAGTGATATTTTCAGCCGTTATAAACGCCTGAAAGGATACAATGTATTGCACCCGATGGGATACGATGCATTTGGATTACCGGCCGAACAATATGCGATTGAGCATGGCGTGCACCCGGCTGTAAGTACCGATCAGAACATTGCCAACTTCCGCCGTCAGTTGGATAATATTGGTTTTTGTTACGATTGGGAACGGGAAGTGCGCACCTGCGATCCCGGCTACTACAAATGGACACAATGGATTTTTCTTCAGTTATTCAATAGTTACTTCAACCGTGAACTGCAAAAAGCAGAACCCATTGCAAAGCTGATTGAAAAATTTGAAATAGCAGGTTCTTTAGCAACAGGTATTGCGCCATCTGCATTGAGTTTTACAGCAGATGAGTGGGAGGGCTTTGATGATGCGAAAAAACAAAGCATCCTGATGGACTATCGTTTGGCGTATTGTGGATATGGGGAAGTGAACTGGTGCGAAGCGCTGGGAACGGTACTGGCCAATGATGAAGTGGTGAATGGTGTGAGTGAAAGAGGCGGACATCCCGTGGTGAAAAAGAAGTTGCGTCAATGGTATTTGCGAATAACTGAGTATGCCGATCGTTTGATTGAAGGGCTGGATCGCATTGAATTCAGCGATGCCATGAAGGAAATGCAAACCAACTGGATTGGGAAAAGCAGTGGTGCTGAAATCGACTTCCGGATCAAAAGTGAGCAAGCAACTGATAAAAAACTCCGTGTTTATACTACCCGTCCCGATACCATTTTTGGTGTTGACTTCATGGTGGTGGCGCCCGAGCATGAACTGGTGGATCAGATAAAATCTGCCGCTCAAACTCCTGCTGTGGATGAGTATATCGCTTATGTGAAAAGCAGAAGCGAACGGGAACGTATGGCCGAAAAGAAAATCAGTGGTGTGTTTACAGGGGCTTATGCGATCAATCCATTCGACGGAAGGGAAATTCCGATCTGGATCAGTGAATATGTCCTGGCGGGTTATGGCACCGGTGCTATTATGGCGGTTCCCTGCGGCGATGAAAGGGATCACAAGTTTGCACAGCACTTCCATATTCCCATTACCAATATCATTGGCAGTTATTACAACGGAACAGAAGCCAATCCCACCAAGGATGCCAAACTGGAGAACTCCGGTTTTCTCAATGGTATGGTGATGCGTGATGCCATTGATGTGGTGATCAATAAACTGGAAGAGATGGGTATTGGCATCCGCAAAGTGAATTACAAAATGCGGGATGCAGCGTTTAGCCGTCAGCGTTATTGGGGTGAACCATTTCCTGTTCAATGGAAAAACGGAGTGGCTTATCCATTGAGTGAAGCTGAGTTGCCCTTACTGTTGCCCGAAGTGGACAGTTATTCACCGGGGCCGGAAGGGGAAGGTCCGCTGGCCAATATCCCCGAATGGGTGGCAAAAGAACTGGAAACGAATACCATGCCCGGTTATGCCGGTTCTTCCTGGTATTTCCTGCGGTATATGGATCCGCATAATGAGAAAGCATTCTGCGACCGTAAAGTGAGTGATTACTGGGGACAGGTGGATTTATACATTGGTGGTACCGAACATGCGGTGGGGCATTTGCTGTACAGCCGTATGTGGACGAAGGCGCTGTATGATCTCGGATTTATTGGCCATGATGAACCGTTTAAGAAACTGGTAAATCAGGGGATGATACAGGGAAGTTCACGGTTTGTGTATAGATATTTGGATAATTTTGGTTCCATTACAAAATCAAACGGAGTTTCTATTCCAATATTTATTTCAAACGGAGTGTTGAGGTCTATAGTTGAAAATGACGTCGAAGTTATTGAAGCTGTAAAAAATAAGATTAAGAGCATCTATAGTGAGAGAGGCATTGTTCGAGTTGACGATATTCAAGTTGTACCGTTGCATGTTGATGTCAATTTTGTTGATGGTTATGAATTAGATATTGAAGCATTCAAAAAATGGCGTAATGGAGAATATGCGAATGCTGAATTCATTTTAGAAGACGAGAAATACATCTGCGGTGCCGAAGTGGAGAAGATGAGTAAGAGTAAATTCAACACAGTGAACCCGGATGATCTTGTCAACAAATACGGAGCCGATACCTTCCGTATGTATGAAATGTTCCTGGGTCCGGTTGAAATCAGCAAACCATGGGATACAAAAGGCATTGAAGGTGTACATCGCTTCATTAAGAAACTCTGGCGTTTGTTTTATGATGAAGTGAAAGGACAGGTATGGACGAACGAAAAAGCTACCGATGCGGAATTGAAAGTGTTGCACAAGACGATTAAGAAAATTGAAGACGATACCGAACGTTTCAGTTTTAATACAGGCGTTAGTACGTTCATGATTGCAGTAAATGAACTGAGTGATCTTAAGTGTACCAAAAAAGAAATACTGGAACAATTACTGATTCTTTTAACGCCTTATGCGCCGCATGTGAGTGAAGAATTGTGGTCGTTGTTAGGAAACAGCGGTAGTATCCTCGATGCATCTTTCCCGGTGTTTGAAGAAAAATACGTGAAAGAAAGTGCCAAAACTTATCCGGTTGCCATCAATGGTAAAACAAGAGCCGAGCTTACCATTTCATTGGATGTAACCCAGCAGGAAGTGGAAGCGATTGTACTGGGCGATGCCACCGTACAGAAATGGCTGGAAGGCAAACAGCCCAAGAAAATTATTTATGTGAAGAATAAAATGATTAACGTGGTGATATAATTTTCCGGTGGGTCACCCCAAAGGGTGGCTCACCGGAAAATATTACGTGTATTTATTTTTAACCTATGCCTACACCTGTACAATTCAAGGCTCCATTTGAACCGGATCAGTTTTACCATGTTGTCTTCCGTAGTATTGACGGGGTAAAATTGTTTTTAAACAATAATCAGAAGCAGATATTTTTAAATAAATGGATTCAATTTATGCAGCCCTTCTGCAGGATATGGGCTTATTGTTTATTGGAAAATCATGTACATCTTGTTTTAAAAATAGAGAAAGCTCAATCAATTTGTGCGGAGATAGAAAAGTGGAGCGAGGATGTGCAGACAAAAGCGATTCAGAATTATTTGTCAGACAAAAGTGAATCTCATTTTGACGAAATGCTTGAACGACAAGTAAACCGGTTTCTCGTTTCCTACGTAAATACTTTTAATAATGAAATCGTCAGAAAGGGTGGTTTGTTTCAGAAGCCTTTCAGACATGTTCTGATTGTTGAAGAAGCGCACCTTCAACAAGCAATTGTATATGTTCACGCAAATGCACAAAAACATGGAATTGTAAAAGATTATTTATTACATCCAGATCACTCTTACCATGAAATTATAAAGGGCACTAACCTTTATGTGGATAGTTCAGCAGTAGTTGATTTTTTTGGTAATAAAACTGCTTTTATCTCAGTTCATAAAGAGCAAGTAGATTATTTTTACAGTCGTAACTGGGCTGGCTCTAGAATTGAATAATATCTCGTTTCGGTGAGCCACCCTTGGGGGTGACCCACCGGCGAAAAATTATTTTTATGGCTGTAACTGTGATCTGGTTCTAAAATTGAGTAATAACTTGTTTCGGTGAGCCACCCTTGGGGGTGACCCACCGGAGGGAAATCATTAAATCTTAAATATGAAATACTTTCTCTCTCTGCTTTCCGCTGTTGTTCTCTTTTCCTGTAATAATTCACCAAAGGATGATACACAACCGTATGTGAAAGAACGGGCATCTGTAAATTCGAATCCGGTTGCTGTGTATGAAGAACCGGTGAATGATAAATTAAATCCCGATTGGAAATTTAAAGTTCAGTTGTTTGAACAAAAAGAATCGTTGAAGTTTGAAGCAAAGTTTCAATATAAAGAAGTAACCGGCGAAAAAATATTCAGTGTGCCCAATCTGGGCTTCATGCCGAAACCAGCTTTGAAAAAGGGACCGCAACCCTTTTCCTGTATCATTGGTTTTTATGATGCCGACAGCACGTTTATGGAATTGAGAATGGTAAGGGTGGAAAATGAAAATCTCGTTTATTCTCATCTAAAGGAATATGCGGTTGAAAAAGAGAAGGAATAGTTAACAGGTTGAAAAGTTGATGAGTTGGCAGGGCATTTCCTTGTAAACATTTCAACTTGTTAACCAGTCAACTTTTGAACTACCTACCTTTCTTCCTGAACCTGATCATAGCACTACTTTTTTCGGTGCTTTCAAGATTCGCTGTATAACGTTCTCCGTTGATATACGTAATCATGTAAGAAGTATTGGGAGGAATGGAGCCAAGATTCTCTGCCACCATCACCAGTTCATTGTTTTCACCTAACTCTTTTACTGCAAATTTTACGATATAAGGTTTGTCGCTTAGCCGAACATGTTCAAACACGAGTTGATTATTCAGGAAGAGTGAAATCGAATCGCCATCAATTTCTGCATTGTCGTAAAAGTGAATTTCAATCGTATCTCCTTCTAATGGAAATTCAGTAGTAAGCACTTTCTTTCGTTCCGTAAATTTTTCCTGTATCGTTGGGGCATTGGTGATCACCACTGGTTGTGGTTGTTGCTTCGGGATCACAGGTTGGGTTTCTGTTTTAATGATTACCGGTGTGGTGTCTTTTTTCACCGGAGGAGGAGTGGATATAACTACCGGCTCTTCTTTCTTTGGTAGAGGAGAAGGTTTGTTTTCTGTTTGCGGCTTTGATGGAGGTGCAGCCACGATCACCACCTGTGGAGGAGCTTGTTGTTTCTGTCGTTGCTGATGGTCCACATCAGTAATCCAATCAGGATCGTTACCACCTATTGTATAATTTTCAATGATTTCATCCCAGCCATCTTTGAAGACAGGTTGTGTTACTTTTTCAAAATGAAGCGGACCTTTTTCTTTTTGTTCTTCTTTGCTTACTGCCTTTCCATCGAGCATCATGATACCGCCACCCGGGCAGTTGAAATCGGCTTCAGCCAACAGGGGTATTTCACCGGGGCTGAGTAAACGAACTTTGTTGCTTTTTTCTTCGAGCAATTCATCGTCCCACCAAACCACTGTATTGTTCTGTTGATTGAAATATCCTTTGATGGCATAACGGCGATAGTTGTTGGGCGATTCGTAGTAATAAGCAGTGCCCGTAAGACTATCACCTTTCTGAATGATTTTCAGTTCTGCTTTCTGTGATTTGATTCCTGTTCCCACACGGCCTTTCCATACACCCGTGATCATTTGTGCATGTGTATGGTTGAACAGGAATAAAAAGCAAACAAGGAAAAAAAATCTCATCCGGTTGATTGTTTGTTGTGCAATGGCAGGTGTATAACGTAAAGTGTATGAAAATATTTCCTCTGCCTGCTTTATAAAACAGAAGAATTATTTCTTTAACGCTTCCTTCACCTTAGGAGCAATTTTTGTTCCAAACAATTCAATGGATTTCATCAGCATAGCATGTGATGGTCCGCCTACATCCATGTGAGCAGAGAAACGGGTGAGCCCGAACAGCTCCTGCATTTCAAGAATTTTATCAATGGCTTCATTTACATCTCCAATAATGAGTGCACCTTGTTTGCTTCTTCCAAAATCAAACTGATTGCGTTGGTAGGGTGGCCAGCCACGGGAACGTCCCACACGATCCATTTGCCCGGCATAAGCAGGGTAATAGGCATCGGCAATTTGTTTGCTTTCTTCTCCAAAGAAACAATGCATGTGCACGCCCAACTGCATCTTTGATTGGTCATAGCCAAAATGTTTGTACACATCTTTGTAATACTGGAAAAGCGGGTGGAACTGAGCCGGACTTCCACCAATAATGGCCACCACTAAAGGCAACCCGGCTTTACCTGCACGTAAAACAGATTCCGGTGTGCCGCCAACAGCTACCCAGATGTTGAGCTGATCATGTAATGCACGAGGATAGATTTCCTGGTTCTTGAGCGGAGCACGGAATTTTCCGTTCCAGTTGATCGGTTGTTCTTTGTTGATCTTTAATAGCAGTTCAAACTTTTCTTCAAACAAAGCATCATAGTCTTCCAGTTTATAGCCGTAAAGCGGAAAGGATTCTATAAAGCTGCCACGGCCTACAGTAAGTTCGGCACGGCCATTAGAAAGTAAATCAATCGTTGAGAAACTCTGGTATACACGAACCGGATCGGCAGAACTAAGCACCGTTACAGCACTACCCAGTTTGATGTTTTTGGTGACACTGGATGCCGCAGCTAAAATGATTTCAGGAACGGATACCGCATAATCCGGACGATGATGTTCTCCAATGCCAAAGAAGTCGAGCCCCACTTCATCCATCAGTTTGATTTCTTCCAGCAGTTCCTGCAACCGTTGTGCGGTGGGTTGAGGTTTACCGCTTGCATCGTGATGGTTATCGCCAAACATACTTACGCCTAGTTCCATAAACTCATTTTTGTAAAGATACAATCAGTCCTTCAACACATGACGTTATGATTGAAGCGGCAGTGTTGAACTTAAGAAAACAGTAAACAACTTAACATATTAATGAGAGAGCGGCTTGATAAGCAAAAAGCAAATGACAGCTAAAATTAAAAACAAGACCGAACTTAAAAGGAATCCGTTTGCTGTTTCTTTTCTTTTTAAGAGGAGCAGGATAAGGCCGGCCAGAAGATCAACTCCTGCAGCAAATCCGGTGATAAATAAAAACATAGCTGCATAGTCTTTAAATTTCCACGGATCATTTGGTAATAAAGAAAATGCAAAAAGAGACAAAAATGCGATTGCTGTGTTGATAAGGGTGATTATATAAGCTTTTCTCATTCTGCTGTTAATGTACAATCTTATTGTGTGAAATAAAAGACTCTGTTGTAGATATGGTTCGTTTGAGAATATGCTGATCGGAGTAGAAATGACGAATGGCTGCCGGATGGAAGCCGAAAGCCCGCAGTGAAGTGAAACGGAACGAGGACTTGAAGCGAACAGCCGGGACTGAAGTTAAAAAGGTTTCGGTTGCTCACAGCCCCATTTCTTAACAGGATTGGATTGCTACGACTTCTTACATTTACATACAGATCATGAACTTACCCCTGGTTACGATATTAGAACGAAACGCTCATGTATATGTGCCGGTTGTTCCGTTTGACCCTGTGCGTGACCGTTGGTTGCCCATGGATTTTACAGCAGCCAATAGAGATCTTACGGCCGAGGTGATTGAAAACAACCTGCTCTTTTGTGAATACATTGATGCGAAATTGAAGCAAAACAATGCCCGCTATGGAATTGGCGGTTATGCCGAGCACCGTACCGTATACAGCAGAAGCAGGGTCTTTGATGCGGCAGATGGAGGGGAACCGAGGCGATTGCATTTGGGTGTGGATATATGGGGCGCTGCAGGCACACCTGTTTTTGCACCGCTGGGAGGGGTGGTGCATAGTTTTCAATTCAACAACCGGGATGGAGATTATGGCGCTACCATCATTCTTCAGCATCAATTGGAAGGGTATTCTTTTCATACGTTATACGGGCATCTTTCACTCTCAGATTTGCAATTGAAGCGGGGGCAATACATTGCAACAGGCGAAGCGTTTGCACATTTTGGAAAACCGGAAGAAAATGGAAACTGGCCGCCTCATCTGCATTTCCAGGTTATAATGGATATGCATGAAAAAGAAGGCGATTATCCCGGTGTTTGCAGGTTCAGCGAAAAAAATTTTTACTTAAACAATTGTCCCGATCCGGGTATACTGCTGCAAATGAGTAAGTTACAGTTAATTTAGTAGTTCAGCTACATCGTTTTACTTTTCGTAGATATATGCAACCACTCATTGCAGAATTTCTTCTTTACAAATAGTTTTAAAAAAAACGGGAATTATCGTTGTTCAAAAATAAAGAAGAAGTAAATTGGACCCCTTATTTGTGAAAATTGACCCGATGGCTTTTAGCTTAAGTGAATCTATAAAAACACTCTACCCGGTTGATGTTGTGAAACAGGCAGCAGAAATTACAGGGGAAAAAGAAACAGCCGTGAATCGTGTGCTTGAAGTGCTCATTCCTTCTGTGTTTAAAAATATAGGTTCACGTATTTCAAGAAATGATAATATATCCGGCCTTCACTATATGGCGAAAGTGGCTGCGGGAAGTCATGTGAGTGCACATATGCAGGGTTTACTCCAAGGTAAAAGTAATCACCAGGGTATTTTGAATATGGCGCCTGTTTTCTTTGGTGCCGGTAATTTTGAAGAAATTGCTAAGCGTATTTCAGCATATGCCAGTGTAAGCATTGCATCGGCAGGTGTATTGATACGGGCTTTTGTTCCTGTTGCTTTGGGTTTGTTGGGTGAGTTGATTAAACGCAGGAAGATGAGTAAAGAAGAATTTGTTTCCTACATAAAAAGGCATCAGTATGATATTGATTCATTAATGCCTCTTGATTTTCATGCAGCAGATCTTTTCCGGATGGATATTAACGGAGCTGCTTCCAGAAATACACATCGTATATCTAAGAAAAAGCCGGCAGCAACAAAAAGTATTTTTGAAAAACTGAAGTTTAAGTTTTCTCTGTTCCTGCTGCTCACATTGGCTACCTTGTTATTCTACTATTTCAGATAAGATTATTTTACAATCAGGTAGTTGAACATAGCAGATCGTTCTACCTGCATCACACCCACCCAGAAAGGTACAATGGCTTCTGTAAGCCGGGCGGCTTTGATGTCGCCCATATCCAGTACATATTCGGGTTTCCAGTTAAAATTATCGGCCAGGAAATGTTTCACTGCAATTTTTGCATCCACACTATTGCCGCAGATGAACAGGTTATGATTTCCATTATTCACCAGGTGAGCATTCACCATCAGATTGGCGGTAACAGTATTTAATCCTTTTACAATATGGCTCTCGGGTAATGTATTCTGAATATCTTCTCCCAATGAAAAACGGTTGGAATATTTGGGTAGGATTGATGGTGGCATTCCTTGAGAAAAATCAAGCGGATTGGTGAGATCAATGATCACTTTATTTTTTACAGATGCCGGTGTGAGTTGCTGCAATACATCAATGGCTGCTGATCCGTTGAGTGAAATCAGAAGGATGTCTCCAAAACTGGCTGCGTCCTGAAAGGTTCCCTGCAAAGCATATTGTCCGTTTTTATCGGTCCATGCTTTTGCTTTTTCATTGGTGGCAGTTCTGCTGCCCAGCATAACATGATGCTCTTTGCTGATTAATGCTGTGCCAAGGGTTTGTCCAACAGATCCTGTGCCAAGAATTCCGATTTTCATAAAAAAGGTTAAGTGGTGATGATGAAGTAATGCAGTTGTAAATTAATAAAGAAACAGTTGTCTCAGGAGAAATATCGCAAACGGGCAGAAGTTATTGCAGAACAGATGATTTTTATCCGGACGTATTTATGCTTTTCAAAAGGAACAGATGATGTCCGTATCAATTTGCTTAATTTGCAGTTGATGGCTAATTCCAATCTCAATAAGGAAAAGGATTTTTTAAGCGCTGCCGATAAGGAGTTTGAAAACAACATCCGCCCCGGAACAATCAGTGATTTTTCCGGTCAGCAACAGATCATTGACAATTTGAAAATCTTTATCCAGGCAGCTAAAATGAGAGGTGAAGCATTGGATCATATTCTGTTTCACGGCCCTCCCGGTTTGGGAAAAACAACATTAAGCCGTATTGTGGCGAACGAACTGGGGGTGAGTATTAAAGAAACAAGCGGACCTGTGATTGAAAAGCCCGGCGATCTGGCTGGATTGCTCACCAGCCTGGAACCTAATGATGTATTATTCATTGATGAAATACACAGGCTGAGTACGGTAGTGGAAGAGTACCTGTATGCAGCAATGGAAGACTACAGGATTGATATTATGATCGATAGCGGACCCAATGCCAGAAGTATACAAATCAACCTGAATCCGTTTACATTAATAGGCGCCACCACCAGAAGCGGATTATTAACAGCTCCATTATTGTCCCGCTTTGCTATCAAATCCCGTTTGGAATATTACACAGCCGATACGCTGCAGTTAATCCTCTTAAGAGCAGCTAAAATTCTGGATGTGAAAATTGCAACAGATGCTGCAAAAGAAATTGCCGGAAGAAGCCGGGCAACTCCACGTATTGCGAATGGTTTGTTGCGTCGTGTGAGGGATTTTGCACAGGTGCTCAATAATGGTAAAATTGATCTGGGCATTACACAACATGCATTGAAGGCATTGAATGTGGATGAACACGGATTGGATGAAATGGATAATAAAATCCTGCTTACCATCATTGATAAATTCAAAGGCGGACCGGTAGGGATTACCACCATTGCCACAGCCGTTGGGGAAGAAGCCGGAACATTAGAAGAAGTCTATGAACCGTTCTTAATTCAGGAAGGATTTTTACAACGTACTCCAAGAGGAAGAGAGGTAACGGTGAAAGCCTACGAGCATTTGGGTAAGACTCCGCATGCTGGTAATAATCCCACTTTGTTTTAGTATTATATAAGTTTCATATCAAGCCCTTTCCGGATCAGTTGTTGGGTCGTATTCACATTCAGTTTCTGCATTAAGTTTTTCCGGTGTGTTTCAATTGTGTAGGGACTTAGAAATAAACGTTCCGCAATTTGTGGTCCGGTGTGGCCTTCGTGTAATAAGAGAAGAATTTCTTTTTCTCTTCTGGTGAGCGCCGGAACATTTTTAAGGGCATCCTGTAGGTTGTTAAATTGCTCAAGTACTTTCTGGTTGGCTGCTTTGCTCAGAAAGATACGGTTGTTCATCACTTCATCAATTGCCTGTAACAACTCTTCACGCTCCATATTTTTCAAGAGGTACCCGTTTGCTCCGTTAGATAATAACCGGGTTATAATCCCAGCTTCATTTGTCGATGTAAGGCCAATTATTTTAACGGTTTTATTTTGCTTTCTGATTCTTTCGCATAATTCAAGTCCGTCTGTATCGGGCAGGTTTATATCCAGTAAAATGATTTCCGGCATCAACTCAAGAATTGAATCCATTGCTTGTTTGCCTGTTTTACAAATACCGCATATACGGATCCAACTCACATCTTTAATCATGGTTGAAATTCCGTCTCCCACCAGTGGGTGGTCATCAATGATGAGCATATTTATTTTGTCCATACTTCCCGAAAACATGAAAATACTAAAGGAATTTCAAACTTATGATTCTTCCTTGAGAAGGAAACTCATCATAATGGTTGTTCCGATTTCTTTTTGGGAATCAATTGTAAATTTCCCGTTCAGGTATTCAACCCTGCTTTCCACTGATGAAAGACCGGCATGGATTGACCCTTCTGTTTGGTGAGGGCTAAATCCTTTACCGTTATCTTCAACAGTTATATTGAGCCGGTTATCCTGCCGGTTGAACTGAATGATTGCTTCTGTTGCATTTGCATGCTTGATAATATTGTTAAGCAATTCCTGTATAATACGAAAGAGCATGATTTCTGTTGGTGCGTTTAGCCGTTTATCCATTTCGTATGCTTGCACAGAAATATACAGTAATTTGCCTGCACTGATGCTGTTTCCAAGATCTTTTATTGCCTGTAATAATCCTAATTTGATTAACACTTCAGGCATCATGTTGTGAGCAATTCGCCGGACTTCTTCCGATGCAGAATTAATAAGTTCATAACTTTTGGTAAATACCGGATTTTCTCTCAGTTCTTCTTTTTCATGAGCAAGTGTACTGAAATGCATTTTTATTGTGGAAAACAAACCTCCTAACCCGTCATGTAAATCTTTTGCAATACGGGATCGTTCTGTCTCTTGTCCGTTTATCATACTTTGAAGCGATACGATTTGTTGCTGTCGTTCAAGAAATTTTATTTGTTCATCTTTCAGGATTTTATCTTTTTCTGAAATGATGTGTTTCTGTCTGCTGTTCCTGTATAATAAGGAAATAATGGACAATACAGCTGCCGCAGTTATACCCAGTATTAAAAGCAACCGGTTTCTTTTTATAACAGCAAGTTCATTATCGGCATTTGCCAGTTTAAGATCTGCTATTTCTTTCTCTTTTTTCTCTGATTCAAACCTGGCTTCCAGGTTCAGTATTTCTTTTTGGGATTTTTCATTAGTAACACTATCGCTGTAATTTTTATAAAGGGTTGCATATGAATAAGCCGTTTTATAATTTCCGGTAGCTTCGGCAATTTCTTTTAGTGTGTTGTAAGATTCTGCAATAATGTCGAGTTTGTGAATTTTTCTTGCAATTGTATTAGCTTGTTTGCTATATGATTCTGCCATCTCGTATTTCTTCAGTTTGAGATATATAGAACCGAGGTTTGAACAGATTTCCGATTTCATATAGTCGTTATCAGTATCGTCACAGATTTCCTTTGCCTGGTGTAAGTATGCTGCCGCTTTAGAGTGGTTTTCAATTGCTTTGTAATAGAGCCCCGCATTATTCAACACCAGCATACTGATTTCAATATTGTTTAATTTCTGGTTATACAGGAAAGCGCTATCCAGATGTATTTTTGCATTTTCGTAATTTTTAAGAGTAAGGTATGCGAAAAAAATATCAAGATGCATAGAGGTCCTGAATCTGTCCTCAGAGCTATAGTTTTTAAGCAAAAGTGCTTTTTCAATGTAGGAAATACCTTTTTCAAATTGTTTTTCGTCAATCAGATTGTGACCAATATTACCATAAGCCTGCACTATAAATTGTTTAAATGAGGGGTTGGAAGAAGATTCAATGATCTTAACCTGTTGCAGAAGATATTCTGTCGACTTATTGTAATTCCCCTGGTAGTTATATAGAACTGCTAATCCATTAAGTGTGCTTACCATTAAAGAAGTGTCGCCTTCCTGGGTGGCAATTTCATAAGCCTTGTCAAAATAATACTTGCCACTATCGTATTTGTTCAGATTCGTGAAGTGTAATCCTGCGAAAGAATAGGACTTCCCGAGTTTTAAATTGTTGCCAAGGAGTTTTGCAATTGGCAACGCAAGCCGGGTGTATTTTAATGCTGAGTCGTATTGCCCATTATAAAAATAATGCCTGCTGATTTTATCCAATGAATTAAGTGAATTGCTGTCGGGCACCTTTTTAAAGGCGATTTTTCGAAGACTGTCAAGGTACAAATCTTCATTTTCCTGTGCGTTTGCTGAAACAAAGAACAGGGCACAAACGATCAGAAAAGATATTAGTCTGATATGTAAGGGCTGAGTCATAAACATAGTAACATATTTTATAAGCACGTGAACACTCGAATTGAAAATACGATTATATTATTTTTGACTGCTACCTGCTTTCAGGTATTTTAAGATGGATATATTCATTTGTTTCAGGGGTGTAATCCGGTAGATAATGCTTGCAATTTTATAGCTGAATCTATCGGGTATGAAACGAATTATTTATTTACTTTTTTTTGCTGCTTTTTTTGAACAGATCAATGCACAGGAGACAGGCTCACCGGGTAACAGAATAACACCCAAAGAATTTGCGATTCCTGCATCGCCTGTGTTTGATATTATGGGTGTTACTCCCTCACAGATCAATCGCACTGCCGATATAAAAGATTTTAAAGTTGACTGGTCATTCAAATCCTGGCGCCTGAATCCCAACCTTGCTATACAATCCCAGCCATTCTGGGAAATTTTTTATAACAGAAAAGATCTCAATAAATACCAGGCGGCATCCGGATTCATGCGAAAACTCGCTGCAGTGGATTTATCTGTTGGTTCAGTACAGGATGAAAACAATGACCGGCGTATAGGCTATGCAGTGAAAATAAATCTGATCCGGAAAAAAGACCCTCTTATGCAACGGGACTTGTATGAAGACATAGGAGAAAGGTATATGAATGAAAGGGAAGATCTGCAAAATAAGGTGGTGGAACTGAAGCGTCAACTGGATACCACAAAAAACATTTTGGCAAAACCGGAAATAAGGAATCAGATAAAAGCTGCGGAAGAACAATTACTAACTCTTCATTCAAGAAGAAATGCAGAGATAAATGAGCGGGCAAAAATATTTATCAGCGAAAACTGGAATGCTACTT
This sequence comes from uncultured Chitinophagaceae bacterium, assembly GCA_937907395.1. Lineage (GTDB taxonomy): Bacteria > Bacteroidota > Bacteroidia > Chitinophagales > Chitinophagaceae > Lacibacter. The sequence goes on from CALCII010000011.1 coordinate 780,198, forward strand.
CCCTGGATATAGCGTTTGGAAGAATCTATTCTTATAAAACGGATAGTGCCGGTTCCTTTAAGTCGTTACGATTAAACAGAAACACGGGCTTTGCAGGTTGGGTGAATGGAAGTACTGGTATTGGAAAAAAATTATTGTTGTCTGGCTTATTCCGTACCAGCTGGTATGAAGAGGAATTGAATTTTTTCATTCGTAATACAAGTTCAGGAGAAGAGCTGAGCCAGGTTGCTGTGGCAGATAATACCCTGTTGACGATGGGATTAAATCTACGATACGGAGGGTCTTACTTTACCTTCTTTGCGGAGTTCTTATATGAGAGGAAAGGATTAAAAACACCAATAGAGGCACTAAGTAAAGTGTTTGGTCCGCCGGCTGGTTTTCAGGTGGTTGGTAACTCTGTTAAGTGGGATGTGGTGCAACCCAATACAATCAGTTTTGGTGGCGATTGGCGACTCAACAGAAGTGTGGTGCTTAACTATGGCATGCGTTGCATTTTTGATAAGAACTGGAAGTTTACCTCTTTTGTTCCTGTGGCATCAGTTGCATGTATGATGCGTTAAGCATGAGTTCAAGTTATTTCTAATCTGATAATGATTACAATATGAAAAGTATCAAGTTTGTGTTTTTATTGGCAGTTTCTTTGTTTGTTGTACTTTTTTCCTTCGCGCAGCCAACGAGTTTTACACAACAGCCTGTTAGTAAAGTGTACCGGAAATTTAATAATCCGCTTATAAAAGACACCTCTGTTTCAACTACAATTATTAACGGAAGCGTTTATCTGGAAGGTGATATTGATTTAGGTACACAGGAAGAAATGGATAAATATCAGTTCATGCAGTTTTCTGTAGTAAACGATCAGGGTATTACAAATGGAAGATGGGATCATGGATTTATTCCTTTTGTAATTGAACCAGAATTCACCTTTGAAGAAGAGACAATTATTATTAATGCCATGAATCATATTGCATCAAAAACAAATGTTTGCTTTGTACGGAGAAGTAGCCAGGGCAGTTATTTAAAGTTTAAGAAATATACAGTTGCCCAGCTTGGCTTTTCAGGGGGGAGTTCTTACCTGGGCAAATGCAATTTTTGTACAGATGGGCAAGAGATAAAACTTTCTGCTGTTTCTGATCGAGTTGTACGCCATGAAATTGGTCATGCACTTGGGTTGTTGCATGAACAATCCCGGGAGGATAGAAATTTATATGTTTCTATTCGCTTAGCAAATGTACTTCCAGGCAGAGAAAATAATTTTAATAAAGCTGTATATAATTCCACAGATATTGGTAAATATGATTTCGCCTCTATAATGCACTATAATGCAACAGCTTTTGGAAAAACAGTTGATGGTGTGGTACAGCAAACTATTGTAGACATTTTAAACCCTTCGAACAGAAATTTTGGGATTTCTGCTGAGTTAAGCCCGGGAGATATTGAAGGTATCAATAGTATGTATACCAGGGATAATGTCTGTAGTGTGCTGACCACTACTCTGAAGCCGGGTGAACTGGCCATTGGTGAAACAAAAACTGTAACAGTTTATGCAAACAGAACATATAATCTTACCGGTGTTTACATGCGTACAGGTCAGGTGTTTGAGTTTACCACAAGTAACAGGGATTGGAAGAACGGAACAGTAACTACAACATGTGACGGTTATACCGGAAATCTGCTCGATGCTGCCCGACGCTATAATAATTATAATATGTTCTCTATGGTTGGAGAGCTGTTTCGGGAAAATAACACATCAGTATTTCTGAATGTGGCATTTAATATTAAATGCGGACGAACCTATACTGCTTCTGGTTCCGGATACCTGGTAACATTTGCAAATGATATCTTGGTAGGAGGCTATCTTGATAATACGGGTAGTATTACACTTTCGGTTCGACGAACACGTTGAGTAAAACTCATTTAATATTTCTGTAAAACATCTTTACTTATCATTTAAAATAAATCAGTATGAAATCTCGTTTGATTTTGGTTTTTATTATTACAAGTCTGACTTTTCAGTCAAAGGAAACATTTTCACAGGTCTATGATGTGCAAATTATTCTTGACAAAATTGTTTGCAGAAAAGCTGTAGAATTATGGCCCGATACACAAGATGATCTTTTTGGAAAGATTGATATTGTCTCTTATGTAGTGAACGACAAAAATGGGGTAAGAAAAAAAAACGGCTATTTTAAGGGTACTCCCGATTTCTATAATTCAATAACGAATAATTCTATTTCAGGAAATGTTTTGTGGAATAAGTCTAAAGAATATCCATTACAAATGGCAACCGGACAAACTATGACGTCTGGCGCTTCATTTACCGTTTCAAATCTGAATCTTTCTCAGATCCTTAGCTTTGAGTTTTTGGTTGGTGGAGTTGTTTCAGATGCAGAAATAAGGGATGTGAGATATCAACCTTGTACTTCCTGTGGGTTTAATTTTGCAGAGGGCACTTCCCTGTTTGGCGCTGCTCTAAATTACCGTCTGCTCAAAATGAGTAATTACAAAAGTCAGATAGAAGCAATTGTATCTGGTACATCAAAGAATCTTAAAATGGGGGACGATAATTATTTTCAGCTGGATTTTTACGAAACAGATCAAAATAGTGCTCACGTGCAGTTTTTCTTCAAAATAAAAATAACTAATAGGAGTTTGTAAGGAGCAGATTTATATAGTGGTACTATAAAAAAAGCGTTTACCAGCAGGGGCTTTGGGTAAACGCTTTTTATTTTCTAAAGCTTATTGCGCCATATCTGATTCGTTGATGGTTTTTTCTACCAGTACAGGTTCATTCAGTTTCACCACATTGGCTTTCTTACGGGCTTCCCTGCCACGCATCACCATATTGAGCATTTCCACACCAAACGAAAAAGCCATACCAAAGTAGATATAGTTTTTCAAATGCAGCTGATGTGCTGCTTCACTATCCCATCCTTCAATTACAAGACTCAGCCCAATCATTACCAGGAAGGAGAGTGCCAGCATTTTTAATGTGGGATGTTTATGAATAAAAGAGGAAATTTTCGGACTGAATAAAAACATCACAATCATCGCAATCACAACAGCTGCAATCATGATTTCAACATGCTTGGCAGTACCACCTGCTGTAATAATACTATCGAACGAAAACACCGCATCAATAAGCATGATCTGTACAATAGCCTGTGCAAAAGATATCCCCTTTTGGTTCTTTAATTCAGCATTCGGGTCTTCGCCTTCCAGTTTGTTGTGAATTTCTTTTACTGATTTATAAATCAAAAACAAACCTCCCGCCAGCATCACCAGGCTGGCCAGGTCAAATCCTTTATCTGAAATAGTAAACAGGTAATTACCTTTCTGAGCCAGCAACCAACTCAGTCCCAGCAACAGAAAGCTGCGCATCAGGATTCCGGTAAACATCCAGGCTCTTCTTGCACGTTGTTGTTCCTTTTCACCTTTCAAACGGTTTAGTGTAAGCGAAACGAAGATTACGTTATCGATACCCAGTACCACTTCCAAAACAACAAGAATGAGAAAACTAATGAGGCTTTCGGTAGTTAACAGTTCCATGAATGTGTATTAATTGAGGTGCAAATTTAAGTGATCGTCCTGCATATTTTCTTAACAATGGCCGGTCCTTCGTAGATAAAGCCGGTCCATACCTGTACTAATGTGGCACCGGCTTTTAATTTTTCCCTTGCATCGGCACCTGTAAAAATTCCACCGCTGGCAATGATGGGGATTTGTCCGCCTGTTTTTTGATGAATATATTTTACAATTTCTGTACTCCGTTCCTTTAAAGGCAATCCACTCAATCCGCCGGCGCCCATCTGTTCTGCTTTTTGTTGGGATGAGGCGCTCAGCTGATCCCTGCTGATGGTGGTATTGGCAGCTACAAGTCCGTCGAGTTTTATTTCCATTGCAAGATCAATCACATCATCAATTTCCTGGTTGGAAAGGTCAGGTGCGATTTTTAAAAGCAAGGGTTTTGGATATTGCTTTTGCCGGTTAATGGTTTGTAAGTGCGATAGAATTTTGCGCAGACTTTCCTTCTCCTGCAATGCCCGTAACCCCGGGGTGTTGGGACTGCTCACATTCACCACAAAATAATCCACCACATCGTGCAGCTCGTTGAAACAAATTTCATAATCTTTCCATGCATCTTCGTTAGGTGTTACTTTATTCTTGCCAATATTGCCACCAATAATTAAAGAATGTGGTTGTGATTTCCATGCTTTCAATCGTTGAGCTACTGCCTTCACACCTTCATTGTTAAAACCCATGCGGTTGATAAGTGCTTTATCGGCCGGCAAACGAAACAGGCGTGGCTTATCATTGCCATCTTGTGGCTTGGGTGTTACAGTGCCTATTTCCACGGCACCAAACCCCATTACTTCCAGTTCACGTAAATATTTTGCATTTTTATCGAAACCCGCAGCCAGGCCAATTACATTGGGGAACAACAATCCGAAAGCATTCACCTGATCCACTTTCTTTCCGGGACCGAAACATTTTTCCAACAGCAATCGTACAGGAGGTATGCTGCACAGGAACCGAAACAGGTGCATGGCAAAATAATGTACCTGCTCGGCATCAAACAGGAAGAAAAAGGATCGTAATAGCTGATACATGTGTAAAGATTAATTGCTGTTCAACTTGTTGATCACTTCCTGGCTCAACAATTTCTTCATTAGTGCATCGTCCGGTTTAAAGTTCAGAAAACTCCACTCCGGTGATTGTTCATCTTTGATAGCCACCATCATTGAAACAATACGGATTACATAAGCCTGGGTGGGTTCATCGTACCGCACATGATCTTTGCCATATTGTGATTTGAATAAAGTCAGCATCATATCGTTTGCCGGTTCATACCCATTGTCTTTTTTTAGTTTCATCCGCATCAACATCGAGTATTCAACTTTTGTATAAGTTCCGTTTTGCAGAATAAATGACGGGAAAATTCTTCCGGTTTCAAGTGAGTCCATTGCAATCTCCATCCCTTCATCGCCTTTAAAGGTGTTTTCCATGATTGCCACCATCTGTTCTTTACTGGCAATTGTGAATAGTTTGGGGTGGATATAATCCATCAGCTTCGTAAAATTCAGTTCACGGGTTAGCTTCATGTACTCGTTTAATCTTTTTTGTAATTGCGGATCTGTGGTTTGGGCAGAAAGGGAAGAATAACAGGTAAACAACAGGATCAAAAAAAGAAAACGGAATGATTTCATAACACAAAAAAACTCCATCCGGGCCGTAGGGCAAAAAAATTTTTCAATATGGCGGGAAAACTTAATTTTGGTATAGAAAGTTGCATAAACAACTATTTGAGTGGTAGCAACTCATTTATTACAAAAAACGTGTTGCCATATACTCATTAGGGTGTACTTAATAACTCAAACTTATTTTCATGATGCAGGAAGCCTATATAGTTGCCGGATTTCGTACCGCAGTCACCAAATCAAAAAAGGGTGGATTTCGTTTTACCCGTCCCGATGATCTTGCTATACGTGTGATTCAGGGGCTCATGGCCACTGTTCCGCAGCTGGATGTGAAGCGTGTGGATGATGTTATTGTAGGGAATGCCGTTCCCGAAGCTGAGCAAGGGTTACAGGTGGGACGTATCATTGCTGCCCGTGCTATTGGACACCAGGCGCCGGGCATGACCGTGAACCGTTACTGTGCCAGTGGTATTGAAACGATTGCAATAGCAACGGCAAAAATCCGCATGGGCATGGCAGAATGTATCATTGCCGGAGGAACAGAAAGTATGAGCTTGGTTCCTACCGCTGGTTGGAAAACGGTCCCTTCTTATTCGATTGCAAAAGACGAACCCGACTATTATTTAGGCATGGGCTTAACTGCAGAAGCTGTGGCTAAGGAATATAATGTGAGCCGGCAGGATCAGGATGAATTTGCATTTCATTCGCACCGCAAAGCAAAAGCAGCTATAGATAACGGTTATTTCAGGCCCGGCATTCTGCCCATTACAGTTGAAGAAGTATACCTCAACGAAAAAGGAAAGAAACAAACAAGAAGTTTTACAGTTGATACAGATGAAGGTGTTCGTGCCGATACCAATGTGGAAGCATTGGGCAAACTGAAGCCCGCTTTTGCAGTGAACGGAACAGTTACTGCCGGTAATTCATCACAAACCAGCGATGGTGCCGCATTTGTTCTGGTGATGAGTGAACGTATGGTGAAAGAACTTGGGTTAAAACCCATCGCCCGTTTGGTGAACAGTGCAGTTGCCGGAGTGGATCCTCGTATCATGGGTATTGGCCCTGTGGAAGCTGTTCCGAAAGTTTTAAAACAATCAGGCCTCAGTTTAAATGATATTGATCTTTTCGAACTCAATGAAGCATTTGCTTCACAATCATTGGCAGTAATAAGAGAGTTAGGATTGAATCCCGATATCGTAAATATCAATGGAGGTGCCATTGCATTAGGCCACCCGCTGGGATGTACCGGGGCTAAGCTTACCATTCAAATCATCAACGATATGAAACGCCTCAGCAAGAAGTACGGCATTGTTACAGCTTGTGTGGGAGGCGGACAAGGTATTGCCGGAATAATTGAGAATATGGATTAAGGTCAACATGAGAAAAACAGGAAGTCCCCTCAACTGAGGGGATTTTTTTTACAAGGAAGGAATTTCTTTTAAATTTATATATTTGCAACATGGTTGCAAATAAAATTCAAACTGTTCAGATTTATCCGGCAGCGAATAAGGTTGGCATAATCAGTTCATCGATTTGTCTGATTCATTGTGTTTTTTCTCCTTTTTTACTGCTTACTGGCTTTCAGTTATTTGACTTTCCATGGCTGAAATATCTTTTCATTACAGTTGCTTTTATTTCAATTTTTTACTCTCAGAAAGGTGGTGATCATTGGAAATTGTATGTAATAATGTGGATCGGTTTCTGGTTGTTTTTATTTGCAATGCTGTTTGAGGAATCATACCCATTTCTCGGCTATGTTGGGTGGTTTTCTTCTGCTTTGATTATCTATGGCCATATTCTGAACATAAGACATTGCAAAAAATGTATTACTCAAAAAGATTTTCACCATACAATTAAGCCCAATGACACCATTGAATAAAAAAGCAAAGCTTCCAGTAACAGTATTAAGTGGTTTTTTAGGAGCCGGTAAAACCACTTTGCTCAATCATGTCCTGCATAATAAGGAGGGAATGAAAGTGGCTGTGATTGTGAACGATATGAGTGAGATAAATGTAGATGCGGGATTGGTGCAAAGGGAAAACACTTTAAGTCGTACAGAAGAAAAGCTGGTTGAAATGAGTAATGGCTGTATTTGTTGCACTTTACGGGAAGATTTATTAAAAGAAGTGGAACAACTTGCTAAGGAAAACAGATTTGATTATTTACTGATTGAAAGTACAGGAATTGGTGAGCCGCTTCCGGTAGCACAGACATTTACTTATCGTGATGAGATAAATGGAATTGACCTGAGCAGTGTTTCAGAATTGGATACACTGGTAACAGTTGTGGACGCATTTAACTTCATTCGTGATTACTGTAGTATAGATACGTTAAAGGCACGAGAACTTACAGATTTACAGGACGATAATCGCACCATCGTAAACCTATTAACAGACCAGGTTGAATTTGCAAATGTGATTATTCTCAATAAAACCGACCTCGTGAGTAAAGATGACATAGGTGTTTTGAAATCCATGATCCGTAAACTTAATGCAGATGCACGTATTATTGAAAGCAGTTTCGGGAAGGTAGAAGTACATGAAATCCTGCATACAGGTTTGTTTGATTTTGAGAAAACCAGTCAGAGTGCCGGCTGGATTGAAGAACTAAATAAAGAACATGTGCCCGAAACTGAGGAATACGGAATCAGCAGTTTTGTGTTTCGGGATAAACGCCCGTTTCATCCGGTTCGATTCTGGAATTATATAAATGAGGCATGGCATGGTAGCATTATCCGTAGTAAGGGCTTGTTCTGGATTGCCAGCCGACCAACGGAGGCCCTTAACTGGAGCCAGGCTGGAGGAAGTTTACGGACAGATAAAGCAGGTGTTTGGTGGAGCAGCATGCCTTTTCGTGAGCGCATTCAATATGCAGTATTTGTAAACAATCAGCAATTGATAGAACAAAAGTGGGATCAACGATTTGGTGACAGGGAAAATGAACTTGTAATTATTGGACAGGATATGGATCGGGAACAGATTATAAATGAATTGCAACAATGCCTTTGTACAGAAAGTGAAGTTAGGGATATGGAAGCGGGGCTAATTTTTAAAGATCCATTTCCTTATTAAAAATTCAGATAGTTTGTTACGACTGGGCCTAAGAAACAATGCTATTAAAATTTTTTTTGTGAAATATATTTTAGAATACTTATATATTTGCAACATTGTTTCAAATATTATGAAAAGATTATTCCTTATCTGCAGCCTGATTTTATCCGCTTTAATGCTCAACGCCCAGCAGTTGGTTACATTCCGGGGTAAAGTAGTAACAGCCACCGGCAAAGAACTATTAGCCGGGGCTTCAGTCTATATCCATGATATTAAAAGGGGAGTGATTGCTGATTCCAAAGGTGAATTTTCAGTTTCTGCTATTCCTGCAGGAAACCACCTGATTGAAATTTCATATAGTGGCTATGTAAGTCTGATTGAAACCATCAATATTACCGGAAAGGATCATGTGTTTGAATTAAAACCCACTGTTGCTGAGAGTAATGAAGTAGTGGTGACAGGTGTATCTACCGCCACCTCATTAAGGCGCATAACTGTTCCCGTTACTGTTGTGAAACGGGCCGATCTGTTAAAAGAAGCTTCTACTAATATTATTGATGCGTTAACCCGAAAGCCCGGTGTAAGCCAGTTGGCCACAGGTCCGGCCATCAGCAAACCTGTGATCCGTGGGCTGGGCTATAACAGGGTGGTGGTGATTAACGATGGGGTGCGCCAGGAAGGCCAGCAATGGGGCGATGAACATGGTATCGAAGTAGATGAGTTCAGTATTCAGAAAGCAGAAATTTTGAAAGGTCCGGCTTCTATTATGTATGGATCTGATGCTATTGCAGGTGTGATCAACTTTGTATCCAATACACCTGTTCCGGAAGGAACCATTAAAGGAAATGTGTTGGCTAACTATCAAACCAATAACCGCCAGAGGGGTTTCTTTGGAAACATCGCCGGAAACAAAAATGGTTTTTCATTTAATGCATACGCAACCTATAAAGCAGCAGGCGATTACCAGAACCAAAAAGACGGATATGTTTTTAATTCAAAGTTTAATGAATTCAATTTCGGCGGACATGCCGGTATTAATAAGAAATGGGGTTACTCACATCTTGTGTTCAGTAGTTTTAATCAGAAGCTGGGAATGATAGAAGGTGAACGAAATGACCTTGGACAGTTTTTGAAAAACGCAGGTTCTCCCTTAGAAGCAGTGGCAACAGAAAGTGATTTTCATTCCATCCATCCTTATGCACCTTACCAGCACATCCTTCATCAGAAATTAGTAAGTGATAATAGTTTCTTTACCCGTGGTGGTAAGCTGAATATCAACCTCGGCGTACAACGAAATCAACGCATGGAGTTTGGTAACCCCGAAGATCTTACAGAAAAGGAATTGTATTTTGATTTGGCTACGTTCACCTATAATGTGCAATATCATTTCAATGAACGGAACGGCTGGAAAACTTCTGTGGGAGTAGCAGGTATGATCCAGAAAAATAAGAATAAAGCAGCAGAAGCTTTAATACCAGACTATCGTACGAATGATATCGGTGCATTTGTGTTTACTCAAAAGAAAATTGGTAAGGTGAATTTCAGTGGCGGACTACGTGCTGATCAACGTACTGTGAACGGAGATGAAATGATCATTGACGGTGAAGAAAAATTCATGGCTTTTGCAAAATCATTTTCAAACATTTCCGGAAGTGTTGGCTTTACTTATGATCTTAAGGATGGAATGTTGCTTCGCTTTAATTTGGCAAGAGGTTTCCGTGCACCCAATTTGGCCGAACTTGCCAGTAATGGTGCACATGAAGGAACCAACCGGTATGAAGTGGGCAACAGGAACCTGAAATCGGAAACAAGTTTCCAGGCAGATGCTGGATTTGAGTACAGTACTGATCACCTCTCTTTTTCCGCTGCTTTATTCTACAATCACATTAACAATTTTGTGTTTACAGAAAAAGTTCCTTCTGCAAATGGTGGCGATTCATTGATTGTGGCCGATGGAGAAGAACTCTTTTTGTTCCGTTTTGTACAACAGAATGCAGCTGTTTACGGATTGGAATTATCATTTGATATACATCCGCATCCATTGGATTGGCTGCACTTTGAAAATTCATTTTCCTATGTAAGAGGAAGGTTGCAAAATGGGGTGGAAGGAAACAGAAATATTCCGTTTATGCCTCCTGCCAGAATACTGAGCGAACTGCGGTTTGATTTATTCCATCACAAAAAGAATGCATTCAGAAATACCTATTTCAAAACGGAGCTCAGCTATAATTTTGCGCAGGATAATGCGTTTACAACGTACAATACCGAAACAGCAACCCCTGGTTATACAATACTCAATGCTGGATTGGGAACCGATGTTGTTCGTAAAGGGCATACCATTATGAATATTTACCTGGTTGCTTCCAATCTTACAGATGTTTCTTATCAAAACCACATGAGCCGTTTGAAATATGCGGGAGAAAATCCGGTAACCGGACAAACGGGTGTATTTAATATGGGACGAAATTTCAGTATAAAACTGAATGTGCCATTATTCGGGCATATAAAATAATCAAAGAACATATTGTTATCTGTTAGTAATTTCAGGCATGGAATTATCAATCAATACACCTGCATTATTGTTTCCTGCCATTACATTGCTCATGCTGGCTTACACCAATCGTTTTCTGGCACTGGCAAGCCTGGTTCGTTCCTTGCATGATGAATACATGAAGGAAGAAAGTGGCAACCTCAAACGTCAGATTAAAAATCTGCACGGGCGCATCCGTATGATCCGCAACATGCAGGCGCTGGGCGTGTTAAGTTTTCTGTTGTGTGTGATTTGTATGTACCTGATTTTTACAGAGCGGCACACTGCCTCTCATTGGGTGTTTGCAGGAAGCCTGGTGAGTTTATTGCTGTCGCTCATCTTTTCATTGATGGAAATCTGGAAAAGTACCAATGCCATCGATCTCGAATTAAGCGATATGGAACTGGAACGTCAAAACCTGCTCAAACACATTCTGGAAGACCGTGTTGAATAATCAATAATCGAATGATTGCGGCTCCGAAGTTTCGTAGTTACTGTCGTAACGCACAAAAAAATAAAGATAGACGGAGCGGCTTAAGCGCATCAACCAGGGCTGCAGTACCACCAGTAAAACGGTATTAAATCCCAGCCACCAGAACACCCTGTTATCGTTAATGGATACACCTATAATCACCCACCATGCAATAAAGGTGGCCACAGATATGGCAATTGCCAATGCATAACTCACATAGCCGGTTCCATACCAGAAGCCGGGTTCCATGTTAAATTTCTGTTTGCATACTTTACATTCTTCATGCATGTCAAACGTGTGTTTGAAATTATAAGCACTGAAGGGTTTGAACAATTTGCCCCTGCGGCAACGGGGACAATTCATTGAGAAAATACTCCAGAAATAGTTGGGCCGGGGTTTGGTTGGATGTGAATGACTCATGCCTTGCAAAGTTATTAATACATGATATTGTTTGCGTGATAAAAATCACGGAATCTTATTGAACAGAACTTAATTTTCTGCGTTCGCCAATTTGTTGTCTCCACATCGCATAATACAAACCTTTTTCATCAATCAATTGCTGATGTGTTCCGGTTTCCACCACTTCTCCTCCTTCCAGTACGTAAATGCGGTCGGCATGCATAATGGTACTCAGCCGGTGAGCAATCAAAATGGTGATCTGTGTTTTTTGGGATGAAATTTCACGGATGGTACTGGTGATTTCTTCTTCTGTTAAAGAATCAAGTGCCGATGTGGCTTCATCAAAAATCAACAGCCTGGGCTTGCGTAACAAAGCACGGGCAATGGACAATCTTTGTTTTTCACCACCACTCAGTTTCAGTCCGCCTTCACCAATCATGGTATCCAATCCTTTTTCTGCTCTTGCCAGTAATCGTTGGCAGCTTGCTTTGTTCAATACTTCTGTGAGCAAGGCGTCATCTGCACCGGGGTTTACAAACAACAGGTTTTCCTTGATGGTGCCGCTGAACAATTGTGTATCCTGGGTAACAAAACCAATCTGGTTGCGCAGGTCTTCAAAGTTGATGGAAGTTTCATCGAGGCCGTTGTATAGAATCTTTCCTTTTTGCGGACGGTACAATCCCACGAGCAATTTCATCAGGGTTGTTTTACCAGAGCCTGATGGGCCCACAAAAGCAATCGTTTCACCCACTTTCACATCAAAGCTGAAATCGGTGATGGCATTCTGTGAAGCTGTCTGGTGTTTGAAGCTGGTATCTTTAAATTCTAATGTTTCAATAGTGCCGAGATGCAAAGGGTTTTCGGGAGTTGGTTCGGGTTTCTTTTGCATCAACGTATTAAAATTGTTGAGTGATGCTTCTGCTTCCCTGTAAGAAAGGAGAATGTTTCCGATCTCTTGCAGAGGTCCAAACACAAAGAACGAAAAGATTTGCATGGTTACCAGTTGCCCGGCGTCCATCTGGTGCCGGAAGATTAACCACATAAGAATGAATAAAATCACCTGGCGTAACGTGTTTACAAAAGTTCCCTGCAGGAAGCTGATACTGCGGATACGTTTTACTTTCGTTAATTCCAGCCCTAAAATTTTATAAGTGTTCTTGTTCAAACGTTCCACTTCCTGAGTTGTAAGTCCAAGGCTTTTTACTAACTCAATGTTGCGGAGCGATTCGGTAGTAGATCCTGCAAGCGCTGTTGTCTGGCTCACAATCACCTTTTGTATCTGTTTGATTTTTTTACTCAGCAGGTTGGTGATTAAAGTGAGCAAGGTAATACCCACGAGATAAGCAACAGGAACATACCAACTGATATAAATGGCAGCATAAATGAATACGAATCCGATTCCAACAATAATTCCAAGCAGTACGTTGATGCAATAGGTGATGAATTTTTCAACATCGGTTCTCACTTTTGTAAGAATGCTCAATGTTTCACCGCTGCGTTGATCTTCAAATTCCTGGTAGGGCAGTTTCATTGCCTGTTTCAACCCATCTGTAAACACACTGGCGCCAAATTTTTGTATCACTACACTCAGGAAATAATCCTGGAAGTTTTTAGCAATTCGGCTCACCATGGCCACAGAAATGGAAAAGATCAGAATCCAGATCACACCTAATTCCAGGTAGCTTTTACCATCACGTTGTATGGTTTGATATTGCCACCAGAAATGCTGTGCGTTTAATCCCTCCGAATTGGCAGAAAGAACTTTATGGTCATTAGCAAGGTTGATGAGTTTCCCAAACAGAATCGGATCCATTAATGAAAAACTAACATTAACGGTTGCTAATATTACAGTGAGGGTTACAAGCCATTGATAGGGCTTCAGGTATTTAAAAAGTATTTTCATGTAGAGGCTGTTTCGTGCAGAATTGAATGCAAGGGGCAAATTTCAGCAAGTTTTGGAATATGCAGGCATTTTCTTTTCAGGCCATTGTACTGTATCTGGTATCTTATTTAATCATTAATTTCGGACTTTCTGAATAGTTATGAAAATTTCCGGTCTTATCATTGTTCGCAACGCAGTCCTGAACGACTACCCGGTAGTGGAAGCCATTTCCTCTGTACTGCCAATGGTTGATGAGATGGTGGTGAGTATTGATGTGGGCGACGACAACAGCGAAGAACTCATCCGGAGTATGAACGATCCCAAAATCAAAATCTTTTATTCTACTTGGGACATGTCGCTAAGGGATGGTGGCAAACTTTACGGAGTTGAAACAAACAAAGCAAAAGAACATGTGAGTCCGGATAGCGACTGGATCTTTTATATCCAGGCCGATGAGATCATTCATGAAAAATACCAACAGGTAATTCTGGAAACCGCAAACAAGTATTGTAATAATCCAAAAGTGCAGGGTTTGTTATTCCGTTACCTCCATTTTTATGCTACGTATGATTATGTAGGGGCCAGCCGCAAATGGTACAATTATGAAGTAAGGCTCATTAAGAATGATAAGTCCATTCAGTCTTACAAAGATGCACAGGGTTTCCGGGTGGGTGAAACAAAGCTGCGTGTGGTTCCTGTAGATGCTGAAGTGTACCATTATGGATGGGTGAAAAGCCCTGAGCAGATGAAACGGAAAATGAAAAACGTTTTTGCTTATTATAATACCAATGATAACTGGGTGGATACGTTTATGAAGAGTGAAGACTTTTTCAATTTCCAGGATGAATATGATTCTGTGGCCCGTTTCACAGGAACACATCCGGCGGTGATGAAGGAACGCATTCAAAATAAAAACTGGGATATACAATTAGATGTTTCCAGAAAACGGTTCAGTTTAAAAGACCGCATACTATTCTTCATCGAACAAAAAACCGGAAAGCGGTTGTTCGAATTCAGAAATTACCGCATTATAAAACCCTGATCACCCATCTTACCCTGCCCAACCTTCCCGGTCCAGGCTCCGGTATTGAATGGCTTCTGCCAGATGTTCAATTTTGATTTCATCACTTGCAGCCAGGTCGGCAATGGTGCGGCTCACTTTCAGAATGCGGTCATAGGCACGTGCCGACAGGTTCAGTTTATCCATGGCGGATTTCAGTAATGTTCTCCCTGTTGGTGATATTTCACAAATTTCTTTCAATAGTTTGCTGCTCATTTGTGCATTGGCATAAATGCCTTCCACTGCTTTGTATCGTTCCATTTGAATTTCTCTGGCAGCGATTACACGGTCACGAATAAACGAACTTGATTCACTACTTTCTGTTCTGGACAATTCGCTGAAAGGTACCGGTGTTACCTCTACGTGCAGATCGATGCGATCCAGCAAGGGACCGGAGATTTTATTCAGGTATTTCTGAACAGCACCGGGCGGACAAGTGCATTCTTTTTCAGGGTGATTGTAAAAGCCACAGGGACAGGGATTCATCGATGCCAGCAGCATAAAAGAAGCTGGAAAGTCGATTGCAATTTTTGCTCTTGAAATCGTTACTCTTCGTTCTTCCATCGGTTGGCGCATTACTTCCAGAACGGTGCGTTTGAATTCGGGTAATTCATCTAAAAACAAAACACCATTATGTGCCAGTGAAATTTCTCCCGGCTGGGGATTGGTGCCACCTCCAACCAAAGCGGCGTCCGAGATCGTATGATGGGGGGAGCGAAAAGGACGTTTTGAAATCAAGGTTGCATTTTCCGGTAACTTGCCCGCCACACTATGAATCTTGGTTGTTTCCAACGCTTCCTGTAAGCTGAGTGGTGGCAGGATGGTGGGTAAGCGTTTGGCCAACATGGTTTTGCCGGCGCCGGGCGGACCAATCAAAATAGCGTTGTGTCCGCCTGCTGCTGCAATTTCCAAAGCACGTTTGATATTGGCTTGCCCTTTCACATCACTGAAATCAAAATCAAATTCATATTGCGAATGAAAAAATTCTTCTCTTGTATTTACAATCACCGGTTGTAAGGATTGTTCGTCTTTAAAAAATTGTACTACTTCATTGAGGTGCTTTACTCCATACACATTCAGGTTGCTTACCATACCGGCTTCACGTGCATTTTGAATGGGAACAATCAGCCCTTTGTAGTTTTCTTTTCTCGCCTGTATAGCGATGGGCAGTGCTCCTTTGATGGGAAGAATGGTGCCATCCAATCCCAGTTCACCCATGATCACATAATCGGCTAAACGATCTGCGTTCGGCAGTTGTTCACTGGCTCCCAGTATCGCAAGAGCAATGGGTAAGTCAAATGCAGTTCCTGTTTTCCGGATATCGGCGGGGGCAAGATTCACAATCACTTTTGTTCTTGGAAAATAATGATGTGTTGTCTTTAAAGCGCTTTCAATCCGTTGTTCGCTTTCTTTAACAGCACTGTCGGGCAGGCCCACCATGAAAAATTTCTGGCCCTGTGTTACATTCACTTCCACCGTAATCGTAATAGCATTGACGCCGTAAACGGCGCTTCCGTAGGTTTTAACCAGCATGATATTCCTCCATAGGTTATGAGGGTGATAACTATCTGTGGTTGATGGAATCGATCGCTTAAACGTTGTATGAAAGCGAATCAAACAGAAGAATAACGAATAACCGGAAGGAAACTATGGTTTTGATGTGTTGAAAAATTCCAGCAGTTCTTTCAGCTTGTTGGTTGTATAAACCAGCGACGGATAGTAAGAGATATCGTTGGGATTTTCCTGGAACCGTTTGTGGCCATTATTTAAATGCGTACGTAAGATATCCAGTTGCTGTTTGATCTCCTGTTCTTTTGCCAATACTTTCTCTTTCATGATCGGGGTTTGGTTGGGTGGTACAAATGTAACGGATCAGAGATCATTTAATAAATCCACCACTTTCTCCCGTTTCAGGATCAGGTAACCAAAGCGATCGTTACTGATGCCTTCTTTTAATTGGTAGCTGAAATGCAGTTGCTCGTTGCTGGAGCTGGTTTCAAAATAGCGGAATGTAATGTTGGGGTATGATTTTAATTCGTCTCCTATTTCATACAAATGAGTGGAAAGAATAAACAACGAATGTTTCATCTTCAGCAAGCCTTTAATAACCGTGCTGCTGCAATACATAGCATCCTGGATATTAGTTCCTTTGAACAATTCGTCAATCAGTACAAGCCATTTCCGTTTGTCGGATATTTTCAGGATGGTGTTTTTAATCCGTTGCACTTCATTAAAGAAATAACTTTCACCTTTCACAATATTATCAGCCACATGAATATTGCTGAGCAAACCATCAAACACACTCAGCTTCATTTTAGCAGCGGGTACACCCATCCCCAGGTGTGCCATGTATACAGCACATCCAACCGATTTAATGAACGTGCTTTTGCCAGCCATATTGGCCCCCGTTAAAAACAGGAAATTGGTTTGCGGGTTGAGTGTTACATTATAGGCAACCGGTTCCCTGAGCAGCAAATGGTACAATCCTTCGGCTTCAATCACAGGATCCTCTGTGTCCTGCAATTCGGGGAAATGCAGGTTGTATTGCTGTGTTGCTTTTGCCAGGCTGTAATGTGCATCGAGCAAATGAAACAAATCAACCAGCTGTTCTGTTTCCTGCTTCAGTTCATAACGCAGCTGGTGTGCCAGTTGCAATAGTTTAGCAGGGCTTAAATCGCTGTTCTTAGAAAGAGCCGCAATTTCATTGATAGCAGTATGGTTCAAAAGTTTCTTCGCCTGTTGGCACAAGCGGTGCAGCGCAGCCGAAGAATGGCCTTCTTCCAATAACCCGGCCAGTTGTTTCATTCCTTTGAGAAAATCAATGAAATGGGGCAGACTATACTTGCAAAAATGATAATCATGTTGTTCAAATGCCCTGTAAAAAAAAGCCGGGGCCGGAGACAGGCTATTAGGAATTTTATTAAACGGATATCCAAGAAACTTGAGTAAAACAAAAATGGTTCCATTGGTGATTTGTTGAGGCCAATGATCCAGTACGCTCTGTATTTTACGGGTTGTTTCCTGTGCTTCTTTGATTTGTTCAAATGTTTTGCAGGGATGCAGCAACAGGTACTGCAATTGCTCTTTACCGCCATCGGTTTTGCAGAAATTGATACGGTGCATCAATGAATATTCTTCTTCAATATTCAGAATGGAAAGGTCCTGGTATGTGGTTTTGTCAATTTCCATGTTTCCGGATCAGCGGTTAAATTTCAGTCGTTCTCCTTTCTTAGATTCATCAAAAAGGCCATTTCCATAAACAAGATGACCATTTACAAATGTATGTGTTACTGTTGCCGGAAAATGAAAACCTTCCAGCGGACTCCAACCACATTTATAATGCAGGTTTTCTTTGGAAACGATATATTCTTTAGTGAGATCCACCAATACAAGATCTGCCTGGTAGCCTTCACGTATATAACCACGGTCTTTGATGCCAAAACACTCGGCAACAGCATGGCTCATTTTCTCTGCAATTTTTTCAAGCGAAATGCGGCCTTGTTGGTGATAATGCAGCATCAACAACAATGGATGTTGCACCAATGGCAATCCTGCGTGTGCCTGTTCGTAACTGCCCTGTTTTTCTTCCCATGTATGCGGGGCATGGTCGGTTGCAATGACATCCAGCCGGTTGTCCAGTAATGCCTGCCACAATGCTTCTTTATTGTTGGATGATTTGATAGCCGGATTGCATTTGATCTGGTTGCCCAGTTGTTCATAGTCATCGGCAGTGAAGTGAAGGTGATGTACACATACTTCGCTGGTGATCCGTTTGTTGCTGATGGGAATGGTGTTGCTGAATAATTCCAGTTCTTTTGCAGTGCTGATATGCAGAATGTGTAAACGGCTGTTGTATTTCTTTGCAAACTGAATGGCTAACAGCGACGATTCATAGCAAACATCAGCATTACGTATAATGGGATGATCTGATGGTTGCAGCGGTCGTGTTGTTTTCAATGCTTCCAGGTTGCGACGGATCATGGGCTCGCATTCGCAATGCGTGGCAATCAGTAATTCACTTTCACGGAATACTTTATCGAGAGTGATGTAATTATCGACCAGCATATTTCCCGTGCTGGCACCCATGAAAATTTTAATGCCGCAAATGTCGTTTTTGTGATCGTTTGCTTTCAAGGTTTCATCGGCGCTGATATTACTGGTACCCATGTAAAAGGAATAATTCGCCAGCGATGTTTGAGAAGCGATCCCGTATTTTTCTTCGAGTAATTCGTAATTGGTGGCATTGGGAATGGTGTTGGGCATTTCCATAAAACTGGTAACGCCACCAGCTACCGCTGCCCTGGATTCTGAATGGATGGTTGCTTTGTAGGTGAGTCCGGGTTCACGAAAATGCACCTGGTCGTCTATCACTCCCGGGAGCAGGTGTTTTCCTGCTGCGTTGATTTCGATGGCGCCGGGAGGAAGGTCAATCGATGCGGCTATTTTTTCAATTTTTCCATCTTTGAGCCATACATCTCCCGGGGTTGTTTTTCCATCTGTAACGATGAAACAATTTTTTAAAAGATAGTTTTGCATAACTTATTTTTATCCCTAAAATCAACTGCATGCAATTTAGCAAATGCACTCTTTGGTTGGCTTTGCTGGCCGCACCATTATTTTCTCTTGCCCAAAGTACTTACCTGCCGCAACAATCCAAACATATACATTTCCTGGAGCGGCTCGAAATAAAAACAGGTGCCGTATCTGACCTGAATTTTACCAATACCAAGCCATACGATCGCCGTTATGCAGTGGAATGGCTGGGTGCAAAGGCTGATTCCATGCGTGCAGTGAAGCCATTGTTTTACAATAATGATACACCGCTGGTACTGGGCAAAGTGGATCAGTACAACCTCAACAGTTTGTACATGAACAACCAGGAATGGTTTAAGGGCGATAAATCTTCGTTCAACAGCAGGAAAAAATTTATTGGCAAACTTTATTCTACTCCTGCCAACCTGGTGGAAACCTATGGTAAAGACTATTTTGTAGTTCTTAATCCCATCATCAGTTACCGGCAGATGACGGAAATGAATAATACTTCTCAGAATTTGTTTATCAATCAGCGTGGGTTGAGTTTGCGTGGTGGTATTGATAATAAAATTGGTTTCGCCGCTTCGTTTATGGATGTACAGGAGCGAGGGCCATTATTTGTACAGGATCGTATTGCACGTTACGATGCTGTGCCGGGCGGAAATTTCTATAAAAAATTTAAAACAACTGGTGTTGATTACATTGATGCCAGAGGATATTTTACATTCAAAGCAACTAAGTATATCAACTTTCAGGCGGGATACGATCGCAACTTTATTGGTAACGGTTACAGGAGTTTGTTCCTGAGTGATTTTGGTGCCAACCAGTTGTTTGTAAAGATCAACACCCGTTTCTGGAAATTGAATTATCAGAACCTGTTCATGGAATTGCATACAACCGGAAAGGATAACAATAACAATAACCTGGTTCCAAAAAAGTACGCCACCATGCATCACCTGAGCATGAATGTAACTCCCTGGTTAAATGTGGGTGTGTTTGAAAGTGTGATTTTTGCAAGGAAAGATCATTTTGAATTCGGATACATGAACCCGATCATTTTCTTCCGCAGTATTGAAGGCAACCTGGGTAGTAAAGACAATGCATTGATTGGAGCCGATTTTAAGGCCAACCTGTTTAAGAAAGTTCAGGCATACGGACAACTACTGGTGGATGAATTTAACTTTGGAAAAATGCGTGGCGACTCTACCGGATGGTGGGGCAATAAAACAGGTGTTCAGCTGGGGCTGAAATACATTGACGTTGCCAACATCAGCAACCTGGATCTGCAGTTGGAATGGAACAGGGTTCGTCCGTTTACTTATACTCATTTTGATTCTGTCTCGAACTATACACATTACAACCAGGCGCTGGCGCATCCATTGGGCGCTAACTTCAATGAAGTAATTGGAATTGTTCGTTATCAGCCAACAGGAAAACTCAACCTGATGGGAAGAATCATCTATTGGACACAGGGACTGGATAGTGCTAATGGAAGAAACTTCGGTTCCGATATTTTCCGCCTTAATGACGATCAACGTTATTATTCGTATGGATTTAAAACCGGAGGTGGTGTAAAGAGCACGGGTGTGAATGCAAGCCTTCTCGCCACTTATGAAGTAAGGGAAAATATTTTCATTGATGCCAATGTGCTGATACGCCGTTTTAAAGCAGGCACTGCCGCATCACAAAACAGTACGGTGTTTGGATTGGGAATACGTATGAATTTGTGGTACAGGGAATATGATTATTGATTCAATCAATCATTGATTCTCTCAACTTATCCCTCCAGGTGAATGCTGAATACAATCATCCTTGCCTGCATTTTGTCGATTGTATTACTATAGATAAGGTTCGGGTCCCGACTGTGGACATTGCCTATGGAGTTGCTGATTTTTATTTCCGGACTCAGAATAAAACTGGGGAAATAGAAATTAAAGCCAAGGCCCAATTCATAACCCAGTGAGCCTTTAATCACTTTTACCAGGTCTTCTGCTTTACGGCGCTGACTATTACTGGCAAGGTCGTAATCAAATTTACCGCCGCCCATTACGTAAACCCTGAAGTTGCCAATACGGTCACTGCTGAACTTCAGTTGTACCGGCAAACTCCAGTAAATACTTTCAATGAGCTTTTCCTGCCAGGGGCTGTCGCCTGTTTGCGGATATTTTAAATAATAGTTGATCCCTCTGTTTGCAAAAATCAAATGTGGGTTTGTTCTGGCTTCCAGGTGCGGCGTTAACCGTAGTGAAGCAATGAGGCCTAATCCAAAACCTCCTTTGTTTACAGGCAGCACCATGGTGACACTGTCTTTTAGTAAAAATTGAGGATGATGGCTCAATTGAAACCGGGAAGTATTTCCGCTTAGTGTGATGCCGAAATAGTATTTCTTGTTCTCATGCTCAGGCATATTCTCTTCCTGTGCCAATGCCGGAACAACAAATCCTGTAACAAATAAGAAGAGAAAAATTATTTGTCGCCCGTATATATGCTGCAGATGCCGAAAGTTAATGGTTTGCATGAAGTTTTTTTAAATCCGGTTTTATCCAGTACCGCAGTAAATTCTTTTCCTTCCGGAAATGCCTGGATACTGTTGTTGAGATATTGGTATGCTTTTTTGTTTTTACTCACCTGTTTCGCTACTTCCGGCGCCACAATGCTCATATACAGGTTGTAGAATTGTTTTACTCCGGGTAAATAGGGTTTTGAAAACTCCAGCACTACTAGTCGTCCACCAGGTTTTAATACCCGTTTGATTTCACTTAACCCTTTTTCAAGGTTCTCAAAATTCCGTACACCGAAAGCCACGGTCACAGCATCAAACGTATGATCGGGAAAGTTTATTGTTTCACTATCGCCTCCCTCCAGTTCAATCACGTTTTCCAGTCCCTTTTGTTTCACTTTGATACGGCCGCCATCGAGCATTTTTTCACTGATGTCTATACCTATGATTTTGTCGGGATGTAGCTGATGGGCTGCCATAATTGCCACATCTCCGGTTCCTGTAGCCACATCCAGCAATAATTTGGGTTGAAGTTCCTTTAATTGTTTCAGCGCTTTTTTTCTCCAGGTGATATCAATGCCTGCCGAAAGAAAACGGTTTAAGAAATCGTAACGGGGCGCAATATCATCAAACATCGCAGCCACCTGCTCTTTTTTGGTTTTGGCCGATGCTGTGTCGGGTACAACGTTATCGTGTAAATATTGATCGCTCATGAGGCGCAAAGGTAATACATCTGGGGAAGAGGATTGTCATTGTGTTGAAGGGGGGAATAGTTACAGGTTATTGGTTACAGGTTATGGGTTACGGGTTACGAGATGCCGGGGTGAGTTCAAAAGGTTCAACGTTCAATAGTTCATCCAACGATGAACCTGATCCATCAGCATCCTTTCATCTTTTCAACAGGAACATGTAACAGAAATCAGGTCTCAAAATTTTATCCTGTATCTTGCAAGCGTGATAATCAAATCAGCTACATACATGATCAGCAGCCCATCGGTGGATCAATGCCCGCAGCCCAAACTGCCGGAATATGCATTTATCGGCCGCAGTAATGTGGGCAAATCCTCGCTGATCAATATGGTGTGTAATAACCAGAAATTAGCAAAAACAAGTAGTACGCCCGGTAAAACGCAGCTCATTAATCACTTTTTGGTAATGAGTGAAGACGAGAAAAAAGCAAGGCCGGTAGAAGAAGGCTGGTACCTTGTGGATCTTCCGGGCTATGGTTATGCAAAAGTAACACAGGGCAAACGGAAGCAGTGGATCAAGATGATTGAGAACTACATCCGCCAGCGTACCAACCTGGTCAATTTATTTGTACTCATTGATTCTAGGCACAAACCACAGGAAATAGACCTCG
Source organism: uncultured Chitinophagaceae bacterium (assembly GCA_937907395.1). Lineage (GTDB taxonomy): Bacteria > Bacteroidota > Bacteroidia > Chitinophagales > Chitinophagaceae > Lacibacter. The sequence continues at coordinate 803,179 of CALCII010000011.1, forward strand.
AGTTCATCAATCAACTGGGCGAGTGGAAAGTGCCATTTGCCATTGTATTTACAAAAGCAGATAAGGGAACACAAAGAGAAGTAGCTGCCGCTGTAAAAACATTTCTCCATGCATTGGGAGAACACTGGGCCGAGCTGCCTCCTTATTTTGTGACATCTGCCGTAAAATACCGTGGCCGCAAAGAATTGCTTGAGTTTATTGAAGATTGTAACGGAGATGTTGGAGATCTGTTACCATCAAAAAAATAAGAACGCATAAAAAAAGGAATGAGGCACACTTCATTCCTTTTTCTTTATAATCACCTTTTTCTTTATTCGCTTACTACAAGACGGAATCCATTCCCGTGAATGTTTACAATTTCCACTTTGCTGTCTTCTTTCAGGTACTTACGCAGTTTGGCAATATAAACATCCATACTTCTTCCATTGAAATAAGTATCGCTGCCCCAGATGCGTTTTAACGCTGTTTCTCTTGGTAACAAATCGTTTTTGTATTCGCACAGCATACGTAATAACTCATTTTCCTTGGGAGAAAGGGTTTGCGTTTTACCATTAACAATCAATTCTCTCAACTTGGGATTAAAATGATAGATGCCCAGATCGAATTCTTTGTTTTCTGCTTCGTTTTTGGTTTCTTCATTACGCTTCAGAATTGCTTTGATCTTCAGCAATAACACTTCACTATCGAATGGTTTGGTGATATAGTCATCGGCCCCCAATTTATAACCAGTGATGATATCATCTTTCATTGTTTTTGCACTCAGGAAAAACAAAGGAACATCCGGGTCAATATCCCTGATCTCTTCGGCAAGGGTAAATCCATCCACGTGCGGCATCATGACATCAAGCAAACAGATGTCGAATTTCTCTCTTTGGAAGGCGGCGAGTCCTAAACGGCCATCCCTTTCAAGTACCACGTCAAAATCATTCAGCTCCAGGTAGTTTTTCAATACGTTTCCAAAATTACTATCATCTTCAACCAGCAACACTTTTGATTTAGTTTCTTCCATCGTTTATAATTTAATGTCAAATAAAGTTAAAGCATTTGGCGTTTGTACAAGTTTGCTATCAATTTTTTGTTAAAGAACGGGCTGTCGCTTTTTTACGAAAGCGGTATTGGAAGGTTTAATGGATCAAAGTAATTTTTTCGTCACTAATTTTGGTTTCAAATCTGATTTATGCGCATCACATCCGAAAACCGGTTTAAAAAACTGATCGTCATAGGAGACCGTATTCTTATTAAACCCAGTAAACCCGATGAGCGGACTGCCAGTGGATTGTACCTGCCTCCTGGTGTACAGGAACGGGAAAAAGTACAACAGGGATATGTGATCAAAACAGGCCCGGGTTATGCGATTCCCATGCCGGTAGACGACGAGCCATGGAAGAACGAAGAAGAGCAGGTGAAATATGTGCCACTCCAGGCAAAGGAGGGCGACCTTGCTATTTTCCTCTTGAGCGGAGCTACCGAAGTGATGTATGAAGGTGATAAATACTTTATTGTTCCCCAAAGCGCCATACTCATGCTGGAACGGGAAGAGGACTTATAAAAAAAGCCCGGAAAATCCGGGCCTGCTTGTCTTATCAGATTGGAATTAATTTTTCCGGTCCATGTACCACGTTCCGCTGCCGGATGTGCTGGTACCCGGTCCCCAGGTTCCATTGGTTAATTTGCCATCATTGCTGAACGTTGCAGTAATGCTGAACGTTGATCCGCCACCGCCATACGTATAGGTTGCCTTAAATGTGTTACCTGTAAGTGTCCAGGTGCCGGCAGCCTTTGATCCACTGGTAATGGAGCTGCCATCGGCAACGGTAACAAGTCCTCCGGGTTCAACAACCATGGAATATCCGCTCGAAGGAGTTGCCGTTCCACTACCATACTTACCCACCCAATATCCCTCGATAGGATAGGTAACTTTTTCTTTTTTGCAGGATACGAGTACAACACTTAACAGTAAAAAGGCAGACAGGAGTTTTTTCATTTTTGCGTTTGATTTGTTTAATAAATATTCTTGTTTCTAACGCAAAACTAGGGCGGGAAGGAACTGCAGGCAATACCATTTACCGGAGTAAGGTATAACACAAAGCGGGATAGGTTACTCCTGCCGAGGGGAACTTTTTTTTAAAAAAATGGCTAATAGCCTAACTTTCAGTTTCAAATTTTTATCATGGCAACAGATCAGGCAGCATTTCTGCAGGCAATTAAAGAGGGATATACATTCAAAGGCGAATCATTCCGGCTGGGCTGTGGAGTAGTGGATCAGCAGGTGGTAGCTGGGGCAGATGTGTTACTGCCGTTGAAAACCATGAACCGTCACGGGTTAATTGCCGGAGCCACCGGTACAGGTAAAACAAAAACCTTACAGGTGATTGCCGAAGGATTAAGTGATGCAAGTGTTCCTGTATTGCTCATGGATATCAAAGGTGATTTAAGCGGAATTGCGGCGCAGGGAGTTTCCAATCCAAAAATTGAAGAACGCTTAAAAAATATTGGAGGCGACTATCAACCATCTGCCTTCCCGGTTGAACTGCTCACGTTGAGTGACGATAAGAAGGGTGTTCGGTTACGTGCTACCGTAAGTGAGTTTGGCCCCATCCTGATTTCTAAAATACTTGGTCTTAATGATACACAGCAAGGTATTGTTGCCATGATCTTTAAATTTTGTGATGACACAAAAATGCCGCTGCTGGATCTGAAAGATTTTATTAAAGTGATCCAGTACATCAGCGATGAAGGGAAAGGTGCAATTGAAAAAGATTACGGCAAAATATCCACTTCTTCCACCGGAACCATTCTGCGGAAAGTGATTGAACTGCAGCAACAAGGTGCCGATGCTTTCTTTGGCGAACCAAGTTTTGAAGTGGATGACCTAATGCGTATTGGCAGCGATGGGAGAGGCGTGATTAGTGTGCTGCGTGTGATGGAGTTGCAAGACCGTCCCAAACTATTTTCCACATTCATGCTGAGTTTACTTGCTGAGCTGTATGCTTCATTACCCGAAGAAGGTGATATGGAAAAACCCAAGCTGGTATTGTTTATTGATGAAGCACACCTGGTGTTCCAGGAAGCTAATGAAGCGTTACTGCAACAGATTGAAACAGTGATCAAGCTCATACGTTCAAAAGGGGTAGGTATTTTCTTCTGTACACAAAATCCTCAGGATGTGCCTGCCAGTGTGCTGGCACAATTGGGTTTAAAAGTACAACACGCTCTGCGGGCTTTTACAGCAGCCGACCGGAAAGTGATCAAACAGGCCGCAGAGAATTATCCCGAAACAACGTTTTATGAAGTTGATGAATTGCTTACACAATTGGGAATCGGAGAGGCTTTTATAACCACACTCAACGAGAAGGGTATTCCAACCCCATTGGTCCATACAATGCTGGTGCCGCCCCGCAGCCGTATGGATATATTAAGTGATGCAGAAGTGGATGATTTAACCAGTAACAGCAAACTTGTGCGCAAGTACGAACAAACAGTAGACCGTGAAAGTGCACATGAAATCATTACGGCCAAACTGGAAGAGGCAGCTGCCAAACAAAAAGCAGCAGAAGTTGCAGCGGAAGAAGTAAAAGAAGAAAAGAAAACAGCTAAAAAAGAAGAAGGATTCTTTGATAACCCGGTTGTAAAACAAGTTGGGAGAACGGCAGCCAATGTAATTACACGTTCGCTTCTAGGTGCATTGGGGTTGGGTGGCCGGTCAACAAAGAAAAAGAGTGGATGGTTTTAATCATTTTTCTTTTTGTAAGTAGTAGCGTTTTCAAGTAATGCAACCACTGTTAATTCCGGTTGTGCAGTTCCATCTTCATTTATTATATTCGCCTCCTTTAAAGATTACGTATGACCACTCAACTTTGGCTGCAACAGAAAATCTCTGAGGAATCGGGTATTGATAGCTCTCAAATTGGTTTTGACCAGGAGTTTGAACAGTTCCGTATGGATTCTCTATCTGTGATAACTCTTGCCTATGAGTTGGAAGCTTTTTCCGGAGTTGATCAGATTGACCCTGCCGTATTTACAGAATTTAATACCATCAATAAATTGGCAGAATGGATACAGGCACAGAAAAAATAATCTGGAGCCCGTTCACAAAGGGTTATTTTGATAACCCGTATGCTCACCTTAGTGATTGCCGTGAACAGAATCCCATTCAAAAAAATTCCACACTGGATAACGCTTACTTCTTTTTTAAACACGAAGATGTAAGCTGTTTGCTCCGCCATCCCGATCTCATTACTTCCGATCTGAGTGGTTTCTTTAAACAGAAGGAGCCTGCCATTTTCAAAGGAGAAGGTGCTTGTCCTTTTTTATCAAAAGGCACTTCTAAATGGCCCATGTATCTGGATGGGCAGGAACACAAAGAGTTGCGAACGCTCATGGGAAAGGCGTTTAAAGAATTGGATATTATAACAATTATCAGGGACTCAATTGATAAGTTGGTTGAAGAGTATAGTGAGCAACAAGAGTTTGACCTTGTTGATTTCAGCGGTTTTTTTGTTTTTCATGTAGTGAAAGAATTGTTTGATGTCAGGAATTTTGAAAGCCGGACAGAGATCAAACAGTTTTCAAATTTACTGGCCCGTTCGCAGGACCTGTATATTTCCAAACCTGTTTATGAGCAGATTAACGAAAGTTTTCTCTGGGGGCGAAAGTTATTTGTAGGGTCTTTGTTTGAACAGCGTATCCGGGTTTTAATTCAGGAAGCCGGGCTGAAGTTCACAGATGATGAAGTGTATTCTGTAATGGCTGTTTTACTGATGGCTTCCTTTGAAACATCAAAAGATAATTTATCGATTGCTTTACTTGAAATCATGAAAGACGAAACCTTAATCGATTATGTGATTCAATCAGATGCCAATCAATTGAATTTACTGATTGAAGAATTGATTCGTTTTTCTGCCCCGCTGCAGTATACAATAAGGAAGACTACAGCTGGCTTTACTTACAAAGACTATCACTTTGATGCAGGCTCACGTTTTTTTCTTTGTTTGGCCAGTGCAAACAGGGATCCACGGGTATTTCAGAATCCGGACCAAATTATTCCTGATCGCAACCCAAATGAGCATCTGTCTTTTGGGTATGGGGCACATTTTTGCCTGGGTGCACAAATAGCACGGCAGGAACTCCGGCATTGCTTAAAGCCTATGGTTGAAATTCTGAAAAATTTCAAACCGGAAACAAATGATTCTGTAAACTGGGCCAGGCAAATATTTATGCGAACGATACAATCTGTACCTGTTAAAAGAAAGTAATCGATGGGAGGAATTAATATTCTTGTGTTTTCACTTTTTATTGCCCTCACGGTGATGCTCTGTGTCTTATTTAAAAAAGAACATAGATGGAAAGTGATTTTGTTGTTGAGTATTTTGTTTTACACACTCCTCTTCCAATATAAAATACTTTTACTGTTACTGCTTTCTATTCTGGCTTTTAAAGGTGCTCATTGGATCAAGAAGAACAAAACAACAGCCTACTGGGTGCTTCCAATGTTGCTTTTGCCTTTGATTCTTGAGAAGATGACAGGAAAGGGAATTCACTTCAGTATAAGTGTAAATGACCTTACAAATCTCTCTAGGACAGTTAGGTGGACTGATTTTTTCCAGGTTATCGGACTTTCCTATTTTACATTTAATGCGTTGAGTTATGTGATTGATGTAAAAAAGCGATTTATAGAACCGGAAAAGGATTGGGCCAGGGTGATGGTTTATTTGCTGTATTTTCCAACATTGTTATCAGGGCCCTTGCATCGATATAAGCAACTGCACAGCCAGTTTTTTGATATACAATTTACGAATGAAAATTTTTCAAAAGGATTTCGCCTCATTCTGTGGGGATTGTTTAAAAACATGGTGATTGCTGAAAGAGTTCATTTTTTATTACGTACGTTAAGCCGGCAGGAGATTACAGGTATCTGGGCTTTAACGAATGGCTTTTTTTTCTTTCTGTTTCTGTATCTGAACTTCAGCTCCTTTATCGATATTGTTCAGGGAGTATCGCAGATATTTAATATTAAGGTACGAAATAATTTTCAAAACAGAATTTACCTCGCTGCATCGAGGCAGCAATTCTGGAAGGGATGGCATATTACATTGAACGAATGGTTCAGGGATTATTTTTTCTTCTTTCTGGCTAAATACGACCGGAAAAGAAAGTATACAGATTGGTTGTTGCTTTCCACGTTTATTTTAATTGCATTGTGGCATGGATTTACATTTGAGTTGCTGGTTTGGGGCTTTTGTAATGGAATGTGGATGATTATTGAACGTAAGTTGAAAATTGATGATTATCCAACCACCGGCGTGGCAAAACCATTGAGGTTAATCTACCATATGTTTTTTGCATCGGTACTTGCAATGATATTTATATCTCCTGATATCGGTAAAACATTTTCAAACCTGTTTTTAAAGAGGCCTTCGATGCCGCTGGATTTCCTGTTGGGACAAGCACGAAATTTGCTGATTATTGTTGTTGCTTTTGGAGTTATGGATTTTCATTATGCAAAAGCGGGTGATAAAAGGATTGATGAATATTTGGGAGCATACAATGTATGGGTGAGGTGGTTTATTTATCTGAAGCTGGCAGTTTTGATTGCCGCTTTCGGCAGTCTGGGTGTTATTGCAAATTATTATATCAGATTCTGATCAAATGAAATCTATACTGAAATTTATATTATTTCTCTTCTTATTAGGTGTATTCATTGCAGCAGGGAATTATTTTTTACTTCGAAATGAGTTCGCCAGGAAGAATATGTACCTGGTAAAGGCGGCCGGAAACACAAAAGATACATCTGTATTTTTTATAGGATCGAGCAGGGTGTTGGGTGGTATTAACGATACTTTATTGAGTCGTCATATCGGGAACAAAACAGTGTTGAATTGCGGATTTAATTCCGGATTATTTTTCTCCAATTGTTTACTGGCAGATGCCATTATTAAAAGAAACGGAAACAAAATTGTTTTTATAGAACTTACACCTTTGTTGCCGGAATTTGGTGAACATTATACTGTATTTACACAAGTGACTAATCTTGATCTGTTGTCTTCGATGGTTTCAATCGCAGGCCATGACCAGGTTTTCAAACGATCATCTTTTTATGCCACAGCATTCAACAACTATATCGTTGACAGATTCATTCTTGATAGCCGGCTGAGTGCTTATATGCATGCGCCGGGAAATAAATTAACCGGGTTTCATCCGGTGCAGGGCGCTGGTTATAATAGAACTGATTGTTATCTCACCAGCAATGAATTAAAAATCGATTCGGCTTCCGATATAGATATTGACCAGCATCTGAATTATATCAGCTATTTGCAACAGTTGAGCAAAAAGCACAATGCTAAAGTTGTGTTTTTTGTGCCGGTTACTTACAATAATCAACAGGAACGAAATCTGATGCGGGCATTGTATCATGCTTTGCCTTCAGACCTGCGGATTACTTACTCAGATGATTTTCTCAAAGAAATCGCTAAGCCAGATTTACTTGCAGACAATAACCATTTAAATCAGAATGGAGCGAACCGGTTCACAACGCTTTTGATTCCAATTGTTGATAGTGTTTTAAAAAGTGGATTGTAGTTTACCTGTCAGGGAACAATAATTGTTCCTTCGCTGGTGAAGCTCACTTTGTTTTCTGTTGCCAGGTAATCAATAATTTTCAAAAAACGTTCTTTCTGTTTGCTCCCCATTCTGTTTGTTACTTCTTTCAGGTCCATGCCTTTTCCGGAACTATGATCTTTGAGATAGCTTAGTACTTTTTCAAACTCCTCCTTACTGATCTCATTTCCTTTTCTCCACAAACAAATATCACAAATGCCGCAGGTTTCTGCATGTTCATCGCCAAAATAATGTCCAATAATCACACTTCGACAAGTGCTGTTTTCTTTTGCATACGATATAACCGCAGCAATCCTTTTTTCAAATGCCGCTTTTCTTTTGTCACGGTTTGCAGGATTGATAAATAATTGTTCTGTTGCGGGACGCCCCTCTGTGAACAGCAGCTGGGGTTTTTCTTTTTGTGGAGTGTAACGTATAATGCCTGATAAATGTAATTGAATAAGATCCTGCTTTACAGTATCTGTACTTGCCTTTAGTGATGCGGCAATCTGTTTTTCAGAAATAATGGTTTCAAGGTCAAATATACCCCCGTAATTTCTGAGTAATGCTTTCATTACCGGTTCTAATTGCGGAGACTCTTTTTCAAATTCATTCAATCGTTCTTTGCTGCTTGTGAAAACAACTTTCGGCGGAAGGAAAATTTGTTCTGCATACTGGATCCAACCTTCCTGTTCCAATGTTTTCAATGAGTAAACAGCTGTATGAAGATTCAGGTGGAATGTTTTGATAAAGTCATTCAGGTCAAAATCCATCCATTCCATCTCGCCGCTGCCGCTTGGGATCTGCAGATAGTTCACCAGGCATTGATATACCTGTTTGATATCCTCTATCGAAGGGAAACGTTGTGTGGAAAGCTCCTGTAATGCATCAAGATCCTTTTCTTCATAAAGAAGAACAGCATAAGATTTTTGTCCGTCCCTTCCTGCACGGCCTGCTTCCTGGTAATAGTTTTCCAAACAATCGGGTACGTCATGATGAATCACCACACGCACATCGGGTTTGTCAATACCCATGCCAAACGCATTGGTACAAACAATTACACGTGTTTGATTTTTCAACCAGGCTTCCTGCTTCCTGCCACGTTCATCATTGCTAAGTCCGGCGTGATAAAAATCGGCACCGATACCTTCCAGTTGTAATAATTGTGCCACTTCCTGTGTCATTCTTCGGCTCTTACAATATACGATCGCAGTACCCGGTACATTTTTTAAAATCTGAATAATTTTGTTGATCCTGCTTTCAATGCGAAATACACTGAATGATAAATTGGGACGAAGAAAAGATCCTTTATAAATATGATGATTCCGGAAATGAAGTTGCGAGCAGATATCATCCTGAACAACGGGTGTTGCCGAGGCTGTTACTGCTAAAACCGGAACATTCGGCAATTCTTCTCGCAGTGCAGCGATTTTCAAATAAGCCGGACGAAAATCATAACCCCACTGACTGATGCAATGTGCTTCATCCACCGCAATCAACGACACATTCATTCCGGGCAGATATTCAAGAAACAATTTTGTGGTTAAACGCTCCGGAGAAACATATAGAAATTTCAATTTTTCGTTGACGGCTAATTGTAAAATTTCTTTTACCTGTGGAAAGGGCATGCCGGTGTAAATTGCCGCCGAAGGGATTTCTTTTTTCTGCAGGTTCTCCACCTGGTCTTTCATCAATGCAATGAGCGGAGACACAACAATACAGAGTCCCTCTTTTGCTAATGCGGGCACCTGGAAACAAATACTTTTACCGCCGCCCGTAGGTAACAATGCCAGTGTGTCTTTTCCATCTAAAACAGATTCAATAATCTCCTGCTGAAGCGGACGAAAAGAGGAGTAGCCCCAGTATTGTTGCAGTATGGAGTGAATGCCGGTCATGTATGAAACCGAAATTACACTACTTTCTTTATGAACAGGCGAACAGAGTTAATGGCCAGTACCACATCACTCAATCCCATCACCAGAGCACCAAACGTGGGCGTAAGGAAACCAAAGGCAGCAACAGGAATAGCTACGATATTGTAAAAGAAAGCCCAGAATAAATTTTGTTTGATGGTAAGAAATGTATGCTTGCCAAGTCCCAATGAAAGTGGCAAATTTTTCAAACCATGATTCATCAATACCACATCGGCTGTTTGCATGGCCACCTGCGATGCTTCGCTCAATGAAATACCGATAGTTGCTTTGGCCAACGCCGGGGCATCATTAATTCCATCGCCAATCATGGCGGTTGGTGTTTGTACATTGAGGCGGGCAATGGTGTCGAGTTTCTGTTCCGGTGTTTGTTCGGCAATCACTTCATCAATACCCAGTTCTTTGGCAATATGATCACATTTCAACTTGCGGTCGCCACTGAGTAAAATGGTTTTAATCTGCTTGCTGTGTAAATACGAAACAATGGTTTTGGCTTCGGGTCGCAACTCATCTACCACATCAATCCAACCAATCAGCTGATCATTCTTCAACAAGTAAACATTATGTTGTTCGTCTTGTGTAAGATGAGCGGCTGCTTTGTAAGAACCGGCAATGTATATGTCTCCTTCTTTGGAAATGGCTTTCATTCCAAAACCTTTGATCTCTTCAATGGAGTTCCAGCGGATGGGTTCTTTTGTCTTCCAATCGGCAGAAATACATTGTGCAATCGGATGATTGGAATATTTCTCCAATGAATAAGCAATACGTTTGAAGGCTTCTTCATCAAGGCCGGATTCATTTTTAAACTGATCAATTCTGAAATTACCCGTTGTAAGTGTTCCTGTTTTATCAAATACAACCTGTGTGATGTTTTTGAATAACTCCAGGCTTTTTGCATTCCGGAACAACACTCCATTCTTGGCGGCTCTTCCCAATCCTACTGCAATTGCAGCAGGTGTTGCCAATCCCATGGCACAAGGGCAGGCGATTACTAACACAGCAATACTGCGCATCAAAGCAGGAGTGAACGCACTTAACAAATACCAGTTCACTGTAAGTGTAATTAATGCAATGCCGATCACTGCGGGAACAAAGATGGCACTGATTTTATCGGCCAGTTGTTGCACCGGTGGTTTTTCTCCCTGTGCCTGTTTAACCAGGTTCACGATATTGGCCAATACAGAATCTTTTGCAGATGCAATTACTTGTGCTTTAACGGTACCGTCCACCAGCAAACTTCCGCCTATCAGTGTATCTTTTTGTTTTTTGGTGATGGGCAAACTTTCCCCTGTAACAATCGCTTCATTAACCGTTGCATCGCCCCAGAGTATTTTACAATCGGCAGGAATTTGTTCGCCACTTTTTATAAGAATGAGATCGCCGGTTCTGAGCACATTATTCTCAACGGGAAAAATCTGTTCGTGATGTTGATCGTCAAAAGCAATCATATTGGCCATCACCTTCTGGCTTTTCGCCAGGCTGTTCAGTGCTCTCTGTGTTTGTTCAACAGAAGCATCTTCCAGGTAATTACCAAGGAATACCAAGGTGATAATGGTAGCTGCTGTTTCGTAGAACATGTATTGTTCTGCTTGTCCGGTTAGCGTACCATATAAACTGTAAAAGAATGCAGCCGATGCGCCCAGTGCCACCAGCACATTCATGTTGGGCAGGCCATTGCGTAAACTTTTAATGGCACTTCTGCCAAAATAAGACATACCTATTATGTAAACAGGCAAACTTAAACTGAGCTGTACCCATGGATTCATCAGCCAGTGAATATGAATCCATTTCTCAAACATGTGGAGCATCAATACCAGCGTAAAGGGTGCACAGATCAGCACATAACGCAGGTATTTGTTCATGGGTTCTTTATGACTGTCTTCACGTGTGGGTATACCGTTTTTTTCTGCCACATCATATCCCAAAGTAGAAATGCCTTTCTCAATTTTTTCTGTTGCATCTCCTTCCACCATATCAAAAATCACTTCGCCACTTACGGGGTTCACTTTCACATTTTTCATTCCTTCATTCTGCAGGTATTTACTGATCGTGAGCGCACAGTTGGCACAGGTCATACCTTCCACTTTCCAGTTCACTGTTTCCATATAATCGAATTTTGATACAAAATTACGTAAGTCTGAAACCGGCGGTCGTCCATAACAGTAATATCTTTGCAACCATCATTCAATTTTGAAAACTTTATGACATTGCAATACACACTGGATCAGATAACCGAAGCGGCAACAAGGTTTTGGGGCCAATTGGGGGAGTACCGTGTATTCGCATTTTACGGACAAATGGGCGCCGGTAAAACCACCTTTATACATGCTTTGTGTGAAGGGCTGAAGGTGAAAGATGTGGTGAGCAGTCCAACTTTCTCCATCATAAATGAATATGCAACAGAAGATGGTAAAACGGTTTATCATCTGGACCTGTACCGGCTGAAAGATGAAGAGGAGGCATTACAGGCTGGTGTGGAAGATGTGTTGTACAGCGGATCTGTTTGTTTGATTGAATGGCCGCAAAAAGCTGAGGATTTGTTGCCGGAGCATACGGTGAAAGTGGAAATTGAAATTTTGTCGGAAAAAGAACGCAATATGAAGCTTACAATTCCCGCTTAAGTTTTGTAATTTGGCATATTCCCTCACCAACGATACGTGTTACGATTATGCTTCCTTCTTCCAGGCCCATTGTAAGTGCTTCTTTCAGCTACGAAACCTTAGAGGAAACCTTGGATATTAAAAAGAAAGGCGGTAGTCTTTTAATTGGTATTCCCAAAGAACAAATGTTCCAGGAAAACAGGGTGGCACTCACACCGGAAGCTGTGAATGTGTTAACGCTGAACGGGCATCGGGTAATGATTGAATACCAGGCAGGGGAAGGTGCCCATTATTCGGATAAAGATTTCAGTGAGGCAGGTGCTAAAATTGCGTACGACAAAAAGGAAGTGTATCAATGCGATATCTTGATCAAGTCGGCGCCGGTATCTGAGCAGGAACTGGAATTGCTCAAGACAGGTCAAACCATTATTTCCCCCATTCATATTGCTGTGATGAAGCCTGAAATACTGCAGGCCATGATGGAGAAAAAAATTACAGCACTTTCATTTGAAAATCTCAAAGACGATTCCGGCCACAATCCCATTGTAAGAAGTATGAGTGAGATTGCCGGAAGTGCCGTAATGCTCATTGCCGGGCAATACCTCAGCAGTGCCAACAGCGGTAAAGGTGTATTGCTGGGTGGCATCAGCGGTATTCCACCCACCAAGGTTATTATTATCGGTGCCGGTATTGTGGGCGAGTATGCTGCACGAACAGCCCTTGCCATGGGAGCCAGTGTCAAAGTATTTGATAACAATATCTACCGGTTGAAACGGATGCAGAATGCGATTGGGCAACGTATGTGGACCTCGGTGGTGGAGCCTAAGATTCTTGCTAAACAACTGAAGACCTGTGATGTGGCTGTTGGGGCCTTATCATCTACCGGAGGCGATCGTACACCTGTGGTAGCCAGCGAGGAAATGGTTTCGGCTATGCGTCCGGGTAGTGTGATCGTGGATGTGAGTATCGACAGAGGTGGTTGTTTTGAAACCAGTGAAGTAACCAGCCACGAACAACCCATTTTTCTAAAACATGGTGTGATTCATTATTGTGTGCCAAATATTCCAAGCGGTTTTGCCCGTACTGCTTCTCAGGCCATCAGCAACGTGTTAATGCCGTTGTTGCTGGAAATAGGCGATGAAGGCGGATTGGAGCATTTGCTCTGGCACAAGCTGAACATCCGTAACGGAATTTATATGTTCAAAGGAGCGCTGACAAATATCTACCTCAGTCAGCGGTTTGATTTAAAATATACAGATCTGAATTTGCTGATTGCCAGCAGAAGATAATCTTATTTGTAACGGCCGATTGGTAACACAAATTCACAGAAACCATATTCCTGCTGATCATTACTGCTGATGATTAACAATCGTTCCTTGCAATGATGTTCCACCAACCGCTGATAAAGCTCAATTCCATCCTGGTCCAGGTTGGTGCAGGGTTCATCTAACAATACAACCGGCACATCACTGAAAATAGCCTGTGCCAGTTTTACCCGTTGCTTCATGCCACTGCTGTAATAACGGATTTGTTTTTGTACCGCATGGGCTAATCCAATGTGGTTGATAACAGAAGAAATAGTTTGAGAGGGCAATATTTTTTTAAAGCTGAAATGAAAGGCAAAAAACTCTTCCAACGTCATTTCTTCCATGAGTTCCAGGTAAGGAGCGGCAATGGAAATGTGTTGAAATGCCTGGTCTGCAGCAATTTGTTCGCCGTTCTGTTCATAGCCAATCGTTCCTTCACTGTGTTGAATAGCACCGGCAATTACTTGTAGCAATGTTGATTTACCGGAACCATTGTTACCGGTGATGGCATAGGCATTGCCTGGATTAAATTCGTAAGTGAGATGACGGAAAATCCATTCCCTGTTGTAACGCTTGCCCGTATCAGAAAGCAAGATCTTCATCGACACTGTTTTGTGAATGACGTTTGATGATTCCGATTTCTGATTTCTTGATAAAGCCAAGAATTTCGTCACGTGTAGGAGTAGACGGCATCATTTGTTCAATGAGTTCCACTGCTTTTGATACAATGTGTTTTTCTACAAATAGAATATGATAAATTTTGAAGATCTCTTCAATCGTTTCTTTAGAATAACCTCTGCGACTTAATCCAACATTATTGATACCAACATAACTTAACGGTTCACGTGCCGCTTTTACATATGGGGGAACATCTTTACGAATAGCACTCATGCCTGCAATGTATGTATGGGCGCCAATATGAGTGAACTGGTGTGCAGCGCTCATGCCGCCTATGATAGCAAAATCATCAACCAATACGTGTCCTGCCAATTGTACTGAGTTGGCAAGTATTACATGATTGCCAACAATACAATCATGAGCAATATGTGCATATGCCATGATGAGACAGTTGGTTCCAACTTTGGTGGTGTTTTTATCTGTTGTGCCACGGTGGATGGTTACACATTCACGAATAGTAGTGTTATCACCAATTTCAGCCAATGTGTATTCACCTCTGTATTTCAAGTCCTGCGGCACAGCGCCAATGACAGCACCGGGGAATATTTTACAGTTTTTACCAATTCGTGAACAGGGGAAAATAGTCACGTTGCTCATGATATGCGAGCCATCGCCAATTTCCACATCGTCGTGAATCATGCTGAAAGGTTCAATGGTTACATTGGCACCAATCTTAGCGTTAGGGTGTATATAAGCCAGATTACTGATCATTCTTTGGTCGTTTTACAATTTGTGCGGTTAGATCTGCTTCGCAAACCACTTTACTTCCTACGAATATGGTTCCTCTCATTTCACAGATTCCACGACGAATTGGATTTTTCAATTCCATCTTTAAAATTAAGGTATCGCCGGGCACTACTTTCTGTTTGAATTTACAATTATCCACTTTCAGGAAGTAAGTGTCGTATTTATCATCGGTTCCTTTGGGGATAGCCAGTAAACCACCACATTGCGCCAGGGCTTCAATTTGTAACACACCGGGCATTACATAGTTGCCGGGAAAATGCCCCTGGAAAAATGGCTCGTTATATGTAACATTCTTAACACCAACGATATAAGTTTCTGTCAGGTCAATGATTTTGTCAACCAGCAGGAACGGGTAACGGTGGGGCATGATTTTTTCAATTTCCACCACATCCAATACCGGTGTTTTTTCGGGATAATAAGCAGGGACGTTTGCTTTGAAACGGTTCTTCTTGATATGTTCTTTAATCTTTTTAGCAAACTCCACATTGCTGGCATGTCCGGGACGGTTGGCAATGATATGGGCTTTGAATGGCAAACCAACCAATGCAAGATCCCCTACGAGATCGAGTAATTTGTGGCGTGCGGGTTCATTGGGGAAACGTAGTTTCAGGTTGTTGAGATAACCGTCGCTGGTGATGGCGAATTTCTCTTTGCCAAACGCTTTTGACAATGTTTCCAGTTGCTCATCGGTAACGGGTTTATCTACTACAACAATTGCATTGTTGAGGTCTCCGCCTTTGATGAGATTATTCTTTAATAAATATTCCAATTCGTGGAAGAACGAAAATGTACGGCAGGGAGCAATTTCTTCGTTGAATTCTGACAGATTTTTGATTTGCGCATGTTGTGTGCCCAGTACAGGAGAATTGAAATCAATCAGGGTATTAATCCTGTATTCATTCGCAGGCATAGCCACCATTTCCACTTTCTTGTTTTCATCCAGAAAGTAAATGTTATGATCAATGGTATACCATGTTTTAATGGCTTCCTGTTTTTTTCGCCCTGCTTTTTCAAGTGCTTCAACAAAAGGTTGTGAACTTCCATCTAATATGGGAATTTCCGGCCCATCCAGTTTCACCAGCACATTATCAATATCACATCCCATAAATGCTGCCAGTAAGTGCTCAATTGTGCTAACAGAAGCACCATTGTTCGACAAAGTGGTACTGCGGTTGGTTTCTGTTACAAAATCAACATCGGCTTTAACGGTGGGTTGCCCTTCGAGATCAGTTCGTTGAAATACAATACCGGTATTGGGTTCTGCCGGTTCCAGGATCATATTCACCGGAGCTCCTGTGTGGATGCCTACCCCCGAAATGGAAATGGATGCACCAAGGGTGTGCTGATTTGCCTGTTCGTTGCCGTTCTTATTTTCCATAAGGGCACGAAAGTAATAAAAAGCCTGTAAACAAGGCTGAAACGAACGTTGTGTAGTGTGTTTTGGGGATTAAAAACTGGCTTTTTCTGCTACCAGTTGTTTGATTACGGCTTCCAGCTCGGCAATCCGCTTTTCCATTTCGGGCAAATTGCGGAAAATAGCCTGGCTACGCAGGGTGCTGGTATAGTCAAAAGCAGGCGACCCTGTAACAACACTGTTCGGCACTTTGATCGACTTACTTACCCCGCTCTGGGCATTGATTCGTGCTCCGTCGGCAATGGTAATATGCCCAACAATACCGGCTTGTCCGCCAATTTGAACATTATTGCCCACTTTGGTACTGCCGCTCACGCCTGTTTGTGCTGCTATTACGGTATTATTGCCCACTTCCACATTATGAGCTACCTGGATCAGGTTGTCCAGTTTGGCACCTTTGCGTATGAGTGTGCTGCCAATAGTTGCTCTGTCAATTGAGCAATTAGAACCAATTTCAACGCTATCTTCAATAATCACATTTCCAATTTGCGGCACTTTTTTATAGCTGCCATCGTTCTGTGGCGCAAAGCCAAATCCATCGCCTCCAATGATAGTTCCTGCATGGATGATTACGTTATTTCCAATCACACAATCGTGATATATTTTCACACCGGGATGGATCACTACATTATTCCCTAAAACCACGTTGGCACCAAGGAATACCTGCGGATAAATTTTTACGTTATTTCCTACTTTCACATGATCAGAAATGTAGGTGAAGGATCCTACAAACACCTGCTCTCCCAGGCTGGCTTTAGGGGATACATAAGCATGCTCCTGTATGCCCACCATTTGTGAAGCTTTTAATTGTTCGTATGCCTGTAATAAAGTGGCAAAAGCAGAATAAGCATCGGGTACACGTATGAGTGTGGCAGGAACTTTTTCTTTCAGTTCCTGCGATTCATTAATGATGATGATGGAAGCGTTGGTGCTGTAAAGGTGTTCCTCGTATTTTGGATTGGCCAGGAAGGCCAGCTGTCCGCTTTGCGCTTCTTCAATTTTACCAAATGAGTGAACAGAAGTTTCGGGGTTACCCTCAATCTTTCCTTGTATAATCATCGCAATCTGAGAAGCTGAAAACTCCATGTAACCGGTCGTTATTTACTTAAAGATAATTTCATAAACGCTGCTTTCCAACCTTTATGATACGGAACTTCATTTTTATGATAGGTCTCCGGGGTGGCAAAGGTAGAACTTTTTAGCCGGCCCGTCTGCCACGAGCTTGATCAACACATATTCAATTTCCGAAATATCCTTAACGGTTCCGTCTTTGAACAGGATTTTGATGTGTTCATTTCCGGTATTGTACATACTGTTGGTGGCCACACCATCAAACACAAACCAGCCGGCTTCTTCCGGGGATATAGACAAGTGAACAGCTGCTTTTTGTTGCATGGTGGCAATGGTTTCGGCAGAATAAGGCTGCATCTGGAACTTTGTTTTCAGGATTCTTCTGTTAATCAACCAGTTACACATGATGCTCAAGACTTTATCCGGGTGCCGGGTCCATTTTTTAATGGAGCTCAACACATCATAATCGTCCAGGGAGCAGAATTCTTCCAGATTGTTTTTTATAAAACTACCTGCATCGGGCGTGCGCAGGAATGTGTCTAATATTTCGCTGGTAGAAAACAATTCATCTGTTTCACGTGCCAGTAATTTCGCCCGTTCCAGGATTTTAACCAGCATGCTTTCTGCACCCAGTACGGTTTTGTGTAAATAAGCCTGCCAATACATCAATCGCCGGGCTACCAGGAATTTTTCGATGGAGTACACGCCTTTTTCTTCCACTACCAGTTCATTGTTATGAACGGTAATCATTTTAAGGATGCGATCGTAACCAATCACTCCTTCACTTACCCCGCTGTAAAAACTGTCACGGGTGAGATAATCCATCCGGTCCACATCCAGCTGTCCGCTAATGAGCTGATGCAGAAATTTTTTGTGGTAACTGCCTTTAAAAATATCAATGGCAAGATCCAGTGCGCCGGAGAACTCTTTATTCAGTTCCTCAAATAATAAAAGCGATATTTCTTCGTGGTGTGTGTTTTCAATCAGCACATGTTCCAACGAATGACTAAAGGGGCCATGCCCGATATCATGCAACAGGATCGCAATTTTCGCTGCCTGCTCTTCTTCGGCTGTAATCTCCACACTTTTGCTGCGGAGTTCATTCAGGGCCTGTCCCATCAGGTGATAAGCGCCCATGGAATGATGCAGGCGGGTATGAACCGCACCCGGGTAAACAAGATGTGCCAGTGCCATCTGGTGAATGCGGCGCAGGCGTTGATAATACCGGTGCGACAGGATCTGGTAAATAAGCGGATCGTCGAACGTAATAAACCCGTAAATGGGATCGTTTACTATTTTTCTGAACTTCATGTTAATTCCCTTCAGCTATTTCTTTTTGCCAAACGCCAAAGGTAATTGAAGGGAGGGAATTCAATACATTTACAGGAGGAAGGGTGGTGAGGGAGAAGTTATAAGTTGTAAGTTATAATGGTAAGGTAATAAGTAGTAAGGATAAAATCTAAAACCAACAATCAGGTATGGCCGTAGCTAAAATTCTTTGGGTGGATGATGAAATTGAAAGTCTGCAATCTCAAAAAATGTTTCTGGAAAACAAAGGCTATGAAGTGCATACGCTCACCAATGGATTTGATGCCATTGATTATGTAAAAGAAAACCCGGTAGATGTGGTGCTGATGGATGAAACCATGCCCGGCTTAACCGGCCTTGAAACGCTGGCTAAAATCAAGGAAGTAAATCAGTCCATTCCGGTGGTACTCATCACAAAGAATGAAACCGAAAACCTGATGGATGATGCGATTGGATCACAGATCAGCGATTATCTCATCAAACCCGTCAACCCCAACCAGGTGTTGCTGAGCCTGAAAAAAATCATTGATAACAAACGGTTGGTGAGTGAGAAAACCACCTCTGCTTATCAGCAACAGTTCCGGAATTTATTCATGGCACTTAACAGTAATCCCAACTACAATGATTGGATGGATATCTACAAAAAACTGGTGTACTGGGAACTGGAGATGGGGAAAGCCGATAGTCCGGAAATGAGTGAAGTGCTGCAAACACAAAAAGATGAGGCCAATACCGAGTTCTTCAAATACATTTCAAAAAATTATGCGCAATGGATGAATCCCCGCAACGGTGAGATGCCCATCATGAGCCATAACCTGTTACAGTTTAAAGTGCTCCCTCACCTTGAGAAAGGAACACCTTTGTTTTTTCTGCTGATTGATAATCTGAGGTTTGATCAATGGAAAGCTATTCAGCCCATTTTTGCTGAAAACTTCCGGATTACCGAAGAAGATTCGTTTTATGCGATTCTGCCAACGGCCACACAATACAGCCGGAATGCGATCTTCAGCGGATTGTTGCCCATTGATATTGAAAAGAAATTTCCATCGGAATGGAAGAATGATCATGATGAAGGAGGTAAAAATCTACACGAAGAAGAATTCTTACGGGCACAACTGAAACGGCTCAACAAAGGCGATCTGAAAGTTTCATATACCAAAGTGTTGAATCACCAGGCCGGACAAGACCTCGTTAATAACGTACACAACATGTTGAATAACGATCTCAATGTGATCGTTTACAATTTTGTGGATATGCTGAGTCATGCACGTACCGAAATGGAAGTGCTGAAAGAATTGGCTAACGATGAGAAAAGCTACCGCAGTATTACTACCAGTTGGTTTGAACATTCACCTCTTTACCAGGCATTAAAGAAAATTGCCGATAAGAAAGTCAATATCATACTGGCAACTGATCATGGAAGTATCCGTGTAAAAAAGCCGGCCAAAGTAATTGGTGATAAGGAAACCACTACCAATATCAGGTACAAGCACGGACGAAACCTCAACTTTGAGTCAAAGGATGTACTGGCGTTCAAAGATCCACGTGAAGCCGGGCTGCCGGTACCCAATGTGAACTCCAGCTTTATATTTGCCCGGGAGGATGTGTACCTCTGCTATCCCAATAATTATAACTATTATGCCAATTATTACAGGAATACATTTCAACATGGAGGTGTGAGCCTGGAAGAGATGATTATTCCGGTGGTTCGAATGACTACTAAATAGTGGTATATACTGTGGAAAAATCGTTTTCGAATAAGATGGTTAAACCCTTCTGTAACGATAAATTTGCACCATTCCATAACCCCCCTTTAGGGGATGGAACCTGTGAATGAAATTTAATCAGTCTGCTTTAGATAAACTGGAATCAATCCTCGAAGAGAGTGGATATATTGTGCGTTACGAAAGAGGTACCTTTCAAAGCGGTTACTGCATTCTGGAACAAAAGAAAGTAGTGGTGCTGAATAAATTTCTGCAGCTGGAAGGTAGAATCAATACCATGCTGGATCTCATTCCCCAGCTGAATGTAACATTTGATTCCCTCACCGCCGATTCACAAAAATTGTATGAAGAAGTATTAGCACTTGCTTCTGCCAAGCAGACAGAATAATCATTTGCCTGCTTTGATTGCCAGACACATTTTTTAATTCGGGCTTTCCATTATAACTTCAATTGTGTCTTATCCTTCTCTCAAAATAACATTTCTTGGTACCGGTACCAGCAGTGGTGTGCCTATGATTGGTTGTGATTGTCCGGTATGTACATCAACCAACCCAAAAGACAATCGTCTCAGGAGCAGTGTGCTTATTGAAACAGAAGATACAAGCGTTGTAATTGATACCACTCCCGATTTCCGTTACCAGATGTTGCGTCTTGGTGTAAAGAAGCTGGATGCTGTTGTGTTCACACATCCGCACAAAGATCATATTGCCGGACTGGATGATGTGCGTGCCTTTAATTTCTTTACAAGAAAACCTATGCAGGTATTTTGCAATTATCTCACGGAGGAGGCCTTGCGAAGAGATTTTTATTATGCATTTTCTGATACCAAATACCCGGGCATACCCGAGTTGAAACTGAACACAATTACAACGGAGCCATTCATGATCAACGAACTGCAGGTTCAACCCATTCTGGTGTGGCATTTGAAAATGCCGGTGCTGGGCTTCCGGTTTGGTCCGTTTACCTATATCACCGATGCAAATTTTATTGAGGAAGATGAACGGGAAAAAATAAAAGGAAGTAAAGTATTGGTTTTAAATGCACTTCGAAAAGAGCCGCATATATCTCATTTTACATTGGGGGAAGCTGTTACTGTAGCCCAGCAATTGAATGTTCCATCTGCCTACTTCACACATATCAGCCACCAGTTAGGATTGCACAATGAAATTGAAAAAGAACTTCCTAACGGTATTAACTTGTCGTACGATGGTTTAACACTACAACTATAATACCCGCTTTGTAGTATTTTTTAGGTATACAGGTTCCTTTAATTTTGCTCATGCGAGCCGCAAAGAACACCTGGATCAGTGAATATTTCACCTTTTCCAAAAAAGACCGAAGGGCCGTTGCTATCCTATTGTTATTGGCAGTACTGTTTTCATTGTTGCCGAAATTGTTTCCTGTTTTGGTAAAAAGCGACCAATTGCTGATCATCGATACTGCCACACAAACACAGTTGGTTCAAATGACAACTCCAACTCCGTCTTCATCATATGATGATCGTGATGAAAGTAATGGAGAATGGCTGAAACCCCAATCATCCCCTTATCATACTTCAACACCTGTAACAGCAGCTGAATTGTTTTACTTTGATCCCAACACAGCAACCACTGACGAGTGGAAGCGACTTGGGCTGAGGGAAAAAACCATTCAAACCATCCTGAATTTCCGTTCCAAAGGTGGGAAATTCAGAAAGCCGGAAGATCTGTCAAAGATTTATGGATTACGATCACAGGATTATGAACGGTTAAGCAGCTATGTACGTATTGGTGCTGCAGGTTCTGTAGCTTCGGCTCACAGTGATCATTCGTTCCCGGCAAATAATGCTCCACGTGTTGAAACCGTCGTAACAATAGACATCAATCTTTCCGACTCAACAGATTGGAAAAGGCTGAAAGGGATTGGACCGGCTTATGCACGAAGAATTCTCAACTACCGTACTAAACTGGGCGGATTTACGTCCGTAGACCAGGTGGCGGAAACCTATGGCTTGCCCGATTCCACATTTCTGCAGATCAAATCTCACCTGATCAATGCCGGGGTGGGCATCCGGCAGATCAATATCAACACTGCCAGTTTCGAGGAACTGAAGCAGCACCCGTATATCCGTTATTCCATTGCCAATGCCATCGTTCAATACCGGAACCAGCACGGCCATTTCCGCTCTGTTCGTGATCTTTTGCAGATTGGCGCCATTGAGGAATCGGCCTATCAAAAAATGGCTCCCTACCTCACCGTAAATTCCCAATAATTTTTTTGCTAACAATTGTTAGGTTTGCTTATCTTCGCATTACCGTTTCGATTGATTGCTATATGTAACACAGTTGAGTCATGGTCTGCTCTTAACAGTCAGTTCATGGCTCAATTTTTTTAACTTACCACCAATATGAATTTCCAGCATACCGAACTCACTTCACAGGTAGCCCAGGCCGCAAAAGATTTTTCTTTAAAACATATTCAGCCACATGTAATGGAATGGGATGAGGCGCAGCATTTTCCCAAAGACCTGTTTCATGAAATGGGAAAACTGGGTATGATGGGCTTGTTTGTGCCGGAACAATATGGTGGCAGTGGATTTGGTTATCATGAATACGTTGCAGCCATTGTGGAAGTGTCAAAAGTGTGCGGGGCAATCGGGTTGAGTCTGGCTGCGCATAATTCCCTTTGTACAGGTCATATTTACTATTGCGGCAGTGAAGAACAGAAGAAAAAGTATCTCCCCAAGCTGGCAACCGGTGAATGGCTGGGTGCCTGGGGCTTAACGGAGCCTAATACAGGAAGCGATGCGGCAAATATGAAAACAACCGCTGTGAAAGATGGAAGCGATTGGATTCTAAATGGAACCAAATGCTGGATCACTCATGGTAAAAGTGCCGAAGTGGCGGTGGTGATTGCCCGTACCGGTGAACCCCGTGTGAGTGGAAATGCCACAGCGTTTATTGTAGAAAGAGGCACACCCGGATTTTCGGCAGGAAAGAAAGAAAACAAACTGGGCATGCGTGCCAGCGAAACCACCGAAATGATATTTGACAATTGCCGCATTCCCGATTCCAACCGTATAGGTGAAGTGGGCGATGGTTTCCGCCAAGCATTAAAAGTGCTAGATGGCGGACGTATTTCCATTGCAGCCCTATCACTGGGAATTGCCAAAGGCGCTTACGAAGCAGCATTGAAATATGCACAGGAGCGCCAGCAGTTTGATCAGCCCATTGCTAAATTTCAGGGCATTTCTTTTAAGCTCGCCGATATGGCAACCGAAATTGCTGCCGCAGAATTACTCATTGCAAAGGCTGCCGATTTAAAAAACCGTGGCGAAAAAGTAACCGAAGCCGGTGCTATGGCAAAATATTATGCCAGTGAAATTGCAGTGAAAATCAGTAATGATGCAGTGCAGGTATTTGGCGGTTACGGATACACGAAAGATTTTCCGGTTGAGAAGTATTACCGTGATTCCAAGCTTTGTACCATTGGTGAAGGTACCAGTGAAATTCAGAAGATTGTGATTGCAAGGGAGCAGATTAAAGGTTAGATTCTTTATCAATCCAGAAAGTCTTCTTCATCCTTCGGCCCATACTTATCAAACAGTTTGTCAATCGCCCCACCGAAGATGGGAAATTTCTCTTTTGCAAAATTCTTAATCACATCAATGGCTGCATAGGCCTGTTGTTCTGTCAATCCTTTTTCCATTAAACGTTTGATGAGATCCTGCATTGGCAAGGTTTAAAAGTTCAAAAGGTTCAATGATTAAAGGTTTAAGCTACGAGATATTTTAAGCCGTACATCTAACATCACACATCCTACATGTACTTACGCTACTTTCAGCATACTCAGCTTGCTCTTATCAAACTTGTGCTGGGCGTAATCGAGTGTTAAGTGGAATTGTTTTTCTTCGCTGCCGGGTAAATCAAACATAGCATCGGTTAAAATGCTTTCGCAAATGCTGCGTAAACCACGGGCGCCGAGTTTGTATTCCATGGCCTTGCTGACCATGAAATCATATACGGCATCATCGATACGTAGCTCAATGCCTTCCAGTTCAAATAATTTCTTGTATTGTTTGATGAGGGCATTCTTGGGTGTTACCAGGATCTGGCGCAGTGTTTCTGCATCCAACGGATTGAGATAGGTAACAACCGGTAAACGTCCGAGTAATTCAGGGATCAATCCGAATGATTTCAAATCCTGTGCATTTACATACTGCAGCAGGTTTTTCTTCATCAGCTCCTGTTCTTCTTTGTTTACATTAAACCCGATGGCATTGGTGTTTACACGACGGGCAATCACTTTATCAATTCCGTCGAAAGCGCCACCGCAGATGAAGAGAATATTCTGTGTGTTGATCTTGATAAGCTTTTGTTCGGGGTGTTTTCGTCCGCCTTGTGGAGGTACCAGTACTTCCGTTCCTTCCAGCAACTTCAGCATTCCCTGTTGTACACCTTCACCACTTACATCTCTTGTAATGGAAGGGTTGTCTCCCTTACGGGCAATCTTATCAATTTCATCAATGTATACGATACCTTTCTCAGCAGCCGCCACATCATAATTACATACCTGTAACAAACGGGTTAAAATGCTTTCCACATCTTCGCCCACATAGCCGGCTTCTGTAAACACAGTGGCGTCAACAATCGCAAACGGAACATTCAGTAAACGTGCAATGGTTTTAGCCAGTAAGGTTTTACCGGTTCCGGTTTCGCCCACCATTACAATATTGCTCTTTTCAATTTCAATTTCGCTTTCGCTTTTTTGCTTCAGGCGTTTGTAATGATTGTAAACAGCAACAGCCAGCACTTTTTTCGCTTCATCCTGGCCAATGATATATTCATCTAAGAAGCGTTTGATTTCAACGGGCTTCTTCACATTGAGTTTGAAATTGGAAACGGCATGATCGCTCTTCAGCATCAGCTCCTGCTGAATAATCTCCTGTGCATGCTCCACACAATTTTCACAGATATGCCCTTCCTGTCCGGCAATCAGGATTTTAACCTCATCCCGGTTGCGGCCACAGAACGAACAGTGCAACAAGTTGTTTTTTGCCATTTATTTAATTTTTTCTGATCCGTTGGTTACCGGTCAGCCATCAAAGATAGGAAAGGCTTTCAGAAACAGGTAGTTTCCTGCCAAAAACAGGCATAAAAAACCACTAAGCGGCAATAACCAGACCTTAGTGGTGTCATTACAATTTATGCGGTGGTCTTATAATTTATCGAGGATGCCGTCCACAATTCCATATTGGAGTGCTTCGTTGGCATTCATCCAGTAGTCACGATCAAAGTCTTTCATCACCTGTTCAACGGTTTTGCCACAGTTATCGGCCAGGATTTTGGCGCCTAACTCTTTTGTTTTAGCGATCTGGTCGGCCAGAATTTCAAGGTCGGCACTGGTGCCTTGTGCGCCACCCATGCTGGGCTGGTGAATCATTACTTCACCATGGGGGAAAATGAAACGTCTGCCTTTTGTACCACCACTCAGGAGGATAGATCCCATGGAGGCTGCCATACCCATACAAATGGTACTAACGGGGGAGCTGATCATTTGCATGGTGTCATAAATCACCATACCGCTGGTTACCACCCCACCCGGACTGTTGATAAACAATTTGATTTCTTCTCCCGGTTGAACGGCATCCAGGTACAGCAGTTTGTTCACGAGTTCCTTGGCAGAGTTGTCGTGCACAACACCCCAGAAAAATACTTTACGCTGTTCTAAAAATTTCTTGTTGTACGGACCAAAGGCAGCCGCAGAAAATTGTTCCAACGGATTTTCTTTGGGCTCCTCTTCTTCTTCCAAACGGAAAGGATATTTTAAATAATGCTGATTCATAGCATGAATTGTTTAATGATTTAGCTCTCTTTTGATTTACGTGGGTTCATGATCAATACTTCGTCTACCAGGCCATATTCTTTTGCTTCGGCAGCCGTCATCCAGAAATCACGGTCACTGTCTTCTTTGATTTTTTCAAAGGTCTGACCGCTGTGATAAGCAATGATTTCATACAGTTCATTTTTCAGCTTCTTCACTTCGTTCACCATGATCTGTATATCGGTTGCTTGTCCGCCTGCTCCGCCATAGGGCTGATGCAGCATAATGCGTGAATGTTTCAGAGCAGTACGTTTACCATGCGTACCGGCACACATTAATACAGCGCCCATACTGGCAGCAATACCAATGGTGATGGTGCTTACATCGGGAGTGATGTATTGCATAGTATCATAAATACCCAGACCGGCATAGATACTGCCGCCCGGACTGTTGATGTACATCTGAATGTCTCTGGTACGATCGGTACTTTCGAGGAACAGTAACTGTGCAGTAACAATATTGGCAACGTAATCATTGATAGGTTCGCCCATGAAAATGATGCGGTCCATCATTAAACGGGAAAACACATCCATACTGGCCACATTCAACGGACGCTCTTCTATAATATAGGGAGTGAGGTTGCTGGGATTGAAATGCGTTTGATAGTTGTGCAAAGTAGCGCCGGAAATACCACGGTGCTTTACGGCGTATTTTTCAAATTCTTTATTGAAATCCATAATTCAAATTTTCGGTTACAAGTTAAGGCAAACGTGTGGAATAGAGATTCAAATATTGTGCAAAGAAAAAAAACAAGACAATACGGCAGGAGTTGGGGATGCGATGGCTGTTGGTCGTTTGCAGTTGGCCGGGAAGCAGGGGCTTAATGCTGAATGCGAAATGCTGAATGCTGAATGCTTAATGCATGAGGAACTTATATTTGAACATTTTGGTTGACCGATGGCCGGAAGAAAGCTCCGCAGAAAATATGCGTATGATTAGAAGCATACGTACATCGTACACCGTACATCGCACATCTTACACCGCACCGTACATCTGATTTTGTGCGTGTACCAAAATAAAAACCCGCTGATATTACTCAGCGGGCTATATAAATCTGAAATTGTAAATCTAACATCTGCAATTCATGTTCTGCTAGTGGTGGTGATGCTGATGTTCTTCATTCATTTTGATGAAAGCTTCAGCTGTAACTTCTTTTTCATCTTTCTTCACCTGTTGTTCGGCCCAGACAAACACTTTTTCAGTAACCACACGACGGTAAGTACTGTCAAGCTGTTGTTCATCTTTCATCAGTGTTTCAACATATTGATCCAGCCATTCCAGGTTACCATCGGCCAGGCTCATGCCGCCGAAATAATTCAATACCTGCTGACGGAAACTGTCTTTCAGTTCTTCTGCACTTACTTCCAGTTTATTTTCATTGATGATTTTATCGGTAATCAATGTCCAGCGTAACTGGTTGTTGAAAGTGGGGTATTCTGCTTCCACTTCTTCGGCAGTTTTTGCTTTCTCGCCAGAAGTTGCCAGCCATTTTTTCAGGAAACCTTCCGGTAAATCCATTTTGGTTTCCTCCAGGAGCACATGATAAAGGTGGTGTTGCAACTGATTGGAGCTTTGGCGATCCCAGTATGCCTGGATGTCTTTTTCAACAGCGGCACGGAAATCAGCTTCTGTTGTAACATCTTTGCCGGGAAGCGCTTCTTTGAAGAATTCTTCGTTCAGTTCTCTTTTTTCAACCAATCCCAGTTTGGTAATGGTTACTTTGAAAAAGTAATCGCCGGCATCTGTCAATCCAAGATCACTCAGGATCCAGGTGCGTTCTTTTTCATCAAATGCTTCATTCAGTTGAAGAACCAAAGTGGCATCTTTTTTCAATCCAATTAACTTCGGACGGAAACCTTCTGCGAAATATTTAACCAGGAGTGAATTGTCTTTTTTCAATCCACCTTCAACTACATTACCATCACGGTCGGCTTCTTCAAATGTTACATTCAGTACCGTTTCATCACCTGCTACTGTTTCGGGTTCTGTCATTTTTCCAAGGCGAGTTTGCAGGCGTTCCACTTCTTCATTTACCATTTCAGCAGTTGCTTTTACACGGTAGAAAGGTGCTTTTACATTGCTGAGGCCGAGTTCGAAAGCTGGTTTTAAGCCAATTTCAAATTCAAAGGTGTAATCGGTGGGAGTATCCATATCCGGTTGAAATGAACCATTGGGCAAAGGAAGCGGCTGGGCAAAAATTTCCAGCTTTTCATTTACCAGGTAATCATTTAAACCTTTTTCAATGTTGCGGATCACTTCTTCAGTAAAAAGACCCTGGCCATACATTTTCTTAACCATACCGGCAGGTACCATTCCTTTGCGGAAACCGGGAATATTTGCCTGTTTACTGTAGTTTTTTAATGTTTTTTCGAACGAAGGAAAGTATTCGTCTTTTGTAACCGTCACAACGAGTTTGTCGTTCAACAAACCGATGTTTTCTCTTGTAACTGTAGCCATAATAGAGTTTAAAAAGTTAAAAGGTTGAAAAGTTGAAGAAGTTGGAAGAGGCATCCCTTTCTCCTTAAACCTCTTGAACTATTCAACCTGGGTTTGTCCGGATGGAGGGACTCGAACCCCCACACCTTGCGGCATCAGATCCTAAGTCTGACGTGTCTACCAATTTCACCACATCCGGAAGAACTGTTTCTGGTTTAATGAAGCACCTCTTTGGAGGCAAATCATAAACGAATTAAAAACGGGCTGCAAAGGTAGGGAGAAACAGGCATTCAGGCGATACGGGAAGATGCTTTTTAAATTTTTCTCTGCAGAGGGCAATCCGCTACAAATCTGTTGCTGAAAAATGAAGCGATTGTGTTTCCGGGTTTTCTATGAATTTTTTCGTAGTTGTTCCCGTCTATTTAATTATTTGACCGGTTTGGCAAAACTCCTGTGAATCAGTAAATCGCATCCGCATCAAGAACTGAATCTTTATTTTTAGTACAGAACTGTTATTGGGGAACGATTTCCGGTTTCTGCAGAAAATGAAAGGGGTAGCACAAATGAGTGAAGTGACCTTGGAAACCGCAAATCAGGAAACACACATAAAATCTCTTAATCGATGAATATGAAAAAGCAAATTCTCAGTTTATTCTTTTTGATTTTAAGCAATGGGTTATGGGCTCAGCCAAAGGCGGATGATTTGTTGATTCAAACAAGTGAACTGGCCCACTTCATGGTCAACTATAATGCAGATAAGGGCAGCATTACACGGTTTTACTCAACCAGTAGTGCAGAATGGGGTGGCAATGAATCCGGCGGATTTAATATGCCGGAACGGATCGACAGGCTTTTGCTTTTAATAGAAGAATATAATAAAAAGCTGAACGGCCTCAACTTTGCGAAACTCAGCAAAAACGGGCAGGTGGATTATCTCATGCTGAGCCAGCGGTTAAAAGACGAAGCATACGTGTTATTGGAAGAACGTAAGAAACAACAGCAGTTACAACCTTATATTCCTTTTGCAAACAGAATTTATGATTTGGAACGTCCTCGCCGCCGTGGAATGACTGTGAAAGCACAAGATGTTGCCAGCGAAATGAATGAGATAAAGAAAATGATACTGGCGGAGCAGGAAAAGTTAAAACAAAAACCAAAGCTTGAAAAAGATATGGTTGTGTACGGACAAACAACGATTAAAAGTTTGCAAAGTCTGCTGAAAAAATATTTTGACTTTTACAATGAGTACGATCCTTTATTTCACTGGTGGGTTCCGGCAACTTATAAAAATCTTGATTCTGTATTGGGTAACTACGGAAAATCGCTAGCACAGGTCATTCAGCCGGGAACAGGACAGAAAGATGATGGCAGCGGTATTATTGGAAACCCGATTGGAAAAGTTGAACTGGAGCGTCAGTTGAAACAATCATTTATACCCTATTCTCCTGAAGAATTAGTAATGATTGCTAATAAAGAATTTGCATGGTGCGAAGCCGAGATGATAAAAGCATCTCAGCAGATGGGTTTTGGCACAAACTGGAAAGCTGCATTGGAAAAGGTGAAGAACACATTTGTACCTCCCGGACAACAACCCCAGGCAATGATGGAACTATATGATGAAGTCATTACATTCTTAAAAAAACATGAACTCTTAACCATTCCGCCTCTTGCCGAAGAAACCTGGCGTATGTACATGATGTCGGCAGAACGACAATTGGTAAGTCCGTTCTTTTTAGGAGGGGAGTCTTTAATTATTTCCTATCCTACAAGCACAATGGATTATGACGATAAAATGATGAGCATGCGGGGAAATAATCCGCACTTTTCACGGGCGGTGCTGCATCATGAAATTATAGCCGGACATCATTTGCAGGGTTATATGAACAACCGCTATAAAGTGTATCGCAGAAACAGCAATCCGTTCTGGACGGAAGGGAATGCACTCTATTGGGAAATGGTATTGTGGGACCTCAATTATCCCCGCAATGCCGAAGATAAAGTGGGTATGCTTTTCTGGCGTATGCATCGTTGTGCACGAATCATCTTTTCCTTGAATTATCATCTGGGGAATTGGACACCTCAGCAGTGTATTGCTTTTCTGGTTGAACGTGTTGGGCATGAACGTGCAAATGCAGAAGGAGAGGTGCGTCGTTCTTTTACAGGAGGCTATGGTCCTTTATATCAACTGGCCTATATGGTGGGTGGACTCCAGTTTTATGCACTGAAAAAAGAATTAGTAGACACAAAGAAAATGACCTACAAGCAATTTCATGATGCCATCCTTCAGGAGAACTCGCTGCCCATTGAAATGTTACGGATTATTTTAACCAATCAATCCGTAAACCGGAATTTTGAAACCAGCTGGCGGTTTTACAAACTGCCTTAAGCTTTGAAATAAGGGAATAGAAGGGCATTCAGCAAAACTCCGTTGCTTTTACAGAGCGGAAGGTGCATCTTCATGCCTGCTTTTACAACAAAGAGTTTCGCACTTTAATTTTGTCTAGATCAGTTTCACTAAATTCGTACTTCGCTGGAATCGATTACTACCATACAGCCCTATACATTAACGCCGGAGCAGGAACGCAAAGAAATCCTCCGGCATTACCGTTCTTTATTACGTTCGCTCAAAACAAAACTCAAAAAGGGCGATAAAGAACTGGTGCGCACTGCCTTTGAAATGGCTGCAGAAGCACACAAAACCATGCGTCGCAAAAGCGGGGAGCCTTATATCCTTCACCCGGTTGCAGTAGCACAGATTTGTGTGGAAGAAATTGGCCTGGGTGTACGTTCCACTATTTGCGCATTATTACATGATACGGTTGAAGATACGGATGTAACGCTGGAAGATGTGGAGCGGGAATTTGGCAGCGAAATTGCACGCATTATCGACGGACTCACAAAAATCTCAACTGTAGTGGATGCCAATTCCACGCAACAGGCAGAGAACTTCAAAAAAATATTACTCACCCTTACCGATGACCCAAGGGTGATCCTCATCAAGCTGGCCGATCGTTTGCACAACATGCGGACACTCGACAGCATGAAGCGTGAAAAGCAACTCAAAATTTCCAGTGAAACGGTATATGTGTATGCACCATTGGCACACCGCCTTGGTTTGTACAATATCAAAACAGAAATGGAAGATCTTTCCATGAAGTACCTGGAGCCGGATACGTATAAGGAAATTGCACGGAAACTCAGTGAAACGAAACGGGAACGCAGCCGTTATATCAATGAGTTTATCAAGCCCATCAAAGAAAAAATGGAGCGTACCGGCTTTGCGAATTTTGAAATTTACGGTCGCCCTAAATCCATTCACTCTATTTCCAACAAGATCAAAAAGAAAGGAGTGAGTTTTGAAGAAGTGTATGATTTGTTCGCTATTCGTCTCATTGTGGATGCGCCGCCCGAACGTGAAAAGGAAGAGTGCTGGAAAGCCTATTCCATTATCACCGATATGTATACACCCAGCCCGGAACGGTTGCGTGACTGGCTCAGTAATCCTAAAAGCAATGGATACGAAGCCTTACACACCACTGTAATGGGGCCACAGGGTAAGTGGGTGGAAGTGCAGATCCGCACCAAGCGAATGAATGAAATTGCGGAGAAGGGGTTGGCAGCTCATTGGAAATATAAAGAAGGAACCGGCGAAGAAGACCGTTTTGATAAATGGTTTCACAATATCCGGGAAGCATTGAGCAGCCAGGAAAGCAGTTCACTTGATTTTCTGCAGGATTTTAAAAGTTCATTCCTTGCAGAAGAAATTTATGTATATACTCCGAAGGGGGATGTAAAAATGTTGCCGTTAGGTGCTACTGCATTGGACTTCGCTTTCAGTGTGCATAGTGATGTGGGCAGCCGTTGTATTGGAGCAAAAGTGAATCATAAACTGGTGCCTATTGCTCATAAGCTGCGTAGTGGTGACCAGATCGAAATTATCACCAGCAGCAAACAAAAGCCCAGCGAAGACTGGTTGAATTTTGTAGTAACGGCCAAAGCCAGAACGAAAATTAAGGATTCACTCAAAGAAGAAAAACGAAAAGTAGCCGATGAAGGGAAGTATGTGTTGCAACGCAAACTGGAACAGTTAGGAGCGGCTTATGATATTCATAATGTAGACGTGTTGGTTCAGTTTTACAAGCTTCCTTCGCATCTGGAACTCTTTTATAAAATTGCAACCAAATCAATTGATCTCAAGGATGTAAAAGAACTCACGCTTCATGGCGATAAACTGGAATTGCCCAAGCCGGTTGTAAAACCGAACCATGAACCCAAGCACGAATACGACCCCAATAAAGTAACCTCACCCAAAGACAGTGAACTGATCATTTTCGGAGAAAGCAGCGACCGCATTGTATACACATTGGCAAACTGCTGCAAACCAATTCCTGGCGATGACGTGTTTGGGTTTGTATCTACGGGTAAAGGATTGATCATTCATCGCACAACTTGTCCCAATGCAGCCCGTTTATTAGCCAATTTTGGCCATCGTGTGGTGAAAACCAAATGGGCAAAGAATAAGGAAATTTCTTTCCTTACCGGTATCAAAATCATTGGGGTGGATGATGTGGGCGTTGTAAGTAAAATCACCAATCTCATTTCAGGTGAAATGCGCCTGAACATCAATGCCATTACTATTGAAGCCAAAGAAGGAATCTTTGAGGGAAATATCCGTATTTATGTGCACGACAAAGAAGAACTCGACGAATTGGTGAGTAGGCTTTATAAATTGCCCGGTATTGAAACCGTTGAACGTTACGATACAGAACAATAATTATCCCCAAGTTTTACTTTTTCTCTCAGTTCCCTTTCGCTTTCTCTTATTTTTGCGGCGGCTAAACCAACTCAACTTTTAATTATGGTAGACGTTATTTTAGGCCTCCAGTGGGGCGACGAAGGCAAAGGGAAAATCGTGGATTTTTTTGCACGCCGTTATGAAGTGATTGCCCGTTTTCAGGGCGGACCCAACGCCGGCCACACGTTGTATGTAAATGGTGAAAAAGTGGTGTTGCACCAGATACCCAGTGGTATTTTTCATGCTGATATAAAAAACCTCATTGGCAATGGAGTAGTGCTGGATCCCGTTACGTTAAAAAAAGAATGTGATAAAGTAGCCGCCATGGGAGTGGATGTAAAGAAAAACCTCTTTATCGCTGAAAGAACCAATATTATTATTCCCACTCACCGTGCATTAGATAAGGCCGCAGAGATTGCAAAAGGGGATGATAAAATCGGATCTACATTAAAAGGTATTGGCCCGGCTTATATGGATAAAACAGGCCGCAATGCATTGCGTGTAGGTGATTTGCTGGATCCACAGTTTGATCAGTTGTATCAAAAGCTGAGAGATAAACACCAGCAATTACTCGATAATTACAATTTTAAGGAAGATATCAGCGAATGGGAGAAAGAGTTTTTTGAGAGTATCGAATTTCTTCGTGGGCTGAATATCGTAAATGGTGAATATTTCATTAATGATCAAATGGCGCAAGGAAAGAAAATCCTGGCAGAAGGGGCACAGGGCAGCATGCTGGATGTTGATTTCGGAACATTCCCGTTTGTTACCTCATCCAATACTATTTCTGCAGGTGTTTGCACCGGATTGGGTGTGGCGCCAAATAAAATCGGTGAAATAATAGGTGTAACAAAAGCTTATTGTACCAGAGTGGGAAGCGGACCATTCCCAACTGAGTTGTTTGATGAAACCGGAGAGAAACTCCGCAAAATAGGAAGCGAATTCGGGGCTACTACCGGACGCCCCCGCCGTTGTGGATGGATTGATTTGGTGGCGTTAAAATTTGCCTGTATGGTGAATGGTATTACACAGATTGTAATGACAAAAGCAGATGTGCTGGATCCGTTTACAGAACTGAAAGTTTGCACAGCCTACGAAATTAATGGACAAAGAACGGAAGCTGTTCCTTATCAAATGAACAAATTGGATCTCAAACCCGTTTACCAGGATTTTAAAGGATGGAGTACGCCGGTATCTGAATGCAAACAGTGGGCGGATTTACCGGTGGAAATGAGTAATTATCTGTCTTTTATATATAAATACCTGGGCGTGGAAGTGAAATATGTTTCCAATGGCCCGGGGCGGGATCAGATTGTATTTCAATAATCAAAACCTGCATAAGAAAAATTTTTTAAAGAAAAGTTTGGCTATTTAAAAAACTCGTAGAAATTTTACACTACAAGCATTGGTTAACTATGGCAAAATCAATAAAAAAATCCAGCGAAAAATCCTCCACGAAAAGTGAAGAAGTAAAGAAACCGGCCCCCAAGTCTAAAAAGCAGGAAGAGGCCGATGATGAAGATGATGATTTAGATATGGATGATGAACCTGTCGTAAAGAAAGGCGCAGCATCTGCATCCAAATCAAAAGCTAAAGATGATGACGATGATGACGACGATGATGTGGATGAAGATGACGATAACTGGAACAAAGATGATGAAGAGGATTATGATCCTGACTTCGATGAATTCGATCTGCCCAAATCAAAAGGAAAGAGTACAGGCGGTGCAAAGAAAAAGGGTGACGATGATGATGATTTCAAATTCGATGAAGACTTCAAAGAATTTGATGTAATGGGTGGTGATGATGACTTTGATGACGACGACGATTTTTAAGCCGGTTTGTGAAACGTACTTACCAGACTTTTACAATATCTCATTTTCCGGAATTTAAACTGCAAATGTTGAACTGGTGCAACCGGTTCAACATTTGTGCTTTTCTGGACAACCATAACTACCAGTTGCCGGGCCATACCTACGAGTGCCTGGTGGGTTGTGGAACGGTGGATGCTATCTCTGCATCTGCCGGAACTGCCCTTCAGCGATGGCAACAATGGCAACAAAAGCAAAATGATTGGTGTTTCGGGCATTTTGCTTACGATCTCAAGAACGAAATCGAAAACCTTACAACGGTACACCCTGACAGGATTGGCTTTCCACACTTGTATTTTTTTGTTCCCAGGTATGTGTTTCAATTACAAGAGAAGCAAATAACAATTGGCTCATTAGAACAAGATCATGCAACTGTATTTGAAAGTATACGAAATGATAAGTATCAAACATCGGCTTCTCCTTTGCAATTAGATATCAGGGAACGGATTTCAAAACAGGATTATATTGAAGCTATTGAAAGCATTCGTCAGCGGATTCTACGGGGCGATTGTTACGAATTGAATTACTGTATGGAGTTCTACGACGATGCTGCAACAATCCAGCCGCAGCAAGTCTATCATCAGCTAACGGAACTATCTCCCAACCCTTTCTCCGTTTTTTATAAAGTGAATGAAAGCCATTTGCTCTGTGCCAGCCCAGAACGTTTTTTACGTAAGAAAGGAAAGCAATTGCTCTCTCAGCCTATCAAAGGAACAGTGCGACGAAACCTCAACAATGCGGCAGCAGATGAAGCATTGAAAAAAGAATTGTTCCAAAGCAGCAAAGACCGGAGTGAGAATGTAATGGTGGTGGACCTGGTTCGTAATGACCTCAGCCGTGTTTGTGTGGAAGGATCTGTTACTGTGGATGAATTGTATGGCATTTATTCGTTTCCGCAGGTACACCAGATGATATCAACCGTAAGTGGAGAAATGAAAGATGATGTTTTGTTTGCAGATATTATACGATCTGTGTTTCCTATGGGCAGCATGACGGGGGCGCCTAAACGAAGAGTGATGGAATTGATTGATGCATACGAGCAATCGGCAAGGGGATTGTATTCCGGCGCAGTTGGCTATATAACACCCGAAGGTGATTTTGATTTTAATGTGGTGATACGAAGTATACTTTATAATCAAACAGATAAATATTTATCGTACCAGGTGGGGGGAGGAATTACTTTTTACAGCGATCCTGAAAATGAATATGAAGAATGCTTATTGAAAGCAAGTGCCATCCGACGCATTTTAAGTGACGATCATTAAAACTATTTTCCTTTTTTGGAAACCGGCTTTTTCTTCAATGCCGGAAGCTCTGATACTTTGGGGTAAACTTCTTTTAATCCGTCTTCACCATAAAAGCGAATGAGCAGTTGCACACTTTCACTAAGGATGGTATAACGATTGGCATTAAAGATTGACATCTTATCCTTTGGCAATCGAAGATTGAATGTGTTGTTGCCAGATAATACAGCATCAAAGTTTGGATTGAGCTGATTGAAATACATCAGGTCCATAACCAGGTTCTTCGCCATCACAACAGAACTGAATTTTCCTGCGATCACCTGTGATTCCATGTTGGGATCTGTATTCTCTTGTATGGGTACTGTTTTGCCGCCGTTGTTAACCATGGTGGTAACACCGCCTTTCCCTTCCATGATATAGTGTGTGGCAATGAATTTTTTTACATGGTTCCGGCTTTCTTCGGGCAAATAGTACTGCAGTTTCCAGAAATCCCGGCTGCCACTTTTTTTAATGGCGCTGTACACTCTGCCCGGTCCGCCATTATAAGCAGCAATCACCAATAGCCAATCGTTGAGGTCTGTATATAAACTCGAAAGATATTTTGCCGCAGCATGTGTGCTCCGGAAATAATCGGTACGCTCATCGGTCCAGTTTGTAACCAGCAATCCGTATTCTCTTGCGGTATAGGGCATGAACTGCCAGGGCCCTCTTGCGCCCGCCCAACTGGTGGCATTGGTGTTGAGCCCGGATTCTATAACCGCCAGGTATTTTAATTCGTGGGGCAAGCCATAATTACTGAGCACATTATCAATCAGTGTGAAATAGGGTGTTGCCCATGTTTTCATGTTGTTGAGGCTCTTACTGTGCTTTTGCAGGTACTCATTTATAAAGCTCCAGGCCATCGGGTGTATTTGTCCGTCGTAGGGCAGGGCTGCATTGAATTCTTTGTTTATAAACAGCGTCTTAAATCCATACTTCTCCACTCCTTGCTTCGTTGTGTCTGAAGGAGTGGCAATGCGATTACTATCTGATTGTGCGAATGCATCAACAGAGAGCAGACAACAAAACAAAAGTGTAAATAAGTTACGCATGCAAATTCATGGAATCAGGCTTTCCTGTATTGGCCCATCCAGTTTTTGGAAAGACGGAGCAAAGATACTTCATCGAAATGGGCTGTCATGATTTGTATGCCAAACGGCAACCCATTACTGTGTTTGAACAAAGGGATGGATAAGGCGGGTATACCAACCAGGTTAGCAAAAACCGTATAGATATCTGCAAGGTACATTTCCACCGGGTCATCTTTTTTCTCACCAATCCTGAAAGCAGTGGAAGGGGAAACCGGCATTACCAAAGCATCTATATCATTGAATATCAGCTGAACCTGTTCGTATAATTTGCGACGCACCTGTTGTGCTTTCGTGAAATAAGCGTCATAATAACCGGCACTTAATACAAAAGTTCCCAGCATGATCCTGCGTTGTACTTCTTTTCCAAAGCCCTCCGAACGGTTGGCCGAGTAAAATTCTGTTAAATCCTCTTTCAGGGGTTTTGATTGATGTCCATAACGAACGCCATCATAACGTGAAAGATTACTACTGGCTTCTGCAGTGGTAAGAACATAGTATGTGGGAACGATGTAATCGATGAGATTAAAATCCAGTTCTTTTACTTCGTAGCCATCCTGTTTGAGTTGAGCTAAGAACTGCTGATGAGCTGTTTTGATTTCTGTATCCAGTCCCTCGTGTTCCAGTGTTTGTTTGAAGTAACCAATGACAGGCTTCTTATCCGAAGCCTTCTTTGATTCTTCCACGTAGTTGGGAACCGGTTCCGAAGAAACAGTTGCATCAAATGAATCGGCACCCGCAATCACGCCCAGCACCAGTGCCACATCTTCCACATTTTTCGCAAGAATACCAATCTGGTCAAAACTGGAACCATAGGCAATGAGGCCATGACGGCTGATTCGTCCGTAAGTGGGCTTCATTCCCACAATTCCACAGAAGTCAGCCGGTTGGCGAACCGAACCTCCGGTATCGCTTCCCAGGCTGATCATGCACAGATCGGCTTGTACTGCAACAGCCGAGCCACCGGAAGAACCGCCGGGCACCCTTTCTTCATCGAGCAGGTTACGAACAGGGCCATATACAGAATTTTCATTACTGCTGCCCATGGCAAATTCATCACAACTGTTAACACCTATGATAATGGCTTCTTCTGCTAATAGCTTTTCTACAGCAGTGGCATGAAACTGTGATTCAAATCCTTTGAGAATATGCGAAGATGCTGTTACTACATGATCCCGGTAGCAGATCACGTCTTTGATCGTAAATACAACACCGTGCAGTTTGCCGGTTGGCTTTCCTGCTTTACGGAGTTGATCCAGCTCTTTTGCTTTATGTAATGCTTCCTCTGCAAATACACGAACCACCGCATTGAGTCGTTTTTGTTTCTCAATCTGGTTGGTATAAAACAAAACTGCTGCCTCACAGGTGGTGTTACCATCTTTGAGGGCAGCATGATACTCGTTTATGTTGTTATAGGGAAACAAACAGCTTTGCAGCGTGTAAATTGGGCGTGAATTGAAATAAATTATTGTTTGCCGGAAGGAGTCTCAGAACTGTTTTCTTCGATCTCTTTACGAACAGAATTTTTGGCGTCGTTGAACTCACGGATACCTTTTCCAAGGCCTTTCATCAGTTCAGGAATTTTACGACCACCAAATAAAAGGAGAATAATAATAGCAATGATGATAATTTCCTGTGTACCAAGCACGCCTAAAAGAATGGGTTGAAAATTCATGTTCTTACGTTT
Organism: uncultured Chitinophagaceae bacterium; assembly: GCA_937907395.1. GTDB lineage: Bacteria > Bacteroidota > Bacteroidia > Chitinophagales > Chitinophagaceae > Lacibacter. The sequence goes on from CALCII010000011.1 coordinate 842,577, forward strand.
CAGAAGGCAAATTTACAGTTTATTCTATCAGTTATGGAAATAAAAAAAACCACGAAACCGTGGTTTATGATTCATTTAGTAATTGGCAAAGCTTAGCGAACGTAATGGCTTCCGCACTTTCCACCTTTTCCATTAGCTGCCTGGTAAGGAGAAATACCACGGTTACAAGACATCAGGAAAAATGTTACCACTGCGAGGGCGAATAATACTTTTTTCATAATCGAAACTGATCAGTTTTTTGTTTAAAAATGTAAAGTCAGCGTTTCGATAGGAAGGGATTCTTCGTATTTCGTAGGAGTAAGGAGGGGAGGTGAAATTCAATCGGGGTATAAATATACGAACAATTTTCGTGCCTTAAATGCAAAAAGGGCAGAAATTTCTGCCCTTTTCTGAATATTCTGTCAAAAAAATTATCTGATACGCTTTTCTTTGATCCTTGCGCTCTTACCACTTCTTTCACGGAGGAAGTACAATTTAGCACGACGGACTTTACCTACTTTGTTCAGGTCTACTGAATCAACGTTAGGAGAGTTTACAGGGAATGTACGTTCTACACCAACACCATCAGAAATTTTGCGAACGGTGAAAGAAGCTGTTGCACCCTGTCCCTGACGCTTGATCACATCACCACGGAAGCTTTGGATACGCTCTTTACCACCTTCAATAATTTTATAATGAACGGTTACATTATCACCAGCTTTGAAAGCAGGGAGTACTTTTTTAACCGTTAATTGCTCGTGTACAAATGCTACTGCGGCGTCCATAACTTTGATTTTTTGGGACGGCAAAGGTAGGGGAAAAGTTGATAAGTTGAAAAGATTTCAGCTGAAAAATTGGGAAAAATCAGTCTTTCAGTTTCTTGCCAACCTGTTACCCTGTGAACCAGTCACTTACCTTGCTACGTTTACGGCCCGTTTTTCACGTATCACCGTCACTTTAATCTGACCGGGATACACCATTTCTGTTTGAATTTTTTGTGCCATGGCAAAGCTGAGCTTGTCAGAATCGCCATCGGTCACTTTATCTGCTTCCACAATCACCCTCAGTTCACGTCCGGCCTGGATGGCATACGCTTTTTCTACTCCGGGATAACCGAGTGCCAGGTTTTCGAGGTCTTTGATTCGCTGGATGTATTGTTGCATGATTTCCCTGCGGGCACCCGGACGGGCACCGCTGATGGCATCACAAGCCTGTATAATGGGGGAGATCACGTATTGCATTTCCATTTCATCGTGGTGGGCGCCAATGGCGTTTACCACAGCAGGGTTTTCACCATATTTTTCGGCCAGTTTAGCTCCCAGCAATGCGTGGCTCAATTCTGTTTCTTCATCGGGAACTTTACCAATATCGTGTAACAAACCGGCACGTTTTGCCAGTTTGGGATTGAGACCCAGTTCTGCAGCCATAATCGCACAAAGATTGGCTGTTTCACGGCTGTGCATGAGCAGGTTTTGTCCATACGAAGAGCGGAAGCGCATACGTCCCACCATACGCACCAGTTCTTTATGCAAGCCGTGGATACCCAGTTCAATAACTGTACGTTCACCAATCTCCATCACTTGCTCTTCCAGTTGCTTGCGGGTTTTTTCCACCACTTCTTCAATACGGGCAGGGTGGATACGTCCATCGGCAACCAGTCTTTGCAAGCTCAAACGGGCCACTTCACGACGAAGTGGATCGAAGGAAGAAAGCAGGATGGCTTCCGGCGTATCATCAACAATCAGGTCAACACCCGTAGCTGCTTCAATAGCACGGATGTTACGGCCTTCACGACCAATAATCTGGCCCTTGATTTCGTCTGATTCCAGGTTGAATACGGTAACCGTATTTTCAATGGTTTGTTCAGCCGCTGTACGTTGGATCGTTTGAATCACAATCTTACGGGCTTCTTTATTCGCCTTTTGCTTGGCTTCTTCAATAATTTCCTGCTGAACAGACAATGCCTGTGTTTGAGCTTCCTGCTTCAGGCTTTCAATCAATTGGTTCTTAGCCTCATCTGCAGTAAGTCCGGCTATTTTTTCCAACCGGCGGATATGTTCTTCCTGATGTTTTTCCAGTTCGGTACGTTTTTGATTCACTACTTCAATCTGGCGGTTCAGGTTTTCCTTAATAGCTTCATTCTCCTTGATTTGTTTTTCAAGGTTGTTCTCTTTCTGGTTGATGGATTGTTCTTTCTGGCGGATGCGATTCTCGGCTTCACTGGTTTTTTTGGTACGTTCCAGCATTTCACGATCATGCTCGGCCTTCATCTGAACAAATTTCTCTTTTGCTTCGAGCTGTTTTTCTTTCTTGATAGTTTCAGCTCTCAGTTCTGCTTCTTTTACAATGCTTTGTGCTTGTAATTCAGCTTCTTCTACCTGTTTCCGGGTGTTGGCGGCGAAGATAAACTTACCCGCCACAACGCCTGCAATCAGGGCTACAACACCTATGATGATGTATAAAATTGTGGGTTCCATTGTAATTTTTGTGTTTTTGTTGTTCTTTCCGCACTGATTTCCTTGATGTATTGGCAAACAAGTTCAAAGTGGAAATGTATCAGGCGAAATTAAGGAATTTAAGCAAGGTTTAGATGCCTGGTTTGGGGTATAAGGGTGACTTTCAACGAAAAAGAAATGGTTTTTGGGAGTTAAGATGGTTCTTCGTTTGATAATACCTCTTCCAGTTGCTGGTTGAGTTTGGCGATGGCGTCTTCCACTTCACGATTTTCAGTGATGGCAGATGAACCGGAGCTTACCTGTGTGGCATACCAGAGCAGCACCATGGCTACATAGTCCTGCATGTCTTTTCCGGCGAAATTGGTTTTAAAGTCGAGTATTTTATCATTGATGATTTTGACCGTTTTACGTACCATTTCTTCATCTGAAGCTGCTACTTTGATACGGTAGTTTCGGTCGCCTATTACAATATTAACGGGAAGTAATTCGTCCATGTAAAAAAGTTTGTGGTTGCACAACCATGAAATTAAAAAGACCGTCTGACTCCATGCCGTTGCCGTTGCAGAAAAACACAGCATATCAAATGGCCCTGATTCTGCCAAATTTTAAACCTTACACGAGAGCCAGCTTCTGCATCTGCGGAAGCTGGCTCTTTATCTGCTCAGTATTGCTATGCAACGATCAATTTCTGATATATATCCGTTCAGCTTTTTTTCCAGTTCCTTTTTCTCAGTTTCATTCAATTGATGCTGACTGGCTTTCATCATTGCATGTTGCATTTCCATCAATTCAAATTCCTGCTTTTTCTTTTGCTGTTGTTCCTGCAGCTGATGAAAGGATTCTTTCAATTGCAGATGCTCCTTTTGCAATTGCTGATATTTTTTTATCAGTAACTGCAGATTCTGTTGCAGGGATTTGATATGTTGCTCTAATGCTGACATGGCTGCTGCTAAGCTAATGAATCAGTTATATAAAATCCAGCTTATTTTCTGATTTCGGCACCCAGCTGGCTTTCCAGTTGTTGCATGATCTGGCTCATCATTTTATCAGTTTCCTGGTCGGTGAGGGTTTTCTCACTATCCTGGAACACAAAATTCAATGCCATTGATTTTTTGCCAACGCCAATTTTGTCGCTTTCAAACACATCAAACAAAGAAACATTTTTCAGCTTGCTGATTTTTGATTTCAGCACCACTGCTTCCACATCGGCATAATGTAATGATTGGGGAACAACCATGGCTAAGTCTCTTTCCACAGCAGGGAAACGGGGAATTTCGGTGAAGTTGATCTTGTTTTTACGGATCACATCCAGCAAAATGGTCCAGTTGAAATCGGCAATGAAAACAGGCTGTTTGATATCGAACTGTTTCAACTGATTTGCATCTGCAGCAATCAACGAAAGGATGATTTTATTTTTTGCTTTGTATTCAGCCTTTCCTTTCTGATCATAGGTAACAGAAACATGCGTAGTAATACCTAATTGTTCAAATAAACTATTCACCACACCTTTGAGATAATAAAAATCAATAGGGGTTGCTTTGGATTTCCACGAAGAAGGAAGTTGCCCGGAAACATATAATGTAAGATGTTCTGTTTCGTTGTAGTTGCCCACTTCTTCTGTTTGGTAGGTTTTGCCAAATTCATAGAGGCGAAGGTTGGTGTTCCTGCGGTTGAGATTAAATGCCACACATTCCAACCCGGATTCAATCATGGACGGACGCATGATGTTGAGATCGGCACTGAGATTATTGAGCATTTTCACACTCTTTGCCAATACTTCTTCACTGTACCATGCACTGTTGCTGATGGAGTTGGTAAGTATTTCATGAAAACCGGCACCGGTAAGAAACTGGCTGAGTTTTTCACGATAAATGAACGACGTATCATCAACTCCTGCAGAGGGGCTGATTGTAATGGTGCCGGGAATTTCCACATTATCCAAACCATCAATCCGCATGATTTCTTCTGCTAAATCGGCCGGCAATTCCATATCGGGCTTGCTGAACGGAGCTGCCACCCACAGTTCATCAATATTTTCTTTGATGATTTCGAAACCTAATGCTTCGAGAATCTTTTTCACATTATCCGGATGGTAGTTTTTACCACTGATTTTTTTGAGGTAATGATATTTAAGAGCAATTTGTTTTTTCTCTTTTGGTTTGGGATAAACATCTACAATATCACTTGCAATTTCACCTCCTGCCAGTTCTTTGATCAGCAAAGCAGCACGTTTCAATACTGCAACTGTATTTCCAATATCAACTCCTTTTTCAAAACGCATGGCAGCATCTGTTCGCAGGTTGTGACGGAACGATGTTTTACGAATGGTGGAAGGATGGAACCATGCACTTTCAAGGAAAATATTCTTGGTTTCATTTTTCACACCACTGTGCAATCCACCAAACACACCACCAATACACATAGGGCCTTCTGCATTACAAATCATCAGGTCTTCTGCATTGAGTTTGCGTTCTTTTTCATCCAGCGTTACAAAAGTTGTTCCTTCCGGAAGATTTTTTACAATCACGGAAGCACCGGTTACAGCATCTGCATCAAAAGCGTGAAGTGGCTGACCGGTTTCATGTAAAATGAAATTGGTGATGTCGACAATATTATTGATCGGACGAAGCCCGATACTTTTCAAACGTTGTTTTAACCAGTCGGGACTTTCTTTAACGGTTACACCTTTGATGCTTACGCCGGCGTAGCGCTGACAAGCCGTTTCATTTTCAATGGTAACCTTGATAGGAAGCGACTGATTATCGGCTTTAAAATTATTGCTGAAAGGAGATTTTAAGCTGAGGTTTTGTTTGTCGTGGAAGTTGAGATACGCAACCACATCTTTGGCAACACCTAAATGACTCATGGCATCCATGCGATTGGGAGTTAACCCGATTTCATAGATCCAATCTGTTTTCAGTTGAAAATATTCGGCGGCCGGTGTACCGGGCTTTGCATCTTCTTTTAAAACAATAATTCCATCGTGGCTATTACCCAATCCGAGTTCATCTTCGGCGCAAATCATACCAAAGCTTTCCACGCCACGGATTTTTGCTTTTTTCATGGTTAACGGATCACCGGAGAGCGGATAGATGGTGGTTCCTACTGTTGCCACCACCACTTTTTGTCCGGCTGCTGCATTGGGCGCCCCGCAAACAATCTGTAAGGGTTCTCCGGAGCCTATATTGACAGTAGTAAGTTTTAGTTTATCTGCATCAGGATGCTTTTCGCAAGTGAGAATTTCTCCAATCACAACGCCGTTTAATCCGCCTTTCACATCTTCAAAACGTTCCATGCTTTCCACTTCAAGACCAATGGATGTGAGGATTTTGCTTAAACGTTCGGGGTCCAGTTCTACGGGTAAATATTGCTGCAGCCAGTTGTAACTAATGGTCATAGTGTTTGCTCGTGATTTTTGAGGTTGCAAAGATAAATCATTAAGGGCAAGAAGCTTATAAGATGCCCCCGAAAGCGGCAGGAGAGCTAAGTATTTTTTTCTGAAAGCCCCAAAAAATACCTGTAAAATGTTTTCGCACAAGTGGTGTGGAAATGGCAGAGGGAAAGGCGGAAAAAAAGAAGTAAATTGGGAATAACCGTCAAATTTATGTGGAAATGCCCCGAAAGGCGGTGGATAAGCCGGGGCGCAGCTGTGAATTAGGGGCGAATAAATATAGCCACAGAATTCATTTTATGGATCACTTATTTGCAGTTACATTCGTGCCCTGCTGAAAAAGATTGCTTTTGCAGCCAGCCTGATAACCCAATTCATCCACATATTGAAGGAGTAGCGAAATGGATTTAACGAATTTGAATAAAGACCGTAGTAAAACGAGAAGGAAACCAGCCATTGACGTTAGTACGATGGTTTATGGAAAAGTACCGCCCCAGGCAAAAGAATTAGAAGAAGCTGTATTAGGTGCGATTATGCTTGAGAAAGGAGCATTCGATAATGTGAGTGAAATCCTTCGCCCGGAATGTTTTTATGTGGATGCACACCAGCGGATTTTCCGTTGTATGCAGGCCTTAACCACCAAAGGATCACCGATTGATCTGTTAACCGTTGTGGAAGAGCTTAAGACCCGTGAAGAACTGGAAATGGTGGGGGGCGCTTATTATGTTACACGTTTAACCAATGCAGTTGTTTCCACTGCCAATATAGAAGCACATGCCCGTATCATTCTGCAAAAATTCCTGCAACGGGAATTGATCCGCATCAGCGGTGAAGTGATTGGTGATGCTTATGAAGAAAGTACAGATGTGTTTGATTTGCTCGATCATGCAGAAAGCAAGTTGTTTGAAATCACGAACAACTATCTCCGTAAAAATTTTGAAGAATTTAATACCGTTTTGATCAAGACGATTGATCGTATTGAAGACCTGCGTACGAAGAACGAAGATGTTACCGGAGTTCCATCCGGCTTCAGTACTATGGATCGTGTTACTTACGGATGGCAACCAACGGATTTAATCATTCTTGCGGCTCGTCCATCAGTTGGTAAAACTGCATTTGCGTTGAACCTTGCCCGTAATGCAGCATTGAATCCCACCAAACCAACACCTGTTGCTTTCTTCTCCTTAGAGATGAGTGCGGCACAGCTGGTGCAACGTATTCTTTCTGCAGAGAGTGAAATCATGCTCGAGAAAATTGCACGTGGTAAACTGGAAGATCATGAAGTAGCGCAGTTGTATAAAAAAGGCATTGAAAAGCTCTCAAAAGCTCCTTTGTTCATTGATGATTCTGCCGCACTGAATATTTTTGAATTGAGAGCGAAAGCAAGAAGGCTGGTAAACAAACACAATGTGGGTATGATTATTATCGACTACCTGCAGCTGATGAGTGGCGCCAGTGATAACCGTAATACAAACAGGGAACAGGAGATCAGTACCATTTCCCGTAACCTGAAGGGATTGGCCAAAGAATTAGGTATTCCCATTATTGCACTTTCCCAGTTAAGTCGTGAGGTGGAAAAACGGAAAGAAGGAAATAAGATGCCTCAGTTGAGTGATCTTCGTGAATCGGGTGCAATTGAACAGGATGCCGATATGGTCATGTTCCTCTATCGTCCGGAGTACTACGATATTACTTCCAATGAATTTGGTGAAAGCAACCGTGGTGAAACGCATGTGCGTATTGCCAAACACAGGAACGGTTCGCTGGAAACGATCAAGCTCCGTGCTTTGTTACACATTCAGAAATTTATAGAAGATGATTCATCTGATTTTGGAGGTACAAATATGCTCCCGGGTGGATCAAATATGCTTCCTGGCGGAGGAACTGGCATGTTGCCTAGTAGTGGGAGTTGGCGTCGAATTGAAGATGAAGGGCCTAAAGTTTTTGTACAAAAAGGAAGTAGGATGAATGATATGAATTTTGATGATGAACCTCCTTTCTAACTTTTTTTAAATGATAAATGCTTACTTTGAAAATATTCGTGAACAAATAGTAAATGTGGTTTCTTCTGCAAGTGAAAGTGTAAGAGTAGCCCTAGCGTATTTTACTGATGATGAATTATTTGGTTTACTTTGCTTAAAAGCCGAGCAAGGAGTAAGTGTTGAGCTTTTAGTTTCCGATGATCCAATAAATTTCAAGTCTCCTAAAATTAAGTATGATTTATTATTTAAGGCAGGGGTTAAGTTATTTTTTCTTGTAAATGAAAATAATGGACTTCTGCATCATAAGTTCTGTATAGTTGATAATCAGGTTGTGCTTACGGGTTCATATAATTGGACAAATAGAGCAGAGAATAATTATGAAAATTTATTATTAATTCATGATACAGAGTTAGCTAAAAAGTTTTCAAATGAATTTGATAGATTAATAGAAATATCAGTTAAAAGTACTATTCCGGTTAAATCATTTTTTATTAAAACTGGGTTTGAAAATTTCGATAAAGAGTACGAAGGATTATTTGCTCCAGGTTTAATTGGGTTAATTGTAAATAGTAATGAAGATGGATCAGATTTTTTGCTGTCATTAATTGCAGCAAATAAAAAGAAAGATGATTGTAAAGTGTTGTATGCAAGCGTATCAGATACAACACTCAAAGTGACCCAAAGGCTTCATAGTAAGTACTGTAATATTTCCTTGGAAAAATTTTTAAGAAACAATCTTACTGATGATGAGGCTTTAAGGGTTTCTCGTAGTGAGTTAATGTTTAAAGATGTGTATATATTAGATTTAAATGCGTCTGATAATAATGATCTTGATAAGGTTATTAATAAAGTAATAATTACTAAGGGTTTGAAATTAATTGTGTTAGAGGGACTGGATCGTATGTTTTTGCGAGGTTTATATTCGAATTCTACTAAAATTACAGAATTTCAGTTCTCATTGAAACGACTTAAGCAATTGACTTTACAATACAATGTCTGTATTTTAATTTCCGTGATAGAAGATTTAAATTCAAACCTCAAGCTAATGACTACTCTCTCTGAGCTTGAAAGATATGTTGATCAAGTATTTACGCTTTCTAAAGAGGGAAATTTTGATATATTCAGTAATGAGATTTCTATCGGTAATAATTATAGGTTAAAGAACATCCGAAATAGGTTTTTTGGTTCCAAGTCAATAGACTTTATAAAAAACACGGATTTTAAATCCTTTAAGGAAAGAGATGGTTTCTTTGAAAGAGAAGCGTTATATAGTCAAAGAGCTGATGATGCTGTAAATTCAAAATCTTTTTTTGATGTAGACCCTTTTTGAGTTGCGAAAATGACCTACCCCTTTTTTTTTATTAACGAATTGACAGGAGATTCTTTCATTACACTGAATGAGGAAACGAGCAAGCATGTGGTGCAGGTATTGCGGATGCAGGGAGGTGAATCAATAAACCTTACGGATGGAAAGGGGAACCGTGTTACTGCTGTTATTACCGATGCACATAAGAAGCATTGTGTGGTGCAGGTGAAATCGGTTGTGCAGGAAGCAGCGGCAGAACAAAAAATTATCATTGCAATTTCGTTGGTAAAAAATGCGAGCCGTTTTGAATGGTTCCTTGAGAAGGCCACTGAAATGGGCGTATCGGCCATAGTGCCCCTTCTGTGCGACAGAACCGAACGGCAGCATTTCCGTTATGATCGTATGAAAGGAATTACCGTGAGTGCCATGTTGCAAAGCCAGCAATGCTGGTTACCATTGTTGCAGGAGCCTGTTCCGTTTGATGAATACCTGCAGGCAGTTCCGGCTGATGCCGTGAAGCTGATTGCTCATTGTGAAGAAATGCAGAAGCGATCCTTATCGACTATTGCACCAGGTTCAGCAGGAGAAGTGGTGTTGCTCATTGGTCCGGAAGGCGATTTCAGTCCGCAGGAAATTGCACAGGCATTGCAACATAAATTTATACCTGTTACGTTAGGAGAAACAAGGTTGCGTACAGAAACAGCAGGTGTGGCTGCTGCTGCGTTGTTGCGTATCCGTTAGTTTCAGGAGATACAGTTGCGCACGGTGAGGGCACAGTGGGTTCCATTCCATTTCAATTCATCTAGTTCACCACTTTATTGGCACAACTGCTGCTGGCAAAGGCTTCGGGTTTGGCTTTGAAGGCAAAGCCCATTCCAAGGATATAGCCCATGGCTTCCCGTAACGCTTCGTTGCTTTTGAAATGCGGATTGGTGTTAATATCTGCATGCACTTCCATGTCTACATCATACTCTGTAAAGAGATCACAGAGTTCGTAGGCAATTTCGATGCTTTTCGATACTTCTACCAGCATCCGTTCCTTAATGGAAAAGGATTGTTTTGTTTTTTCGTTATGGATGAACATAAATCCACCACGGCCTTCTCTCAGAAAAACGATGACTGTCGCAAATTCTGTTTCGCTTCCTTTCACCTGGCTATCCGTACCGATGCAAACTTTTAACCGGATGCCTTTTTCCGTTTCACGAAGAATTGCGTTGCGTACTTCTTCTTTGATCGGGCAATGGATCTGTTCGCCGTTGAATCGTCTCCATCGCATATAAAAAGGGTTTCCTGAATTTACACAGATATTCCCGGAAAGTGCGACTTGTTCAATGAAAGGATTGTTAACAGTTGTGGATAAGCGTAGTAGTGTTGAATTTAGTACTGGTGGGTACTGAGCATTACCAGGGTACAGGCTTCAATAGGTTGAATCTGGTTTTCCAGCGCCAGGTTGTACAATTCTTCGTTCTCCGTTCCGGGGTTAAAAATGATCCGTTTGGGTTTCAGAGAAAGAATGTAGTTGTAATAAGGTTGCTGGTGTTGCGGGTTGAGGTAAAGCGTTACAGTATCTAATGATTCAATTGGTTCCTGTTGGGTTTGAATTTGTATATCGGAAACCTGTCCGGCTTTTCGTCCAATGCCAATCACATCATGCCCGGCAGCACGCAGGCGTTGAATGGCCAGGTAACTGTAACGGGATGGATTATCCGATGCACCGAGTACGAGGGTTTTTTTGTTCATTATTCGGGTATTATAAAACTGATTTTTTGTCTTCTCCAGGCCTTTACATTTCTTCCGTTTTGTGAAGCTGGCTGCCACCGGGGTCCTTTTCGTATCGCATTCACAGCCATAATATCCAGTAGAGGAGAGGAGCTGTTTAATGCTTCCACAGAGCAGATTTCTCCATCTTTACAAACGATGAATTGAATTTCTACGGTCATTTTTTGCGGTCGGTTCAATGCCATAATCAGATCCGGCAAGGATAATTTTTGACTGATATGTTTCGCCCATGCTTTATCTCCACCGGGAAAAGTTGCTTCTATATCCACAGAAGTAAAAGTAACACTTGTATCTTTTTTCAAATGTTCTTCCTTTAGTTCTTTTGATTTGTTTTTTTCTTCCTGCGACGTTTTATTTAATGCGAGATTCGTTTTTGAAGTTTCGCTTTCATAGTAGTGTAGTGAATCATAAATTTCTCCTTTCTTATTATAAAAGTACCAATAACCACTTGGCTTTCCGTCAACATATCGTCCTTTATAAAGTAATTGGCCTTCCCACGAAAAACTGTGCGGTCCTATTGGGGTTGTAAATGTACTATCGGTGTAATAACCTGTCCGCACAACTCTTTCCTTGCTGTCATAGTCAGTATAAACCCAATATTCATTGTATGGTTGAGCTAAGCGGATAAAGAAAGCTTCTTTTTGTTCCTGGGTTACTTCGAAATATTTGTTTAGAAAATACTGCCTGGTTTCCTGGGCTTCAGATTCGAAGAAGCATAGAGTCAGAATTATTAATAGTGAACTGTTTTTCATTCTGTAAAATTATCATTTTCCCGATTTCCTTTGTAAGTCTGCTAAAAATGGTTGGCGAGATTATAAAAAAACATCCAGATAAACACAGAAGCAAATGTTACAAATAAAGTATTCATACCTATTTCTCCAATCTTATAAATAAACTTTTTTGGAATCTGGTACATGGGATAGTAGGCAAACTGCGTAATTACTTTACCTGTCCAGTAAGCAGCGATTAATCCGGTAATAGCAGTAGCCAACCCGGTGCCGTTTTGAAGATCTTTCACCAGCAGGATAGATATCAGTCCGAATGAAAAATTCAGGCCTTGAATGTAACGTCCATAAGTTTTGGCGATTTCCTGGTTGAGTGGCTTTAATTTTTTAATATCGCTATACCAATCGAAAACTTTATGCCGGATATAAGGATAAATAAGAGCAGTAAAAATCTGGCCGATACCTCCAACAATGATCAGCCATTCAGGTGCAGTATATGTCATGTGGTTTATTTTAAGTGTACCAGTTCTTTCAATTCCAGCGCTTGTACTTCTTTCCAGCAAATCCATGTATAATACAGTGCAAACAGGGGAGCGGTGTACAGCAGTAAAAAGACAGGAACGCCCGTGGGCAGTAAGATCAACAGCAGAATCATTGTCCAGTGATAGTAATAACGTTTGCTTCCTTTTCCGGTAAACCAACCTTTGGCAGCATGCACCAACATGCCCAGTATGTGCAAACCGCCTACTATGAAATAACCCAGGAACAAGGAGCTGCCTTCCTGTTCTATTGCATACCAGGCGGCAAAAAAGGCGATCAGGGAAACGCTGAGATACAGTTCGGTTTTTTTAAATGCTTTCATATTATTTGTTCTAAATTTTCAGAAAAAAATGAAAATATGTGTCTTTAAAAAAGCTCCGGAAGGAGCTACAATTTTTTTCAAAGGTTTTACCTGAATAGTTTCATAAGTGTACTTACAAACCAGTTCTCATCACTTTTTACCAGTACATCCAGCATATGATCGGCCTGGGTACCAAATTTTTTAATCCCGTTGACAGCATCTACGAATGCTTTTACTTCTTTATCTTTTTTATCACCTTCCACTTTGCTTAACTGATCCATCAGTTTCATCATGGGGTCCAGTTCCCGTTTCTTGCGCTCTTTGGTGATTTGTGTGGCTACTTTCCAGATATCTTTTTCGGCCACAAAGTATTCCTTTCTTTCGCCGGGAATCAATACCCGTTCCACCAAACCCCAATCAATCAGGTCACGGATATTCATGTTCACATTCCCCCGGCTGATATTCAATTGTGCCATCATATCGTCCTGTGTGAGGGGATCCGGACTAATCATCAGCAGTGCATGCACTTGGGCCATAGTGCGGTTAATGCCCCAATGGGTTCCCATGGCGCCCCATGTACTGATGAATTGTTGTTTGGCTTCGGATAATTTCACAGTCCGAAAGTAGTTATTAATTTCGAATTTTCAATAATTTTTGAAAATTAAATTTTTCAGAGAAAACGGGTCATCAGAAAAGGAAGAAAAAATCCGGCATTGGTACAGAACAGAACAACCAGTTTCATTCGGTTAGTATCATATTCTGATACATTCTGTTTGCGCAACCAGAACACATAGAAAAAAAGGACCGGAAGAAAACAAATGAGCAATACACCAAATTCCCTGAAAAGTAAGGACGACAAATAACTGTAACCTGTAAACAATAGTGCGAGTGAAATAAAAATGCCACTTAAACGTATTCTTTTTTTTGAGTGCCCGGGATTATCCAACAACAATTGAAAACCGGTAACCAATAAACCCGATGCAAGCATACCACTCAGGGGCGGATTTATTTTCAAAACCACACTGCTTCCATGAAAAGAGAGTGAAAACAAAAGGGCACCGGTTATAAAATGAAAGAGGTAATAGATAAAATGTCCCGACTCAAGCTTGAACTGATCCAGCAATCTCGACAACACAATCATTGTTACTACTCCTATAGTGAAAGGAATGCTGATGAATGCCGTTGCCAGTATTGCAATGACTGATAAACTGCTACAGATTATTTTCAGTTTGAGATACGGGCCCGGGGATTTTGCAAGAAATGTAAATCCGTTTGCAGCAGGCAGCAACAGAAAAAACAAAATGATTAGTGACAGCACAGATCTGCTCCAGTTTACATTCACCAGCTGGGTTACTGCAAACCAATACAGAGGCAAATAGAAAAGAGATCGTTGAATTCGTAACTGCCGGAGAAACATAGATGCAAATTAGCCCATTGAATGCAATGCCACACGGTTTCCTTCGCTATCGTTTATGAGTGCCCAGAAACCGAGGTTTTGCCCGATTTCTGTTTTCGCCTGCAGGATGGTTCCGCCTGCGCCGGTTACACGGTCCAGCACAACCTGAAGATCAGGCTGACAATTCAAATAGATCAGGGAACCATTGTTGGAAGGTGTGTAGAAGCCGGGATTGTGCACAATAGCACCACCTACTTTTACATTTTGAAAATCATATAAAAGAAAACCCATTTTTGCAGGGCCCATTTCATTTTCGGGCATCTGGTAATCGAAGATGGTTTCGTAAAATTTTTTTGCTCTTGCAAAATCTGATACAGGTATTTCAAACCAGTTAAGTGCGTTGCCGAGTTGCATAGATGTTATTTTGAAGTAAGATAAACTGTTTGTGCGAAAAGGGTTGTCCGCTTGTCACAATCATCAGTTGATCAGATCTTTTTATGGCAATACTTTTTAAGTAATTCATCTACTTCATCTCCATACATTTTCCGGTAGCCTAGGTCAAGTGCCGTTTGTAAATCTAAACAAGCCCGCTCCCATTCTTCTGCTTCAATATAAATCAGGGCACGTATTTTATAAGCATATGAATTTTCGGGATACAGTTTGATAGATCGTTGAATATCTGTTATTGCTCCTTTATAATCCCCGGTTTTAAGTTTGCTGTAACTCCTGTTGCTGAAGATCAGTGGTTCGTTGGGCGCCAGCTCTTCTGCTTTATTAAAATAAGTGATGGAGTTTTTAAAATCATTCAAATGCTGGTATTTAAAACCGATGTTGATATAGGCAGGAAAATAATCTGGTTTCAGTTTAATGATCCGCAGCAGATAGGTAAGTGTTTCTTCCCCTTTTCCAATTTCATCGCAAACAACGGCAAGGTTGTTCAATACGTCCAGGTTATCCGGATTCACTTTATAAATAACAATGAGATCATCATAACATTTCTGAAACTGGCGGCTCATCATATAAGACGCAGATCGGTTTATATAGGTCATGATTTTGTCTGAATCTGATTTTACATATTGCAACCCTTTTGTGAAATCGGAGATTGATTCATCAAAATGCTGAATGGAATAAAACATGAGTCCTCTTGCATTGTAACAAAGAACATTTTCAGGTGCCAGCTGAATACAATAGGTGAACACAGCTTTTGACTCATCAAATTTTCTCATATCAAGCAAAATGCTCCCTTTTTGCAACAGGTATTTGATATTAACTGAGTCCTTAAAAAGCGCTTTGTTAATCTGAATCAGTGCTGCTTCAAAGTTTTCCTGTTTATATAATTCAGTAGAACGGTTGTAGAGTGAATCTGCAGTCTGCGCCTTTGTATTGATGACTGCAAAAAGAAGGAGGATTAATAAAACAGGGATGTGTTTCATATTGTTTGAAATGGGGTAACAAGTTAAATAAAAAAATCCCGCCATGTGGCGGGATTTAACTTTATAAACTCTTTCAACTTGTTAACCTTTCAACCATCTTTACGCCAGCATCGTCACCGGGTTCTCCAGGTACTTTTTAAAGGTCTGGAGGAAGGCGGCTCCAACAGCACCATCCACACTGCGGTGATCGCAGCTGAGAGTTACTTTCATCACATTCGTAGTATCAAAGCTGCCATCTTTTTTCTTAATCACCACTTCTTTGATGCGTCCTACAGCAAGGATACAACTATCAGGCGGATTGATGATGGCTGTGAATTCATCGATATCCATCATACCCAGGTTGGAAATCGTAAATGTATTTCCGCTGAATTCGTTGGGTTGTATTTTTTTGTTGCGTGCTTTATCGTACAGTTCTTTTGCATCGGCTGCAATCTGGCTCAGGCTCTTCTGATCTGCAAAGCGGATCACCGGCACAATCAATCCATCGGGTAATGCAATCGCACTGCCGATATGAATGTGCTGATAGGTACGGATGAAATCGCCCATCCAGCTGCTGTTAACGGCAGGATGTTTACGCAATGCCATTGCAGCTGCTTTGATTGTCATATCCTGGAAGCTGATTTTCACCGGACTCACTTCGTTCAACTGGGTACGTGCCGTCATGGCATTGTCCATAGTGATTTCCATCGTGAGATAGAAGTGAGGTGCAGTGTAAAGGCTATCACTCAAACGGCGGGCAATGGTTTTGCGCATGCTCGTATTAGGAGTGTCCACATATCCTTCACCGGCACCCGGAACAAAAACAGGCGCTTGTGCGGCAGGTGCAGCTACAGGAGCGGCAGCAGGGGCAACGGCACCGGCTTTATAGTTGTCGATATCTGCTTTGATAATTCTTCCGCCATCACCACTACCTTGTACAGCGTGCAGATCAATTCCTTTATCGGCTGCAATTTTCTTAGCCAGCGGAGATGCTTTGATGCGGCCGTTAGTGGCTTCAGCTACAGGTGCTGAAGTTGCAGCAGCAGGAGCGGCTTCTGCAGGAGCAGGAGTGGCAGCTTTCGGTTGTGCGGTACCGGGATTTTTCAAAGCTGCAAGTAAACCACTGATGTCTGTACCGGCCTTACCGATGATTGCCATCACTTCGTTTACTTTGGCAGCAGTGCCGGCTTCAAAACCGGTGTATAATAATGTACCTTCTGCATAAGGAACCACTTCCATGGTTGCTTTGTCGGTTTCAACATCGGCCAGGTTGTCGTCCGATTTTACAGTATCACCCACTTTTTTATTCCATGCCACAATTTTTCCTTCGGTCATGGTATCACTTAAAAGCGGCATACGAATAACGGTAACGCCTAATGTTTTAGCGATTGCATCAGCATCGGCACCTGCAGCAGGGGCTGTTGCTGTTTGCTGGTTGCCGGTTGCTGGTTCGGGTGTGGCAGTTGCAGCAGGAGCAGCATCGAGCAAACTCTTGTAATCTTCGCCTTCCTTACCCACAATAGCAATGATTTCGTTGATTTTGGCAGCCTGTCCTTCGGGGGTGCCTATGTAGAGCAGAACGCCATCGGCATAACCCACCACTTCCATGGTTGCTTTATCGGTTTCAACGTCGGCTAAAACGTCGTCACTTTTTACTTTGTCGCCTACCTGCTTGTTCCATTTCACAATTTTTCCTTCGGTCATGGTATCACTCAGCAGCGGCATACGAATAACTTCAGCCATATTCGATTGGTTTTGTCGTAATTGAGGGCGTGAAATTAAGGCAATTTGAGGACTTGTTGACAGGTTCGGTTGGGAATAGGGGCTACAAGTTTAAAATTGCTGCTTGTTACCCTGCAAACCAGCAACTTTTCAACTTCTCAGTAATCCAATTCCAGCCCCAAACGGTCCCTTAATTCTTTTACCAGCGGGTATTTTTCTGCCATTTTCAGGTATTGTTCTTTGGTGGAAAGAGGGCGCTCTACGGGGGACGCATCTTCTTCTGAAAGAATCAGTTCCGACTGTACAGTGATTGCAGGGTTGTGGTAGAATTGCTGCAGGTGGTCGGCCAGGTGGGCCCGTTCCTGTTTGAAATATTCGAACTGGATTTCGCCGTTGCAAACCACTTCAACGAGTTCTTCCGACTTCATCCGGCATTCCATCATTTCAAAATTGGTCACCATTGCCTTTTTGTGAGCTGCTTTCAGCTTCAGGATGAATTCAGTCCAGGCCACAGAAAGTGAATCGGCATCTACCGGCCTTACTTTGGTTTCCAGTTGCTGATGTTCGGCCTCCACTTTTTGGCGGAGTTTGGATAAGGACGAAAGTTTAGTGCCACCGCTTACGGGAGGGGCTGTTGAAACGGGTTTGGCAGTTGGTTTGGGCTGTAGTTCTGCTGCTGGTTGTTCAATGATCAGTTTGGCTGTACTAACTGCAGTTGCCGGTTTTGCTACTATTGCTGGCTTTTCTCCCACTATAATGGGCTGAATACTTCTGAACTGAACGGGCTTTGCCTGATCAATCAGTTTTTTTTTACCACCACCGGTTAAGTCCAGTGCCTGCTGCAGGTAGGTGAGCTTGATGAGCGCCAGCTCCACATGCAGCCGTTTGTTACGAGCCAGTTTGAAATTGATTTCCGCTTCGTTCAGCAGGTTGAGTGCACTGATGATCCAGGATGCTGAAGTGGTTTTAGCGGCTGTTACATATTTTTCTTTGAAACTTTCCACTACTTCCAGGAGAGAAGCTACTTTTTCGTCCTTGCAAACGAGCAGGTTGCGCAGGAATTCGGAGAAGGCGTTCAGTACCATATCTCCTTCAAAGCCTTTGCGGTTGATATCGTCATACAACAACATGGCCGATGCAAGATCCTGTTGCTGCATAGCTTCCAGCAACTTGAAAAAATAATCGGCATCGAGGATGTTGAGATGTTCTAATGTATTCTGGTAAGAAACTTCTCCATTGGTAAAACTTACAATCTTGTCGAGGATGCTGAGTGCATCACGCATACATCCTTCGCTCTTCTGTGCAATTACCTGTAAAGCACCTTTCTCGGCGCTGATTTCTTCTTTGTCTGCAATTTCCTGCAAGTGATCAACGGTATCGTTTAGCGTAATTCGTTTGAAATCGAAGATCTGGCAACGGCTTAAAATCGTTGGCAGGATTTTATGTTTTTCGGTAGTTGCCAGAATGAAAATGGCATAGGAAGGCGGTTCTTCCAGTGTTTTCAGAAAAGCATTGAAGGCACTGGAGCTGAGCATGTGTACCTCGTCGATGATGTACACTTTGTATTTGCCCATCTGTGGCGCAAAGCGTACCTGCTCAATGAGGGAGCGGATATCATCCACAGAGTTGTTACTGGCCGCATCGAGTTCGTGTATGTTGAGCGATGTGCCTTCGTTGAAGGTTTTACAGCTTACGCATTGATCGCAGGCTTCACCGTTGGGCTGTATGTTTTCGCAGTTGATGGTTTTGGCAAGAATACGGGCACAGGTTGTTTTGCCCACACCACGTGGACCGCAAAATAAAAATGCATGTGCCAGCTGGTTGTGGCTGATGGCATTTTTGAGTGTGGTGGTAATGTGACTTTGACCCACTACTGTATCAAAGGTCTGGGGCCTGTATTTGCGTGCCGAAACAATGAATTTATCCATAACTACGGCTGCAATTTAGAGAAAAAGCGGCGAGGAAATCACTTCATCTTGAGTTGTGCAAAATAAGGATGCTCCGGGTTAACTACCAGTTCCTGCTGACGGGGATGAATTAATACGTCCATTTCTTCCATAGGAATTGCTCCTAAAAGTGGTTCTGTATCTCCCTGAAGTACAACAGCATTGCATACAGAACTTCTGTTTTTAAACTTCACTTCAATGGGGCCTACCACATCATGTTCAACAATGCTACCATCTGCCATTACACTTTTGCGTTTTTCTTTGAAGGGTAATTGAAGTTGTTCCTGAATGGTTTCGTTGATCGCCATCATGTAGGAACCACTGTCTACCAGCATAGGTACGTACATCCTTTTAACCTCATCCTTATTCAGGATGTTACGCCTGGCGAGTGCCAGATCATCTGCATTGATCAGTTCTATATCGGCATAAACCATTCCCATGGCGGTTGTTTTATTTAAAGTTACGAAGTTATTGATTGTAATTTTTTCAGACATATCAGTGTGATGTTTAGTATGGGGAGTCACCAAAAGGGTGACTCCCCAAATGAATTTATTGTTGCGAAACAATAATCCGTTGCGGCACAGCTGTAACAATACCCGCTTTATCCAGTTCCTGTTTGATTTGCTCCTGTGATTGGAAAAATACAGTCCAGTAATCGGGCTGCTTGCAATAGGGACGAACAGCTAAGGTGTAAGTGGCTCCATTTGATTTGAGTACGTTAACTTCGGGAGCCGGAGTGGTTAATACATTTGGTTGATTTTTTAATGCGGCAAAAATGATTGTGCGCACTTTTTCAACAGGAGTGGAACTGTCAACAGTAACTTCCATATCCACCCGCAGGTTGCCTTGAGTTGTATAGTTAGTAATGATGCCGGTAGATAGCGGGCCATTAGGCACAATCACCGTTTTGTTTTCAGGTGTAACCAATGTAGTGGCAAAAACACCTTGTTCAATAATGGTTCCGGTAACACCCTGTGCTTCCACGAGATCGCCGATTTTAAAAGGTTTGAACACCAGCATCATGATTCCACCGGCAAAATTTCCCAACGTTCCGTTCAAGGCCGAACCAATGGCGACGCCAGCACCAACAAGTAAAGCAGCGAAAGCAGTTGTGTCAACACCCAATATACCGAAAATGGAAATGATTAGTAAAACAGTAAGAATGATTTTTGTAAGCGAAACAAGAAAGGATTGAAGCGAAGGGTCATATTGTTTACGGGTGAGTGCCTTTTTCAAAACAACAGAAAGTTTACCAATGATCCAACTTCCAATCAGGTAAAAGGCAATTGCCCCGATAATTTTTGGAATAAAGGGAACAAAAGAATCGGTTAGTTTCTGAACGAGGCTGGTGCCGGTTTGAAGCAGATCGGCTTGTAAAAGGAAAGAATGCATATACAGTTTTTTTATTATTTAAACTGTAGATGCGAAGCATCCATAAGCAGTTGCTTTAAAAAAAAGTTCTCATGAATCAAATATATATTACGACAACATCGGATGCCGTTTGAATTCCATCGTCCGGTCGAAGTTATACCGATAGGTGATTAACCGCCTGCTCACCTGTGTTCCCAGGCTGGTGGCCACATTAATCATTTTGGGGTTAAAATCACCAATCCATTGCAGTTCATAATCTTCATAAAGCATTTGGTTTTGTATCACTTTAGCAGCTTCCATGATCATGTAACTATCAACTCCTTTGCCTTGGTGTTCGGGTACAATGCCAAATATAATGCCGTTGAATTTTTTATTCTTTTTTGTGAGTTTGATCCACAGGAATTTCAGTTTGCCAAACCAATCGAATCGTCCGTTTAAGTGTTTGAACCATTGATTCAGGTCTACAATGTTCAGCCAGGCTGCAACCGGCTCCTCTTTGTAATAAGTAAACCAGCTGATGCGTTCATCCAGTACCGGCTTCATCGCTTCAAACATTTTTACAACAGTTCGTTCTTCCATCTGCTTTAAACCTCCGTGGCCTGCCCATGCCTTATTATATACGGTGGTGAAATCTTTTGCAAATTTCTCCAACTGATCAGCCTTCATGTGAACGGCTTTGTAATTGGGGTCTTTTGATACTTCGGCATGCCGGATGTAAAATTTTTCCTGCAGGCGGTCCTTCACTTTCAATGAATAACAAAACTGGTTGAAAAACAACTGAAAGCCATAGTTCTCAAATAATGTTTGATAATAAACCGGATTGTAATTCATGCAATACAAGGGTTCCTGAAACCCATCCACCTGCAGTCCCCACCAACGGTCACGTTCGCCAAAATTGATGGGTCCGTCCATAGCGCCCATACCCTTGCTTTGCAGCCAGTTCTTACAGGCATCAAATAAAATGTTGGCTGCATGCTGGTCATTGCTGCATTCAAAAAATCCCATGCCCCCTACAGGTACTTCATCGCCTTTTGTTTTATAACGCTTATTTACATAGGCTGCCACACGACCAATCAGTTTGCCGCTGTCGTCTTTCAAAATCCAGCGGATAGCTTCACCATGACGAAAAGCTTTGTTTTTTTCTTTGTCAAACACCTGCTCAATGTCTTTATCCAAAGGACGGATCCAGTTTTTATCATCCTTGTATATATCTAGAGGAACATTTAAAAATTCCCGGGCTGAACGTTTATCAGTAACTTCAATCAGTTGCATTTTCCACCTGTTTAGTGCGCCAAATTTAAAGCATTCGGGGTGGACAAAACGTTAAACCAATTGTGATATGAAGAAATACATACTGGCCCTCGACCAGGGTACCACCAGCAGCCGTGCTATTGTGTTTGATAAAGACGGAAGCATTGTGTCTGTGGCACAAAAAGAATTTCAACAGATTTTCCCGCAGCCCGGCTGGGTGGAACATGATCCTGAAGAAATCTGGAGTTCGCAGTTAGGAGTAGCGGCAGAAGCGATTACACGTGCCGGGCTCACTGCCGAAAACATTCATGCCATTGGTATCACCAACCAGCGTGAAACAACGGTGGTGTGGGAACGAAGCACGGGCAAACCCATTTACAATGCAATTGTTTGGCAGGACAGACGCACCGCAGATTTTTGCGATGAGTTGAAACGGAAAAACCTGCACATCCTCATTCAGAAACGAACCGGTTTGGTGGTGGATGCCTATTTCAGCGCCTCGAAAATCAAATGGATTTTAGATAACGTGGAAGGTGCAAGAGCAAAAGCAGAGAAAGGAGAATTGTGTTTTGGTACCATTGATACATGGTTACTCTGGAACCTTACCAAGGGGCAGGTGCATGCAACAGATGTGAGCAATGCAAGCCGCACCATGCTCATGAATCTCGAAACCCTGCAATGGGATGGTGAGTTGGAACGGATTTTCAATATTCCCGGCAATATGTTGCCACAGATCCGCAGCAGCAGTGAAGTGTATGGCACCACACAAAATATTCTTACCGCCACCAATATTCCCATTGCCGGAATTGCAGGAGATCAGCAAAGTGCCTTGTTCGGACAACTGTGCACGCAGCCCGGCATGGTGAAGAATACGTATGGCACCGGTTGTTTTATGCTGATGAATACAGGAGAAAAACTCATTCATTCGCACAATCATTTATTAACCACGGTTGCATGGAAAATCAATGGCAAAACAGAATATGCATTAGAAGGAAGTGTATTCATTGCCGGGGCTGTGGTGCAATGGTTGAGAGACGGGCTGGGGATCATCCGTCATTCGGCCGAAGTGGAAGAACTGGCTGCCAAAGTGAAAAGTAGCGAAGGTGTGTACGTGGTTCCTGCCTTTGCAGGATTGGGAGCACCTTACTGGAACCAGCATGCAAGGGGAACGATTGTGGGATTGACCAGAGGAAGCACGTCGGCCCATATTGCCCGTGCAGCACTGAATAGTATTGCGTATCAAACGGCTGATGTATTAAAAGCGATGGAAGCAGATGCGGGTATTCATATTAAAGAATTAAGGGTAGATGGTGGTGCAACGGTGAATAATGCTTTGTTACAGTTTCAAAGTGATTTGCTGAATACAACAGTGGTTCGTCCGCAAGTAACAGAAACTACAGCACTTGGTGCCGCTTACCTGGCGGGATTGGCCACCGGTTACTGGAACAGTGTGGAAGAGTTACAACAGCAATGGAAAGCCGAGCGAACATTTGATTCGCAGATGCAGGAGGAAGAGCGAAGCATACTGATGCAGGGATGGGCGAGGGCGGTGAAAGCGGCGATGAGCTACTGAGGTGAGATTTATGATTTTAGATTTATGATTTCAGATTGTTGATGAATAACTTTATGTCAGCCTGAGTCTGTCGAAGGCGGGTTCAAGATTCAACTTCTTGCTCCTTATCTGCTTCGACAGGCTCAGCATGACAAGGCATTCGTTTTTTGATAACATATTGTCAGCCTGAGCCCAGTCGAAGGCGGGTTCAAAAATGATACAGACAGCTGTTCCCATTTTTTTGAATTCTAAAACATCTATTTCAGCTTCGATTCAGTTATAACTTTTAACTTGCCAACTCTAAATTTTGCGTTTGATCCGCTCACAACACATACAACAACTCAAAACCACCAAGCACTGGGATATTATCATCATTGGTGGTGGCGCAACCGGCTTAGGTGCAGCAGTTGATGCAGCAGCACGTGGTTATAAAACCTTGTTGCTGGAGCAACACGATTTTGGAAAAGGCACATCCAGCCGATCCACCAAACTCATTCACGGAGGGGTACGTTATCTGCAGCAATGGAACATACGCCTGGTGCGTGATGCGTTGCGGGAACGGGGCTTGTTATTAAAGAATGCCCCGCATATTGCCTATCCGCTCAAGTTGGTATTGCCGGCTTACCGTTGGTATGAAAAGTTGTATTATGGTTTGGGATTAAAACTGTACAATTTTCTTTCCGCCAAACTGAGTCTGGGCACTACCGAAATTCTTTCCGTTAAAAAAACACAAACCTATATACAGGGCCTCGATGGTAAAAGATTGAGTGGTGGTGTGGCTTATTATGATGGCCAGTTTGATGATGCCCGTTTGTGTGTATCACTGGCACTAACGGCCTCGGGTATCGGCGGAACGGTGTTGAATTACTGCAAAGTAACATCACTCATTCGTGAAAATGAGAAAGTAAAAGGCGTGGTGATCAACGATTTGCTGAATGATGAAGTGTATGAAGCCAGAGGAACAATTGTGATAAATGCCACTGGTGTGTTTGTGGATGAAGTGTTGCAGATGGATGAAGACGGGTTGGCTAAGACTGTATCGCCATCACAGGGAATTCATATTGTAGTGGAAAAGCGTTTCTTTCCCGGCGAACAGGCTTTGTTTATTCCCAGAACAGATGACGGTCGTGTGCTCTTTGCCGTCCCGTTCCATAACCGTGTGATTATTGGTACTACTGATACGGGCATTGAACACCCGGTACTGGAGCCATTGCCACTGGAAGAGGAAATTGACTTTGTGATCAACCATTTCAACCGATACATCCATACTGGATTGCAACGTAGTGATGTAAAGAGTGTGTTTGCAGGGCTTCGTCCGCTGGTGAAAGTACCCGGACAAAAGAAAACGGCTGTGCTTCCCCGTGATCATACCATTTGGGTATCAAGAGGAGGTATGCTCAATATCAGCGGAGGTAAGTGGACCACCTATCGCAAGATGGCCCAGGAGTTGATCCTGAAGGCCCACTATGAATCCGGGCTGGCCTATACCCGTTGCCAGACAGAGACGATGAAGTTGCACGGCTGGATGAAGAAAGTGGATTACGAGGATCCATTATACTATTATGGAAGTGATGCGGCTGCCATCCGTTACTTACAACACCAGGGTTATTCTCAGCTGCTGCATCCCGAACTACCTTATACAGCAGCGGAAGTGATATGGGCTGTGGGCAATGAAATGGCCATGACCATTGAAGATGTGCTGGCACGCCGCACCCGTGCTTTGTTTTTAGATGCAAAAGCTGCTATCGAAGCAGCGCCGCTGGTAGCAGATATCATGATGAAAGAACTGGGTAAAGATGAAGTGTGGAAGAAAGATCAACTGGAACAGTTTTATAAAGTGGCAGAAGGCTATCTGATTAAGTAGTATTTATCGAATCATCGTTTTATCAAATTGATTAAGGTGATTATGTAATTCTTACGCAGATATATTTTTTTGTAAATAAGAAATTCTGTAGAAATGGTGATTTGAATACGATGAGACTTGAACAGCTGACTTTTACGAGATTCCTGGCTGCAATTTCAATTGTGGTCTTTCACTTTGGAACAAAATTGTTTCCGTTTAATCTTGAAGCGACTAATTTTTTATTTCAGCATGCAAATATCGGAGTGTCTTATTTTTTCATCCTCTCCGGATTTGTAATGATTGTGGCTTATGGTAGCAAAGAAAAAGTTGACTATGCCGATTATATAAAGAAACGGTTTGCAAGATTGTATCCCGTATATCTGCTGGCAATTCTCTTGTATCTCGTTTATGTTCTTGTAAAGCCTTATCATAATTCAAATGATTACAAAGGCCTGTTCCTGAATATTGCATTGGCGCAAAGCTGGGTGCCGGGACAAGCACTTACCTTCAATTCTCCGGGATGGTCGCTCTCTGTAGAGATGTTTTTTTATTTGTCGTTTCCTTTATTGTATAATTATTTCTATAGAAAAACAGTGCTCAGAAAATCGGCACTGGTGGTACTGCTGGTATTTGTGATCAGCCAGCTTTTGTTACATTATTTATTGTATTCATCTTTTTATAAAGGATTCCCTTCATCCTCTCATGATTTTGTACACTACTTTCCATTGATGCACATTAATGAGTTTTTAATTGGGAATATAACCGGATTGTTTTTTCTGCATTCAGGTTATAAAAGGAAAAATTATGACCTGATCATTCTTGCACTCACGGTTGCTGTTGCTCTTTTACTGAAGTTTCAGTTTGGTATCAGTTATCACAATGGCATGCTGGCATTCTTTTTTGTGCCATTGATCTTTTTTATATCCTTAAATACCGGGTTCTTAACAAGGATATCAATTAATAAGTTATTGGTTTTTCTGGGAGAGATCAGTTATGGGATTTATATTTTACAGATGCCCGTATTTAAACTGGGAAATACTTTTATGCGAACGAAATTTCTGAATATGGGAAATAGTCCTGGTCTCATCTTTTCAATCAATTTTATTCTTTTAATCGTAGTGTCTGCTATCAGTTATAAATACATTGAAACGCCGGTAAGAGAGAGATTGAACGGGATTAAGTTTAAGAGATTAGTTGTACGAAGCAATAATCCTTTATAATATCATGCTTGAAAACGGTAATTCTTTGGCCGATTAGCAGATCGATTTTTTGATGCAAACTATTTAAAGAATTGATCACCCCGTCAGCGGTTTAAAACCCTGACGGCGGTTAAATAAGTCTATTATTGAATATAACACCATCATAGGTAGAGAGGGTTTGGTGAAAGATATCTTTAAATAAAAATGAGGACTAACCATGGCAGAAGAAGCACACCAAAGGAGTAAATATATTCTATAGGGCTGGGAATATGTCTTTTGTTATTCCAATAAATGGTAAAGACTCCGGGATAAATTATTTCAGGATCACAATATTGTTTTTGAAGAACACTGGGATCTGATTTTCTTTCTTGGGTAAACAGAATGTACCTTAGTGATATGGCAAGAAAAATATGAATTGTTGGAAGCAAAGTTAAAATATTGCTTTTATTCCATCCCATATGTAAAGTATACATAATGGCTGTATAAATGACAAGACAAAAACATGCTAAAAGAGAAGGCAATAAATACTTTCTTTTGGATAATTTTTCCAGAAATCCAAAATGTAGTGTCAGATAAAGAAGAATAGGAAAATATGTTGCCAGAATTTCTTGTTTCATATGCTTTTTCAATCCATTCTTTTGACAAAAGCATTTGCTTTTAATAAAAATAATTCTTTTTGTTCACATCCTTTTTTCAACTTCTATTGTAGAGAGTAGGCGTATGTGGTAGTATTGGATTGCAAACAAAAGCCCCTTTCCTGAAATATTGTTGAAGTCAAAAGATGCATTATTTTCTTCCTTGAATTATTCATTAACGTTTCGACTTTTATTACTTTCACCCCATCCGCCGGCAGGGTTGGAAACCGCTGCCGGGGATTGTTCACCTGTTCAACCCGTCAACTTTTTCCCCTTTGCCCATCTCCAAATTCTCTGTATCTTATTCCCGCAGATCAAACGCATTGCTTGCCACTAAATCTGCAATCGCAAATCTTAAATCTACATTCAGAGATGACTCCTTTTATTGCAGAATTCATCGGCACCATGTTATTAATCTTATTAGGCAACGGCGTTGTGGCAAATGTGTTGCTCAACAAATCCAAAGGACAGAATGGTGGCTGGATTGTGATCACTTTCGGTTGGGCGATAGGAGTGTTTGTAGGTGTGTATTCCAGCGCTGCGGCCAGTGGTGCGCATCTCAATCCGGCGGTAACCATAGCCATGGCTACACTGCATAAGTTCGACTGGAGCCTTGTTCCTTTATATATAGGTGCCCAACTGCTGGGTGCTATGGCAGGGGCTTTTCTCACCTGGCTCAGCTACCGGAAGCATTTCAACGAAAGCAATGATCCCGATGCAATGCTGGCTGTTTTTTGCACCGCACCGGCCATCCGGGATAATGTATCCAACATAGCAACAGAGATGATCGGTACGTTTGTACTGGTGCTGGGTGTATTGTTTATGGCAGCTCCTCAAAACAGCCTCGGTGCATTGGATGCATTGCCGGTTGCATTGCTGGTGCTTGGTATTGGATTGAGCCTGGGCGGACCAACAGGTTATGCCATTAACCCGGCACGTGACCTGGGACCAAGACTTATACATTTTATATTACCTATCCCCAATAAACGAGACAGCAACTGGAGCTATAGCTGGATTCCGGTACTGGCGCCCATCCTTGGTGGCTTAGTGGCGGCCGTGGTGTGGAGTTTCCTGCAGGCATAGGTTCTACAACTTTATAAAAGCCGAACGACGATGCGTTCATTTTCTGCTTTTAGCCGTTTTTTTTGCTGTAACAATTAGTTAATCGGATGATTCTGATCATTTCCCACCGTCGGGGGTAAAAATAATTTAGCGGCTTAAAGTTTAAAAGTTACAGCTATGTCTACTCAAACTCAAGTTGCTGATTTGCCCGGTGTCGAACCAGATACCCATCAAAGCAAGCCAAAAGCCAATTACCATGTGATGGACGGCAATGAAGCTGCCGCCTACATCGCTTATAAATGCAGCGAAGTCTGCGCCATTTATCCTATTACACCTTCCTCTGCCATGGGCGAATGGGCCGATGAGTGGAGTGCAAAAGGAATGAAAAACGTATTTGGCACCACGCCCCGTGTGGTTGAAATGCAAAGTGAAGCTGGTGCAGCCGGTGCTATTCACGGTGCTTTACAAGGTGGTGCGCTTGCGTCCACCTTTACTGCTTCTCAGGGTCTCCTGCTCATGATTCCCAACATGTACAAAATTGCCGGTGAGCTCACGCCCACCGTTTTCCATATTGCAGCGAGGAGCTTAGCTACTCATGCGCTCTCCATCTTTGGAGATCACAGTGATGTGATGGCTGTTCGCTCTACTGGTTTCTCTATGCTGTTTGGTAATAATCCTCAGGAAGTTATGGATATGGCACTCATTGCCCACGCTGCCACGCTGAAAGCAAGGGTGCCCTTCCTGAACATTTTTGATGGCTTCCGGACTTCACATGAGCTCAATGAAGTTGAAATTATCCCTGATGAAGTCATTGAAAAAATGCTGGACATGGAAGCCATTCATGCACATCGTGACCGTGCTTTGAATCCCAGCAACCCTGTGATTCGTGGTACTGCTCAAAATCCCGATGTGTATTTCCAGAACAGGGAAGCTGCGAATGTGTATTATGAAAAAGTGCCCGGCATTGTTCAGAATGCAATGGATGAGTTCTACGCTCTTACCGGAAGAAGATATAATCTTTATGAATACTATGGACACGAACATCCCGATCGCCTGGTGATCATTATGGGTTCTGCAGCCGGTACAGTGAAAGAAACGGTTGATTACCTGAACTCCATTGGCGCACACGTTGGTGTGTTGATGATTCGCTTGTTCCGTCCGCTGGATGTGGAAGCCTTCATCAAAGCCATTCCAAAATCTGTGGTAAGTATTGCAGTACTGGATCGTTGTAAAGAACCCACCGGTATTGGTGAACCTCTTTATATGAATGTGGTGAATGCGTTGAATGAAGCTCAGGAAAACCATCACGCTCACGTTATTGGCGGACGTTATGGTTTGTCTTCCAAAGAATTTACTCCTGCCATGGCGAAAGCTGTGTTTAAAGAACTGAAGAAAAACCAACCCAAAAACCACTTCACGATTGGTATTGATGATGATGTCACTCATACCAGTCTGGCTTACGACAAAACCTTTAACCTGGAAGAAAGACATCTGTTCCGTGGTTTGTTCTTTGGCCTTGGTGCCGATGGTACTGTTAGTGCCAATAAGAACTCTATTAAAATCATTGGTGATAAAACCGATGATCATGTTCAGGGATACTTTGTATACGATTCTAAAAAATCAGGATCGTTAACTGTATCTCACCTCCGCTTCGGTGAAAATCCAATCAATTCTACGTACCTCATCCAGTCGGCTAATTTCATCGCCTGTCATCACTTCAATTATCTTACCAAGTATGATATTCTGAAGGAAGCAGAAGATGGTGCTGTATTTCTCCTCAATGCTCCTTACAGTAAAGAAGAAGTGTGGACCAAGCTTCCAAGAAAAATCCAGGAAGAAATTGTTGACAAACATCTGAAGTTTTATGTGATCAATGCTTATACTGTTGCAAAAGATGCAGGTATGGGCAACCGTATCAACACCATTCTTCAAACCTGTTTCTTTGCCATCAGTAATATTCTTCCCAGAGAAGAAGCGATTGCAAAAATCAAAGAAGCGATTTATGAAACGTATTGGAAGAAAGGCGATGCTGTAGTACAGAAAAACTATGCAGCGGTGGATATGGCGCTCGACAACCTCTATGAAATTGACTATTCCAAATTCAGGATTGGTAATGTGCCTATTGGCGATACCATTTCAAAAGATGCTCCCGGATTTGTAAAAGATGTGTTGGGTAAAATCATTGCCGGTGAAGGTGATCAATTACCGGTGAGTGCATTCCCTGTGGATGGTACATTCCCCACTAGCACTACCAAATGGGAAAAAAGAAATATTGCCGATGCCGTTCCTGTATGGGATACAGCACTCTGTACACAGTGTAATAAGTGCGCTGTGATTTGTCCGCATGCTGCCATTCGTCCGAAAGTATACGATAAAGCATTACTGAAAGATGCGCCTGCCGGTTTCAAACATGTAGATCCTGTTGGTAAAGAATGGAACAAAGAAACGGAAGCTTATACATTACAGGTATCAACTGAAGATTGTACCGGTTGTACTTTATGCGTTGAGTATTGTCCTATCACAAGTAAAACGGATCCCGGCCATAAAGCCATCAACATGATGGATAAAATGCCAATCCAGGATGCAGAAATCAACAACTGGAATTACTTCCTTTCTATTCCGGAAGTAGATCGCACAAGAGTTCCTAAAACAACCGTAAAAGGTTCTCAGTTCCTGCAACCATTATTTGAATTCAGTGGTGCTTGTGCCGGTTGTGGCGAAACTCCTTATCTCAAATTGCTCACTCAGTTATTTGGTGAACGTATGATTGTTGCCAATGCAACAGGATGCTCTTCCATCTTTGGTGGTAACCTTCCCACAACTCCATGGAGTACCAATAAAGAAGGTGTGGGACCAGCCTGGGCCAACAGTTTGTTTGAAGACAATGCAGAGTTTGGTTTGGGTATCCGTTTGGCCAGTGCGAAGAAGCGTGAAATGGCATACCAGTTGTTAGATGAATTACGTCCGATGGTGGGAGAAGACCTCGTAGATAAACTGGTGAATGCAAAAGAAGTTACCGAAGCTGAAATACACGACAAACATGAAATGGTGAAAGAATTGAAGCGTCGTTTGAGCGGACAACGTTCTATGGCTGCACTCAATCTTTTCCACCTGGCCGATTTCTTAGAAGAGAAATCAGTATGGATTGTTGGTGGTGATGGCTGGGCTTATGATATTGGTTATGGTGGATTGGATCATGTGCTGAGCAGTGGTGAAAACATCAACATCATGGTGCTGGATACTGAAGTGTATAGTAACACCGGCGGACAAATGTCGAAATCAACTCCTATTGGTGCCAGTGCGAAGTTTAGTGTAAACGGACGTACAGCTGGTAAAAAAGACCTGGCGATGCAAGCCATTGCACATGGTACGGCTTATGTAGCACAGATTGCAATGGGTGGAAATGATATGCATACCATCCGCACTATCCTGGAAGCAGAAGCTTATCCCGGTCCTTCACTGATTATTGCCTACAGCCATTGTATTGCACATGGTATTGATATGGCACATGGAGCCGATGAACAGGACTTCGCTGTGAAGAGTGGTTACTGGCCTCTGTTCCATTTCAATCCAATGAAACCAAAAGGTGAACGTTTCGTTGTAGATTCTAAAGAACCATCCTTGCCATTGAGCGAATTCATGTATCATGAAAACCGTTTCAATGTGATCAAAGCAAAAGATCCTGAATTGGCAGAACGCTTCCTGCATACTGCCGAAGAAATGCGTGACAGCAAATGGGATCGTTTACAAACTTTGAGAGGATTGTAAGATATCATCCATATGAAAAAGAAAAAGGGCGTCTCACAAGAGACGCCTTTTCGATTTTATAACCATTTGAAAGTTGAATTTCATAATGCCGTATTCGACTGGCTCAGACTGACAACACGATTTTAAAATTGAATGGATGTATAAACAAAAACGTAAAGTCCTGTCATGCTGAGCCTGTCGAAGCAAACAGGGAGTAAAAAGTTGAATGCTTAACACCGCCTTCGACTGGCTCAGGCTGACAACAGGTTTTATTATGAAAATGAATTTCAATACTGAAACAAATGCCCTGTCATGCTGAGCCTGTCGAAGCAAACAGGGAGTAAAAAGTTGAATGCTTAACACCGCCTTCGACTGGCTCAGGCTGACAACAGGTTTTATTATGAAAATGAATTTCAATACTGAAACAAATGCCCTGTCATGCTGAGCTTGTCGAAGCAGACAGGGAGTAAAAAGTTGAATGTTTAACGCCGCCTTCGACCGGACTCAGGCTGACAACAGGTTTTATTATGAAAGTGAATCTCAATACTGAAACAAATGCCCTGTCATGCTGAGCTTGTCGAAGCAGACAGGGAGTAAAAAGTTGAATGTTTAACGCCGCCTTCGACCGGACTCAGGCTGACAACACGTTTTATTATGAAAGTGAATTTCAATAATGAAACAAATGCCCTGTCATGCAGAGCCTGTCGAAGCAGACAGGGACTTACACCACCGGTTCCATCTTTGCTGTAAAATGACGTAGCAATGGTGCTTCTTCTGTAATCTTCAGTCCGGTGATTGCATTCCTGTTGTTAAATACTTCAATGATCACTTCCGCTACATAATCAATATGGCTTTGTGTGTACACTCTTCTTGGTA
Source organism: uncultured Chitinophagaceae bacterium (assembly GCA_937907395.1). Classification (GTDB taxonomy): domain Bacteria; phylum Bacteroidota; class Bacteroidia; order Chitinophagales; family Chitinophagaceae; genus Lacibacter. The sequence goes on from CALCII010000011.1 coordinate 875,048, forward strand.
TAGCCAACCGAACCAGTTCCATGGTTGATGGAATAAGTTGATGTTGATCATTGTACTTACCAAACATGAGTGAGCCAATCTCCACGCTACGGATACCGCCTTCGAGATACAGTGCACATACCAACGCCTGTCCGGGATATTGCTCCACAGGGATATGTGGCAGAAATGCTTTCGCATCAAGATACACTGCATGTCCGCCTGCCGGTTGCATCACAGGCACACCTGCATCAATCAGTTTATTGGTGAGGTATTCGGTTGTGCGTAAGCGATAGTGCAGATAATTTTCATCCATCACTTCCTGCAAACCAATAGCAATGGCTTCAAGATCCCGGCCGGCCAATCCGCCATAGGTGGTAAATCCTTCAGTAATAATGAGCAGGTTGCGGCAGCGGTTCGCCAGTTCTTCATTGTGCATGGCCAGAAAACCACCAATATTGGCGAACGCATCTTTCTTGGCGCTCATGGTGCAACCATCGGCATAGGAGAACATTTCCTTTACAATTTCCGGAATGGATTTCTGTGCATAGCCATCTTCTCTCATTTTGATGAAGTAAGCATTTTCTGCAAAGCGGCAGGCATCAATAAACATGGGAATACCAAACTCTTTACACACAGCGTGTGTTTCACGAATGTTTTGCATGCTCACCGGTTGCCCGCCACCGGAATTGTTGGTGATGGTCATAATCACCAGTGGAATGTGTGTGGCACCAATGCGTTTGATTTCGCTTCGTAAAGCCGCCACATTCATATTGCCTTTGAATGGGGCCGGAATAGAAGGATGTTTTCCTTCTTCACAAACAAGGTCAATTCCTTCTGCACCGGAGAATTCAATATTCGCTCTTGTCGTATCAAATAATGTGTTGCTGAGAAAATAATTTCCTTTTCCCCCTAAAATGCTGAAGATGATTTTTTCTGCGGCACGGCCCTGGTGTGTGGGAATAATCATAGGCATGCCGGTGATATCTCTTACTGCAGTTTCAAATTTGAAAAAACTGCTGCTGCCGGCATAGGATTCATCGCCCAACATAATTCCTGCCCATTGGTTGCTGCTCATAGCGCTGGTGCCGCTGTCGGTTAACAGATCAATCAGCACATCATTTGCATGAATGCTGAAGGGGTTATAATGTGCGTTTTCTAAAATGGTTTTACGTTGTTCTTTGGTGGTGAAATAAATAGGCTCCACCGATTTTATTTTAAACGGTTCAATGATCGTCTTCATAAAAAGATAATTGTGTTGAAAATGAAAAACTGTCTAACAGCACGAACGTGCGGGGAGGAGAGCGAACTTATGAAGGACGACGAATGATATTCTTCCAGATATTCATAACAGGCAACCGTAATTCGGGTGCAAGGTACAAAATGCTTTTCTGTTTCGGAAGGGATTACAGCTTGCGTTCGTAATAAGGAATTTCATCCTGGCTGATGCTTTCCTTTTGCTGCCAGTAAGCAGCAGTAACCACACGGCCATCTCTGGTGCGGAGTAGTCTTCCGTACACTGCATTAATGGCATTAAACGCAACATTGGTAACACCCACTGTGAAGGTGGTGGGTTTGGGAGGTTCGGGTGGTGGGGGAACTGCTTCACCCTCTGCGGGTTTGGGAGCCGGTGCTGCTTTCGGTGCAGGCGATGGAACCACTACTACTGTGAATTTGTTGTACTCCAGCAGGTCTTTCAGAAATGCAACACGTTCTTCGGTTACATTCTTTTCCACAACAGCACATTTAACGCCGTCCAGTTCTTCAAATTCGTGATTCTTATTAATCGCCATGGTTTTGTTTTTTCTTAGTTCAGTACAAATAGTGAATAGATGTATTGATACGCTCCGCTTGCAAGTCCGGTGATCAGTAAGCCAATCACACAGATCGCCAATGCCAGTTTGGGTTTCCAATCAGCCTGAATCGTTTCAATGGGGTGATCGTTGGGGTCCATAAACATTGCTTTCACTACTCTGAGATAATAATAGAGTGAAATCACCATGTTTAAAGCTGCAATGGCAATTAGAATATAATTTCCTTGTCCGGCACCGGCCAGTAACAGGAAAAATTTGCCAAAGAAACCGGCAGTGGGGGGGATGCCGGCTAATGAAAACAAAGCCAGCGCCAATACCCAGGTAAGCAATGGATTGGTTTTGTATAAACCTTTATAATCATCAATCGTTTCTTTGCCTGTAACCGCACTGATTAAACTAATCACACCAAACGCAGCAAGATTGGAGAAGATATACACTAATACAAAGTAAACAACAGACACATTTCCTTCCAGTGATTGGCCGGTAATACCAATCAATATAAAACCAACCTGTGCAATAGAAGAAAATGCAAGGAAGCGTTTCATGTTTTGCTGGCGAATGGCAAACAAGTTACCAATGATCATGGTAAGGACAGAAAGGAAATACAACATAAAATACCAGCTGCTTCCATATACTGAAAACACTGTGGAGAGCACTGTTACAAATACAAACAGGATCGCACCTTTTGAAATAACGGATAAGTAAGAGGTAACGGCAACCGGAGCACCTTCGTACACATCGGCAGTCCACAAGTGAAAGGGAACGGCAGAGATTTTAAATCCGAAACCGGAGAGTACAAAAATAAAACCGAGTATGTGGAGCGGACTATACTGACGAAGTGTTTCGCCTAATGCTGAAAAGCTGAGAGCACCTGTAGCTCCGTACAATAATGAAATACCAAATAACAATAACCCTGAGGCGAAGGCAGAAGAAATGATCATCTTAAACGCAGCTTCAGAAGAACGACGTTTTTCCAGATCAAAATTCGCCATAGCTGCTAAAGGAATTGTAGAGAGTTCCAATGCCAGATAAAACATGAGCATATGCCTGCTGCTGATCATAAAGAACATGCCCAGCAAGGTTGATAATAGCAACATGTAAAACTCCGGTACATGTTTATGTGTTTTCAGCCAGTTGTAGGATTGGAGAGAGATGAGTAGTGTGCCCAGGTTGAGAATATTTTTCTCAAATGCCATCAATGGATTGGTGCGGTACATATCGCCAAACAGATCACCGGTGTCCGGGAACAAAAATCCTGCTGCCAGGTTCAGTAGCAATAGAACATTGATCAGCACCAGCACTTTTTCATTGGACCACTGTTTGCTGCTGAGCTTAATGAATAACAGGATGAAGATGATCAGTGTGATCACCAGTTCCTGCTTCATGAGTATAAAAAATTCGTTCATCGTAATTACTTAATTGAGCTTACAATTTTTTGCATGATTTCTTCTGTACCGGGATTGATCAGGTCTTTCAATAAAAAAGGAGCAAGCCCCATGATGAGTATACCTGCTACTAAAACAATGGCTGCCAGTTTCTCATTCCATGCAGCATCGCTGAAGCCATTGAATTCCTGGTTGGCAACAGGGCCCATAATGGATTTTCCGGTTGCTCTTAAAATATAAACAGCGGTTACAACAATTGAAGCGGCACCAGCAATTGTTGCAATGCGGTATAGTAAACCAATACGTTCCCATGAACCCATAAACACGGTCATCTCAGCTACAAATCCGCTAAAGCCAGGCAATCCTAATGAACACAAACCGGCAATGACAAATACAGTTGAAATGAACGGCATCACTTTTAATAATCCGCCCAGTTTCGCTACTTCACGTGTATGAGTACGTTCATAAATCATTCCGATCACAGCGAAGAAGAGGGCTGTCATCAAACCATGTGAAATCATTTGCAGCACAGCTCCGTTAATGGCTGTTTTGGTAAGCATGGCAATACCAAGGATCACAAAGCTGGTATGACTTACAGAAGAGTATGCGTTGATATACTTCAGATCTGTCTGCATCATGGTGGCGAAAGCACCATATAAAATTCCGATCGAAGCCAGTACAATAATAATGGTTGAATATTCCTGTGCGGCTTGTGGCATTAACCAGGTAGCTACACGCAAACAACCATATCCGCCCAACTTCATTGAAATGCCTGCAAGAAACATGGATGCTGCTGTGGGAGCCGATGAGTGACCATCTGGTACCCATGTATGAAAAGGAAATAAAGCAGTGAAGATTCCGAATCCAATAAATGTGAAGGGGAATAAAATCTGTTGCACACCTAACGGAATATTTCTGGATGAGATTTCAACAATGTCAAACGTTCTTGTTCCATGAAAATCAGAATAGAAGTACAGGCCTGTCAATCCAACTAATACCAATGCAGATCCGGCCATCAGCATCAACGCCAGTTTCATGGCACTGTATTCTTTTTTACCACTGCCCCAGATGCCAATCAATAAGAATTTAGGAATTACTGCCACTTCCAGGAAGAAGAATAGGGTGAATAAATCCAATGCCATGAAGAAACCATAAGCACCCATGCTCAGGAAAATCAACAGGAAGAAAAACTCTTTGCTCATTTTTTCCATCTTCCATGAAACGAGTACACCTGCCACCACTACAAAGGCGGTAAGCAACATCATGGCTATGGAAATACCATCCACACCAAGATGAAAATTGATGTTGAGGTCTCTGTACCAGGCGAAATTCTGTTCCAGCAGAAATTCATTTGTTTTACCCGATGAACGTTCTGAAAGAAAGCTCATGAGCGTGGCAAAAGTGAGTCCTAGTTGTAACAATGATCCTGCCAGTGCAATGGCTCTTACCTGTTTCAATCCTTTGACAGGTAATATGGCCAGTGCCGTAACAAGCGGAGCAATCAAAAGAATTAATAAATTCATCTCTTAATCAGTTATATCTGTTTACACAATCAAATGGATTGTGTTGCAATCTTATTTCCATAAATAGATAAACACAACCGCCAGTGCAACAACTCCTCCAAAGAAATACAAAGTGTAGTTCTGAACCTTGCCAGACTGTACGCCTTTGATCCAATTCGAAACAGTGGCTGTTGCATTTGCAATTCCATTCATCAATCCATCAACTATATTTCTGTCAACCCACGCAGCCGGACGACCGATGAGGTTGAAGACAACTTTCTTCGTAACGAACAAATAGAGATCATCTATATAAAACTTACCATAAGCAGCTTTGTAAAAACCATTAAGTGTGGTAGCTACCTGCTGTGGTTTATTATTTTCCTTACGATACATCCACATAGCTAATAATATACCGCCAATGCCCATAGCAAGTGGCGCAATGGAGAAACTGAGATCCATATGTGATTCCAGTTCTTTTCCATTGATGCTTACATAAGAACCAAACGGAATCAGGCCCGCTGCAATAGAGCAAACGGCAAGTATGAGTAATGGAAGTTTCATGCTCCAGGTTCCTTCACCATGTGAGTCCCCATGAAGATGTGCTTCTTTGTTCCAGAAAATTGAAAAGTATAAACGGAACATATAAAAAGCGGTGAGGCCTGAAGTAAGCAATGCGATGCCATATACAATTTTATTCGACTGATAAGCCGTCAGCAGAATTTCTTCCTTGCTGAAGAATCCGGCAAAAGGCCATATACCTGCAATCGCCAGGCAGGCAATGAGGAAAGTGATATGTGTGATGGGCATGTATTTACGAAGTCCGCCCATGTCTTTCATTTCATTACTATGCACCATGTGAATCACCGAGCCGGCACCAAGGAATAACAGCGACTTGAAGAATGCATGTGTAAACAGGTGGAACATAGAAGCAGTATAACCAACGCTATAGGTTCCGTGTGCTTTAATTAATCCCAATGAGAACATCATAAAGCCAATCTGGCTCATGGTTGAATAGGCCAATACACGCTTGATATCTGTTTGTGTACAGGCGATGATAGCTGCAATCACTGCAGAACTGGCGCCAACAACAGTCACAACATCCAATGCTGATTGTGACATAGCAAACAATGGAAACATTCTTGCCACCAGGTATACACCTGCCACCACCATAGTAGCAGCATGGATCAATGCAGATACAGGAGTGGGGCCTTCCATGGCATCGGGTAACCAGATGTGCAACGGGAACATAGCCGACTTACCGGCACCACCCATAAACAATAAAGTAACACCCCATGTTAAAGCCGTTACTCCGGCGAAGGAAGCAGTTACCACAGCCACATGTTGTGCAGATTGCTGAGTTGTTAATGTATGAAGCAATGTTTGGAAATCGAGTGTTTCGCCGTAGAAGGCTAGTACCAGGATGCCGATTAAAAATCCAAGATCTGCAAAGCGTGTAACGATGAATGCTTTTTTAGAAGCGGCCACAGCAGAGGGACGATCAAAATAATATCCAATCAAAAGGAAAGAAGATACACCCACCAGTTCCCAGAACATGTAAATCTGGAAGAGATTGGATGATAATACCAGTCCCAGCATGGAGAAAGTAAAGAGTCCGAGAAATGCATAATAGGTGGCAAATCGCTCTTCACCTTTCATATAACCGAGGCTGAAGATATGAACCATTAATGAAACAAAGGTTACCACCACCAGCATCATCACCGAAATGGGATCAAGAAGCACACCCATGTCAATCGATACTTTATCAGAAAAACTCAGCCAGGTGTATTTGAATGCAGTGATCGTTTGATACGTATCGCCTGTTTTTCCGTTCACGAGGAAATACTGGTATGCCGTATAAAGTGAAAGCAATGCAGAACCAAGCAGCAATAAAGTACCAATGATTCCTGCGGCTGATTTAAAATATTTCCTTCCAAACAATCCCAGCAATACAAAGCCGGCAAGTGGCAGGAGTGGGATGAGTGCTATGTAAGACGAATAGTTCATGTTAATATTTCATTTCGCTTGCATCTTCCACGTCGATTGACTGGTGGTTGCGGTACAGGTTAATAATTATGGCAATGCCTACGGCCGCTTCAGCAGCAGCAATGGCAATGATGAATATGGTAAAGAAGAGTCCATCCAGCTGACCGGGATAGAGATATTTGTTGAACACCACAAAGTTGATGTTCACGCTGTTGAGGATCAGTTCCACCGACATCAACATGGTAATCATATTACGGCGGGTAAATAAACCGTACATGCCGATAAAAAACAGCGCTGTACTTACGATCAGGATCTGGTAAATAGGTATTCCGCTCATGATTGTTCCTCCGGTTTCGATTTAATGGCAATAACAATACATCCGATCATAGCAGCCAGTAATAACATACTCACTACTTCAAACGGCAATGCATAACCGTTTTCTTCTGTGTTCAGCATTTTTAAACCAATCTTTTCCACTGTCCAGTAAAAGCGCTGATCACTCAATTGAAATTCATATTTATAAATCTGAATAATACTTAATAAAAAGCCAGATAATACAGCCAGTGCCGAGGCTACTTTCCGGGTCATGGGAGTTTTGGGCATTTCTTTTCCTGCCTGCTGGGTTAAGAAGATGGAGAAGATGATCAATACTACAATACCGCCAACATACACTACAATCTGAACGGCGGCAATAAACTCAACTTCCAGCCAGAAATAAAGTCCGGCTATGCCTATCAATGAAAACAACAACCAGATAGCGGAGCGGAAAATCTTTTTCGTAGCAACCGATAAAATGGCTGTGCCTAAAATGAAGGCAGATAGTAAATAAAATATGATTTGCGATGCGGTCATACCAGTAAGTTCTGATTTAACATCTGTTTACACAGATGATGGTTTATTCTACACCTGCTCTGATCTTAGAGCCGGGGTTGTTTAATTTTTTGGTCAGCTGGTTTCTGTCAAATACACTATGTTCAAAAGTGGGAGCCATTTTGATAGCGCCGGTAGGACAGGCATCCACACAGAGATTGCAAAGTGTACAGAGTTCCAGGTGATAAATAAAAGTATCCAGTGCTTTTTTCTTTTTTCCGGTGGCTTCGTCCACATCAAATTTTGTAATGATTTTGATGGTGGCATTGGGACAAGCCAGTTCGCAGGCGGTACAACCGGTGCAGGCATGCTCGTTGTTTTCGTCATGCGTCATCACTACTTCCCCTTTGAACCGTTCTGCCAATACAAGTGAATTACGGTTATCAGGATATTCTTCAGTGATGATTTCTTTATGATGCGTGAAATAATAGCCCGTCATCTTCATGCCAGAGGCTAATGATTTCAAAGCACCTGCCACTTCTTTTATGTAATCTTTTAAAAACATATTCTGTTATTCGTCTCTTTTTAAAAGTGCCATCCGAGAATAGCAATTAAAGTCACCAGCAGTAAATTAATCATACTGATGGGTAATAAATATTTCCACTCCAGGTTCAATAACTGGTCGATACGCAAACGGGGGAAGGTCCAGCGGAACCACATAATCACAAAAATGAGGAAGAAGGTTTTTCCAAAGAACCACACACTAGAAGGAATGTAATCCATCACATGGTTAAACCCTTCCCAATTACCAATATGAAACGGCATCCAACCACCCAGAAACAAAGTAGCACCAATTGCACATACGATAAATACGTTGATATATTCTGCCAGGAAGAACAATGCGAATTTCATTCCTGAATATTCAGTATGGAAACCGGCTGTTAATTCTGATTCTGCCTCTGCCAGATCAAATGGTGCACGGTTGGTTTCAGCTGTAACAGCAGTGATAAAAATGAGAAAGGCAATGATTACGGGAAGATGACCTTTAAAAATCCACCAACCATCGGCCTGCGCCTGTACAATATCCGATAACTGCAAACTTCCGGTAAGTACAATGATGGTGAGAATAGCCAGTCCGGCCGAAAGTTCATAACTCACAATCTGTGCACCACTGCGCATGGCACCCAGTAAAGAATATTTATTGTTACTGGCCCATCCCGCCATTAAAATGCCAATCACAGAAATAGAAGAAATGGCAGTGATGTATAATACGCCGATGTTGAGATCCCACAGCTGAAAATCTTTTGCAAAGCCTATAGGCGCCATCAACAGCATGGCAACAATCATGGCAATGAATGGAGCCACATTGAACATGAGTTTATCGGCACCATTGGGTGTCATGCCTTCTTTCACCAATAGTTTTACCGTATCGGCCATGGATTGAAACATTCCTTTTGGTCCCACACGGTTGGGTCCTAAACGGATCTGAATCCAGGCCGCTACTTTCCGTTCCATAATGACCAGCACCAATCCAAGTATGGCAAACAATCCAATCACAGCCACACCTGCGATCACCATTTCAACAATGGTAGCCCAGATGGGCGGTAGCTGACTGGAGAGCCAGGTATGAATTTCGTTTGCTATGTTGCTAAAACTCCACATGCCAATTTCGATTTAAGATGTCCGGTTGCCTTTTTTTTCTGCAACCCTAGTTCTGTTATCTGTCTATATCCGGTATTACCAGGTCCAATGTACCCATGGCTGCAATTAAATCGCCAATCTTTCCACCCTTTACCATATCATTCAGAATGGAAAGGTTAGAGAAACCGGGTGAGCGGAACTTGATGCGGTAAGGAGTCGTTCCTCCTTCGCTTACAATGTATACGCCCAATTCGCCACGTGCTGTTTCCACACTGGTATAAAATTCTCCTTTGGGTAATTTCAAAACAGCTTTTGTTTTTGCCTGAAAATCGCCATCGGGAATATTGTCAACCAACTGTTCAATAATTTTTATGGATTGTTCCATCTCACGCATACGTATCAGGTAACGGGCATAAGAATCGCCACCTGTTTCCAGTGCTTCTTCAAAATCCAGTTTGTCGTAAATTTCATAAGGATACAATTTGCGTATATCCGATTTCACACCACTGCCTCTTGCTACCGGTCCCGAACAACCGTAGGAGATCACTTGTTCGGCCGTAAGCGTACCGATATTCTTCATCCTGTTTTCAAAAATCACGTTACCGGTTACGAGCTCGTGGTATTCGTTGATTTTTTGTTTGTACAGGACAATGAACTCTTTGATCTTTTTCTGAAAGTTGGGATGGATATCCATCATCACACCACCGGGTACGATATAGTTCATGGTTAAACGGGCACCACAGGTTTCTTCCATGATTTCGTTGATCATCTCCCTTTCACGGAATGCATGAAAGAAAGGTGTAAAGGCACCCAGGTCCATCGCCATAGCTCCCCACCACAATTCATGTGAGGCAATACGGGTGAGTTCGTCAAGGATCACACGAACCACCTGTGCACGTGGGGGAACTTCAATCTGCAACCCTTTCTCTACACAAAGCGCACACGCATGGTTGTTGATGTGAGCCGATAGATAGTCCATACGGCTGGTAACATAGATGAACTGCCGGTAGGTTAAACTTTCGCACATCTTTTCGATGGAGCGATGGATATAACCAAGGTGCGGTTCAATCTTTTTGATTGTTTCGCCGTTTAATGTAATCACTAGGTGCAGCACTCCGTGTGTGGCCGGGTGTTGTGGCCCCACATTGATCACCATATCGCCGCTGGTGCTGGATGTTAATATGTCAGTAGTTCTGTACATCGTATCTTTTAAGAATTCAGAAGATAGAATAGAGAAGTTAGAAGTGATTCAGATACAGGATTTAAAATTCTGGCTTCTTACTTCTATCTTCCTCGTTTCTGTTTTCTATAGTTTTATCATATTCACCGGGTCTTCAAAATCTTTACGCAACGGATTTTTTCCTTCCCAGCCATCCGGCAGGATCAGCAACCGCAGATCAGGATGGTTGAGAAAGTTAACGCCAAACATTTCATACACTTCACGCTCATGAAATTCAGCTGTGCGCCAGATATGAGAAACGGTTTCTATTTCGGCTTTGTTCCGGTCTAGTTTTGATTTCACCACCAGGTGATGCCTGAAATGGGTGGACCGCAGATGATACACCATGGTGAGATGTGTTTTCCAATCCACACAGGTTAAGCAGAAAAGAGAATCAAATTTCAGCAAATCGTTGTTGCTGAGCTGCTGTGCAAAAGCCAACCAGTCCTGTGGTTCCACATTTACGCCCAGCCATTCATTTCCTTCTTCAAAAACTGCTGTGGGAAGCAGTTCGCTGATAAGGTTTTTTAGTTCTTCGTTCATCATATGGTATTTATAATAAGTAAGAAGGAGCATCAGGATGCTGGTGCTTCCGGCTTATTGCTTTCTTTAATTTGTTCCCGGGTCATTCCCTTTTTGATTTTTTCCTGCAGGGAAATCAATGCATGTAATAATGCTTCAGGTCTTGGCGGACAACCGGCTACGTATACATCCACTGGAATCACATGATCGGCACCTTTTACAACAGAATAGGTGTTGTAGAAGAAAGGCCCCCCGCTGATGGCACAGGCGCCCATGGCAATCACATACTTCGGATCGGCCATTTGATCGTACAAACGCTTCAATACAGGTGCCATCTTATTTACAATGGTTCCGGCAATAATAATCACATCTGCCTGGCGGGGCGTGGCACGGGCCACTTCAAAACCAAAACGTGAAAAATCATATTTCGCTCCAGCCACGGCCATATACTCAATACCGCAGCAACTGGTAGCAAATGTTAAAGGCCATAGTGAATTCGACCGGGCCCAGTTAATGACATCATCCAATTTACTCAATACAATCCCTCCACCGGGTAATTCGTGAATTTGTCCGGGGAAAGCCGGGTTGCCCTCTACCGAGGGCAGTTGTAGTTCGCCTTTATTAGTATTGTTTGTTTGCATGTTGTTCTTTTTAGATCCGGTTTTACATCCATTTCAATGCACCTTTTTTATGTGCATAGAGAAATCCCATAAACAAGATCAGGAAAAATATGACGATTTCAACCAGGGCCAGCCAGCCAACTTTTTTCACTACTACCGCCCATGGGTACAGGAATACAAGTTCCACATCGAAAATGAGGAAGATCAATGCAAATAAGTAATAACCAACATTAAACTGAATCCAGCTGGGACCAACAGTAGGGATACCACATTCAATGGCTTCACCTTTTTGTTTATTGGTTGTGGCTTTGGTAACCAGCTTGGCAATAAGGATAGCAATACTGGAAAAAGCAACGGCAGCAATGATCAGGACAATGAGTGAAGAAGCACCCATAAGCAACGTTTTTTTGTGCAACGAAATTAGCAACAAAAAACGAACGGTTCGCCCTGATTCCTGTTAACCGTTAGTATGTTATAGATCATTTTTTAAAAAAGCTGGTTTCTTACCCGTAAATCTCCTGGTGAATGGTTTTTTTATCGTAGCCCAGTTCCAGGATTCGTTTTTTGGTTTCGTCCAGCATAGCTCTCCAGCCGCATAAATAAAACCGTGCATCCTGTTTGTCTTTCAGCAATGCTTCGTACACATTGTGTACATAGCCGGTGTGGCCGTTCCACAGTTCACGGGAGAGGGTGGGGTAATAATGAAAGCTTTCGTATTGTTCGTGCAGGTGGGTCAGTTCCTCATAATAAAGAAGGTCTTCTTTTTTGCGGGTGCCAAAAATGAGATAGATATTCTTATGAGGCAGGTTGTTCCTTAAAATATAGTTGGCTTTGCTGCGGAAAGGGGCGATGCCCGTACCCGTGCAGATAAAGAACAGATCTGTATCAATCGTATCGGGTAAAGTAAACACACCCTGCGGGCCACGAAGCGTTAACTCCGTTCCTACCTGAACATGTTCCCACATCCAGGGGGTGCCGGCACCTGAACTGTTGAGCACAATCACCAGTTCAAACTCATTTGTACCATCGGGCCAGCTGGCAATGGAATAGCTGCGCCAGCGTTTGTTGGGCTTTTCATGGATGGGAAGGTCCAATGTTACAAACTGTCCGGGTTGAAAATCAAAATGCTCCAGTTCCGGTATACGGATGCGGAATCGCTTGGTATTGGGCGTTTCGTCAATGATCTGTGTAACAAGTCCGGTTCGCCAGGGTTGCAGCGCCATAATTGCAATTTTAAGGTCGCCAATATATTCAGATCAAAAATAATTGTCATTAGTTTTTTGAAAAAACTGCCCCGATTGCCCTTTTTTGCCCGGTTTGGCCAGTTGAATCCGGACTTTTTCCACCAATTTCAAAATTCGCAGGCTACAAATTGGGAATTCGTGTTTCCACCCTTACCTTTGCGCCCTGAATAATAACCCCTTTTTTAAACAGAATATTTATGGCCAATATTGGTAAGGTAAAACAGGTGATCGGTGCCGTTGTAGACGTACAGTTTAACGGTCAACTCCCCGAAATTTATAGTGCCCTGGAACTGAAACGTCCCAACGGCGATGTGCTGGTTCTGGAAGTACAGCAGCACCTTGGTGAAGACAGTGTACGTACCATTGCGATGGACGGTACAGAAGGTCTTGTACGTGGTACAGAAGTGGTAGATACCGGAAAAAACATTGTAATGCCTGTTGGTGACAAAATCAACGGTCGTCTGTTCAATGTAACCGGAGATGCCATTGACGGATTGCCAGCTGTTAGTAAAGAAGGTGGTCGCCCTATTCACGCAAAACCCCCGGCTTTCGAACAGCTGTCTACTTCAAGTGAAGTGTTGTTCACCGGTATTAAAGTAATTGACCTGATTGAACCCTATGCAAAAGGTGGTAAAATTGGTCTGTTTGGTGGAGCGGGTGTAGGTAAAACCGTATTGATCCAGGAATTGATCAACAATATTGCGAAAGGATATGGTGGTTTGTCTGTATTTGCCGGTGTGGGTGAACGTACCCGTGAAGGAAATGACCTGTTACGTGAAATGATCGAAGCAGGTATTATGAAATACGGTGATGCATTCAAGCACAGCATGGAAGAAGGTGGATGGGATCTGAGCAAAGTGGATCAGGAAGGATTGAAAGATTCAAAAGCAACCTTCGTGTTCGGACAAATGAACGAACCTCCAGGTGCCCGTGCCCGTGTAGCTTTGTCTGGTCTTACCATCGCTGAATATTTCCGTGATGGAGATGGTTCTGGTAAAGGAAAAGATATCCTGTTCTTCGTAGATAATATCTTCCGTTTCACACAGGCTGGTTCTGAAGTATCGGCGCTGTTGGGACGTATGCCTTCAGCTGTGGGTTATCAACCAACACTGGCAACAGAAATGGGATTGATGCAAGAGCGTATCACTTCAACCAAGAACGGGTCTATTACCTCTGTACAGGCGGTATATGTACCTGCGGATGACTTGACCGATCCGGCTCCTGCAACAACCTTTGCCCACCTGGATGCCACAACGGTATTGGATCGTAAGATTGCCGACTTAGGTATCTACCCTGCGGTGAATCCTCTGGAATCTACTTCACGTATCCTGTCGCCTGCTATTGTGGGTGAAGCACACTACAACTGTGCCAACAGGGTGAAACTGATTCTTCAACGTTATAAGGAACTGCAGGATATCATTGCTATCCTTGGTATGGATGAACTGAGTGAAGAAGATAAGATGACCGTACAACGTGCACGTAAAGTACAACGTTTCCTCAGTCAGCCGTTCCATGTGGCAGAAGCCTTCACTGGTCTGAAAGGTGTGTTCGTAAGTATTGAAGATACCATCCGTGGGTTCAACATGATTATGGACGGTGAAGTGGATGAATATCCGGAAGCAGCATTCAACCTCGTAGGTAACATCGAAGATGCGATCGAAAAAGGTAAGAAATTGCTGGCTGCGGCAAAAGGATAAATTAATTTGAGAATTTGAAAATGGGCTGATTTGAAAATATAATTCAGCTCTCCAATTTTCAAATTTTCAAATTCATAAATTTTCAAATTGTATGAATTTAGAAATATTAACTCCCTCCGGTAAAACCTATAGTGGCGATGTGATTGGTGTACAGTTGCCCGGTATTGCAGGTAGCTTTGAAGTGCTCGATAACCATGCTCCTATGGTGAGTGCATTAAAAGCCGGTCAGTTGAAAGTACTGGTTGAAAAAAACCGCAATGAGTTGTACAATATCCAGGGTGGCTTTGTGGAAGTGCTTAACAACAAAGTAACCGTGTTGGTGGAAGGCAGTAAGCCGGTTGAGTGAGACAAATGAGTTTAAAAGAAAATCCCGTTCAATGTTGAACGGGATTTTTTATTGATTATACCTTTTTCTTATTCCCCTTATAGTCCACATACACTTTCTTTCCGTTTTTAAGATAATATCTTCCCCCATTAGGGCCGATATATACCTTCTCACCTTTGGGGCCTTTCATGCGGTCGTCTACATTATCGTGGTATTTATCTTTTTGCTGCACAACTTGTTTTTTGGATGCGGGAACCGGTTTCTTCTGCTGTGCAATGGCTGTGCTAACAGTAACCAATAGCAGCAGGGTGAGTAGTTTTTTCATTTTTGTAAATTTACTGGAAGATGAATATAAGATCAGTTCAGTTGCGGATCAATGGGATAATTGATAAGTTGCTTGTATTGCCCGCCCATTTGTTGAAGCGCATCTTTCCAGATATTATTGATGTTGGAATGAAACACCAGGTCAGATGTGGAGTTTACAGTTAACCATGTTTTTTCTTCCATTTCATGTTGCAACTGACCAGCGCTCCATCCACTGTAACCCAGGTAAAAGCGGATCTTAGATGTGTCGATAGTGCCCAGTTTTAACAGTTGGGTTAAAGTGCTGAAGTCGCCTCCCCAGTATACATCTTTGCAAATTTCCAATCCGCCTGGAATTTGTTCCGGTAACTGATGAATGAAATGCAGCGTATCTGTTTGTACCGGTCCGCCGTAATAAACAGGCAAGTCAAATTCTTCGAGATCGGTCATGAGGTCTCCCACAGTATAGTCAGCAAAACGATTGAGCACTAATCCAAATGTACCGTGTGCATCATGTTCACATAGAAGCACCACCGTTCTGCTGAAATTGGGGTCTTTCAGGAAGGGGTCCGAAATCAATAAAACACCGGAGGCAGGTTCAATCATACTTCAAGTTACTTTGATTTTACAAATGAAATCAATCCTTTTTTTTCGGTGTGATAAATTGAAGTTAAAACAGCTTCTGCCCTTATCTTTAAGAACTTGAATGGGGCTGTCCCCGGTAATTTTGCAGACATGAAGAAAATATTTCCTTTAATCATTGTTCTCATTACAGTTTCACTACTTGGAATTATTTATATCCAGGTATCGTGGATACGTACATTGGCTTTGTTCCGTGAAGAACAGTTTAAAGAAAAACTTTCTTTTGTGATTCAACAGGTGGGCGAAGAGTTGGTAACGCAACGCACACCACCTATCAACAGTCCGGGCTCATTGCCCAACATGAAATTTCCGGGCGATAGCTATGATGTTTTCCGCCAGTTCTCAGTCACCAACCGTTTTACAGTTTTCGAAATACGGGAGAAATTGCAAAAGGCATTTCTTCGTCAGAATTTAAAGGACACCAAATTTGAATTTGCAGTTGCCAGTGATAATGTATTCGGACATTATGAATTAAAATCATCGCAGTTCATGAACCTGGCTATGGATACTGTGCACAATCTGAAAGTGTGGTATCCGCTGGTGGCCAGTAGCGGCAGTTTGCTGGAGAGCCTGGCGCCGGATGAAGTACTGGTGATTGTGGTGCCCGATGTAAAATCCTATGTATTTCAATCGTTGGGCTGGATGATTGCAGGCGCTATCTTTTTTACGTTGATCATCGTTACTGCGTTTTATCTCACCTTCGGAACCTTACTGCGTCAGAAAAAGCTGAGCGAAATGAAGAGTGATTTCATCAACAATATGACGCATGAACTGAAAACGCCACTGGCTACGATTTCATTAGCGGTGGATGCGTTGAAGAGTGAAAAAGTATTGGCTAATAAAGAGAAGCTCAACTATTTCACAGGCATGATCAAGGACGAAAACAAACGCATGAACAAACATGTGGAAACCATTCTACAGGCCGCACAAATGGAGCGACAGGAAATGCAGCTCGACAAAAAAGATATCCATGTACACGATGTAGTACACAGGGTCATTTCAAATCTTCAGTTACAAATAGAAGAACGGCAGGGTAAAATTGATTTGCAGTTGAACGCAACCAATGATCTGGTAGAAGCAGATGAAGTACATTTCACCAACCTCATCAATAATCTGCTGGACAATGCAGTTAAATACTCCAAGGAAGGAGTTCCGCTTCATGTAAAACTCACTACACGGAATGTTGGAAAGAATATCCGCATTATTGTGGAAGACAATGGTATTGGTATGAGTAAAGAAACACTCAGCCGTGTCTTCGAAAAATTCTTCCGTGCACATACCGGCAATGTGCACAATGTAAAAGGCTTCGGGCTTGGTCTCAGCTATGTAAAGGCAATCACGGAAGCTCACGATGGTAAAATCAGGGTTGATAGCATTCTGGGTAAGGGCAGCACTTTCACCGCCGAATTTCCGTTGAAAAAAAGCAGTTGAGCCGGGAGAAGATAGGAGATAGAAGATAGGAGTTAGAAGATAGAAGTGGTAGTCGGCAATTACTTCAGAACTCTTTATTCCTTCATCTGCTATTCTGAATTCTCTCTTCTAACTCCTCTCTTCTTTCTTCTCTTTTCTGTTATTCACATTCACTTTCCGGTTATCCACAGAATAAGCACATCAATTCACAATCCTTTCTAAAAAATGGGGGTCAAAATGGCCTGTAATCCTTTGTCAGTATGACTTTGAGCCTTGTGGAAAAAATAAAGCATTTCCCTTTTGTTTGAAAAGTGGGAAAATGTGTTATTTTGTGTAGAATAATGGTATTAAAAGCCATTATCCGCACAAATGATTGGTTTTCTTGGAGAATATGAGGTTACACTGGACGCAAAAGGTCGCTTTTTACTCCCGGCCGGCTTTAAAAAGCAGGTGCCGGAGGAGTGGGGCAACCAATATGTGATCAGCCGTGGTATTGAACCATGCCTCACGTTATACCCAATGAAAAACTGGGAACCCATTTTCTCTGAGATCAGCCAATTGAATGATTTCGACCCTAAGGTAAGGCAATTTCAACGCTATTTTTTAAACGGCGCCACCACGATTGAACTGGATTCGGCCGGACGCTTACTGGTTCCTCAGAACCTGAAAGAATATGCCGGACTTGAAAAGGATGTGGTACTGGTGTCGGCTGTTAAGAAAATAGAAATATGGGATAAAAGGAAGTATCAACAGTTCTTTGAAAACTTTTCACCCGAAGCTTTCAGCAGCCTCGCCGATGAGGTTATGGTAAAAAAAGAGAAGCAGTGAGAGCATGGGAAAGAAAAAGCAAATAGCGGATGCTGTATCAGAAGGGATTGATCAGCCTGCCGGTAACTATCACGTAACGGTTCTGTTAACAGAAGCGGTAGATGGGTTGGCAATACAGCCCAATGGTGTGTATGTAGACTGTACGTTTGGTGGTGGTGGCCATAGCAGGGAAATTCTTCGCCGCCTGGGTACAGCAGGTAAATTGATTGCTTTCGATCAGGATCCAGATGCCAGAAAAAATATTACAGAAGATGATCGTGTCATTTTCGTTCCGCACAACTTTCGCCATCTTTCCCGTTTCCTGAAACTGCACAAAATAGAATCAGTGGATGGTGTGCTTGCCGATTTAGGTGTATCCAGTCACCAGTTTGATATTCCCGAACGTGGATTTTCCACCCGTTTCGATGGACCGCTGGATATGCGCATGGATCCTGCACAACCGCTTACTGCTGCTATTGTCCTTCAAACCTATTCCGAACAACAGTTGCATAAACTGTTTGAACAATACGGAGAAGTAACCAACTCCAAAACGCTTGCAGCAACCATAGTGAAACAGCGTTCACAAATGCCACTGCAAACCATTGCCCAGCTGAAGCAGATGCTGCAGCCGGTGGTGAAAGGAAATCCCAATAAATATTTTGCCCAGGTATTCCAGGCGTTGCGTATTGAGGTGAATGATGAGCTGGGTGCGTTGAAAGAATTACTGCAACAATTGCCTGTTGTACTGAAGCCGGGTGGCAGAGCCTCTGTCATCTCTTTTCATTCTCTGGAAGACAGATTGGTAAAGTTATTTTTCAAACAAGGAAGTTTTGAAGAGGAACCGTATAACCCATTCGCAACCGGAGGCAGAGAACAAATATTCCGACTGATCACCAAAAAGCCCATTGAGCCGGGTGCAGCGGAGCAACAATCCAATCCAAGATCCAGAAGCGCACGGCTACGTATAGCCGAAAAGCTGTAAAACCACAAAACCCCAACCCCCTGAAAAGAAAGAAACGAGAAAACAGTATTAAAAGAAAAGCAAATCATGGCAACCAAAGAGCCGAAACTGGATTTTAAAAAATGGTTCAACTATGAATGGATCGTGAAGAACGTTCCCTTTTTTCTTTTTCTCTCTTTTCTCGCTGTATTGTATATCGCCAATGGTCACTATGCCGATAATACAATCAGAGACATTAACAAAACAACCAAGTTGCTGAAGGAACAGGAATATGAATTTAAAACCCTTAACGGTAAACTCATGTTCCAGAACAGGCAAACGGAAGTATCCAAAGCAGTGGATACGATCGGCCTGAAAGAAAATGTTCAGCAACCGTTGAAGCTTACAGACAGTACAGAACTTACAAACAACTGATGGAGGTTAAAAAGGACATATTGTGGCGTGTATACCTGGGTTTCCTTGGATTGATCCTCTTTGGAGTGATGATCCTGGGCAAAGCCTTTTACACACAGAAGTTCGAAGGAGCCTACTGGAAAAGCATGGGTGATAGTTTGCACACCAAAATCATTGACCTTGCTGCAGAACGTGGCACTATCTATAGTGAAGATGGAAGCATGCTCAGTACATCTCTTCCCCAGTTTGATATATTCATTGATTTTAATGCAGAAGGTCTGCGTCAGAAAAACGGCGAACGCTTTTTTAATAATGTTGATTCATTAGCGATAGCACTTGCCGGATTGTTTGGCGATAAAACAGCGCAGGAATACAACAAAGAATTGCGTCTTGCTTACAAAGAGAAAGACCGTTACTATCCCTTACGTAAAAAAGTTTCCTTTGAACAATTCAAACAATTACGTGAGTTTCCATT
Organism: uncultured Chitinophagaceae bacterium; assembly: GCA_937907395.1. GTDB lineage: Bacteria > Bacteroidota > Bacteroidia > Chitinophagales > Chitinophagaceae > Lacibacter. Next base: position 894,777 of record CALCII010000011.1, read on the forward strand.
GGTGCGATTGGGAAAAAATAAAAGCGGATTTATTGCAGAAGTAAAAACGGTTCGTCTCAATCCATTTGGTGAACTGGGTTTCCGCACAATCGGACTGTATCGTGAAAATGCAAAAATGGTAGGGCTGGAACGTTCATTTGATAGCGTGTTGCGTGGTACATCCGGAAAGAGACTGGTACGTTTTGTGGCAGGTGGTGTGATGATGCCGGTGGAAGGATTTGAAGTGGAACCCGAAAATGGCAATGATGTTTATACAACTATTGATGTAAACATACAGGATGTTACGGAACGTGCTTTGATGCGCAAGATGCAGGAAAACGAAGCGCTGGAAGGAACCTGCATTGTAATGGAAGTGGCAACAGGAAAAATCAAAGCGATTGCCAACCTCAGCCGCCAACCGGATGGGTCTTATTTTGAAGCCGACAATTTTGCGCTTCGCACATCAGAACCCGGATCAACAATCAAGCTGGTTACATTAATGGCTGCTTTGGAAGATAAATATGTAACAATCCGTGATAACATAGAAATCAATGGTGGCCGTTGGACCATTGGTGGAAGAACGATTGTGGATGATCACCACGGTCCGCAAACAGTTACCATCAAACAATCATTCACCAACAGTTCTAATGTGGCCATGAGTAAACTGGCTTACCAGTATTATACAAATGACCCTAAGAAATATTACCGCCACTTAAAAGACTGGCATCTTACTTCACGTACAGGTATCGAATTGAATGAAGAATTCAAACCATTAGTAAAAAATCCAAATACTGCTTCTTACTGGCATCCGCAAACGCTGGCTTCCTGGGGTTTTGGATATGAGATCATGCTTTCGCCTTTACAATTACTGATGGTTTATAATGCAGTTGCTAATAATGGTAAAATGATGAAGCCTTACCTCGTTAGTGAAATCAGAAGTTATGGTACTGTGATTAAGAAAAACGAGCCGGTAGTATTGAATCCTGCTATTGCCAGCAAAGAAACCATTCTTCAGTTACAGGAATGCCTTGCGGCCGTATGTACAGAAGGCACCGGCAAAAATGCATTCGCAAAGGCTTTGTATCACGCTGCGGGAAAAACCGGAACAGCTAAAGTGAATGATGGAAAATTCAAATACAAAGATGGTGTGTACCAGGCTGCGTTTGCCGGATACTTTCCTGCAGAAAATCCAAAGTACTCCATCATTGTAGTGGTGAAAAACAAACCGCATGCTGGAAATTATTACGGTGGATCTGTTGCTGCTCCTGTTTTCAGAGAAGTAGCCGATCATTTATATAAATACAGCGTTGAACAGCAAGCTCCCAATATTTTACCAACAGGAGTTGATTCAATGATGTACACCTTCAGCGGTTTGAAAAAAGAGCTGATGAGTTTATCCAATCAATTCAATTTCCGTTTTAACGATGCCAATCCTGGCAACTGGAGAACAGCCCAGCTGAAGAATGGTGGGCTTCAGGTGCAAACCATCAATCCCGGCAGTACTGCTGTGCCATCGTTGATTGGAATGGGATTGAAAGATGCCTTGTATGTACTGGAATCTTCCGGAATGAAAGTACAGGTGAATGGAAAAGGAAAAGTAATGAATCAGTCCATTGCTGCAGGCACACCTGTGGTGAAGGGACAACAAATTGTATTATATCTGAACTGATGGAGCTATTGCAAAACATATTGTACAAAGTTGCGATCCGCAGCACACACGGATCAACTGCAGTTGAAATCAATGATCTGCAGATTGATTCACGTGCAGTAAAGCAGGGCTCTTGTTTTATTGCTATGAAAGGTGTGGCGGTAGATGGGCATCAGTTCATTTCCAAAGCGGTGGAACAAGGTGCAGTGGCGGTTGTATGTGAAGTATTGCCTGCAGAACTGAAAGAAGGAGTTACCTATGTGGAAGTAGCAAACTCTGCCGAAGCTGCCGGTTATATGGCTCACCAGTTCTATGGAAATGTGAGTGAGCAAATGAAAGTGGTGGGTGTTACAGGAACGAATGGTAAAACAACGATCGCTACTTTATTGTTCAAACTGTTCAGCGGATTGGGATATAAGTGTGGGTTGTTATCCACTGTGCAGAATCATATTGGAGCAGAAATCATTCCGGCTACACATACCACACCAGATGTGATCAGCCTGAACAAACTGATGAAGCAGATGTATGATGCCGGTTGCACACATGTGTTCATGGAGTGCAGCAGCCATGCCATTCATCAGCACCGGATCACAGGTATACAATTCGCAGGTGCATTATTCAGCAATATCACTCACGATCACCTCGATTATCATAAAACGTTTGATGAATACATCCGTGTGAAGAAATCATTCTTCGACGGACTTACCTCTGAAGCCTTTGCTATTTCCAATCGTGATGATAAACGGGGTGAAGTGATGTTGCAGAACACCAAAGCCACCAAACTGTTCTACAGTTTGAAGAGCATGGCTGAATTTAAAGGGAAGATCCTTGAGAATGCACTTACCGGTTTGCAGATGCTTATCAATCAGGAAGAAGTGCATTTCCGTTTGATTGGTGAGTTTAATGCTTACAACCTGCTGGCTGTTTATGGTGCTGCTGTTTCATTGGGTGAAGACAAAGAAAAAGTATTGCAGGTGCTCAGCGGATTAACAGGAGCTGAAGGGAGGTTTGATTATCTCATTTCTGCAGATCAGAAAATACTGGGTATTGTAGACTATGCCCACACCCCTGATGCATTGCAGAATGTTTTGGTGACGATCAACAAACTCAAACGTGGTTATGAACAGGTGATTACAGTTGTAGGTTGTGGTGGCGACAGAGACAAAACCAAACGCCCGGTGATGGGAGAAGTTGCCTGCCAGTTAAGTGATCGTGTCATTTTCACCAGTGATAACCCCAGAAGCGAAGATCCGTTTGAAATACTGAAAGACATTGAAGCAGGATTGAATTCGGCTGCAAAAAGAAAATCTATTTCCATTGTAGATCGCAGGGAAGCTATTAAGACAGCGATCAGTTTGGCGAATAAGGAAGACATCATTCTTGTTGCCGGAAAGGGACATGAAAAATACCAGGAAATAAAAGGAGTGAAGCACGACTTCGATGATAAACAAGTGTTGAATGATATGTTTAAACTGTTAGAGAAATAATATTAAACGAACTGCTATGTTGAAAAGCTTATTTGATTGGATGAACAGTGCCGGAATTCATTTTCCGGGCGACAACCTGTTTCAGTTTATTACCAGTCGTGTAATGCTGGCAGTTCTTTTGTCGCTTATTATTTCCACTGTTTTTGGTAAAAAGCTGATTAATTATCTGCGTTCAAAACAAGTGGGAGAGTCGGTAAGGGATTTGGGTCTTGCTGGCGAACAACAAAAGAAAGGTACACCTACAATGGGTGGATTGATCATTATTGTTTCCGTACTGGTGCCCACACTTCTGTTGGCCGATATCAGCAAGGTATATATCCTGTTGATGATTTTTGCAACCATCTGGCTGGGATTAATCGGGTTTGTGGATGATTACCTGAAGCTGCGGGCCAAACGATTGGCACAGGAACAAGGAGTGGCTTATAAGAAAGGTGACAAAGATGGATTAGCTGGTTGGTTTAAAGTATTGGGACAGGTTGTATTGGGTGTTGCTGTAGCCACTACACTTTTATTCAATGATACCATCAGTGTGTATCGTGAATTTACCGGAACACAATTACCTGCCAACGCAGAAGTGAAAAAAGTGAAACTGAATGGTGTTGAAAAGATTATGGTGAAAGCAGACGAACCAATCACAACAATTCCTTTTGTAAAGAGCCATGAATTCAATTATTCAAAATTACTTCCATCGGCAATCCGTGGATTCACATGGTTACTCTATGTAATCATTGTGATTTTCATTGTTACTGCTGTTTCCAATGGAGCCAACATCACTGATGGAATTGATGGGTTAGCTACCGGAGTATCGGCAGTAATAGGAGTAGGGCTGGGCATTTTTGCTTATGCCAGTGGTAATATACGTGTGGCCGAATACCTCAACATCATGTATATCCCTAACCTGGGTGAATTATCAATTTACATTGCTGCATTGGTAGGTGCCTGTATTGGATTTCTGTGGTATAATTCCTATCCCGCACAGGTGTTCATGGGAGATACCGGCAGTTTAATGCTGGGTGGTGTGATTGCATCCCTGGCCTTTTTAGTACGTAAAGAATTATTGATTCCGATATTCTGTGGTGTGTTTTTAGTAGAAAACCTGAGTGTTGTATTACAGGTTGGTTATTTCAAATACACTAAGAAAAAATATGGTGAAGGACGGAGGATATTCCTGATGAGCCCGTTGCATCATCATTACCAAAAAGCAGGATTTCATGAGAGTAAGATTGTAACACGCTTCTGGATTGTAACAATCCTTTGTGTGGTGCTTGCAATTGTAACACTCAAAATCCGATAAGAATAGTTGTTGAAAAACCACTAAGGTTTTAGAAGCCCGGTCCGGCATCCTAAAGAAACAATCCTGTGATGAAACCAAGAGAGCATCTACTAACCCATACTTGTGAAGAACCATTTTTAATATCTGTAATCGTATTGAAAATGGTTTAAAAACCAAAAACGAACAAAGAACTGATGGCACACAAATGCTACATACTGGGAGGCGGCGAAAGCGGAGTTGGCGCTGCTATTCTTGCTAAAAAGCAAGGGTATGATGTATTTGTGAGCGATGCCGGCCCATTGAAAAACATTTACAAAGAGGAGTTGATTGAATACGGAATCGAATTTGAAGAAAGCGGTCACAACGAAGAACGGATTCTCGAAGCAGATGAGATTATGAAGAGTCCGGGTATACCAGAGAAGAGTGATATGATGAAGAAGATCCGCAAAAAGGGAATACCTGTGATCAGTGAGTTTGAACTGGCTTATCGTTTTAAAGATGATAGTAAGATTGTTGCCATAACAGGCAGTAACGGTAAAACCACTACAACATCACTTACATACCACATTTGTAAACATGCTGGATTGGATTGTGCGTTGGTGGGAAATATCGGCATCAGCATTGCCAAACAAGTTGCGCTGGATCCAAAACCTTTATATGTGGCCGAGATCAGCAGTTTTCAGCTCGATGATATTCATGAGTTCAGAGCAGATGTTGCTGTGCTCACCAATATTACCGAAGATCACCTGGACAGATACGAGTATAAGTTCGAGAATTATATTTTTTCAAAATTTAAGATTACCCAAAATCAGACAAAGAGCGATTATTTCATTTTTTGTTCCGATGACCCTGTGACAACAAAATATTTAAACCAGCTTACTATCCACTCAAACCCATTACCATTCACCATGAAGCAGGAACCACAACAAGGCGGATTTATTAAAGGCAACACTATGACGATTGCAGTGAACGATGAGAAAGTAACCATGAGCGTAGATGATTTTAAAATCAAAGGGAAACACAACCAGTACAACACTATGGCAGCAGGAATTGCAGCGGCTACATTAGGTATCCGTAAAGAAAAGATCAGGGAAGCCATTACAACTTTTGAAAGCCTGGAACACCGGATGGAAATGGTTGCAATGGTAAAAGGTGTTGAGTTTATCAACGACAGCAAGGCAACCAATGTAAACTCAACCTGGTTTGCACTGGAAAGTATGGCAAAGCCTGTAATCCTTATCCTTGGTGGAGTGGACAAAGGAAATGATTACAGTGTGCTGGACGAACTGGTGAAAGAAAAAGTAAAAGCAATTGTTTGCCTGGGTGTGGATAATAGAAAAATACACGAAGCATTTGGCGAAACGGTTACACTCATGGTGAATACTACCAGTGCAGAAGATGCAGTGAAAGCAGCCTATCATTTTGCAGAGAAAGGTGATGTGGTATTACTGAGCCCCGCCTGCGCCAGTTTCGATTTGTTTAAAAATTATGAAGACAGAGGTAACCAATTCAAACAAGCGGTAAGAGAACTTTAACGGAATGTCAATTATTGAATGAATCAGTTTTCAAACATAACATCTGGCTTTAGCCCTGAAGGATTAAGACAAAAAACCCAGGGAGATAAAGTTATTTGGGCCATTGTGATTGTATTATCACTTGCCAGTTTGCTGGTAGTGTATAGTGCAACCAATTCACTGGCTTACAAATTGTATAAAGGGAATACATGGGTGTATCTCTTTAAACAGTTTGCTTTTATTATGATGGGTATTATGGTGGTTTACTTTGCCCACAGAGTTAATTATACGATTTATTCAAGAGTTGCACGGATTGGATTTTATGTTTCGATTGTATTGCTCATATATACTTTATTATTCGGTGCGAAAATTAACGACGGTAGCCGCTGGATTAAGTTACCCATTATCAATCTTACCATACAAACATCAGACATTGCCAAGCTGGCGCTGTTTATGTATTTGTCGAGATTGCTTTCCAAAAAACAGGATGTGATCAAAGATTTCAAGAAGGGATTTATTCCTTTAATGATTCCTGTTGTGATTATTTGTGGTTTAATTGCTCCTGCCAACCTTTCTACTGCTTTGTTAACTGGCGCAACAAGTATGTTACTGTTGTTCATTGGCCGTGTGAGTGTAAAACATATTGCACTGGTGGCGCTTGTAGGATTGGTTCCGGTTTTGTTTCTTTTATCAATTGCAGGAATTTATTACGATAAGGAAGCAGGGAAAATGAAAGAACTACCAGCTGTACTTTCAGTTGGCCGTATCCCCACCTGGATCAAACGTGTTCAGGATTTTCGTTATGCAAAAGCAGATGAAGCACCTTACCAGGTACAACAGGCAAAAATTGCTGTTGCCAAAGGTGGTTTTTTGGGACTTGGCCCCGGTAATAGTGAGCAACGGAATTTTCTGCCGCATCCTTATTCTGATTATATCTATGCCATCATTATAGAGGAGTATGGATTGATGGGTGGCGCATTCATCATTTTCATCTATCTCATCTTTCTTTTCCGGAGTATCCAGTTGTTTCGAAAGTGTCCGTTTGCCTTTGGTGCATTTCTGGCATTGGCCTTAAGTTTTACACTGGTAATCCAGGCAATGACAAATATGGCAGTGAATGTTGGTTTATTCCCGGTTACCGGTGTTACACTTCCACTGGTGAGTATGGGTGGCAGCAGTTTTCTTTTCACTTGCCTGGCAATTGGAATCATATTAAGTGTTGCCAGAAATGTGGAGCAGTCAGAGGGAACAGAAGTGCAACAAAAAGAAGTAGTGGCATGAGTAAGAAGTTTATAGTAGCAGGTGGTGGTACAGGCGGACATATTTTTCCGGCCATAGCCATTGCTAACGCCATTAAGCAATTGGAACCGGATGCGGAGTTTTTGTTTGTAGGGGCGAAGGGGAAAATGGAAATGGAGAAAGTGCCACAAGCCGGTTATAAAATTGAAGGGTTGGATATAGCAGGTTTTAACAGAAGTTCTTTGATAAAAAACATCGGTTTGCCGTTTAAGTTGGTGAAAAGCTTTTTACAGGTGCGTTCCATTTTTAAACGGTTTCATCCGGATGCTGTAATTGGAGTGGGTGGTTATTCCACATTTCCTGTGTTAAAACTGGCACAGGGGAAAGGAATCCCCACATTCATACATGAAGCCAATTCATTTGCAGGTAAGTCGAATATTCTGTTGGGAAGGAATGCAACAAAAGTGTTTGTGGCAACAGATGGGATGGAGAAATTTTTCCCGGCAGAGAAACTGATGATTACAGGTAACCCCGTACGGGCTGCCATTCGTAATCAGAATGTTTCAAGGGATGAAGCGATTCGTTTTTTTCAAATGGATCCTTCAAAGAAAACAGTGTTGGTTGTTGGTGGCAGCCTTGGGGCAAAAAGTATTAATGAAGCTGTTGATGCAGGTGTGGATGAACTGCTTGGCAACAATCTGCAACTCATCTGGCAAACAGGTAAACTGTATGTCTCAACTGCGAAGCAAAGAGCGGTTGGAAAAAACGGCATCTGGGTAAATGATTTCATCACACAAATGGATCAGGCCTATGCTGCAGCCGATGTGATTGTATCAAGAGCAGGTGCCATGTCCATTGCAGAAATCTGTTTAGTGGCAAAGCCAGCTGTATTTGTTCCTTACCCGTTTGCTGCTGAAGATCATCAAACAGTGAATGCAATGAACCTGGTAAATAAAAAGGCGGCCTTACTGGTGAAGGATAGTGAAGCAGGCAAACAATTAATTAAAACAGTTGTACAACTGGCAACAAATGATGAAGAACAAAAACAACTGGTTGATAACATAAAACCGCTGGCAATTGGAGATGCAGATATAGTTGTGGCAAAAGAAGTGTTGCGGTTAATAAGTAAGAACGAAGCATAACATGATTCAGTTGAACGATATTAAAAAAGTGTATTTCATCGGGGCAGGTGGCATTGGTATGAGTGCTATTGTTCGCTTCTTCAATGAGAAAGGGGTGAACGTGAGTGGTTATGATAAAACACGCACACCACTTACGCAGCAACTGGAATCAGAGGGAGTGAATATCCATTATGAAGATAATGTGGAACTGATCCCTAAAGATGTGCAACTGGTGGTTTATACACCGGCCATTCCAAAGGATCATACAGAATATCAGTATTATCTGCAGCATGGATACAATGTGGTAAAGCGCAGCGATGTATTGCAGATTATTACGCAAAGCTCTTTTAATGTATGCGTTGCCGGTACGCATGGCAAAACAACCATTAGTACCATGACGGGGCACGTGTTACGCCATAGTGGATTTGGTTGCAATGCTTTTCTGGGAGGTATATCGGTAAACTATAACCGGAATTTCTGGAGCAGTGACAATAATGTATGTGTGGTGGAAGCAGATGAGTATGATCGTTCTTTTCATAAGCTGCAACCCAATATTGCTGTGATCACTGCCATGGATGCCGACCACCTGGATATCTACGGAACAGCAGAAGCAGTAGAAGAAGCGTTCATTGAGTTTACACGTAAGATCAAACCCGGAGGTTGGCTAATCAGCAAGTTTGGTCTCAGCCGGACAAAAGAACTGGTGGCTGCACATCACATCACCTATCACCTGGATCATACTGCAGCTACAGTTCATACAAAGAACCTGCTTGTTAAAAATGGTGGTTACGTGTTTGATGTGGTATTGCAGGATACAGTGATTGAACAGGTGCAGATAAATGTTGGTGGATTACATAATGTGGAAAATGCACTGGCTGCAATTGCAGTGGCTCATATTCTGAAAATTGAACAAGAGAAAATAAAAGCAGCAGTAGCAGATTATAAAGGGGTAAAAAGAAGATTTGAGTATGTGATTGCACCGGGTGAAGGAAATGTAGTATTTATTGATGACTATGCACATCATCCGGAAGAACTGAATGCATTGATAAAAGGTGCCAGAAGTTTGTTTGGTTCAAAGAAACTGATGGTTGTGTTTCAGCCACACTTGTACACCAGGACCAGGGACCTGGCTGATGGTTTTGCGGCCAGTCTGGATAAAGCTGATGAAGTCATTCTGCTTCCCATTTACCCGGCAAGAGAATTGCCAATTGAAGGAGTGAGTAGTGAAATGATACTGGAGCGTATGAAGTTGGGAGCAAAGCAAGTGCTCACAAAAGAAGAATTAATTGAAAAGGTTAAGAATATAAATGAGGAGTTGGTTTTTGTAACAGCAGGAGCCGGTGATATTGATACGTTGCTCCCACAGTTAAAAGAAGCATTGAAGTAACATGAGTAACAGAAAAATCAGTTGGAAAAAAGTATTGCTTGCCACCGTTTGGATATTGGTGGGTGCGGGTACAATTGTCTTGCTGGTTGCTGCAGTACAGCAGCAGGAAGGAAAGCTGTGCAAAAGTGTTGAGGTTTCTGTTTATAGTCTGGATGGTGTGGAGTATGTCAATAAAAAACAGATTCTGGCAACAATGGCCGTGGGAATGACTGGTGATTTAACAGGAACGCCTGTTCATTCCTTCGATCTCAAACAAATGGAAGAGCGACTGGAGAAAAATCTGTGGATCAGAAATGCCGAATTGTTCTTTGATAATAATGATGTGTTGCATGCAGATATTACAGAACGTCAGCCGGTGGCAAGAGTGTTTTCGGTAAGTGGCGAAACATTTTATGTAGACGATTTTGGAGAACGGCTACCAGTTAATACTGATCAGGTGGCAAGGGTTCCGGTGTTTACTTCTTTTCCAATCATCACCTATCCGTTAAAAGGAAAAGACAGTGTGTTACTGGTACAGGTGAAAGAGATGGGAAGTTATTTATTGAAACATGATTTCTGGATGGCGCAAATTGATCAGCTGAATATTAATAATTATGAATTTGAACTGGTGCCCAAACTGGGAAAACATATGATTCTCTTTGGTACTGGAACCCAGGTGGATGCAAAGTTTAAACGCCTCTTGTTGTTTTATAATAAAATCATGAGCAAAACCGGTTGGAATTATTACAGTACACTGGATGTTCGTTACGATAAACAACTGGTGGCTGCCAGAAGAGATAGTGTGAGCTTGTTCAAAAGTTTTGTGTTAACAACAGATACAACCTATAAAAATACAATTGAAACAGGAAGCTTGTTACCCGGTGATTCTTCTTCGGTTTTACCTCCGGCAAGCAAGCCTGATTCAGTTACAACTGCTGCCCCTGTAACCAATAGCCCTAAACCATCATCCGTCTCTGTGAATACCAGTGTACCAAAGCAAAATAACAATGCTTTGAAAAACCAATCTCCTGCCCCTGTGCAGAAAACAAAAACAAGCGTAACGGTTACACCTGATGAAGCATCTGTATTATCAGAAGCAAAAAAACAGGTGGTGAAACCGGCAGTACCTAAGAAAGAACCGAAAGCAGTCATGCAGAAAAAAAACAATTGAACAATCGTAAACAACTAAAAAACAGGATACAACTATGAACACGGATTCAATTCAACACACAACCGAAACAAGCAGCACAGGCAGTGCCTCTTCTTCTGTTGTTAACAACAATCCCATTATTGTGGGTTTGGACATTGGTACCACAAAGATTGCAGCAATTGCAGGTCGCAAGAATGAGTTTGGCAAACTCGAAATTCTGGGCTTTGGCCGTGCCAACAGCAATGGTGTGCAACACGGAATGGTGCTCAATATTGATCAAACAATCAAAGCTATTGAACAGGCTTTACAAAATTGTTATGCAAGCAACCCCAACCTCGAAATCAACGAAGTGTATGTGGGTATTGCAGGACATCACATCAAATCTTTGCAAACAAGAGGAGACATTGTTCGTCAGAATAATGAAGAGGAAATTGCCCAGAAAGAAATTGATCAGCTGGTAAGCGATCAGTACAAAACCTATATTCCTGCCGGAGACCAGATCATTGATGTGATTCCTCAGGAATTTACGGTTGATAATTTTCAGAATATTCCAAATCCTATCGGGTACAGCGGTGTGAAAGTGGGTGCCAACTTCCATATTATCACCGGCGATAAAAATGCAATTCGCAACATCAACCGAAGTGTTGAAAAAAGTAAACTGAAAGTAAAAGATCTGGTGTTGCAACCATTGGCCTCTGCTGCTGCGGTTATGTGTGTGGATGATCTGGAAGCAGGTGTTGCTATTGTGGATATAGGTGGTGGTACAACCGATCTCGCTGTATTTTATGAAGGGATTTTAAAACATACAGCTGTTATTCCTTTCGGTGGTGAGAATATCACGAATGATATTAAAATGGGATTGGGTGTGTTGCGTACACAAGCCGAGCAAATGAAAGTTCAGTTTGGCAGTGCACTGGCAGATGAAGCAAAATCAAATGCATTCATTACTATTCCCGGCATCCGTGGTATGCAGCCCAAAGAAATCAGTGTGAAGAACCTGGCAAATATCATACAGGCACGTATGAGCGAAATACTTGATTTCGTTACGTATCATCTCAAGCAGGTTGGATTAGACAACCGTATGCTGAATGGTGGAGTGGTGCTTACAGGTGGTGGTTCTCAGTTGAAGCACCTCATTCAGTTAACTGAATATGTAACCGGTTTGAATGCACGTATCGGTTATCCAAACGAACACCTGGCTGCAGGACATATTGATGAACTGGCAAAACCAATGTATTCAACCTGTATCGGGTTAATCCTGAAAGGATACAACGTATTTGAAAACACACAAAACAAATTAAAAGGAATTGAAGTGATTGAGCCGGTTCTTGAAGAAGTGGTTACTACTTACGATGAACCATCCGATACACATCATATTCAGATTAAGAAGCGCAGAACATTGAAAGGGTTCATGGATAGTATTAAAGACGGATTGATTGATCTGTTCCATGAAGAAGACGACAAAAAGTTCTAAGCACATTACTTACTAACCCAACTTACAACCCAGAGCGTATGATACATTTTGATTTACCAAAGGAAAAATCATCCATCATCAAAGTAATTGGTGTGGGTGGCGGTGGCAGCAATGCTGTTAACCACATGCATTCACAGATCAAAGAAGGAGTGAATTTTATTATTTGCAATACAGATGCGCAGGCCATTGCACAAAGCATGGTGCCCAACAAAGTTCAGTTAGGTCCGCACCTTACACAAGGGTTGGGTGCAGGTGCCAATCCTGAAATTGGCCGCCAGGCAACAGAAGAAAGTTTAGAAGAAATCAAACGCATTCTGGAAGTAAATACCAAGATGGCGTTTATCACTGCAGGTATGGGTGGTGGTACTGGAACAGGTGGTGCACCTATCATTGCCAAAATCTGTAAGGATCTTGGAATCCTCACTGTAGGAATTGTAACAACTCCTTTTGGATATGAAGGAAAGAAACGGATTCTCCAGGCCCAGGATGGTATCAACAAACTCAAGGAGCATGTGGATACACTGCTGGTGATCAGCAATGATAAGTTGCGTCATCAATTTGGAAACCTGAAAATGAAAGAAGCATTTGCAAAAGCTGATAATGTATTAGCAACTGCTGCAAAATGTATTACTGATGTTATCAATAGTACAGGCCAGATCAATGTTGACTTTGCTGATGTGTGTACCGTAATGAAAAATGGCGGTGTGGCTATTTTAGGTAATGCATCTGCCAGCGGCGAACATCGTGCACAACGTGCTATCGAAGAAGCATTGAACTCACCATTGCTCAATGATAACGATATCCGTGGTGCTAAATGGATTCTGATCAATATCAATTCATCCGAAGGTGATCATGAGTTCACAATGGATGAAGTGGAAATCATTCAGAACTATATTTTACAACAGGCAGGAGATGATACAGATGTGATTCTTGGTCTGGGTTATGATAACTCTCTCGGAGATGAAATTGGTATTACATTGATTGCAACAGGGTTTGAACAAAAAAATCCGTTTGTTACCAATACTGCTCCCAAAGAAGCAGCAAAACCAAAAGAAGAAAAAATTATCATGGTGCTGGGCGAACAGGAAGAAAAGAAATCCTATTCCCAGCCTGTCTTATTTGCTGAGGAGAAGAAAGATCCGATTGCTCCCCGTTTGGTGGAACCAACAGCTGAAGCAATTCAGCCGGTTGTAACTGAAGAAGTAAAAGAACCGGTGATGGTGCAGCCTGTTGTTGAAACTACCCGTATCGAATGGACATTGGAGCCAACTCCGGCTGTAGTAACTCCGGTTGAGCAACCCAAAGCACAGGTGGAGCCACAGCAACAACCCAAGCAGGAAGAAATACAATCAAAAGAAATTATTACTACTTCTGCAAGCGGGGGTTATTTAACCAGGCCCGCCATTATATATGCAGAAAGTAATGATACACCTCTGCCTGAAAAGAAACAGGAAGAGAAACCCAAAGAACCAACGGTTCAGATCCAGTTTGTAAAAGAAGAGGAGGAATCCTTTGACATGCTGCTGGTTGAAAAATCTGAATCAACAACGGCGGAGCCAGAGCTTAGGGCCGATCAAAAAGTTCATTTTGCTACTTCGGAAGAGCCAGCTATAAGCGACGAGGCAGAAGAGCAACGGAAGAAAGCGGCAGAACGTTTGCAAAAGTTGAGGAATCTCTCTTTTAACATTCATGCTACTGATCCGAATAATGAGTTTGACAATGTGCCAGCTTATCTCCGCCGTAATTTGGAATTGTACAATACCATTTCTCCGGCAGAAAACTTTTACAGTAACTACACTGTACAAAGTGATGAAAATAATCAGGCCGAAATTAAAACGATCAATACCTTTTTAGACGGGAAAAAGCCCGACTAAGCCCTGTTTGCCTACAGGGGAACCTCTGTTTATAGTTGTTCTGAATGAAGAATCAGAAACCGTGATTTTTTAGTTGTGTAAAAAACCCTCCCATCCGGGAGGGTTTTTAGTTATAGTAAGTTGAAGAAAATTAAAAGCGTGGACAATCAAAGTAAATCACACGATTGGTTCTTTCCTTTTTAATAAGATAGGAAAACGAAAGTTCAAAACTATTGGCACCTCTTGAAAAACGTGCCAGTTGAGAAGTGGTTACATCATAGCTGGCGCCAACTGTAAACTGATTGAAAGTAACACCTGCAAAGCCGGAAAAAGAATCTCCGAAACGATAGTTGCCTCCAATCATAAAATCGGTTGTTTCATTTACAAACAATTTTAGATAAGTACCGGCCATTTTTTCTGTTGCTGTTCCTTGTTTCAGATACAGAAAATTGGGAACAACGGATGCATAATCTGATAACCATACTATCACACCACCGTGAACGGTTAGCCGAAGTGGAATGAAAGGAAGGTCATTTGCTGATACAAACGGATCTTTAGGTTTGTTGAGATGAAACACAGCAGCTCCGCCATAAAAAGAAGCTTTTGATTCTGTGTTTCCATTATGATAAAAAATACCGGCTCCTAAATCGAGAACTGTTTGTGTTTTAACCGGAAAAATATCTGTACTGGGTAAACCCGGATTAAACCCGATACCGGGAATCCATTGATCATCGGCTCTGAATTTGGAAGGATCAAAGCGGCGGTTGATAAAACCTCCTTGTAACCCAACAGTGATCTGGTGGTTTTGGTCGGCACCTAATTTCACACCTGTATACGCCAGTGATAAATATCCGGTAGTGTATTTATAACCTGCATCGCCGGCAGACTGATTTAAAATACTTCCGCCAATGTTGATATTTTTTTCTGTTACAGCATCAATACTCATAGCACCGGTGGAATAAGGATTGGTTACATTACTCCACTGGTTTCTGTAAATGCCGGACACACGGAACGTTCCGTTCATAACACCGGCAGTTGCCGGGTTCATGAAGTGAGGATAAATATAATACTGCGAAAAATGCGGATCCACCTGGGCCTTTACAACCCGGGTGGACAGCATAATTGTTAGAATGATCGACAATAAGGCAAAACAGGTACGGTTCATCCGCTTAACTGCTTATCTGATTAAAGTTACAGATCCTTTCAAGTTCAAAAGCGATCCATTGTTTAACATCACCTGCAACACATATACATAAACGCCAACAGGCTGTGGTTTATTTTTGAATGTACCATTCCATCCGTTCTGCTGGCTGGTGGATTCAAATACTTTTTCGCCCCATTGATTGAAAATGATCAGCTGCATGGTCTTGATATTTGTACCACGTACATATAAAATATCATTTTTACCATCACCGTTCGGAGAAAATACATTCGGGATAAATGTATCGTCTTTACAATCCGGAGGTGCAATGGTAATGGCAAATGGAGCAGAAACACAACCGCTCACGGAATTTCTTACTGTGAAGCTGTAACTACCCGGTGCCAGATCTGTAAATGAAGGGCTGCTCTGGTAAGCGCCACCGTTTACAGCATATTCAAGTGAAGTGCCGGTTGGGGTAGCAATCACAACAGTTCCTTTGGGCAAGATACAGGTAGGAGCAACAGAAACAGTAGCCAAAGGTGTGGCTGGTGTCACCGGTGCTGCATTAACTGTAAATGAAGCTGCAGGTGAAATACAGCCGCTGCTGTTTTTCACTGTTACATTATAAGTTCCGGGAGCCAGGTTGCTGAAAATGCCCGTTGTATTCGTATAAGTTGTTCCATCTGTACTGTAAGAGAGACCGGTTCCTGTTGGTGCAGTTACTGTAATAGTACCGGTAGATACAGAGCAGGTGGGTTGTGTTACGTTTGCTGAAGGAGCCACCGGTGTGGATGGTTGCGCATTCACCGTTAATACCGTTACAGCAGAAATACATCCGTTGCTGTTTTTCACCGTTACATTATAATTTCCGGCAGCAAGGTTGTTAAAGACTCCTGTTGTATTCGTATAAGTAGATCCGTCAATACTGTATGTTAACCCCGCACCTGTTGGAGCAGTAACAGTTATAGTACCGGTTGCCACGGTACAAGTTGGTTGTGTTACATTACCTGTAGGAGCTGCAGGTGTTGGTGGTTGCGCATTTACAGTTACCGCTGTTGCAGTTGAAATACATCCACTGCTGTTTTTCACTGTTACATTGTAGTTGCCTGAAGCAACTCCGGAGAACACACCAGTTGTATTGGTATAAGTTGTGCCGTCAATACTGTATGTTAATCCGGCACCCGTTGGAGCCGTAATAGTTATAGTGCCGGTTGCTACAGTACAGGTTGGTTGTGCTGTTACAGAAACGGTGGGAGCAACGGGTGTTGCAGGTTGCGCATTCACTGTTAAAACGGTTACAGTAGAAATACATCCGTTACTGTTTTTAACCGTTACATTATAATTGCCGGCTGCCAGTGTGTTGAAAACACCTGTTGTATTGGTATAAGTAGATCCGTCAATGCTGTACGTTAATCCTGCTCCTGTTGGAGCAGTAACGGTGATTGTCCCGGTTGCTACCGTACAGGTAGGTTGTGTTACTGTGCCTGTTGGTGCTGCAGGAGTTGGAGGTTGTGCATTTACAGTTACCACTGTTGCTGTAGAAATACAGCCACTGCTGTTTTTCACCGTTACATTGTAGCTGCCTGAAGCAACACTGGTGAAAACACCAGTTGTGTTCGTATAAGTAGATCCATTAATACTATATGTTAATCCGGCACCTGTAGGAGCAGTAATTGTTATTGTGCCAGTTGCCACCGTACAGATAGGTTGCGCTGTTACAGTAACTGTAGGAGCAGCAGGTCCGGCTGGTGCGGCATTTACTGTAAGTACAGTTGCAGTTGAAATACAACCACTGCTGTTCTTAACAGTAACATTATAATTTCCTGGAGTAAGTCCGCTAAATACACCGGTAGTATTGGTATAAGTAGAACCATCAATACTGAAACTGTTTCCAGCAGTCAATGGAGCTGTGATTGTAATTGTTCCCGTAGGAGTAGAGCAGGTTGGTTGTGCTGTTACAGTTGCAGTGGGTGCAGCAGGTGTTGTTGGTTGCGCATTTACAGTAACTACGGTTGCGGTGGAGATACAACCACTGCTGTTTTTCACTGTTACATTGTAGTTGCCGGCAGCAACACTGGTGAATACACCTGTTGTGTTTGTATAAGTGGAACCGTTAATACTGTAAGTTAAACCTGCGCCGGTAGGTGCAGTAATCGTTATGGTGCCTGTAGCAACAGAGCAGGTTGGTTGTGCTGTTACAGATGCTGTTGGTGCAGCCGGTGTTGGAGGTTGTGCATTTACAGTTAATACTGTTGCAGCAGAAATACAACCGCTGCTGTTCTTCACCGTTACATTGTAGTTGCCAGCGGCAAGTCCGGCAAACACACCTGTTGTATTGGTATAAGTTGTTCCATCCACACTATAAGTAAATCCTGCGCCGGTAGGTGCAGTTATGGTGATGGTTCCGGTTGCAACAGAGCAGGTTGGTTGTGCTGTTACAGTTGCTGTTGGTGCTGCAGGAGCAGAAGGAGCAGCGTTCACAGTTAAAACAGTAACGGGTGAAATACAACCGCTGCTGTTCTTAGCGGTAACATTATAATTACCGGGTGCAAGTCCGGCGAAAACGCCTGTTGTATTAGTATAAGTTGTTCCATCCACACTATAAGTGAAGCCTGCTCCAGTAGGTGCAGTTATTGTTATAGTTCCTGTATTAACGCTACAGGTTGGTTGCACCGTTACAGATGCTGTTGGTGCAGCCGGTGCAGAAGGAGCAGCATTCACAGTTAAAACAGTAATGGGTGAAATACAGCCACTGCTGTTTTTAGCGGTAACATTATAGTTGCCTGGTGTAAGTCCTGCGAACACACCTGTAGTATTTGTATAAGTTGTTCCGTCCACACTATAGGTGAAGCCTGCACCTGTTGGTGCTGTTATGGTGATGGTTCCGGTGTTAACACTACAAGTTGGTTGTACGGTTACAGATGCTGTTGGTGCAGCAGGGGCTGCGGGGGCATTGTTTACAGTTACAGATGCTAACGGTGAAATACAACCGCTGCTGTTTTTCACTGTCACATTATAAGATCCGGGAGCCACTCCTGTAAATACACCTGTGGTATTCGTATAAGTTGATCCATCAATACTGAAGGTATTTCCTGCAGTAAGTGGAGCTGTGATTGTAATTGTTCCTGTTGGAGTTGAACAGGTGGGTTGTGCTGTTACAGATACTGTAGGTGCTGAAGGAACAGGGTTAACAGTTACCGTTACAGTTTTAGTTGTAGGACAACCGGAAGGGGTTGCGCTGGTAACGGTATATGTATTACCGCCAAGAGTAGTTGGGCTGGCTGTTACAGTTGCACCACTGGTGGTATTCAATCCGGTGCCGGGACTCCAGCTATAGGTGCCGTTACCACCACTGGCAGTAAGATTTACACTTTGTCCGTTACAGATAGATGGTGCAGAAGGATTGATATCAAGAATGTTTACACCTGAATTTGCTGCAAGCGTGAAATTGCAAAGGTCACCATTGGCTCCATCCATCAGCAAATAATAGGTATTGCCAACTGTAAGTCCGGTTGCATAGATCACCGAAATCAATGGCTTGCCCGATGCCGGGTAAGGATAAATACGGTTGTAACATCCATATGTTGTTACTGCTCCCCCACAAGAAGGTGTACTGAAGAACAACATCTGAATACCACCATTCACATTGTTGAATCCGTTGTTAGATGATGTAACCCAAACAGAGAATGATACAGTAGTTGATGCTGCAACAAATTTTACAAATGTGTTATTGTTCAATCCAAAACAACAAGCGGCATCCAAAGCGGCCCAGGATTGTTTAGGCGTACTCACTGTGCTTCCGCATGCGCCATTGAAATCACAAATAGAGGAAGCACTGGCACAGTTAGCGCTTGATGGAATGGTAGTGGTACAGGGTGGTAAAGCGGGAGGTGGGGGGGCGGGTGTATTATTAAAAGTTAATGACCAGCTGGTAACGCTTCCTGCATTACCGCTGTTTCTTCTGTCAACAATACATAACGACCAGGTACCGTTTGCGTTCTGACCATTGTTCACGGCGCCAAGATGGCCTTCCGGAAGAAAAGTGCCTGTAAAGGGAGATGCCCCAAACTTTACAGGGTTGGTTGCTGTTGCTGTAAATACAGTACTGGTATAGTTAGCACCTGCTCCGTTTTGAATAGATAAAGGAACATAAGTTCCGTCGGGTGCCTGCAACAAAATCTCTAATTCATCATCCTGAGGATGGGTGATATTGATTCGCACGGAAGCAAGTCCGTTGCTGCTGTTAATGACGCCTACACCAGAAACTGTGATAGGAAAACAAGTGTAGATAGATCCTGAAGCTGGGGCTGTACCGGGAATAGATCCTCCCGTGCTGTTTGTAAATGTCTGGCTCTTTGCACTAATGATAATAAGGCAACTTAGCAGCAATAGTTTTAATTGTTTCATAGCTCGTGCTGATTTTTTTGAAACTGATACTTAATTATTAAATAGCCGGCTGGAGTAACTTGTTTGATTGATGACAGCCAACTTCGGTTCAGCTGTAAATAACACAGTGGAAATGCGTCTCAAAAAAGCAGAAATCCCATCCGTTGGGAAAACAAATCGTTTAACCATGAATTACTCTAAGGTATCTTTTAACAGCGGCAGCAATCATTTTATTGTTTATAGCAAGAAAATGAAAAAAAAGTATTGATAAAGGTAATTGTATTTGGCCTTCTAATACCTCTTTCAATGAAAGATTTACAGAAAATTCATCTCAAAACGGACAAATTGTGAATAAGAGCCGTTTTTAAAGCGAAATTTGCAAAATGCAACATCCTTCTGAGATTCAAATAAAAGATTATACCTACGAACTTCCTTCTAACCGTATTGCAAAATACCCGTTGAGTGAACGGGATCTGAGTAAATTGTTGATTTACAAGGATGGAGCAATATCAGAAGATGTATATCGCAATATCGGCACTTATTTGTCGACCGGAACTACACTCCTCTTTAATAATACCAGAGTGATTGAAGCAAGGCTGTTTTTTCAAAAATCTACAGGAAGTATAATTGAGGTTTTTTGCCTGGAACCGGCCCATTACCAGGAAATCAGCCTTTCGATGAGCAGCCATAGTGCTGTTCGATGGAATTGCCTGGTGGGAGGGGCTTCCAAATGGAAAGAAAAAAAGCTTGAAAAGAAAATTGAGGCAGGCACTAAAACTATCAGCCTTTTTGCAGAAATCATTGAACGTCTGCCTGATTGTTTTGTGGTTGAATTCAGCTGGACAAACGATCAGTTGGCGTTTGGTGAAGTATTGCACCTGGCAGGTGTGATTCCATTGCCCCCGTATCTCAACAGGGATGCCGAAGCGGCTGACTATGAGCGTTATCAAACCGTATATGCAAAGCAGGAAGGGAGTGTGGCGGCACCTACAGCCGGGCTCCATTTCACAGATCAACTCCTGGACCAATTGCGGCAAAAGGGAATCCATCAGCTATATGTAACCCTGCATGTGGGTATGGGTACTTTCCGGCAGGTGAAATCGGAAACCATGAAAGATCACGACATGCACAAAGAATGGATTCTTGTAAATAAGGAAACCATTTCCCGGCTGTTGGATCAGGTCGATGGGGCACCTGTCATTCCTGTTGGAACCACTTCCTTCCGAACGCTGGAATCGCTCTTCTGGATGGGAGCCAAAGCCCACCTGACCCCCGAAGCAACTATTGAAGAATTACAAGTGAAGCAGTGGGATGCATATGAGCCTGCTTTGCAAAACATCTCAGCAAAAGAATCACTGCGGGCGCTGTTGAACCGGATGGAAACATTGCAATTGGATCAGATTCATTGTCATACTCAATTATTAGTAGCCCCCGGTTATAAAGTACGTTTAGCGAAAGTACTGGTGACCAATTTTCACCAGCCAGATTCCACTTTGCTGTTACTGGTGGCGGCTATTACAGGCGATGACTGGCGCAAAATCTACCAATATGCTCTTGAAAATGATTTTCGTTTTCTGAGTTATGGCGATGGCTGTTTGCTTTGGGTTCGGCAATAAGCCCCGAAACGTTGAATAATATATACGAATGCTTGTTCTCTTTTTCTGCTCAACATTTTATTGCAGATCTGGTTCCTTCTGCTACCTTTGACTCTTGTACTAACCAGGAAATTTTCTTTGGTTCGTATCCTCACTTAAAAAGCCAATTGTGGGAAAGCACACTGAAAAAGCCACCGCAGCCGGACTACTGGTTGCATTAGGAATTATTTATGGTGATATTGGAACGTCACCTTTGTACGTTCTCAATGCCATTATTTCCGGAAAAGAAGTTTCTGAATTTTTAATTGTAGGAGCGCTGTCCTGTATTATCTGGACTCTAACGCTTCAAACAACAGTTAAATATGTGATTCTAACGCTCAAAGCCGATAACAGGGGTGAGGGTGGTATCTTTTCCTTATACACCTTAGTTCGAAGAAGAAAAAAATGGCTGGTCATTCCGGCTATGGTGGGTGGCGCTGCTTTGCTGGCCGATGGTATGATTACTCCGCCCATCTCTGTTACTTCTGCTATTGAAGGTTTAAAACAGATTCCAAAATTTCACAGCATTCATCAAACCACGGTTGTTTATATCGTAATAGGAATTCTTGTATTTCTCTTTTTACTGCAACAGTTTGGAACGAATTATATTGGAAGATGGTTTGGTCCCATTATGCTTGTATGGTTTGGTATGCTGGCTGTATTGGGAATGACACATCTCACAGATGAATTCAGTGTTTTCAAAGCGCTCAATCCTTATTATGCAATTGAGTTATTGGTAGTATATCCCAATGGATTCTGGATACTGGGAGCTGTATTCCTGTGTACAACTGGTGCCGAAGCATTGTATAGTGACCTTGGGCATTGCGGCCGTTCTAATATCAGGTATTCATGGGTGTTTGTAAAAACCTGTTTAATTATCAATTATCTCGGTCAGGGTGCGTGGCTCTTATCAAATCACACAGGCGATGTTATTACCTCTCAAATGATTGAAACAGGATTTAATTCCTTTTATGGTGTAATGCCATCCTGGTTTCGCTTAACCGGACTTTTAATTGCAACAAGTGCCGCAATTATTGCCAGCCAGGCCTTAATCAGTGGATCATTTACACTGATCAGTGAGGCAATGCGACTGAACCTTTGGCCGAAGTTTAAAATTAATTATCCAAGTGAAGAAAGAGGACAGTTGTTTATTCCTGCTATTAATCTTATGTTGTTTATTGGATGTGTGGGAATTGTTCTTTATTTCAGATCGGCTTCAAGGATGGAAGCAGCCTATGGTTTAGCCATTACTTTATGTATGTTGGCAACTACCATCCTGTTCTCAAATTATCTCGTTTCACATAGGGTAAAATCACCTTTGATCTATCTGTTTCTTGTAGTCTATTTATCAATTGAGATGAGTTTCCTGGCGGCCAATCTGCTAAAGTTTATGCACGGTGGTTACATTGCATTGCTGGTAGGCGGGTTACTATTTACAATTATGTATGTGTGGTTCCGGGCACGCAAGATCAAAAACCGATATGTTGAATTTGTACGGCTGGAACATTACCTTCCTATGTTGCAGGAGTTGAGTAATGATCTTACCGTTAATAAATATGCTACACATCTCGTTTATCTTACCAGTGCCAATAATCCGCACGAGATAGAACATAAAATCATTTATTCCATTCTGAATCGCAAACCAAAGCGTGCCGATATTTATTGGTTTGTACATGTTGATACAGTGGATGATCCTTATACCTGCGAGTATACAGTTGAAACCATTATCCCTAATGAAGTAATACGTGTTGAATTCCGTCTTGGTTTCCGGATGCAGCCCCGCATTAATCTCATGTTCCGGAAGGTGGTGGAGGATATGGTGACGAACAAAGAAGTAAACATCACCAGCCGGTACGAAAGCCTTCAGCGAAATAATGTGGTGGGCGACTTCCAGTTTATTGTAATGGAGAAATTCCTGAGCCAGGACAACGAACTTCCATTCACAGAGAAAGTGGTCATGCGCACATATTTTGCGTTGAAAAAAATCAGTTTGTCGGAAGAAAAAGGTTTCGGACTGGATCAAAGCAATGTATTCGTGGAAAAATTCCCGCTCATTGTGGCGCCAATCAGTAACCTGAAGCTGAAACGGATTTATCCCGAGGAAGAAGAATTTGCACTCTGATAAAGAGGATTGGATACGTGTAAAGGAATGCTTAATTTCAAAGCGAATACTTTACTGTGTCACATCTGCTTGTTTATATCATTATCGGTTATTTTGCGGTACTGCTGCTGGCCTACCTTATTCAGGAGCGTTTTATTTTTAAGCCTGAAAAACTTTCGGCCGATTTTCAGTTCAAATATGACGCACCCTTTCGTGAAATCAGTTTTACTCCCGAGCCGGGTGTAACCATCAGCGGCATTCAT
This sequence comes from uncultured Chitinophagaceae bacterium, assembly GCA_937907395.1. Taxonomy (GTDB): domain Bacteria; phylum Bacteroidota; class Bacteroidia; order Chitinophagales; family Chitinophagaceae; genus Lacibacter. Next base: position 918,406 of record CALCII010000011.1, read on the forward strand.
TTTCAGGTACAAAATCCTTTGGGGCTGATCCTTTATTTTCATGGGAATACAAGAAGTATTAAAGGCTGGGGAAAATATGCCCGTGATTTTTACCGCTTCGGTTACGATGTGGTGTTGGTGGACTATCGTGGTTTTGGAAAAAGTACCGGCAAAAGAAGTGAAAAAGCCATGCTCAACGATATGCAGTTTGTTTATGACGAGCTGGCGCTGCAATATCCGGAAGATCATATCATCGTTTATGGCAGAAGCATGGGCAGTGGGTTTGCTACCAAACTGGCTTCGGATAACCATCCCCGTTATTTAATACTCGATGCGCCTTATTTCAGCTTCCGGAAAGCGGCAGAACGCTTTCTTCCTTTTCTTCCCATGCGATGGGTGTTGCGTTACCAGTTGCGTACAGATAAGTGGATTGACGCCGTTAAATGCCACACCTATATTCTACATGGCACGAGAGACTGGTTGATACCGTTGAAGCATAGTAAAAAGCTGCAACAACTGCATCCACGCCGCATTACACTGATACAGATAGAAGGAGGCGGGCATAACAACCTACCTTCTTTCCAGGAATATCATAATTTTTTAAGAGATATATTGAAAGTCTGAATGAATCCCGAAGTCAAACAAAAATGGTCACGGGCATTGAAGATCACAATTGCGATGTATTGTGTTACAGGGATCACTTTGTGGCAATTGCAGGATTCATTGTTGTTTCATCCCACGCCATTGCCTGTTCATTATCAGTTTCATTTTAAACATAAATTCAGGGAATTGTTATTGCCCCTGAACGAGCATGACCGGCTTAGCGTGGTTCAGTTTTATCCATTGGATTCACTCCATTCAAAAGGAATTGTGCTCTATTTTCATGGCAACCGTGAAAATATAAACCGGTATGCACGGTTTGCAAACGATTTTTTAAATGCCGGCTATGAAGTATGGATGATGGATTATCCCGGTTATGGAAAAAGCAAAGGAGAACGAACAGAACAGCGGTTTTATAATGATGCTGACTTACTGTATCAAATGACATTGAAACAAGTGGGTGCCGATAGCATCATCATCTATGGTAAGTCGCTGGGCACCGGTGTGGCATCGCAGCTGGCTTCTGAGAAAAAATGTAAACGATTAATACTCGAAACACCCTACCATAGTATTCCTTCGCTTGCCTGGTTTCATTTTCCGGTATATCCCACTTCTTATATGGTAAGATTTCAGTTTCCTGTTTATAAATATTTACCGGAAGTAAAGGCACCGGTAACCATCTTTCATGGCACAAGAGACCAGTTAATTCCTTACAGGTATGCTTTGGACCTGAAAGAATTATTAAAACCCGGTGATGAATTTGTGACTATAAGGGGAGGATCGCACAATGACCTGGCAGATTATGATACGTATCATCAGCAGCTGGCTGCAGCGCTGAAATAAAATCAGTTTTCATTTATAATTACTGTCATGTCAAAGTTGATAGTAATCATATCATCGATACGGATCATATTGAGCGGAGTGCGGGGTTTTACATTGAAGTCGCTCATCAGCAATTCTTTACTGGCAATAAAACGGAAGAGGTGCGGACTCAGTTTGTTGATCTGTACGGGTATCATTACCTGTTTGGTAACACCGGCAATGGTAAGATAAGTGGTGGCTTTGTAGTTGTACCAGTTATTAAGCGATAGTTGTGTGCTGTTATGTAAGGGTGTTGCTTCTGTAAGGAGTACCGTTGTATAGGGGAAGTCTTCTGCTTTTAAGGCCTTGTGCATATCCCTGTTCATCAATTTGTTCTTGCAGTTCATCAATGTGGTTTTGATGAGCAGTTTGGCATTGTTGAAGAGGATGGATTTTGTAGTTTCATTAACGGTTCCGCTAAGCGTACTTACAGGGAAATTATCATTGCAATAACATTGGAAAGTATTTACACTTGTTGATCCGTTGAGGAACAGGCGGCTTTTTGCTTCCACCTGGTAAACAATTTTAAAATTATTGTCGGCAGGTAAGGCGAACAATAAAAAGAGTGCAAGCCATTTCATAATGCAGAATTAAATATAAGACAAAGCCCTGTAATGGTACAGGGCTTTGTTCATGGAGTATATGATTATCAGAATCCAATTACAGCTTCAATCATTAATCCGCTGAATTTTCCTTTGTAACGATAATCAGCCCAGGGGAAATCAACATATGCCTGAGATACATATTCTAATTTCAGTAACATGTTTTTAGTTGCAAAGTAACCAGCAGCCAGAGCTAAACGATTAATATTAACTTTAGCTTGTTGTCCGTTAAGGCTACCATCATTTGCACCATATTTTAATCCATTAGGTTGTCCAGTAGCAGTCACATAACGTGCGCCCAGGTACAATTCTTCATTTTTCAGGAAGCGATAAAGAACTTCACCGTATACTTGATTCCAGTCACGTTTTGTCCATTTTCCACCAGTAACATCTGCATAAACAGAACCTTTGATGATATCATATCCACCTTGCAATTCCAATCCTTTGAATTTTACAAAAGGTGCAATGTTGATAGCAGTTACACGGTTGGCTACACCTGGATCAAAACGGCCGGAAGTAAAGAAGGGACCTGCGTTGGTTGTACTGGAAGTTCCAAGTGAGCTAGGTAAACCACCAACTTGTGCCAATTCCATTGGGCCAAAATAGTGTGAGCCTGTACGGTCACCGGCAAACAGTGTGTTTCTTTGACTGTTTGAGTTGTTGTATACTGAAGCTGACAAACGGAAACGAAGATCTTTGCTGTATTGTTTGTCGTAAGCAATTTTACCAAAGATAGAAGGTGAACGTTTAGTTCTTACAACACCATTAGAGTTAATTGCATCTGGAGTAGGTTGAATATTACCATTAATGAAACCAGAAGACATACCACCCATTACCATAACATTATCAGTAGGGAATACATAGATTTCACCACCAATTTCAGTTGTGAAGGCATCCAGGATCAGGTTCTCTGCAAATGGATTGAAGATTGTGTTACCACCATCACTACGACGATATTGGAAGTCGCCAAAGTTGGGTTGGAAGTGTCCTAATTTAACACGTACATACTTCGTGAACCATTCGGGGTTGTTAAACATAGGAAGTTTGTCAATTTGGATGTAACCACCTTTTACCCAGAATTCGTTATGGTGACGAGCACTCATGTAGTTTTCCAGGAAAACACGAATACCATCTCCAATCTGAATGTCAAAATTCAGGTTGGCCATTGCCAGGTTAAAACCGTTCAGGCGGGATGTAAGACTATCCTGAACTTTAATGATTCCATAAAGCAGGTTTTTGTTTGTGGTGTTAGATCCTGAAGTTGCTACATAGTTAGCTTTGTTTGTGCTTTTCAAAGATTGATAGTCCTGAGTGAAAGAACCGCCAATGCGGATTTTAAATCCTTCGTAAGGAACACTGTCTTTTTTGGAAGGTTCGAATACATTAATACCCCTTTGGTCAAAATTGCGGGAGTATTGAATTTTCTGAGCAGTTACAGTTGCAGAAAGGCCAATCAAAAGAAAGGCGATCACAACAGTTTTTAATGATTGAAGTTTCATATACTTTGTTTTAAAATTGAGAAATGGTTATTGGGTTATTATTTTTTAGCAAGAATTACATCGAAGGTGATGGTTACTTCATCTCCAACTTTTAATGCACCAAGCATGAAAGAAGGAGCTTTAATACCATGGTTTGACATAAGAACTTTTTTAGAACCCTTTACTTCGATATCACCATTAGGTAATACTTTGGTTTTAAGCACTAATTCAGTCGGGTTGTTTTTTCCTCCTATTGTTAAGTTTCCACGGATGGTAATGGTTCCTTCAGCACCGTTTTGTTGATTGGAAAGGATATTGGTAACTACGAAAGTGATATTCGGATAATTATCAGCTTTCAGGGTTTCATAAGTACGGCTATCCATTAAACCGGAATTTTTAGTGCTTTTTAACGACTTAACCGGAATGGTGATAGAAGCTGAATTGATTTTTTGAATACCTCCGTTTGCAACGGTGAAATCGCATTGTGCATTTACGTTTGTAGCGGCTGTGCTCCATTCGTGCATGGTAGAAGTACCGTCAACAATGATTTTGTAGGATTTTGCTGTGTAAGTCTGTGCACCGCTTTGAAATGCTGCAAGAAGCAGAAGAACCAGGGTGAGGCAGATGGATGATTTGTAGCGCATATCTTTAAGTTTTTAGTTGTAAAGAGCAGGCACAAAAGTTGAAACGATTCGCTCCCCCTGAAATGATTAATACACACCCCGACTGTGATTTTTATCACAACCTGTTTTGATTTAAATCAATGTTTAAACTTGAATGTTGAGCCAATAATCTGTAAGCGCTTATATAACAAGGAGTTAATGAGCCTCTTTTAAAAGCACTTTTTGGTCAGTAATGTGAAGTTTGTAAGTGCCGCCTACTTTCAGGGAAAGATTTTCTTTATCATGGCTAACAGGAAATCCAAAGCAAACAGGATAGTTATACTCCTCCACCAGTTCTTTGATGAGCTGATACGCTGTTTTGCCGAAAGGGCGTTCTGTATCCTGCGTGTTTGTAAATCCGCCAATCACTAATCCTGCCAGCTGGCTCAACTTGCCGCTTCTTTTTAATTGATGCATCATGCGGTCAATATTGTACAGTTGTTCGCCTACGTCTTCCAGGAAAAGAATTTTGTTTTTCAGAATGGGTTCTGAAGGAGTACCCATCACATGAGCCAGTAAAGCAAGATTACCACCCACCAGTTCTGCAACAACCGATCCGTTATGATTGAACTTATGACTACGGCAACTGTAATCGGCTGCTGTTCCTTCCAATGCATTTTTTAACGAAAGCACATATTTACTTTTGAAACCGCCTTCATTAAAAGCGCCTGCCATGGGAGCATGCAGAGAGGCTACACCCACTCTGCGGTTGAGGTGCGCATGTAAAACAGTAATATCGCTGAAGCCGATAATCCACTTGGGATTTTTTTTGAAACGGGAAAAATCCAGCTGATCGATAATCCGCCCCATGCCATAACCACCCCGGCCACATAAAATGGCTTTGATGTTGGGTTCATCCAGCATCGCCTGCAATTCATTCAACCGTTCTTCATCGGTTCCGCTGAAATATGTTTTCGAATGGCTGCCCAAAGTGTGCCCCACTAAAACTTCATAGCCCCATTTTTGTAAAGTGCTGATGCAGGTTTGTGCTTTTCCGGCAGTCATGTATCCTGCCGGACAAGTTATTCCAATGATGTCACCTTTTTTCAGATAAGGAGGTATGATCATGATTCAGTTTCAGTTAAAGTGGTTTCTGTTGCCGATACTGTGAGGCGATGCTTAACTCCGCATTTCAATGCAAAGTTATTTTTCTGATGTCCAACAGGGAAATCAAAACAAACCGGGTAATTACAATCAGGGATTTTTTCAAGGACAATCTGTTGCAATGTTTTTCCAAATTCATCATTGGGGTCTTCGTTTGGTTTTATTTTAAAACCGCCAATGATTAATCCTTTGAGATGGTCCAGTTTACCTGAACGTTTCAGGTTCCAGAACATCCGGTCGATGCTGTAGAGATACTCTCCCGTATCCTCTACAAAAAGTATTTTGCCATTGGTATTTATATCTGACTGAGTGCCGGATAACGATTCTAATGTTTTCAGGTTTCCGCCGATCAATCTTCCTTCGGCAGTTCCCAAACGGTTCGATGCATGAAACGGAGCTTTGTATTTCATTGCAACACCACTCAATGCATCCCTGATAGAAAGAATAGTCTCAACCTGAATGGGCTCCGCTTTGCTCCAGTCTTCCGGAAAGCTGTTGCACATTTTTGAATGAACAGATGCCAGTTGGTAATTCCGGTTTAAATGACTGTGCAGCGTGGTGATATCGCTGAAACCAATCATCCATTTAGGATATTTTCGTATTGATGAAAAATTGATCTGGTCAATGATGCGCACAAATCCATAACCGCCACGGGCACAAAGGATCGCTTTCACTTCCGGATCATTGATCAGCTGTTGAAAGTCGGTAGCACGTTCTGCATCCGTACCACCAAATGTGAAGTCTCTTTTACCAATGGTGCTGCCAATTTTGATTTTGTAACCCCAGCTTTCAATTTGCTGAATCGCCGGTTGAATATCATTGAAAGTGATATAGCCGGCCGGACTGGTAATGCCAATCGTATCACCTGGTTTTAAATAGGGTGGAATAATATATTTGACAGATACGTCTTCTTCAGGCTCAAAAAATGAAACAGCCGCAGGGGTGCGGAGCAAGGCTCCGGCAGGGATCAATGCTTTTAAAAAATGCGCCCGCTTCATAACGGGAAATTATAAAAATTATCCAGATCCATTTTATAATTCATCAACTAGTTTTGATTTGGCATCTTTGCAAACGAATCTATCGATATGAAGCGATCCCTGCAATCTATTTTCTTTTTTGTTGCATTCTGGCTTTTGTTTTTTGCATTGTGCCGTTTGGTTTTTGTTCTGTCGTCTGTTGCTCAGTGGAAACAGGAGGGCTGGGGAGCTGCAGCCAAAGCATTTTTATTTGCGCTTCCAATGGATTTATCCACCATTGGTTATATAGGAGCAGTTCCTTTGATTGTGTGGATGATATGTTTCCTGATGGCGAAAGTGCCCCAACAATCAAAACTCTTTCGCTATTATATTTTCAGCTTAATTATCCTGGTAAGTATCTTAACCATTATTGATTTTAACATTTACAAAGAATGGAGTTCCAAACTGAACTACAGGGCTTTTCAAATGATGATGAGTTCACCCGGAGAAGCATTGGCCAGTTCTTTATCGTCTCCCTGGTTGATTTCTTTATGCATTGGAGCTGTATTAAGTATAGGGGGTATCATTTTTTATAAACGTGCAAAACCTGCATTGAATGATGTACAATATCCTGCATGGTATATTCGTATGGGTACAGTATTAGTGATGGCAGCTTTGTTTGTGGTGGCCATACGGGGAGGTATATCCACTTCGCCGTTAACCATTTCATCAGTTTACTATAGTGGAAATCAAACATTGAATCATGCAGCGGTTAATACAGAATGGAATTTGCTTCGTGATGTGCTGGATCGTAAATCGGCCGGTTCAAATCCGTACGTTTATATGAAGGAAGAAGAAGCTGATCGTATTTGTGATAGTTTATTGTTTGTTCCAAAAGACACAACGATACAGTTACTGCAAACACAAAAGCCCAATATTGTTCTTATTATCTTGGAGAGTTTTACGGCCGATGTGGTGGGTGCTTTAAATGGCGAGAAAGGAGTGGCGCCTTTTCTGGATAGTCTTATTCAGCAAAATGTGCTCTTCACGAATATTTATGCATCCGGCTTCCGCACAGATATCGGCTTCATCAGCATCCATACCGGCTTTCCTTCACAGGCGATTAACAGTATTTTGAATATGCCTGAAAAAGCACGACAACTTCCTTCTGTTTCCACTACATTTCACAAGCAGGGCTATCACACTTCTTATTATTATGGTGGAGAGTCGGAGTTTTTCAACTTCCGTTCTTTTGTATTGAGTAAAGATTACAAGCGGCTAACCGATATCCGTGATTTTGAAAAGAAAGATCTCAATTCCAAATGGGGTGCACATGATGATGTGGTGCTGAAGCGGGTGATCAAAGATTTGAAAACAGAACAACAGCCTTTCTTTTCAACCATCATGACTTTAAGCAATCATGAGCCATTTGAAATTCCCGGCACACCGAAATTTCCAGGAAAGGATTTGCCCAATAAATTCCGCAGCACTGCTTATTATACAGATCAGAGTTTGAAAGAGTTTTTTGAACAGGCATCCAAACAAAGCTGGTACAATAATACATTGTTTGTTCTGGTTGCCGATCATGGTCACCGTTTGCCGAAAGAAGAAAACGAGATTTACATGCCACAGCGTTCGCATATTCCTCTCATTTTCGCCGGTAATGTCATCAAACCTGAATACAGAGGAAAGCGAATCGGAATCACAGGTGCACAGGGAGATCTGGCAGCAACTTTACTGGCTCAGTTGGGATTAGATCATAAGGAGTTTTACTGGAGTAAAAACCTGTTAAATCCCTATACAAAACAGTTTTCTTTCAGTACGTATGATAACGGATTTACCTGGGTGGAGCCGGGCGGTGCACTGGCGTTTGATAATAACAGTCGGAAGAAGATTTATACGTCAGGTGTTTCTTCGCCACGGATGCAAAGATTCGGACAAGCCTTTCTTCAAAAAGTGTACGGTCAATTCTTAAAATATTAAATCATCTTATATTAATCCATGAAACAGAAAATCATTTTCATTGCTTGCTTTCTCTTTGTTACAATTGTTTCTTTTTCTCAAAACAAAGATTTATTTCAGAAGAAAGTATTCGTATACGAAGGGAAAGAATTACCCTACAGAATTTTATATCCGGAGAATTATGATCATTCAAAAAAGTATCCGCTCATTATGTTTTTACATGGATCGGGCGAAAGAGGAACAGATAATGAACTTCAGTTAGTGCATGGTGCTTCTTTGTTTCTGAAAGAGGAGAACCGCAAACAATTTCCTGCTATTGTTATTTTTCCTCAATGCCCTGCCAACTCGTTTTGGGCAACGGTAAAAATGGATACCACAAAGCTGCCGCTTCAACTTCAGTTTGATTATACAGCAACACCCAATTGGCCATTAATAGCGGCCAATGAGCTGGTGAAGCAGATAGCAACTACAGAAGCAGTAGACAAGCGAAGGATTTATATTGGCGGACTTTCCATGGGTGGTATGGGTACCTTTGAATCTGTATTCCGTTATCCCGATCTGTATGCTGCTGCTTTGCCAATTTGCGGTGGCGGTAATACGGAACTCTATGATGAAAGGGTAAAAAGAACAAATTTTTGGGTGTTTCATGGCGCATCTGATGCTGTGGTGAATGTGAAATTATCCAGGGATATGGTGAACCGTTTGAAAGAAAAAGGGATCCGGGTAACCTATTCTGAATACCCCGGGGTGAATCATAACAGCTGGGACAATGCGTTTGCAGAGCCAGATTTTCTGAAATGGATGTTTCAGCAAAAACGAAAAAAGGTAAAACTGTAATTCATAAACCCTCCCGAACGGAGGGTTTTTTATTGCTTTTGGGCAATGCGGCGGTTTCAGGTATTTTTGCAGCCATATTTTGAGCAAGTGATTGCCCAGATGAATTTCTAAAGCGTTTACAGATCATGAGTTTACCGAAGCGATATTTAATTACCAGCGCATTGCCTTATGCAAATGGTTTGAAGCATGTGGGCCACCTGGCCGGAGCTTATATTCCTGCAGATATTTATGCCCGTTATCTCCGTGCACAAAAAAGAGATGTGGTGTTTGTTTGCGGAAGTGATGAACATGGCACAGCTATTCCTATTCAGGCTGCAAAGGAGGGCACCACTCCACAGGCAATTATTGATAAGTATCACGAAGCCATGAAACAGGATTTTGAAGACCTGAGCATGAGCTTTGATATGTATCACCGTACCAGTGCACCGCTTCATCACGAAACAGCGCAGGAGTTTTTTACTTATCTGCATGAAAGGGGAGAGCTGGAAACAAAAGAAACGGAACAGTATTACGACGAAGAAGCAAAAACCTTCCTGGCCGATCGTTATATAAAAGGCACTTGCCCTAACTGTGGAAGTGATCGTGCATTTGGTGATCAGTGTGAAAACTGTGGTAGAACATTAAGCCCGGATGAATTAATCAATCCTGTCAGCACATTAAGCGGACAGGCACCGGTGAAACGTAAAACCACACACTGGTATTTACCCTTGGGAAAGCATGAAGTATTTTTAAGAGAGTGGATTTTGAATGAGCATAAAGACGACTGGCGTGCCAGTGTGGTGGGACAATGCAAAAGCTGGATTGATGGTGGTTTGCAATCTCGTGCCGTAACAAGAGATCTGGACTGGGGAATTAAAGTGCCGCTGCCTAATGCAGAAGGTAAAATGTTATATGTATGGTTTGATGCCCCTATTGGTTACATCAGTGCCACCAAGCAATGGGCGATTGAGAACAAAAAAGAATGGGAACCATATTGGTACAATCAGGATACAAAACTGGTTCACTTCATTGGAAAAGATAATATCGTTTTCCATTGTATCATTTTCCCCATCATGCTCAAGCTGCATGGAAATGTATTGCCTGCCAATGTTCCGGCCAATGAATTCCTGAACCTGGAAGGTGATAAAATGAGTACCAGCCGCAACTGGAAACTTGATATGCGGGATTATATCAATGATTTTGTGAAGAAAGAAAATGGCGGTCCGCAGTGTGCCGATATGCTTCGTTATTACCTCACACAAATTGCTCCCGAGACAAAGGACAGCGAATTCATGTGGAAAGGATTCCAGGATGCAGTGAACAGTGAACTGGTAAGCATCTTTGGTAATTTTATTAACCGCACATGGGTATTGATGCATAAGCTCTGCGGCGGTAAAGTACCCAGGCTGCATGAAGAGTTGCTCGACAATGATGATAAAGAACTCATCAGCAGCATTACGCATTCAGCATTACGCATTGAACATTTATTAGAGGAATATAAATTCCGTGAGGCATTGTTTGAAGTGATTGATCTGAGCCGAAAAGGCAATCAATACATGCAGAAGAAAGAACCATGGATTGTGGCCAAACAACTTGCTGAGAACCCCGATGCACAGAAAAGTATTGATAACACGATGCATTTGTGTTTGCAGTTATCAGCCAACCTGGCCATTCTCATCAACCCTTTCCTGCCCAATACAGCAAAGAAAATGTTGTATATGATGAAAGTGGTGGACAAAATGCTGGAATGGGAGAATGCAGGTAAGTTGAAGTTGTTAAGTGTTGGCTACGCATTGCGTGCTCCTGAATTGTTATTCCGCAAAATTGAAGATGAAGAAATCAAAGCGCAGATTGATAAATTGAAAGCCGGATTAACAACAGTTGCCAGTTCCCAGTCGCAGGTTACCGCTAAGGAAGCTGCTAACCAGCAACCGGAAACCAGTAACCTGAAACCGGTGATTCAATTCGACGATTTTGCAAAAATTGATCTGAAAGTAGGAACGATTCTCACCGCCGAAAAAGTAGAGAAAGCCGATAAGTTATTGAAACTGTCAGTAGATCTTGGCTTTGAAACAAGAACCATTGTAAGTGGTATTGCCTTGCATTTCAAACCGGAAGAGATTGTTGGAAAACAAGTAGTGGTTGTGGCAAATCTTGCTCCCCGTAAAATGCGTGGTATTGAAAGCAACGGCATGATCCTGATGGCAGAAGATGTTGAAGGGAAACTACATTTTGTAAGTCCGGCTACCATCATCAACCCGGGTGCAGGCGTTCAATAAGGCATTTATAATTTGCCAATATGAAACGAAAAAGCAGATTTTACACATACGCTGTATTGCTGATCCTGTTTTTTGTTTCAGTATTGGTTCGTTTGCCCAACCTGAACCGCCCCTTATCACGCCATCATGAGTCCAATGTGGCCATGGTGCTGATCTGTGCCGATACATGGATGGAAAAAGGCGGACCTTCTTACAGTTATTATTCCCCCGTACAGAATTATACCAATCCCGGCGATTTGTTTATCCGTTATAGCGATGATGCTATAATAGATCGTAAAGGGAACCGTATGTACACCAGTTTTGGCAGTGGATGGTTTCTGATGCCTTATTATTTTCTGAAAATCACCGGACTTCCTGTAGAACCGCTCAGCATTCATTTGTTCAGTTTATTACTGGAGCTGATTGTGGTACTGTTCGTGTTTCGTATTTCTCTTTTGGTTTTTGAGGAAGAAGAAACAGTACATCCGTTTCGGTCATACGTTACCGTATTTTTATTTCTTTTCAGTCCGGGCCTCTTATGGTATTTCGGAAACGGGTATGTGCATGAAATAGCAGTATTGCCCTTCTTCTTTGGGAATGTGTTGCTTTTCTACGGATTTCTTACGGGCAGGTTTGCAATGAATGTGTGGAATTTATTGCTGTATGCATTCCTGGTGTTTGCAGGAATCTTATGTGACTGGTTGCCTGTAACCTGGATTGTTGTAACAATTCCGCTTGCATTAGCAGAGATGCGGAAGAATGCAGCATGGAAATATTTTATCCTGGTGAGTGTATTTTCTGTTGTGGCCGGAGCGGGGCTCATTCTTTACCAGTATAGTTCCTATCTCGGGTTAGCAGAAGTAATAGCCTATTTCAAAGGCCGTTATCAGATGCGTGGATTCAGCAATGCTCGTACTTCATCCATTGGTAATTACCTGTTTCATCTGTTTAAAAATTATGCAACAGTTTATCTGCCTTTGTTGATTGTAGCAGGAATCTCCTTCTTCTTTTTGTTTCTGAAAAAGACGGAAGAACGTCTTTCATCAAAAGCGAAGTATTTACTAATCGTACTGGTACTCACTTCTCTTCTGCATCACTTATTGTTTATTCAGTTCAGTGCAGTACATGAGTATGCGGTGCTGAAATCGGCTCTGTGGTTGGTATTGGGCACTGCTGCTCTCCTGCCTTCTCAATGGAATTTGCGACGAACAGTTACTGTAAGTATGGTGTTGCTTTTGGTGAATGTTGGGCAATATTTTTTAATCAATTTACCCGGCGATAAAAGCTTTGATGGGGTATCTTATCAAATGAACAAAGAAGCCGGAGCATTTATAAAGCAACAGGCATTGCCGCAGGAATATGTATTTGTAAACGATCCCCGTTCGCTTCCTCAGCTGGCATATTATTCCAAACGATCAGTGATTTATGCTGCATCTGCAAAGGAAGCCGCTGCTTTCCTGAAAACGAACACAGAAGGCCCGCAAGGAATCTGGTTCGATACAAAGAATCTAAAGAAATCCGGGATCGAACGATTTGGAGTTGACAGGCATTAATTTCAGTCATTTTCTTAACAAAAAAGCTTTCGGTTTCCTCTTTTCAACATTTAATTTTTATCCTATCTTCGATTAAAATAGTTGCATAACTAACTATTTTTGGGTCCTCACGGATTACACCGAAAAACACAGAAATGGAGTTAAACGAGCTAACCTATCAGATTCGTGGAGCTATTTATAAAGTTCATCGTTCGTTGGGGCCGGGATTATTGGAAAGTGTATATGAAGCTGCTTTGGTTATGAATTAGAATCACTAGGGCTGAGTGTACAGAATCAATTAGGATTTCCGGTTAATTATAACGGAGTGAAACTGGATATAGGTTTCAGATTAGATCTTTTGATAGAAGATATTGTTGTAGTCGAAATCAAATCTGTTGAAGTGCTGCATGATGTTCATAAGAAACAGCTGCTGACTTATCTTAAGTTGGCAGAGAAGAAGATCGGATTTCTTGTGAATTTTAATTCTGTCACTTTAAAAGATAAGGAGAGTATAATCAGAATTATCAATTAACAAACATTATTCGTTCTTTTAATTTTATATATTTTTTTATAATAGAAATCATCGGTGGCCTTCAGTGTCATCTGTGAGAAAAAAATGCTGTATGAAACGAAATATCAAAAAAGTAGTTGTTTTAGGTTCGGGTGTTATGGGTTCCCGCATTGCCTGTCATTTTGCCGGCGCTGGTGTTCAGGTACTGCTGCTGGACATGGTTCCCAAAGATTTCGAAAGCAGTACCAAACCAGCCGAACGGAATAAACTGGTGAATGATGCATTGCAGGCAGCCGTAAAAAGCAATCCTTCGCCTGTGTACACAAAAGATGTACTTAAGAAAATCAGCACCGGCAATTTCACCGATAACATGAAAGATATTTCCGGTGCCGACTGGATCATTGAAGTGGTGGTGGAACGGTTAGATATCAAACAAAAAATATTTGAACAGGTAGAACAGTTCCGTAAACCCGGAACCCTGATCACTTCCAATACCTCCGGTATTCCCATTCACATGATGGCCGAAGGAAGAAGTGATGATTTCAAAAAACATTTCTGCGGCACACACTTTTTCAATCCGCCCCGTTATCTCCGTTTGCTGGAAATTATTCCAACGCCTCATACAGATCCTTCGGTGATCGATTTCCTGATGCACTATGGCGATCTCATATTGGGTAAAACCACCGTTTTGTGTAAAGACACACCTGCCTTTATCGCCAACCGGATTGGTGTGTTCAGCATCATGAACATCTTTCACCTGATGGGCAAACAAGGGCTCAGTATTGATGAAATTGATGCATTAACAGGTCCGGTGATTGGCCGTCCCAAATCAGCTACTTTCCGCACGGCCGATGTAGTAGGTATTGATACATTGGTAAAAGTGGCAAAAGGGGTTGGAGATAATTGTCCCGCCGATGAAGCAAGAGATAAATTCACCATTCCTTCCTGGTTGGAAGCAATGGTAACCAATAACTGGCTGGGAGATAAAACCGGCCAGGGTTTCTTTAAGAAAACCAAAGGTGCCGGTGGTGAAAAAGAGATTCTCACACTGGACCTGGCTACTATGGAATACAAGCCCCGTAACAAACCAAAGTTTGCCAGTGTGGATGCAGCAAAGCCGGTTGATGATCTCAAGCAGCGCATTAAAATGTTGCACGGTTCTCCTGATAAAGCAGGTAATTTCTATCGTGAGTTTCATTATGGTTTGTTCTCCTACATTTCTCACCGCATTCCCGAAATCAGTGATGAAATCTACCGTGTGGACGATGCGATGATGGCGGGTTTTGGCTGGGAAATTGGTGCCTTTGAAAGCTGGGACCTGGTAGGTGTGTCCAAAACCGTGGAAGCCATGAAAGCAGCCGGTTATTCTGTGGCAGCATGGGTGGATGAAATGATTGCATCGGGTGCCACTTCCTTTTATAAAGTGGAAAACGGAAAGCGGTTATGCTACGACGTTAGTAGTAAATCCTATAAAGCATTGCCCGGCGGCGATGCATTTATTGTGATGAAGAATTTTGAAGGACAAACCGTTTGGAAAAACAGCGCATGCCGTGCTTATCATTTGGGCGATGATGTGCTTGGACTGGAATGGAGTACCAAAATGAACAGCATTGGAGCGGAAGTGCTGGAGGGCATCAACAAATCTGTTGGCCTGGCTGAGGAAAAATATAAAGGACTGGTTATTGCCAATGAAGGAGCTAATTTCAGTGCCGGTGCCAATGTGGGAATGATCTTCATGCTGGCCATTGAACAGGAATACGATGAACTGGATCTAGCCATCCGGATGTTCCAGAATGCAATGATGCGTGCCCGTTACTCTTCCGTTCCGGTGGTAACAGCGCCACATGGATTAACTTTAGGTGGTGGTTGTGAATTGAATCTGCATGCTGATAAAGTTTGTGCCGCTGCGGAAACGTATATCGGACTGGTTGAGTTAGGAGTTGGATTGATTCCCGGTGGTGGTGGTACGAAAGAGTTTGTGTTGCGTGCTGCCGACGAAATGCATGAAGACGAACCGGAAACCATTACATTGAAAAACAGATTCCTGAATATTGCAACGGCTAAAGTAGCTACTTCGGCTCATGAGGGATATCAGATTGGTGTTTTCCGCAAAGGATTAGACCAGGTGGTAATGAACCAGGGTCGCCGCATTGCCGAAGCTAAAAAATCAGTAATTGAATTATTTGATCAGGGATATGTAACTCCTGTTCAACGTACCGATGTGAAAGTGTTGGGACAGTCGGCCCTTGGAACTTTGTATGCCGGCATTAACGGCATGTGGCGGGCCGGTTATGCAACCGATCATGATTCGCTGGTAGCTAAGAAACTGGCTTATGTGATGTGTGGCGGTGATCTCAGTGAACCACAATTGGTGAGGGAACAATACCTGTTGGATCTCGAAAGAGAAGCCTTCCTCAGCCTAACGGGTGAAAAGAAAACACTTGAGCGGATCCAGAGTGTTTTGAAAAGCGGAAGACCTGTTCGGAATTAAAAAGGTTAAAAGAATATCAATTAAAGACCACTGCTTAAGTGGTCTTTTTTTTATCTGTACATTCGGTTATGGGCGAAGTGGAACTGTTAGAAAAACACAAATTATTGGTCGTGCATTCCGATTTCTTTTTTTACGGGAAATCAGCCACATCCCAACTGGCCGAACAGATTGCAGCAGATATTCAGCAATTATGGAATCAGCCACAGGCAAAAATAAAATGGAAGGGGAACTGGTATGGGATACAATTTGATATCGATGGGTTTTATGAACCTGATCTATCGCCTGAAACGGTTTGGTACAATACCAATCCACGATTTAATTTTTTCAGAATCGAAGAAATGTCGCCTGTGGATGTTTCATTTGTCGATGGAATTGGCAGCAACACCGGTTATTTTAAATTGATCAACCTGCAACAAACGGCAACCACAGCAGCACATGAGTATGGACATTCATTAGGATTGGATCATCCCTCTGTTATTGATGTAAGAGGAAAAGGAATTCCCGGTATCATGTATCCACGAGGCACCCTTTGTGATCCACAGTATCAGTACGAAGAACAAAAGCCGGCGGGTGTGCCCGGCGGAACCTTGAACCCGAAGTACAGGCAAGTGTTGCAAACAGATATCGATGCATTGCGGTTAGAAAAATTGAAATTCAATCAAGACAATTTTGCCGTTCTTGGAGCGTTTTCCAGTGTTTATCATTCAGATTATTCTGATAGTGAATAAATAAATAACTTCTCACATCTTATAACCTATAAACGTTTTGAATGAGTATTTTAAAAGTGAATCAGCTTGTCAAGAGTTATGGCAAAGTACAGGCGCTCAAAGGAGTATCTTTTGAAGTGCCCGAAGGTGCTGTGTTTGGTATTCTTGGGCCAAACGGAAGCGGAAAAACAACGATGCTCAGTATTATTCTGGATGTATTGAATGCAGATGCCGGCTCGTATGAGTGGTTTGGGAAACCTGCTTCGCCGGATCTCCGGAAACATATTGGCTCATTGCTGGAAACGCCCAATTTCTATCATTATTTATCGGCTGTTAACAATCTTAAAGTAACCAACAGCATCAGTGGCAGGGGAGATTTGGTTGCTATTGATGCCGTACTTCAGAAAGTTAAATTGTTTGAACGTCGTAAAAGCCGGTTCAGTACTTACAGTCTGGGAATGAAACAACGGTTAGCCATAGCCGCAGCACTGCTCGGCGATCCTAAGATACTGGTGCTGGATGAACCAACCAACGGATTGGATCCGGTAGGTATTATGGAAATACGGGAGTTGATTGGTGAGCTGAGTAAAAAAGGACATACGATTATCATGGCCAGTCATCTTTTGGATGAAGTGGAGAAAGTTTGTACGCATGTCGCTATTTTGAAAACAGGAAACCTTGTAACACATGGTCCCGTTCACGATGTGTTAGTTGATGAAGATATTGTGGAGATCGGGGCAGCCGATATTCATCTGTTAAAGCAGGTTGTAAAAGATATTCCAGGTGCCATACAGCAGGTTTCAACCGACCAATTTGTACAACTTTATTTTGCAAAAGGTTCGGCCCGGTTGGCTGATATTAATCAATTCTGTTTCAATAATGGAATTGTATTAACGCACCTCACCTTGAAACGCAAGCGGCTCGAAGAGAAATTCTTTGAACTTACTAATAACTGATTAATCTAACTTATTATATTATGTTTCATCTGCTAAAAACTGAATGGCTGAAGATTAAAAACTATCCGGGCTTCTGGTGGATTATGGCAGTTACTATACTTTCTTATCCCGGAATCAACGGTATTTTTTATGTTACTTACAAACAACAGACTGCCAATGAAAAGACGGCTGCAAAAATGATCAAAATGCTTATCGGAAATCCTTTTGAGTTTCCCGAAGTATTCCGCACTGTTGCTTTTTCTTCCTCTTTGTTTATCACTATTCCTGCGATTTTGGTGATTATGCTGATCACAAACGAGTATACATACAAAACAAATCGTCAGAACATTATTGATGGCTGGAGCCGAAATGAATTTATTATTGCCAAGTTTTATAATGTGGTTATTGTTTCGCTCATAGTAATTGCTTTGTATATACTGGTTACTTTGGGAATCGGATTTTCAACAACAGGATCTGGTGTGGCCAACAGGTTTGAACTGGCGCATTATGTAGGTTATTACAGTCTGCAGGTTTTTGCCCAGTTGTCATTTGCTTTTTTATTGGGTATATTAATCAAACGGGCATTTATTGCATTGGGCACATTTATTTTCTATAAAATAATAGTGGAAAATATTGGTGCAGCATTTATGATTAAGTATGCCAATGATGCAGGGCGTTTCCTGCCAACAGAATCGTCTGACCGGTTAACACCTATCCCGGCATTTCTTGGAAAACTCGATGCCGATTCCTATCAGAAAGCGTTGTCGTTGCTCAATCAACAGGCGTTCATTACAGTTGGTTATATCATTTTATTCTGGGGACTTGTATTCTGGATTTATAAAAAAAGAGATTTGTAATGAGAAAAATTATTCTGGTTGTCTTTGTTGGATTATTGATATCATTATCAACAAATGCGCAGAACCTTCAAACAGTTATCAAAACAGAAGCCTTGAAAATGGCCCGTGCATTGTCTGCTATGGATTTTCAGGCTTATTCACAGTTTGTGTATCCAACATTATTAAGCGATCCTCAAAATAAAGAGTTGATCCGCAAAGGAATTGATTCTGTTGAGAAATACAGAAAGGAGTTTGGTGTGAAAGTAAAATCAGTTCTTATAGGAAATCCATCTGCTGTAATAACGTATAAGAATGTAATGCAGTGTGCCATTCCGCAAACAACGACCATAGAAGCATTTATGGGTTCTATAACTACAGAGAATACATTGATCGCTTTATCGAAGGATGGGAAAACCTGGTACTTTGTAGATGCACTTGTTTATAAACAAAAAGAATCAAAATCAAAACTGCCGGAGTTGAGTCCGCAGCTGGTGATACCGGATATGAAGCCACCGGTGATTCACACGAATGAATCGGGTAAAAATTAATGTTTGATTAATTCATTCAGGGCTGCATTTATTGACGGGAAACCAAATTGAAATCCTGTATCACTGATTTTTTTTGAAGAGGTTGTACAGCTTTTAAGCACTTCAATACTCATTTCGCCCATTGCCAGTTTTAATACAAAAGAAGGAACGGGTACAGGGATATAGAATTGACCTCTCATTTGTTTCGCCAGCGTTAAAATCAGCTCTCTGTTGCTCACAGGTTTAGGAGCCGTTGCATTGTAAGGACCGGAAATGCTCTCATGTTGTATAGCGTGTTCAAACATCCTGCAAAGATCTGCTATGTGTATCCAGCTGATAATTTGATCCCCGCTGCCCAGAATAGTAGCCAAACCAAAACGTAGTGGTTTTTTAAATTCAACAAACGCTCCGCCTTGTTTGCTGAGTACAATTCCAATGCGCAGGGTTACAAGTCTGATGTTGAGCTGTGTTACCGGCTTAATACTTTCCTCCCATAAACGACAGGTTTCTCCCAGGAAAGTGGTATCTGCCGGTGCATCTTCTGTAAAAACAGTTCCTTTGTCGGGCCCATACCATCCAATGGCTGAAGCACTGACGACTGACTTGACAAGATGTGATTGTTCTGATAAGGCCTTAACAAGCAAAGTGCTGCTTAGGGTTCGGCTTTCAACAATTTCTTTTTTTCTGGTATTCGTCCATCTCTTTTCAGCAACCCCTGCTCCTGCAAGGTGAATGATATAATCAGAAGTCGTAAACGCCGCTCCATCATATTCCTGCGTATCAACATTCCATTTGGCATAAGAAATGCTGTTTGTTGAAGAATATCGTTCCGGTTTTCGGGTAAGAATGATCAGTTTATGTCCTTTCTCTACTAAATAGTGTTGTAAGGCCGTTCCCACCATTCCTGTTCCGCCGGTTATACAGATTGTAGCCATGGAGCTTGTTATATACTGCAAATTAATTTTTAACGGCTTCTTTGAAACGATTTGTTTGCTTTAAGTGTAATTTTAAAAGAGATATTTGAACAAATATGAGATATATCTGCACAATAGGATTGTTTTTGCTTTCCGGCTGGATCAGCTCTTTAAGCGCCCAACGTATTTTTTATGCTGAAACCGAACGGGACGATGTTCGCCAGGTAAATTTTGAAATTCTTGGAAAGTATAATAATCAGTACCTTATTTACAAGAATATTCGAAATCGTCACTACATCACTATTTATGATGCCTCCATGAAACTTAAGGATAAAGTGGAGTTAGATTTTATCCCGGACAGGGCAGTTAATGTTGATGCATTTGGGGCGCCGGGACAAATCAGTATCATTTATCAATACATGAAAAAAGGAGTGGTGTATTGTATGGGTGTTCGTTTAGACAGGGAGGCAAAAAAAATTACCGAGCCAATGGAGCTTGATACTACCGATGTTGGGTTCTTTGGCGATAATAAAGTGTATTCAGTCATTACAAGTGATGACAAGCAGAAGTTTATGGTGTTTAAAATGAAAAACCGGCAACGGGATTTATTTCATTTCCAAACATTATTGCTCAATAGCAACCTGATGCCTGTTCGTCGTGCAAAATTTGATTACATCTTGGAAAACAGCCGTGAGTCTATTGCCGATTTTTACCTTGATAATGAAGGGAATTTTTTATTCAGTCATGTGGCTCGCCCCGGAATACGAGACAATATAAACAAGGCAAATCTTTGTGTGCTTAAAGTTTTTTCAGATACATTATCTGTTTTTCCGTTAACCCTAAAGAATGTCTTTCTTGATGAATTGCGTATAAAAGTTGACAATACGAATAACCGTTACATACTTTCTTCTTTATACAGTAAAACCGGAAAAGGAAATATCGATGGATTATTTATAGCATTTGTAAATAAGGATCTTGGTGCCGATATGGAATCCGGTATTGAGTTTAATGACGAATTACGACAGTTGGCAAAAGGTGATAATAGTTTAAAGAGTGCATTTAATGATTATTATCTGAAGCATTTTATTGTGAAGAAAGATGGGGGTGTCTTAATAACCGGTGAAAGTGCTTATAATAATAGCCGCTCAGGTAATGGTTTTAACAGGTGGGATAATCCTTTGATGTGGGGATCGCCAGCTTTCCCAGGAGGGTATTATGGCTGGAGCCCATGGAATAACTTTGGTTATGGTAGCTGGAGAGGAATGTATGGAGGTAATAACTGGACTTCACAACAGTCTGTGAGATATTTTTGTGATAATGTAATCGTTTTATCGGTTAGCAAGGACGGTGTGTTGCAGTGGAATAGTATTGTTATTAAAGCTCAATACGATGATAATACGGATAATTTGCTTTCTTACCAGATTATGAATTCTGGTGCTGAGTTGCTTTTTCTTTATAATGAATGGAACAGGCGTACTGCAATGATGGCAGCCCAGTCGTTATCTCCGGAAGGAAAAGTGAGCAAAGAGCCCCCGCTGAAAAGCCTTGATAAAGGGTATGAATTTATGATTCGTATGGGCAAACAGGTGGCTTCCAGGGAAATGATTACCCCTGTTTTATACAGGAATAATCTGAGTTTCGCAAGAATTGAATTTTAATATCAACAGCTGTTGGGTAAAATATTTGGAAAGATGCCATTCTTTACAAAAGTTTGCATCTGAATATAAAAGACTGTGATTCGTTTTTTTTCGGGTTATAATCCTCTTAATGTTATTATTCTTTTTTTCCTGGGCATTTTAATGAAGTTGCCCGGGTTCCTGATGCCCGTTCTGCCTCATTCCGATCCAACAGATGGATTTCTTTATATTCAGATTCTTCAATCCTTAAAACCAGCAGGCGAAGTATTCCCGTCTTTGTATCCAATTCTTGCCTATTTACTCTTGTTTACACAGGCGGTAACTTTAAACGGACTTATCAATAGTGAAAAGTTGTTTCCATCGCAGAATTTGTTGGTTGCATTTGCTTTTTTGTTTGCAACCAGCTTGTTGCCCGAGTGGAATGTTTTATCGCCCGGATTAATTATTAACACAGTAATGGTTTGGGCATGGCCCCTAATGGTGGGTTTGTACCATAATAATAATCCGAAGAGCAATCTGTTTAATCTTGGTTTTGGATTTGGAATCTGCTCGTTTATTTATTTTCAGTCTGTTTATTTTCTTGTGTTGCTTATTGTAGCATTGGTTATTTTCAGGCCATTCCGCTTAACGGAATGGATAATTGCTATTCTGGGTGTTTTGGTTCCTTTTTATTTTCTACTGGTTTACTTTTTTGTTTGGGATCATTGGGATCAGGTGTATCACATCATTCCTAATCACATGATTAGTCTTCCTGCTGTGAGTTATGGCTGGAAATTCTGGGTTCTTTTTGCAATTATTTGTATCCAGTTTTTGCCTGGCATCTACATGAGCAGCGTTTTTTCACAGCGAATGGTGGTGCACGTGCGGAAGAGCTGGAGTTTTATGATTTTCTACCTTGTTGTGGCAGTCTGTCTTCCCTTCATTAATAGTGAGAAGAGCCTCGAACCTTTTATTATGTCCCTGGTTCCCATCAGCATTTTTATGGCAGCTTTTTATTTTTCACTGAAGAAAAAACTGGTTGGCGAATTACTGATATGGTTAAGCTTTGCCTGGATTGCATTTAATCATTTTCTGGTGGGCTGAGGTGCGACTGGATTCTTTACCTTTGAAATCAATAACACTTATATGAAATTTGGAATTGTTGTTTTCCCCGGGTCTAATTGTGATAGAGATATGCAGGATTCACTGCAGAACGACCTTCAGCAGGAGGTTATTATGCTCTGGCATAAGGATAAAGACCTCAGCATGTTTTCTACAAATGATTGTGTTGTGCTGCCAGGCGGTTTTTCCTATGGCGATTACCTGCGATGTGGTGCTATCGCACGCTTTAGTCCCATGATGCAGAGTGTGATCGATTTTGCAAACAGAGGAGGAAATGTGTTAGGAGTTTGTAACGGATTTCAGATTTTATGTGAAAGTCATCTGTTACCGGGAGTTTTGCTCCGGAATGCGAATCAGCAGTTTATTTGTAAAAATGTATACCTGTCAGGAGTGGGAGGCAGCGCACTTAAAATTCCAATTGCTCATGGTGAAGGGAGATATTTTGCCAACAATCAACTTCTGGACGAACTGGAGGCAAATAACCAGGTTATTTACCGCTATTGCGATGAGGAAGGAAACATTACTGCTGCTTCCAATCCAAACGGGGCTGCAAGAAATATAGCCGGAATTTGCAATAAGAACCGTAATGTCTTTGGGATGATGCCCCACCCTGAAAGGGCTACCAATCCCTTACTCGGAAATACGGATGGCGAAAAAATTCTCAAAGCTTTGTTAATCAACCAGGCAATTCCTGCCTGATGTGACAGAAGTAACATTTCTTTTGTGCAGCTTCTTTTACTTTTGCAAATAGTGATCGGGAAAAGTTAGTAATGAGAAAAAAAATAAGCATGAAGAAACTGTTGTCATCTTTTATCTTACTGTTCGTTGCCTTTGTCACATTTGCACAAAGCGGAACGAAAGTGAAATGGACACAATCAATTAAAAAAATTGGGGATAAGAAATATGAGGTACGATTGATTGCTGCTATTCAGCCGGGATTTCACCTTTACAGCCAGGACCAGTCTTCTGATGCCATTGCTTTGCCTGCAACGGTTACTTTTATAAAAAACCCCCTGGTAACTTTAACTGGTAAAACAAAAGAAGAGGGGAAGCTATACGATCAGTTTGATAAGGCAACTAACTCACGTTCCCGTTTTTACTCGAATAAAGTTGAATTTGTGCAAGTCGTAACTGTAAGAAGCAATATCAAAACAAGCATCTCAGGTGAGGTCCAGTATATGGTTTGTGACGATAAACAATGCCTGCCCCCCGATAAATTCAAATTTTCTGTAACCTTATAATGAATCAATCCCGCCATTTACTACGACGGGATTTTTAAATTTGTTCAATGAAACAACTAACTGCTGCCATTTTGTTATTGTTAATGAGTGTTGCCTCAATGGGGCAGGACTCATCGATCGTAAAGTGGAGTGTGGAAAGTAAAAAGAAGTCAGACGGTTTGTATGAATTGCATTTTACCGGGAAAGTCAAAGACGGCAAATTTCTTTATCTCTTTGCAAAAAAAGGCAACCTGTTTGATCCCATTAAAGTTCAGTTTTCAGACAGTACAATCGTTGCTGTAAATATTCCCGAAGCTGTTGCAGGCGGTAGTCTGATGAACGACCCTGTATTTGATGGAGAGAAAGTAATGATTGGGGATGGCGTTGTAAAATTAATTCAACAAGTTTCTGTTCAAGGAACTGTTCCTGCACAATTAAGAGGTACGTTGATATACGCCACCGGGGGGAAAGATGAATACCTGCCCGGACAGGAATTTTCTTTTGTTGTAAACATGGAAGGAGGCGTTGCTCAAACCTCACGAATAAAAATAGAAAGCATTGATATCAATCATCCAAAATCAGGTTGTGGCGATGAAGGGACGGAAGGAAAAAGTTTATGGGGCATTTTTCTGCTGGGCCTTGTAGGTGGTTTTATCGCTTTGCTTACACCCTGTGTGTTTCCATTGATTCCATTAACTGTCTCCTTTTTTACAAAGCGAAGTGGTTCTAAAGCAAAAGGAATCCGCAATGCTGTCCTGTATGGTTTTTTTATTTTTCTGATCTATGTTTTATTAAGCCTTCCTTTTCATTTACTGGACCAGACAGACCCCGAAATTCTCAATAATATCTCTACCAATGTGTGGTTGAACATTTTGTTCTTTATCATCTTTGTTGTGTTCGCTATTTCCTTTTTTGGTTATTATGAAATCACACTTCCCGGAAGTTTTGCCAGCGGTGTGGATTCAAAAGCCGGGGTTACCAGTTTTGTGGGTATTTTCTTTATGGCGCTCACATTGGCAATTGTTTCATTTTCCTGTACAGGTCCCATTCTGGGTTCGTTATTAGCCGGGGCATTAACAAAAGATGGAGGTGCTATGCAACTCACCTTCGGAATGGGTGGATTTGGCTTGGGCCTTGCATTGCCTTTTGCATTGTTTGCAATGTTTCCCAACTGGCTTCAGTCTTTGCCCAAAAGTGGTGGTTGGCTTAATACAGTAAAAGTGGTGTTGGGTTTCCTTGAATTAGCAATGGCTGTTAAATTCTTAAGTAATGCTGATCTTGTAAAGCAATGGCATTTGATTCCACGTGAATTGTTCATTGGTATATGGGTGGTGATCGGAATTTTAATTATTCTCTATTTATTAGGATTCATTCGTTTTCCGCACGATGATCAAAAGGTGAAGGTAACGCCGGTAAGATGGTCGTTTGCGATACTTGTACTTGCATTTACGTTATATCTTGCGCCTGGTGTTACCAATACAAAATGGGCAAGTCTTACGTTGATCAGCGGCTTTCCGCCACCATTATGTTACAGCATGTACAGTCATCCTGTAAACTGTGAAGGATCATTAGAGCCTCTTCGTGATTATGAAGAAGCGCTTGGTTTAGCCCGCAAAGAAAACAAACCCCTGCTCATTGATTTCACCGGATGGGCTTGCGTGAACTGCAGGCGCATGGAAGAGAATGTGTGGACAGATCCCCAGGTGTTATCACTCATGAAAGAAAAGTTTGTAGTTGTTTCTTTATATGTCGATGAACGGAAATCTTTACCTGCTGCTGCTCAGCAAACCTTCCGTACAAAGAATGGTACGGAGAAACAAATAATTACCATTGGCGATAAATGGGCCACATTTCAAAGCGAAAACTTTAATGCAGTAGCCCAGCCACAGTATGCTATCATAGGACTGGATGAAACAGCTCTCACCAAAACAAAAGCCTATACACCCAATCCCCGGGAATTTCAGCAATGGCTGGAATGTGGTCTGAAATCATTTGGAGAAAAGTAGTAAAGCTTACTTCCTGTTTCTCCATAATCCTGTAAGTACAATGATGCAGGAAATCAACATAGCCAATGTTAGCGTAATAAGGCAAAAACTTACAATGGCCTCTGGTAAAGCTGCCCCTTCATTACCATTTGCAACAATGCCAAGCATTTTGCCTGCGTTGAAAATAGCTGCTATCATGATTGCAAACCAGTTTACAAAAGTTCCATAGAGAACCAGCCAGTAGGTAATTTTCAGCCATCGATTGCTAACACTTATTCGGTCCCAGATCAGCCCCAGAACAATCAGGAAGATTCCATTAAGGATACCTTCCATATGACTGGAGACGGCCATCCTGGGGTTGGCGAAAACAGGTGCCGCCAACCCAACAAGTAGCCCCAGAAAGAAGAGCAGCATACCTGCAAAGAGTAACTGGTGTGACTGATTTTTTTTCACGACAGATGATTCCATATTTTCATTTTTTCAGAAAGAATCGTGGTTGTTATCCAGTCGATTGTGATACATGAAGTATGAAGTAAACAGCAGTCCGAAGGGTAGAACCATAAAGAGCATGGAGAAGTCAACCCCATCCGTTCTGAGGATTGAATAAACAGCTCCCGCCAAATCAAAAAACAAACCGGCGTAAGCCCATTCTTTTATTCTTGGAAAGCCGGGAATCAGTATGGCTATACTTCCCAAAAATTTTGCAACTCCGATAAACGGAATAAAATAATCGGGATAGCCCAGGTGGCCAATGAATTTCATCGCATCCGGCACCATCATAATATCCGGTACTGCTGAAAATATCATAAAAGCGGAGAACAGGGCTGTAATAACCCAATAGGCAATGTTGCGTTTTTTCATGATTGCAGGTTTGGTAATTGTTAAATGTTGTTTTTAATAACAACTATTGTTAAAGTAATAAAAGTTTTTGAATTGTTGTATTGTAAATGAATGGGAAAAAGAAGAGGCCCCTTGGGGGCCTCAGTTGGTTATCAGGTTAATCCGTACACTATAAATAAACTTTTGAAAGGGATTTTATTGGAACCCCTGGACAGGGGCTCCGCTAAAAAATCCGTACCCTATGAAATGTATTGAATGAGTTATAAATTTTATTTTACAAAGCGGGCGGTGGTGCGTGTTTGTCCATCAGTTACTTCCAGAACATAAATGCCTGTACTGCTGGCTGTAGAAGCATCAATACTAATAGTATTGTTTCCTTTTGCTGTTGCAACAGATCGTTGAATTACAGTTCTGCCGTTCATGTCGTAAATGCGCACTTCAACTTGTTTACCTGTTGCTTCGTATTGAAATGCAACCTGGTTGCCTGAGGGATTCCCCAAAATTTTTAAAGTTGTTTGATTGGCAGATTTTGTTGTGAATGAAAGAATTCTTGAATAGGTGATAGTGCCATTTTTGTCAATCAGCTTCAGGCGATAGATTGTTTGATTGCCTGAAAGAGTTTCTTTATAAGAATAAATTTCTGTTCCTTCTTTTTGTGTGGGGAATATGATTGCTGCTTTTGTGAAGTCACGGCCATTTTCACTTTTCTCCACTTCATAATAGTCGGCATCTTCGTTAGTGGCAACTGTCCAGTTAAGGTTCGCTTTATTGTCAGAGTTATTTCCTGTGAAGCTTAATAATTTTACAGGCAAGCTGCTTGGCGCAACATATTTGAAGTCTTTAAACCAGATTGAATATTGACGGTCAACATTACTTGCATTTCCTGTAGTTACACCACCCATGCGGAATTTGATGGTACTAACATTTACATAGTGAGTGGTTGCCATAACTCTTGTTGCGTTTGTATCAATGCCATTGTAGCTGGTTAAAGAACCGGTAAATGCTTTACCTGCAACCAGGCTGCCAACCGGAACGAAATTGCTTACAGAAAGTTGTGAGTTCGATTCAATCTTTGAAGAGGCAGGATTGTAGAAAGCTACCCATTCACGTAATTTATCTCCGTTACCATCAACATCAAGAGCTGTAATATTTAACTCGGAAGCAAAAGAAGTTGTGTTTGTTCCTTTGGCAACAAATTTCACTTCAAATTCCATCCACCAGTTTTGTGCACCAGTTACGGTACCGTTACCGTATTTGATTTGAGGTTGCAAAGCTTTTGCAAAACCAGTTGAAGTAATGTCAATGGTTGTAAGTGTTACCTGGCTGGATGAACGATCTTTAATTGTTACAATCGCATCCATTGTTGATGTTACAGAAGGGAACAAATAAGAAGATCCAACAGAACCTGCAGATCCTGTTCCGGGAACTAATGAGTTTGTAAGAAATACAAATTCACTTGATTGAGCTGTTGTTTTTGATACAAAAGCAACGAAAATTGTACATGCGAGTACGAAAGATTTCAAAAAGGGTAAAAACTGTTTCATTTCTAAGGGTTTTGAATGATGAATTGATTCAATGGCCCACAGAAATACTGGAATTACTTACGGCTTTGTTGAGGATTGGAAATGGCTAAATTCTTTGTTTTGGGAAATAAACGATGCGAAGGGGAAGCTCAGGATGAGACATTCTTCGGGTACGATTTCTAATTTATCAGGAGACGAGGGTCTTTAGAAGGATTGCTTGAATTGGACCGTAAAATTACTGTCCGACTTTTGATCTTGCAAGCTTTTTTCAAAATATTTTTTTGAAATTTCTTTTTTGTGATTCAAGTAATGAGTTTTACTAATTGAAAATCAAAATGTTATGCAAGAAAAAATTTTAATAAAAAAACCCGGAAAATTCCGGGTCTAAGTTTCTCTTGGTAAAACAGTTAGAGTGAAATCTGTTTTTCCATCATCATTTTTCGCAGATTGATGAGTCCATAACGCATACGCCCCAGTGCAGTATTGATGCTGCAGTTGGTAAGTGTGGCAATTTCTTTGAAACTCAGATCGGCATAATGACGGAGTACAATCACTTCCCGCTGTTCTTCGGGTAACAGGTCGAGCATCCGGCGGATACGATCATAACTCTGGTTTTTCATTATTTTTTGCTCAGCGGTATCATCGCTGAAATTCAGTACTTCAAAAATATCATGATTGTCGCTGGTCTTGATAGTAGGCGTGCGCTTGATACGGCGGAAATGATCTACACATAAATTATGGGCAATACGCATGGCCCAGGGCAGAAACTTGCCTTCTTCCGTATACTTGTTTCCACGAAAGGTATCAATCACACGGATAAACACTTCCTGGAACAGGTCTTCTGCCAGAAATTTATCCTTCACAAGGAGCAGGATGGAGGTGAAAATTTTGTCCTTATGACGCATTACCAATACTTCCAAAGCTTCGGCATGGCCATCTTTGAACAAATGGATCAACTCCTGATCATTAAATTGCTGAAATGTTCGCATACACTTCTACGGTTAGGTTTTCAAAAAAGGGATTCAGTTTTTGTTACTGAATTATTGAAGTAGAAGTTGTAGCTATAGGCTGTAGAAATTTTGGGTTTCGATATTGAATTTCGAAATTAAAAGTAATTGAAAAAAGTCAAACTTCAAACATTCAGATTTATTTAACGTATTCCCACGCAGCACCCCGTTTCGGAATTTACGTTTCAAATTTGAATGGAACCGATGTTTTCCTGCTCCACACAACCGCTTCCGATAGGCCGAAACAAGTAAATTTGCCTTCTATGGCAACAGCGGTTCAACAGCAGGTACGGAAAAGCAGCAGTTCTGGCAGAGAAGATATTTTCATCAAAGGCGCCCGTGTCCACAACCTCAAAAATGTGTCGGTAAAAATCCCCAGGAACAAACTGGTGGTGGTTACCGGAGTTTCGGGCAGCGGTAAGTCTTCGCTTACCATTGATACACTTTTTGCAGAAGGGCAGCGACGCTATGCAGAAAGCCTGAGTGCTTATGCCCGTCAGTTTCTCAACCGGATGAACAAGCCCGATGTGGATTACATTAAAGGTTTGTGTCCCGCTATTGCTATTGAACAGAAGGTGATCACCCGCACACCCCGCAGTACAGTAGGCAGCATGACGGAAATTTATGATTATCTCCGTTTGCTGTTTGCAAGAGCAGGAGTTACGATTTCTCCGGTAAGTGGCCAGGTTGTAAAAAAAGATGATGTACAGGATGTAATTCGTGCAGTGCAACAACTAAAGGACGGTGCAAAGGTTTTACTGCTGGTCCCTTTTCCGCATCATGCGAAACGCAATCACAGGGAAGAATTGAATATACTGCTTCAGAAGGGATTCACCCGTTTGTATCGGAGAATGATAAAAGGGAGGAAAAAAGAGGTGGGTGGTGAATTGTTACGTATAGAAGATTTGCTGGAACAAAAGGATCAGGAGTTGACAAAAGCTCTTGCTCATAACGGTGAAGAACAAACGATTTATATACTGGTGGATCGTTTGGTGGTAAAAGCATTTGATGAAGATGAAATTCATCGTATATCCGATAGTGTAGGCACTGCTTTCCAGGAAGGGGAAGGTGATGTGTTTCTGGAAGTGGATACAAATGATCTGAAACAGTTTTCCAACAGGTTTGAATTGGATGGCATTCGTTTTGAAGAGCCTGTCCCCAATTTATTTTCTTTCAACAACCCTTATGGAGCCTGTCCAACTTGTGAAGGTTTCAGCCAGGTACTGGGCATTGATGAAGACCTGGTGATTCCCGATCGTTCCCTGAGTGTTTATGAAGGGGCTGTAGCTCCCTGGAAAGGCGAAAAGCTGGGTTGGTGGCGAGACCAGTTTGTAAAAGCAGCTTCCAAAACCAATTTCCCGGTTCATAAACCAATTGCTGATTTAACGGATGTGCAATACCGCCAGCTTTGGTCGGGTGTGGGAACGGCTTATGGAATTAATGATTTCTTCAAAGAAGTGGAATCCAATCTTTACAAAGTGCAGTATCGTGTACTGCTGAGCCGTTACCGTGGCCGCACTACCTGTACAGATTGCAACGGTTACCGTTTACGTAAAGAAGCCTTGTATGTAAAAGTAGGAGGGAAACATATTGGTGAATTGTGCGATATGCCGGCACGGGATCTGAAAGTTTGGTTTGATGCATTACAACTCAGCCCCTATCAACAGGAAGTGGGCAAGCGGATTTTATTAGAAATCAATAACCGGCTCAATACATTGCTGCATGTGGGATTGGGTTATCTCACTCTCAGTCGTTTGGCTAATTCGCTCAGCGGGGGTGAAAGTCAGCGTATTCAACTCACCCGAACTTTGGGGAGTAACCTTACAGATTCATTATATATACTTGATGAACCATCAATTGGGTTACATCCCAGAGATACGGCAAATCTCATCAAAGTATTAAAAGAACTCCGGGATCTTGGTAATACTGTTGTGGTGGTGGAACACGATGATCTCATGATGCGGGAAGCCGATCACATCATTGATATGGGGCCATTGGCCAGTCATTTGGGAGGCGAAGTGATTGCAGAAGGGGATTACGATACAATTACTTCCAATCCAAAAAGCCTAACCGGTCAATACCTCAGCGGGGAACGCACTATTGAAGATTTCGGGAAGCCGAGAAAGTGGAACAGAAGTATCATAGTGGAAGGTGCCCGTCAACACAACTTAAAAAATATAACGGTTGAATTTCCTTTGAATGTATTGTGTGTGGTAAGCGGAGTAAGCGGTAGTGGTAAAACCACCTTGGTGAAGAATATTCTTTATCCGGCTTTACAGAAAATGAAAGGAGAATTAAGTGAGCGACCCGGCATTCACAAACAAATACGTGGTGATGTGGATTCTATTGCTCAGATTGAAATGGTGGATCAGAATCCCATTGGAAAAAGCAGTCGCAGCAATCCTGTTACTTACATCAAAGCATATGATGAGATCAGGGATGTATTTGCCAGTCAGCCATTAAGTAAGATCCGTGGATTTCAACCCAAACATTTTTCATTCAATGTAGATGGAGGCAGATGTGATGCCTGTAAAGGGGAAGGCGAACAGGTGGTTGAAATGCAGTTCCTGGCCGATGTGCATTTAACCTGCGAAGTGTGTGGAGGCAAACGGTTTAAAGAAGAAGTGCTGGAAGTTACTTACAACGACAAAAATATATTCGATGTACTTGAAATGAGTGTGGATGAGGCCTTGATGTTTTTCCGGGCAGAAAAAGACCTGGTTAAAAAATTAACTCCTCTTGCCGATGTGGGGCTGGGGTACATTAAGCTGGGCCAGAGCAGTGATACACTCAGTGGTGGTGAAGCCCAGCGGGTGAAACTGGCGTCCTTCCTTGGGCGTGGTAGTGGTACAGGAAATATCCTGTTCATTTTTGACGAACCTACAACCGGTTTGCATTTCCATGATATTAATAAACTGCTGAAAAGTTTTCATGCACTTATAGAAAAGGGCCATTCCGTTCTTGTTATTGAACATAATACCGAGGTCTTGAAACGGGCCGATTGGCTTATTGATATGGGGCCCGAAGCCGGCGATGAAGGCGGAAACCTTGTTTTTGCAGGCAAGCCCGGAGATATGAACCGCAATACACCCGGGCACACGCGGAAGTTTATCTGAAATTCATTGTTGCAACATTGATCGTATGCTATTGATTAACTGTTAATTATAGCATATTACACAAATGTGGACTTTGATTTTCTAAATGTTTTCACTTAATTTGCTGCCAAATAGGTTATAGATACAACTTCTGTTAATCTATTAATATCTATATCCATATAAAACCAATCCAATATTTAAAATGAGGACACTTATACTTATTCTGCCCTTGCTATGCCTGTCTGCAAAACTATCTGCCCAAACCACCTATTATTCCAACAATACTACCACCAACTTTAATACACTGTCCGGTTGGAGTATTAACAGCAATGGAACAGGTGCGAACCCCGGTGCTTTGAATAATACAGTCCGGCTGATTGTTCAAAACGGCCATTCGAAAACAACAAGTGGTACTGCCACCATAAACCGGCTCACCATCCAGAGCGGCGGCACAGTAACAGCCAATCATGCGATCACTGTTGCAGGTACAACTCCCCAAATAAACATTAATGATGGCGGCACCTATATTCATAATAATACCGGCAATGTCAGTTCGACTATTTTAGCCGGCACAGAAACATTTCAACCGGCGAGTACTTTCAGGATTAATAACTGGCAGTCAACCGGTACTCCGCTTACGTCAGGGATCTCAACAACCGGAGGATATTATTTCGGCAACCTGCAAATTAACTGGACAGGTAATACAGGAATATGGCAGCAGAGCTGGGGTACTTCAACCATAAACCTATGTGCAGGTGATTTATCCGTGCTATCAACAGGAACAGGAACGCTTGCTTTTACTGCCAGCCAGGAACCAACCATTGTAGTTGGTGGCGATTTTAACCAATCCGGCGGAACAATTAACTACAGAATTAATAATGGTGGATTTTTTGGTGCGTATGTTTATTTATATGTAACAGGCGATGTGTCTGTCAGCTCCGGTACACAAACCGCTGGTGGTGCAAGAGCCTTTGGTGTTATATATGCAAATGGGGCAACCAGTTCCGATTGGAGTTTTACAGGTGGCACAAGAACAAATATTGTATATACAATTCCAACAGGTAAAAACGTACGGCTTACTTCAAATTTTGATATGGGTAATAATGTCACCGGAGGTAAGCTTCAGGTTTATGGCACATTGGATGCTCAGTCTTATACCATTTCTGATCAAACCAGTGGTTCTTATGTGTTTATTGATAATGGAGCAACAATCAGAACCAGCCATGCAAATGGATTATGGACAAACGGGCAAACCAATCGAACAATCAGTGAGGCAAATGACCTTTATATCTATCTGAACACATCAAGTACTGTTGAATATTATGGAGGAGCCGGACAAGTAATTTCATCGTTATCTGGAATTGTTTCTCCGTTGGACTCATATGAAAACATTGTTATTTCAGGAGGTAATACAAAAATATTGGAAGGCTCTGCTACTGTTTACAGATTGTTTGATTTTACAGGGTCAGGTAATTACCTAAACCTGAATGCAAATACAATTAACCTGTTGAATGTGGGTAGTTTGTCAACACCTATATCCAATTATTCATCTACCGCTTATTTTATTTCAAACCCAACAACGGGAACCAATGGAAGGCTTCGTCAAAATACACTTGCTGCTTCTGCAAGGGTTTTTCCTATTGGAACAGCCACCAATTATTTGCCGGTCACCATTACGCCTGCAACGGCCGGTTCAGATTTTTCGGTTAATGTTTTCAGAAGTACAACAACGAATGGGCAACCGGGAGGTTCTGCCTTTCCTTCCAGAAAATTTCAATCCGATGCTGTGTATTGGATAGACAGGCCTGCGGGCAGTTCAAATGCACAGATCCGTTTTGATTGGCAAACAAATGCAATTGAAGGAAGTGCTTTTAATCCGGCACCGGATAATCAGATAGGCATTTGGGTTAGAAAAACCAATTGGGTACTTGCCAATGGAAGTTCAAGTTCCAACTATATAACCAGTAATTCAAGTAACTATGTTTATACATCCGGTAACCTGACAGATTTTGGAACAGCCGGAACAGGATATCCATATATCGTTTCGCTCATTTCCATTTTGCCTGTGGAGTTTACACAATTGAATGTGAAGAAACGGGCCAATGGTAATGAATTGAACTGGAGTGTGGTATCAGACCAGGCAATTGTGAAATTTAATGTACAGAAAAGTTCAGATGCAAGGACTTTTGAAACGATAGGAGAAATGGATGCAGTTAATTCGGTTACCAATTATTCATTTACAGATCTTACTGCAGGAACAGGTGCGGCGCATTATCGTATTAAAGTGATTACTGCCAGTGGTGAAATAGTATATAGTTATATTGTCTCTGTAAATCAAAACCCGGTAGCTAAAGTTGAATTGTTGCAGAACCCCGTTTCTTCTTCACTGATGTTCAGGCATCCGGAAGTGCCGGCAATGTATTTTATTTCAGACTTAAACGGACGACAGCTGCTTCAAGGTGTAATCAAAGAGCACACTTTGGTAACTCAGATTGATGTGAGTATGCTTTCCTCCGGAACCTATATTTTGAATTATTCCAATGCCCAAACAAAGCAATCTATTCTTTTTGTGAAATAACATCATAAAGAGGCCGGCTAACAGCCGGCCTCTTTATTTCTGAATTGCCTGAAAATTAGTCCATTGTGGATTAATTTTCAAAGTACTTGCAAATATGGATTTCCCGCATTAGCTTTGCCTTTCTTACTCTCCTTATATCCTCTCAAATTCCGTCCCTTAAGATCCTTCTCCGAGAAGCCTTTACCCTTATAATTCGTATTCTTTATGACACAAAAGAACTTATACAGTTACTTGTATAAAAACATTTGCGGCATTTTGCCTCTTAAGGGGTTTTATTCACCTCAACTCATCTTAAAAACAAAGCAAATGAAGCTAACCTTTACATTTTTCGTTTTTATTATTCTATTTACTATTTCAGCAGTGGCACAAACCACTGGCGAATACCAGACAACAGGTAGCTCAACCAACTGGAATGCATTGACCACTTGGGTACGTTGGAGTGGATCTGCATGGGTGCAACCAACTGCCGGACAAGGTTACCCTGGACAAAATACCAGCCCGGCAAGAGTAACAATTCTGGGAACACACAGTGTTACTTTGAACGTAAGTCCTGCCAATACGCTTGGCGATGTGGTTCTCGCAAGTGGCTCCACTCTTTCTGTAACTGGAACAAACACATTGAATGTAACCGGTAGCTGGACCAATAATGGAGGAACATTTATTCCCGGATCCGGTACGGTAACATTTTCCAGTAATGTGGCCAGAACCATAGGTGGTACTGCTGCCAGCCAGACTTTCAATAACCTGACAATTAACAAAACCGGTGGCGGTACACTTTCTGTTGCGGGCAACACAACATCTCTTACTATTAATGGTACTATTACTCTTTCTGCAGGAACGTTTTCTGCCGGTACTGCTATTATGATCTATCTGGCTGGTAACTGGACTAATAACGGAGGCGTTTTTACAGGAGGCATTGGCGGTGTGAATCTGAATGGAACCAGCCAAACTATTGGTGGTAATACCTCTACAACATTTAACATCCTTACTATTCTTAATAACTCCAGCACTACTCTGGCCATTAACACAAATGCTGCTAATGTGGTAGTTTCAAATGGAATATTTACAATTGGAAATGATAATACAGACCGCTCATTGACAGTTACAGGAAAACTAACTGTCGCTTCTTCTGGAACGCTTAGAACTGCTGGCAATGGTGGTAATGTAGTAAATGTGGCTGGAGATCTGGAAAATAATGGAGTATTTGATCTGAATATCGGTGCGGCCACTGCCGGACTTTCATTTAATGGTAATGCAAATCAAACTGTTTATGGCACGGGCACAACAACCGATGTAAGTACCATTACAATTAACAATAGTGGTGCTGCTAACAATAACATTGTTGAATTTTCAGGTTCTGCTTTTTCTGCATCAAATGGATTTCTCACGTTAACAAGAGGTGTGATAAAAATGTCGGGATCCTATACATTTTCAAATACATTCTTTAATACTGCCACTCCGGTTATTAATACCGATGAAGGTATCTGGATCAATAACCCGAATGTTACGGTGCAGGCGCAAAACGGAACGGTTGAATTGAGTGGCTTAATTCGTATTACGGCGGGTACTTTTAATATTGGTACCACGGCTGCCAATAGTCTTGAGTACAATGACGGAGCAAAACTGACAATCGAAGGAGGGGCATTAAATATTGGTGGCAGGTTATGTGAAACAACGTATGGCTCTCAATCAATTACATATAACCAAAGTAATGGAGTTGTTACCGTTAATATGTTAGGGAATAACACCGATCTTTTAACAGGTTCGTTTTCAATCGGCGATGCAACATCCAGTTTTACTATGAGCGGCGGAACGATTGTAATGCAACGCCCCGTAGTAGTTATTTTTCCTGGATTTAGTTATGTGAATTACGCAGGTACATACAGTGTTACGGGCGGAACCATTCAGTTCGGGAACAGTGCAACACCTGCCGGTTCCATTTTTGAAATGGCTTCGTCTGTTCCTTTGTGGGACCTTACCATTTCTGCCACCAATACACCTACTTTATACCTGGGTGCTTTAAATGCCACTACGGTATTGAATGATGTAACCATTGGTGGTGTGTTAGATGCTCAAACACTTGGTTTTTTATTAAATGAGGATTTAATTGTGGGACGCAACTGGGTGAATAACGGTACGTTTACCCCCGGTAATGGAACTGTTACATTTAACAGTGTCACTCAGGCTCAGGTGATCGGAGGTTCATCAAATACAACGTTCTACAATCTCACGAATACAAATACCAATCCCACAGGGTTGTCCTTAAGTAAGGATGTTACAGTTAATAATGTATTAACGTTTGCATCGGGCTCAAATGGTAAAATAACTATTGGTACGAATAATTTAACTATTGCTTCAGGTGGTTCTATTGCTGGCTTCAATAGTACACGTTACATTGTGTCTTCTCCAACAACTGCCTCCAACGGCCGACTTCGTCAGAATGGATTAAGTACTGCCGCAAGAGTATTCCCTGTTGGAACCGCTGCAAATTATCTGCCGGTAACGATCACCCCAGCTTCTTCTGGTTCCGATTTTTCGATCAATACATTCAGGAGTACAACTACCAGCGGATTGCCAGGTGGATCAGCATTTCCTTCAAGAACTTTTCAGTCAGATGCAGTTTACTGGATTGACAGGGTAAGCGGATCAAGTGCAGCACGTATTCGTTTTGATTGGCAAACCAATGCAATTGAAGGAGCTGCTTTTAATGCATCTGCAGATAACCTCATTGGAATCTGGGTAAAGAAAGCAAGCTGGCTGTTGGCGAATGGATCTTCCAGTACAAATTATGTGGCAAGTAATTCGTCTAACTATGCTTATACAAATGGTAATCTTACTGATTTTGGAACAGCAGGTACCGGGTATCCTTATATTGTTGCGGTGATCACTGTTCTTCCGGTGGAGATCAGCAAACTCGAAGCCAGGAAACAATCAAACGGAACTTTATTAAACTGGGAGGTTACCACCAATGAAGAAATTGTAAAATATGAATTGCAACGAAGTACAGACGGACGGGCATTTGAAACCATAGCAGTTATTCCCGCATCTGCTTCGGGTAGTTATAGCTATACAGACGTATCTGCCAAAACGGGTATTTACAACTATCGGGTGAAAGTGCTTACCGCAGGGAACGAAACAATCTACAGTAGTGTTGTTACCGTTAGCTACAACGCCGCTGTTAAAATTGAATTATTGCAGAATCCGGTTGTGGAAACAGTTGTATTCAAACATCCTGCAGTAGCAGCAATGTATATGATAGTTGATCTCAACGGACGTACATTGCAGCAGGGCATGATTAACAGTAATGCAGAAGTTACCAAAGCCGATGTAAGCCGATTACCAGCTGGCACATATGTGTTGCATTATATGAGTGCAAATGAAAAACAGTCGGTACTGTTTAAGAAATAGCATTAAAAAAAAGCCGGAATCATTTCCGGCTTTTTTATTTTCTTATCGCAAGCGATCCATACTTCGAACCAGTTTCTCGTCTTTTCTTATCCCCAGCCAGGCAAGAACCAAGAGCACAGGAATAACAAAACTGATAACAGAAGAAAGCGCAAAAGCACCTTCTGTATAATTTTTTAAACGGGTAATGTATAAGACTAAAACAATTAAATCAATCAGGAAAGCCACGAGTGTGGTTTGCATCTGAAGTTTTCTGTTTTTGAAAAGAAAAATGGCAACTACAGATAACAATGCAACAGCAACAGTAAGAATCAAAATTACAAATGAGGAAGTGCCGTTGAGTTCTGCAAATAATTTATCAGTGGTGTTGCCGGTATAAAAAGGCAGCTTAAGTGTGGCAACCGCTGCCAGTGCAGCAATAAATAACCAGATACTTTGAATACGTTGTAACATCTTATTTGTTTTAAAATGATTAACCCAATTCCGGATACAATGGGAATTGTTGCATGAATTCTTTCACTTCAGTTTTTACTCCTGAAATGATTTCTTCGTTATCTAAGTTCATCAAAACTTTATCAATCATAGATACCACTGTTTCCATGTGCTGTTCTTTCAAGCCTCTTGTAGTTACTGCCGGTACACCTACACGGATACCACTTGTAACAAATGGTGATTTATCATCGTACGGCACTGCATTTTTATTTAAAGTGATATGTGCTTTGTCTAGTGTTTCCTGTGCTTTTTTACCGGTAATGTTTTTATTACGGAGGTCAATCAGCATCAGGTGATTATCTGTGCCGTTGCTGATGAGGTTATACCCACGATTTACAAATGATGTTGCCATTGCCTGCGCATTGGATATAATCTGTTGGCCGTATGCTTTAAAATCGGCACTCAGAATTTCGCCAAAGGCTACCGCTTTACCTGCAATCACATGTTCTAACGGACCGCCCTGCATCCCGGGGAATACCGCCAGGTCCAGCAATGCACTCATTGGCCGGATATTTCCTTTGGGATCTTTGATTCCAAAGGGATTGTCAAAATCATGACGCATCATAATAATGCCTCCACGGGGACCACGCAATGTTTTATGTGTGGTGGACGTAACAATATGGCAATGATCGAACGGATCATTCAATAAGCCCGTTGCAATCAATCCGGCAGGATGTGCAATATCTGCCATCACCAATGCGCCAATTTCATCGGCTACGGCACGGATGCGTTTGTAATCCCAATCCCTGCTGTAAGCAGAAGCACCACAAATGATCATCTTTGGTTTTTCTGCACGGGCAGTAGCTTCCAGCTGATCATAGTTCACCAGCCCGGTTTCTTTATCCACACCATAAAAGAAAGGTTGATAGTTTTTACCACTGAAATTGGCCGGGCTTCCGTGCGTAAGATGGCCACCCATGCTAAGATCCAGTCCCAGAATTTTATCACCCGGCTTCAGGCAGGCAAGAAAAACAGCTGTATTGGCCTGTGCCCCGCTATGTGGCTGAACATTTGCCCATGAAGCATTGAAAATCTGCTTCAAACGATCAATCGCCAGCGATTCAATCTGGTCCACCACTTCGCAACCACCATAATAGCGCTTGGAAGGATATCCCTCTGCATACTTATTCGTGGCAACACTTCCCATTGCCTGCATCACTTCCAGGGATGTGAAATTTTCGGATGCAATCAGCTCAATACCATTACGCTGGCGTTCCAGTTCTTTGTTGAGTAAATCAAAAATTACAGTGTCTTTTTGCATGTGGGTGAAATTATTCGTTGTGATTGTGTTACTTTTTTCAATTGATCAGCAGGGCGAAAAATAAAGATCCAACCCTAACCGTTCAAAGGTGAGACAACGGGCGCAAAATTAAGCAGACGGTTTTTCTGAGCGGTCCAACAAGGCATTTATTTTTAAACAATGTTCCTACACAGATGATCGGACGTTATCTGAAAATGTGCTACTTTAGCCCACTTTGTAATTTCAAAGTATTCTATACATGAAGGCGATTATACCTGTGGCTGGTGCCGGTACCAAACTCCGGCCACATACATATACACAACCCAAAGCTTTAATCCCCATAGCCGGCAAAACAGTGCTCAGTATTATTGTGGAGCAATTGCAGGATGCTGGTGTTAACGAATTTGTTTTTATTCTTGGTTACCTGGGCGATAAAATCAAAGACTACGTAAAAGAAACTTTTCCCGGCATTACCAGCCATTTCATTTATCAGAATGAACGCCTTGGCCTTGGGCATGCCATTATGCTCACAAAAGAAGTTGTGCAGGAAGATGAACTGGTAATTGTGTTAGGTGATACCATTTGCGAGTATGATGTGAAATCGGTGATTGAAGCGCCTGTATCAATGTTGGGTGTTAAGAAGGTGGATGATCCCCGCAATTTTGGTGTGGCAGAAATTGATGAGGATGGCAAAATATGCAGAGTGGTTGAAAAACCTCATATTCCTAAAAGCAATATGGCACTGGTAGGGATTTACAGGATAAGGGAAACAAACATGTTGTTTGATTGCCTGGCAACCAACCTGAAAGAAGGTGTAAAAAGCCATGATGAATTCAACCTTACCGATGCACTGGGCTGTATGATTGAAAAAGGAGCACGTTTTCAATCGTTCAAAGTGTTGAACTGGTTCGATTGCGGACATAAAGATTCTTTGCTGGAGTCTAACGCAACCCTGCTCAAGAAGTTTGGTAATTCAGTTCCTGATAACACACAGTTCGAAAACGTAATATTCATACCTCCTGTCAGCATTGGAAAAAATTGCGAGATTAAACATTCCATCATTGGCCCGAATGTGGCGATTGGTGATCATACGTCTATTGCATATTCCATCATTAAAGAATCCATCATTGGTTCTTATGCCGATCTGGTGGACATTGTTCTGGAAGAAAGCCTCATTGGCAGTGACACAGAAGTGAAAGGTGAAACAAGAAGCCTTAATATTGGTGATAATACAGAAATTGATTTAGGTTAATCATGTTCAGCAACCGTATTACAAAACTTTTTGGTGTTGAAAAACCCATCGTTCAGGCGGGAATGATCTGGGCCAGCGGATGGCGTTTGGCCAGTGCCGTTAGTAATGCCGGTGGATTGGGTATGCTGGGCAGCGGTAGTATGTACCCGGATGTATTACGGGAGCATATCCGTAAATGCAAAGCGGCCACGGACAAACCTTTTGCAGTAAATGTGCCTATGTTGTATCCGGATATTGATCAACACATCCGCATCATTATCGAAGAAGGTGTAAAGATTGTTTTTACCAGTGCCGGTAATCCTAAAACCCTAACGCCCATCTTAAAAGAACATGGAATTACAGTGGTACATGTGGTGAGCAGCAGTAAGTTTGCCTTAAAGGCACAGGAAGCCGGCTGCGATGCAGTAGTGGCAGAAGGTTTTGAAGCTGGTGGTCATAACGGAAGGGAAGAAACAACAACATTGGTATTAGTACCTGCCGTTTGTAATGCAGTTGATATTCCGGTTATAGCAGCTGGCGGTATTGCTACCGGACGGCAAATGCTTGCAACAATGGTACTAGGTGCAGAAGGTGTGCAGGTGGGCAGCCGTTATGTTGCGAGTGAAGAGGCCAGCAGCCACTTGAATTTTAAAGAAGCTGTAATCAACAGCAAAGAAGGCGATACAAAACTGATGTTGAAACAACTGGCTCCCGTACGCTTACTTAAGAATGAATTTTATCAGCAGGTGCAGGCGGCAGAAGACCGTGGGGCAACCAAAGAAGAGTTAATCCAGTTGCTGGGCCGTGCCCGTGCCAAAAAAGGGATGTTTGAGGGGGATTTAAATGCCGGCGAACTGGAGATAGGCCAGGTAAGCGCCTTGCTAGATGATATACTTCCTGCAGCAACCATTACTGAGAATATCTGGAACGAATTTCAATCGGCTCTGGAAAGCCCACTTTTATAAGACAACACTGTTCATTGGATAAACAGATCCGGGAACAGGCATAGGTAGCGCCAGGTCTTCTATAAGGTCCCAATGGGCATCCTCCCGTAATTCCTCTTTCTGGATTTTTGATGGGGCCACCGGTGCCATAGGTTCATCACAGATGATCTTCTCTTTCAGAATATGGAAACCCAATCCATTCTGTTTCCCGTTTTGAAACTGAATCATCAACCCCCAGCCGGCTAAAACCAGCAGCAATAACAATCGGCGAAAGTTGGCTTTTAGCATCAGAGAATAAATTTCTACAAATATTACGATTAATTTCGTAGATTGGTGTCCGGATTCAGATTTTCAGAACATTTTAACGTTCTGTCTGCTTTTAAAAATTGCAGCTCACATGAATAGTTTATATCTTCAATTTCAACTCCCCAAAATTTGCATTATGAAGAAACTTCTTTTAGCAGCATTTCTGCTCTCAGGTACCTCTTTTGTTGCAGCAGCAGGAACCGGTATTGAAACAGGATCTGTTCAGGGAACGATCATTGATGCAGAAACAAAGAAGCCTGTAGCTAATACCAGTTTCTCGGCAGCCATTCACAAATCATCTTTTCAGAAAGAATTTGTAACGGATGCAAATGGAAATTTTAAAATTAATATTCCGGTTGGAGAGCATACATTGATTATTGATAAAGTGGGATACAAGGCAGTGAAAAAAGAAAGTGTGATTGTGAAAGATGGCGTGATTATCAAAATCAATTTTGAAGTGGAAGTGGCAGAAGAGGAATTAAATCATCCTTTCATGACGCCCATAACGATGCATTCTTTTTGATTTTTTAGAAATAAAAAAAATGCCCCGGGTTTTTATTCCGGGGCTTTTTTATGCTTGTTGGTTACTCAGCTTTTTCTGAATACCCACTTGATCATTTCTTTCCAGGAGGCTTTCTTGCCATACATCAGAATACCGGTACGGTAAATTTTTCCGCTCAGCCAGGTAGTGAAAAGAAACCCTGCAATGAGTAATAACATGGATAATCCTAATTGCCAGTAAGGAACACTGTCGGGCACACCCGATGGGATTCTTGACATCATTACAATGGGTGATGTAAACGGTATAATACTGCCCCAGAATGCAAGTGGCCCGGATGGATTCTGAATACTGGATGTCATCATGATAAATCCAAGGATAATGGGCATAGTGATGGGAAGCATCAGCGATTGTGCTTCCTGCGGATCTTCATTCACCACACTTCCAACCGCAGCAAACAAAGCGGCATAGAACAAATAACCACCCAGGAAATAGAATAAGAAACAGCCAATAATCAACGGCCAGTTAGCAGTTGCCATAATGCCTTTTACTTCCAGCACTTTTAAGGCCATGGTATTATTTTGCGCCATGTTGGGCATGGATTGATTGGCTTGCTGAGCCTGTTGCAATACATCGGGCGATAGCAAAACAGGGATCACACTGCTTAATACGGTGATTAAAATAATCCATAACAGTAATTGTGTAAGTCCCACTGCTGCAATACCGATGATTTTGCCCAACATAAGCTGAAATGGCTTTACACTGCTCACCATCACTTCTGCAATGCGGTTTGTTTTTTCTTCCATCACACCACGCATCACCGAAGCACCATAGACAAATAAAGTGATGTAGATGATAATACCGCTTCCAAAACCAATTCCATACGCAAGTGCTTTATTATCTTCTTTTAATTCGCTGCCCGATATTTTATAAGAACGATAATTCAATAAATCTTCGTTTGCACTTTTTGCATGAATGGAATCAAGAATGGCACGGCTTACTCCTTTCTCCATGAGTAAACGTTCTTCATTGATTTTCTGCATCTGGTTTTTGATTGCTTCATCGGTAGCCAATCCTAATTCCTTATCAGAGTAAAGGCGAACAGAATCTGCTTTTTGCTGGTCTGCAGAGTAAATGATCAACAAACCTTCATATCCTTTCTCTTTGTAGTTGGAAGTAGTTACCTGGTCGGGGTAACCGAAGAAAGCAGCATTGCCTGTTTTGAAATTATTTTTATAGAGGTTTGTTTCATCCTTAACTGCAATCTTATACTGTTGAATGGATTTAGCTCCTAAATAAGCCGATCCGAATACAAACAGAATCATGATGAGCGGAAACAGAAAGGTTGAAAGCAGAAATGTTTTATTTCGTACACGGGTGAGATATTCTCTGCGTATGATAATCCATACTTTATTCATAAAATGAGTTTAGGCGTTAACAGTTTCAAATTGACGGGCAGTTGGAGTTCCTTCCACCAGGTGAATGAAGATGTCGTTTAATGACGGGAGAATTTCATGGAAGGCCACAATCTTTTTATTCTGGTTGA
Source organism: uncultured Chitinophagaceae bacterium (assembly GCA_937907395.1). Lineage (GTDB taxonomy): Bacteria > Bacteroidota > Bacteroidia > Chitinophagales > Chitinophagaceae > Lacibacter. The sequence continues at coordinate 962,786 of CALCII010000011.1, forward strand.
TGAAGTGCAGCAATACATCATTTGAATTATGTCGTTCATTGATTTTTACAATCAGTTCTTTTCCGTTTTGTTTTTCCACATGGAATGAAGGGTGGTTGAGAGAAGCTCCGTCTGTATCCAGTTCCAGGTTAAAAATATTTTCCTTGAACTGTTGTTTTACTTCATTTACGCCGCCATCCAGAATTTTATTTCCTTTATTCACCAGTACAATGTGGTCGCAAATCTCTTCCACCTGTTCCATCCTGTGTGTACTGAATATGATACTGGTTCCTTTTTTTGCAAGGTTGTAAATTTCATCCTTAATGAGATTGGAATTTACTGGATCCAGTCCGCTGAACGGTTCATCAAGGATCACCAGTTTGGGCTCATGCAAAACTGTGGTAACAAATTGAAGTTTTTGTCCCATCCCTTTCGATAAATCCTCCACTTTTTTATTCCACCAGGAACTCATTTCAAATTTTTCAAACCAGTATTTCACCCGTTCAAATGCCTCGGCTTTGGAAAGGCCTTTCAGCTGCGCCAGGTACATTGCCTGTTCGCCTACTTTCATTTTTTTATAGAGCCCACGTTCTTCGGGCATGTATCCAATGTCAATCACATCATTCACGGGATTGAATGCTTTTCCGTTGAGCATAATGGATCCTTCATCCGGATAAAAAATTCCGGTGATCATGCGGATCAATGTGGTTTTCCCGGCACCGTTTGGCCCCAGTAAACCAAAAATGGATCCTTTTTCCAGTTTGAAGCTGATGTCGTCAACAGCTTTCTGAGAAGCAAAGTATTTCTTCAGGTGCTGTATTTCTAAGATTGTACTCATAATATTGTTAGTATTACAGATGTGAAATTTGTTACAAAGTACGGAGGGTTGTTTTTACCTGAACAGAAAAATTACAGGCGGTTGATCTTTGAATGAATAGCTTCTGCCACTTTTTCTCCATCCATAGCGGCGCTTACAATGCCTCCGGCATAACCAGCCCCTTCACCACAAGGAAAAAGTCCTTTTATTTGCGGATGCTCGCAGGTTTCAGGTTCCCTTGGAATGCGAACAGGTGATGATGTGCGGGATTCAGTAGCCACAACCACAGCTTCGTTGCTGAAATAACCTCTCATTTTCTTTCCGAAAGCATGAAATCCCAGTCGTAGTTTATCATAAATAAAATCCGGTAACACTTCATTCAGTTCCACACTGGTTAACCCCGGGTTGTAAGAACAGTCAGGCAGGGTGGAGGAAATTTTCCTTTCAAAAAGGTCAACCATTCTTTGTGCAGGTGCTTTAAAAGATCCTCCGCCCGATTGATAAGCCTGCTGCTCCACTGCCTGCTGAAAATACATCATCAGCAAGGGATTGTTTTCAAGACCGGTTTTGTTTTTGCGTTTAAAAAACTGCAAGGCATCTTTTTCTTCCACGCTCACCACCATACCACTATTGGCAAAGGGATTGTTTCGTTTGGAAGGGCTCCAGCCATTTACCACCAACTCACCAGGTGAAGTACTGGCCGGTGCAATGATGCCGCCGGGGCACATACAAAAACTGAAGACTCCTTTTCCCTGCACCTGTTCCACCAGGCTGTAAGAAGCTGGCGGCAAAAATTCATTTCTTACAGCACAATGATATTGGATGGAATCAATTAACTGTTGCGGATGTTCCACCCGAACGCCTAATGCAAAAGGCTTTGCCTCAATAAGTACATTTCGTTTGTGCAATAATTCAAATATATCACGTGCACTATGCCCGGTGGCAAGAATCATCGCATCTGCTTTTATCAGATGTTCGTGATTCACCTGCACTGCTTTCAATTCCGAGTTTTCAATTTGTAAATTGGTAAGCTTTGTTTCAAAATGAATTTCTCCGCCGCAGGCCAGTATCTGTTCCCGCATGGCGGTAATAATATGGGGCAATTTGTTGGTGCCAATATGCGGATGTGACTGATAAAGAATTTTTTCTTCGGCTCCGAAATGATAAAACAATTGCAGGATCCGGTTGATGTTTCCTCTTTTATTGCTTCGGGTGTATAATTTTCCATCGCTGTAAGTACCTGCGCCACCTTCGCCGAAACAGTAATTGCTTTCCGGATTCAGAACACCTTCTTTATTCAGTTTGGCCAGGTCTCTTCTGCGGGAACGCACATCCTTTCCCCGTTCAATAACTACGGGTTTGATGCCCAGCTCTATCAATCTCAATGCGGCAAACAAACCTGCAGGTCCGGCACCTGTAATAATTACCGATCTGTTTACATGAGTTACATCTTTCCAATGAAAAGGAGCATGTTCTCTTTCAGTAATGGGTTCATTGATAAAAACCTGTAATGTAAGGTTGATCCAGGCTTGTTTCCCTCTTGCATCAATAGATTGCTTCAGTATATGAAATCCATTGATGGCTGCTGTTGGAACGCTCAGTTCTCCTGAAATGTGCCGGGTTATTGCAGTTTGGCTGGCTGCTTCTGACGGTGTTATCCGTAGTTGAAGTTGTTGTTGCATGTGTCAGGTATTGATCCTAAAAACATTAAGTGGCTAAGGTACCATAAACAATCACATTTATTAGGGAAAACGGGCAGAAAAACAAAAAACAAATTTTTTAAAAAATCAGCAACTGCTGATCGGAAATCGCCTACCTTTCATCATTACTTGTGTTATGAAACAATCCCGTTTTTTATGGCTTTTTCTGAGTGCGTTCATTTACACGCAGAGCTGCAAGCCGGTTTATCAATCTCAGTCGGTTCAATTTAAAGGATACAGAGTTGCTAATGCTGTTACTGATTCATCAATGTCTGTTTTTTTGAAACCTTACAGTGATAGCCTTAACAAGAGTATGAATGCCGTGGTTGCTGTACTTGGCAATGATCTGGAAAAGTCACAACCGGAAGGAACGCTGGGTAACTTCATGGCCGATGCTATGTTTGTTGCAGCAAAAAATATTTATGGGGAAGCACCGGATATTGCTGTCATGAATTATGGCGGTATCCGTTTGCCGGTTGTAAAGGCAGGCTCCATTACAAGGGGAAAACTGTTCGAATTATTTCCATTTGATAATGTACTGGTATTACTGAAACTGAAAGGAGATGTGTTGCAACAATTCCTGGATCATATTGCCGGTCGTGGCGGATGGCCTGTGTCGGGAATGACCATGCAAATGCAAAATAAAAAAGCGGTGAATGTTATAATAGGAGGAAAGCCTATTGATCCTGCAAAAACTTATACGGTTGCTTTGGGTGATTATACGGCGAATGGCGGAGATGATGCTGCTATGCTGAAAGGGATTCCCCAGTTGAATAAAGGGTATTTGATGAGGGATGCTATCATTGATTATTTCAGCAGTTTTCAAAAGGCAGGAAAAACAATTTACGTTCAAAAAGAAAAACGAGTATCAAATGTGGAGTAGAAGAAAATTTATTCAGCAATCGGCACTCACAGCTGGTGCTTTGTTCGCATCCCGTCTTGCAATGGCTAATGAAATGGAAGCAGGGGCACAGCGTCTTACCATTTTGCATACGAATGACGTACATAGCAGGTTGGATCCCTTTCCCATGGACGGTAGCCGTAACCAGGGTTTGGGTGGGGTGGCAGCACGTGCACGATTGATTGAAGATATCCGTACCAAAGAAGAGCACGTATTATTATTAGATGCGGGAGATATTTTTCAAGGCACACCTTATTTTAATATATATAAAGGAGAGCCGGAAATTAAGGCGATGACGATGATGGGATATGATGCCTGCACAATGGGTAATCATGATTTTGATGGCGGACTTGAAAATTTTGCCACACAGCTCAACCATGCAAAGTTCCCTGTAATTCTTTGTAATTACGATTTTGCAACTACGCCAATGGAAGGTAAATCCATTCCGTATAAAATTTTCAAAAAGGGGAGATTAAGGATTGGGGTAACAGGCGTGGGGATCCAGCCTAAAGGATTGGTGCCGGATAACTTAGCAGGCAATACTGTTTACCAGGATCCGGTAGAACAGTTAAATAAAACTGCAGCATTTCTCCGCAAGGAAAAAAGTTGCGATATGGTGATCTGCTTATCGCATCTTGGTTATCAATACAAAGAAAACCCTAACCGAATTTGCGATTTAATACTGGCTAAAGAAACGGAAAATGTGGATTTAATCATTGGTGGACACACACATACATTTTTAGACGAACCATCATTAGTAAAAAATAAAAACGGAAGTGATGTGGTGATCAATCAGGTGGGATGGGCAGGACTGATTTTGGGCAGGCTGGACTATGATTTTTCTCCGGAAAAAAAGAAAAATTTGTCAAAGTCCCATACTGTGGTAATAGGTAAAAAAGCAAGTGAATAAAAAATTTTTTTTTCCACAAAAAGTTTTGATATTCGCTGTCCTCCCTAATTTTTTTTCAACATCTGTGGATAGTGAAAAGAAATTAAAAACTGAAGAAAAAAATTGCTCAAAATATAAACTGCTTTTGGTAAAATGGCGAAGTCGGCTGATCAAGTTTGGAAAAGTTGTTTAGCTATAATTAAAGACATTGTTGAATGGCAGCACTTTAAAACCTGGTTCGAACCAATTAAACCGGTTGAACTGAAAGAAAAGATTTTAACGATCCAGGTGCCGAGTCAGTTCTTTTTTGAATATCTGGAAGAACATTATGTAACTCTGCTGGCCAAAACATTGAAACGTGAATTAGGTAAAGATGCGAATCTGGAATATCGTATTATGATGGATAGTGGTAATAAAACCAATCAACCCATCACAATGGATGTGCCAGGCCAAGGATATAAAACTTATACTAATAACGAAATGGATTTTCCGCTGGTAATAAATAATCCTGTTAAGAATCCGTTTGTTATTCCCGGATTGAAAAAAGTGCAGATAGATCCGCAGTTAAATCCCAACTATACATTAGAATCATTTGTTGAAGGCGATTGTAACCGTGTTGCCCGTAGAGCAGGTAAAACAGTGGCCGATAAGCCCGGAGCTACTTCCTTCAACCCATTAGTTATTTATGGTGGAGTTGGATTGGGAAAAACCCACCTGGCTCAGGCTGTTGGTAATGAAGTGAAACGCCAGCATCCCAATAAAGTGGTGTTGTATGTGAGCAGTGAAAAATTTATTAATCAGTTTGTAGATCACAGTCGCAATAATGCGATCAATGATTTTATTCATTTCTACCAGTTAATAGATGTGTTAATCATTGATGATGTACAGTTTTTCAATCGTGCCGAAAAAAGTCAGGATGCATTCTTTGCCATCTTCAATCACCTGCACCAGAGTGGAAAACAACTGATCCTTACATCAGACAAACCACCCAAAGATCTGGAAGGTGTTCAGGAACGATTGCTCAGCCGTTTTCGTTGGGGCTTAAGTGCCGATTTGCAGGTGCCCGATTATGATACCCGTATCGAAATCCTGGAAAAGAAAATGAAGAACGATGGTTTGGATATGCACAAAGATGTAGTAAAATACATTGCATACAATATCAATACCAATGTTCGTGAACTGGAAGGCGCATTGATTTCATTGCTGGCTCAATCTTCTTTGAATAAGAAAGAAATTGACCTCGATCTTGCTAAAAAAGTATTGAAGAATTTCGTGAAGACTTCATCTAAGGAAATCACTATTGATGCCATTCAGAAAATGGTGTGTGATTATTTTGATGTCTCTTATGAAAAACTGTTACAAAAAACACGGAAACGTGAAATTGTACAAGCCCGCCAGATTACGATGTACCTGGCCAAAACATTCACTAAGAATTCATTGAAAACAATTGGTGAACATTTTGGAGGCAGGGATCACACTACTGTAATTCACTCTTGCCAAACGGTAAAAGACCTGATGGATACAGACAGCCTGTTCAAAGAAAGTGTAATGGAACTGCAGCAGAAAGTGCAATTGGCAGCCATGTAATACTTCTTAAAAAAATACTTCATAAAAATCCCGGTTTCCGGGATTTTTTGTTTTGGCACTTTACTCATACCTAGCTATTTTTGCAACCCTTCCGGAAACGGAAGTTCAGCCGGGGTGAGGTGGATGAGTGGCTGAAATCAACGGTTTGCTAAACCGTCGTACGGCCTTAAAGCCGTACCGAGGGTTCGAATCCCTCCCTCACCGCCAAAGATTCACTAAGTCCTGTGAGTCTTTTATCAACAAGGCACGGGAGGTAGTTCAGCCCGGTAGAATACCTGGTTTGGGACCAGGGGGTCGCAGGTTCGAATCCTGTCCTCCCGACAAACAAAGAGGCTCCGATTAAGGAGCCTCTTTGTTTTTGTATCGATTCCTCTTTCTATTCATCAGTATAATTTATTCAGCCCGGTAGAATATCCCGACGCTTTGGTCGGGAGGGTCGCCGGTTCGAATCCTTCCTTCTCCGCAACGTCTCTCGTAGAGGACGTTGCTGAGACAAAAGCTATTTTATCTGAGATTCGATGTAAACAATTAAAAATCGTATTCGATATCATCGTCTTCTTTTGTTTTAATCTTACCATTAATTAGATTTTTTAAATAAAATATAACTTTAAGTATCCTTTCAGTTGGTAAAGGTGTTATCCACTCTCTTCTTGTTTCTTTAATAAGTTGAAAGTTATTCAGTTCTTTTATTGATATAAATTCTCCTTTCATTAAGAAATCTTTATTCACTTCATCGATTATAGAATTCATCATTTCTTTTCTAACTTCATTAGTTATAAATTCGTCTAAATGTAGATCTATAAACCCAATAAATATCCCTTGTGAGCAATTATAAATATGATTTCTAAAGTCATTTTTTATCCAATAATTATTTTTTATATCGGGTAAATTATCTAATACTTTTACAATACCCCAACATACAACTTGAAGAAGTGAATCGTTAACCCAAAATCCATGTACCCCGTCTTTTGTTATAAAACTTGATGCCATAATTAGTTAAAATCCAATTGTTATTAACCTGTTTATATCTTTACCGTGATTAGTTTTAATATACTTGATTTCGGGCCACAGTGCAGATGGGAAAGCCTTTTGTTATACAACTTTTATTTTTTAGTTTGATGAATTGAATTACTTCAGGATTCTCCAAGAAATGAATCGATTCCGGAAAGAATAGGGAAGATCCCCTGGCTGGAATGTGCTTCAATCCATTCCTCAATGTATTTAATACGACGCAGGGTATAAAACGTTTCAAACAGGTATGTATTTAAAGCCCCTTTTGTATTCCTTAATTCATCCCATATTGTTGATCTGTTTTCCAGCACATAGATGAGGTCTTCAAAATCGCTGCTCAAACGCCCATCATTATTGCCTCTGTTTTTAAATGCTTCCAGTTTGGTAGCAATAAACACAGGAGCTTGAAAAATATTTATGACATGCAATTCATCAATTTCAAATTTTATCGCCGTTTTAAAGCCTTCTTTATACCATTGATTGGAAAAACCCAGAATTGATTCACCTGTAGGCATGACATCAACAATCATCCCTTGCACAAGAAACCGTCCTACAAAACCAGCCGATGTATCATGTTGAAAGCCTTTGTTACGTAAATGCTCTTCCAGTTTAGCATATTCTTTTCTTGAACTGATTTCCACTAACATCTATATCATCAGTTGGACGGGGTTCCTCTGTTTCCCTGTTGGCATATAGCGAAACAACAGCGCCTCCTACAAAAACCACATTTTCATTTAATTTACCCAAAACATTGCTAACCGCTTTAATACGGGTGATGTTTAGTTTATTACTCATAGAATGATTCGTTTGAGTTCTTTTATAGCTTTCTCCATTTCACGAACACGGCCTATACGTATAACATCAATAAGAGCGAGCATCAGGTATAATTGTTCATCTTTTAAACATGCTTCTGCCTGACTTTTGTAGAAGGGTTCTATTGCTAATCCTCTTACGTTTCCTTTTGAATACGGCCATACATACATCATTTCACTTTTAAAAGACTGCTGCATAAACGGGTGGGAGTGGGCCGTATAGATCCCGTTAACCATAGTTCCCGGTTTTGCCGGAAAAACATAATGCAGGCCGTACTGTAAAAACTCCATTAAAGAAATACGATGCACCTTTTTTTTCTTTTCAGCTTCTACTAAGCCGGCCATAACACTTCGGTTCAATGAATCAGAAATCTCTGATTGGCTGATGTTTAATTCCTGTGCAAGATCTTTCATTTGCCAGGCTGTCTGATCTTTCGAAAGAATCTTCAATAGAATAACGATGTCTTGCGGTCTCATGCCGTTATGCTTTCTCATAAAACAAAGATAATCAATAATTCGCAAATTGCGAATTGTGTAAAATGTTGTAAATCATTAACTAAGATTTTATTGTTTAAATCAGAATTGCATCTTAGCGTAAACCTTTTCCTTCTCAGCAATATCTCCTGAAAGAGACGTTGCGGTTAAAAAACGTACCCTTACTGAATAACAGGATGTATTGCAGGCAGAATACAAACACAACCCTCTTCTAAGTATTACACAACGTCGCCTGCGAGAGACATAGATGGGAAGAGGATGCTCTGATTTTGTAGCTTTTTTATCAGTCATCTTCTCTTTTACATTTCATTAATCATTGTTAGTGCAAGTATCCTTAAATTTGGAAATAAGGCTTATTTTTCAGGTTCAAGTTTAAACAAAGAACATGCAGTTTCAATTTAGCAGAATACAATCGTTATTTCTTACAGCAGCAATGGTGATGAGTTTTTCAGTTGCTTCCGTTGCTCAGAATGTGCCCGAAATGATTCGTGTGGAAGGTGGAACGTTTACAATGGGCGATGAAAATGAACTGGGCGACAGTACCGAAAAACCGTTGCATAAAGTAACGCTTAAAACATATAAGATTGCCAAAACAGAAACAACGGTTACACAATGGCAGTCGTTCTGTAATGCAACCGGTCGCCTCATGCCCGATCCGCCACTTTGGGGTTGGCTAGATAACCACCCGATAGTGAATGTAAGCTGGGATGATGCGGTTGCTTATTGCAAATGGCTCAGCGATTCTACTAAGAAAACGTATCGGCTTCCCACAGAAGCAGAGTGGGAATATGCAGCACGTGGTGGGAATAGCAGCAAAGGATTTATATACGCAGGCGGACAAAGTATGTACATGATTGGATGGTTTGAAGAAAATGCCAATTCTTCCACTCAGCCGGTAGCGCAAAAACGCCCCAATGAGTTAGGCTTGTTTGATATGAGTGGTAACGTATGGGAATGGTGCCAGGATTGGTATGGCCCTTACGAAGCAACAGATCAAACAAATCCGTCAGGACCTGTAAATAACGATAATCAATATTTCAGAGTATTGCGTGGCGGTAGCTGGAACTATATCACCGAAGGTGGCCGTGTTTCTAACCGCAACTATTTTAGTCCGGATAGTCACCAGAGTGATTATGGTTTTCGTGTGGTGATGGAAGTGACAGATGAAAATGCTCCTGCTCCAACCGGCGATAAAAAGCCTGTAGAGAAAAAAGAAGAAAAAGCTCCCAAGAAGAAAAATTAAAAGGTAATTATCCTTTCACCATTTCCTTTGCGGTTACTAATGATGATTGTGTGATGGTTTCACCACTCAGCATTTTTGCAATGGCTTCTACCTGCTCATCATGATTGAGCAAGCGGATCTTTGTTTGAATCCGCTCTTTCACTTCTTCTTTGTACACATAGAAATGATGGGTTGCCTTTGCTGCAATTTGTGGCAAATGTGTAATGGTGATCACCTGGTGATGTTGCGAAAGGTCTTTCAACAACAATCCCACTTGTTTTGCCGCTTCGCCGCTGATACCGGTATCAATTTCATCGAACACCATTGTGGGTAATTCAATCACAGATGCAACGAGTGATTTAATGCAAAGCATTAACCGGCTTAATTCGCCGCCACTGGCTACTTTATGTATTGATTCAAAACGATTGCTTTTGTTGGCATCAAATAGAAAATCAATTTCATCGTTGCCGTATGCATTCAATTCAGTTTTGCATACTTCTATCTTCAATCTTGCATTGGGCATGCCTACTTTGAATAACAGCGCATTTACTTTTTCTTCGAGTGGATGTTGTTGTGCGATTCTGTTTTTGTGAATCTGCTCTGCCTGTTGTTTCAATTCATGCAGCAGTTGATCCAGTTCTTTCTCTTTTTGAAGAATCAGTTCCTGCTGATTGAATTGTTGTTCCAGTTTTTGATTGAGTTCCTGTTGCAACTGCAATAACTCTTCTGTAGTACGCAGGTGATGTTTCTTCAGTAATTTATAACCCAGCTCCAACCTGTCCTCAATCACACGCATACGTTCTTCATCAAAAGCTGTTTGTTGTTGCAGGTTGTCTAATTCGCCAGTAATATCGGCAAGTTCAATCTGTGCCGATTGTAAACGCTCTGCCAAAGTTTGAAGCGATGGCAAGATATCGGTAAAATGCTGTATGCGATTATGTACTTGCTTTAACTGTTGTAACAAGGGTGTTTCGCCATCCTGCAACAACCGTACTGATTCACTTAATACCTGTGCAATGGTTTCTGCACTGTTCAGCAGTTTTAATTCCTGTTCCAGTTGTTCCAGCTCGCCTGGTTGAAAATGGGCTTGCTCCAGCTCATCTGCTAAGAACTGGTGATAATCCCTTTCTTTTGAAGCCTGTTCCTGGCTCTCTTTTAATGCAAACAGTTCTTTCTGCAGTCTTGCATAGTGGAGATACTGTTGATGATAAGTTGCTGTTTGTGCTGTTTGTTTGCACAAAGCATCCAGTACTTCCCTTTGAAAAGACTCTTCTCCTAATTCCAAAGTATCAAATTGCTGATGCAAATCCACGAGCTGAGCTGTGAGTGTTTTGAGCTGAGCTACTGTTACCGGAGAATCGTTTATGAAAGCCCTGGATTTTCCGGTTGTATGGATTTCTCTGCGTAGAATAAGTTGTTCGGTTTCTTCTTCCTGTTGTTCTTTCAGCCATTGCTTTACTCCGGGATGATTGCGAATGTCGAATGTAGCTTCCACTACCAATTTTTTTCCCGGATTCATTAGTGAAGATGAATCGGCACGATCACCCAGTACCAATCCTAATGCTCCTAATAAAATGGATTTACCAGCACCTGTTTCGCCAGTGATGGCTGTAAATCCATTGTGGAACTCTGTTTCAAGTTCTTCAATAATGGCAAAATTTTTTATGGAGAGATGGATCAGCATTTGCAGAATTCAAAACTAATTGAATTGGTGAATTGCACAAGCAGGAAGCATAAAAAAAGAGCATCTATCAGATGCTCTTTTTTTTATAAGTTGTTGAATTTAGATTTCAACTGTATCGTTCAGATCTGTGTCAACGAGGATACGTCCGCAGTTTTCGCAAACAATTATTTTTTTGCGCTGACGGATTTCACTCTGGCGCTGAGGAGGAATGGTGTTGAAGCAACCACCACAGCTGTCACGAACAATAGGTACTACAGCCAGTCCGTTACGGTAACTGGTGCGGATACGTTCAAAACTGTGCAGTAAGCGTTCTTCAACGGCTTCTCTTGCAGCCGAAATTTCTTTGCGGAGTTGAGTTTCTTCTTTCTCCGTATCGGCAATGATTTTATCGAGTTCACCTTTTTTGTGTTCGAGGTTTTTCTCTTTATTGCCTACCGATTTTTTTGCTTTTTCCAGCAACTCACTTTTCTCTAACAATTCTTCGTTGGCATCTTTGATATGCTTTTCTGCAAGTTTTACTTCCAGAGATTGCATTTCAATTTCTTTATTGATCGCTTCAAACTCACGGTTATTCTTTACGTTCTCACTTTGCTTTTCGTATTTCTTTACGAGGGCCTGGGCTTCTTTAATCGCTTCTTTTCTGCTTTCAATGAATTCCTGGATACCGTTGATTTCTTCTTCAATTCTGAGGCGACGGGCATGGAGGCCTTCGATTTCGTCTTCAAGGTCTTTTACTTCCATGGGTAATTCACCTTTCAGAATCTGAATTTCATCCAGCTTGCTTTCAATCTTTTGCAGGTGAATGAGCGCCTTCAGTTTTTCTTCAACGGAGTATTCTTTTGTTGCAGGCATATGCTTGTTTGAATTTTGAATGTTTTAATCAGTACAGTTTACCTGTAATATTCAACAGGATTGGTTTTCACTGTTGATTTAAGGACGGCAAAGGTAGGGAATTTTTGGGTGAGGAAATCACTCAGCAGGTCAATTGTAAATTGTTCACTTTCCCAATGCCCGATGTCGGCCAGCACCAGCTTCCCGTCGGCATCAAAAAACTCATGGTATTTCACGTCGCCGGTAATAAAAACATCAGCTCCGGCTGCAACCGCTGTTTTGGTTAGAAAGCTGCCAGCACCGCCACAAAGCGCCACTTTCCGGATTGGTTTCTGCAGTAACGGGGTATGCCGGATTACCTCCAACCGAAACTCTTTTTTCAACAAATCCAGAAAGTCTTTTTCGCTTACCGGTTCTGGCAAAGAACCTGTCAATCCTGCTCCAACGTTTTGAAAATCATTGCTTAAGGAAATAATATCATAAGCTACTTCTTCATAGGGATGTGCCTGTTTCAGTGCCCTGATTAATGATTGTTCCAGCCACACAGGGAAGATGACTTCCACTTTAATTTCTGCTTCATAATGCCGTTCTCCCTGCTTTCCAACGAACGGATCGGTTCCATCTCCGGCTTTAAAACTGCCCGTACCGGAACTATTGAAACTACATTCGCTGTATTGGCCAATATGTCCGCCCCCCGCTTGGAACAAAGCTGAGCGGACTGCCTCTGCATGTGCTTCCGGAACAAAGGTGTACAGCTTTTTGAGCAGGGAGGTTTTAGGCGAAAGAATGGAGACATTTACCAGGCCCAGTTTTGCCGCCATGGCAGCATTCACCCCGCTGATGATATTGTCCAGGTTGGTATGAATGGCATAAATAGCGATGTCATTTTTGATCGCTTTTATGATCGTTCGTTCTACATAATTACGGCCGGTAATTTTTTTTAGGCCGCTAAAAATGATGGGGTGATGCGCTACAATAAGATTGCATTTTCGCTCAATAGCTTCTTCCACTATTTTTTCTGTTGCATCAAGGCAAACAAGTATGCCTTTACATTCGTCAACAGCAGTACCTGTAAGTAGTCCACTGTTATCATATGATTCCTGAAGTACCGGTGGTGCCCACAGTTCCAGTTGCTGAATAATGTCCCGTATTTGCATGGGATAAAATTAAAATAAAAAGCTTCCCGAATATGTGTAAATACTGGTCAACTTTTTTTGATACAGTGCGTTATATTGCTCATCTATTCTCAACCACAAAACAAAAAACATGAAAATTGAAGTTGGACAAGCGGCTCCATTATTCGAACTGTACGATAGCGAAAAGAACAAGGTTTCCCTTGCAGAGCTGAAGGGAAGTAATGTGTTATTGCTGTTTTTCCCCCAGGCGTTCACCGGAGTTTGCACCAAAGAATTATGTGCCATCCGTGATGATATTGCCCGTTACAGCAATGCCAACGCAAAAGTCTTTGGTATTTCGGTTGACTCGGTGTTTACTTTGAACAAATTCAAACAAGACCAGGGGTACAATTTCCCTTTGCTGAGCGATTTTAACAAAGAAGTTTCCACTGCTTACGGGTCCATTTATAACGATTGGATTCTGGATATGAAAGGTGTTTCCAAACGCAGTGCTTTTGTTATTGATAAAGACGGAGTTGTGCGTTATGCCGAAGTATTGGAAAGTGCCGGAGACCTGCCCAATTTTGAAGCAGTCCATGAAACCCTGAACAGTTTAGGCTAAAATGATAAGGATTTATACCTAGAATGGCGGAAAACTCAGGATTTCCGCCATTTCTTTTATGGGGATTTTAGCAAAATTTCTTGTTATTTGGATATAATAAATTTAGATTTGTATCGTTGAAACGGGCATTTTATATAATAACCTTTATCCTGTTAACGACCACCGGGGCTATGGCACAATCTGCCAGACCCAATGGTTCGGGTCAGGATGTCCGTGTAAAATTGGTCCGTTTTTATCCCAACCCGGCCACTACAATTATCAACTTCGAATTTCAGCAAGACCTTACGCTTTCCAATTACTCTTTTAAAGTTTACAACTTTATTGGTAAAAAAGTATTGGAGCTGAATAATATCACATCACGAACTGTGGTAAATCTCAATGATTATTTCAGAGGTGTTTATATCTTTCAATTGACCGATCGTAATGGACAAATTGTTGAAAGTGGAAAATTCCAGGTTGTTAAATAATCCGAATCATTCAATCAATTTATAATTTGAAGAGGCTGAGATGCCTCTTCTTTGTTTTACAAAACTCTGGTACAACTTACAGCACCTGTACAATCAGAAACTTCAGGTAATGTGTATTCTCCCATCCCCAAACAATCGGGTGATCGGCGCTTTGTGTTTGGAAGGTAACCTGGCGTATTTGCCGGCGGGCATCTTTGGCTGCCATTTGTATGATTTCAAGAAACAGATCCGGCTGAACCAGGTTGGTGCAGGATGAGGTAACCAGGAACCCACCAGGCTTCACCAGTTTCATGCCCCGCAGGTTGATTTCCTTATATCCCGTAATGGCTTTTTGAATGGTTGCCCGTGATTTGGTAAACGAAGGTGGATCCAGCATCACCACATCATATTTTTTTCCTTCTTTCACCCATGTTTTTAACACATCAAATGCGTTTACACATTCAAAACGGCATTTGTCGGCAACACCATTCAACTCAGCATTTTTATTGCACATCGCAATTGCACTTTCGCTGATGTCAAGTCCGTGAACCGATTTGGCACCATAATGCGCTGCATGAATTTCAAACGTACCTGTATAAGTAAAAGCGCCCAATACATCGGCTCCTTTTACGATATGCTGAATGGCTCTGCGGTTATCCTGCTGATCAAGGAAATAGCCGGTTTTTTGTCCGTTCATCAGGTCCACATGAAACTTCAAACCATTTTCATTGATGATAATGTTCGTATCAAACGGGTCACTCAGAAAGCCTTTCTGCTGTTGCAATCCTTCCAGTTCACGTACAGGCACATCATTTCGTTCATAAATTCCTTTGGGGGAGAAAATGCGGTTAATGGCATTAACAATGGCCGGTTTCCAAACATCAATTCCATAAGCTAAGGACTGGATCACAAAATGATCGTTGAATTTGTCTACAATCAACTGCGGAAGACCATCAGCTTCACCAAATATCAACCGGCAGTTTTCGGTGTAGCCCAGCTGTTGCCGGTAGTTCCATGCCTGGTTCAACCGGTTGTAGAAGAATTCTTCGTTGATTACTTCCTGCTGGTTATGGGTAAGCAACCGAACCTGGATTTGCGACTGCGGATTGTAATAACCCCGTCCCAGAAATTTTTCATCATGAGTACAAACATCCACAATGTCACCAGCCTGGGCAGTGCCGTTCAGTTTTTTGATTTCATTTCCAAAAATCCAGGGATGCCCGTTTAAAACACGGTAAGAGATATTTCGGTTCAGGATTACTTTAGCCATAGCGGGCAAAGGTATTCGTTAAATTCAAAGAAGCAAGCAGCATTAAAGGGTGATATCGTTTCTTTGTAAGTACAATGAGAAAATCTGTATTGTTTGCTGTAGTTATTTTGTTCACGTTTCTTTCTGCCTGTGAAAGAGAGAAACCGGCCGATCTTACAGGAGTGTTCAAAGCCCGGGTTGCCGATGCATTATGTGCAAATGTTATTGTGGAAATACAAGACAGCTCTTACTATCAGTATGGAATGGATTGGACCAATAACACAGGGAAGTCGTATCAACATGTATTTACTGTGATCAATAATTGTGAGTTTGCCGGCAAAGACCTGAGACCCGGAGAATCATTCTTGTGTAAAATTGTAACCAGTGCCGATCAGGGAAATTGTTACACCTGCCTGGCCGTTATGCAAACGCCTCCACTTGCGCATCTCATAAAAGTTGTTCAATAAAATACTATGAGTTATTTACGTTTTTTGCCAGCCGTTGCAACCTTCCTCTTACTATCAGCATGTACCGTACCAAAGCAGGCATCTTCCCCTGTATATAAGGGTAAGCTCTTGGCCGCTTATTGTGCCTTTTATGTGGTTGAAATTCAGAACCCCGATGTGTTTGAAGAGGGGATTGACTGGCGCACCGGCGAAGGCACCATTATCAGCAATGCATTTACAATCGGCAATTTCTGCGATTTTTCGGGGAGCAGCATCAAGGTAGGTGACACCTTCGAATACCAGGTACTGAAAGACTCTGTTTCCAATAACTGCATGGTTTGCCTCGGTTACCTGGAAGCACCTTCCCTATACAAGAATATCCGGGTTGTGAAACAGTAATTTCTTTTCTGATTCACCCTTTTTCGGGCGGTTTTATCTCAAATAGAGCTGCAATCGAGACAATTTGTCCCAATTCCGGGCTTGGCAGTATTCTTGCCGAACGTACCTTTGCCGACAATTTTACTTTTTACCGATAAAATGACGAACGAAATGGCAGAACAACATGTGCAAAATGAAGTAAATGAAACCCCGCTGGGTGAATTGAATACCGATGATACCGTTGCAGGAACCAATCACCTCAACGAAGCAATTGGTGAAGAGAGCGAAATTGAAAAGCTGAAAGAAGCAGTGGAAGAAGAAAAAAAGAAATACCTGTATCTCTTTGCCGAGTTTGATAATTTTAAACGCCGTACTTCCAAAGAACGACTGGAACTGATACAGACGGCCGGTAAAGAAGTGATTACCTCACTCCTGGAGGTATTGGATGATGCCGACCGGGCTGAAGCCGAGCTGGCAAAGAAAGGTCAGCAGGAGGAAGGAGTGAAGCTGGTGTTCCATAAACTCCGCAGCATTCTTCAAGGCAGAGGATTGAAACTGATGGAAACAAAAGGGCAGCCTTTTGATGTGGACAAGCATGAAGCCATCACCGAAATTCCGGCACCAACAGATGACCTGAAGGGAAAAGTGCTGGATGAAATTGAAAAAGGATACCTGCTCAACGATAAAATCATCCGCTTTGCAAAAGTGGTGGTGGGTAAATAATTCACGAATGAATCAATTTGAAAATTTGAAAATGATCTGTAAGCGACCATTTGCAGATGATCAAATGAACATATTATGAAAAGAGATTATTACGAAATATTAGGTGTTGCGAAAGGCTCAACTGCCGATGAGATTAAAAAAGCTTACCGGAAAGTGGCCATGCAGTATCACCCGGATCGTAATCCAGGTAACAAAGAAGCCGAAGAGAAATTCAAGGAAGCTGCTGAAGCGTATGAAGTACTGAGCGATGCAGACAAGCGTGCCCAGTACGATCGTTTTGGCCATGCCGGCATGAGCGGCAACGGACGTGGATTTGGTGGCGGACAGAACATGAACATGGATGATATCTTCAGCCAGTTTGGTGATATTTTTGGCGATGATATTTTCGGAAGCTTTTTTGGAGGTGGTGGCGGACAACGCAGAGGTGGCGGCGGTGGAAGAGCCCGTGGCGTAAGAGGAAGTAATCTGCGTGTGCGGATTAAACTTACATATGAAGAAATTGCAAAAGGCGCCAGCAAAACCATCAAGGTTAAAAAATATGTGAGCTGCGGAACCTGTGGCGGCAGCGGAGCAAAGGATAAATCTTCTGTTCAAACCTGCGGCACCTGTGGTGGCAGCGGACAGGTAAGACGGGTACAGAACACATTCCTGGGACAAATGCAAACTGTAACCACTTGTCCTACATGCAATGGCGAAGGAACTACCATCGCTAATAAATGTACCAGTTGTAAAGGCGAAGGACGTGTTTATGGTGAAGAAAACATCACCATTGAAATTCCTGCAGGTGTGCAGGAAGGAATGCAGTTAAGTATGTCCGGCAAAGGTAATATGGGAGAACGGGGTGGCATGCCCGGGGATTTGATTGTGCTGATTGAAGAAGAAGCGCATCCCCAGTTACACCGTGATGGATTGAATGTGGCATTCGATCTTCATATTTCATTTACAGATGCTGTCTTTGGCACACAGGTGGAAGTGCCAACGATCGACGGCAGGGCCAAGATTAAAATTCCAGCAGGAACACAGAGCGGAAAAATTTTCCGGTTGAAAGGAAAAGGATTTCCTGCTGTGCAGAGTTATGAAAAAGGAGACCAGTTGATTTACGTTAATGTGTGGACACCCCAACATGTATCATCGGAAGAAAAATCCATGTTGGAAAAACTGCAGAATTCGCCCAACTTTCAACCCAAGCCCGACAAAGGAGAAAAGGGATTTTTTGAAAGAGTACGGGAAATGTTCAGCTAAAAGCATTGATCATAATTGGAACGGGTGAGGATCTCACCCGTTTTTTTATTCGCATCGTTTAAGGATTTACATTGGTAATTCCGGGCTTCCTGTTTTATTGTTATTTTAGTTGCTCCGGTACTGAAGCCGGTTTCTTGCAAACATGAGCGATTCATTGATCTACTCTATTCCCGCACGGTTTCGTAAAATTGAAAACCTGCACATACTTTTCTGGCTCATCAAAGATGCCTGCTGGGCACTGAACTGGCATATCCCTGCATTGATTATGATTGTCCCAACACTTGGCGCTGCTGTGTTGATTGCCTGGCAAACCCGTAAGATTTTTTCTGAGTTAATGCACAACCTTGCTGTACTCTTCTGGATTGTGGCCAACTGTACCTGGATGATTGGCGAGTTTTATGCAAAAGATGAAGGAGAACTGGCCCGTCATATTGCAGTGATTCCCTTTGCAATCGGGTTAATCATTCTTGCTGTTTATTACTTCCGTCATTTCACCCAGTTTCGTTTCCGTGAGCAAATGGAAAAGCAAGCGGAGCAGGTTCTGGAAGAGGAAAAAACGCATGCAACAGATCAGAAAACCAGCAATTAGGATCGGGTTCCTCTGCCTCTCAATCACTATCTTTGCGGCCGTTGAATATAGAAGGTTCAAGATGTTACAGAGGTTCAAAAGGTTCAATTGTTAGTTTAACCTTTTCAACCTCTTGAACTTTTCAACTTTTTTAAACTATTGATATATGTACAGAACGCATACTTGTGGCGAATTAAGAAGTAATCATGTTGGACAAGCGGTAACCCTTGCCGGCTGGGTGCAAACCGTACGGAAATTTGGCAGCATTACGTTTGTGGATTTGCGTGACCGTTACGGCATCACACAATTATTGTTTGGTGAGGAACTGAACAAACAACTCGATGCCAGTCCGCTGGGCCGTGAGTTTGTGTTGCAGGTAACCGGCACTGTTAGTGAACGTAGTAACAAGAATCCCAACCTGCCTACCGGTGATATTGAAATCAATATTGAGTCCTATAAAATTCTGAACCAATCGGCAGTTCCCCCGTTCACCATCCAGGATGATACAGACGGTGGCGATGATTTACGGATGAAGTACCGTTACCTCGACCTTCGCCGTAATGCGGTTAAGAAAAACCTGGAACTGCGTTATGCCGTTAATCGTGCGGCAAGGAATTACCTGCACAACGAAGGATTCATGGATATTGAAACTCCATTTCTCATCAAGTCAACCCCGGAAGGTGCCCGTGATTTTGTGGTTCCTTCACGTATGAATCCAGGTCAGTTTTATGCCTTGCCTCAATCACCACAAACATTCAAGCAATTATTGATGGTGAGTGGTTATGATCGCTATTACCAGGTGGTGAAATGTTTTCGTGATGAAGACCTGCGTGCCGACCGCCAGCCAGAGTTTACACAGATCGACTGTGAAATGGCATTTGTAGAGCAGGAAGATATCCTCAACATGTTTGAAGGAATGATCAAATCCATTTTCAAAGAAGTAAAAAATATTGACTATACAGAGAAAGTGGAACGAATGACCTGGGAAGAAGCGATGTGGCAATATGGAAATGATAAGCCCGATATCCGCTTTGGAATGAAGCTGTGTAATCTCAAATTCCCTTCTCATACTTTTTCTTCCAAACAAAGTTTGTCTTCATTGATTGATGGAGCCGATTTTAAAGTGTTTGATGAAGCCGAAACGGTTGTTGCCATTGCTGTACCCGGCTGCAGTGAGTACAGCCGCAAACAAACGGATGAACTTACCGAATGGGTGAAACGTCCGCAAATAGGGATGAAGGGCCTGGTGTTTATTAAGTGCAATGCCGATGGAACTTATAAAAGCAGTGTAGATAAATTCTACAGCGAAGAAAAATTAAAAGCGATTGCTGAAGCCGCCAATGCAAAAACAGGTGATTTGATATTGATTCTTGCAGGTGCCGAAGAGCGTACCCGTAAAGCGATCAGTGAACTGCGGATGGAAATGGGCAAGCGCCTTGGTTTGAGAAAAGAAGATGAGTTTAAGTTGCTGTGGGTATTGGATTTTCCTCTGTTTGAATTTGCATTGGAAGATCAGGATGGTGGAGGTGCCGGCCGCTGGGTGGCAAGGCATCATCCGTTCACCAGTCCAAAGCCCGATCATATTGAAACGATGATCAGCAACAGTCCCCATGTCGAAGACTTGGATAAATACCTGGAACATCCTTATGCCAACATCAAAGCCAATGCCTATGATATGGTGCTGAATGGAAACGAAATCGGCGGTGGCTCTATCCGGATTTTCCAACGGGAACTGCAGGAGAAAATGTTTGCTGCATTAGGAATGGATAAAGAAGAACAACAGCATAAGTTTGGATTTTTGCTGGGCGCATTTGAATATGGGGCACCGCCGCATGGTGGTATTGCTTTTGGTTTTGACCGCCTCTGTTCTATTCTTGGTGGTAGCGAAAGCATCCGTGATTTCATTGCGTTCCCGAAAAACAATTCGGGACGTGATGTGATGCTGGATGCGCCATCTGCTATCAACCCCAAACAATTTGATGAACTGCAGATTAAACTGGATCTCAAATAAGAAACATGAAGCTATTAACTATATACAGAATTATTTCCTATTTGCTTGTTGTCATTGCAGGAATCCTTGGTTTTGCTGTGTTGTTTGCCTTATTATTAGCGCTGGCAAACCCGGCCCTGCTGTTGTCTGTTTTTA
Organism: uncultured Chitinophagaceae bacterium; assembly: GCA_937907395.1. Classification (GTDB taxonomy): domain Bacteria; phylum Bacteroidota; class Bacteroidia; order Chitinophagales; family Chitinophagaceae; genus Lacibacter. The sequence goes on from CALCII010000011.1 coordinate 983,649, forward strand.
TTGCTGTAGCAGTTGTTTTGTACACGTTCAGCAGTTTCGTATTTCTTGTAAAAGGTGTTGATGGGAAACAGAAGTTGCGTTCCCGTATGAAAGATTTCATTAAAGTGAATGCGTATGTTTCTATTGTATTTGCGGTAATGAATATCATTCAGGCCGTATCGGTCATTCTTACTCCAACTATACTGAACGATGCCATGAGCCAGATAGCATCCATGCAGCAAAGTCCAACTCCGTTGCCTGCAGGAACTGTATTGAAAGTAGTGAAAGGGATGATCTGGTTTTTGTTGGTGTATGGCATTTTACTTTCTGTACATATTCAGATCACCTTCCGGTTGCTGAAACAACATGCTTCTGTTTTTGAACAGGATGCTTCCGCTTCATAATTAAAAACACTCAATACAAAACCCTGTTACAATACAATGTGGCAGGGTTTTTGGCGTTTAAGAGAAAAGCTTTGCCTATGCGCCCCATCATACTGATTCTATCTGTTTGTTTGCTGATTTCCTGCAAGAAAAACGAAACAACCGTTGCTGCCCAAACAACACTCAATGTTCATTATGGTACCGATTCCCGACAAGTGATGGATGTGTATTTGCCGGCCAACAGAACCACCAGCTCCACACCAGTGCTGGTTCTGATCCATGGAGGCGGTTGGAGCAGTGGAGACAAATCAGACTTCACCCAGTTTGTAGATACATTGAAACGAAGACTACCCAATTATGCCGTTTTTAATATCACGTATCGTTTGGCAGGAAGTGGTGTGAACCTGTTTCCGGCGCAGGAGCAGGATGTGAAACAATGTATAGAGTTTATCTACAACAATAGAAATAAGTACCGGATTTCCGACAGGTTTGCTTTGATGGGCTCCAGCGCCGGAGGCCATTTGTCTTTGCTGCAGGCTTATAAATACACATCGCCTGTTAAAATAAAAGCGGTGGTTGATTTGTTTGGCCCCACTGAACTCACACAACTTTATAATAATCCACCCAGCATTCTTATTCCATTGTTATTGCTCAATGTAACGGGTGCAATACCCACTTCAAATCCGGTTATCTATCAGCAATCATCACCATTAAATTATGTGGTTGCGGGAAGTACGCCAACATTAATCATCCAGGGCGGTATGGATGATGTGGTGCCGGCCTGGCAATCAACTTTGCTGCGTGATAAACTGCAATCGGTTAGTGTACCAAATGAGTTCGTATTATATCCTTCCGGCGGGCATGGCAACTGGGATCAGCCAACTTATGCAGATGCATTTTTGAAAATGGAACAATTCCTGAAAATGTATAATCCCTGATTATTTGAAAGCTAAAGGGTATCTGTTTCTGATTAAAGTGTTCACTCTTACAAAAACATGTGTAATGGAAAATGTTGATATCATATACATTGGAATTATAACTTTTAGAAGAGTTGAAATGAGATCATTTCTTAGTTTTATTTCTTTGAAGAATCCAATGAATAGTAATATGAGAAAGAATGCAATAAACCCTCCGATTGCTTTCCATTGTAGCAGTGAAAGTTTCTGATGAATCAATAAAGGCTGCTTCAGATCATCTGTATTTTTCCTAATAATATTCTTCCCGGCTATTGCAGAATACAATAACATATACAAGACCGATAGTTGGAGTGGCGGGTTGATAAATGTTAGTATGCTCATTTCATCCGACCAGGGGTATAAAAAGAAAATCAGGAATAGTAAAACGGAGAGTGAAATTTTAGGAACATTGAAGAATGAAAGGAATTCCTTTTTATAAAGGTTCCACAATTCTTTCTCAACAGCTTTTCTTTTTTCTCTGGCAATCATTATGAGGTCTTCTTCAGGGAATGATTCCTTCATCATGTAAAAAATATCCGAAAATTTTTTATCAGGTAAATCTTTCCATCGTTGTTCGATCCATTCTGTAAAATGATCTACCAATTCTGTTTGTACATCAAACTCGTCAATACCAATGGTTGAGCAATAAACATATAAGCATTGAAGTTGTTGGGTGGTAAGTGTCATACAGTTTTAGGGTTTAAAAAGAGGCTAAGCGTGGTTATAAGTTTTTTCATTTCATCAATTGCCAGCGAACTGTGTTTTTTGCCGTTTTTTGTAAGCAAGTAATATTTTCTGATTCTGTTTCCAATGTTTTCTATTTCCACTTCAAGTAAACCTTCGGCTTCCAGTTTGTGTAACAATGGATATAAAGCTCCTTCTGTTATCAACAGCTCACCTGCCGTGATTTCTTTCACCCTTTGCGTGATTTCATATCCATACATTTTGCCATTTGTATTTAATAGCTGAATGATAATTGGCTCTAATAATCCTTTGTACAGCGATGATTTGTTCATGAAATGAAGGTATGAAAAATATGAATACCTAAATAAATTAGGTATAGTGTAATAATTTTTTCCAGAAAATTTGTTTCCTAACTTGCCATCATGCATTATACTCCTTTGGCAGAACGCATGCGGCCCGTAACATTGAACGACCTGGTGGGGCAACAACATCTCACAGGGGAGGGGAGTATTTTGCAAAAAGCCATCCAGAGCGGACATATTCCCAGTATGATTTTGTGGGGACCTCCGGGTGTTGGAAAAACCACTATCGCCAATATTATTGCACATGCGGTACAGTCGCCTTATTTCCAGCTGAGTGCCATCAGCAGCGGAGTAAAAGAAGTGCGGGAAGTTATTGAACAGGCCAAACAGCATAGCCGGGCGATTTTATTTATTGATGAAATTCATCGATTTAATAAAGGCCAGCAGGATGCGTTGCTGGGGGCTGTTGAAAAAGGGATCATCACCTTGATTGGTGCAACAACCGAGAATCCTTCCTTTGAAGTAAACAGCGCCTTGCTCAGCCGTTGCCAGGTATTTGTGCTGAAGTCATTATCTGCCGGTGATTTGTTGCAGTTGCTTCAGAAAGCTTTGGAGGAAGATGTAGTGTTGAAAGAAAAGAAAATTCAATTAAAAGAAACAGAAGCCATTTTGCGATTGAGCGGAGGTGATGCACGTAAGTTGCTCAACTTACTGGAACTGGTGACAGACACAGGTACTACTGGTGAACTCCTGATCACAGACGAACTGGTGTTGCAATCGGTTCAGCAAAAAATGGCGTTGTATGATAAAACAGGTGAGCAGCATTATGATATTATTTCTGCCTTTATTAAATCTATTCGTGGCAGTGATCCCAATGCCGCTTTGTATTGGCTGGCACGGATGATTGAAGGCGGAGAAGATGTAAAATTTATTGCAAGGCGTTTATTGATTCTTGCAAGTGAAGATATTGGAAACGCCAACCCAAATGCGTTGTTATTGGCGAATGCCACATTTGAAGCAGTGAATAAAATTGGATACCCGGAATCAAGTCTCATTCTTTCCCAATGCACTATTTATCTGGCTTCGAGTGCAAAAAGTAATTCGGCTACAACCGGTATTGGTGCGGCTATGAGTATGGTAAAACAATTTGGTGATTTGCCGGTGCCCCTTCATTTGCGTAATGCTCCAACAAAGCTCATGAAAGACCTCGGATACAAACAAGGGTACCAGTATTCGCATGATTATGAGAGGAATTTTTCCGGACAGGAATATTTGCCCGATCAGATTACCGGCTCAAAATTGTACGATCCCGGAAAGAATGCAAGAGAAGAAGAGATGCGGAAATTTTTGCGGCAATTATGGAATGAAAAGTATAACTATTAACTATTGTGTATGCATTTAAAGTGGACATTGAAGTTTTTTGATGAGCTGACACCTCATGAGTTGTATGAAATCATCTGGCTCCGGAATGAAGTGTTTGTGGTGGAACAAAACTGTATTTTTCAGGATGCCGATCATAAAGATGAACAGTGCTGGCATTTAATGGGGTGGGGAGAAGACAACCAGTTGATGGCTTATTGTCGTCTGTTACCGGAAGGTGTGGCTTATGACTATGTTTCTATCGGCAGGGTTGTAACCAATGCCGATGCCAGAAGGACAGGAAGCGGAAAAGAGTTGATGGAAAGGGCGATCAGGGCTTGTGAGGAAATGTTTGGGAAACGGGAGATCAAAATAGGGGCGCAACTTTACCTGAAAGCATTTTATGAATCATTCGGGTTTCATCAAACCAGTGAAGTGTACCTGGAAGACGGGATTGAGCATGTTGAGATGATCCGCCCTGCCGGGCATGAGTAATTTTACGAAAGGGTAACGTAGAAACGCCTGAAATCCACGCCAGTAAGCGGTTTCATGTAGTTGGAACCTTAAAAATTTTGAATATCAAAAGAACTTTTTTAATATTGCCAAGTAATATCCTATTTCAAACTGAAAAACCAATCTCAGCATCTATGAGGAGTCGTACACGCATCATATCTCTGTACGTTATTTCACTTCTACTTTTTACAGCGCAGGAACTGAAGGCTCAGATAGGACTTTCCACGTCTGACTCCAGATGGGAAATAGCTTTGAACGTAGGTCCCATGAACTTTTTGGGCGATCTGGGAGGAAACCGTGGTAGGGGAACGATTGGCCCTAAGGATAACAATATACCCGTTACGAACGTGATTGCAGGTATTACAGCTACTTACTATCCATCAGAATGGCTTGGTTTTCGGTTGGCAGGTAATGTTGGCCGGATGCAGGGCGATGATCGTTTGATCAAACAAAATCAGCCAGCAGATACTTATGAAGGCGCCCGTAAATACAGAAATATTACGTTTCAATCTCCTTTATACGAAGGTTATGTGGCTTTGGAATTTTTCCCAACAGCGCTGGTAAGTGTGAAGCAGGGAAATGGCTTGCCCCGTTTTCGTCCTTACCTGATTGGTGGTGTGGGATTGTTTCACTTTAATCCCCAAGGGCTCTACGTGGATCCTACCGGAAAAGAAACATGGGTAGACCTGAAGCCATTGCGTATTGAAGGACAAGGAATGGTTGAAACCGGAATCCCTGAATATAGTTTGAATTCTTATTGTATTCCAATGGGAGTTGGTATCAAATATGATATTACAGAACGTATCACTTTCGGTATTGAATTGATCCATCGTGTAACAGGAACCGATTATATTGATGATGTAAGCAATAAATACATTGATCCTGCTCTGTTTGATATATATCTGACTCCTTCACAGGCAGTATTAGCAAAATATTTATGGAACCCCAGTGATTATTATCCTTCTCAGATACCGGGTTATACACCGTATCGTATTGGAAAGAAAAGAGGTAATCCGCTGAGAAATGATTCATACTTTTCAAGCACATTCCGTTTAACCTGGAAAATTGGTGATGTGTATGCCGATTGGTTTAAGAACAAGCGATCGATGCGATGTCCCCAATACTTCTAATATAACTAGTACCCCCTAATAACCCTTTAATCCGAAATCCTTATGAAAGTTCAAATTGAAAAACCCAGCCCCGAATTTACAATCTGGTTGTTGCGTATCGGACTCGTTGTCCTGTATGTAATCTTCTATATCTACAAAAAAAAATTGTATCTCTAAATTTTTGAGGCAACGTAGATGTTGATTTATTGGTTGTAATGTTTTTACGATCTGCCTTTCTGTGCAGCTAAGTAAGAGCAACAGATGCCATAAAATACTTCGTCACAAGTTGTCGTTTTCTTGGTCCGTACACTATAAATTACCCCCGTTCCCGGGGGTAATTGCGTTGGTTCATAAGCCTGGAATTACTTTGGTAGATACTTTGAACGAATGATGTTACAATGATGAATGGAGTGCCCAACAGTCATAAATCCTAATGAACGTGCTGTATAAATTACATTGTTTGCTTTGCCTTTGAAGTCGAGCATTTCTTCAGTCATATAGGAGTAAAGATGAATGGTGGCAGTTCTCAGGTTTGTGAACTCTGCGCATAAATCATCCATGCTTCTGTTTATACGTTCAACATTTTTTATATAATCGTTTTCTTCAAAGCCTGCCAATTCAATGGCGTCAAATCTTGAAAAGCGGAATGCACGGTAAGAATATACTCTTTCACAATCAACCAGGTGTTGCAATACTTCTTTAACCGACCATTTACCGGCAGCATAACGATAATCGGCTTTTTCAGGAGGAAGGGAACTGAACAGCACAGATGTTTCTTCCAGGCTATTGATTAACTCTTTGATCAGATCATCTGTAGGAACCAGGTCAAAAAACGGATGGCAATAAGAAGGGGCATCCTGGTAAAAAGGACGTTGATTCATGTATGCTTTGTTTGATTGTTATACTGTAAGCTCGGCTTTCAGGAATTGCCCGGTATAGCTTTGTTTGTTCAGGATTAATTCTTCCGGTGTGCCTTCAAATAAAATTTGTCCGCCACCATCTCCACCTTCAGGCCCCAGATCTATAATATGATCTGCCACTTTAATAACATCCATATTGTGTTCAATGACCAGAACCGTATTGCCCCTGTCGGCCAGTTTAGTTAATACTTCCAGTAAATGTTGTATATCCTGAAAATGCAATCCGGTTGTTGGTTCGTCCAATATGTAAAATGTTTTTCCGGTATCCTTCTTTGCCAGTTCGGTTGATAATTTCACACGTTGTGCCTCACCGCCACTTAATGTAACAGCGCTTTGTCCGAGTGTGATATATCCCAATCCCACTTCCTGTAACACTTTGATCTTACGATACAGGTAAGGAACCGGCTTGAAAAATTCTGTTGCTTCATCCACACTCATATCCAGAACATCAGAAATGGATTTTCCTTTGTAACGTATTTCCAGCGTTTCCCTGTTGTATCGTTTGCCATTACATTTTTCGCAATGAACAAATACATCGGGCAGGAAATTCATTTCAATCACACGCATACCACCACCTTCACAAACATCGCAGCGTCCTGTTTTAACATTAAATGAAAACCGTCCGGCATTGTATCCACGGATTTTTGCTTCGGGAACTGCAGCAAACAACTGGCGGATCTCTGTAAAGAATCCACAATAAGTGGCCGGGTTGCTCCTTGGTGTTCGGCCAATAGGTGATTGATCAATTTCAATGACTTTATCAATATGTTCTAATCCTTTAATGCTTTTGTACGGCATGGGAGTCATGCGAGAATCATAACAATGTTTGCTCAGTAGCGGATATAATGTTTCATTGATGAGTGTGCTCTTGCCACTTCCGCTCACGCCTGTCACTACAATTAATTTTCCTAAAGGAAATTTTACGGTTACGTTCCGGAGATTATTCCCACTGGCCCCTTTGAGTTCGAGAAATAATCCGTTGCCGGCACGTCTTTCGGAAGGCACTTCAATTTTTTTAATACCATTGAGATAACTGGCGGTATCGCTGCCCGACTTCAGTACTTCTGCCGGTGTGCCTTGTGCAACAACCGATCCGCCAAACTTACCGGCTTTGGGGCCAATATCAATCAGATAATCGGCTGCCAGCATAATATCTTTATCGTGTTCAACCACCAGTACGCTATTGCCAACATCTCTTAAGTTTTTCAGTGCGTCAATCAAACGATGATTATCCCGTTGATGTAAACCAATACTGGGTTCATCAAGTATATAAGTAATGCCCTGCAGTTGCGATCCTATTTGTGTAGCTAAACGAATACGCTGACTTTCACCACCACTTAATGTTTTTGAAGAACGATTCAGGGTTAAGTAGGAGAGGCCAACGTTTAATAAAAACTGTAAACGTTCCCTGATTTCTTTCAATACATCTTTACCAATTGTTGCCTGTTTGTTGCTGATGCGCAGTTCCAGTCCGTCGAACCAGGCTGCCAGGTTGTCGAGATTGAGATTACTCAGCTCGGCAATATTTTTGTTTTCTATTTTAAACCAAAGGTTTTCTTTTTTCAACCGGGCTCCGTTACAGGAACTGCAAGTGGTGAGTTCCATAAAACTTTCGGCCCAGTTTTGAATTGCTTCACTGGTGGTGCCGGTAAACCAACGCATCAACTGTGTAACAATGCCTTCAAATTCGCCGGATTGTGTATTGCCTGAGGTTTCCTCAAAATCAATTGAAGCTTCATCACCATTTTCATTTCCATACAATAAAAGATTCATGGCTTTGGGCGATAAATCCTTTAATGGTTTATCCAGTGAAAACTTATGCTTCTTAGCTAATGACTGTACTTGTTTATAGAAATAGGTTTCACGTTCTTCTCCCAATGGTTTTAAAGCGCCTTCACTGATGCTGAGATTTTTATCGGGCATGATGGCTTCCATGGAAACATGGTATACATTTCCCAATCCCTTACATACCGGGCATGCACCATAAGGTGAATTAAAGGAGAAAGAGTTGGGCGATGGTTCTTCGTAGCTGATGCCTGTGTCTTCACACATCAATTGTTTGGAATAAGAAACAAGTCCGTTCTTTTCTGTTTCAACAAACATGAGGTCTTTACCCATTTTCAATGTTTGCTGAATACTCTGGCTGATGCGTACTCTGAAATCGTCACTCACTTTCAACCGGTCTACCACTACTTCAATATCATGAATCTTATAACGATCCACCTGCATCTTAGGAACGAGATCTTTGATTTCTCCATCCACCCTCACTTTTACAAAACCTTTCTTGCGTATCTCTTCAAACAATTCACGGTAATGTCCCTTTCTTCCACGTACGATAGGAGCCAGCAAAATGATTTTTTGATTATCGAAACGATCAAAGATGTTAGACGTGATTTCCTCCTCACTCCATTTCACCATTTTCTTTCCGGTGTTATAGGAGTGCGCTTCACCAATTCTAGCAAACAGCAATCGCAGAAAATCATAAATCTCTGTAATGGTACCAACAGTAGAGCGTGGATTTTTATTCGTTGTTTTCTGTTCGATAGAAATAACAGGCGATAAACCTGAAATCTGGTCCACATCCGGGCGTTCCATGTCTCCCACAAACTGGCGGGCATACGCACCAAATGTTTCCATGTAACGACGCTGGCCCTCAGCATAAATCGTATCAAATGCCAAGGAAGATTTGCCGCTGCCACTGATACCAGTGATGACCACTAGTTCATTTTTAGGAATGGAGATTTCAACATTTTTCAGATTATGCACACGGGCACCTGAAACGGATATAAATTCATTTCCTGATGGAACCTCTTGTTGATGCTTTTTGGAAGCGGCCGTCGTCTTTTTCATCGAAGGACGAATTTACGGAGTCGGCGGCTGGAAATAAGCAACCGTTTGTACAGTTTTTTGATTGTGAAAACTTTAGCTGGTTTCAGACAGAGCAGGATTCAACAAACCCAATATTAAATTTCTGTGATGTGGATAAACCGTGGGTTGCTTTTTTGCCTGTTAGTTTAGTGTCCTATATCTTTTAGGTACTTACATTTTCCTCTTCATTTTAAAAACTACATTATGAGCGTTGCAGTCTACAAGGAAATTCCTTTGTCGCTCGATGATGGAAATCAAAAGCGGCTCTTCAAACTGAAGCTGAATTTGTACACCGGTAGTGTAAGGCTGGAAGGTGGTGCTATAAAAAGGAGTATTTTCCTGGGACGGAAAATGTTTAACCGGTTGTTCCAGTTCATGCGGAATGAGTATGGCTTTACATTAGGCCGGATTTTGTATAAAGACCGGTTTATGCGAAATGGTCATGCAACTACATCTGCTAATGAACATTTCCGTTTTACCGTTCAGGATGAAACTGACATTAAAGTAGTAGTTGAGAATGAAGACTTCCCGGCAGAACGGTTTACGGCCATTGTTCCAAAGACAGACGCTACTCCGGAATCAGATATCCTGATCCCTTCTGTACTTGCGGCGCTTATTTACAGGCGGGATAACGATGCTGCTGCCTGAATTGAAAAATTCTTTGGGCGGATATGATTTTGTCTCTACTTTTGCGCCAGTTCTTTTAATCCCCGAAAGGGGCGCTTATCAAGAAAGGCAGAGGGTAATGGCCCGATGAAGCCTTGACAACCTCTTTCTGTTATGCAGAAAAAAGGTGCCAATTCCATCCATGAACAACATGGTAAGATAAGTCAGATACCAGCTTTAAAAAATGATTTCAACATAGTTAAGCTCATCTGATATTATCGGGTGAGCTTTTTTTTGCTCCCCGGCGACTTTAAACTGAATGGATCTGGTTGTCAATCTTGTAAGTGTTTCAAGAAAGAAAACAGATACGAAAAGATGAAACAAACAATCGTTCAGGAGTACATTGACAAAATTTTTACAAATGCTTTTTTGAAAAGATCAGGAAAGCCGACTACATTTGTAGGGTATCGTCATTACATGAACAACAACAAATTCCATAAAGAAGTTTTCTTCACTGCTGCGCAGTGTTGTTGTTGTATGATTTGCTGTATGCCGTAAGGCATACATATTCATCTCCGATCCCGTAAAGGGAAGGTTCCCACACATTTCTGTATTGTTTTTAGCAACTTCTTCTAATCAATTAAAATTATTTTACAATGAGCAACTTTCATTTCGAAACACTGCAACTGCATGCTGGTCAGCAAATTGATCCCACTACCAATTCAAGAGCCGTTCCTATTTATCAAACCACTTCATATGCGTTTAATAACAGCGAACATGCTGCCAATTTATTTGGTTTAAAAGCATTTGGAAATATCTATACCCGTATTATGAATCCAACCACCGATGTGTTTGAACAACGCATCGCTGCTTTGGAAGGTGGTGTGGCTGCTTTGGCAACCGGCAGCGGACAAGCTGCACAGTTTCTTGCGCTGAATAATATTCTTCAGGCAGGAGATAATTTTATCACTACTTCTTATTTGTACGGAGGAACACATAACCAGTTTAAGGTTTCATTCAAACGTTTGGGTATTGAGGCCCGTTTTGCAGATGGTGATAATGTGGAAAGCTTTGTGCCATTAATCGATAAAAACACAAAAGCTATTTACCTGGAAACTATTGGTAATCCCCGTTTGAATATTCCTGATTTTGAAAAATTTGCAGCACTGGCAAAAGAATATGATTTGCCTTTGATAGTAGATAACACATTTGGCGCCGGTGGTTATCTGTTTCAACCATTAAAACACGGAGCCAATATTGTAGTGGAGTCTGCTACCAAATGGATTGGCGGGCATGGTACAACAATCGGTGGTGTTATCATCGACGGGGGTAATTACAACTGGGGTAATGGTAAGTTTCCTCAGTTTACAGAGCCCAGTGAAGGATATCATGGATTGAAATTCTGGGATGTGTTTGGAGAAGGAAATCCGCTTGGTTTGCCAAACATTGCATTCGCTATCCGTGCAAGAGTAGAAGGATTGCGTGATTTTGGCGCTGCTCAGAGTCCGTTTAACTCATTCTTGTTACTGCAAGGCCTGGAAACATTATCACTTCGTGTAGAGCGTCATGTTTCAAATGCTTTGGCTTTGGCACAATGGCTGGAACAACATCCTGCTGTTGAGTTTGTATGGTATCCCGGTTTGAAGAGCAGTCCGTATCATGAACTGGCGAAGAAATATTTGCACAATGGTTTTGGTGGAGTACTTCAGTTCGGTATCAAAGGCGGAGTTGAAAACGGACGAAAGTTTATCGATTCCATCAAACTGATCTCCCACCTTGCCAATGTGGGCGATGCCAAAACATTAGCAATCCACCCCGCTTCCACCACACATGAACAGTTAGGTGTTGAAGAACGAAAATCAGCAGGCGTGCTGGATAATCTCATCCGCATCAGTGTTGGTATTGAACATATCAATGATATCAAAGCCGATTTTGAACAGGCATTTGAAAAGGTGTTTTCCAAAGAACTCGTGGGATAAATAAAATATCACAGGGCGTTGCATTATATGCAACGCCCTGTGATTCTTAAACAAGCATTCATGTCGACAAAAATATTTTCATATAACAAACCATTCAGACTGGAATCGGGTGTGTTGCTCAACGAGTACCATCTGGCTTACAGCACGTTTGGAGAACTGAATGAAACAGGTGATAATGTGGTTTGGGTGTTTCATGCACTCACTGCCAATAGTAATCCTGTGGAATGGTGGCCCGGACTGGTAGGTGAAGGAAGATTGTTTGATCCTCAGAAATATTTTATCGTTTGTGTAAACATGCCGGGCAGTGCTTACGGAAGTATTGGTCCGCTGGATACCAATCCCGTTACCGGAGAAAAGTATTATCAGGAGTTTCCATGGTTCACCACTAGGGATATGATTCGTGCTTATCATCCACTTCGTGAAGCGCTGGGCATCCGTAAAATATTTTTAGGTATTGGTGGAAGTATGGGCGGACAACAATTACTGGAATGGGCTATTGAAGAACCATCTTTGTTTCAACACATCATTCCTATTGCTACGAATGCCTATCATTCTGCATGGGGGATTGCATTCAATGCTTCTCAACGGATGGCCATTGAAGCAGATGCTTCGTGGAATACGAAAACAGATGAAGCAGGATTGGATGGGTTGAAAGTGGCACGCAGTATCGCCTTACTTTCTTATCGTCATTATGATGCATATGGTGTAAGCCAGATTGAAGAAGGAAATGAGTTGCTGAAAGATTTTAAAAGTGAATCCTATCAGCGCTACCAGGGTGATAAACTGGCCCGCCGTTTCAATGCGTTCAGCTATTATTTCCTCAGCCGGGCTATGGATGCGCATAATGTAGGACGGGGAAGAGTATCTATTGAAGCTGCATTGAAACAGATTACCGCACGTACATTGGTAATTGGCATCAGCAATGATATTTTGTTTCCGATTGATGAACAGGAATTCCTGGCCGATACCATCACCGATGCATCTTTTAAAAGCATTGAATCCTTTTACGGTCATGATGGATTCCTGTTAGAATATGATAAGATCACAAAAGCAATTCAACATTTTTTGCAACAGTATTCAGAAAAAGAAGTCAAACAACAATTAATTAAATAGTCATGTCAGCACATAAGCAGTTAACAATTGGTTTATTTGGTTTTGGAGTGGTAGGAGAAGGATTGTATAAAATTTTGCAACAAACACCGTCCCTGAAAGCAAGTATAAAAAAAGTATGTATCAAAGATGCCGCTAAGAAACGGAATGCACCGGCAGATTTATTTACAACTGACCGGGATGTTTTATTGAATGATACTGAAATCAATTTGATTGTAGAAGTAATTAATGAAAGTGAACCGGCATTCCAGATCGTAAGCACAGCATTAAAAAACGGTAAAGATGTGGTGAGTGCCAGTAAAAAAATGCTGGCCGAACACTTGCCCGAATTGCTTCAGCTTCAAAAAGAAACCGGCAATTCTATCTTATATGAAGCATCTGCCTGTGCTTCTATTCCTGTTATCCGTAACCTGGAAGAATATTATGATAACGATCTTCTATATTCTGTAAAAGGAATTGTAAACGGTTCCACTAATTACATTCTCACCAAAATGTTTGAAGACAAACTGGATTTCAAACAGGCTTTACTGCAAGCACAGCAACTGGGCTTTGCAGAAGCCGACCCAACATTGGATGTGGATGGTTGGGATGCTGTTAATAAATGGGTGATTCTCTTGTTACATGCGTATGGCATCATCAGTAAGCCAACCGATATTCTGTTCAATGGTATTCAGAACATACAAGGAACGGATGCGGCAGTAGGCCGTGAGAAAAACCTGGAAGTTCGTTTGGTGGGGCAGGCAAAAAAGCTGAAGAACGGAAAAGTGGCTGCTTTTGTGTTGCCACAGTTTGTAAAACTGGATGATCACCTGGCATTTGTAAAAAATGAATACAATGGTTTTGTTGTAACGAGTTCTTTCTCAGACAAACAATTCTTCTACGGCAAAGGCGCTGGGTCCTTCCCAACTGCATCTGCCGTGTTAAGTGATATTTCTGCATTGCGTTACCACTATCAGTATGAATATAAGAAGCTCTATCACCATCAGCCCGGTGAACTTACCAACGATTTTTATTTGAAGGTTTATGTTAGCTTTGATGATTGGAAAGTGATTCCAAGAGAGAAATTTGAATGGATTGAAGAATGGCATGCAGAAGATGAACGTAAATACCTGGTTGGAGTTATTCATGCGAACCATCTTATAGAAAATGATTGGTGGAGAAAAAATAATATTTCACTCATCCTGAAGCCCGATGCAATTATTGAAGATGTGGAGATCAGGAACCTGAAGCAGAAAAGCCTCGAACTGGCGGGTGTAAATTTTTAATCAATGAACGTACAGCAACAGTTTCAACAATTAAATGAATTGCTGGGCAAAGGGTTTTCATCTGATTTGTTAACCCTGAGCCAGTTATTTCCCGGGCAAGTCATCTTTTCTACCAGTTTCAGCTGGGAAGACCAGGTGATCACGCACCAGATTTTTTCAGATAATCTCGATATCAAAGTTTTTACGCTGGATACCGGAAGGCTTTTCCCGGAAACCTATTCTACCTGGAGCAGAACATTGGAGCAATATGGCAAGCCGATTTACGCTTATTACCCGGACACGTTGGCACTTCAGCAGTTTATAGCAGATAAGGGGCCCAATAATTTTTATGAATCTGTTGAAAACCGGAAGGAATGTTGCCAGATCCGGAAAGTAGAGCCATTAAGAAGGGCTTTAAGTGGCAATAAAGTATGGATCACCGGTATCCGTAGCGAACATTCCCCCAACAGACAGGATATGCCTCAGTTGGAATGGGATGAAGCAAACCAGGTATTCAAATATCATCCTATTCTTCACTGGACAACAGAAGAAGTAAAAGCATTTATCCAAACCCATCATATTCCGTATAATGTATTGCACGACAAAGGTTTTGTAAGCATCGGATGTGCGCCCTGCACCCGTGCTGTTAAACCGGGCGAAGATTTCAGGGCCGGTCGCTGGTGGTGGGAAGACAGCAGTAAAAAAGAGTGCGGATTGCACGTGCATGCCCCTGAAACCGGCACTGCGAATGCTTCCTGATCAAGCGAACTGGTATCTACCCGTTTTACCTGTTTTTAAGAACGGTTGTTAGAGTTTTTTGGCGTTACTTTGCGGCTGCAAAAGTCTATTTGTCGAGTGGACTTTATTTAAGAAAGAAGCGTATGAGTCAATATCGGTTAAATTACCTGGAGCAACTGGAGGCAGAGAGCATTCACATATTTCGTGAAGTGGCAGCACAGTTTGAACGTCCGGCATTATTATTCAGTGGTGGAAAAGATTCCATAACATTGGTGCAGTTAGCCAAAAAAGCATTTGCACCGGGAAAGTTTCCGTTTCCGTTAGTACATATAGATACAGGACATAATTTTCCTGAAGCATTAGCCTATCGTGATTGGATGGCCAAAGAAGTAGGAGCCGAGCTGATTGTACGCAAAGTGGAAGATACCATCAAAGCAAAAAATCTTACAGAGCCCAAAGGAAAGTTTGCCAGCCGCAACTGGTTGCAGACGTATACCTTGTTAGACACCATCGAAGAATTCAAATTTGATGCCTGCATTGGTGGTGCCAGAAGGGATGAAGAAAAGGCAAGGGCGAAAGAGCGCATCTTTTCTGTAAGGAATGACTTTGGAGAATGGGATCCCAAACTGCAACGTCCGGAGTTATGGAACATTTACAACGGCCGTATCCACAAAGGTGAGAATGTACGTGTGTTCCCTATCAGTAACTGGACAGAACTGGATGTGTGGAATTATATTAAAACAGAAGAAATTCCGTTGCCTTCTATTTATTTTTCGCACGAACGTGAAGTCTTAATTCATGAAGGCCAGCTGATTGCTGTTTCTCCTTTTATCACCATTGATGAAACGGATGTGATTGAAACCAAAAAAGTACGTTATCGTACGGTGGGTGATATGACCTGTACCGCAGCGGTGGAAAGCCTGGCCAATACATTGGATGAAGTGGTGGATGAAATCAAAGCCACCCGTATCAGCGAAAGGGGTGAAACAAGGATTGACGATAAAGTAACAGAAGCGGCTATGGAAGACCGTAAGAAAGGTGGTTATTTCTGATTGTTTATTTAAAGAAATTATTCTGATGGATTTATTGAGATTTATAACAGCAGGTAGTGTGGATGATGGTAAGAGTACGTTGATTGGTCGTTTGTTGTACGACAGCAAAAGCATTCTGGCCGATCAGTTGGAAGCTATTGAACGTAGTACCAAGAATAAAGCCAATGGTGAAATAGACCTTGCTTTATTAACCGATGGTTTACGTGCCGAACGTGAACAAGGTATTACCATTGATGTGGCCTATCGTTATTTCTCAACTCCGAAACGTAAATTCATCATTGCCGATGCACCCGGCCATGTGCAATATACCCGCAACATGATCACCGGCGCCAGCAATGCCAGTCTCATCATCGTTCTCATTGATGCACGGCAGGGAGTGGTGGAGCAAACAAGACGGCATTCCATCATTGCTTCCTTATTGAAGATTCCACATGTGGTGGTGGCCATTAATAAAATGGACCTGGTGGATTTCTCACAGGACGTATATAATAAAATTGTGACCGATTATACTTCAGTAGCTCAGCAACTGGGTTTAACTGATGTTACTTATATACCCATGAGTGCACTGCAGGGTGACAATATTGTTGATTCTTCTTCCAATACGCCCTGGTATACAGGAAAACCGTTGCTTCAGTTTTTAGAAGAAATTGAACTCGATCAGGATATCAATCTTACCGATGCCCGTTTCCAGGTTCAGTTTGTGATTCGTCCGCAAACAGAAGAGCTGCATGATTACCGGGGTTATGCCGGTAAAATTGCAAGCGGTATTTACCGTAAAGGAGATGCTGTAACCGTGTTGCCGCAACAACTTGAAACCACGATTTCTAAAATTGAAGTGGCAGGTGTGGAAGTGGAAGAAGCATTTGCACCTCAGGGCGTGGTTCTTCACCTTGCAGATGACATTGATATCAGCCGGGGAGATGCAATTGTGAAGACAGCTCAATTGCCTAAAACCTCTAATGAATTGGAGATTTTACTTTGCTGGCTCGATGACAAACCGTTGCAAACAGGGAACAAATATTTGTTGCAACATAACAGCCGTTTAGTGCGTGCAGTAGTTCGTAATATTGAATACAAGCTTGATGTAAACACATTGCAGCAGCAGCCGGTGGAAGGAAGTGTGAAGCTGAATGAGGTGGTGAAAGCCACCATCAAAACGGCAGCACCATTGGTATACGACTCATTTGATCAGCTTCATACAAATGGATCTGCCATTTTGGTGGATGAAACCAGTAATTCAACTGTAGCCGCTGTATTACTGAAATAAAATCATTCAACTTACAAATGACAATGCCTGCAAACGAAACCTTTGTTGTATTAGCAGGCGCCGGTCCGGGTGACGCCGGATTGATTACCCTCAAATTACAGCAACGGATAGCCGAAGCGGATGTGATTATTGCAGACCGGTTGGTGAATCCCGAGATTATCACAACACATGCAAAGCCCGGTGTGCGGGTGATTCTTGCCGGTAAACAAGGGTATAATGATGCTTCTTATACACAGGAGGAAATCAACCAGCTGATAGTGGAATCTGCTGCAGCACATAAGAAAGTGTTGCGTTTAAAAGGTGGAGATATTGCTTTCTTTAGCAATGTGCTGGATGAGTTACAAACCCTGAAAGAACATTCTATTCCTTTTGAAATTATTCCGGGTATTACAGCCGCATCTGGTGCTTCTGCCTATGCAGGTATTCCATTAACGGCAAGAGGCTATGCACAAGGGGTACAGTTTCTGACTTTCAATCCTAATTCAGTTTATACAGAGGAGCAATGGAAGTGGCTCGCTTCAACATCGGATACGCTGGTTTGTTACATGGCTTCAAAAAATCTGCAATTATTGATTGATACGTTGCTTAACAATGGTTGCCCCGGTTCAAAACCGGTAGCTGTAGTTGAGCAATCAACCACACCTCAACAAAAAGTATATACATCAGTATTGTCCAGGGTTAAAACTGATTTCTCAGATAAGACATTTCTTTCCCCTTCACTGGTGATTATTGGTGATGTGGTTGAATTACATCAACAGTTTGGTTGGTTTCGTGGAGGTGAAGATGGATCTGTATTCCAGGAACTAAGATGATCATACAAAAAAAGCTTCCCAACTGAATGAGAAGCTTTTACCCTATGCGTGAATGGTCGTTATGCTTTTTTCTCTTCCAATACTAACTGCTCACGGAATTGTTTTGAGAACCCGATAAAATCTTTTGCCTGTTGCAGGTATTCAGTTGCAAATTTCTCTGATGGTTCTGCTTCATTCATCCGCATTACATAATCTTTAAAGCTGGGGGCAATGTTGTAAAGCCCGGCAGCAGTTACGTTTTTATCGAAATCATTCAGTATTCCATGTTGTGTATTACATTGAACTCCTTTTTGCAGCAGTAATGCTTTGGCACTGTGTACCTGGGCTGCATAAGCATGATAGATTGCATCGGCCCATGCTTTGTTAGCAATACATTCTTCACTTAGCTGGATTTTTTCTTCTGCTTCCAGTATCAGGGTGGCAACAAGGTCAATCATAACACCGGCACATTCGCCAACGCCAATGGCTGTTGAGAATTTTTCCTGTTGCCCCCAATCAATAAAATCTTCATCTATAAGCGTTTCAAGGTCAGTCAACGGCTTTAATAATTCATAGTAATAGCGGTCACCTTTTTCTTTACTGTAATCAAGAAACGATTTGTTTTTCGCATTCTCTTTATAATCATTGATAACTAAACGTAATACTTCCGGTGCACGTTTGCTGGGAACTTTAATTACTTTATCAGCAATGCGCCCTTCCCCGCTCCCTAAAATACCACCACCAATCAATACTTGAACTGCCGGTAATACCTGCCCTTTGGCTTTCAGAGAGCTGCCATGGAAACCAATGGATGCCATTCCGTGTTGTCCGCAACTGTTCATACATCCACTGATGCGGATAGCCAGTTCTTTATCAAACAGCAATTCGGGGAATTCATCCTCTATAACACGTGACAATGTGAGTGCGGTTCCTGTACTGTTGCTGATGCCGAGGTTACAGGTGTCGGTACCCGGACAAGAAGTAATATCAGCAGTACTTCCAAAACCGGGCAAAGCAAATCCTTCTTCTTCCAATACGCTATAGATGTAAGGAAGGTGTTCCGGTTTTACAAAACGGAATTGCAATCCTTGGTTGATGGTTACACGCACATCATCGGCAATTACATCCTTCAACTTTTCTATTAAGCTGCGTGACGTATAGGATCCGATGTTTCCATTGGGTACACGAACATAAACAGCCACAAATCCTTCCTGTTTCTGTTTGATTACATTGGTTCTTCTCCACAGTTCATAACTAAACTCATTCTTAACTTTTACCTCTGTTTGAGGTAATGTATAAGAAGGCAATGTATTATCAGGAAAAGAACTGGCATCAATTTCATAACGTTGATAAGTAAGCGCTTTCTGTTCGGCCAGTACCAGTTCATTAAATGCATCAATGCCAATTTTCTGTACAAGGAATTTAATTCTTGCTTTGTGGCGGCTGTTCCGTTCACCATGCCGGTCAAATACACGAAGCACAGCTTCGAGGTAAGGAATCAGCAGATCGGCTTCCAGAAACTCATGTGTGGCGATGGCAAGGTGAGGTTGAGCGCCTAATCCTCCTGCAATTAATGTTTTAAATCCTTTTACTTCTTTTCCATCAATATTTTTTAATCGTGGAATGACTCCAAGATCATGCATGAACGTAAGCGCTGTATCTTTCTCAGTATTGCTGAATGCTATTTTAAACTTCCGTCCCATTTCCTGGCAAAGCGGTTTGCGCAGAAAATATTCAAACATTGCATGTGCGTAAGGAGTAATGTCAAACGGTTCTTCCGGATCAATACCCGCTGTATCAGATGCAGTAATGTTTCGAACGGTGTTGCCACATGCTTCCCGGATGGTGATCTGATCTTTCTCCAGCTCAGCCCATAATTCAGGTGTACGATCAAGGCTTACAAAGTGGATTTGTATGTCCTGTCGTGTTGTGAGATGCAGGTTGCCAGTTGAATATTCATCTGATACATCGGCACAACGTTTCCATTGAGCTAATGTCATTTTCCCATAAGGAAGTTTAATACGAACCATTTGAACACCTGGCTGTCGTTGGCCGTAAACACCACGTGCCAGGCGAAGGCTGCGGAATTTTTCTTCCGGCATTTTTCCTTCACGGAAAAGACGGATTTTCTGTTCCAGTTCAATAATGTCTTTTTCAACGATTGGATTCTCAAGTTCTGTGCGAAAGCTCTGCATGTGTATCGTTTAAATGTAATAAAGGCGATTGTAAATGTGCTAAATCCTACTAAGTAAATAGACTAAGCAAATGTAAGGCTGGCTTGGTTTTTAACCAAGATATCAGCTAATTAATTACAGGAATTTAAACTACCATTCGTTATTGCTATAAAATGGATAAAAAATGAGAAATAAGTCTACTAATCAGGTAGGAAATAGTTAAGTTTGCACTCTTGTTTATGTTTCAATACCAGGAATATCTTCAACAGCAACTGGATCAGTTAAAAGATAGCGGTGCTTACCGTTATTTTTTGAATGTGGGTAAAAGTGCCCGCCATTTTCCCAATTTCTATTTTGAACAGAATGGTGAAACAAGAAAGGCTGTCAACTTTTGCAGCAATGATTACCTGGGTATGAGTGTGGAAGAAGAGGTGATCGGTAAACTTTCTTTCGTGTTACACCAGAGTGGCACAGGTAGCGGAGGTACCAGAAATATTTCCGGCACTACACAACATCACCAGTCATTAGAACAAACCATTGCACAATGGCATCGCAAAGAAGCAGCATTGGTGTTTGGAGGAGCATACCTGGCTAACCTTACAACTTTGCAAACGCTGGGCCGTCGTATTCCTGATCTGGTATTCATTTCAGATGAGCGCAATCATGCATCAATGATTGAAGGGATGCGCAATGCCGGAAACATAAAAAAGATTTTCAGGCATAATGATCTCCGGCATCTCGAAGAATTGTTGCAGAGTTTTCCATTGGAGCAACCCAAGTTAGTGGTGTTTGAATCGGTGTATAGTATGAATGGTTCTGTAGCGCCCGTCAAAGAAATAATCAGTTTGGCAAAAAAGTATCATGCACTCACTTATATAGATGAAGTACATGCAGTTGGATTGTATGGGGCAACTGGTGCAGGAATTTGTGAACAGGAGAATTTGCTTGCTGAAGTGGATATCATCAATGGAACATTAGCAAAAGCAATTGGTGTGATTGGTGGTTATATAACTGCATCACAAACCATAATTGATTTTATACGAAGCTTTGGCAGTGGTTTTATTTTTACTACTTCCATGCCGCCGGCCGTTTGTGCAGCAGCAGAAAAAAGTATACAACTGATACAGCGGCATTCTTCACTTCGTACTTCTGTCTTTGGCATGGTGGATTATTTACGAAGATTATTAGAAGACGCTGAGATTGGTTATACCCGCAATCAATCACATATTACTCCGGTATTGATAAAAAATGCTGTACGATGCAAATCAATAGCCGATGAATTATTGCTGAAGCATGGCGTATATGTGCAACCTGTAAATCATCCTACTGTGCCGCATGGTGAGGAATGTTTGCGGTTGATTGTAACTGCAAAACATACAAGAGAACAGGTGTTGCACCTGGTTAACAGTTTAAAAAAAGTATTGAGTGAAGATCATTCGGATCATATGCAGAGCCAGCCGTCTCAGCCTGTTACAAGCTGAGTTGGTGAAGCAGAAAATTATGGCTGTTGAACCTGCAACTACTGTTGAGATTATTGGCAGCAGCAGCAGGGGCGACAGGGAATTATTTGTGCCCTTATCTTCTCTTGATGGTACTGACTTCTTCACACAGGAAATATTTGAAGCATTACAGAATAATGAAGCAGATATAGCTGTTCATTCATTGAAGGATATGAGTGCGCCTCATTTTTTCAGTCATAATGCATTTGCTATTGTAGACAGAGATGATGTTCGTGATGTTGTTATATTCAATCCGGGTGTTATTGATAAAATCAAATCGGGCGAAACGATTATTGTAGGGACCTGTTCACCACGCAGAGAGGAAATGGCTATTGGATTTTTGAAGAAAGCACTGCCACAATTGCATGCAGAAATTTCGATTGAAACAAAACCGATACGTGGAAATGTGGAAGGACGATTGAAGCAGTTGCATGAAGGAAACTATGATGCCACCATTCTGGCCACTGCAGGTTTAAACCGCTTGTTAAGAGCTGAGAAAGAAAGCCGGGTAGCTGATCAATTATCTGTAGGCGATTTACTGAAAGATAAATTGCTGATGTTATTACCACTCATTGAATGTGTTCCGGCACCCTGCCAGGCAGCCATTGTTGTGGAAGCAGATCCCTCAAATAAGCCGGCTGTTGAAATATTGAATAAAATCAATCAACCAGATCTGTTTGCAGAAGCTTATGCAGAAAAAAAGCGGGCTTATGAATACGGAACCGGCTGTTTGCAAAAATTTGGTGTTACTACAATACATACGCAGCGGCAATCATACCTCTATGCAGCTGGAGAAGATGCTCACGGACGAACATTCAGTGAGTGGAGTCATTTGCCTGGGCCAATACCGGAGTCATCTAAGTTATTTTCATCGACCGATTGTATGAAAGATTTCTTCACCTATCAATGGAGTGAAGAAACAGTTACAATTGCTCATCCGGTTGTATTTGTGGCCAATTATAAAGCATTGGTGCAACAGAATATAGCTGAGCAATTAACCGGCAAACAAATCTGGGCTTCCGGAACAAAAACCTGGTATGAGTTGGCGAAACGTGGATTATGGGTGAATGGTTGTGCAGATGCATTGGGTTATGAAACGTTAAATGCTGTTTGGCAAATGCCCTTGTTTGAAATCAACAATAATGATGTTTGTATTCTCTCTCATCAAAAAGCAGTTGAGCGCTGGAAACAAAAAGGATACCATGCTGTTTCCAACTATGTGTTGATGCCTTCCGGGAATCAGTACATAGCTGAGCAGGTTGCTGCAGCCACACATTTGTTCTGGAGCAGTTTTGCGCAATTTGAACAATACGGATCATTTGCCAGGCATGATGCAGTTCATCTCTGCGCAGGAGGTGAAACGGCTTCCCTGTTGTTGAAGCAAGGAATAGAGCCCGTTATTTTTCCCACTATTAAATCATTTGAGCAATGGAGAAAATTGACCATCCACTCACACAACGCCGCCTGAGAACGGATACGCATATCCGTGAGTTAACGGCTTCTGTAAAACTCTCCTGTAAAAGTTTTATTCAGCCATTATTTGTGGAGGAAACATTATCTGCCCCAAGGGATGTGCAAGGCTTAAATGGTGTTCGGGTGGATTCATTGGAAACCGTAATTGAAACAATTGCTGCTGATCTGGAAAATGGGATCAGTAAGTTTCTTTTATTTCCGGTTCCTGCTTCCAAACAGGAGGAACGTTTTGATTTCTCGTTTGCCGTTTCGGTGATTAAAAAGATCCGTAAAGAGTTTGAAGATAAAATATGGCTCGCAGCCGATCTGTGCCTCTGCAGTTATACAACACATGGGCATTGTGGTATCCTGAACCATGATCATACCAAACTGATCAATCATAAAACAGTTGAGGTGTTGTCACAATATGCTGCATTGCTTGTAGCAGCGGGAGTGGATTGTATTGCTCCCAGTGATATGATGGATGGACGCATCTCTGCGATTCGTACCAGGCTCGATGCATTGGGTTTTGATGATGTAAGTATCATGAGCTATGCTGCCAAGTTCAGCTCACAGTTTTATGGCCCGTTCAGGGATGCCTGTCACTCAGCTCCCAATTCGAAAGGATTGCAAAACCGGAGAACCTATCAGATGTCGCCGTTTAATATCAATGATGCTATCAGTAGTGCTTTGCGTGATGAAAAGGAGGGTGCCGATATTTTAATGGTGAAACCTGCTGCTTTATATACGGATGTAATAGCTTCGCTCAAACAAAGAACCCTGAAGCCATTGGCAGCATATCATGTAAGTGGTGAGTACGCTGCTATTGAATCATTGGCTGCCCAGGGTTTATTGAACAGAGAAGCCGGACATATTGAAGTATGGGCTGCTTTGCAAAGATCCGGTGCTGATATCATCATCAGTTATGCAGCCAGACATGCAAAAGAGTGGATTGAAAAAATGGATTATTAATTGTGAAGTGGTTTTTGTTCATAGGGATGTTATTGTTGGTGAATCATGTTTTTTCACAACGACCCGTTACCGGAATTTGGATGACTGTGAATTTGCCTGTTAGATTGTCAGATAAATGGCAAATGCATAACGACGCCAGTTACCGTTCCTTGGGGAATTCAGTTTATGCTTTACAATATTTGTATCGCCCGGGAATCAGGTACAATATCAATGCTTCAAATTCTACCGCAGCAGGGGTTGCTTTTTTCTTTACACGGACGAGCTTCAATAAAACAAATCCTGAGTTTGGAAAAGAATTTCGATTATGGGAAGAGGTTCTTTTACAAAAAAATATAACGAAACGGGGGCAGTGGCACAATCGGTTTCGGATGGAGCAACGTTTTTTTAAAGAAACGTCAATAAAATCTGCTTACAATGCGTACAGATTTCGCCTGCGGACGTCTTTCGTTCAAAAGCTGTCTGATAAATGGTCACTTCAATTTATTGAAGAATACATGCAGCAACTGTCTCATAACAAGTTCCAATATGATCAAAATCGTCTGATTATTAACGGAAGCTGCTGGATATCATCTTCTGCTCAAATTCAGGCTGGTTACCTTTGCCTTATATGGCCACAAAACCAGGTTCAGCATTTGTTAAGTATTGGATTCCAAAAAAACATTTCGATTCATGACAACGGTAACGACAACTAAGAATACTTTATATCCTGTTTTTCTGAAATTGGAACAGCTGCAATTGTTGCTGGTAGGTGCAGGCAATGTAGGTTTGGAAAAGCTGGAATCTGTGCTTGGCAATTCACCATCCGCCAAAATAACAATTGTGGCTCCGGTTGTAAAGCCAGAGTTAAAACATTTGTTGCTCGATTATCCTGAATGCATTTTATTGGAGCGGAAGTATCAGGAACAGGATCTGGAGGGAAAAGACCTAGTGATTCTTGCAACAGATGATGCCGAACTTCACCGGCAAATTAAAAGCGTTGCTAATGAAAAAGGGATCCTGGTTAACGTGGCAGATACGCCGGATCTTTGTGATTTTTACCTCAGCAGTATTGTACAGAAAGGCCAGCTTAAGATTGCTATTTCAACAAATGGAAAATCGCCTACTGCAGCCAAACGAATCAAAGAATTACTAAATGATGCGATTCCGGATGAAGTGGATGATATGGTCGAAAACCTCCACAAAGTGAGAAATAAACTGGGAGGCGATTTTCAGTACAAGGTGAAGAAAATGAATGAGATCACCAAAGTATTGGTGTCTAAAGAGAAAGTACAGAAAGGACCTAATTGGGTGAAGATTGCAACCTATAGCTCGCTTGCATTTATATTAATGATCATCGGGCATTTTGTATTTTCTTATTTGCCATTGCAGGAAATGAAAGAGGGAACGATCTCATGGTATAAGTCCCTCGATAAAAACTTTCACTGGATGGTATTAGCAGGTTTTATCGCACAAATGGTGGATGGTGCTTTGGGAATGGGATATGGTGTTACCAGTGCAACAATTCTTTTATCGGCGGGGGTGAACCCGGCAGCCATCAGCGGCAGTATTCATACCGCTGAAATGTTTTCAAGTGGAGCTTCAGGATACAGCCATTATAAGTTTGGAAATGTCAATAAGAAATTATTTAAGCGTTTAGTGATTCCGGGAGTAATCGGTGCTGTGGCAGGAGCTGTTATGTTGGTTTTTCTTGGCGATAAGTATGGAGTATTCATCCGCCCGGTTATTGCGTTTTACACTTTGTTTCTCGGAGCAAAATTTATCATGAATGCTTTCCGGAAAGATCCGCCTGTGAAAAAGATCAAGCGATATGGCCTGCTTGCTGCTACAGGAGGTTTTTTTGATTCTTTTGGTGGTGGTGGTTGGGGCCCTATTGTAACAACTACTCTTATCAATTCCGGCAGAAGCCACCGGTATGCGGTTGGTACTGTAAGTCTGACTGAATTTTTTGTAACTCTGGCAAGTGCCTTTACGTTTTTTCAGTTAATCGGTATCAGCCACTGGCAAACAATTCTTGCTTTAATCATAGGTGGTTTTACTGCTGCACCGGTAGCAGCGAGACTGGCAGGCAAACTGCCTAAGAAAACGGCTTTTCTGCTGTTGGGGATACTGGTGATCATCTGGAGTATAAGGATACTTGTAAAAATATTATAAATTAAAGTCTACTAAAATAGTAGGAATATAAAAAACTCCTATATTTGCACTTGAAAAATACTGAGAAAGCCTGCGGGCTTTTCTTTTCAATTAAAAGTCTACTAAATTGGTAGAGAATAAAATCGAACAAAGTATGATCCGATTTGATGATTCAATATTGATTTATTCTGTTTTGCTCCGCTTCATTACATCCGACCGATGTTGACGGAGGAGTTTGCTATCTCTTTTGCCGCTATATGAAACAGCCACCCAACAGGTGGTGCTTAACAGATTTATTATTATTAAAAACCTGACTATGAGATTATTGTTATTTGTTGCACTATTGGTGTCTGCATCAGTACAAACCGCTTTTGCTCAACACCAGCTTACAGGATTCATTAAAGATGGCAAAGGTGCGCCTATCGACGGTGCGTCTGTAAAAGTAAAAAATGCAAAGACCTTCTCTCTGGCCGATTCAAAAGGAAAATTTGTGATTCAGTCTCCTGAGAAACTTCCTTTCGTGTTGGAGATCTCTTCTGTTGGTTATTATCCTTCAGAAGTAACTATTTCTGAATTGAAAGATAGCGTACTCAATATTGTACTTGTTGATAACAACCAGCTTTCTGAAGTGGTGATTACTTCAAGGCGGCGTGTGGAATCAGCACAAAATGTGCCTATTCCTATTACAGTAGTTTCCGGCGCACAAGTTGAAAACTCCGGTGCGTTCAATGTAAACCGCTTAAAGGAATTAGTTCCCAGCTTGCAGTTATATACTTCTAACCCTCGAAATACAGGTATCAATATCCGTGGATTGGGCTCTCCATTTGGTCTCACCAATGACGGACTTGATCCCGGTGTTGGTTTTTATGTAGATGGTGTTTATTATGCAAGGCCTGCTGCTGCAGTTATTGATTTCATTGATCTCGAGCAGGTGGAAGTATTGCGTGGGCCACAGGGTACATTGTTTGGAAAGAATACAACCTCCGGAGCGTTTAATATTACAACCCGTAAACCTTCTTTTACTCCGGGAGCTAATTTTGAATTGAGTTACGGTAATTACAGTTACGTACAGGCGAAAGCATCTGTAACAGGTGCCTTGAGTAAAAAATTTGCTACACGTATTTCATTTTCCGGAACGAATCGTAATGGATTGGTTGAAAATGTGCGTACGGGTAAATACACCAATGAATTAAACAACCTTGGTATTCGTGGGCAACTGTTATTTAAACCATCTTCCAAAACATCTATTAACCTTTCCGGTGATTACTCAACACAGGATCCTGATGGTTATGCACAGGTGCTGGCAGGCGTGGTTGTAACAAAACGTGCTGCTTATCGTCAGTTCAATGCCATCATTTCAGATTTACATTATACACTTCCAAGTTTAAATGCGTTTGATCGCAAGATTGATCATGATGTTCCATGGAACTCCGGAAACGATCTGGGTGGAGTATCGCTCAACATCGAACATAAAATTGGCTTTGGTAAACTTACTTCTACAACAGCATGGCGTTACTGGAACTGGGATCCTTCCAACGACAGGGATTTTACAGGTTTGCCGGCTCTTGCTAAGTCGCAGAACCCAGCTAAGCACAGCAACTGGTCACAGGAAATCCGTTATGCTGGTGAAATCAATTCCCGCCTGAGCGGAGTGGTTGGATTGTTTTACATTGACCAGGAAGTAAAAATCACAGGTACAGAAGAAGCAGGATCTGCACAATGGCGTTTCGCACAAAGCAGTACCAGTTCTTTATGGCAAACACCCGGTTTGTTTGAAGGATTTGGAATAAGAACTAATGCATCAATTAAATCACAAAGTGCTGCGGTATTTGCCAACGTAGATTGGGAAGTGGCAAAAGGATTTCATATTCTTCCAGGTGTTCGTTTTAATTATGATAAAAAAGATGTTTATTATAACAGGGTGGCATATGGCGGATTGGATACAGCTACTTTCAACGGTACAACAGCACAAAAAGTGACACTGCAAGGATTCAAGAACGGAGTATATACAAGTCAATACTACGTTGCAGATGCAAATGAAAATAATTTCACCTACCAGCTTACGGTTGCATACCGCCCAACCAAAAAGATCAATGCATTTGCAACTTATTCAACCAGTTTCAAACCTGTTGGTGTGAATGTAGCGGGCCTACCTACGGTGAATGGTCAACCTGCAACCAACCTGGCTGTGATTAAACCGGAAGATGTAAGGCATTATGAAATAGGTGCAAAAACGAATCCTACTGAGAATTTCATTTTTAATATCGTTTACCACAATACAGATATCAAAAACTACCAGGCCAATGTACAGTCGCCTGAGTTAGGTGTAAACCGTGGTTACATAGCTAATGCAGAATCTGTAAATGTAAAAGGTGTTGAAGTGGATGCGAATTATAAACTGAATAACAACTTTGTATTTTATGGCGCACTGGCTTATACAGATGGAAAGTATGTGAAGTTTACAAATGCACCACTTCCGTTGGAAGAAACCGGGTTAACTGAAAATGGAGTACAAAAAGCCTTTAAAGATATTTCAGGGGGCCGCCTGCCCGGTATTTCGAAATGGTCGGGTTCATTGGGTGGCGAATACACAACGCCAAGTGTATTCCTTTCAAAACCATCTAAATTCTTTGTCGCACTCGAAAGCTTTTATCGTTCAGAATTTTCATCCAGTCCATCACCTTCTGCTTATTTGAATATTGACGGATATGCACTGGTGAATGGAAGAATCGGATTCCGTTCCGTTGGCAATGGATTATCTGCCTTTATCTGGGCCCGCAACATTCGGAATAAAAATTATTATGAGCAATTATTACCTGCTGGTGGTAATGCCGGACAATACGGTGCTGTATTGGGAGATCAAAGAACATTTGGAGTAACCTTGCGTTATTCACTTTAATAAGTTATTAAAGAATGTTTCTGGCTGCATGCGGAAACTGTTGCAAAAAAAGCGTCACAATTTATTGTGACGCTTACATTATTAGCTGCATGACCGAGAGGATAGGTGGAGGTGAGCAAAACCTCTGACGCCGGTTCGAATCCGGCTGCAGCGTCAGCTTATGGTTTTATATTTTTTTAGTTAACGTTTATGATGGTAACAATTGGTAGTACAGGACGATTATACAAATCCTATTTCTTGTTTTTGTTTTGCCTGCTGAGTTTCCCTTTTGCAGCAGGAGCACAGGTAAAGCAAACCAGTTCAGAAGAACAATTATGGTTTGGATATTTCAATCAAACCCGTCTTACAAAAAAGTGGGGTGTTTGGGCCGATGTTCATTTGCGAACAAAAGAGGATTTTGTTAATCAGCTCTCACAATTCATAGTAAGGCCTGGTTTAACCTTTTACCTAAACGATGACGTAAAGCTGACAGCGGCTTATGCTTTTGTAAATCATTTCCCATCTGACAACCACAAAAATATTTCTCAGCCTGAGCATCGTTTGTGGCAGCAGTTGCAGTGGCACACAAAGTATCCGGGTGTACGGTTAATGCAGTGGCTCCGGTTGGAAGAGCGGTTCCGCAGAAAAATTAAAAACGATAATGAGTTGGCCGATGGGTACAATTTTAATTACCGCATCCGTTACAATATTCTTGCTCAGGTGCCTTTGTCAAAAAAGCGATTTCAGCCCGGAACATTTTCTGCAGTTGCCAGCAACGAAGTGTTTGTGAACTTTGGAAAAGAAATTGTTTATAATTATTTTGATCAGAACCGGTTTTTTGCCGGGGTTCATTATCATGTAAACAAGCATGATAATCTGCAGCTGGGCTATATGAATGTATTTCAACAGTTGTCTGCAGGAAATAAATACCGTTCACTGCATACCTTCCGAATATTTTATTTTCATAATCTTTCACTCTTAAAAAAGTAATATAAATGCAAAAGATTTATCTGAGCGACTCAGGCCCAAAGGTTTCACCTGCTGTTTATGGTTTTTACCGTTGGCAGGCAGAGGATCTTACAAAGATTCAAATGGATTCTATCGTGGGGCTTTGCCTTGATCTGGGTATTAATACGTTTGATCATGCAGATGTATACGGCGGATATCATTGCGAAGAGTTATTTGGACGGGTATTGAAAGAGAAAGGTGTGAAAAGAGAGGATGTGGTTTTGTTTACCAAAGCCGGACTTCGGTTACCTCACTATTCACAGCCGGATGTGCGAGTAAAACATTATAATACATCTCGTGAACATATTCTGAAAAGCCTGGATCAGTCGTTAATAAATCTGCAGACAGATTACGTTGATATTTTTTTATTGAATCAGCTGGATGCTGTTTCAAACCTCGAAGAGACGGCGCTTACTTTACAACGTATCCGTGAATCCGGAAAAGCAAAGCATATTGGGGTTGTGAATTTTTCTGTTTTTCAACACCAGTTACTCAGTTCTTATTTGCGGGTTCCCTTAGTAACCAATCATATCGAACTGAATTTGTTAAATACAACTGCATTCGATAACGGACAGGTGGATTATATTAAACAACGGTACATGCGTCCGCTGGCAATGTCTCCTCTTGCAGAAGGTAAGATAGCCGACAGCTCAGAAAAAATACCGCTTCAATTGAGAGGGCGCCTGGAAGATCTTGCTAAGAAATACAATGTACATTTTGAATCATTGGCCGTAGCCTGGTTGGTAAAACTGGGAGCTTTGCCTTTGATTGGTACAACCAATGATCAACGGATCAGAAATATTGTGGCTGCTTTTGATGTTGACCTCGACATTCAGGATTGGTACGATTTATATACAGTTGCAAAAGGAGGAGAATTGGTGTAACTCTATCAGCTATCTAAGTTTTTATATGTTATTAATTGAAGCCGATATTGTCAATTATGTACCTGTCTCATTAAAAGGTATGGTAAAAGAAGCCGAATCCAATCGGCCCATAGGTAAAGCTTCTTTGTACATTCTATATGATGATTTGCCTGTCAGTTCCAATAAAGAGGGATTTTTTGGAGTTCATACGTGGCAGAATTTTCCGTTGACAATTGTGGCAGAACATCCCGAGTATCAACGACAAGAGGTTGTTGTTTCCGATTCGCAAAGCCCTGTTATTATTGATCTTAAACATAAGTAATCATGCATTTGAATTGGCTCGCATTAGCAGTACCATTTTTTGTTGTATTGATGTTGGCAGAATATGCCGTAAGTAAGAAACGGAATCTTGAACTTTTCAGCTTCAAAGAATCTGTTGCTAATATCAACGTTGGGATAGCAGAACGCCTTTGCGATTTGTTTACCACCGGTTTATTTTTCTATGTGTTTCAGTGGATATATAATAACGTAGCAATTTTTCATTTTCAACCCGGATGGATCACCTGGCTGCTTTTATTTCTGTTCACTGACTTTTTGTGGTACTGGTATCATCGTTTCGGGCATGAAGTGAACCTGTTCTGGTCGGCACACGTGGTGCATCATCAGAGTGAAGAGTATAATTTTACAGTATCGGCACGTATTACGGTTATCCAGGCTGCTTTCCGTTGTTTGTTCTGGTCATTTCTTCCTTTGCTTGGATTTCCTCCACACATGATTACAGTTTTGCTTTTGATACATGGTGCCTATCCTTTCTTTACACATACACAATTGGTAGGGAAACTGGGTTGGATTGAATACATTTTTGTAACACCTTCCCATCACAGGGTTCATCATAGCAGCAACCCTGCTTATCTCGATAAAAACTATGGTGATGTGCTGATTATCTGGGATAAACTATTTGGCACTTTTGTTAGTGAAACAGAGAAGCCTGTGTATGGATTAACCAAACCATTGAATAATTATAGCTTTTTATGGCAGCATTTTCATTTCACGCTGGAGATGTTGATTTCATTTCGTTTGGCAAAAGGTGTTAAGGCAAAACTGAAAACCATTTTTGGCAGACCCGATGATATTGATCCCCGCATCCGAACATGGCTGGAACGAAAACTATTGATAAAAGATAAACGGAATATTGTGGAGCATAAACTTACGAGGGCTATTACATGGCAAACCGTTTCCACATTGACCATTTTATTCTTTGTTATTTTATTTGAACATCATCTCAACGGCTTGCAACTATTGATTGCCAGTTTGTTTATCCTGGCAAGTGTTATCAATACCGGCGCCATGCTGGAGCATAAGGACTGGGTGTTTTACCTGGAGTTTGCACGGGTATTTATTATTTACCTCTTTGCCACCACCTGGCATTTGCATCCTTATGTAAATATCACTTTGCTGATTTTCCTCTTATTGATGGTATCTTTTTTCAGAAGTCTCCATAAACGGTATACTTCTTACCTGTTTGAAGTGGCCCGGGTTTAACGATGGTTCGTTACCATTGTTGGCGCTGTAAACAAAAGAGATCCTTCCTTTTTTTCTTTTGGGTATTGTATCTTCGTGCTATATCAAAAATAATATGGCACTGATCTCTGCATCTATTACCCACGGATCTTACGGACTTACTTTAACCGATGCCGGTGGCAACAGCATGAAAATTGATATTCCTGTTGACCAGGGCGGAAACGGTAAAGGCATGCGTCCCATGCAAACAGTACTGGCAGCATTAATTGGTTGCAGTACAGTTGATATTGTAAGCATCCTGAAAAAACAACGCCAGGAAATTTCATCTTTTCGTGTGGATGTGGATGGCGAACGTGAAAAAGGAAAAGAACCTTCTCTCTGGGAAACCGTTGAGCTCAAATTTATGATTGATGGAACGGTGGATGCCGGTAAAGCCTATCGTGCAGCTGAACTTTCCATGAATAAGTATTGTTCTGTTGCTGAAACATTACGCAAAGCCGGAGCAAACATTTCGTTCACGGTTGTTGTAAACGGACAAACCTATCAACCTTAATTCGTATCATTCATGGCACAGCATAATCAAACCAAAGCCATCCGTTCGCAAATGAAAAGAACGGAGCAGAAAGAACATAGTACGCCTTTATTTCTTACCAGTAGTTTTGTATATGATTCAGCAGAAGATATGGCAGCTGCCTTTGCCGATGATTCGCTGGATGTAAATATCTACTCCCGGTTCTCCAACCCAACTGTGGATGAATTCATCAACAAAATTGCAGAACTCGAAGGTGCAGAAGATGGCATTGCAACCGGTACAGGTATGGCGGCTGTTTTTTCAACGTTCATGACCTTCTTAAGCCAAGGGGATCATATCATTTCTGCCTCGGCTGTGTTTGGTTCCACTCATACCATTCTTACAAAATATCTTCCTAAGTGGGGCATTGAATCATCTTACTTCAACATGAATGAACCGGAGAGCATTGAAGCGTTGATTCGTCCCGCTACAAAAATGCTGTATGTGGAAACGCCTTCCAATCCCGGGCTTGATATCATTGACCTGGAATATGTTTCGGCATTATGTAAAAAGCACAATGTATTATTTGTGGTTGATAATTGCTTTGCCACACCTGCTGTACAACAGCCGATTCAATTTGGTGCCGACCTGGTACTTCACTCAGCCACCAAATTCATTGATGGGCAGGGACGGGTATTAGGCGGAGTAGTGGTGGGGCCAAAAGATCTCATCAATCAATTGTATTTATTTGTTCGTAATACAGGCCCTTCATTGAGTCCGTTTAATGCATGGGTGCTTACAAAAAGTCTGGAAACATTATTTATACGAATGGACAGGCATGCAGATAGTGCATTGAAGATTGCGAAGCATTTCCAACATCATCCAAAACTGAACTGGGTAAAGTATCCGTTTCTGGAAACACACCCTCAATATGAAATTGCAAAAAAGCAAATGAGTAATGGCGGTGGTATTCTCACCTTTGAATTGAAAGGAGGGTTGGATGCCGGAAGAACTTT
Organism: uncultured Chitinophagaceae bacterium; assembly: GCA_937907395.1. GTDB lineage: Bacteria > Bacteroidota > Bacteroidia > Chitinophagales > Chitinophagaceae > Lacibacter. The sequence goes on from CALCII010000011.1 coordinate 1,017,533, forward strand.
TTTGAATTCATTGCAAATGCTGAGCATGACCAATAACCTGGGCGACAGTCGCACAATTGCTTCTCACCCGGCTTCCACTACTCACTCTAAACTTACTGTAAGCGAAAAACAAGCAGTGGGTATCACAGATGGGCTGGTGAGGGTTTCGGTTGGATTAGAACATGTGGATGATATTATTGCCGATCTGGAACAGGCGTTGGCAAAAGCATAATTTATTGTTGCTGCTGTTGCTGTTGATCATGTCCGGGAACATAGATGGGTTCGTCATCCAGCACAGGTAAATGCTGCTCTGATTCCATCGTTACTTTGTTGATCTCTTCAAATGTATGCCCGTCTTCATAGCCAACTGATACATACACAGATAAAACCTGTCGTGCCACTCCTTTAAATAATCCTTTGGCCGGAGTACAATCTTTGAAGTCTCTTCCCACTGCTAATTTTACGTGATTGTTTTGTACCCATACATTGTTGGTAGGGTCTATGCCGGCCCATCCATAACCCGGTATCCATGCTTCCACCCATGCATGTGTGGCGCCTTCTCCACGCATACCATTTTTATTGGGACAAATATAACCGCTCACATAACGGCAGGCGATGTTCAAAGAACGAAGAAGTTGAAGTAATACATGTGCAAAATCCTGGCAAACGCCACTTTTATGATCAAGGATTTCATCTACTGTTGTATCAAAATCGGTAATGCCTTTTATATATTGAAAGTTGGAAAAGATGTATTCGTTACAATCCTGAATAATTGCAGGTAATGATTTTTCTTCACTATACACTTCTCTGGCAATCCGTTCAATTTCTTTTTGGTTGGAAATAAATTCAGGTTGTTTTAATTCGGCGAGAATTATAATGCTTTCTGCTATGTTTGAATCAGGAATAAAATCTTCATGTAAAAAACTTAATTCTCTTCCTTTTACACGAATGGTTAGCCGGCTGTCGATCACTAATTCATGGTGCGAGGCTGCAATATTAAAAATAGCCGTTCTGTTGCCCCAGTAATCCGGAAACAGATGAAGTGACGGATGATTAGTAATATTCAATTCGTGCTGCAGAATTTCCTGTTCATTGCAGATGTACGGATGAATTTTTACCTGGTTAAGGCTTTCTCTCACAGGCCGGCTGTAATCGTACCTGGTAACATGATGAATACTGAAAATTGACATAAAATCTGGAAAACCAAAATTAAGAGTAAGAGAAAAAAGTTTGCCCTAACTGATTTGTAAATTGAAATAAATCTCTTTGTACCTGCCCCAGGAATTCAATTACACCTTGTTGCTGTATATAAAACATATCTGCAAACTGAATACGGCTGTTGAAACGGCTGTATTCCAATGAAAGTTGCCTTGCTTCGTGTGATTGATTTCCTTTCACTACGTCCTGCATATATTTTTCAATACGGTTGAGTGAATATTTTACAGAGCGTGGAAAGTTTTTATCAAGGATCAACTGGTCTACTACATTGAGATGTGTGTCTGTACTTCTGTATGTTTTTAAATGATGTTCATAGCCTGATAAGCTTAATAACAGATTCCGCCAGTAAAGAATGTCACGCTCTTGTGCAGAGTTATAATCTGTTTCCTCAAATTGTCTTCTGGCTAGTTGTGTGGTAAGCAAACAACGTTCTGTCAGGCGCCCCAGGTTCATAAAGCTCCAGCCAATACCACGAGGCATGGTAGTGTCTATGATACCTGCATAAAGAATGGTGCTGCGTAATAACTCATCAATCAATGGCAAAACGTCTGTATGATATAGTTGATTGTTGAATCGTTGATCCAATGTGTGGTGATACATCTGGTTAACATGCTCCCACACTTCTTTGGTTATATGGTCCTGGATGCCTCTTGCGTTTTCTCTTGCCTTTCCAATAATTTCTTTCAATGAATTATTATTGCGTTCTCCGGCAATGAGATATTGAATGGCTTTGTTGGTTTGAAATTCCAGTTCATTCACCTGTTCTTCATTGGCATTGCTGAACAACTCAAGAATGGGCCTCCAGCTTAGGTTGGCTGTGCCATCATCCAAAGAAAGAATATAGTTGGTATGAATAACACGTAGCAATCCTTCGCTCCGTTCCATGTACCGGTTCAGCCAAAACAATGAATCTGCAATTCTACTCAGCATGAAGATTATAATTTAAATCTGCAAACATTAATTTAAACAGGTAGTGATCTTAATCCACTACCCATGTGTCTTTACTTCCTCCTCCCTGTGAAGAGTTTACTACCAATGATCCTTCCCGTAGTGCCACCCTTGTTAAACCGCCCGGAACAATTTCAATTCCGTTGGGGCCACACAATGCATACGGACGAAGATCCACATGACGTGGTGCTAATTGTCCGTTAATCAAACAGGGTACTGTAGAAAGTTTGATAATAGGTTGCGCAATAAACTCACGGGGATTCTGCAGTATAGCTGTTTTAAAATCATCCACTTCTTTGTCGGTGGTTTTGTTACCCATCAGCATACCATAACCACCCGACTGGTTGGTGCGTTTGATCACCATATTGCCAATATTGCTAAAGACATAGTTTCTTTCTTCTTCATTCTCCAAATGATAAGTGGGTACATTGGGAAGAATGGGTTCTTCATTGAGATAATACCGGATCATCGCAGGTACATAAGCATAAACCGCTTTATCATCTGCCACGCCGTTTCCTACTGCATTGATCAAAGCAACGGTTCCTTTCCGGTAAGCACTCATAATGCCGGGCACACCCAGCACACTATCCGGGCGAAATGCCAATGGATCGAGGAAGTCGTCATCAATACGTCTGTAGATTACATCCACTTGTTGCAAGCCCGTGGTTGTTTTCATAAATACCTTATGATCATCCACTATCAGGTCATTTCCTTCCACCAATGGAATACCCATTTGGCGGGCAAGAAAAGTATGTTCGTAATAAGCCGAGTTATAAATACCGGGCGTTAATAAGACAACAGTTGGATGCGAAACGTAACGTGGTGATAAGGAAAGCAGGATGTTATGAAGCAACAACGGATAATTGTTGATCATACGAACCCTGTTGTTGGCCAGTGTATCAGGAAAGAGGCGTTTGGTTACTTCCCTGTTTTCCAGCATATAAGAAACACCGGAAGGAGTGCGGAGGTTATCTTCTAAAATATAGAAAGTTCCATTTTCTCCCCGGATGAGATCAATACCGGAAATATGAACATAGATGCCGTGCGGAACTTTAATTCCTTTCACTTCACGGTTGTAGTTACTGCAACTGGCAATCAGTTCTGCCGGAATAATACCGTCTTTCAGAATTTGTTGATCATGATAAATATCATTGAGAAAAAGGTTCAGTGCTTTTAACCGTTGCTTGATTCCTGTTTCCACATGAAGCCATTCGGCTGCAGTAATGATGCGGGGAAGAATGTCGAACGGGAAAATGCGTTCAATGCCTTTATTGTCAGAATAAACTGTGAACGTGATTCCCTGGTTCATGAAAAGACGGTTTGCCAGGTCTTCCTTCTCCTGCAAATCTTTCAATGAATATTTCCTGATGCTCTCGGCCAGCCGTTCATAAGTAGCCCGAATACCATCGGAGCCGGCCATTTCATCCCAAAAAGCGGGATTGTGGTGATAGTTTTCAAATAGTGATTCACCTGTCATACCAACAGACTCCTCTTTAGATTTAAGTGTTAAGTAAAAAAAAGCTTGCGGGAAACGATGAGGTTTCCGGCAAGCAATCGAACCGAATATAACTAAAATGTTTGAAAAGGGGAGACAGATTGCAAAATTTTCAGAATATGAGATTGAAATATGCTGATAAAACAGAGACCCCGGCAAAAGCCGGGGTCTGAGATATAACCTGATAAAACCAAAACGTCTTATCTTGAAGGTACCCCCATGTCTGAGGATCCTTTTACTTTCTTCAGCAGCATTATATAGCCGCAACAATCTTTTTTGCCTTTATTGACTTGTACAGGTTTGATCATGTGCCATTCACTATGGTTGGGTTGGTAACCGTAGCTGATGATGTTGCCTTCTGAGTAACCCCATACTTTTTTGTAGTAGACTTGTTTTTCGTCGTAATCGTACATCCTGATTTCATGGATGCGGCTGGTGGGCTCGCCAATATAAACCACCTGGTACCATGCACCCTGTGTAAGGGGAACAATCACCGGCATTTCATATTCGCTTTCCATGCTCATGCTTGCTTCCTTGAGCACGATAAATCCGTTTTGTTCAAATGCTTTTTTTACACTGTCAACTTGTGAGTGGATTGTGGCATTCGTGCAACTTCGCTGTCGAATGACATCCTGGGAGAATACAGCATAGCTGCATAGTAGGAAGGTAATGGTTAACAGGTTCTTCATCGAAGTACGGATTATTGAATTTGCATTCCGTTTTACGGGAGTGCTTGGGTACGATTTCAGATGCAAAATATAGCTTTTTTCAGAAAAAGAAGACATGCTGATGATAATGTTCAATTTATAAGTACTAACCCCTAAGACCTGTTATCGGGCTTACTCATAAATACAATCAATAACTATGCCTTTCTTCTGATTTTTAACTTTTATGGAGGTAAAAAGAACAAGCTTGTGCAGTGGGAGTGATCTCCAGTTTGTTAATGCATACATGTGCAGGCACTGTTGCCACATAAAAAACCGTATCTGCAATATCCTGTGCTGTTAATGGCTGATAACCTTGATACATCGCAGCTGCTTTTTCAGTATCTCCTTTGAAACGAATAACGGAGAATTCGGTTTCTGCAGCTCCGGGATGAATGGCGGTAACACGAATCTGGTGCCGAAGCAAATCCACACGCATAGCTTCGCTTAAAGAATTAACAGCCGCTTTGGTAGCGCAATAACCATTTCCTTTCTCATACGTTTCTAACCCGGCGATAGATCCCATGTTGATGATATGTCCGCTGCCTTGTGCAATCATCAGTGGTATCACAGCCCGGCTTACATAAATCAAACCTTTTACATTGGTATCAATCATGGTTTCCCAGTCATCAATATCAGCTTCTTCAAAATAATCACGGCCTAATGCAAGCCCTGCGTTGTTATACAGAATATCAATTTTCTTCCATTCGTTTGGTAATGATTCTATCGCTTCAAAAACTTCCTTGCGGTTTTGTACATCGAAGGGGAGGAGATAAATGTTGATTTTATATTGCTGTTCCAGTTCTTCTTTCAATTGTTGCAAACGATCGGTACGCCGTCCATTCAAAATGAGATTGTAATTATTAGCTGCAAACTTAATAGCAGCGGCTTTTCCAAAGCCGGATGTGGCGCCTGTGATGAAAATGGTTTTGTTCATAATGCAAATACTTAAAAATTCAGTTATGAAATTAATCAGAAAGCAGATGGTAAGATGAATGGTGGATAAATAACAAGCGGTTACCTGATTTGTTGACCGTTGTAATCAAGCTGATAACGATGTCCGTTGAAATCTGTTAACTCAATAAAATCGGGGTACATGTCGAATGTACTCGTTCCATCAAGTGACAGAAAAATATCATGGCCTGTAAACTGCCATACAATATGCCCGGATGTATCGATTCTGCTGATGGATACTTCTCCGTGCACAATCAGGTCATCTTCGAAAGGGAGCAGGGAAAAGCAGGTGGCGTCATCGGCTTTTGTAAGCCAGTTCAGCTTCAATTCCGGTATGGAAAGGCCAAAGAGATAATTACTGCAGCGGGTGATGAGTTGATCACCAATGATGAGAATAGAATCTTCAGATACACCAGTTGCGCCGCCAGCTGCCTGCAACAATACAGCTGCTTTTTTTTGTTCGTTTTCAAAAACAGTTACAATGGTACTGGAGCTTGGTTTGAAAGTTTTGTCTGCATCCGGTTCATAAACAGCATCCATCACTGCTTCAGGCGCCGTAATTGCATCTTTCAGTTCAATCTTATAGGTTTCATGTTCAAGAGTAACAGACATGATTTATGAATTGTGTAGTACATAAGAAATAAAATCTTCCAGTCCTTTATTCAACCGGTCACTTGCTTCCCACATACCCATATGTGCAATGCCCGGCACCAGCTCCAACTGACAAACAGCGGGATAAGAAGCCTGCAACAGTGCATCTGCCGGGTTAACAGCTTTGTCTTCTTCTCCTATGAAAAACAGGACAGGCACTTTGCTTTGTTTTAATACCTCCGTGCGATCGGGCCGTTCAATCATTGCTTCATAATAACCTATCAGTGCCTCCGGGCTGAACTGTTCTCCCTGAAGAATGAGTTCGTTTATGCGTTGGGGTTGTCTTTCTTTGTATGCTGCTCCAAATAAATTCGGAATGGTGGTTTTGATAAATTCTCTTGCGGAATGATTTTTAATGAAGTCGATACTTTTTCTCCGGGCTTCTTTTTTCTCTTCCGTATCTGCAAAAGAAGTGGAATGAATGAGCCCGAATGCCAGTAGCTGCTCCGGATGTTTTTCTGCAAATGAAAGCGTGATATAGCCACCCATGGAATGTCCCAGTAAAATGCAGGAGTTGATCGATAAAGTATCCAGCATTTGTTTGATCACATCTGCCATCAGGTCTATCGATAGCTTTTCTGATGGGAGCGGGGAGTTGCCGCTACCGGGTAAATCAGGAACAATCAGCAGGTATTTATGTTTCAGATGATCAACTTGTTGTTCCCAGATACGGCTGTCTTCTCCAAAGCCGTGCAACAGCACCACAGGTGTGCCTGTGCCGTATACCGAAACAGCAATGTTGCCTTTACTTGTATGAATTGTTTTTTTCATGTTATCTGATTCTGTTAGGACTGAAACGGCGAATGATACCTAATATAACAAATCCGGCTGCGAGAACGAGAGCAATCTTACTGATGAAATCACCAAAGCGCACAAAAAAAGTTTTCTGTTTTTCTGCTGTTATACTTTTTTTAATAGCAGCTTCGGTCCACCAGGGTTGTGCATCATACACATTTCCTGCCGGATCAATAAAGCAACTGATACCTGTATTGGCGCTGCGTGCCACCCAGCACCTGGTTTCAATGGCTCTCAATCTTGCATATTGCTGGTGTTGTTTATGGCCGGGTGTATTTCCCCACCAGCCATCATTCGTGATAATGCTAATGAGGTTAGCACCATTATTCACAAAGCGGCTCATGTATTCACCATAGATACTTTCATAACAGATAGCAGGAGCAATCACATAACCGTTATGTGTGGGAACAGGTGTGCGTTCTGTTTGCCGTGCATAACCGCCTGTTGTTCCTCCGAATTTTTCAAACACGGGTCCGAGGAACAACAGGAATCGTGGCAATGTTTCCACTCCTGGTACCAGCATCGATTTATGATAGAAATTCAAGGCGCCGCTGCTATCCAGTAACACCGATCCATTGTACGATTCATAGAAGGTTCCGGTACCGTCAATAGGCCTCGCATAGAGGGAAACTTTCTCGTTAAACAAGCGATAGCTTTCAATACCGGTGAACAGATGAAGCTTTGGATGTTTTTTCAGAAAATCAAATAAAGGGATGAGAAAGAAATTCTCTTTCAGTCGTGTTTCTTCAAATCCATTCGGTGAATATAAAGCTGTTTCGGGCCAGATGAGCAGTGTTGTATTGCTATCCACTTTTGATTCACTCAAACGGATCAGTTTTTGTAATTGCATTTCAAATGTACCCGTTGCCACTTTTTCATACGGATCAATATTGGGTTGTACAACCACAATGTTTGAAGTGTTGGATGTTGCTTCGGAAACAGAAACTGATTTGTTGATGAAGAAAGAGATACATTGTGGCAGAACAATTACAAGCACCAGTGCAATCAGTAATTTCGGATCTGCTTTTTTTGTTATGCTTTGTAATCCGTATGTTGATTTGTCTTTAACGAAACCAAGATATAATAACACATTCACCAATAAAATCCATACAGAACCGCCACTGGTTCCGGTGTATTCATACCATTGTACCAAAGCCGGCCTGCCTGCAAAAACATTGCCCAATGTTAACCAGGGCCAGCTGAGTCCCCAATCCTGCAGATGAATGTATTCAAAACTTAGCCAGAAAAGAATAAAGGATGAGTAGCCGATGAATGTGCCAAATTGTTTCTTCATGTAGCGGAAGCCCATCCAGGGAATACACATCAACAAGCTGTTTACAATGATCGCCAGCCAGGCACCCAGCATCGTTGAATTCCAGATCCACCAGGTGCAACTGATATTCCAGGTGAACAGGGCCAGATAGATGAGCCAGAAAAACCGGAGTCCTGAAAATTTCTGTTGTTCCAGCATGAACAAGGGGATAAACGCTATAAAGACAGCCGGTGTGATATTATTTACCGGCCATGCTGCATACATCAGCAATCCGGAAAGCAAGGAGAAAAAAACAGGTTGAAACTTTTTCAAACAATTGGTTTTTGTAAATGTAAATCCAATTCTTGTTATACGAATGGATTCAAACAATCAAATTACTCATTGGAATACTACCGTTACACTCTTGTTCAAATGTTTAATTCGAATGACTCTATTCTAACGGGGCGATCATCTGCAAATCGATTTTTCTTGTCACTTTTTGCTTGTATCGACGCTCTGGTCGATATCAACGACCCAAAAAATAGTAACCAAAAAGGGCCCCGCCATCGAATATCCGCCCATCATTTATTCAGTCGGACAGACGTCCCGATGGCGGATGTTCCCCTGATGAAACTTCATTACTACTGTAGTGCCCAACATTTGATCCTTGATTGCCATTTTTTATCAGTAATTCTAAGTTGTAGAAATCGAATAAGATATACATCACAGTAAGAATCAGGTATAAAAAAAATCATGAGCGGAAACTCATGATTTTTTCAACTATTATCTCGAATAATTCGGACTTTCTTTGGTGATTTCCACGTCATGCGCATGGCTCTCTTTCATCCCTGCATTGGTGATCTTGACAAATTTCGCCTGTTGCAGTTCCTTGATATTTCTGGCACCGCAGTAACCCATGCCTGCACGTAATCCTCCTGTATATTGATGTACAATTTCACTCACGTTTCCTTTGAATGCCACACGTCCTTCAATTCCTTCAGGTACCAGTTTCTTAATTCCATCTTCCACGTCCTGGAAGTAACGGTCGCTGCTTCCTTTTTGCATGGCACCAATCGATCCCATACCCCGGTATTGTTTGAACTTTCTTCCTTCGTAAATGATGGTTTCACCCGGACTTTCTTCTGTTCCTGCAAATACACTTCCCATCATGACTGTGCTTGCCCCGGCCGCCAATGCTTTCACCATATCACCGGTATAACGGATTCCACCATCGGCAATCACAGGCACTTTTACAGCATGAGAAGCTTCCATAATTGCGGTGAGCTGTGGTACACCAGTTCCGGCTACAATACGGGTGGTGCAAATGGAGCCAGGGCCAATACCAATTTTCACTGCATCGGCACCGGCAGCGACCAATGCTTTGGCTCCTTCGGCCGTACCTGCATTACCTGCGATCACCTGTAGTGTTTTGAAATTCTTCTTCAGTGCTTTTAATGCATCAATCACACCTTTGCTATGGCCATGTGCGCTATCGAGGGTAACAATATCAACTCCTACATGCTGCAGCGCAGCAGCACGATCAAACAAATCACCAGTAATCCCTAATGCAGCACCAACCAGTAAACGTCCGTAATTATCTTTTACAGCATTCGGATGACTTTGCAGTTGCAGTATATCACGGTAAGTGATCAATCCTACCAAAGTCCCGTCTTTCTTAATTACCGGCAGTTTTTCAATTTTATGTTTGCTGAGAATGGTTTGTGCTTTTTTGAGATCTGTTCCTTCGGGAGCGGTGATCAGGTTGGTTGATGTCATGACATCACGGATCTTTTTACTTTTCACTGTTTCAAAACGAAGATCCCGGTTGGTAAGAATGCCCACCAGTTTTTTATGTTGGTCAACAATGGGAATCCCTCCAATCTTATTTTCTTTCATCAGCTTTAATGCATCGCCAATTGTTGCTTCTTCGTGAAGTGTGATAGGGTCAATGATTAATCCGCTTTCACTTCTTTTTACTTTACGTACCTGCGCTGCCTGTTCTTCAATACTCATGTTTTTGTGCAGAATGCCCAGTCCGCCTTCACGGGCCAATGCAATGGCAAGTCCGGCTTCTGTAACCGTGTCCATCGCTGCCGATAACATGGGAATATTGAGGCGGATGGATTTGGTGAGTTGTGTGCCAATGTCTGTTTCACGAGGTAATACCTGTGAATAGGCAGGCATCAGAAGCACATCATCAAACGTAAAACCTTCGCCGTAAAATTTGTTGAGAATGGATTGCTGAGAGAGGGATTTTCTTGTTGCCATGTGCAAAAGTAGTGCGATGCCCCTATATCTTCCAAATGATCAGCTTAAACAATAGTGCTTGCCGGGCAAACTTAACACAGCACCCTGCAATTCCAGTCCCAGCAAGGCCGCAGCCACAGCACTGCTGGTGAGCTGGCATTCCCGGTTGATTCCATCGATATGCAGTGATTTGTGTTGTTGCAGCAGGTTGTACACCTGTTGCTCCTCCTGGTTTAGTTGCAGAAACAATGATTTCTGAAGGGATGGTTTGGGAGAGGAAGAGTTGTTCCATCCCATCTGTTCGGCGATATCATGCCCGTTTCTGATTAATACTGCTTTTTGTGTTTGAATGAGGTAATTACAGCCTTCACTTTTTGGATCGGTTGTTTTGCCGGGTACAGCAAATACATCTCTGTTGTAACTGTGGGCAAGATGGGCGGTGATCATACTGCCCCCTTTTTTGTTAGTTTCTATAACAATTGTTGCATCGGCCATGCCTGCCACAATCCGGTTGCGGGAAGGGAAATTATGCCGGTCGGGTTTGGTACCACTTCTGAATTCGGTTAACAGGCCTCCGTTTTGCGCCAGCATTTCTTTGGCGAGTGACGCATGTTGGTAGGGATAGATTTTGTCCAGCCCGTGTGCCAGTACTCCAACGGTGCTGAGTTGCTGTTTTACAGAAAAGCGATGAGCGATTGCATCAATACCATAAGCCAATCCACTTACAACTAATGGATTTACGGAGGATAAATCTGTAAGAATTTGTTCGGTGATTTGTTTCCCGTATTCCGTGTTGGAACGGGTTCCGATTATCGATATGATTTTTGTTTGATTCAGATCTGCAGTTCCTTTGTAATACAAAAGAACAGGAGGGTCATAGCAGAAAGAAAGTTTTTGTGGATACGATGGGTCGTTGATGAATAATGGTGTAACCTGGCTTTGTTCTATAAATTTCAATTCTTCTTCTGCTTCCTGAAAATTTGAAAAATGTTTGATCGATGCAGCACGGATGGTTCCGATACCATCTGTTTTTTCCAAAAGTGATTTTTTGGTTTGAAACACTTCTTCTGCCGAGCCAAATGTATCGATGAGCAGCTTTGCATGCACACAGCCGATCTGTGGCACCATCGTTAGCGCTACCTGGTAAAGTAAGTCGTTCTTCATTGGTTAGAAATAAAAAGGGTCATTCCGATTGAATGACCGCTTCTTAGTAAAATGTGTTGCTTTTGTTGAAAATTACTTTGCAATAATTTTTAATTCAGTTCTGCGGTTTTTGGCCCTGCCGCTTTCTGTTTTATTATCGGCTACAGGTTTTGTCTCGCCATAACCTTTTGCTGTAAGTCGGGTTATGGGAATTCCCTTGTTGAGTAAATATCCAATGACTGACTTGGCTCTGTTGTTGGATAATAACAGGTTGTCGGCCGGTGTGCCCACATTATCTGTATGCCCGCCAATTTCAATTTTGATAGTTGGGTTATCTTTCAACAGTTGAACTACTTTGTCGAGTTCAATTAAAGATTCCGGGTTGAGTTCTGATTTTTTGCTTTCGAAGAAAATGTTTTTCAATACAATGCTGGCATTGATTTCAATAGGAATAAGCGGAATATTGATGATATATGTTGTATCTGTTTCTTTATTAATCAATGAAAAATTCTCTGAGTAAAATAAATACCCTTTTCTGTTCACATTGAATGCATAGTTTTTTCCAACGGGAAGTGTGATGAGGTAATTGCCGTTTTCATCTGTTTGCACTTTACTGATACTTTGTGCCGAGCCAAGGTCAATTAACTCAACGGCACTGGGTAAACCAGCTTTTGTTTTTGCATCAAATACATTTCCTTTTACCCATAATGTTTTAAACGGACGATCCTGCTCGGGTAGTTGAAACGTATAAAGGTCCAATCCGCCCCTGCTGTCGTTTCCATCACTTGCATAGTAAGCCGTTTTTCCATCGCTGGCAATGACGAGCGAACCTTCATCGTCAATGGTGTTAATGGGGTAACCAAGGTTTTGTGGTTTGCTCCAACTGCCATCGGGTTGTTTGCGGACAAAAAACAAATCTGTGCCGCCATATCCGGGATGGCCGTTGCTGGTGAAATAAAGCGTTTGATTATCGGCATGCATAAACGGACAACTTTCATCTCCGTTTGTGTTGATGCCCGCACCAAGGTTGTAGGGTTTGCCCCATTGCCCGTTTGGTTGCAGATAACTTACAAACAAATCACTGCCACCAAAACCTGATGGATCTCTGGCGGTGAAATACAAACTGCGTTTATCGGGTGAAAGGGAAGGCTGACTTTCCCAGTATTCTGTGTTGATGTTTCCCCCGATGTTGATGCGTTGCCCCCATCCATTTTTATTGAGATAGGAAACATATAAATCGCAACTGCCTGCACCATCTTCCATATTACAACCGGTAAATACCAGCATGGTTCCATCCTGCGAAATATTTTGTGCACCTTCGTTTTCTTCGGTGTTAAGTTCGCCGGGAAGAGGTTGTGATTTACTCCAGCCTGTTTTTGTTTTTTCGCTGATGAAAAAATCTTCATTGATCCGTTTCACTCTTCTTGTGTAGACCAACGTGTTTCCGTCAATCGTGAGTGAAGGGAAATATTCTGATTCGGCAGTGTTGATACTGTCGCCAAGATTGATCGTGTTAATCTGAAAATGTCCCGGATGCTGTTTTTCATAATCCAATGCAAACTGGTAAGATGATTTGCGATACATCCCGGCTTTGAAAGAACGTTCATTCAGGTTGGGTATTTGCAGAAAGCGGTCAATCTTATCAAATGCCTGTTGAAACAAACCCGCACCTGCCAATGAAATGGAATAGGGTAAATAATAACGAACAATAAATACAGAGTCCAGCTCTTCAGCTTTCTTGTAAAAGTTTACGGCTTCGTTGTATTTTTTTTGTTCTGAATAAATACCTCCTTTACTCAACCATGCTTCTACAAAACGTGGGTCTGTTTGAAGGCATTCATCTAACAACTCAACAGCTCTTTTATAATTTCTTTCTTTAGCAAGATTGAGTGCTTCTCCGTATTTGTAACCAAGCTTCGCCGGAACTTTAGAAGGGTCATACCATTGTGAATGGCCCCATACAGAAAGCAAAAGGAATATTGGCAATAAAAAACGTTTCATTCGATTCGATTCAATGGGGAAGATACAACGCAATTTCAGAAACGCTGCCTTATGGAACGTTAATGTATTTGTGAACCTGTAAGGATAATCCCCATTTCGGATGGGACTTGATATAGTCAATGATAAGCGGAGTTACAGTGGCTGCTTTATCCCACTCGGGTTGCAGGTAAAGTTTACAATCCGGATTCACTTGCGCCGCAAATTCTTCGGCCCATTCAAAATCAGATTTATGAAAGATCACCACTTTCAATTCATTGGCAAATGGAACCACTTCGGGCAGCGGTGCTTTAAATTTTTTGGGTGACAAACAGATCCAGTCGCAATGGCCGCTGATGGGATGTGATCCCGATGTTTCAATATTTACCTGGAAACCTGCTTCGTGCAATGCGTTTGTAAGTGCATCCAGGTTGTGCATGTATGGTTCGCCTCCGGTGATAACGACGATGGGTGTTACGGGTTTCTGGTTGCCTGTTTCTGGTGACCCGGAACCAGCAACCAGAACTATTTCTGCTTTTGCTTTTTCAACAATTTCTTCAATGGTAAACTTGGGATGTTTGGAAGCATCCCAGCTTTCTTTCACGTCGCACCAAACACATCCAACATCACATCCACCCAGCCGGATGAAATAGGCAGCTTTCCCCTGGTAAAAACCTTCGCCCTGTAAAGTATAGAACGACTCCATTACAGGTAATGATATCGTTTGGTTAATCGTTGTCATTCAGGAGTTCGTTCTTTTTTGATAAGCATTATAGGTATTCATGAGTAAGCCGGCGATGGTCATCAAACCAACACCTCCGGGCACCGGTGTAATATAGCTGCATTTTGGCGCCACTTCATCAAATTTCACATCGCCTTTGATGCTGAAACCGCTTTTCTTAGAAGCATCTTCTACACGGGTAATACCAACATCAATCACAACAGCACCTTCTTTCACCATATCGGCCGTTACAAATTCAACTCTGCCCAATGCAGCCACAATGATGTCGCCCTGAAGGCAAAGCTCTTTGAGGTTTGTTGTGGCAGAGTGGCAAATGGTTACCGTACAATCGCCGGGATACGCTTTGCGGCTTAACAATAAACTCATGGGTGTGCCCACAATATGGCTACGGCCAATTACGATTGCATGTTTTCCTTTGGTTTCAATTTTATAATGCTCAAGAAGCAATAAAATGCCATAGGGAGTGGCCGGTATGAAAGTAGGAGTGCCGCTCACCATATTGCCTACACTTACCGGGTGAAAACCATCCACATCTTTCGACGGATCAATTCGTTGGATGACTTTTTCTTCAGAAATATGTTTGGGTAAGGGTAATTGAACCAGAATGCCATCCACATCACCTCTTTCATTCAGTTTATCAATTTCTGTCAGTAATTCTTCTTCACTTGTTGTTTCAGGTAGTCGAACTAAAGTTGATTCAAATCCAATTTCTGCGCAGGTTTTTACTTTCGATGCCACATAGGTTTCACTGGCGCCATTGTTTCCTGCAAGTATTACAGCAAGGTGCGGGGCTCTTTTGCCACTTTCCGTAATATGAAGGGTTTTTTCTTTGAGATCGTTTTTAATGGACTGGGCAGCCACTTTTCCATCGAGTATTTGCATGTTGCAAAAGTAAATCAGCACATTGGTTTTTCCGGTCATTCCGAAAATTTAATCAGAACTGTGCTGTGAAACAGCCGAATTACTTAAATTACCATCTTAAACTTTACTGCTTGAGAAGATTTTTCCTATTTCTGTTACCTGTTTTCTTTTATGCAGGCCTGAATGCACAAACGGTTCGATTGCCATTAGTGAGTTCTTACCCGGGCATGGGTGCTTACAGTAAAAATTATGTGGATGCCTTTTCAATGGTGGTGAATCCTGCTGCATTGGCCAGTTTAAAACAAGGTGGCGCCGGTGTTTATGGCGAACGTCGTTTTTTATTAAGTGCACTCACTCAATATACAGCAGTAGCTGGAATAGCCTCTAATTCCGGCAATTTTGGATTGCAGGCCGATTATTTTGGTTATACAAACTACAATGAAACGCAG
Organism: uncultured Chitinophagaceae bacterium; assembly: GCA_937907395.1. Taxonomy (GTDB): domain Bacteria; phylum Bacteroidota; class Bacteroidia; order Chitinophagales; family Chitinophagaceae; genus Lacibacter. The sequence goes on from CALCII010000011.1 coordinate 1,032,948, forward strand.
TTAGGTTTGGCATATGGCCGTTCACTGGGGAAAAAAGTGGATGTGGGAGTAAAGTTCAATTACTATAATCTTCGCATCCCATCTTATACGACTTCATCTGCTTTTCATTTTGAGGCAGGAGTGGTGATGCACCTGAGCGAACAATTGCATGCCGGTTTCAGTGTTTTCAATCCGGTTGGTGGAGTGTTGAACAAGGAGACAAATGAAAAAATTGCATCAGTTTACAGGGGTGGGTTAGGTTACGAAGTGTCGGATAAGTTTTTGATCACAGCGGAAATTATTAAGGAGGAATCGAAAGACCTGGGTGTGAATGCGGCTTTCCAATATGAAATAGTAAATCAATTGTTGATCCGTGGGGGCATTAATACGATCAATCCACAACCATTTATTGGTGTTGGATTGCGTTTGGGGCAGTTGCGGATTGATGCAGCTACATCCTGGCATCCACAGCTGGGTGCAACACCTGCTGTGATGATGGTGCTTGATTTTAAAAAGAAACAACAGGCTGCTGAATGAAGAAGATAATCCTGTTTCTGTTATTTACCGGTTCTGTAACGTTTCTGCGTGCACAGGAGAACCCTGTTGTGGAGCAGCAGATTGAAAACCTCACAGAAGTTACTGAAGGTGAAACAGAAGATGATTCTTATCTCCAGTCATTGCAGCATTACCTGAAGAACAAGCTGAATCTGAACACGGCATCGGAAGCCGATCTGAAGGAATTTCCATTCATCAGCCAGATTCAAATTTCCAATTTGCTCAACTATCGCAGGTTGTTTGGCAAATTGCTCAGCATCTATGAATTACAGGCTGTTCCCGGTTGGGATTTGTATGTAATTCAACGAATGTTGCCATTTGTAACCGCTGCAGATCCGGTTTCTTTAAGCCAGGATTTGTCAAAGCGATTTACTGGAGGTGAACATTCGATTCTTATGCGTGCTACTTATGTGTTGGAAAAGTCGGAGGGATTCAAACGTAAGGATGATCCAACTGCCACCAGTTTTTATCCGGGTTCAAGAGAAAGAGCTTTATTCCGTTACAAATATGTTTATAAAAACCTGTTGCAATTTGGTATAACAGGTGAAAAAGATGCCGGCGAACAATGGTTTAAAGGTGCACAAAAGAATGGGTTTGATTTTTATTCGGCTCATTTGTTTGCCCGTAATATTGGTATCATAAAGGCCATTGCGTTAGGTGATTATACAGTCAACCTCGGACAAGGGTTAATTCATTGGCAGGCACTGGCTTTTCGTAAGAGCCCCGATATCTTAAATATTAAACGCCAGGCAACAGTACTTCGTCCTTATAATTCAACCAGTGAATATTTGTTCAGCAGGGGGGCAGCCATCACACTGGAGAAGAAGGGATTCCAGGTGACTGGTTTCGCTTCGTTTCGCCAGGTTGATGGAAGTATTCAGTCGGATACCAGTTTTTACAGCGAGGATTATTTCTCGTCTCTATTAACATCCGGCCTCCACAGAACGCTAACCGAACAGGAGAAGAAGAACCAGGTCCAGATGAACACATTTGGGGGTAATATCAGCTATAACACAGCAAGGCTCCATCTGGGTTTAAATGGCGTGCAGCATAACTTCAGCAAACCGTTCAGCCGTGACGCCGCTCCATATAATAATTACACATTTAAAGGAAAGCAACTCACGAATTACAGTTTTGACTGGGGTTATACCTTCCGTAACATCCATTGGTACGGAGAAGCTGCCATGCACAACAATAAGTACTTCGGACTGATCAGCGGGATGTTGATGAGTGTGGATCCGAAGGTAGATATGTCGTTGGTTTACAGAAATTTACAGGCTGGTTACCAATCCATTTTTGGAAATGCCTACACAGAATCCACCTTCCCAACCAACGAAAAGGGGCTGTATACAGGCATCAGTATCAAACCAACTGCGAAATGGCGTTTGGATGCTTATGCAGATGTGTTCAGGTTCCCCTGGTTGCGGTACCGGGTAGATGCTCCTTCCGGCGGAAAGGATTTCCTGGTTCAGT